>CBDBGQ010000058.1:0-402476 GCA_965205345.1 Acidobacteriota bacterium | reverse complement strand
CGGGTTTGCCGTTGGGAAATCTCTCCGGGAAGAGTGCATGGGCGGCCTCCAATGTTTGGGATCGATCGCGACGGGTGGTGATGGCGGTGAGGTAGTGCACATCCGCGGGAGTGTGCAGGCCGATACCCGAATGGCGATGGTCGCGGTTATACCAATCGAAGAAATCCCGACAGAAGTCTCTGGCTTGCTGAATGGTGCCGAAACGAGCCGGGAATTCGGGACGGTACTTGAGGGTCTTGAATTGGGATTCCGAGTAGGGATTGTCGTCACAGACATGAGGCCGAGAGTGAGACTTGGTGACTCCCAGATCGGCCAGTAGCAAGGCCAGTGCTTTGGAACTCATCGACGAGCCACGATCGGCATGCAGGGTGAGACCACCCGCTACGATCTCCTGCTTGGAGTAGCTCTGGGCGATCAAGACCTTGGCCAGGCGGGAGCTTTCCTGGGTGGCCACCATCCAGCCCACCACATAGCGGCTGAAGATGTCCAGGATCACGTAGAGGTAGTAATAGCTCCATTTGACGGGCCCCTTCAGCTTGGTGATGTCCCACGACCAGCATTGGTTCGGGCCGGTGGCCAGAAGTTCCGGCTTGGAGTATTGGGGATGGCGGCGCTGGCGACGGCGTTCTCTAACTTCCAGACGTTTGGCCAGAATGCGGTACATGGTTCGAATCGAGCACAAGTATCGCCCTTCGTCCAGCAGCTCCGCCCATACGGCGGCAGGAGCTTTGTCGATAAACTGTCGGCTGTGCAGGACCTCCACAACGGCTTCCCTTTCGGGTGGGCTCAAGGCGCGTGGGGATGCGGCCCGAGGCCGAGGATCCAGCGCCGGCCGTTCGCGCCGAAGTTTCTCCCGATACAGACTCGATGGCGGCAGATCCAGAGCCTGACAGCCGGCACGGACTCCGTGGGATTGTGAGAATCGCAAAGCTTCGTCCATCAGCTCTCGTCTCCGTTCTCTTCGCTGCTCGCCAGAGAGATTCCCAACAGTTGCGAGACTTTTTTTTGGAGATCCAGCATGGCTTCAAACTTCTCGAGCTTGCGTTTCAGCTTCCGATTCTCAGCCTCCACTTGCCTCAGTTGATGATCCAGAGGATTGACCGGCTTTGCCTTTCGTCCCCGCTTGCGAGGGGTCAATGCCTGCAGCGTTCCGTGCTCGCGTTGGCGTCGCCAGGTCTGCAGATTCGACCAGTAAAGTCCTTCTCGGCGCAGTAATGCTCCCACTTCGCCCGACTCTTCGCAGCCATCGGCCTGCTCCAGGACCCGGAGCTTATAGCGGGCTGAAAACCGGCGACGGGTTGCCTTGGCAGGAACTTCCGGGTCGGGTCGCGGCAACGCCTTCTCGGGCTCGGTCCGTCCCGCAGCGATTTTGGAGACCTCTCCCCTCCGCTCCGAGGTTTCCAAAATCCTCAGTTTCTTGTCGCTTCTGTTTTCTATCATTCTGTAATCCAGCTTCTCGCCCTCTACTCTAATTTAGCCGGGAAGAAGTGTCTCACCATTATTGGCACAGAGGGCATCGATCCTGGCCTCCTGCAGATGTGGATGGCCACTAAACAGATCGACGTCGAGCCTCATGACGTGTACTTCACAATTGGAGAAACGGTGGGACAGAGGCGGGTGGACGTTATCCCGACCTCGGTCTGGAGTGGCATTTCGCTCCACCGTGCGTGGCTCTGGATTGGTGGCCAGTTGTGGAAATCGCACCTGTCGAAGCACCTTTCACCACAGTGTCACACTGGTACGCAGAGGAGTGGTTCGAGGATAAAGAGGGTGGCTGTCAGAACGATAAGCGGAGTGGGTTCTTCCCATTTCTCGAACTGCCGAGATACACGATCCAACCGCTCGAGTTGGCTCTCCGTCTAGAACCCGGAGATGTTGAAGAGCGAGAATTTCTTTTGAGCAAAGGCTGGAGGGTTCGTGATGCGGTTGATGTCGCTTCTACTCCCTGGGATTACCAAAATTACATTCGTGGCTCACGTGCCGAGTTTAGCTGCGCCAAGCCATCTTGTATACGATTACAAAACGCCTGGGTCAGCGATAGAACGCTATGCTATCTAGCAAGTGGAAGGCCGGCCGTCGTGCAGCACACCGGGCCGAGTAGGTTCCCTCTGTGCCAATAATGGTGAGACACTTCTTCCCGGCTAAATTAGAGTAGAGGGCGAGAAGCTGGATTACAGAATGATAGAAAACAGAAGCGACAAGAAACTGAGGATTTTGGAAACCTCGGAGCGGAGGGGAGAGGTCTCCAAAATCGCTGCGGGACGGACCGAGCCCGAGAAGGCGTTGCCGCGACCCGACCCGGAAGTTCCTGCCAAGGCAACCCGTCGCCGGTTTTCAGCCCGCTATAAGCTCCGGGTCCTGGAGCAGGCCGATGGCTGCGAAGAGTCGGGCGAAGTGGGAGCATTACTGCGCCGAGAAGGACTTTACTGGTCGAATCTGCAGACCTGGCGACGCCAACGCGAGCACGGAACGCTGCAGGCATTGACCCCTCGCAAGCGGGGACGAAAGGCAAAGCCGGTCAATCCTCTGGATCATCAACTGAGGCAAGTGGAGGCTGAGAATCGGAAGCTGAAACGCAAGCTCGAGAAGTTTGAAGCCATGCTGGATCTCCAAAAAAAAGTCTCGCAACTGTTGGGAATCTCTCTGGCGAGCAGCGAAGAGAACGGAGACGAGAGCTGATGGACGAAGCTTTGCGATTCTCACAATCCCACGGAGTCCGTGCCGGCTGTCAGGCTCTGGATCTGCCGCCATCGAGTCTGTATCGGGAGAAACTTCGGCGCGAACGGCCGGCGCTGGATCCTCGGCCTCGGGCCGCATCCCCACGCGCCTTGAGCCCGCCCGAAAGGGAAGCCGTTGTGGAGGTCCTGCACAGCCGACAGTTTATCGACAAAGCTCCTGCCGCCGTATGGGCGGAGCTGCTGGACGAAGGGCGATACTTGTGCTCGATTCGAACCATGTACCGCATTCTGGCCAAACGTCTGGAAGTTAGAGAACGCCGTCGCCAGCGCCGCCATCCCCAATACTCCAAGCCGGAACTTCTGGCCACCGGCCCGAACCAATGCTGGTCGTGGGACATCACCAAGCTGAAGGGGCCCGTCAAATGGAGCTATTACTACCTCTACGTGATCCTGGACATCTTCAGCCGCTATGTGGTGGGCTGGATGGTGGCCACCCAGGAAAGCTCCCGCCTGGCCAAGGTCTTGATCGCCCAGAGCTACTCCAAGCAGGAGATCGTAGCGGGTGGTCTCACCCTGCATGCCGATCGTGGCTCGTCGATGAGTTCCAAAGCACTGGCCTTGCTACTGGCCGATCTGGGAGTCACCAAGTCTCACTCTCGGCCTCATGTCTGTGACGACAATCCCTACTCGGAATCCCAATTCAAGACCCTCAAGTACCGTCCCGAATTCCCGGCTCGTTTCGGCACCATTCAGCAAGCCAGAGACTTCTGTCGGGATTTCTTCGATTGGTATAACCGCGACCATCGCCATTCGGGTATCGGCCTGCACACTCCCGCGGATGTGCACTACCTCACCGCCATCACCACCCGTCGCGATCGATCCCAAACATTGGAGGCCGCCCATGCACTCTTCCCGGAGAGATTTCCCAACGGCAAACCCGTTCCTCCTCCTCTTCCCGAGGCGGTCTGGATCAACCCTCCCGAAAAGGAGAACTTTTGAGATGAAACTACAGTAATTTATTCACCAAAGTGTCTCAAAGTTGTTGACACGTTCCGGTTTCTTCCCGATGCCGAAGGACTATTCCGATTCAAGGACTTGGCAGGCGCTGCTAAAGCCATTGATGTGGTCGCGTCCGACTACGAAAAGCACTCTACACAAGCGCGGAAGTTGGCAGAGGAATTCTTCGATGCGAAGAAGGTCGTTAGCCGGGTATTGGAGCGGGCATTGTGACGCATGAGGGTTCGACATGACAAGTCGAGATCGCAATACTCGCGACAGCGACCGACGGCAACTTGCGATTCTGTCCTACCACAAGATTGGTGATCCGCCACCTGACGGCTGGCACACGTGGTTTTACGTTCCTGAGAAGATATTCGTCAAACAGCTCAAATACTTAAGAGACGACGGTTGGGAGATTGTTAATCTCCGCACCATGTTGCAGAGCCTGGAAGATTCGAAATTCCTTCCTTCGAAGGCTGTTCTGCTGACCTTCGACGACGGCTACAAGTCTATGCTCACAACAGCGGCGCCCTGGCTTAAGCGCTTCGGACATCCAGCAGTAGTGTTTGTGCCCACACATTACATAGGGCAGATGAATACGTTTGATTCAGGGATCGAGCCCGACGAGCCAATCTGTGATTGGGATGATCTGAGGGCGCTGGAGAGTGCCCACGTCTCGGTCCAGTCACACGGCGTTACACATCGTCGATTTTCCGAGCTGTCGAGCTCTAAACAATGGCAAGATATTCTCCTATCCAAGCAGACGCTGGAAAACGGTCTCGGGAAATCGGTCGAATGTCTGGCATTTCCATGTGGGGATCCTGGGACAGATCAGTTTCGAACGTGTGCAGAGCTTGAGCGAGCGGGATATGCGGCGGCGTTCCTATACGGGACAGGAGTCGCGCGTACGCCAATCAACAACCGGTTTCTTATTCCGCGAATCCCCATGGCCCCGATACAGAATTGTCGATTGAGCTCGCGCACGGATCTTTTGGGGTCTGTGCGAACGAGTGAAGATAATCTCTTGAGAGAAGAGTCAATGACCATGCCGGCCGGAAGCACCCGAGATCGCGTAGAGACGCGACTTCTTTCAGGGTTCGACGATCGCTCCTTGGGCCGAGAGAAGTGGGCGCGCCTCCTTCAACGAGGAGATACCGATGAGGTTTTTTTGACGCAGGACTGGATGCGGGCATGGGGGGAAACCCTTGGTGGAGGTGATTTGCTGCTGATAGCGGCTGAGGTCGATAACGAGGTGGTTGCCCTTGCGCCGTTCTGCTCAGAGGCAGGCATGGTGTTCTTCGTTGGCTCAGGATTTCAAGCCTACTACCTTGACTTCCTCGGAGACATCAGCCAGCCCGAGGTTCTCGATGCTTTACTCCAAGCCGCTCGCGATCACGTGCCCGACTTCCAGGGGTTTCAATTCTACTGGGTTCCAGAGAAATCCCGTACTCGACAGTTCCTCCAGGACGCAGCCCCACGGCTGGGGCTTTCGATCCATCAGATGTGGAGTCTCCCTTCTCCGTCACTAGATCTCGCCCGGCCCGAGCTAGCCCTCACCAAAACGAGAAAGAAGAGTTTGCTTCGGCACGAAAGAGGTTTTCGACGGGCTGGATCCCTTGAGGTTCTGCATCTTCGCGACCGCCGGACAGTTTTGTCACAACTCCCTGAGTTCTTCGATCAGCACATCGGTCGCTGGGCCGCGAAATCCAAGCAGAGCGGTTTTCTTAGGAAGCCGCGACGCGAGTTCTTTGAACGACTAACTTGCGTTGGAGCGGACCAAGGCTGGCTCCGCTTTACCCGCATTGGGTGGGACGGACGACCCGTCGCCTTTCACTTTGGATTCTGTTTCAAGGGTCGGTACCAGTGGTATCGACCCTCTTTCGAAATCGAATTGGCCCGGATGTCGCCAGGCGAAGTGCTTATGCGCCAGACAATGCTGGCGGCAATCGACGAAGAGGCGCACACATTTGACATGGGACCCGGTGAGCAAGCATATAAGGCTCGCTTTGCCACCGACGCAAACTCCGTGCAGGCGTGGGAACTCTACCCCTTGAAGTGATGTACCCCCGACGTGACGTGTTGCGAGAAGAGTTTAACCTGGTCTTCAGCCGTCTCCCTGTTGAATCGGTAACAGAAAAACTATGGTAGCCACGTGTCCAATCCTGGAAGAAGGCCTTTACGCATCCCTCTGCTTTTCGCTCTCCCGTTGTCGTTGTGGGGGGCGGCTGCGTGGCTGGCCCGGGATCTGCACCCCTGGTCGGCAAACCTGACCGGGATTGTCTTCGGGGCTGCCCTCCTTCTCACCTATCTGTGCCTCTGGGGTCTCGTCGTCACCCTGAGCCGGGAGCCCCGGCTCATGTTTCTGAGGTCTATTTCCACGACGCTGGTTTTGAGCGTTCTCCTCGTGATCCTCGAGCTTCCAGCCCTTACAGGACTGCTCGACTATTCGTATCTACTTGGAAAACTGGCCGGCGACTGGACCGGTCCCGTGGCGATCTTCACCACCGATCTCGATCTGGGTTTCGGCAGACCTCCGCATGTCAGGTGGGAGGGACAACCCAGAAGCGACATGGCGGTGCTCTGGAACCTGCCGGCTCGCTCTCCCACCCGCCAGACCTTCACCACGGACTCACGCGGCTTCCGCAATACGCGAGAGACCGCACGCGCCGACGTGGTGTTCATCGGTGACTCGTACGTCGAGGGCTCCTACGTCTCTGACGAGGAGACAGTTTCCTCGGCTCTGGAAGACTTGACCCGGCTGCCGGTGACCAATCTGGGTCGGGCCGGGTACGGAACGCTGCAGGAACTGAGGAGTGTTGGAGAAACTGCTCAACACCGCCATGCAGATGGAACGGTTCTCCGGCGCTATGCGTTGCCGCTAAAACCCAGAATGGTTGCTTGGTTCTTCTTCGAAGGAAACGACCTCTACAACGACGAGGAGTTCGAGGGTATCAGGACCTATCTGCAGGAGCACGGGGGATATGATAAATCTGGGAAATCGAAACGACAACCCTTTCGTAAGACCTCGTTCTCGGTCTACTCCTTCCAATTCCTGAGACGGCTGTTTCACCCGATCGTGCCTAACGTTGTCTCCACCGTTGGCTGGTTTCAGGACGAAACTGGCCGGCAGCATTCGATGTATTTTTATGATTATGGTGAGCTCGAGTTCACCGAATACGAGGAAAAACGGTTTGCCACGTCCCGGGAGACACTGCTCGAGGGCGACGAGGTATGCCGGGAGAACGGATGCAAGCTGATTGTCTTCTTCGTCCCCATGAAGTTTCGTGTATACGGGGACTATTGCACCTACCCGCCTCACAGCCGATGTACCGAATGGGAACCCTGGGATCTGGCCGATCGGTTCGTCGATTTTGGTCGGGAGTCGGGTCTGGAATGCGTGGACCTGACGGTTCCTATGCGCCGGGCCGCCGCCGGCAAGGTGCTCTATGCACCGGAAGACAGTCACTGGAATCCTGCGGGTCACCGTTTCGTGGCGGAGCTGGTACGCGCAGCCTGGCTGCGCCACCTGCAGACCGGGTCGTAGGCAGGATCCTGGCCTGTGCCCCCGAACACGTGGACCAGCGCCCCTCCTACTTTATGCCTGGCTGGTCGCCTTTCCCGGCGGGCCTGAGGGCCGCTGCGCAGTCGCTCGCGCTCCTGCCTCTGCAGTTCCCCTGGCCGGGTTCACTGGCCTGGCGGCCTGAGGGCCGCTGGCGCCGTCCTGAGCCCAATCGGGCGGCCATTCAAAACAACTCAATCACTGAACCAGGCAACCTTTCGGATCAGCTCGATTTTGTCTTCGTCTAGACCGTTCAGCATGCTTTCTTCCAACCATCCTTCCCTGATCAGCTCTGAGAAGACAAAGATGAGCTTCGAGTAACGGTAATCGTATTTTCGATCCATGTTTCTTCTCTTGTCAGTGAGGAAGTCGTGGAGATCCCACAAGTCACCCGTCCGGACCATTCCAGCAATTCTTTCTCGTACTGACTGAACCAGTGCGTCGCATTCCTTCCGGTAGGCGTAGTCAAAGGCCCTTCTTGCGATCTTCTTCTCAGCCTTGGACCATCGTAGGCTGTCTAGAATGTCCGTCATTTCTCCGGGACGATTGTAGCAGCATGAGTCCATCTCGTGGTCACCTGCCCGAACGGGCCGGGTTCCCGGCGGGCTGAGGGCCGTTGTGCAGTCGCCACCGCTACTGCCTCTGCAGTTCTCCCTGGCCGGTTTCACTGCCCTGCCCTCTCGGTAAAACAACCCAAGTGTGTACACATGTGTTGACTCACTCCTCCGCCCAGAGGTATTCTGAGAGCAAGAGCATGTCGACATGAAGATTGCAGGAATCCGCAAGGTCCGATCTCAGATGGCTTCGCTATTGGGAGGCGACGAGCCCGTCCTGATTACTCGCCACGGCAAGATTTCGGGCCTGTATTTGCCACTCGACCAGCCGGATCGGATCCCGGACGACCTGCGGCGGGAACTGGCGGGGGTTCTGGGACGTTATCTGGATCAGGCACTCAGATCTAGAGGCGTTACTGAGGGGGACGTTCAAAAGGATTTCAATGCCCATCGCCGCCGTGGTCGGTGATGCCAACGTCCTGCTTTCGACCATCATCGGCAAGGCGGCACTTCGAGTGTTCACTGATCACGCCCTCCAAGTTCACGTAACGGAGTTCAATGTCCTGGAAGTGGAGCGCTATTTGCCGCGTCTATCAGCAACGTATGAACTGTCCGCACATGAGGTGAGGCTTCAGTTGCGCCTCCTGCCTGTGGACGTCCACTCGGCTGACTCGTACGTCGAGCACTTTGACTGGGCCACAGAGCTATTGAAAACACGCGACGTTGACGATGCCCATCCACTGGCCCTGGCTCGCCTTCTTGGCCTGCCTCTCTGGTCTAACCTCCGCGACCTGCAGATCAGGGGGATCCAATGCTATACGACAGCGAGTCTGCTAAAGCTGCTCGAAGAGCAAGCGAAAGGATAGTCCAACGGCGGTTTCACTGCCCTGGGGGGCTGAGATCCAGGAGAGTTCTTGATTGATGTAGGCTCATGTAGCTACAATGAACTCATGAAGGCGATTGGGATTCGAGAACTGAAGAACCGGCTCAGCGAGTACCTTCGCCAGGTCAGGGACGGAGAGAGAATCATGGTTACAGACCGGGGAAAGGTAGTCGCGGAACTTCGGTCGGCCCATGAAGGCGATCTCGAAGAGGGTATTGATCCGGCACTGGCGCAGTTGGCCAGGCGAGGCTTGCTTTCCCTGGGGGCACCGAACCGGCCAGAGCTTTACCCGAGTCTTCGGAGGGTTCTGCCCCAGGGCAGGCTGTCAGAATTGCTCGATGAGGAGCGGCAGGAGCCTTGAGACTGTACGCGGAGTCGAGCGCAATACTGGCCTGGTTGCTGGGCGAGCCTCGGGGAAGGAAGACCCAGGAACTGCTTTCGAACGCTGAGCTGATCATTGCCTCGGATCTTACCCTCGTGGAGTGTGACCGAGTGTTGATTCGAGCCGTCACTCTAGCGGAGATTGGTGAGGCCGAGGCTGCTCGGCGTAGAGCAACTCTCAACCTTGCCGCCTCTCATTGGAACGTCTTGCGCCTGCAAGGGGAAGTTATTAGCCGGGCCCGCCGGGCTTTTCCTTCCGAGCCCGTTCGGACGCTGGATGCGCTTCATCTGTCCTGTGCCCTGTTTGCTCGCTCCCTCCTCCCGGAGCTCACCATTTTGAGTCTGGATCGCCGCCTGCGCTCGGCAGCCCGCATCCTGGGATTACCGCTGGCGCCGGCCTGAGCCGATCTGGGGCCATTCGAAAGACCTTGGTCACTGAATCAGGCAACCCTGCGGACCAGCGCGATTTTATAACGGGTCAGGTTTCCCTTGTCATTTCCATGTGGGCCGCTGATCGCAGCATGGAAGCCGCTCCTACACTGCGGCGGGCTGAGGCGTGTTTCCTGTGGAACAGGCAAAGAGAAGCCGGGGCGGGGAAGCCCCGGCTCTAGTGTCCGCCCCTTACGGGGCGTGGGTGGGGAAACTTGATTGAATCGAGCTGACTCGAAATGCACACAGAACAGGTTGACGGTTCGCTGGACTATGGCTGGAACCCCCTCTGATCCACGTTTCGGGCTCTACTTTCAACGCCTCCTGAGTCCGTTCCCAAATTCGGGACTGACTACAGATCGCCCCTCGACAAGGTTCCTGCAGTCGCGGGCGGGATTGCCCGAGAAAAGGAGCCTCTCCGATCTGTAGTCTAGCCCTCTGCCTCTCTGATCCGCAGCAAGAGTGCTGCTCAAGTAAAACACCCAAAGACCAAATTACTAGAATGACCCCTCAGTCACATCATTTCACAACAAATCGCAAAATGCAATACCAACTTTGGGTTTCTTGGCGCAAGAAGTGTGAAAACTTGACTCTAAAACGTCCAGGGGGCTAATAGACATCCCAGTGCCGGGTGTGCTGAGGAGTGGGAGAGGCTTCAGGCTGTGCACGGGATGAAACAAGGTGATACCGGATGGGAAAACTGAGATTTGTGTTGCTGATTGCTGTGACTCAGGTCATGGCTGCCGGGTCGAATCCTGCGCCTGCGCCGCCTCAGATCGACGAGATCGTCAAGATTGATGTGCACTCTCACATCCTTGAGCCGGTCCCGGAGTTCGTGGACATGATGAGACGGATCAACCTCCGAATCATCAACATCTGCGTCCGGGGAACGATCCCTCAATGGCTTCCCCGGGCTGATCAACTGGTGGAGGACGCCCACCGCAACTTCCCCGATCTCTTTGCCCTTGCCTCGACCTTTGACGTCACCCGCCGTGCTGAGGAGGACTACCACGACCAGGTGAGAAGCTGGCTCGATCGCTCCTTTGAAGCGGGAGCAGTCATGGTCAAGATCTGGAAGGAAATCGGGATGGAGGTGAAGAAGCCCGACGGATCCTTCCTGATGCCGGACGACGCGGTTTTCGACCCCATCTACGAACATCTGAGACAGCGTGGTAAGCCGCTCATTGCCCACCTGGCGGAACCCATCGAAGCCTGGCAGCCCCTCCACCCCGACAGCACTCACTACGGCTATTACTCCAGCCACCCCGAGTGGCACTTCTACACGAAAGAGGGCGTTCCCTCCCACCAGGAAATCATCGCCGCCCGCGACCGCATTCTAGAAAAACACCCGGGTCTGACGGTGATCGGGGCCCACCTCGGGTCACTCTCCCACGACGTTGACGAAGTGGCCAGAAGGCTGGATCGCTTTCCCAACTTCCACGTGGAGGTTGCCGCCCGCACCCGGGATCTGACTCGCCAGCCCAAAGAGAAAGTGCGGAATTTCTTCATCAAGTACCAGGACCGCATCCTCTATGGCTACGATCTGGGATTTTATCCCCGCGAGGGCGGCCGTTCCCAGCAGGAGATTGAGGCCTTCGTGCGGCGGGCCGAGGCCCAGTACCGGGGCGATTTCCAGTACTACGCGGGCTCGGGAACAGTGGAAATGGCCGGCCGGGAAGTCGAATGTCTGGAACTCCCCAGGCCGGTGCTGGAGAAGTTTTACAACGGGAACGCCCGGCGGATCATCCCCGGGCTGGGGCTTTAGGAAGTTCCACGTTCCACGTTTCACGTTCCACGTTGACGGTCAACCCTGTCCTGGCGGCTGAGCGCCGCTAACGGCACGCTTACGCCGTGCCGTTCTGTCAGTTACAGTCCCTCGGCGGCCTGAGGGCCGTTCGCGGCATGGAAGCCGCTCCCACACTGGCTACGTATCCCGGAACTCGCAGCGTGGAACGTGGAACCTGGAACGTGGAACGGCGCGAGAGCGCGCAGTCAATCCACCGATCCGCCCTGAACGTACAGCGTGGCCTTGCCCAGGAAGTCTCCCTCAGTCTCCAGCCGGGCCTCGAATCCGAACCGTTGCGGTGCCGCCTCGAACTCTCGCAAGACTGCAGAGTTCGAGTCTTTGTAGAACTGTCGTAAGAAGTCATCGACCACCAGAGCATTGATCTCCTCCACATGAAACAAGCTTGGCAACTCAGTGGCGTTTCGGGTCGGCTCGACCGCAACCTCCTGGCAGGGGTGCCCTTTGGCCCGAAGATAAGCACAGTAGGACAGACTGGAAAACGCCTGTACCCGAATCGTGCCCAGATCCGGCGCTTCTACCGCCAGAGCCTCGGACAGTTTCACCACCTGCTTCTCCCCGTGAGGCCCCCCCGGGATGAGAAAAAAAGTCAGGACCGCACAGGCTGCAACGATGACCCCAAGATGCAGCCGTCCCGCGGCCCGGGAAAACTGTTTCCAGTCCGGAAGAGCTTCCCTGCCTTTTTTGAGCAGCAGTGTTCCTACCACCATGAACAACGGGGTCGCCGGCAGAAGGTAATGCGGAGATGGGTCGAGCACCAGCCCCACGGCCAGACTCGCCACCCCTCCCGCTCCAGAAATCACCCAGAACAGTGACGAAGTGGGGACGGAGGTTCCGGGCTGCAGGAAAACGAACAGCAGTAACAGGAAGAGAAGCGGGGCCCACCGATTTCGGTCAGGGCCGGGGAAAAAAACCCACAAGGATTCCTTGAGCAGGCCGGGAACATTGCCGGCCACATGCCCCAGGAAAGCCCGGGGGTTTGCCAGCGCAGCCTCGGGGATACTGTCTGCCTCTCCAAACACCTCCTCGACTCGCTGGGCGAAGTCCAGGTGTCCGCTTCTCAGTGAACCCCCCTGAAGCCTGAATCTCTGACCATCCGAAGCGCTGGGAAAAGGCCTCAAAAGAGCGATTGGACTCCGGGGTTCTGTAGGAAAGAGCGGACACAGCAAGAGAGATCAGCAAGCAGATCGCCAGTGTCCCCCAGGCCTGTATTCCGCCCAGCTGGCGACGGTGGGTCAAGATTTTTTGCAGAACCAGGACACCCAGCACTGCCAGAACGGCAAGATTTTCCGGACGGACCCAGATCCCCAGAAAGGAGAGCCCCAGCAGTATGGGCAGCATTCCGGGGGTCCTGGCAGAGAATGTTCCCAACAGCAACACCAGAATGACCCCTACTCCAGCAACGTGTACGACCGGGTAATCGAAAAGAAGGGTCCCGTGACCCAGAAAGCCGAGGGACAGGAGCAACGCCAACGGCTCCGGAAAAAGTCTTCGAGAGAGCACCCAGAACAGGAGAACGACTGCATAAAGGACCAGCAGTCTGTGAGTCAGGTAAAGCAGCAGCGGATGTCCAGAAGGGAACATCCAATGGTGAATTCCATAACCGATCACGAACAGAGGAGACCACTCTCGATCAGGCCGAATGCCGGACGTCGCAAACAAATGAGCACGATCGAAGTAATAAGCGCCGTCAGTCAGAGGAAAGTCGAGATGCAGGCTCTGGACACCAGCGATGACGCCGAAGGCCGTGGTCAGGAGCAGGAAACTGATCAACCCGGACATGGACTTCACTACGAAATGAGCCCTCCTTCGACTAGTTTATCCGCTTGATCACAAAAAGTCCCAATCCAACCAGCCACGCCAGCACCGAAATCACCAGACCGATCCGGAAACTGAGGGGGCGGAACTCGAAACGAACCGTGTGCTCGCCCGCAGGGACCTCGACTCCCCGAAAGAGATAATCCGTTCGCCAGATGGGCACTTCGACCCCGTCGACAGCGGCTCTCCATCCTCGATAATAGGTGTCTCGCAGGACCAGCAGTGCAGGTGCAGAGGTGATTGTCCTTAACTCCACGAGATCGGGCCAATCCCGGATCCATTCTACCCTGTCCTTTTCCGCCAGTGACGGCTCCTGCTCTGCTCTGTCCTCTTTTTCTGGGAGAGAGAGGTGCTCCGCGGGGGAGGCTTCCACAACGGTTCCACCGGGCGGCTGGCGGGTCAGCACATGGCGGAGAGCCGAGGGACCGTCCGCAACTACCGTGACTTCTCGGACAAGATCAACTCTCCCGGCACCTTCGACCCTGTAGATATAAGGGAACTCGGATCGGAGAAGGGTCAGGCCCTCCAGTTGGTAGCGATCGGGCGAGAGAATCCGGGTCACGCCCATCGTCCTCAACAACTGAAGACGCTGCCGGTCCAGGGAGAGAATAAAATGATGAAAGTCCATCTCCTGTCCTGCCAGCGGCTGGTAGAACGAGGGAACCCGCCTCACCACCAGGGATTCGTAGCCCCGAACATCCCGTAATCCCAGGCTCATCGCGTAGTTGGGAAGCAGGGTCGCCACGCCCGTTCCGGTGATTCGATCGTGGCCATGAGGATCCAGTTGCTGGACCATCGCGTTGGATCGGTCCAGCATGTTCCGTGAGACGACCGGGTTGAAGTCCCGACCAAAGAAGACGCCCGTGATCAGAATCAGGCACAGGGCGCCGGCCGAAAACCGTCGCGGCTTGAGGACATAGAGGAAAGGCAGACAGCCCAGCCCGAGGAGAGGATACAGGGGATAGGAGAAACGCCATGGACCGAAGCAGTAGGACCCGGCGAGAGCGTCCGGATTCCAGGCAGGCCGCACGAACAAGGCCAGGGCTGCCAGGCCCGCAAGGGACGCGGCCCCGAAAACCAGGCGGCGTTGCCTGAGCGAAGACTCTTTCCCCGAAAAGACCTCGACTCCGATTCCGGCCAGGGCTGCCAGGGCCATCTGCAGAACCAGGACACTGTGGAGGTGATTTGCGTTCTTCAGCAGCGGAAGGGAAGTCAACAGATCGAAGAAAGGGAAAATGCCGAAGAGAATGACAAAGGCAGCAGCGGCCACGGCCCACAGGGATCGGACCTCCTGCCGGTGTGTCCTGGAGAAAAAAGAGCCGAATGCCAGGGCCAGCGGAACCAGGCCCACATAGATAAGCCCACGAAAAGCATCCAGGGATCCCGGCTCATTGAAAGGACAGCCCAGAAAATAGGGGCTCAGCAGAGCCGGCAGCTCCCACAGTTCCATGAACAGGGGATTCCGGCCCGGCCAGGATCTCAGCTCCAGCGTGCCCCCGCTGAGAACCAGCTCGACAAACGGCAGCAGGACCAGGGCCGACATCATCACACCCAGCAGGGATCCACCCAGCACAACCCCGAGTCTCCTCCAGTTCCGGTACAGCGCGTAGAGTGTCCAGGCCATCAATGCCAGCAGGGAGCATTCCGGCTGGCCTCCAAGGATGGAAAAACAAACAATGACGGCAAGAATGGCGACACGCGTGCGACTCGCTCTGTGGAGAAGGCCCTCCACACCCCAGAACCCCCAGCCCATGCACATGGAGACCGCGGTGTTTGGATAAAGCAGGAAAAAGATCTGGTAACCGGAGAAGGAATAGGCCGCTCCGCCGGCAGCAGCTCCCCAGGAAGAAAGCCCTATCCTTCGCAGGAATAGAAAAACTCCCGCAGCCGCCACAAGCAGCTTCAGGAGGGCTCCCCACTCATAAGAAGATTCCAGGGAGATGGGCAGGAGGAGGAGGTTGAGCGGCGACAACACAGCCGAGACAGCCGTGGCAAGGAAAGGAGTACCGTTGAGCACATAGGGATTCCAGAGCGGCAATCGCCCCTTGCGGAGCTCCTCGCGGAGGAAGGAATAATAGGGATAGAACTGCTCCATGACGTCGGCGATGAGTCGGTTTCGAACCTCGAGATTCGGGTCGTCAGCAAAAGGCAGGGCGTGCTTGACCAGATCGGCCGGCAAGAGAACCAGGTCGGGGAACAGGAGAGGGTGTCCCAGCATCAGGAGGCAGGCCAGAACGATGAGCCCAAACGGGAGATATCTCACGGGCCGACCTTAGCAGATTCCAGACGTGGAACGTGAAACGTGAAACGTGGAACTCATCCGTGCGAAGGCGCCGGCAGGCGGCTCTTCCCCATCAGGTGTTTGTCGATGGCACGAGCTGCTGCACGCCCCTCGTTGATGGCCCAGACCACCAGTGACTGACCCCGGCGGCAGTCGCCGGCAGCGAAAACGCCGGGAACACTGGTCACGAAGTCTCCATATTCAGCCCGGTAGTTGGAGCGTTTGTCGTATTCAACGCCCAGCATCTCGCTCACGGAGTTCTCCGGACCCAGAAAGCCGAGGCCGAGCAACACCAGATCAGCCTCCCACGCCCTCTCGGTCCCGGGTATTTCACTGAACGGGGCCTTATCTCCGGGCCGCGACCAGTCGATCTGGACCGTCTTGATGCCGGCCACATTCCCATGGCCGTCGTCAATGAACTCCCTGGAAAGAATCGAGAAGCCCCTGGGATCGGTCCCAAACTTCGCCACGACTTCTTCATGGCCATACTCGACACGAAAAATCCTGGGCCATTCGGGCCAGGGGTTGTCAGGACCGCGCTCTTCGGGAGGACGATCCAGGAGTTCAAAATTCACTACGCCCTGACAGCCGTGGCGAACTGCCGTGCCAATACAGTCGGTGCCGGTGTCACCCCCTCCGATCACGATGACCTTCTTGTCTTTGGCCGAGATGTGAGCCTGATCCTCGAAACCGGAGTCAAGAAGGGTCTTGGTGTTGCGGGTCAGGAATTCCATCGCAAAGTGGATTCCCTTCAGATCTCGACCCGTGATGGACAAATCCCGTGGAGCACTCGCACCTGTTGCCAACAGGAGTGAGTCATTCTCCTCCAGCAGCTGGTTGGGATCCAGGTAGCTGACAGAACGGCTGCTTTCCATGATTCTCACCATGTGCCCCTCCGGCAGGTCCTCCCGCTGACCGACACAGGTATTGGTGACAAAACGGATCCCTTCTTCCTTCAAGAGATTCACCCTGCGCTCCACTACCTGTTTTTCCAGTTTCATATTGGGAATGCCGTACATAAGCAGGCCTCCCAATCGATCGGAGAGTTCGTACACGGTGACGGAATGACCGGCCTGGTTCAGCTGGTCGGCTGCCGCCAGTCCTGCCGGCCCCGATCCCACAACGGCTACCTTCTTACCGGTGCGGGTTCGAGGCCTCCTGGGTTTCACCCAGCCCTCGGCGAAGCCTCTGTCAATAATGGCGTTCTCGATGTTCTTGATGGTGACGGGAGGCTGGATGATGCCCAGGACACAGGCACCCTCGCAGGGTGCCGGACAGGTTCGGCCCGTGAATTCCGGGAAGTTATTGGTCTGATGGAGGCGGTCGAGTGCCTCCTGCCAGCGGTCCAGGTAGACCAGGTCGTTCCACTCTGGAATCAGATTATCAATGGGGCAGCCGCTGTTGGACTGGCAGAATGGGACGCCGCAGTCCATGCAGCGAGCCCCCTGCTGCCGCAGGTGGCCCTCGTCCGGCGTGGTGAAGATCTCCTCAAAGTCTCCGATCCGGACCGGGGCGGGGCGGTAGGGAACCGCCTTTCTCGAATACTTCTTGAACCCTGGGTCCTTGGCCATTCTGGTCAGCCCGTCAGCTCTGGGCGGGAAGGCTGACGGTTGTCTTCGGATGTGTGCGGCAGCATGGGCGGGGCCGTCCACAACCCGTCCCGACCCTGCGCGGCCTCTCCCTTTCGTTTCTGAGCTGTGGCCAGCACCAGTTTGTAGTCGGTCGGAATCACTTGCACGAACTGCTTCGCCGCCTCCGGCCAATCCGTCAGGACCTGGCGGGCCACGAGAGAACCGGTGTGTTCTTCATGCAGCTCGATCAGCTTCCTCAACTCATCCCTGGCGCGGGTGCCGGGGCGCTCGAGCTCAACCATTTCCAGATTGCAGTGCTCCTCGAAGTCTCCGTTCAGATCCCAGATGTAAGCGATCCCACCCGACATGCCGGCAGCAAAATTGCGCCCCGTGGGGCCAAGGATGACGGTCCGGCCCCCGGTCATGTACTCACAACCGTGGTCTCCAACGCCCTCAATGACGGTCCACGCTCCGCTGTTGCGCACACAGAAGCGTTCAGCCGCCCGGCCACGGAAGAAGGCCGTCCCACCGGTGGCCCCGTAAAGAACGACGTTGCCAACAATGATGTTCTCTTCCGCTGTGAATCCACTGGCTCCAGGAGGATAGATGACCAGACGACCACCGGAGAGTCCCTTGCCCACATAGTCGTTGGCATCGCCCTCCAGTTCCAGGGTGACGCCCTGGGCGAGAAAAGCTCCAAAGCTCTGACCGGCCGAACCGTTGAGCTTGACGTGGATGGTGTCGTCGGGCAGGCCCTTCTCACCCCATCGCTTGACCAATTCGTGACTGAGAATCGCTCCCACTGAGCGGTCGACATTGTGAATCGGCATCTCGAGGCGGACCTTTTCAGCCTTCTCGAGGGCGGGCCCGAGGCGGGGAAGCAACTCCCGAAGGTCGAGAGCCCGGTGCAGTCCGTGATCCTGTTGGGTCGTGCAATACACCGATGTGTCCGGATGGGGCTTCTGGGCGGGTATCAGGAGAGGCTTCAAATCGATCCCTTTGGCCTTCCCGTGCCGAACTGCCTCGTCACCTTCCAGAAGATCCGTTCTGCCAATGATCTCCCGGAAGCGCCGGAGCCCCAGCTGTGCCATGATCCGTCTGGCCTCTTCCGCAACCATGAAGAGGTAATTGATCACGTGCTCCGGCTTTCCCTGGAACTGTTGCCGGAGAACTGGGTCCTGGGTTGCGATGCCCACGGGGCAGGTGTTCAGGTGGCACTTTCGCATCATGATGCAGCCCAGAGTAATGAGAGGAGCGGTCGAAAAACCGATCTCTTCCGCGCCCAGCATAGCGGCGATGATCACGTCACGGCCGGTCTTGATTCCGCCATCGGTCTGTAGAAGCACCCGGCTCCGGAGATCGTTCATGACCAGCGTCTGATGGGTTTCGGCAATGCCCAGTTCCCAGGGCAGGCCGGCATGCTTGATGCTCGTCCACGGAGAGGCGCCCGTGCCTCCCGAATCTCCTGAGATCAGAATGCGGTCCGCATGGGCTTTGGCAACCCCCGCGGCAACCGTGCCGACTCCGACTTCGGACACGAGCTTGACACTGACGTGGGCCGAGGGATTCGAGTTCTTCAGATCATAGATGAGCTGAGCCAGATCCTCGATCGAGTAGATGTCATGGTGCGGAGGAGGGCTGATCAGACCCACTCCGGGAGTCGAGTATCGGATTCTGGCAATCGTCTCATCGACCTTGCGCCCGGGGAGTTCTCCGCCTTCACCCGGCTTGGCCCCCTGGGCGATCTTGATCTGGAGTTCATCCGAGTTGGTGAGATACCAGGCCGTGACGCCGAACCGACCGGAGGCCACCTGCTTGATCGACGACCTTCTCGAGTCCCCATTTGCGTCTGGCTCAAAGCGCTGTGAATCTTCGCCGCCTTCACCCGTATTGCTTCTTCCACCCACCCGGTTCATGGCCATAGCGAGCGTTTCATGGGCTTCGGCAGAGATCGACCCGAAGCTCATCGCACCCGTGAAAAAGCGCTTCACGATCTCACTGGCCGGTTCCACTTCGTCCACAGGAATCGGACCTCCATTGATTCCCTCCCTGAACTTCATCAGACTTCGCAGTGAGCAGCGAACTCGTGCATCGTTGTTGACATAATCGGAGAAGCGCCAGTAGGACTTCTCATCGCCCTCGCGCGCCGCGTTCTGCAGATCGGCGATGGCCCTCGGATCCCACATGTGACGCTCTCCGTCGGCTCGCCAGTGGAACTCCCCTGGATTGGGCAGGCCGGTCAGCCGGGGTGAGGGGGGGGGCGGAAAGCCCAGCCGATGGCGGCGCAGGCTCTCCTCTGCAAGATGCTCGAAACCGACACCCTGGACTCGACTGGGAGTGTTGCAAAAACAGCGGTCGATCACCTCATCCTTGAGGCCGACTGCCTCGAACACCTGGGCGCCCTTGTAGGACTGCAGTGTGGAGATCCCCATCTTGGCCATCACTTTGAGGATTCCTTTGGCAACGCCCTTCCGATAGGCGCTGCGTACCTGATCGTCGGTCTCGAATTCCCGGCTGTTCAGCCACCCCTCCCGGCGGGCCGCCCACAGGGCTTCGAAGGTCAGGTAGGGGTTGATGGCATCGGCCCCGTATCCAATCAGGAGGCAGTGATGGTGGACTTCTCTGGCCTCGCCCGTCTCTACGATCAGGCCCAGTCGAGTCCGCTTCCCTTTTTGAACCAGGTGGTGGTGAACGGCCCCGCACGCCAGCAGGGCACTGAGGGGAACTCTCCGGGGTCCGGTTTTCCGATCGGAAAGAATAACCACACTGAAACCCTCATCGATGGCTCCCTCAGCAGCTTCACAGATGCGGTCGAGCGCTGGCAACATGCCCGCGGCTCCCTTCGAGCGTTCCAACGTGATGTCGATCGTCCTGGCTCGCCATCCTCGATGATCCATGCGCTGGATGGCGGCCAACTCCTGGTTGGTGAGGATCGGATGAGGAAGGTGCAGGCGGTGGCAGTGCTCTTCGGTGATGTCGAGCAGGTTTTGCTCCGGGCCGATGTAACAGGCCAGCGACATGATGATCTCTTCCCGGATCGAATCGATCGGGGGGTTCGTGACCTGGGCAAAGAGCTGCTTGAAATAGTCGTAAAGCATGCGAGGGTGGTCCGACAGACAAGCCAGGGAGGAGTCATTACCCATCGAGCCGACCGGATCCCGCGTCTGGTGGACCAGAGGCAGAAGCATGAACTGCATCGTCTCCAGCGTGTAACCAAAAGCCTGCATGCGGGGGAGGATTGTCTGCATTTCAAGATTTTTGGCCGGTGGTTGTTCGAGATCGGATAGGGCAATTCTCTGCCGCCGCAGCCACCGTCCATAGGGCCGCAGCCGACAGAATTCCTCTTTCAGCTCGGCATCCGGAATCAGTCTTCCCTCTTCGAAGTCGACCAGGAACATACGGCCGGGCTGAAGCCGAGCCTTTTCCTTAATCAGGCTCGGTTCGAGAGGAAGGACACCGGCTTCGCTGGCCATGATGACGCGGTCATCATGAGTCAGATAGTAGCGACTCGGTCGCAGTCCGTTCCGATCCAGAACCGCTCCAATATAGTGGCCGTCGGTAAAGGTGATGGAGGCCGGGCCGTCCCACGGCTCCATCAGGCAGGAGTGGTACTCGTAAAATGCACGTTTGTAGGCGGGAATACCCTCATGATTCTGCCAGGCCTCGGGAATCATCATCATGATGGCTTCCTGCAGTGTCCGGCCTGTCATCAGGAGGAATTCCAGGGCATTATCGAAGTTGCCGGAGTCGGAGCAATCCGGCTCGATGATGGGGAACAGCTTTTTCAGTTCCTTTCCGAACAGGGAGCTTCTCATCACGCCTTCGCGGGCCCGCATCCAGTTGATGTTTCCCCTCAGCGTGTTGATTTCGCCGTTGTGGCTCATGAAACGATTGGGCTGGGCACGATCCCAGCTGGGGAAGGTGTTGGTGGAAAAGCGCGAGTGCACCATGGCCAGGTGGGTTGTGAAATCAGGCGACGAAAGGTCAGGATAGTACGGCAGCAGCTGCCCTGGAGTGAGCATACCCTTGTACACGATTACCCTGGTTGACAGGCTGCAGACGTAAAAAGCTTTGGCCTGCTCCAGAGACGCATCTCGGCGCAGGAGACGACTGGCCCGCTTGCGGATGAGATAGAGCTGGCGCTCAAAGGCATCTCCTTCGATACCCGGAGCGGCTCTCAGCAAAAGCTGCTCGATGTGTGGCTCGGAGCGGCGAGCACTGGGCCCCAGGTCCGCCTGATCCCGGTCAGTTGGCACCCTTCTCCATCCGAGCAGCTGCTGTCCCTGTTCCTGGATGATCTGTTCGACAGCCCGTTTGCACAGCTCGCGTTCGTCTTTCCTGGGGGGAAGGAAGACCAGTCCGGTGCCCAGCCTCCCGGGTGGCGGCAGCCCGATACCCAGCTCCTCCCGAGCAACTCTGGACAGGAACTCATGGGGTAATCCCGTGAGGATCCCTGCCCCGTCACCTGTGTTCGGTTCGCAGCCCCTGGCTCCCCGGTGATCCATATTTAAGAGAGCCTGGTAAGCATCGGTCAGAATCTGATGACTCCTCTCACCCTTGATGTGAGCCACTAATCCGACGCCGCAGCTATCCTTCTCGAAGGCGGGATCGTAAAGTCCCCTCTTTTTCGGATAGCCAAACTGTTCTCTCGAACGCATTCCTGTCTCCCGAGGCCGAAAAATGCCACAGAAGCGCTGCCGGGCGAGACCTCTCAGGTGGTTCACGGCCGCCGTCCAGCTACTGCTTCAGCAGGTTGTCGGTTTCCTCTTCGGTGTGGTTTGCTTATGGGTGTGCCGCTGGGAGCCGAAGTCGAGATGTCGGCGGGCGGGCGATCCGGAGCTGACTGAAAACTCGGCTGCCACGTTACGCGAAGTTCGAACTACAGGTAGCTTCCAACCTGGGCGGTCGACTCGAGTTCCGTGTGGCGACACTTCCCAGCTATCCGTACTCGGCCCTCTGGATCCGCTCAGGATCCTGGAGTTCCAGACTGGCGCGTAATGCTTCAGTTGCAAGGGTGAAACAGCCTTAACGGGATTCTCGATTCTTAAAATCAAAAGCAAACAGTGCTCTCCATAGTAACCGATTTGTCAAGAACGTGCGTTCCTGGGACGTTGGAGCGTTTCTCCCAGTACTCCCAGAACGCCTCAGATGACCCCGTAGGCAAGCATGGCATCTGCCACTTTGACAAACCCGGCGATGTTGGCCCCTTTTACGTAGTTGACGAAATCCTCCTCCTGGCCATAGCGGACACACTTCTCCTGAATCTTGGCCATGAGATCCTGAAGTCGCTTGTCAACCTCTTCCCGCGACCAGGTGAGGTGCAGAGCATTCTGGGACATCTCGAGTCCCGAAATGGCCACTCCCCCCGCGTTGGCGGCCTTGCTGGGAGCGTAGAGGATTCTCGCCTCCTCGAACAGCTTTGCTCCCTCCAGAGCTGTGGGCATATTGGCTCCCTCGCACACGACCCGGCAGCCGTTTTCGAGCAGGGCGCGGGCGCTGCCTTCTCCAATCTCATTCTGGGTTGCAGAGGGAAATGCCATGTCACAGGGCACTTTCCAGGGTCTCTCCTGCGGGTGATGTTCCAGGCCGAACTCCTCGGCAAACTCGGTTAGCTTGCCCCGCCGGTTCGCTTTCAGGTCGATCAGATAGTCGAGCTTTTCTCTGTTGAACCCTTCAGGATCGTACACAAAACCGGATCGATCGGAGACTGTGACGACCCTGGCACCAAGGTTGATCAGCTTTTCGACCGTGTACTGGGCAACATT
The DNA here is from genome assembly GCA_965205345.1 of Acidobacteriota bacterium. Classification (GTDB taxonomy): domain Bacteria; phylum Acidobacteriota; class UBA6911; order RPQK01; family CBDAPI01; genus CBDAPI01. The sequence continues at coordinate 379,754 of CBDBGQ010000058.1, read as the reverse complement.
TCCGGAGCCCGAGACCACGCACACCTTGCCCTCCACGTCCTCGTCGATGCGAGCCAGCATCTCCCGGGTCAGGTAGACCACCCCGTAGCCCGTTGCCTCGGTTCGAACCAGGCTACCTCCATAAGCAAGCCCCTTTCCGGTAATGGCTCCGGTGAACTCGTTGGTCAGCCGCTTGTACTGGCCGAAGAGGTAGCCGATTTCCCGTGCGCCCACGCCGATGTCGCCTGCCGGAACGTCCACGTCTTTGCCGATGTGATGGAATAACTCGCTCATGAAGGCCTGGCAGAACCGCATCACTTCAGTATCCGATTTCCCTTTCGGATTGAAGTCGGAACCTCCCTTGGCTCCTCCCATGGGCAGCGTGGTAAGACTGTTCTTGAAAGTCTGCTCGAAACCCAGAAACTTGAGGATGCTCAGGCTGACCGATTTATCGAAGCGAAGTCCACCTTTGTAGGGTCCGATGGCACTGTTGAACTGAACCCGATAACCTCGATTGACCCGAACGTTGTGCTGGTCATCCTCCCAGCAGACACGGAAGGTAATGATCCGATCCGGCTCGGTCATCCGTTCCAGTATGCAGGCGTCTCCGTATTTCGGATGATCCTTGATAAAGGGGATGACGGACATGGCCACTTCCCCCACTGCCTGGTGGAACTCGTGCTCTCCCGGATTACGACGGACGAGACCCGTCATAAAGTCTTCGTAGTTCATGATCTTCCTTTATATCACTGCTGGCGGTCCGTGGGCTGCTGAAACCCGTGGTTGCAAGTTGAAAGTGAAAGGTTCAAAGTTGAAAACTCATGATTCGGTTCACCGTGCTTACGGCAGTCGTCGGATTCATCCTCAGCTCACAGTCGGTTCAGGCGCAGCCCCCGGATGCTTACAACTACCACCTGGCGACCGAGTCGCTGATCCTGCAGGGCAGGCAGGCCTTGGCCACATGCAATGGTCTTTTCGTGTCGAGCAGGACGCTGGAGCAGGTATACAGCCAGGAGTTGAAGCTCCACCTGTCTCCGGTTGTGCCTCCTTCGATGATCCAGATTGACCACGAGAAGAAGACGGTGGCCATTGGGACGGGTGGTAACCATCCGATCCCCACGATGCGGGCCGCCTATCGCGAAGGTCTGGGGTGCATTGTGCTGGCGCCGGATCAGACCTTTGACGATCTGGACCGCCTGCCGATCCTCGACATGCCTCCTCAGCCGGGAGACCCGGCCGCAATCCCCTGGCCCGACGGCGACCTGATTCGGGACAGGGCATTTCCAAGCGAGATCAACCCCGAAGCATTGCAGGCGGCTGCCCGGTGGGCCTTCGACCGGGAGACTTTCGGACATCCATCCCAGATCACGGTCAGCCTGCTGGTCGTCTACCAGGGAGAGATCGTTTTGGAACGGTACGCTCCGGGTCTTGACATGAATACACGGACTCGTACCTGGTCCACAGCCAAAAGCATAGCCAGCACCCTGATCGGAATCCTGGTTGGAATGGGGAAACTCGATCTGGATGCTGTACTCCCCTACTCTGATTGGGGCACGGGAAGCGGGGCACCAGTCTCTCCCGACGATCCGCGCCGCCAGATCACCCTGCGCCATGTCCTGAACATGTCCAGCGGCCTCTACCCGGTCGACAACGACCATTGCAACAGCATCGGGTCGTGCCTCAGCTATTTCGCCGGTGCCAGTTCGGCCGGGGGTGCTCTCGACAGAGGGCTCGTCCATCCTCCCGGCAGGCGCTGGGATTATGAGAATTACGACACGATCCTGGCTGTGCGGGCAATGAAAATAGCCCTCGGAAATGATCAGGACTACCTGGAATTCCCGCGGCGGGTGCTTTTCGACCGGATTGGAATGCGCAATACGCTTCCCGGTGTTGACCGCTTCGGGGACTTTGTCATGAGCAGTCAGGTGTACACCAACGCGCGTGACCTGGCACGCCTGGGTCTTCTCTATTTAAACGGGGGACGGTGGAACGGAGAACAGATCCTGCCTGGGAGCTGGATCGATTTTGTCAGGACGCCGGCACCCTCAACGGTCGGAACGGGAGGGTCCTATGGCGGGCAATGGTGGCTGGTTTCGGACGATCGCACCGATGTGCCGCCGGACGCGTACACCACGGCAGGTCATCGGGGACAATACGCCATCGTGATTCCTTCTCATGACCTGGTCATTGTTCGAAGAGGCCTGGACTGGCTCTCGGCTCAGCACGGTTTTGATTGGGGAGACCTCGTACTTGAAGTGATCAAGGCGTTTCCCGGGCGGCCCTGGGGTCGGAAAGAAAGGGGACAGTCTACTTTCTTTCGTGCTGGAAGCTTCAGGAGCACAAAGGTCAGCCGCACCGGAAAAAAGTAGACTGTCCCCTTTTTTCCGGCGCTTGCAGGTGCCCTACCCTTTGCTGAGCTAGAATATCCCCATGATTCATTGTGCATTGTTGATCGGTCTTGTCGCCCACTCGTCTCAGGAGGCGGGATCGCAGGGAACTCCTGAAGAACCCCTTGCTTACGTTCGCGTCCATGCGGACTCGCTGGGAGAATCGCATTTCGCGGATTCCGAAATCCCTCTCGAGTTGAAGAATTTTGCTCCGCCGGCAGCGCCTCTGTCCGTTTCCCCGGCTCAGGCGGCCAGTGAGGTTCTTTTCCTGTCGCTTCCGGGCGGCTGGGTAGGAGACTGGCATCCGGCTCCCCGGCGCCAGTACCTGATCAGCCTGTCAGGAGAGATTGACTTCGAAGTGTCTGACGGAGAGGTACGGAGGTTTCCTTCCGGCTCGATCATCCTGCTCAAGGACACCAGCGGTAAAGGGCACATCGTTCGCGTGGTCGGGAAGGAAACGGTCCGGCTTGTGGCCGTTCCTGTAGAGGACTAGACCGCAGGGATTCGGCGACAAGCCGCCGGGGTCAGTTGCCCATCCGGCTCTCGATCTGCTCGATCAACTGGCGGGGTCCGGCTGAACCGGGAGGAGTCAGATCCTGGAGTTTTCGAGCATAAAAGAGGGCCTGATCCCAGCGCTGTTCCTGTAGGTTGAAAATGGCCAGAGCGTAGACAATGTCCACCTCCTGGCTGTTCAGCTCATAGGCTTCCCGCAAAGCCGCTTCCGCCTCCGCCCGAAGACCAAGATGCTGCAACGCAAGCGCATAGTTGTAGCGCACTCGGGGCCGATTCGGCAGCAGCCGGACGGCGTTTGCCAGAGAATCACGCGCTTTCTTCAGCTGCTCCATTTCCGCCATCAGCAGACCCAGAGAATAGTGAGCTTCCCCTTCCTCCGGGGCCCGTGCAATGAGATCCCGGAAGACGCCTTCGGCCTCCGCATTCCGGCCCTGTTGATTCAGGAGATTGGCCAGGTTCATGTAGGCCGGTAGAAAGGTGGGATCCATCTTCAGAGTGAGTTGATAGGACTTTTCTGCTTTCTTCAGATCGCCCCGGGCCGCCTCTATGAACCCCCTGTTGAAGTGAGAGGCAGGCATGTCGCTCAGCCAGTTCTGAGCGTCGGAGAACTCCCTGAAGGCGGAGCGAAAAGAGCGCTGCTGCCGATCGTCAAACAGCTCGGGGGGGCTCGTAGCCAGTACTCGTGCCGCTTCCATTCGGACCATCCGCACCGGGTCGCTCAGCGTCGAGCTCAGGTTATCCAGTTTGATCCGGGGCTCCAGGAATTCGAGTCCACGAGCCGCAAAGGCTCGGAGCAGTGGACTCTCGTCCCGCAGTGCTCCCAGCCTGACTTCCAGGCCGGTTTGCCCATAGCCTCGCAGCAGATCGAGTGCTGTGGCCCGTACGATGGCCGGCTGCTCGGGATCCTCTCCTACCCGGGCTAATGGTTCAGCTGCCTCGGGCTGGCCGTTCATGCCAGCCTGGATGGCCTCACCGTAGTGGGGATCCCGTCTCCGCTTTGGGCCGTACCAGGATTCGATCCAGCCGGCAGCCCATTCGTCGGTCTGGTCCGAATGGCACTGCGTACAGGCATTGGGAACACCCAGTTTGATAGACAGATCGGGACGCGGCACCCGAAAGCTGTGATCGTGGCGCGAATCGACCAGCATGAAGATCCGCTCCGGCATATGACAGCTCACGCACTCTGTCCCCGTCCCCTTTCCCTGCTCTGTCCCCTTTTGAGGTAGGTGGAAGTGGTGCGATGGGGAGTCGTAGTCGGCCAGGTTCAGGCCCGCAAACTCTCTGGCGGGCTGCTGTTGCCGGTGACAGTGGGTGCAGACCTCGTTTCCCTCCCGCTTCAGGCGGAGACTGTGGGCGTCGTGGCAATCGGTACAAAGGACTCCCTGCTGATACATCCTGCTCTGCAGGAACGATCCATAGACGTACACTTCTTCGCGAATCTGCCCGTCTGGAAAATAGAGCCCCTCTCCCAGAGCCTGCAGGCGGAAGTGGTCGCCGAAGGTGCCGTAGTGAGGATACCTCTCACTGAACCGGCTCCGTCGTGAATGACAGGGAGCACAGGAATCGACCTCGTAACGGGCGTCGAACTTGTTCAGTTTGAAGCTGACCTTCAGACCATAGCTCTGGTCGGGAGGCGCACGATTCTGGGCCTGCCTCGCCCACTTCACATGTTCTTCCCCGGGTCCGTGACAGGCCTGACAGGAAACATTCAGCTCCGTCCAACTCGATTGGTAGGAGTCGGTCTCCAGATCATAGCCTTTCTGATAATCCGTGGTGTGGCACTCAGCACACATCAGGTTCCAGTTCTGGTAACGACCGGTCCAATGAAGAGGGTTACCGGGTTCGATCTTCTCGTCGGGATAGAGGTGAAACCAGCGCTTCGCTCGAGTATCCCACGCGACCGTCAAGCTCTGCAGCCTTCCTCCAGGAAACTCAATCAGATACTGTTGCAGCGGCTCGACTCCAAAGGCGTACTTGATCTCGTAGTCTGTCATCTGGCCGTTCGGGCCTTCCGTGTTGACGAGAAAACGGCTACCCCGGCGATAGAATCGGGTGGTGACGCCAAAATGAGTCAGTGTGGCCTGGTTGAAGTTGCCCAGAACCGACTCCTGGCTGGCAACCTGCATGGCCAGGTCATGATGTGATCCCTTCCAAAGATTCGCCTCCTCCTGATGGCATTCCACACAGGCCTCATTGGCGCCGAACCCTGCATGCCTGGAAGGTGACGATGACCCGCTCTCCAGCGAGGTCTCATCCGAACAGGATGCAGCCAGGCCGGCAGCGGTCCAAATGAAAAGCAGGCGAAGCTGTCGAGGGAACATTCGATCTCCTGGCAGCCCGTGGTAAAAGTCTCACGGACTGTCTAGTGCACTGTCCGGAAAGTTCACGCCGCGAACTTCCCGGACAGTACACTAGTGTAGTTCTGCTGAACCCACCAGGCTCTGCACGTTGATGGGGACCTGGTTGAAACACTCCACTCGAGTCCCGAACTTGCCCAGGGTGTTCTCAACCACCACAAAGTCGAGCCCGGGAATGATGACATCGTTCCAGCCATCGCCGACTCCTCTCAGGGCTACGTCGAGCATGGTCACGATCTGATGCCCCAGGGGATCGTCCGACTCCAGCGTGATGGCCCCGTAGAACTCCTGGCATTCTGTGTACCCGGCATTGTGTGTCCCCGTGTATGGCTTCTGGATGGACAGGTCAAGCTGACGGCCGATGCGCCCGGCGACTTCGTCGGAGTAGGAGGCAAAGAAGTCAACCAGCGCTTGCTCCTGCAGCTTCGCGGGCAGGCCCTTCTCGGCCACTTCGACATACTTGTCATAGCCCACCTGATAAGCGTCCTCCACCATCCCGAACCAGTAGGGTGCGTCGGGCTGGAGACGAGGCACTTGGGCCGGATCATTCACAGCGATGACACTTCGCCTCAGGCAGGCATTGAGGCCGTCCCGCTTGGGGGCGACTCCCAGATGGACGTAGTCACCCTTACGAATGGGACGGTTGAGAGCCTTGCCGATGAGCGTTCGGTTTGCTTCGTTGGCACCCACCATGACATCCCACCCGTTTTCCTCACTTCCCAGCTCCTTTCCGACTACATAGGCCCATCCCGCCACCTGTGTCTCCAGCATTCCTGGTTTCAGCACCGCCAGCATGGCCCGCATCATCGCGTCCGCGATCACATTGGCATCCGCGATCAGGTGCATTTCAGCGTCCGATTTCTCATATTTGATGTGGTAGTAAAGATCTTGAGCATCCACCACATTGTCCTGACCGACCAGGGCCTCCAGATACTTGACCAGGCCGTCCGGGATCACCTGCCTGGGGGTCAGCAGCCCGATGCGGTCAACGGTCTGACCACCTGCAGCTTCCTCCAGCACCTCCTCCAGCCGTTCGGCGCGAATGGGGTACTTCTCGTCGGCAAGCTGCAGCAGTTCGACTTTGTGTACTCTGGCTCCGGCCCGGTCGGCCAGCTGTTCCGCGATGTATCCTCCCTCCAGCCCCGCTACAATGTGAAAACCATTCGAGCCAATCGCCCCTGCAACCTGCTCAATGGATACATTCGTGTTACCACCCAGATAGGGAACATCGCCGCAATAGTGTTCGTCGCTGAAGACGATTCCTACGGGAAGGCTCCTCTCGGCAAGGGCGTCCGCCACGCGGCGTTGCCGGGCCTCGAATTCTTCTCTGGAAACTGCGAAATGCTTATCTACTGTGGGGGTGGTTTCAAGGACCCGGGCCACCAGCTGGCTTTCCTGGTGGAATTGGCTAAGTCGTGTTTTTCCGATACCTGACATACTCCTGACCTCAGTTTTGAATCATCCACAGCCCGGTGCAGGGCCACTCCCCTCATGATCACTCTCTTTGGAATGATAGGGGACCCTGGACAAAAAAGCGCTCAATTCTCTCAAGAACTCTTTCGGACAGGCTGCAGACGACTTGCCCTCTGTATTGAAGCTTCTATGCAATGGTGGAAAGTAAGTACTCTCTGGAAGACTGGCATCAGCCTGGCTCCGGCGTGTGACTCTATCGAGATCTGTCGGCACGAGGATCCGGGGCCTATCTCGGGATTCGATCACCAGGGCCAGAACGGCTTGTACTCAAGGACGGTCAGTCTCTCGATTCCCAGAAACATCGTCCCACAACAGAGCAAATACAGCGCGGCCATAAGGATCACACGTGATCGTCTTGCAGTGATCCAGATTCGCGGTGCCATTGACAGTCTGTACATGAGATAGCAGATCAGAGCAAAGGGCGGAAATCCCAGAAAACCAGCCAGGGGCATTTCAAAAACACGAACGCCGTTCAGATAGGGGATGGAGTACACCCATTTCGCACCCGCCCAGAAGTTCCAGAACTCCCAGAGAACACCGCATATGAGCCCGGATAATAGCAGCCGGGTGGTAAAAGAAGAATCCCCGCGTTGGGGGGCCAGGCCTTTTTCTCCCGAAACCGAGACGAGCCACCTGAGCAGCAGAAGCGGGCCGACCCACACCAGCGGAAAGAAAAGAAGCGGCCAAACGAGTGCGGCTCCCAGCATCAGGCCTCCGAGCAGGGCAAGCCTTCCGCCGCGACTTGACGAAGTGGCGGCCCCGATCTTTCCGGACCCGAGTTTGAGCCCTGACATGGGACTTCCACCACGGGCTGCTAGATTCTGAAGCAAGATCTGGGTTTCGAAGATACCGGGCAGAACCGTTCCAAAGGCGATGAAGTACCCGGGAAGGCGGATCCACCACTCGCTTGGGACACCAATGTAGTGCCAGTTGTGAAGGCGGAAGTTGCACAGCTCAAAGAAAAGCCAGGCCGGGGTGGACACCAGAAAAAGCCAGCGGAACTCCCGCCACTGGTCGAACAGCAGTGAATTCCCGCGCCAGCGGTGATTGAGTGCTGCCACAAAAGCGATGTAGCTCCACCAGGCCAGAGAATAGAAACTCGTGTGGAACGGCTCCACCTCCTCCAGCATGAGCCAGAACGAAGTCACGTGAAGCAACGGCGCCAGCCACAGCCCGGCGGAAGCAACCAGCTTCGAATAACTCTCTGTCCCCTTTGCAGGAGGCCCCATTCCAGGAATCATTATGCTCTGTCCCTTCCCGGCAAGCCAACCCGAAGGAACGCCACTCACTAATGGCGGATGGAATCAATCTGAACTAGGATTGAGGGCCATGACCCTGGACAACAAGACTTCTGCGATTCTATTTGGCGCGACGCTGGCTATGGGGCTTGTCGTTGTGGGAGCCTGGCTGATCGGAGAAAGTGACTCACCGCAGCCCGACAACTCTTCGCCTCTCACAGGCTGGGCGATCAGGCATTCCGAGTTCGCAACCATGGAACAGAGTGGAAGCGGGCTGGAGCGAAACGGCCCTGTCTTCTGGCTGGGCTACGCTTTCGGCTTGCTGCAGCTTCTCTTCTTCATATCCTGTCTCCTCAAGGGAATGCAAAAACGTAGCGGTTCAGGCCCGGCCGCTCGTCCTCTTCTGCTGGGAGGCCTGGCCTGGGTTGTGATCTGGACTGGTCTGTTTTGGTCTTACCACACATACATGACGGAAGCCGGAGGCTCCTTCATCCTCGGATTGCCGGCTCCTACGGCCTGGATGCTCTACGGGGCGTGGCCTTTCCCGGTGCTTTTCGCGCTCTACTTCGTTTACATCTTTCACCACTGGTTCCTCCGAGAGAAGGACCTGAAGCGATTCCAGCAACTGCTGCTCGAGCGGGAAACAGAGAGCGCGGAAAACCAGGAATGAACGAAGGCCAGCACACAATCGTTCTCGTCAGTCTGGTTCTCTACATGGGCGCCTGCATTGGGATTGGCATCTGGGCGATGCTGCGCACCAAGTCCCCGGGCGACTTTTTCATGGCAGGCCGAGACCTGGGAATGCTGCTCACCACGTTCGCCATTTTTTCCAGCACCATGAGCGGCTTTGGTTTTGTAGGCGGGCCTGGTTTGGTTTATCGCATGGGCATGTCATCCGTTTGGATGGTGGTGTCTTCCCCCCTCGGTTTTTGTCTCAGTTTTTATCTGCTCAGCAAGCGCCTTCGGATGCTAGCCGAGTTGCGTGGGAACATTTCCCTGCCTGATGCGGTGGCGGCCCGCTACCGGAGTGAACTGGCCCGGGGCCTGACGGCAGTGGCCATCATTCTGGGAGTCCTGGGTTATCTGGGGACTCAAATACTTGCCATGGCGACGGTACTGAGAGACGTACTGGCAGCCAATCCTTCGACTCCGACGCTCTCTCTGGAGTTGTGCCTGGCCATCTCCACGGCTGTGCTGGTTTTTTATTGCGTCACTGGCGGAATCATTGCCGGAGTCTACACGGATATGTTTCAGGGCGCGGTGATGGTAGTGGCTGCTGTTCTGGTATTCGCAACCGCCTCGGCAGTGGTTGACGGAGGCATCAGCGGGGCCATGGAAACGATTATGATCGATGATCCGGAGGCTGCCGGCCCCTGGGGGACCCTGGGCGTGCTTGGCTGTCTCTCCTGGTACTTCTTGTTTGGTCTTGGAGGAACGGGCCAACCCCACGTCATCACCAAGATCATGATGAACCGCCGCATCACCGATGCCCGGCATATTCTCCCGCTGGCGATCTTCGCCTACTCTGTTTCAGCTCTTCTCTGGATCGGGATCGGCCTGGTGATGCGGGCCCTGGTTTTGCAGGGAGCGCATCCCGAACTGGCACGACCCGACGACGCGGCGGCCCAGTTCCTTCAATATTACGCCCATCCCCTGCTGGCGGGGGTCGTGCTTGCCGGTCTGTTTGCCGCCATCATGTCGACGGCGGATGGTTTCTTGAACATTGGAGCCGCCGCCTGGGTGCATGATATTCCCCGGGCTATCTGGGGACGATCCCTGGAGCGGGAGCTTCTGTGGGCACGTATTGCGACCGTCCTGATCGCTCTCGGTGCAGCGTTCTTCGTACTGTATTCCAGCCAGAACCTGGTAGCGCTCATGGGTGCATTCGGTTGGGGCACGTTTGCCGCCGCTCTGGTTCCAACTGTGACGATCGGTTTCAACTGGAAGGGGGCCACGGCAGCAGCCGCTAACACAGCCATCATTTGCAGCCTGATCGTGAACTTCAGCATCGAACTGCTGCACCTGAAAGTCCCCTACGGGATCAGCGGCGGCTTCGTTGCTCTCCTCGTCTCTCTCATCCTCTTCTTTGGCATTTCATTTCTATCCCGACCTCCCCGGTTGGACAAGGACATCGAGGCGATGATGGATCTCTAGCAGTCCGTGGTGAGGCCCCCTTTTCCTCCTTTACATTTTGAGCAGCATGAATAAAGCCAGTCAAAAACACGAGGCACCTGAAGTTACTTTTGCTCGCGACCTGGGGCTCTTTGAAGCCACTATGATCGGCGTGGGTGCCATGATCGGCGCCGGCATTTTCGTCTTGACCGGAATCGCTGCCGGGGAGGCAGGCCCCGCGTCCATTCTGGCTTTCTCTCTGAATGGCGTCGTCACGCTGCTGACTGCCTTTGCTTACGCCGAACTCGCCTCGGCGATTCCACGGGCCGGAGGGGGGTACTCCTATGTCCGAATGGCCTTCCCCGGAGGAGTCGGATTCATCGCTGGCTGGATGCTCTGGTTCGCCTACGTTGTCGCCTGCAGCCTTTACGCCCTGGGCTTCGCCAGTTATTTCCTGGAGTTCTTCGCCAGATATCTGCCGGGACTCACCCGGGAAGTGGTTCAAAGCGCTGGAGAACACAGTGCCCTGCTTTTCGTTACGCTGCTGGTGGGCATTGCCTTTATCTGGCTGAACGCCCGGGGAGCTGCAGTGACTGGAAAGGCGGAGAATGCTCTGACCATCTCCAAGCTCGGGGTCCTGGCTGTTTTCATTTTCTTCGGTCTCAGACAAATCTCCTATCGGCCCGAGCAGGTCGCCGAGAGTTTTACGCCTTTCCTGCCCGAGGGACTGGGGGGAGTTTTCGTGGCGATGGGACTCACTTTTATTGCCTTTGAGGGCTACGACTTGATTGCGACGGTAGCGGAAGAGATCAAGTCACCCGAAAAGACCATCCCGCGAGCAACCTTCATTTCTCTCGGTGTGACCATGGTTTTTTACCTCCTCATCCTGTTCGTGTCACTGGCCGCCATCGATTCCGGAGACACACCGTCCTGGAGGTTCCTGGGTGAGCATGGCGAGACGGCAATCGTGCGAGCCGCCGAAAACTTCATGCCGGCTTTTGGAGTCGCGATCGTTGTCTTTGGGGGATTGCTCTCCACGATGTCTGCCTTGAACGCGACTGTGATGGCCGCGTCTCGAGTAGCCTTCTCAATGGGACGAGATCTCTTGCTGCCGCAGCGAATCGGCGAGATCCATCCCCTTCGCAGAACGCCCCAGATGGCCATCGTGACAACCGGAATTATCTTGCTGGCGATCGCTCTCACACTCCCCCTTGAGGTGGTTGGTTCGGCTGCCAGTCTCATGTTCCTGTTGACCTTCGCCCTGGTCAACCTCTCCGTTGTCGTTCTGAGGAGAAAGTATCCAGACATTCCGCGCAAGTACCGGGTCCCCTTTTATCCCCTGGTCCCGCTCCTGGGGTTCACTCTGAACATCTTTCTGGCTCTGTACCAGTTCAATTTCCTGCCCATTGCCTGGTATCTGACAAGTGGGTGGATTGTGTTCGGGTTGCTTCTCTATTACGCGGTTTTCGAGAAAAAGTCTGCTCACCTGGAACCGCAGGTGTTGCACCCCGCTCTGGGGCGGACTCAAATGGATGAAGAACCCTCCCTGATCGTGGCACTGCACAACCCCGACAACGTTGAAAAGCTGCTGGATTTTGCTCACCCCGTCGCCCTCGAACGCGGCCTGAGGCTGGTAGCCATCACCGTAGTTCAGGTACCTCGACAAATGCCGATTCACGAAGGGTTGAGGTTTGCCCATCACAGGGAACCCTTGTTGAATCGGGCACGAGCTTTCGCGGCCAGCCGCCGCATCGAAGTGGAGGCGGCCCTGGTCGTCGCTCATATGCCTTCCGATGGAATCCTGGCAGCCGTGGAACGCCATCGGGCAGCCGCCCTGGTGATGGGTTGGAAGGGCTATGCGAACGCCCGGGATCGACTGTTCGGAGAAATCGCTGACCGGATTATTCGATTGGCCCCGTGCGATCTGATGCTGTTGAAACTGACCAGCCTGAACGAAATGAGAACCTGTTTGCTCCCCACCGCCGGAGGGCCAAACGCAAAGCTGGCAGCCTCCATCCTGAGCGCAGTAGCCAGGAAATTAGGCATGTCCATTACGGGGGCTCATGTTGTTCAGGAGGACGCAACCGCTCAACAGCGGGAAGAGAGTCTCGACAGGGTCAGGGAGACTCTGGAACTGTTTGATGAGTCAGTTGAGTGTCAAACTCGTCTCATTGAGGCAAAGTCTGTCGCTGGGGGGATCGCCAGAGCAAGCCGTGAGTACGACCTTCTGACCATCGGAGCCGCCAAGGAACCGTGGTTCCGAAAAGTGCTGTTTGGGGAGATCCCGGAGAAAGTGGCTCGTTACTCACCCACCTCCGTCCTGGTGGTTAAGAAGTACGAGGGCGCCATCAAATCGAAACTCAAGAGGATTATCGGGTAGCTTCCGGAGCCCCCTCGTGCAACCAACGGTTCAAGATCCGCCGGCCCTGTCAAGAAGAACCCTCCCCCCACGTACCCATCGCCAGGTTCTGGTCAAAAGGATCAATGCGGCCACAAGAAGGAGACTGACAATCACTTCGCCCCACGGATTCCGAAGCGTCATCGGCAGGTAGCGGAACCAGGGGAGCTGCACGAGGGGCTGGTTGAGCCACCCGAGGGTACCCTGATAGTTGAAGAACTGGCCTATGAAAACCAGCCCAACAAACGAGAACCAGAGGGCGCCAGTGAGCACCCTGACAAGGGTCTTGATCACGGTTTTCCCGGTCCCCCCGAGAAGCCTGGCAGCCAGCGTAGAAGGTGTTCTCGCTTCGACCTGCAGCAGATCCAACTCCTTCAAAACAGTCCTTTCCAGGCTCCCCAGTGATGGCGCCGAAATCGATCCTCGCCTGACTGCACGCAGAAGAGAAGACGAGTAGATTCGGGCGGCTGCAAGGCGCAGGACGACAAACGCAGGAAAGACAAACAGCGCGCTCCAGAAGAAGTGCCGATTCAGAATGGATCTGACTTCGACCGGGGAGGCTTCCAGCAGGGCCGGGTTCATATTGGGGAAGAACCCCGGCAGTGTCTTGAGCAGGATCACAGGGAAAAAGAGAAGCGCGTAGAGTATGGCCAGGAAAAGGCAGGCAACCCAGCTCTCTCTCAACAGTCTGCCTACGAACCGGAGCTGGTAAAAGGATCGCCAATCACCCGTTACCGCCTGCCTGGTCTGGGCCAGGGGAAGACAAAACATCACAGCGATGAACAGGAAGACGCCAACCAGCCCTGTGAGGGGACCAATCGCGGAAAGTTCATAGCCCTTGTGAAACGAGTTGTTCCATCCGAAGTACCAGCCGAACACCCACAGCGCACAGGGAGGGCCTGTCACAACCCAGGTGTTCAGAGCCGTCCGGAAACCTGACTTGAAATTCGTTTTCAGGGACTCGACCCAGGCCGTCGGTCCTCGCCGGCGCCTTTTCCCTGTCTCCCCGCCCTGGACCAGAGAATTCAAACCCGGGGGATCTTCTCTGAGAAACCAGTTGGGCCAGCCCCGGAAAATACGAAGATCCGCGTGCTCCCGGATGAAGTCCTCGAAACTCTCGCCTTCTCTTTGAAGAGGTCGTTTCTTCCACCAGTATCTCAGTGTCCTGCGCTGAATCAGACGATTGGTCCAGCCCAGTATGAGAATGCTGCCCAGGAAAGACTGCATGAACAGCATGCCCCATAGAACCTTGAGTGGGATCCGCAGGATCCTGGTGAAGAAGCGTAGCCTTCCATGTTGAGGCCAGACCATACGCCTCGACTCTTGGAGGGAATCCTCCAGGGCTGGATGAGCAGAAGAAACTGTACTCATACGAAGGCTTCGGCGAGGGCCCCGGCTTCACTTAAGGCTGTCTCAAAGCCCATCAGTCCACCCATCGTAGCCGCGATCTGGATTTGATCAACCTTGTGATCGACAACAGCTCCCTGTGCGATGCCGGGACCAAACATGACCGCAAAGATCTCGTGGGCAGATCGGGAACCGAAATGATGCTGGCAGGGAACCGCTGAGAAGGGGTTGTTGTCGCGACCGCAATCGGGAACGATGACGAAGATAGTATTGTCCCGGTACTCTGCATCGGCCTCCACGCAGGCCACAATCTCCCGGATCCCCTGATCCATGATTGCCAGAGCACGGGTGTAGTGACTCATCTGGCCCCAGTGCACGTAGTCGCAGTCGTTGTAGTTGACCATCATCAGACGGGGGCGGAGATTCTTGATCGCTCTCAGCGCCAGTTCCGTCAGAAGCCGATCGCCGCGAGGGTTGACCAGCCCGCTCTCACCGTAATGAAGTCGCCACCGCTCCCAGAACTCTTCGATCTTCGTACTGGTGATGCCGCGACCACGAACCCGATAGTCGATCGACTCCATCTGAGCCAATTCTTTCTTCTTCTGGTCCAACTCATTCTCGTTCCATCTCCCCTCAGCCAGCTGTCGGCGAAGCAGGTATTCCTTGAAGCGGAAAAGGCTCAGAGTCTGGGAGCGATAGCTAACTCCAAACAGGTGGTGGTTACTGAAGTTGTAAAACTCCTCGTTAGTGCGATCTTCGCCGTTGACAATCAGAGTCTGGTGTTCCGGAACGGCATAGACTTTTCGGAGATATTCAAAAACTGTGGGGACCGGCGCCTCAAAGCGCTGGCCCAGAAACTGACCTTCAACATCTTCATATTTCTGGTACTTTCCGGTCAAGATATAGAGCGTTCCCTGGCCGTGGCTGGTGTCCACCTTCCGGGGAGGCTGGAACGAGTCGATGAGCATGTTTTTGAAGACAGTCCCCCGAGGAATGAGCTCGTGGCACAAGACTGGACTGTAGGTGTGCTGCGGATCAATCGATTCCCTTCTTCGGGCCCCCCCGCCGAAACGGATGATGATCAGATTGGGGCCCTGGTAGTCCAAACGTCTAGACTGGGCGGCCTTGGATCCAAGAAGGGTTCCCGGAACCAGAGTGCTGGCTCCGACTACTCCCTTCAAGAATCTCCGCCGATGCAGTGAGTTGCCCATTGGATGCCTATCTCCTATTCTGCCCGATGTCGGGCCAAAACTTGAAGGCCAACCAGCGTTCTGTTTATTTATACGGATCCTGTGCAGGATCGGTTAACAACGGAACCGAGAATGGCTCTGTCCCTTTCCCCGTTCCTTTCTTCAACCAAAAAGTCTGGTACTATATCGATTCCAGTCGAGAACTGACGCTCGCAAATACTTTCCAGGCAGATCCTTACGAGATCATGGTTGATTCTTCCTGGCACCCACCCGAGAGGCAATCCAATGACAGCTCCACCGGCTCTCGACGAGGCTGGCTGCGCCGATTCACCTTTCTTTTGGTCCTCAGCGCGATTGCCGCTTTCACTGTCTGGGCCTGGCGGTCGGCTCCCGGCAGCGGTTCCCCGAATGGACGCATGCAGGCGGACTCGATTCTGGCTACTCCCGTGCTGGCCAGCCGCGTTGAGCTAGGATCCCTGCAACTCTTCTCTGAATATCCAGGGGAACTCGATGCCGACATCAGTGACCTGGCGTCCAAAATCGCGGGACGACTGACAGAGGTGGCTGTTCGTCTGGGCGATCGTGTAGCAGAAGGGGAGTTGCTGGCCCGGGTGGATGACTCGGATCTGCAGCGCCAGTACGAGGAGGTCAAGGCTCAGGTGGACGTGGCGGAGGCCAACCGGCTGCGGGTCCTGGCCCGACTCGATGAAGCCCGGTCCGAGCTGGGGAGACTGGAGGAGTTGTTCAGCGATGGACTGATCAGCACCGGGGAGATTGAAAGTGCCCGTGCTGCTGCCGCCGCTCTGGAGGCAGAGTTGCAAGCAGTCGAGGCCCAGAAGCGGCAATCCGACGTCCGCGTCAGACTGCTGGCCCAGCAAATCGATGAAGCCCGTCTGACCGCGCCCTTCAACGGCGTGGTGGCCGAACGCTATCTGAACGCGGGTGCTTTCGTGCAGGCGGGGACACCCATTGTCCGCCTGGTGAAAGCCGGACCTTTGCGGGTGCGGTTCCGGATCCCGGAAGAAGGGCTGGCAGGAGTCCGCCCCGGGGTGAGATTCAAGATCACCACGCAGAGTACTCGAGAGCAACGCTTTTCAGGGCGTGTCACTCGACTTTCGGGAGAGGTGAACCGGCGCAATCGAACGGTTGCCGTGGACGGTGTCCTGGAGGCCACGGCGCCACCCCTCCGGCCCGGCATGTATGCGCAGGTCGAAATGGCGCGGGGAAGTGTCCATGGAAAGATCGTTCCGGGAGCGGCCGTGCTCAAGAGAGTCGATGCCAGGGGTGACGAAATCAATGGAGTGTTCACGGCTGTGGATGGGATTGCGCAGTGGAGACTGGTTCAGGTGCTGGGGCGCCAGGATGATCGGATCGCGGTGGAGGGGGCGCTGGGCGTCGAGGATCGAGTCCTCATCTTCGGGCATCAGGACCTCTCAGACGGAGCCCGAATCAGCATCGTTGAATCCAGTTCCGAAGCCCCTCCGGACGCCGGATAACCAGGCTGACCCATGAGCTTGTCACTCATTTCCGTACGCCGACCGATTGGCACCGCAATGCTTTTCCTGGCAGTTGTGGTGGTCGGTTTCGTATCCGTCAAGCGGCTCACGGTGGACCTCATGCCCGCGGTCGATATGCCCCGCATCTCCATCAGCACGGCCTATGATGGAGTTGCACCGCAGGAAATCGAAAGTCTTATCACGCGTCCCATCGAGCAGGCCGTTTCCACCATCGAAGGGATTGACAAGATCGTGGCCACCTCGACCGAAGGATCCAGCCGGGTGGAGCTCCAGTTCGAATGGGGCACGGATCTGGAGGTGGCAGTCAACGAAGTGCGAACCTACCTCGACCGAATTCGCAACCGCCTTCCTGAGGATGCCGAGTCACCGGTGGTCTGGAAATTCAATCTTTCCGACTTCCCAGTGGCCTATCTGGCTCTGAGTGGAGGCGGCGACTGGCGGCGGCTCCGGTATTTGGCCGAAGAAACCCTGGGCCGACGCCTGGAGCGAGTCCCGGGAGTCGCATCCGTCGAGGTGCGAGGCGGTCGCGTGCGGGAGTTGCAGGTTCGCCTGGATCCCGAACAGCTGTCCTCCCTGGGTATCAGCCCCCTGGATGTCAGCCAGGCAGTGACAAGCGAAAACCGGGACATCTCTGCCGGCGACATGCTGGACGACGAGCGGGAAGTGGTGATCCGGTCGGCGGGCGAATTCCGGAGTCTCGAAGACATCGCTTCCGTCGTGGTGACCTACCGGCAGGGCAGACCGATTTACGTTCGTGATCTCGGGGAAGTGGTCGACTCCTTTCAGGATGTCAAGAGCGAACTCTGGATCGACGGAACTCCCGGTATCCGGCTTCGTATCGCCAAGCAGTCGGGAAGCAACACGGTCGAGGTGGTGGACAACCTCAGAGAAGAGGTGGGTCGCATCAACCGGGAGTATGAAGGACGTTTGCGACTGACGTTCATTATGGACAGCTCCGAATTCATTCAGAGATCTGTCTCCAACGTTCGGTCCGCAGCCCTGTACGGAGCCCTGCTGGCCCTCGTCATCCTGATGATCTTCCTGCGGGACTGGCGCGCGACGCTCATCATCTCAACGGCCATTCCCATCAGCGTACTGGCCACTTTTGGCCTCATGTACTTCTATGGCTTTACCATCAACACAGTTTCCTTCGGCGGCCTGGCTCTGGGAATCGGAATGCTGGTCGACAATGCGATTGTGGTGCTGGAGAACATCTACCGAAAACGCGAGCTGGGAATGGGGCGCTTCGATGCCGCCGTGCAGGGAAGCCGGGAGGTCACAGGTCCCGTTGTGGCCGGAACCCTGACCACCGTGGCTGTCTTTTTTCCGGTTGTCTTTGTGGCCGGTTTCGCCTCGGTTTTCTTCAGAGAGATGGCCGTTGTCGTCTGCTTTTCCCTGTTTTGTTCCCTCACCGTGGCACTCACGCTGGTGCCCATGCTTTCCACAAAGGTCCTTGGACAGCACCCCAGCCAGCGCCTTTCAGGGTTGACGGGAAAACTCTACTCTCTGGGCGAGGGAGCTTTGACAGGACTCGAGAACCTTTACAGCCGGGTGGTACGGGCCGCCCTGCGACATCCCTGGGCAACCATTACCTTGTCCTGCGCATTGCTCCTCTCCTCCCTGTCTCTGATTCCTCTGGTTGGATATGAACTCATGCCCGAAGCGGACGAAGGTCAACTTGACGTCAACCTGGAACTGCCGATCGGAACACCGCTGGAGCGAACCACGTTAGTGGTGCGGGAGATGGAACGGCGCATTCTCACTGTTCTCGAGGACGGCGAACTGGACAACATCGTTACGGTGGCGGGTCCGGCGCGCTCCTGGAGACCGGGGACAGCGAACCAGGGTTCCCTGGAGATCACACTGGTGCCGGTCTCGCAACGGGGAAGGTCCCTGGGCAGAATTGCATCGGCCATCCGTCCACAGCTCGCCGAGTTGCCGGGAGCGGACTTCCAGGTGCGTCCCGGAAGCAGCAACTTCCTGATTAGGATCATGCGCGGCGGCGACGACCGACTCAGCGTGGATCTGCGAGGATACGACCTGGACACGGCTGACCGTCTGGCCGAGCAGGTTGCCCGGGTCATGCGACGGGTTCCCGGCATAGCGGATGTGGACATCGGACGGGAGCCTGGCAAGATGGAGCGCCTGGTCGTACCCGACCGGGAGCGGCTTGCAGAGCTGGGGCTGGCCGGATCCAGCGTCGCTGAGGCCGTAGAGCACTACGTCCTGGGAAAGGTGGCTACTTACTATCGGGATGCGGGATACGAATACGACATTCGGGTACTGCTCCACCCGGGAGATCGTGAACATATTGGACAACTTTCAGAGCTGCCAATTGTTGCTCTCGACGGTCGGCTGGTCCCCTTGTCTTCAGTGGCGCGCATTGTGGAAACAGAAGGCCCGACCTCTATCACTCGTGAGAACCAGGAAAGAATCCTGAAAGTCAATGCCACCATCAGCGACCGCTCGCTGGGGGATATTGTGGAGGATCTTCAGGTAGCCCTGGGCACGATCGCGGTTCCCGAGGGCTTCTCCATAACCATCGGTGGAGAGTATCTGGAGCAGCAAAAGATGTTTCAGGATCTGCTGGTGGGATTCCTGATTGCGCTTTTTCTGGTCTACACCGTCATGGTCATCCAGTTCGAGTCCCTGTTGCATCCGCTGGCTATCATGACAGCCGTTCCGTTCGGATTCATCGGAGTCGCCCTCTCCCTTTTCCTGACCGGAACCACCTTCAACGTGAACTCATTCTTAGGTGTGATCGTGCTGGTAGGGATCATGGTCAACAACTCGATCGTGCTCGTGGACTACGTCAACCTGCTGCGCCGGGAGCATCATATGAGTCTCTACGATGCCCTGGTAGAGGGAGCGAGAAGGCGACTGCGACCTGTCCTCATGACCACTTCCACTACAGTACTGGCCATGCTGCCTCTGGCTCTGGGACTCGGAGAAGGCAGCGAACTGCAGGCTCCACTGGCAAGGGTGATCGTGGGAGGACTGATCACGTCAACTCTGATTACGCTGGCTTTCCTCCCCTGCCTCTACTTCCTGCTGGAAAGGCGTCGCGCGGGAGTTGTGGAAAGCGCGGTCATGCCTTCTGAAGTCATACCAGCCGATTAGTGCCCCTGTCGCTGCACCAGCCAGCAGCTGTCCCACCGAGGCCGAAAAAACCTATTCCGCGTCGGGCTTCCTGGCTGACCACTTTCCCGAGGCAGCGTTCCCGTAGCGGACTCTCCCTTTCATTGATTTTTCGTGGATTCGCCCTGAATAGGTGAACGTAAACTTCCCGCGTTCGCTCTCAAAGATCACGTCCCAGGAAATCTCCTCGCCCTTGACGGTTCCTTTACCGGTCACATCTTGCCCGTCTCGAGTCTTCATCGAAACGCTCAGGGCTTTGCCTTTTTGAGTCATCTCGACGACCTGGGTGCGCTCGCCAAGCGGAGACGTTGATATGAATTCCCACTTGCCCGTCACATTTTGTTTTGCTGCCAGTGCGGGAAGGGCAGCCAAAGCGATTGTCAAAAACAGACCCATAGCTCTCATTTACGATTCCTCCCGATGAGTACAATCTCTTTTCGAGGGTTCCCCTCTATACTACGCGCAACCCTCAGACGCACCAACTCCCGGTCGCGATCTCACAGATCTTGTAACCAGAAATCCGCAAAAGAAACCGGCTGGGCACCAAGCGCGTCTCCGAACTCTGCCGGAGCTTTACCTTCGCCCCCCTACGATCCTGATTGACCAATGGAGACGGCAAGGATGGTCTGGAAACGGATCACCTGTGCAGACGAGTCCAGTTCGGCACGGTTGATAACCGTGCCCTACAACCTGTCTGGCCAGTTCGACGCATTCCGTAGGGCACGCCAATCTGGCGTGCCGATCGTTCCCAGATGGCAAGGATGGCCCGGAAACGGATCACCTGTGCAGACGAGTCCAGTTCGGCACGGTTGATAACCGTGCCCTACAACCTGTCTGGCCAGTTCCACCGATTCCGTAGGGCACGCCAACCTGGCGTGCCGATCGTTCCGAGATGGCAAACATTTCCGTTGGAGCGACGCTGGTCAAACCAGCACGAAGAGGGTCACCAGCGTCGAGCATACGCCGGCCAGGCCGGCGGCCACCAGGGCCAGAGGAAGCTGCGTAGTGACGTGGTCCATGAGGTCGGCGCCGCAGGCCAGCGACGACAGAATCGTGGTGTCGGAAATCGGGGAGCACTGGTCGCCAAAAAGCGACCCTCCCACCACCGAAGCGAAGCAAAGTGAGATGTAGTTCGGATCCGTGGAGATGGACCAGGCCAGGGGGACAGCCAGGGGAACAATGACGGCGAATGTCCCGAAAGAAGAACCAATGGAAAAAGCCACCAGCATGCAAATCACAAGCAGAAGCGCGGGCAGGAGGACTGGGACGATCCAATCCGACGTCAACTGGATGAGGTAGTCGGCTGTCCCCAGCTCCCGGGAGACCATACCCAGGGTTACCGCCAGTCCCAGGAGAGTCGCCCCGGAAGTCACGCCTTTGCAGCCGTCGACGATCCCGTTGATCACCTCTCCCAGACTCATTCCCCGCACCCAGGCCAGAACCGCAGCCACTCCGACTGCCAGTCCAAAGGCTTCGGCGATCTTGACGGATCCGGTCACGAAGTAGGAACCCAGAGCAAACCCGATCAGAGTGAATATGGGGACGACGAAGTCGATGGTTGAGGAACGGTAACCCTCTGGTATCCGGTAATTCGTCAGTTCGGCGGCGACCAGAGGAGACGAGCCCGGCGCGTTCAGGCCGCCCCCCGAAGAGGACCGTGCGATGGCCCGGTCCATTTTTCTCCCCCGCCAGGGCAGCCATTCCACGGCCAGGAGCAAGGTCATGAACACGGCAAAGATGGCGTAGAAGTTGAAGGGAATCGACCGATAGAAAAACGAAACGGCGCTCGCTTCATCGGGAAGCAGAGGGATGGAGCCGGCTGCGAAGCCGGCCACGTAAACCGGCCAGATATTCAGCGGAATCAAGGCAGCGACCGGCGAAGCCGTCGAATCGATGATGTAAGTCAACTCTTCGTGACTGACTTTCTCATCGTCCGTGACCGGGCGAACGGTGGTACCGGCCAGTACCGTTGAGATCGTCCCGCCTTGATGGAAGAGAAGCCCCACCATCCAGGCAAAGACCTTGGCGCTGCGGCGACCCCTGACCAGGAGATGGCGGGCCCACTCTGCGAAGGCCAGTGACCCTCCAGTTCTCGTCCACAGCCCCAGGAGACCGCCCAGACACCACAGATAGACGAGCAGGATGAGGGCATACTGTTCGGAGCCAATGGCCGGGATCATGAAACGTCCCAGGATGTTGATGTCGCGGACCACCAGGCCTCCCACGAAGACGCCGAGCAGCAGAGCAAACAGCACCTGACGAGTCGCGAAGGCCAGCAGGATGGCAACCGCCGCCGGCAGCAGGGACGCCGCCCCATAGTGCCCTTCGACCTTCACACTCTCTGATCCCACCTGGACAATCGCCAGCGCAACAGTCAGGACAACGAGCACGACACCTGCGCGCCAGAAAGGAGTGATCAGAAACTGAGAAAAGGCACCCATTCAAGGCCAACTTTAGCAGCCCCTGGTGAAGTGCCACGGATCGCGTTACGCCCTCGGGAGCCAGTTCTGGAAGAATCGTGTTGTCAGTCTTGATCAGAGAGTATGAGCTCTTGGGCATCTGCTGGCTGACGCATGTCCTGGGAAATCCAGTTATGATAGGCGATTCCGCTGTCGCTTCAATCACGGAGCCGGCTGAGGTATCGCAGATTTCGCTTGAGAGGATTCATGTACACAAACCGTCTTGCTATTGGAACTCTATTTCTGTTTCTGGTGCCATTCCTCGAGGCCGACGTCGTCTCCCTGAATAACGGGGATCGCTTCACCGGACAGGTCAAGAGCCTGGGTGGGGGGAAACTGGTGGTGGCGACCGATTATACGGGAGAGATCTCCGTTGATTGGTCTGTAGTCGAGACCTTTTCGGTCACCGAGGATTTACAGGTGGGGCTGGAAAGTGGCGATGTGGTCACGGGAAAGATTGAACTGACCGGGGCCGATCAGTTGCAGGTCACCACCGGGACCGAGACTCTGGCCTTGAATCGAGGCCAGATCACCGAGTTCGGCCCCATTCCTCAGCCCGAGGACTACGGGCTGCTGGATAACTGGCACGGGGGCCTGAATCTGGGGATGACCCTGAGCAAGGGGAACACGGACATCTCCAATCTCTCGCTCGCCGCCGATCCCTCGCGTGAGACCTCCAGGGATCGAATCGCGCTCTTTTTCTCGACCCTGCGCAGCGCTGAGGACGGAGAAACCACGGGCAATCTGTACAAGTTAAGCGGACGGTATGACCGTTTTCTCACGGACAACTTTTTCGTTTTTGGCGAGGGAATCTACGACAAAGACGAAAAGGCCGATCTGGACTACCGCTTGCGTGAAGGAGGTGGTGCCGGTTACCGGTTCAAGCAGGGCGATCACTCGGATATCTCCCTGAGGGGGGGAATCTCGGCTCTGCAGGAGAAGTACGGCGGTCTGGACCGTGAGAACTCGGGGCTGGGGAATGTCGGCATGGAACTGAGGTCGTCCTGGCTGGCTCCCTTTGCCCTGACCGCTGCGACCACCTATTCCCCTTTTCTGAGCGGCGACAGTCGCTACCTGCTGGAAGGCATTCTCGGAATCCGGCTACCCCTTCTTGGGGGCCTGAATTTCGGCCTGGACTTCGTCGACAGCTACAACAGCTCCCCGCCGGAAGGAGTTAAGAAGAATGACCTGCGGATTCTCTCGACCGTTGGCTGGGTGTTCTGACTTGCCCAGGTCCGTGTGGGGGCCGGTCTTGTGCCGGCCCGTTTGGCGGGCGACCACCAGGGGCGCCCCTACGATTTGCCGGAGCGCCGCGCAATCTCCGTTCGAAAACGCAGGCCCAGAAGAATGGCTGCCGTGGCCAGGCCCAGGACCAGTCCCCACCAGAGTCCTTCTCCTTCCCAGCCCAGATGAAAGGCCAGGTACCAGCCGCAGGGAAACCCCGCCAGCCAGTAGGCCACCAGAGCTATGACCATGGGCATACGGGTTTCCTTGAGACCCCTGAGTGCCCCGGCCGAGGTGGCCTGGATACCGTCGACGATCTGAAAGACGGCTGCCAGGGACAGGAGAACCGCTCCATATTCGATCACGGGGATGTTGGCGGGATCGTTCATATCCAGAAAGAGCGCCAGAACCCAACCAGGAGCTCGCCAGAAGACGAGGGCGCTGCCCGTCATGAAGCACGCGCCGAGAGCAATCCCCGTGTAGCCGGCACGGCGGGCCGCCCGCAAGTCTGCCCGCCCCATGGCCTGGCCCACTCGGACCGACACCGCGAAAGAAAGACCCAGAGGCATCATGTACACAATTGCGGCACAGTTGAGAACGATTAGATGGGCTGCCAGTTGAGCCGTACCGAAGAGACCCATCAGCATGGCGGTGGCCGCGAACAGACTCACCTCCAGAAACTGCATGATGCCGATGGGCCAACCGACTCGGAAAATCTCGCGAAACACCTGGGGATCCGGAGCCACGAGACGCGAGAAAACTCCGAACACACCAAAATCCTGATGGGAGTGAATGAAGAAGAGCAAAGCGACCAGCATGCCCCAGTAGACCAGGGCGCTGGCCCAGCCACATCCAACCAGTCCCAGAGCCGGGAAACCGAGTTTCCCGAACATGAGAACGTAGTTGGCCACTACGTTGACAATCACTCCTCCCGCGGTGATGATCATGATCACCCGCGGGCGGGACACTCCCTCGACGAACTGGCGAAGAGCTCCGAATAGAAACAGCGCCGGCACACCCCAGAGAATCGCGCGCAGGTAGGCCTGAGCCAGCGCGACTAGTTCGGGGTCCTGGCCCATCCACTCCAGAAACAGGAAGGCATTCCACATGAGTATGAGAGCCGGCACCGCCAGCAGCAGCCCCAGCCACAGACCCTGGCGCACGGCCCGGCCTGCTGTGAAAGGGTCGCGGGCTCCGTGAGCCTGGGAAACCAGGGGCCCCACCGCCATCAGCACGCCCAGGCAGACAAAAGTGATCGGATGAAAGACCGCTCCGCCCAGGGCCACGCCGGCCAGGTCCAGGCCTCCCAGACGAGCCACCATCAGCGTATCGATGAAAGACATCGACATTTGAGCAAGCTGTGCCAGGATCAGGGGCAGGCCCAGATGTAGCGTCTCTCGTATCTCTTTGCCTATCATTGCTGAAAGGTGGGTTAGCCTATCATGCAGGATCTCGTCCGTCGCCCCCCTGCGCGGCTGTTGAATCGGACGCCGCCCTGTCGCCCCTCCGGGGCTGGGTGTTGTTAACCAACCTCCCACACTAAGACTCCCCAACGTCAGTGCCCGGCGATCGCGGCCCCGAGGCCCCTTCCACACTACGCCTTGACCAGGGTCACCGGAATCCCGCTTTCCGACTGGAGGATGAAACGGGCCTTGGGTCGGATGGTGTAATCGGGAACAGGTGCCATTCGGAATCGCTGCACCACCGAGGAGACCACCAACTGAATCTCCATCAGGGCGAAGTTGCGCCCGATGCACACCCTGGGCCCCCCGCCAAAGGGGATGTAGGCAAAACGGTGCTGGACGCCGCGAAGCTCTTCACGGAAGCGATCCGGGTCGAATCCTGCGGGATCCGTCCAGAAGGCGGGGTGCCGATTCACTACAAAGGGGCTGATGATCACGTCGGTTCCCGCCGGGATCCGGCAGCCCAGAATCTCGTCGTCCTCAACTGTGTGGCGCATCATCAGCCAGGCCGAGGGATAGAGTCTCAGGGCTTCCTCGATCACCCGCAACGTGTACTGTAATCGTGGAAGATCCTGCACTCGGGGCGGACGGCCATCCAGCACCTGCTGAACCTCTTTCCGGACCTGGCGGTCGGGTTCGGGATGGCTCGAAAGCAGGAAAAAGGTCCAGGACAGGGCGCTGGCCGTAGTTTCATGCCCGGCCAGGAAGATGGTGGCCACTTCGTCGCGCACCTGGCGGTCACTCATGGCTTCTCCGGTCTCTTCATCACGAGCCGAGATCAAGAGAGAGAGAAAGTCTCCGGTCTCCTGCCTGGATGCCCGGCAGCGCCGGATCATCCCCCGGATGATGTGGTCGAATTCAGCGACCAGGGCCTCGAACTCCTGGTCGCCGTGCTGGGGTTCCTCCCGGGGAAGGTCGAACTGCTTGTCGGCCCGGGCGTTGGTGAGACTGAGAATCCTGCGCATGAGCCGATTGATCTGGACGGCTTCCGCAACTCTCAGATCTTCCCCGAACAGAGTGCCGGCGACGATGTCCAGTCCCAGTCGGGCCATCTCCTCTTCCAGATCGATTTCAGGCTGGTGATCAGAGAGATTCTCCCAGCGCTGCAGCATTTCGGCGATCGCCGAACTCATGGTACTGGCAAACTGCTTCAGGTGACCGCGCTGAAAGACCGGGTAGATCGTTCGCCGCTGACGCAGCCACAAATCCCCTTCACTGGTCAGGAGACCTTCTCCCAGCAGAAAGCGACGACTCAACAGCGAACCCCGGCGAGTCAGATCCCTGGAACTTTTCGGGGCATTCGGATCCGCGGCCTTTTTCCAGCTCTCCCCCTTGGTGTAGTTGCGCCGATTGACCACCAGAATCCGGTGAATGGCGTCAGGATCGCTGACCAGATGGACCACTCTCTCCGGTCCGATTCGAAACCGGACCACGTCGCCAAAGCGGCGGCGGCAATGGAGAAAAAACTCGAGGGGATCTTGCTGTAGCTCCCTGAGCGAACCCAATTCCGGGGAACCCTCCGGCCCGGGAGCCAGTTGCCCTGTACGATCAGCCTGGCTCGTCACATTCCTTCCTTGTTCGACTCAGTCCAAGAGCATCTTAGTACTTAGCGGTTAGATGCAAGATAAAACAGCACCCCCATTTGACCGGAGAGCTCTTGTCAATAGGTGTGGAAAAACATCAGGCGGCTTTCTCCTCCGGGACTTGGTTGACCGGGACTCCATTGACATATTTGGCGCCCTGGTAGACGTCTTTCATCAGCTCCGGTGCCTTCAACCGGCGGAATCGCTGCTCCGCCACCAGCAGCATCTTCCAGATCACCGCCTGGGCGTTTTCCACTTTCTTGAATCGCTTGGCCGCGTCCGTTCGCAGCCGAAGAGCGGCAAACGGTGACTCCACTGGATTGGTGGTTCGCAGATGCTGCCACTGCTTCTTTGGATAGCAGGTAAAAGGTCACCATCCGGTCCCAGTCCTGCTCGATTAGCTCAGCCGCCAGAGTCAGCCCTCGCTGCCGGCACCAGTGCTGAAAAACCTTCTTGAGTCGTTGTGCTTCTTCTCGAGTCTCGGCGTAAGGGATCTGCCGCAGGATCAGCAAGGCCGGCTTGTGCACTCGCTTAGGGAGCTTGGTCAGCAGGTTGACGATCCGATGATTCCAGCAGCGCTGCTCCTCGGCCTGGGGATAGACGTTGCGCAAAGCTCCCCAGATGCCCAGGTGGCCGTCTCCGATCACCAGCCGTGGACAGCCCATCCCCCGGCGCTTCAAGTCGCGCAGTACTTCCGACCAGCTCTGGGTCGATTCCCGATAGCCGCTCGTGACCGACACCACGGCTTTGCTTCCGTCACTTAAGGCGGCCTGCACCACCAGCAGGACTGCCTTTTCCTTCTCCAGACCCGCCTTGACGTAGATTCCATCTACCCATAAATACACCACTTCCAGATCATTCAAGGGTCGACTCTGCCAGACCTCCCATTCGGCCTGCCACTGCTCTTTCAATCTGGCCACCGTGGAGGACGACAGGTGCGCCTTTTCCCCTAAAAGCCCTCTCAGAGCCAGATCAAAATCCCCCAGCGCCAGACCATGCAAGTACAGCTCAGGGATCAGTTCTCGAACCTGCCGCGTCCGCTTGGCAAACAGGGGCAACACCCGACTTTCAAAGTGTTCCTCTAGATCCCGCACTCGAGGCCTTCGAACCTGGATCGTCCCCGAGCTCAGCGTCAGATGCCTCGGCTTCCCATATCCATTGCCATAGCCCGACGGAGCGTCCACGGCCCTTCGCCGCTCACTCTTACGCCGCCCTAATAACTCCGTGACTTCCTCCTCCAGCAGCTCTTGAACCCAGCCTTGGATCTTCTCCCCCACCCAATCTTCCAGCTCCTCGAAACAAACTCTTGACTCGACACTTTCCTCAATGTTCTGCTTGCTCATGCGGTGTGTACTCCTTCCGTTGCGGGCCTTTCGGCCCTGGGTTTTAAATCAACCCGGAAGGATACTCACCGCCTATGCTATTTACACACCTTCTGATGGTAGCTCCTGACCGGATTCTCTTCTTGCTACTGGCATTGATGGAAAACCGCTGAGAGTGAATCGTGGACAGCTGCCGATCCCGTTCGAAATGGACGTCTAGTCGCTCAGTGTCCAGACTCCATTCAGCGATCACGAAATAGCTGACGTAGCTGGGATCGAGCTCCAGGGATTCATTGAGCACCGAGATAGTGGATCGGCCGCGGTCATCTTCTCGGACCTGCCTCAGGAAATAAACTCGCGGCCGAAATGATTCACACGACTGCCGGCACTTCGGTTTCTGGTAGCCAGTGTAATGGAGAGTGGACTGGTTGAACCATTGCAGCTGCTGATCGACTGACTTGAGGCTGTCAAAATGACGGGCCCGCCAAAACTTTCGGGCAAACACCGAGTTGTTGCCCTCGATGGAAGCCTGAGAGAAGGGCTTTCTGGGGACCGAGTAGATGGGAACGACCTGGTGTTGGAGAAGAAAATGCATAACCCGGCTGATGTTTCGTCGCCCCGAAGTGCTCCCAATCGTGGCAGCACAGTTATCGATTTTCATAAAGGATGGCTTTTCGAAGCGTTCAAAAAAACGGCTCGTCTCGTCGATAAACGCCTTTGCCGTCTGCCCTTTCACCCGCTGGTAGTAGCGAAGCCTGGGGGCCTGCTTGAAGCTAAAGCCTATGAAATGCAGAGGTTCACTGCGGCCGGCCAGATACTTCTGGCCCACAAAGTCAGCCTCCACTACCCGGCCACCCAGGCTCTGGTAAATCGTGTGTTCCGGGTAGCACAGATAGGCGGCTGCTCCACGATGGTCTCTTTTCTTGGGCGACTTCGTGAGCCCCAGATCCGACATCATCTGCCCTATCGTCCTCAGCGGTGGAGACGGCTCTTGAGGCCACCGCCGCCGCCACTCAAGCTCAATGGCCGAAGCTCCTGTGTAAAACTCAGTCGGCTCCTGACTCAGATAGCGATGAATTGCAGCAACCTGCTTTTCTGTCTGCGAGCTCCAGCGTCGCCGCTTGCCCTTGGGCCAGCCACGCCCGTCTCGTTTCACGTCCTCTCCCTTAGATTGTGTCCACCGGATCACGGTGTGCTTACTCATCCTTAAATGGCTTGCAATCCGTTTCTTGGACCATCTTCTGTCAAAGTACAGTTGCTGTACCTGGCGCCGTCGACGTATCGCTTTTTTTTCGAGATCATCGCCTCTACAATGCCTCATTCGACCCCCCTATTGGGGGGGGTGCTATTTCATTTTGCCTATAACCCTTAGCACTTAGAAAACGCGAACCACCCGGGATCTCATCAATTCACACTCGATGCGGGAATGACTGGGAGAGTGAGCGCAGAAGGGTGGTCCTCGTCGTGATAGATCCTCTGCGTGGCCCGGACCATTCCGGCCGTTCCCAGCAGTGGCTCTCCGGTATTCAGATTGCGGTTGAAACGAGGAAAGTTACTGCTCGAGACCAGGAGGCGGATCCGATGGCCGGCCTTAAAGACGTTGCTGGACTAGTGCAGCGTGACATAAGTTCCGATCCAAGAGCCCAGTCGTCCCCGGCTTGCTCCGGGAATCTCTGTTCAGTTACTCTGGTACCGAAGGAGGGTCGATTCTTTACCAGGTTTCCTTCGGCAACCCTCCTTGAGTGAGAGCCCATGAATGGCAGCGTTCGCCAGGACTCGGGATCACGAGATTCTAGTCCCGGAGCTTTAGTCACCAGCCAGCCAAAGCGCCGTTTCTGACCGAGTGTCGGAGAGGTGCCCGGTACGGGCACCCTGGTCCGTGCGCTGACGGAATCCTTGCTGCGGTGCCGGCTGCGCAGAGTGGCTTTCATCTTTCTGGCCGCGGCTGTGATCTGGATAACGATTGACCAGGTATCGGGGCAAACATTTGGACTCCTCATTCTGATCCCCTGCCTGCTGGTGCTGGGTGGTGTGGCGGCACTGCTCTACAGCCAGAAGGCCATTCCGTTAACGAGCCTCAGAGTCCTGGAACTCGTCCTTTTCGGGGCGGCGGCGGTGTACTTGTCCGCCCGGGATTACACGTTCATCTATTGGGCCATGTCCCAAGGAGAAGTCAGTCTGGCTCTCTCTGGATTCACTGAAACCGTGTTCCACATCGTCTTGCTCGTAGCCGTCTACGGAATGTTCATTCCCAATACCATCAAACGGGTCACCGCCGTTGCAGTTTCGCTGGCAGCCACGCCGATCGCCGCCGGCCTCGCGCTCGGGTTCGCATTCCCGGCCATCGCGGAGGCCATGGGCCAGCTTCGTGCAGGCCGGATCGCTGAGACTGGCTTTCTCCTCACCTTGAGTGCAGGAATCGCGATCGCCGGCACTCAGATCATCGGTCAATACCAGAGCCAGGGGGTGGAGGCCATGGAGGCGGGCTTTTACCAGCTCAAGGAACGCATCGGTTCAGGAGGCATGGGAGAGGTCTGGCGAGCGGAGCATCACAAGCTGGTTCGACCCGCTGCCATCAAGCTGATCCGCCCCGATAGAATCGAAGACAAGGACCAGGCGGTTGCGAGGGAGACCATCCGTCGCTTCGAACGGGAAGCCCAGGCCACAGCAGCCCTTCGCTCTCCCCACACCGTGGAGCTTTATGATTTCGGGGTCAGTGGTGATGGCGTCTTCTATTACGTCATGGAGTACCTGAACGGGATCGACCTGAAGACTCTGATAGAAAAGCACGGGCCGCAACCGCCGGAAAGAACAATCCACCTGCTGAAGCAGGTCTGCGAGTCACTGGCTGATGCACACGAAAGCCGCATGATTCACCGGGACGTGAAACCGGCCAATATCTTCACCTGTCACATGGGCCTGTCCTACGATTTTGTCAAGGTTCTGGACTTCGGACTGGTCAAGATAGAGACAGATGACGGAGATGAAGACACCCAGTTGACTCAAGAAGGGATGACGGCTGGAAGCCCGGCCTTCATGGCTCCCGAAGTCGTCACCGGAAAAAGAGATGTCGACGCCAGAGCCGACCTCTATGCCGTGGGCTGCGTCGGCTACTGGCTGTTGACCGGCCAGTATGTTTTCCCCCGCAAGCGCACCATGGCCATGGCTCTGGACCATGTTACGACGACGACGCAGCCGCCCTCCCGGCGGAGCGAGTTGTCGATCCCCGCAGAACTGGATCGGATTATTCTCAAGTGCCTGGCCAAGCAGCCCGAAGACCGCTTTGGCAGCGCTATGGAACTGGCGGAAGCGCTTTCCACCGGAGTTGCATCCAACGGCTGGGACCGCAGGCACGCAGAGGAGTGGTGGAAATCGCACTATCCTGAGGTCTGATTCGCGTTCCTCGTTCCCAGCCACCGCTGAAGTTACTGGAACGGAATGAACGGAAGGGTGGTCCAGCTGGCCCTCGACCAGAACGCTCATTCCGAGCCTGGTCCAGGGCGCTCTTCGATACTCAAATAAGGGTTGTAGATGTATGTCAATGAGAAGGGTCGAGGGAGATTGAGATTGCGGGAGACTGCATAAGCCGGATCCAGACCCCACTGACCTGTCGCCAGGATCTTCTTCTTCCGCGTGCGCCGATCATGCCAGCCCCAGAAGGGCTTGGCCTTATTCTTACCGAACCTTCGGCCATTGAAAGCTACGGGCAGAGTGGACCGGGATGCGGCGGGCCTTTTGCCGTACGGCTGGTACGGAAAATGTTCCGCAAAGGTCCCCGCACCCTCCTCGATGCGCCTCCACCAGTGACTTAGAATGGGAAGCAGTTCATAGCTGAGGGCTCGCTCGTTTCCATGACGGGGCCGGCTGGCCCTTGCGCCGTAGATGTAGGTGACCCCGGTAGTCTCTCGAAACCGGTCGTGCCGTAGACTGAATCTGGAATGGCGGTCGGTGGATCCGAAAACGCCGTGCCCTCCAGACTCAATGAAGACCACGGGATGAGTTTCCTGGTAGAACTCGACTTTCCCGTCCACTTTGTGAGCCCTGTTCTTGACCCGCCGGTCAGCGCGATACGAGTAAATGTTGTCGTGGGCCAGCGTTTCCATCACCTGGAGCCGGCCAAACCGGGTGCCATCCTTGAGAATCGTCAGAATGAGTCCCTCATTGTCGTTTTCATGGCAGGTCCCGCCCACACAGTTAGCGGAATAATCCCGGGGATGAAAGAAATTGTAGATCAGGAACCAGTGCGTCTCTGTCTCAGCAGCCGCATAGTAGACGTAAGCCTGTGAGCTTCCTACAGCCGTGTTCTCCCAGTTGTTGTCCCCTTTCCAGTCCCCGTCAAAGTCGAATCGGGCCAGGTAGTCGGCTTTCGGCTCAAACCAGGTGGCCTGAGCAACCATGGGCGCCCAATGACCGGCCAGACTGCGATACGGTTCCCGGGTGTGAGATTCAGGTCGAAAGCTCGTCTTTTCCTTTGTTTTCCTGGAAGGTGCCGAGGGGGTCACCTTCAAATCGAGCGTTACCGTCTGCTCTTCTGACCTGGCTGTCACTCGGTAGCTCCCGGAGTGCTCGGGAGCCGTGTACAGAACACTGTCAAAAGTAATCAGCGACCTGCCAAAGTTTCCAAGAATGGATTTCCAGCCCTGGCCGGAGTCCTGACCCTTGAAGCTGTCCACCTGATTTCGAAACGGTTTGGAGAGCCAGCCGGACGATTCCGATCCAGAACAAACTGGACGGGCTTCGGCAGAACACGGACCCTTTTCTCGTTGCCTTCCTCATCCTCTTCGGTCTGGAAGGCCCGCAGCTGCAGAACAACACTTTCCAGCGGGCGGATTCGTTGGTCACCATCCTGCAGGTGAATCTCCATCTCTCGTGCCTGGGCCTGGCCCAGAATCAAAGGCAGAAAGAGGATCAATGCGGGGATGGGTCTGTCATTCGGCACGTTCTAGAAGCATATTGGCTCCGGGAGTGAGCTTCAAGTTGTGCCGCGACCACCCGTCTCCAACAGAATCGCGATTCACCGGTCAAAAGACCCTCTTGCCAGATAGAGGAAGCCGATGTCGCGCGCATACCTGATCAATAATCTTAAGGAAGGCCTCGAAAAGGACTGGATTCAATTCGTAGAGATCGGAGATGTCCCGGGACGGTTGGAGCCCGGGACGGGAGAAGTCAATTACGGAAACATCTTTAGAACCCTTCGAGAAGCTGGTTATGACGGTTTCGTCGGGATGGAACACGGCACCTCATCGACTCCGGAAGCCGCCATGAGAGTTGTCAAGGAACTGGCTGGTGTGGCCTGAGCTGGTTTGGTTAATCGCCAGTTCTTGAAAACCTTTCTCGCGTCTTCAAAGATGGTCACTTGGAAAGATCCTCGATTCCCTCTTCGAAATCGTTTGACCGTTGGACAGGGTTGGTGTCTTATTGAGTTTGACCTTGCTCACCAGAGGGCGATCCGATCAGGCTTGGGCTAGGAGGGGCTAGGAGCTCGGAGTCGGGACCGGGAAGCGTGGCGATTGCGGTTCGCTTGAGAATTCGCTTGTCTCGGGAAGGAAACGAACGCCGTGACGTTCTTGGATTGGTTACTCGTTCTGGTACTCAACGGATCGATCATTGCCTACGGGCTCTACCTGAGCCGCGGCGTTCAATCCAGCGCGGACTGGTTCTTGGCAGGACGAACGTTGCCGTGGTGGCTGGTCGGGATATCGATGTACGCGACGGCAATCGATTCGAGCGATCTGGTCGCCGATTCGGGCGGCACTTACACGTTGGGCTTCAGCTACTTCGTCACCAACTGGGTGGGCGTGGTGGGCGGCTGGGCCCTGGCGGCCTTCGTGGTTTTGCCGTCCATCTATCGCGCCGGCAGCTACACCAATGCCCAGTACCTCGAAGCGCGATTTGGGCCAGCAGTCCGCGTGATTTGTGCACTGATTCAAGTGCAGTATCGGACACTCGTCCTAGCTATCATCGCCACCACGCTGTACCTGATGTTTACCGTTCTCTGTGACTGGGGAACAGGCGCCTGGTGGGCGGTGGCTGCAATCGCTCTGGTGGCGAGTATCTACACGGCTCTAGGCGGATTACGATCGGTGGCCGTCACCGATGCGCTGCAATTCGGGGTGATGACCATCGCCGGGTTGATCATCTGGGTCGTCGTCTGGAATCAAGTCGGAGGCTGGGACGGCCTCGCACAGCGTCTGGACAATCATGAGCCGGGTTTGTCCGACCAGTTGCTGCACGTTGGCCACGAAAACATTGAGCGCGAAAAAGTCGAGGGCCTTGCTCAGGAGACGATCGAGCGAAAACTGCTGATCGGAGGTACGTACGACGCAGAAAAGGGCGTCATTGAGCGCCGGACTCCCGCCCTACTGGTGGCGCTGGCCTTCGTGATCATTGGTGTGGCGTATTCGGTCGTGAACCACACCCAAACGATGCGGATGCTCGCCTCCAAGAGCGAATGGAACATGAAGATGGCGGTGTGTCCTGCCGCGGCGGCGATGCTGGTGATGACGTTTTTCAATCTGTCGATGGGCGTGATGGGACGCGCCCTGTTTCCCGATAAGAGCGTCTTGCCGGAGGGAACGACGGACGCCATCTACCCGTACCTGGTCAGCCAATTCGCCATCGTCGGAGTCAAGGGTATCGTTGTGGCAGGTGTATTGGCTGCCGCTCTCTCGACATTTGACTCGATCGGTTCGACGCTTGCAGCACTATTGACCCGAGATGTGTACGCTCGCTTGTTCGTACGCAACAAGGGCGACCGCCACTACATGCGCGTAGGCCAATGGCTCACGCCGCTGATCATCGGCGGCTCGTTCCTCTACGTGCCGTTCATGAAAGGAGGCATGCTGCTGTTTTATATAGAACTGACCAGTGCGTTCGTGACCCCACTGCTCACGTTGTTCCTGATGGGTTCGCTGACACGAGTCCACCGTCGTGCAGGCCTGATTGGGGTTCTCGTCGGCGTCGGCTACGGCGTGATGCGGCTGCTGGCGGCACCGATTGCAGAGGCTTACGGTGTCGCCATCATGCCCAGCATCATGACGAACGCCTTTGCAGCGTACGTCTTCAGCATTCTCATCACTGCCGGATCGATGGTGCTGTTCTCCCTGTTTGCGGGCTGGGAACGACGCGGCGAACTGCTGCACGAAGAAAAGACGGGTTGGCTCCGCTCGGGCCAATTGGCGCTTCGCCAACTCAAACCCGCACCGGACCCGCAGGCTACGGCGGTACCCGGGCTGCCCGCTGTGATGGCAGTCATTGCCGTAGCAATTGGATGGACGTTGAGTTTCTTGATCTTCTGGTAGCTCTCAAGCCGCCCCATTTTTTCGCGCAGGTGGCGTTTCGGCTCTGCTTTGTCGGATTGGATGTCATCCATTGCATTGCGTTGTCTTCAATCGGACTGATCGACCAGGAGCCTACCATCCGGGATCCCTTAAAGAGGCTATGGATTTTGCCGGCAGGCCAGTCGGTAAGGCTCGTCCCATCCCAAAAGTCTGAATGCATGATGTCATAGATATGATATCATGCATTCATGGCCAGGCAATTGACAGTACGAGGGGTCTCCGATGAAGTGGACCAGCGACTCAAGACCTTGAGCCGAGCGAAAGGGGAAAGTGTCAACACGGTGGTTCTGAAAATCCTCGAGGCCGCTGTGGGAGTCGATCGGCGCCAGCGCCGACTGCAACGCTATGCGACCTGGTCCAAGGAAGATTTGGCTGAATTCGAAAGGACATTGCAGCCGCAACGCGTCATTGATGAAGAGCTCTGGAATTGACCCTGTCCCCAGACTCGTTCTGGATACGTCGGCTTTTTCCCGGCTACGAAGCGGCCACCCCCTGGTGATCGGTCTGGTCGCATCCTCCGAGGTCGTGCTTCTCCCGGTCACAGTGCTGGGGGAGCTGGAAGCCGGTTTTCAGTTGGGACGGCGTCTGCGGGAGAATCGAGTCGCCCTGGATGATTTCTTGTCTGAGCCGTTCGTCTCGGTACTTCCCACGACACCTGAAACTGCTCGCCGCTATGGAGAGCTGTTTGCCCGGTTGCAGCAGGCGGGCAACCCGGTTCCAGTCAACGACATATGGATCGGAGCCGCTACCCTTGAGTGGGGGGGCCATCTGATCACCTTCGATCGTCACTTCCACAAATTCGAGCCTCTGCCTTGTACGATCCTCTCCACAGGCGATAGTGAAGCCGAAGGCCAGACGTAGCCAAAGCCGAGCTTGTGCGGGGGGAGGGCGGCGCTGCTCTTGACGATCGATTACTGCCCCGTCAGCCCCCGGCTGATCGACAGGGCACCGAGCCCCCCCGTCCCCCCCGTCTACCTTGACCGGATTTTTGCCACACGGGTAGAATTGCTTTGCCCGCATCAACGGGTCAGGCGAAGCACCACTTTTGCCCATTCTGGACTCTTAGATGACAAGCGTAATCTCAGGTACTGCAGAACAGGACGTACAGGCTCACCGCCAGAAACTGGAGGCTCACGTTCGCGCTATGGTCCAGTGGCATTTCAGCCCCGAGACCGGCTGCCCGTTCTGGCTCGAGTGGGCAGAGAAGGCCGGCTGGGATCCGCGAGAGACTGTTCAGGGGTTCCAGGATCTCGAAAGGTTCGGCTACTTCGAAGACGACTGGCTGCGCGGGGGGCCGGTGCGCCGATGGGTACCCCGGGGCCTGGCGGATCGCCCCATCAGTGTTTTCGAAACGGGAGGCACAACGGGGATTCCCAAGACCCGGGTCAACATCGAGGACTTCCGCATTGATTACGAGCTGTTTTCCGAAACCCTGCCCGAGGAGTACTTTCCCCGGGGGGCTGACTGGCTCATGCTGGGCCCCTCGGGCCCGCGTCGATTGCGCCTGGCCGTCGAGCACCTGGCCCAGAGACGGGAAGGGATCTGTTTTTGTGTAGACCTGGACCCGCGCTGGGTGATCAAGCTCATCAAGAGGGGCGCAAAAGACGAGCTGCTCCAGTATCAGAAACATGTGATTGACCAGGCCGTCACCCTGCTGTCGGCCAATCACGACATCCGCTGCTTGTTCACCACGCCGAAGCTGTTGGAAGCTCTGGCCGAGCGGCTGGAAGAGGAGGGACAGAGCATCAGGGAGGTCGGCATCAGGGGAATCTTCGCCGGCGGAACCGAGTTTACGCCCCAGTGGTATCGCTTCGCCGTAGAGGAACTGCTGGACGGAACCTACCTGACGCCGACCTACGGCAACACGCTCATGGGACTGGCTCCCTCCAAGCCGTTCGATGCGGCCGACAACTACAAGATCACCTACCATGCTTCGCAGCCTCGAGCCGTCATTCAGGTCGTGGACTTCGACGATCCCGGCAAGGCTGTGGATTATGGGGAGACCGGCCGAGTGCTTCTTACCACACTCACCTCGGAATTCTTCATGCCCCGTTTTCTGGAGCGCGATGAAGGGGAACGCGAGCCCCCTTGTGAGCCCTATCCCTGGGACGGAGTCAGCGGGCTGCGCCCCTACCGGGCTTTTGCCGCCACAACGGCGGTGGGTGTCTATTAGACGAGTGTTTTTGGGACGCGTCGGGCGTTCTCTTTTGAGAAAGGCAGGGACCCTGTGATTCATTTCCCGGTTCTGCGATGGGGCCAACCCTACAAGAGTCTGGATGTCGATAAAGTCGTTCACTTTGAGAGCGGGGAGCCGCTCGCCGAGGTCAGTCAGGCCATCGGTGGAATGATCCAGCGTGACCTGCGCCGCGCCGGCCGGGCCCGCCAAGTCCTGCGGGAGATTCCCAGCCGGGAGCTGATCCAAAAGCTGGAACACGCCGCTGAACTCTTCATGAGGGGAGAACTGCCGGCCGGCGACGCCGTGCAGACTCCCGCAGAGTTTGTCAGGTATCAGTCCGCCACCACCGGGCTCCCCGAGCACATGTGCGTCACCAACATGGAAAAACTGCACCACGTTCTGACTCACCTGGAGGAGATCCTGCAGGCGCTGACCCGCGGTCTGGATCTGGAGATACTGAGCCGCGGATATGGCGAAGAGAATGGAGTGATGCGCAGTTACCAGGCCACTACGCCGGTGCTGGGGATGGTCCTTCCCTCCAACTCGCCGGGCGTACACGGCCTGTGGCTGCCGGTGATTCCTCTCCAGATCGGCCTCGTGTTCAAACCGGGCCCGCAGGAACCGTGGACTCCCTACCGCATGTCCGAGGCATTTTTCCAGTCGGGTATTCCGCGTGAGGCGGTGGCCCTGTATCCGGGTGGAGCAGATGTCGGTGCTGCAGTACTGCAGCACTGCCCCCGTAACCTGATTTTCGGCGGCACTACCACCGTTGAACAGTACGAAGGCAACCCTGGGGTGCAGGTTCACGGCCCCGGATTCAGCAAGATCCTGCTGGCCGACGACCAGGTGGACGACTGGGAGAAGCACCTGGACGTGATGGTGGACAGCGTGCTGATCAACAGCGGCCGAAGCTGCATCAGTTGCTCCGGCATCTGGGCCTCGCGGCACACCGAGAAGATCGCCGAGGCTGTGGCCGAGCGTCTGGGCCCAGTCGCTCCCACACCGCCCCAGGATCCGGAGGCGGCTCTGGCGGCTTTCACGGTTTCGGGACAGGCCCAGGCCATCAATGCCGTCATCGAGCAGGGCCTCGGGGAGGTCGGGGTCGAAGACGTGACGGCACGCTATCGGGATGGCGACCGGCTGGACGAAAGAGAGCGCTGCGCCTATCTGCGGCCCACCGTCGTCCACTGTGATTCACCAGAAAGAACCCTGGCCAATACGGAGTTCATGTTTCCCTTCGTGAGTGTGGTCAAGTGCCGGCAGGAGAAACTGCTCAGCCAGATCAAATCGACACTGGTGGCCACGGCGATTACGGAAGACGAACAGCTTCGAAGATCACTTCTGGACTCCAGAAACATCGATCGGCTCAATCTGGGGCCGATTCGCACCATTCAGCTCAACTGGCTGCAGCCCCACGAGGGGAACCTGGTCGACTTTCTGTATCGGCAGCGGGCCTTTCAAACGGCCAGCTGAGACGTTAACGGAGGGCTTACGCGCTTGAAGAAACGGCAGGCTCACGCCTTGCCGTTCTGTTGTCTTGGTGTCAAGGAATGGCACAGAACGGTAGAGCGTCAGCTCACCGTCGCACACGGGGGGAATCGACCTGCACCTGTTGAAGGGACTCCAGTTGCGTGCTAGGATGCGCCTTCCTGCTCCCGACAAAGTCTCTTGAACAGGAAAAGCGCACGGAGATCAACGGCATGAAGACCTACAAAATTGCCCTCATTGGCGGCGATGGCACCGGCCCTGAAGTGCTCCGGGAGGGAGTGAAAGTAGTTGAGTCCGCCGCCCGTCGATGCGGATTCGCGCTCCACACCACCAGCTACGACCTGGGGGGTGAACGTTACCGGAGAACGGGCGAGCTGCTGCCGGACTCGGTCCTGGAGGAATTCAGGGGCCAGGATGCTATGTTTCTGGGCGCCATCGGCCATAGGGATGTCAAGCCGGGGATCCTGGAAAAAGGGATCCTGCTGCGCACGCGATTCGAGCTCGACCAGTACATCAACCTGCGACCGGTGAAGCTCTACCCCGGTGTCGAGACGCCCATTAAGGGTAAGGGTCCGGACGACATCGACTTCGTGGTGATCCGTGAGAATTCGGGGGGATTGTATACCGGCACGGGTGGAGTGAGCCGCAAAGGGACTCCCCAGGAGGTGGCTATCCAGTCGATGGTCTACACGAGGCACGCCGTGGATCGCTGCCTGAAATACTCCTTCGAGTACACGCGGCGGCGAAACAAGAGAAAGGCTCTGACGTTGTGTGGGAAAACCAATGTCCTGACTTATGTGTACGACCTCTGGGAACGCGCCTTTCATGAAATGGGCGAACGTGACTTCCCGGACGTGAAGCGGGACTATGCCCACGTGGACGCCACCACCATGTGGATGGTAAAGAATCCGGAGTGGTTTGACGTGATCGTGACCGGCAATATGTTCGGCGACATCATCACCGACCTGGGTGCGATGGTGCAGGGAGGCATGGGGATTTCCGCTGGAGGGAACGTGAATCCGGAGGGCGTTTCCATGTTCGAGCCGATTGGGGGCAGCGCGCCCAAGTATACGGGTCTGAACGTGATCAATCCCCTGGCCTGCATCTTTGCCGGACAGATGATGCTGGATCACCTGGGAGAGAACGAGGCGGCCGACCTGGTCGAGAAGGCCTGCGTGGCTTTTCTGGGATCTGGCGCCCTTCCCGGCCTGTCGGTGACCCACATTCAGAAAGCGGGGCTGTCCACCTCCGCGATCGGCGACGCCATCGCCGACCTGGTAGCCGCCAAATAAAGGACCTTAGGCCAGGGACTTCCAGGATGCTCCAGGAAGACCGGAAATACCAGATCATCGCAGTTGGCGAACTCGTCTGGGACATGCTCCCAACCGGAAGGATGCTGGGAGGTTTTCCTGTCAACCTGTGCTACAGCTTGAGGTGCCTGGGTGACCAGGCAGAGCCTGTGACCGCCGCCGGCACCGACTCACTCGGAGAGCGTGCCATCACGCACTTACACAGCCTCGGGCTGTCGACTCTGTACGTCCAGACCTCAGATCATACAACCGGGACGGTTGACGTATCGCTCGACGTCCGGGGCCAGCCGACTTTTTCGATTCGCGAAAATGCAGCCTGGGACTTTCTGGAGTGGGCACCGGAGCTTCAAGAACTGGCACACTCAGCCGATGCAGTTTGCTTTGGCACCCTGGGCCAGAGGTCGCCTCAATCACGCAGAACCATTGGGCGGCTGCTGGAAACGGCACCTGTCCGAGCCCTCCGCGTCTTCGATGTCAACCTCCGGCCACCTCACTTCTCACCAGACATCATTCGGGCCTCGCTGCAAAAGGCTGACATTGTGAAACTCTCCGATCCAGAGATGGAGCATGTTGTCCAGTTACTCGAGGTCCGTCCAGGCCCCGTCGAGAGTCAAATGTCGCAACTACTCAACGACTATCGACTCAAGCTCATCTGTGTGACCCGGGGGGAAGAAGGAAGCATTCTCCTGTCCAGGGATGAAATCCACCTGCACCCTGGCTTCGCAGTTGAAGTGGCTGACACAGTTGGTGCAGGAGATGCATTCCTGGCTGCCCTGGTTTTCTACTATCTGCGCCAGGCCCCTTTGGAAGTCATCAACGAAGCGGCCAATCGCCTGGCAGCCTGGATCTCGTCTCAACCCGGAGCCACCCCACGCGGCGCCCGAGCCGTGGCTCGCCGGATTACCCATCGGGAAGAATAGTGGACAGAGTAGACTGTCCCCTTTTTCCACCGGCAAAGTCGGTAAGAGCAACCGCTTGATCAGGGGATGCCGCTAGGACCTGTGTGTCAAGCGTGACCAGAGGCACGGAGAGGTCCTGGGCTAGAGCAACGAACTCACAGTCATAGGCGGAACAGCCGCTTGCGGTGGCCAACCGAAGCACATTCAGACTCGGCACCCCGAACTCTCGATCCTTCAGCTGGCTTTCTGCCGCTTCAACGAGTTCCAGCGCATGGGCAAGATCGAATCGTCCCTTACGGACGGACAGGGTCAGGACACTTCGGAACTCGCTGCGCCACAGGACTGGTGCGGCCCAGTCGCCATCCTTGAGCAGGGCCTTCTCCGCCTCCCCGGATCGCTCGGTTTCTAGATAGAGAGAAGCGATGACGTTGGTGTCGACCACGATCATGGCCGACCTTGAGCTTTTGCTGCCAGCAGCTCGGCGACGCTGAGCGGCCCGCCCGTCATCTGCCTGCGCAGGCTTCGAGCCCGAGTCAGTACCTCTTCGGGCGCAATCTGTCGCCGTCTCAGAGCCTGCTCAATGCAGACAATCACCTGGCTGTTGATGCTCCGGCGATGAAGAGAGGCGCTCTGCTTGAGCCTGTCGTAGAGATTCGGGGGGATGTTCCTTATCGTAATGGTCGCCATGAGCTTCCCACTCTCTGGAGTTTCATAATGACACCATTTTAGAACCACCCGGGAGTCTGGTCAACTGACCTAGAACCGAGAACCCGGTTTTCATGTTCGGACCACGGAGGGTTCTCCGTTTGCAATTCCGGCTGGGAGCCAACCACTTCTCATCTGGCACTTCTTGAGCTGACTTCCCGCTTCCACTCACTCACCTGCTGGGAATTGACCGGCCGGCGCGATCAGATTCTTCGGATACGCGGACTCTGAAAAGCGGAACATTTGAAACGGTGAAGCAGAGCGGGTACAACTGGTGCTGCACCCCTTGGACGACGGGATGGCAGAGATCTGCTTCTTGAGAGGTTCGCTATGAAAGAAAAGGGAGGAGCGACGCCCGGGATGGCTTTTGACAAAGCCGGACCGCTGACGGAAACCGTGCTGCTGGGAAATGTCTCCATCCGCGCCGGCAAAAAACTGAGCTGGGATGCCCGGGATATGAAATTCCCCAACGCTCCCGAAGCGGAAGCCTACCTCCATCGTAAGTACCGGAAGGGCTGGACTCTCTAGGAAAGTTGCTGCAGAAGCGGTCTGACGCTAGTAGTGTAACTTTTTTTCTGTAATTTCTGGTCAGGCCTTGGGTCGGAAAGACAGAGGTCTGGGACAGGATTCTCCAAAAACAGAAACGAGAATCTGGCAAGGAGAATCAAATGAACCCAGATCTGGAAAAGAGAGTACCACGGGAGATCCTGGCGGAGTTGATCGAGGAAGGAACAGAAGCCTTTCGAGGAATCCTGGAGAAGTTGTTCAACGTGGCGATGCAGTTGGAAAGAAGCGAGTTTCTGGGAGCGGAAGCGTACGAGAGAACAGCCAGTCGGCGAGGCTATCGAAACGGATTCAAAGGCAAGCGGATTCAGACTCGAGTGGGAGAGCTGCACTTGGAGATTCCACAGGTGCGTGGGTTGAGGTTTTATCCCAAGTCGCTGGAGAGGGGTTGCCGTTCGGAGAAGGCCCTGAAGCTGGCCATTGCCGAGATGTATGTGATGGGCGTCTCGACGAGGAAAGTCACCGAGATCACGGAGCAGCTGTGTGGGTTGGAGATCTCGGCCACCCAGGTCTCGAGAGTGGCCGGGATGCTGGACGAAGAGCTGGAAGAGTTTCGAAGCCGGGAGCTGGGAGAGTATCCGATCGTGTATCTGGATGCCCACTACGAGAAGGTTCGAAGAGGCGGCAGGGTGCAGGACGTGGCCATCCTGAAAGCCATAGGAGTCAATCGTTTCGGGACGCGAGAGGTGTTGGGTCTGAGCGCCAAGATCAGCGAAGCGGAGGTGCATTGGCGAGGGTTTCTGGGAGATCTGCACAAGCGTGGACTGAGAGGGGTCGAGCTGTTGGTCAGTGACGATCACGAAGGACTGAAGGCGGCCAGGCGGGCAGTTTATCCGTCGGTGCCCTGGAACCGTTGTCAGTTTCACCTGAGCAAAAACGCCCAACAATATGCTCGCCGCAAAGAGGACAAGCCCCGCATCGCCCAGGCCATGCGGGACATTTTCGATGCCCCGTCTCGAGAGGATGCCGAGGAGCTCAAGGGTAAAGTCGTCAAGAAGTTCGAAAAGATTGCACCGGAGTTCGTGAGCTGGCTGGAAGACAACCTGGATGAAGGGCTGACAGTGTTTGATTTTCCGAGGAGCTGGTGGCGAAGGATCCGAACCATCAACGGACTGGAGAGACTGCACCGGGAGATCCGGAGACGAACCCGGGTGGTGGGAATCTTTCCCCACGAAGCATCGGCGCTGCGGCTCATCTCGGCTGTGCTTGCAGAGATACACGAGGAGTGGTTAACCGGCCGGCAATACCTGAACCTGGCCGGCTGGAAAAAACAAGTGGAGCAATTCTTCCCTACAGGCCCTAGAGGAAATTACAGAAAAACGGTTGCTTAACCCTGACGCTGCGGCGTGTGAGGTTGACATGAAGCTGGGTATGCTTACCGCGATGATGTCGGATGAACCCCTGGAGAAGGTCCTGGATCTGGTTGTAGGCTATGAGATGGAAGCCGTTGAACTGGGAACCGGCGGTTTTGTTGGAAATGCCCATTGCAATCCCGATGAGCTGCTCTCGGATCGCTCCAAACTGCAACGCCTGAGGGACATGGTCTCCGAACGAGGTCTGTTTGTCAGCGCTCTTTCCTGCCACGGCAACCCGCTTCATCCCGACCCGCAGATCGGCCCGGTCCATGCGGAGGCCTTACGCAAGAGTGTGCTGCTGGCTGAACAGCTCGACGTGACCCGGATTATTGGCTTCGCGGGCTGTCCGGCCGGTTGCGAAACGGATACGACTCCCAACTGGGTCCATGAGCCCTGGCCGGAATGGTTCCCGGAAATGCTGCAATGGCAATGGCAGGAAAAGCTGATCCCATTCTGGCAGGACATGGTCCAGTTTGCCCGCCAGCATGGTGTACAGCATTTCTGCTTTGAGCTGCACCCGGGTGACATGGTCTATAACCTGGAGTCTTTACTCAGGCTGCGAGAAGCTGTCGGACCCGAGATCTGCTGTAACTATGACGCCAGCAACATCGAGTGGCAGGGCGTGGACACCCTGGCGGTGATTCTGGAAATGGGAGAGTTGATCCAGCACGTTCATGCCAAGGACTGCAAGATTTACGCCCGCAATGCGTCCATTCATGGAACGCTGGATCCCAAGCCCTACGATCAGGAACTGGAGAGAGCCTGGAATTTCAGGACCGTGGGATGGGGCCATGGCCCGGAGTACTGGAAAGAGTTTGTCTTGAACCTGCGCATGATTGGCTACGACTATGTTCTGAGCATCGAGCACGAGGACAGTCTGATGTCGGCCGCCGAGGGCCTGGACCAGGCGGTCCGTTTTCTGAACACCATTCTGCTCAAGGAAGAGCCCGGTCCGATGACCTGGGCCTGATCGCGGTACAGAGGCCGCTCCTACATTCAGTCGACTGCTTCGACGGCGCTGACCTTGATCAGGTCTTCTTCGAAGTGACCTTCGACGCGAACTTTCAAGGCCGATTCTTTCTCGGTCGCTTTGAGCAGAGCCAGGGCCTGTTTGTTTCCAG
Organism: Acidobacteriota bacterium; assembly: GCA_965205345.1. Lineage (GTDB taxonomy): Bacteria > Acidobacteriota > UBA6911 > RPQK01 > CBDAPI01 > CBDAPI01. The sequence continues at coordinate 335,096 of CBDBGQ010000058.1, read as the reverse complement.
CCTCGTCAAAACGGTAGAACTTGCCGTCGGCGATGATTCCGAAACCACTGGCCTTACAGCTCGGGGCCAGGGCACAGGCCACCTTGTGTCCGGCCGCTTTTGCCGAATCACCAGCGATCACGGTACCACATTTCGTATCTGCCAGAATCCCGGTCTTCTCCTTGCCAAGGGCGATCAAAACCGTTGAAAAGAGTACGCTTACAAGAAAAAAGGCCACCAGTTTTTTCATTGTCCACCTCCTCCTCCAATGATATCAGAGCCAGACCCGCCGTGACAGAGTAGACTGTTCCCTTTCTGTTACAGGTCGAGGACCAGGCGAAGACCGTCGTCCACCGCAGACACGGCGGCGGTCGGCAGTGATCCCAGGCACTCCAGAAAATCCGGGCGAAGAACCTTCTGAACATCGTAGACGTTGGCCACCGAGGCTCTGGGAAGGCGCGTCGAACGCCGGGGCAGTCGGACGTTGCCTGGCAAGCCCTCCAGGTGTACGCGACTGGTCAAGGGAACGACCAGAAAGACATTACGCGGGGCTCTCGCACCAGGTCCGTCTGGACGACAAGGGCGGGTCTGCGCTTATCCACTTTCACCCACCAGACTTCGCCACGCCGGGGCAGCGGCTCACCACTCATCGTGGCCATATTCCTCCTCCATCCGCCGCCTCTGATGGGCTCTCCAGGCTTCTTCGTCCTCGGTCACATCCCAGCCGTACCGATCGATGTACCGGCGAGTCTGGTCGCGAACCTTCTCCGCCTCCAGAAGTCTGGCCAGCAATCCCGAGCGAGACAATCCCCGACGCTTCGCCTCTTCATCGGCGAAAGCGATCAGATCTTCTGGGATGGATATTCCTATTTTCATACGTCTCATTGTAATACTCTTAGGAATACCATGGTATGCCTTCACTTATTCCAGAGCACGCGCTTGGATTGATCTCGAGTGAACGCGCAAAGACGGGAAGTCGGCAGGCGGCGCGCGCTTGAAATTGGGGACAGAGTAGACTGTCCCCTTTTTACCCAACATCAGTGCCGTGGTTTCTAAGATGCGGAAAGAAGTCGTCCTTACCTCCTGAATTGGTGCAGTCTGTACTCGCTGTAGGGGAATCAAACATTGTCTCAAGGATGGCTCAGGGCTGGACGTGTTTCAAGGCGCACCCAGCCCCCAATCCTAGAAATAAGAAAAAGGAGTAGGAATCCAAACCCCTACTTCGTTTCACCTTCTTCCAGCGAATTCACTCCACGTTGAATGGATGCTACACGTAAAACTGTGGCACCCGGGAACATCACGCTTTCGCTTGATGAGGAACTGATACGAAAGGCTCGAGTTCTGCCGCTTTGACGCGCCTCAGCAGAGGTTCCCGCCTGGGTGGAGGACAACTCCCTGAGCGTAGATAAAGAATTGAAAATTGAAAGGATCGAAGGTTGAAGGGTGACCTCAGCCGGCAGGGTAAGGTGGCTCCCAAATTCCTTAATTTTGAATTTTCAATCTTCAATTCCTAGACCCAGAGATCGCTCAGCACTTCACCTTTCACTAACTCCCGCGGTTGATCAAGATGATTCAGAATCTCCATCTCCGGATCGATGCCCAGGCTGTGGTAGATGGTAGCCAGGAGATCATTCGGGTGGACGGGCTTCTCGCGGGGAGCTGAAGCCGTGGCATCCGATTCCCCGTAGAGGCGCCCTCCCGGCATTCCTGCTCCTGCAATCATAGCGGTGTAGCAGTAGGGCCAGTGATCCCGACCATCCGGAGCATTGGTATTTCCGGAGGTACTGACTCCCAGTTGAGGAGACCGGCCAAACTCACCCACCGTCACGACCAGCGTCTCCTCGAGCAGACCGCGATCGTGCATGTCTTCCAGCAGAGCCGAAAGAGTCTGGTCCAGAACCGGACAGTGAAGGTTCTTCAAAGGACCGAAATTGGAAGCGTGGGTGTCCCAGGAATCCACTTCAGGCCGCCCGTTGGCAACGGCCGGCCAGTTGAGCTGAACGAACCGTGTACCGGCCTCGATCAATCTCCGTGCCAGCAGAGCTCCCTGTCCAAAGGTGGTTCTGCCGTACCGTTCACGCATCTCATCGGGCTCTTTCTCCAGATCGAATGCATCGCGGGCTTTTCCTGACAGAACCAGGTCAAAGGCCTTTTCGTAATACTCATCCAGCGCGTGCTTCTCGACAGCTTTTTCGAGATCGGGCATCGAGCCATTGATGCCTTTGAGCAGAGTAAAACGGTCCTGCAAGCGCCCGGCCGGAACCTCTTTCCGCAACTCGAGATCCTCGAGTTTGAGCTTCTGGTTGGGATCCTGATAAAGCCGATAGGGATCATACGCCTTTCCCAGGAAGCCGGCCGAACCCCCTTTTCCAATCACCTGGGATTCCTGCAGAGGGCGCGGCAATTCCACAAAAGGCAGAACTGGTTCCGTGGGAGGGAGCAGCTTTGAAATGTGGGAACCGGCGGTTGGAAAGTCAGCCGGTGAAGGTGGCTCCAGCTGACCCGAAGGCGAGACCCGGTCGGGAGGAAATCCCGTCAGCATTTGATAGATCGCAGCAGTATGGTTGAAGAGTCCTTTCGGGGTGTAGCTCATCGAGCGAATCAGCGTACACTTGTCCACCTGTCCGGCCAGCTTGGGCATCGTCTCGCTCAGCCAGATGCCGGGAACCTTCGTCTTGATCGCCTTGAACTGACCCCGAATATTGGAGGGAGCATCCGGTTTCGGGTCCCAGATGTCAATGTGACTCGGTCCTCCCTGTAGAAACAGGATAATCACCGATTTGGCAGACCCGAAGCCCTTCATCCCTGACAGGGCTGACGTAGAGGCCTGGACGTTCTGGAGAGACAAAACCTTGGCCAGACTCACGCCGAAAAGACCGAGTGATCCCACTCTCAGAAAGTCTCGACGACTCACACCATCACAGGTACGACCGCAGGCACCAGGAATCACCAACATAAACCACCTCGTCTTTCTCTTAGAATACCACTCAAGAACTCATGCTCGTCACCGTGACGCCTGAAACTCTTCTATCGATTAAAGAGAAAGGCATTGCTGTTCAAAAGTGCCCAGAGCAGATCTTGCGCTGCTGTCGCTCGACTCTTGCCCCTGTCCAGGTGTTCCAGGGCCAACTGGGATTCACTGCTGCTCGGGGGTCTGCCCAGTGTGGCAAGGTACAGTTCCTCGACAATCTCGGGGTCATCTGTCCCCTTGAGTATCAACCGGGCGACTCTTCCCTGAGGGTCTGCCACGGCGTCGGCCAGTGTTGGCCCATTGACCAGATTCATGGCCTGGGGCAAACTCATTTCACTCTTGCGCTCGCATTCACAGGGGTCTTCTCTCTGGGGGCGACCAAAAAGATCGAGAAACCCATCCATTCCCACATGGGGATCCGGGAGCTGGACAGCGCGAAAACCCTCAGGGACTTCCGGAAACTGAAAAGCCGATCCTGTGGCCGAGGAGATCGCGTCGGCCAACTGTTCGGCGCCCATTCGTCGGGGCGTCTGGTGAGAGAAATTCACATGATCGTCCTGGTTCCAGCTGTCGGTCTGGAACGCCGTCTGGTAAGTGCGGGAGTTGACGATCGTTCGCGTCAGATGCTGCAGATCGAACCCGTGTTCAATAAAGTCTTGTGTCAGCGCATCCAGTAGCGCTTTGTTGACCGGTGGATTGGAAGCCCGAATATCGTCGACCGGATCGATGATCCCACGGCCCAGAAAGTAGCTCCAGACACGGTTGGCAATCGCCCGAGCGAAAAACGGGTTGCCGGGTGAAGTCAGCCACTTCGCAAAGGCCGCCCGAGAATCACCGTTGCCGGGAAGGGCAGGGGCATCAGGCGTGTCCACCAGGAACCTGGGCTCGACAACTCGCCCGTCTCGCGGATGTCTGACTTCGTTGTCATAGCGTTTTTCGTAGATAACTTCCTCTCCGCTGCGGAAGCCCGGTCGGATTCCCACCGCTGAGAAAAAGGCGGCCATCTGATAGTACTGGTCCTGCGTCCATTTCTCGAAAGGATGGTCGTGACATTGTGCACAGACCAATCGCACACCCATAAACAGCTGCGAAGAGGTTTCAGATGCCGTCTTGGGATCGCGGGCCGCTCGGAAGAAAGAGCCGGCCGGGTTGTCAAAGGTGCTTCCCTTGGCGGTCAGGAGCTCTCGAACAAACTCATCATAGGGTTTGTTTTCCGCAATGGACTTCTGTAGCCAGCGGCGGAAGGTCCACATCCCTTTATCGGTCATGAACTTGCGGTTGCTGCGCAGCAGATCACCCCACTTGAGCGCCCAGTAGTCGACATATTCCTGGCTGCCGATCAGCTCGTCGATGACTCGACTCCGCTTCGTATGTGTCTGGGTGGTATCGGCCAGAAAAGCCCGCACGACTTGAGGCGGCGGGATCTGTCCCGTCAAATCCAGGGTTGCGCGTCTCAAAAAGCCGGCGTCACTCACCTCCGGTGAGGGCTGCAGTTTCAGCCTTTTCAATTTGGCGTCGATCAGCTCGTCAATGAAGTTGTAGTGAGGGAGCTGCTTCCAGTGAAAACCTGGCCTGGGATTCAAAACGGTGACCGGAACAGCCAGAAACTTCCCTTCATAACGAACCAGCAGGGAAGATTCTCCCTTCCGAAGGCCCTCCACTCGACCATCCTCTGTAACCCTCACGTCTGAGGTGCTGGTACTGGTGAGGTGGGCCTCCCTGGTCACGTCGCGAACAGCCCCGTCGGGATAGTGGGCAATGACCAGGACCCGGTGCTTTTTTCCTGGCCCGTGCATGAAAATCTCGTCGGGCAGAACCTCGATTCGCTCGACCCGATCGGTCGCCGGATTCCCGAAAGGAACACCCTCCGCGATCCAGCTCAGAAGGGTGTCGTAGTAGCGCGACCCGATTTCCAGAACACGTCCTCCGCCATGAGCCACTTGCTGGGTTGGCTTGGCCAGCATCAGGCTCTGGGCAGGATCCGCCCTGTTGAAGCGCCGTCCCGACATGTCGTAGAGCAGCGACTGGTAGTCAAACTCAGGACTGTAGCCGCGTAAAGAAAGCTTGAAACCATTCTTGCCTTTGGCGGCTCCGTGACACATCCCGTTCGTACAACCCACCTTGTTCATGACCGGCAAGACTTGCCGCACAAAACTGGGAGAACCGGCTTTGGCAAGAGGTTTGACACTGACGGGTATCTCCACACTCTGCCCTGCCACGCTCACTCGCAGGCGTGACTCGCCTTCCCTGGTTGGATAGAAGTACCCATCCTCTCCGGCCAGCAGCCCGCCATCCGGGAACTCGATCCGGGCCAGGGACGTGAGATCGACCATGGTACCCGCCCTGGTCACGCCCGTCACCAGGACCGAGCGTCCCTCCCGAACAGCCGAAAACACGAGGTGGGAAGGATGGACTCGCACCTCCTGTATCTGATCTTCATTGACCCTTTCTTCGAGCCCCGCGGCAGCCATAGACACTGTCCCCAGCAAGGCGGTTGTGACGATGGCTCTTACACAAACCCTTGGCATGTCTTCGTACTCACTTCCATACATACAGTAGCATTCAGTAGCATTTTTTCACTTCGCTCATTGCGGTTTCTGGGCCAGCTCAACATTGCCTTTACCGGAGTTGGCCGCAAGATGCACACTGAGCCGCCGACCTATGGTTGGGAGGGCGACGCGAGCCAGATCGAGGCGCGACGACACTTAACTCCCTGGCTTCTGGCTCTCTGCTTCCCTGTGAGCTTTGACCATCAGCCTGGCCTGGACCGCAGGAATACTGTAGGGCACGTTTTCCTTTTCGTGATCCGGCAATACCGACGACGAGATCAGCTCGACGGCGTAGTCCCCAGGCTGGGACGAAGCCAGGGCTTCACACGGGATCGCGAACTGATCCTCACCGCTGCCCACGTGAACCGGAGCACAGGTGAGACCTGGAGGAAGATTCTCCACGCGAATGTCGACAGGCTCGCTAAACCCTTCGGAGCGAGACACTCTTCCCACCAGCTCGGCTTTGCCGCCTGGGCCCAAATTCACCGAGTCGGCAAGAACTTCGATCTCATATCCCCGGATGATCTCCACAGCGATGGCCGGCGAATGCAGTCTCAGCGTCTCACCTCCCACATCGAGATCAGCATGCACCAAAACATTAAAGCGGCCCAGAGGAGTTCCCACGGTCGTTCGCAAACGAATGTCGCCCCCCTTGAAGCTGGGCTTCACAAGCGACCCTTGTCGAAGCCGGCCCTGCTCATCCAGAAATACAACCTGGGTCTCCTTGGCTCCCGGCGCTTCGATCAATATCAGCTCAGGAGAAGGCCCAGCTGGACCCTCCGACTCCAAGCGCCATTTGAGCATCTTCTCTGCCCCCTGGACCAGTCGAATCCGGGGAGGCGCCTCTAACACCACTCGCACTGGAAGCTTGTCTGTGATCATCACGGGCAAGTCCAGCCCCAGCCACGGTGCGGTGAACGGTTTCTGCACATCCCGCACAGTTGGAGCAGCCGAGCGGCCCGTCCCCACCAAAACATTCGTGATCAGACCCGGTGCCAGGGCCCTTCTCCGAATCACCTGGCCCTCCTCAGATACACTCTCCCCCCAGACAACAAGCTTCTTTATCCGCGGTTTTGCGTCTGACTCGGCCGAGATGGTCAGAGCGCCCGCATCCACGGAAACCAGCACCGGCCGTAGGTCAGGCGAAATATCCCCTCCTTGAACGAGAAGGCCGTCAACGTCTCCCGAGATGCCCAATCGGATGGCCCCTCTGTAGCCACGCCTGTTTACGAGAACACCAATCCGGGCGCTGCCGCCCGCGGGTACATTGATGAACGGCTCGTTGAGAACCAGAGTGAAGTCCGGCGGCTCGCGCCGAGCCTCGAGGCGATAGCCAAAGGAAGGGCCTCCTCTGTCGACGAGATCCCCCACCGATATCAAAACGCGCTTGCCTCCATCTGGAACCGTAAAGTTCACAAATGGATCCGAGCTGGTCAGACCCCGCGGAACGACGCTGAAATCTCCCCCACTTGGTGAATCGTCTCCGCCGGAAGCAATCCGCTCACCTTCCTCATCGTAGACCGTGAGGAGACCGGACAGCCGGGACATTCCCAGTTGGGCGGCAACGAGTTCGATTCCCCAACTCTCACCCGGGACGACGGCCAGAGTATAGCGATCGACCTCTCCGGGTTGTGAGATTCTGCCATTCACGACCGTCCCCGGCTCGAGCTCGCTCGGTTCGTACCCGTCGGGTGCCAGGACCTCAGGAAGATCGCTGACGGCAAATAGCAGAGGAAGCGCACCGGGAAGGCCTGGAATCGGAACTTTCACATAGCTGTCTTCACCGATTCGATCCAGGTCCAGGGTCAGTTTCGTCGGCTGCTGCAGGTTCCCACCCAGCAGTTCGACATCCACCTTGCTTCCTCTCTTTCCCCCCAGGGGAAAAAGAGCTTCCGCATAGCTGAAAGAGCCAATCTTGAGGCGGTAGAAGTTGTCGGTTTGTTCACTGAAGCGAGAATCATGAATGACCACGTAATAGGGACCGTCGTCGGGAAGCAGAACGTCCAGTCGACAGTCCACATCCAGCCCGGGAGCATCATCGTTGGAGGCAATTTCTCTTTCCCGGGCATCCAGCAGGCGAATCAAGGGGTCTAGAGCCGAGCCCGCCCGCCTCGCTTCCACTTCGAACACCAGCGCATCGCCCTTCCGGCCCTCAATCCGATACACGTCTCGATCAGGACCGTCAAGTGTCCCGGTCACCGTCACCGGCAGCCGCTCCAGTTTCTGGCTGGCTGCAGGAGAGTCATTGAGAGCCTGATGGGTTGAGAGCAGAGATTCTTCTTCTCTCACCTCCGGGAAGGCTCCCACACTGAAGAGCAGGATATTGGAGAGTCCTTGAGGTGAGCTCACCCGGATCGGGTACAGTCCCACTGCAACGTCACCATCGAGTTCAACCAGGTAAGGCAGTACTTCTTTTCCGGCTCCCTGCATTTTTGAGCCGGACTTGCCGGTAGTCATCGAAGTGAAAGTCGCGGGCAACGGCGTAATAATCTTCAGATCGGCAGGAAGATTGCGTCCCACCAGTTTCAGGACCAGGGCTTGGCCCAGTTGCCCTCCGGGGGGGTCGAGCTTTTGCAGCAGCGGTCGCTGAGCAAAGCAGGGGACGTGAAAGAGGATGGAAAGAAAGAAGACGGCGGGCACGAACCCCCCGTGCTTATACAAACTCCTGGCTCGGCGCATCATCCTGGTACCCATCAATTACCTCGTTGTGCTCCAGCAGCCGCGGCCGTCCGACTCGAGGATCCGGCAGAGTCCTCGATCGGTACGGGGACAAACTCCCGGAGCAGTCTTCCCGATTCAGTCGCATAGATTCTCACCCGGCCGTCGAATCCTCCCGCAGCCAATTGCTGACCGTTTGGATGAAACGCCACAGTATAAATACCGGCTTGGCTCCCCTCACAAACGAGCAGACGTTGCCCCGTCTCCACATCGTATACAGGGAGCCTGCTGCTGGCGGTGGCAACTGCGATCTTCCTTCCGTCCGGACTGAAAGCCAATCCCAGAATCTCTCCGTCCTGCTTTTCAAATTCACGGATCAGGGTCGTGTCATCATTGATCGACATCTTGCGAGGTCTCTGGGTCCTGTAATAAAAAGGAATTCGATCCTCTCCACCGATAACCACCGTACTCCGACTTGGATGACGGGCAATGGCTGTCAATTCTCCCCGCAGTCGATTGATGTTTTCCACAAACGCGCCGGTGGAGGCATTGACCACCTTGGCAGCCCGATCACGTCCTACCGAAACGATTCGGTTCCCGTCGAGAGTGAAAACAGTTCCCAGGACCCAGTTTTCGTGATGGGAGATCTTGAGCAGTTCACGTCCCGTACTGGCCTCCAGAACCCGCACCGTCTTGTCGGAGCAGCCAAACGCCACTTTCGAGGAATCAGGAGAAACCGATGCACCAAACACCGTGTCATGGCAGACGGTGACGGAATTCTTGAGCTTTCTGGTTGGAAGGTCCCAGAACTGCACTTCTCCAAATCGCGCCGGTGTACCGCCGGTGGCCAGTAAAGTTTTCCCGTCGGGCAGAAAGCGCAGCGACTGAATCCGATCTGAGAGCCCCGGCAGACGAGCTTCGAGCCTGGAACCGTCGGCCGCATGGAGCAGCACCTCCCGGTAGCCGGACACCGCCAGATGGGATCCGTCGGGCGAATACGCGATGGCCGTGACAACCGGAGGAAGCCGGTAGATTGGAGGTTCGCCACTGGGGATGCGCTGCGATAGCTGTGCAGGTGTATCATTTTTTGCGCCCTGCTCGATCCACTTCCGAAACAGCTCGATCTCTTCGTCCGAAAGCGGATCCTGCTCCATCGGCATCCGCGGCTGTTGATCACCGGTGAGGTGGGCGAGAAGCAGACTTTCCCCGGGTTCTCGAGGGACGAAAACGGGTCCGCTCATGCCTCCCTTCTCAAAGGCTTCATAGCTGGTGAGGTCAAGATACCCCTTCTTTAGAGCGGGCTGATGACACCCCTGACAGTTGCGTTGTATGACCGGCCAGACATCTCTGGAATAACTGACTTTTTCCGGCTCTGCGGGCTCGGTGCTCTGGCCGGTTGCTGGAACAAAGAAAGCCGCCAGAAAGAGGACAGTCCCAAGTTTGCGGCAACACTTCATAGTTTGGACCATCCGGCTAGAATCCCAAGATTCTCCCTGACCGACCAATCACTCGGGGTTTCGACTAGCAGTAGCAACCTCAAAGGAGTATCCATCCGACCGCAGATACGCCACTCCTCCTTATCAATTATCTAACGGATCGTTTGATTTTTCAAAGGAGAACCAGGCGGAGATGGCGGAGGCACTCTTGAAAGAGTCCTCGTGATCGGTGGGAGCCGCAGTGTTCTCACTCATGGCAGCTTCTCCACCGATGATCGAATCCAGGGCAGCAGATGCTCGAAGTCGGCCTGACCCTTGCTCAGGAGGTCAACGAGAAGCTGGTGTGCTTTCTGCGGTTCAACTCGGAACCTCCAGCCGTTCAGGCGCAGGAACACGTCCGTCGCGAAGAACGCAACCCGTTTGTTCCCGTCCATGATGCAGAGAGACTCCTAATTGACCTCCTCCCAACTACCCCTCATCTTTCCATCGTGTAACTCGCACTGGTGGGGGAACTTCAGGCTGCAGTCCTTGATCGGCTTACGAAGCTCCGGGTCCATGAGCTCATGTATGTCAAGTTGCATCTCCGCCCTCGAGTAGGCCGCGATGTCGAGGATTCCCGTGTCCATTCGGATCGCGTCCTCGGGGCAGACCTCGACGCAGTACCCGCAGTAAACGCAGACCCCCAGGTCAATGTCGAATCGGACCGGATACTTCTCGACGTGGGGGTCGGGGTGCTCCCCGGGCACAATAGTGATGCACCTGGCCGGGCAGACCGTCTCGCAGAGCATGCACCCCACGCAGCGGGGGGTGTTGTCCTCGCGGAGGGTGAGCCGGTGACGGCTGCGGAAGCGCGACATGAGCGGCCTCAGCTCATCGGGGTACTGAACGGTCACCGAGGCGGGAAGGTGCTTGAACCGGCCGATGAGGTGGAGAGTGTGGAGAAAGAGATTGCGGAAGAAATGGGCAGAGGTGATCTTGAGGCCGCACAGGATCTGGGGAATGTAGAGGTTCTCCCAGAAAGTCAGCTCGGGCCTGCGAACAACTTTTACGGCCATCAGGGGGCCTCCCCTACAAACACCAGCACCACAGCGGTCACCACGACGTTGACGACCGCAATCGGGAAGAGCCCCTTCCAGCCCAGGCGCATGAGTTGGTCATAGCGAAAACGCGGCAGGGTCCAGCGCATCTGCATGAAGACCCAGCAAAAGATCACCACCTTGATGGAAAAGCTCATCACCCCGAGGAGGACATAGACCAGATTAGAGACCAGGATCTCCCCTCCCCAGGGGAAGTGGAAGCCGTACTGGACGCCGTCGGACATGAGAAAGGGCACCTGCCACCCGCCGAAAAAAAGCGTGGTGGCCAGACATGCCACCATGATCGTCTCCAGGAAGTCGGTGAGGAAGAACATCCCGAACTTCATTCCGCTGTACTCCACGAAGTACCCGATGATCTCCGACTCACCTTCCGGCAGGTCAAAAGGGAGCCGCTTGGTTTCAGCCAGGGCTGCGGTCACGAAGATGATAAAGGCCACGGGCTGGACGACCACGCCCCAGAAAGGGATCCAGCCGCCGATCATCTGCCCCTGGCCCCGCACCAGTTCACCCAGATCCATGGTCCCGTAGACCATGATCACGCCAATGACGGCCATACCCAGCGCGATCTCGTAAGAGATCATCTGCGCGGTGGCCCTCAAGCCCCCCATGATTGCGTAGTTGTTGCGTGAGGCAAAACCGGCGAGGATCACACCATAGACCCCCAGAGAGAGCATAGCAAAGACATAAAGCAACGCCGCGTTGATCTTGGCGACCTGGAGTTCGATCACCATGCCCCCGCCCAGAAGGAGGCGATCTCCAAACGGGATCGCGGCAAAGGCCACCAGGGCGAAAAACACCGAGAATAAGGGCGCCAGGGTATGGAGGGTCTTGTCGGCTCCTTTGGGGACGATGTCCTCCTTGGTAAACATCTTGAGCACATCGGCCAGGCCGTGAAAGATCCCCAGCAACCGAAATCCAAAGATGGAGGCGCGGTTGGCCCCAATCCGATCCTGTATGAGGGCTGACTGCTTGCGCTCCACCCAGGTATGAAACCCTGCGAAGTTCAAGATCACGAAAAAAACGATCCCCGCCAGCACCAGCTTGATGATCAGGACTTCCATCATGGTGCAGCCGCCTCCGGCGCTGACTCGGCCGGCGCCACGTCAACCCCTTGCGACCCGATCGTTTCATAACTCAATCCCTGGAAAGGCGGCAGCGCCCCGGCAAGCCCCTGGAAGATCTCCTCCGGGCCACGCCAATCGAAGGACAGACCCAGCTTCCCGGCCAGTTCCAGGAGCATGCGCCAGTCCTCCCGGGAGTCCTCGAGGGGCGGAAAGGCACGGCCGATGCGCTGGACCCGGCCGTGGCAGTTCACGAAGGTCCCGTCCTTCTCCACATAGGCTGCCGTGGGAAGCACCCAGTGGGCCAGCGGCACGGTCGGGTTTTCGTTCGTGCCCGAGAAGACAAAGAGAGGGACTTTCTCTGACAGCTGCCGGACTTTCTCTTCTCCGAAGAGTTGCACCAGATCGTGCCCGAAGACCCACAGGACCTCGAGGCTCCCGGCGAGAGCCGCGTCCACCAGCAACCCGGCCTCGAGTGCGTCCGGACCGGCCAGGCCCAACAGAGTCGCACCCCAGGTGTTCGGGTTCTTGTCCGCCTTGATCAGGAAGTCATCGCTGGACCCCGGTTCCTCGGGAACAGAGGCACTGACCCGGCCGCCCAGGGCGCCTTGAAAAATCTCCCGGATCAAGAAGAGCTCCTCGTTAGTGAGCCGGGCAGAGGCGATCACGCCCAGCCGACCGTCTGCCCTGTCCCGGGCACCGGCCTCTTCCTGATCCGAGCCTGCCAGGGCGGTTGAAATCTCTGTCAGGGCCCGCTCCCAGGTCGCATCCGCTGACGGGCCGCGCACCTTCTTCAAGCGAGCCTGGTCCACCCAGCCAAAGCCGTAGCGCCCCTCATCGCACAGCCACCACTGGTTGACATCCGGGTTGGGGCGGGGCTTGATGCGCACGACCCGAGCCCCGTCGTTCAGGTGGGGCCTGTCGAGCACGAAGTGGAGATCCATGTTGCAGCCCTGGCTGCAGCCGTTGCAGACCGTGGGGGCGCTGGAGAGGTACCAGACCCTGGCCTTGAAACGGAAATCCGCCTCGGTCAGGGCCCCCACGGGGCAGATGTCCACCACGTTGGCCGAGTAGGGGTTGTCGAGTACCTGGCCGGGGCAGAGTCCCAGTTCGGCCCGGTCCCCGCGGTTAAAGATGCCGAACTCGCCGGTCCTGGTGATCTCGTCCGTGAAGCGCACGCAGCGGGAACAGAGAATACAGCGCTCCTGATCCAGCATCACATGCGGGCCGAGTTCCACGGCCTTTCGCTTCTTGACCTTGTGCTCCCTGAACCGTGGGTTGTAGAGCCCGAAGTTCATGTAGAAGTCCTGCAGGTCGCACTCACCGGACTGGTCGCAGACCGGGCAGTCGAGCGGATGGTTGGCCAGCAGGAACTCCAGTACCGCGCGGCGGCCGGCCTCGGCCGGCTCGTTCCTGGTGTGCACGACCATCCCCTCGGTCACAGGGAGGTTGCAGGCGATCTGGAGCTTGGGGATGTTTTCCACGTCCACCAGGCAGATGCGGCAGTTGCCGGCGATGGAGAGGCCGGGATGATAACAGTAGCGAGGAATAAAGGTCCCCAACTTCTCCGCGGCCTGGATGACCGTGGTTCCCTCGGAAACGCTTATCTCACGGCCGTCGATGCTCAGGCTGGGCATGCAGCGACCTCCTGTTTCCCGGCGCCGAGGCCGCTGCGGATGTACTCCTCGAACTCGTTCCGAAATTTGGTGATGTAGGACTGGACCGGCCAGGCAGCGGCGTCCGCGAAAACACAGATCGTCTTTCCCTCCATATCGCCGGCGATGGCGAGAAGGTCTTCGAGATCCTGAACGCTTCCCTGCCCTTCCGCCATACGGCGCGTGATGCGATGGACCCAGCCGGTCCCCTCACGGCAGGGCGAGCACTGTCCGCAGGATTCGTCGGCAAAGAACCGGGCTGCGGAGTCGAGCGCCTCGACCATGCAGGCGGTCTCATCCATCACGATCACTCCCCCTGACCCCGCCATGCTGCCGGCGGCCATGAGAGAGTCAAAGTCCATGGCCACGTCGATTTCATGGGCGGTCAGAATCTTGGCCGAAATGCCTCCGGGGATGACAGCCTTGAGCTTGTTGCCATCGCGGACACCACCGGCCTTCTCGATCAGCTCTCGCAGGGTGATGCTGACCGGCTCCTCATAGACTCCGGGCCGGGTCACATGCCCGCTCACGCAGAAGAGCCGTGTCCCGCCCTGTCTGGCCGTGCCAATGGTGGCGAAACGTTCGGCTCCATTGTGAAGAATGAATGGGACACAGGCCAGGGTCTCCACGTTGTTGACGATGGTAGGGCACGAGAAGAGACCCGAGATCGCCGGGAAGGGGGGCTTCAGCTTGGGAAAGCCTTTGCCGCCCTCCAGGGAAGTCAGAAGTGCGGTCTCTTCACCGCAGATATAGGCCCCCGCACCGCGGTGGATGACGACGTCCAGATCAAAGCCGGTCCCCTGGATATCCTGGCCCAGCCACCCCTGGCCATAGGCTTCATCCAGGGCGCGTTGTAATCGCCGGGCCGACCGGAAGTACTCGCCGCGAATATAGACATAGGCCTTGTGACTGCCGATGGCATAGGCGGCAATGATCATGCCTTCGATCAGGGCATGAGGGTCCCGCTCCATGATGTAGCGGTCCTTAAATGTGCCGGGCTCGCCCTCGTCCGCGTTGACCACGAGGTACTTCGGCTTTTCCGTTTCCCTGGGAACGAAAGACCACTTCCTGCCGGCTGGAAACCCCGCCCCCCCGAGACCGCGCAGGTTGGGTTTGGAAACCTCTTCGATCACTTCTTCCGGGGTCATGGAGGTGAGAGCTTTCCTGGCCGCGAGATATCCGTCGTCAGCCACGTAGTCTTCCAGCCAGGTCCCGTCTGGATCTTTGAAGCGCGTGGAGAGCACCGGGCCGTCCGTGGAGATGAACGGTTCAGGTTCGGGCAGCGGAGCCGAGTCTTCCGGATTCTCCAGAGCGGCCTCAAGAACGGCGTCCAGGGTCTCACCCTCGAGAGGCCCGATGAAGGTTTCGTCGAGCTGGGCCATGGGCGACATTTCGCAGCCGCACAGACACTCCACTTCCGTGAGAGTGACTTCCCCACCCGGGGTGGTCTGGCCCGGGCAAATCTTCAAGCGATCCTGGATCTGATCCAGTACATTCCGGGCGCCGCGCAACAGGCAGGGCAGACTCGTGCACACCCGAAGCTCGCGACGGCCCACCGGTTTCGTGTGGAACATGTTGTAGAAGGAGACCGCCTCACGCACCTGGGAACGGGCCACACCCAGGACGCGTCCCACCCAGACCTCCGCATCCTGGGAGACGTAACCCTGGCTCTCCTGGACGAGCCACAAGACCGGCAGCATGGCCGCCCTGGGTTGCTCGTAAAGTTGCAGGATCTCCTCGATCCTGGGTTCAAGGTCGGAAAGCTTCACCGGTCGAGCTCCCCTCCGATCATATTGACCGACCCGAAAGTGGGGACCATATCGGCCATCATCTCCCCTTTCAGGAGCTCGGCCAGGGCCGACATGATGGCGAAGCAGGGCGGACGAACCCGAACCCGGTAGGCTTTCCCCGCCCCATCGCTGACCACGTAGAACCCGAGCTCCCCGTTGGCCCCTTCCACGGGAAAGTAGACCTCTCCCCGGGGCGGCCGCACGCCGTGGCCGAACATGACCAGCTTAAAGTGGTGCATGAGTCCTTCGATGTTGCCATAGGTATCCTCCTTGGGAGGGAGGAAGGCCCGTTTTTCGTCAGTGGCGATGGACGGATGGTGGGCGCGACCGGAGCCCTCGAGAGTTGGACCGATGACGGCACTTCCTCCCGAGATGGCTGCGATGTTTCCCACCTTGGCAAGGTCCACCATCTCCGCGGCCGGGATCGGACGCCCTGTCTCAGGGTGGACCTGGACCGGGCCTGCCGGCATGTCGCGCAGCGCCGTCTCCACAATGCGCATGGACTGCTCCATCTCCTCCATGCGGACCAGATAACGATCCATGTTGTCGCCGCGGGTCCCGACAGGCACATCGAAAGGGATCTGGTCGTAAACGGCGTAGGGGCAGTCCTTGCGTACGTCGTAGTGCGCACCGCTGGCGCGAAGAAAGGGGCCTGTGATCCCATAGGAGACGGCGTCTTCCGCGGAGATCACGCCCGTTCCGTTCATTCGATCGGTAAAGATGCGGTTACGAGTGAGGAGCCCGGACGCCTCGGCGAGGACCTTGCGGGTCTCCTCGAATGCTTTGCGGCAAGGCTCGGCAAAATCCGCGGGGAGGTCGGCCTTCACGCCGCCGATGCGGCAGTAGCTGACCGTCAAACGCGCCCCGGTGACCATCTCCACCAGCTCCCAGAGATACTCCCGGGCCTTGATCATGTAGAGAAACACGGTGAAAGCACCCAGCTCCATGGCGGTCGCCCCCACGCAGGTGAGGTGGTCCGTGATCCGGGAAATCTCCGAGACGATGACGCGTACGTAGTGGCAGCGCTCCGGGACTGAGATCGCCAGCAGCTTCTCCACGGTCATGCAGTAGCCCACGTTGTTGATGAGGGGGGAGACGTAGTTGAGCCGGTCGGCGTAGGGGATGACGCCGTTGTAGTCCACCACCTCCGCCATCTTCTCAAAGCCGCGGTGAAGATAACCGATCTCCACTTCGGCCCCCTGGATCTGCTCCCCATCGAGCTCAGCCACAATCCTGATGATCCCGTGCATGGCCGGGTGGGCGGGGCCAATGTTGAGCATCATGTCCCGCGTCTCGAGATCCGCGGCGGCGCTCTGGGATGTCTCCGTGGGTGGGGCTGAATCGGGCGTCATCGAGCTTCCACAGACGAGTAACGATTGAAATCCCAAGCGGGGATGGGGGGGGCGTGTTGCCCAAACCGGTAGTTGCCTGCACCTTGCCTATAGGGCACGGTTATCAACCGTGCCGAACTGGACTCCGCGCCAGATTCCGTTCCAATCTCGCCATTCTGAACAGCTCGGCACGCCAGATTGGCGTGCCCTACGGCTCTCATCCGACCCTGGATGATTTGGGCAGCGCGCCCTTGGGATCTGCGGGTTGGGGTTTTCATCAGTTGACCGGGCCTATCAGGGGCTGCCGCTTGTTGACGGGGTAGTCTTTGCGCAGCGGGTGGCCCTCGAACTCTTCGTACATGAGAATGCGCTTGAGATCCGGATGTCCCTGGAAGCGGATACCAAACATGTCCCAGACCTCGCGCTCGAGCCAGTTGGCTCCGGCCCACAGTGAGGTCAGCGAATCCAGTTCGGGCTCGGCCTCCTCCACGGGAACCGCCAGCCGCAGCCGGTGCTTGTGCGTCAGTGAGTAGAAGTGGTACACGACCGCAAAGCGTGTCTCCCCCGGAGGTCCGGGCCACGGGTCCTCATCCTGGATCTGGGTCAAGGGGCTCACCCCGACACCAGAGGAAGCGAAAAAAGCCGGCGCAGGACTCTTGCCAAAGGCAGAATAGTCCACGGCGGTCAAGTCCATGAGGAAATTCATCTGCAAGGCCGGGTCCTCTTTGAGAAAGCGTGCGACCTCGAGCAGAGACTCACGGCGCAGCACCACGGTTTCATCGCCACGGTAGGCGTGAGAAGCCGCTACTGCATCGGGGAAGCGGTCACTGACAGACTCAATGAGAGAGGAAGTACTCATTCTTGGAAGACGTCGGGGCGACTTTCGGGTGCGGCCCGCTGGCCTCTGGTGTGCTGTTGCTGGATCTTGTCCTGGAGCTTCATCAGACCGTCAAGAACGTTCTCCGGCCGGGGAGGACAACCCGGTATGTAGACGTCCACCGGCATAATCGTGTCGATACCCATCACGGTTGCGTAGTTGTCATAGAAGCCGCCCGTGCAGGTGCAGACTCCAAAGGCGACAACCCACTTCGGCTCGGCCATCTGGTCGTGGATGCGTCTCAAGACCGGCGCCAACTTGTGACTGATCGTGCCCACAACGAAAAGCACGTCCGCCTGGCGCGGGGAGAATCTGGGGAAACCCGCTCCGAAGCGGTCGACATCGTAGTGAGAACAGGCCGTGGCCATGTACTCCATCCCGCAGCACGCGGTCACGAACGGGTACTGAAAGATGGAAAACTTCCTGGCCCAGCCAAGGGCCTCATCGAGGCGACTGGTCAAAAACAACTTGGCGTTCAGCATGTCACTGCCATTCCAGAGCACCATTGTCCCAGGCGTAGACGAAGCCCACCATCAGGATCCCCAGAAAGATCCCCATCTCCACCAGGCCCAGCATCCCCAGCCGGCGGTAGATCACGGCCCATGGGTAAAGGAAGACGAGCTCAACGTCGAACAGGATGAACAGAATGGCGGTCAGATAGAACTTGATCGCCAGTTTCCCGCCGGGAAGAGAGAAGGGCTTCTCTCCGCACTCGAACGGCTCTAACTTCACCGCCGAGGGCTTCTTCTCACCCAGCCAGGAAGCCAGCAACACCATCGCTCCCGCGATCCCTCCGGCCAGAACAAAACAGACCGCGATACCCAAGTACTCGCTCATAGTCGGATCACATTATACACAGCGCGGCGACCGCCTAAGTTCCAATGACCGTGCAATTTCAAAGTTGAAAGTTAAAAGTTCGTCCGACACGAAACACGGCACTCGGAGAGTGAAACGTGGAACGTGGAACGTGGAACGTAGAACCCTCATCAGGGCGCCACCACCCAGAAGCTGAGGCTGCCGGGGAAGATTCCTCCGATCACGGTGACCAGCGCGGCCACTGCCAGAGCTGCCGACACCGCCAAAGGGTAGCGCGAGGGCTCCGGCTCGCGGGGCTTTCTCATGTACATGAAGACGGCCACGCGCAGGTAGACGAAGGCCGAGATCACACTGCAGACCACGGCCAGGACTGCCAGCGCCAGATAGCCTGCGCCTACGACGCTCAGGATGACAACGAACTTGGCTGCGAAGCCGGCCGTGGGCGGGATGCCGGCCAGGGACAAGAGGAAAAGCAGCATCAGCGCGGCGGTTGCCGGCCGCTGCGCGGCCAGGCCCTGGTAACCGTCGAGGCTCTCGCCTCTCCGGCCCAGGGCGATAACAACACCAAAAGCCCCCAGCGTCATGAAGACATAGAGAAAGGCATAAGTCATGGTGGCCGAGACCCCTTCGGGCGTCCCGGAAATGAAGCCCAGCAGGGCCCAACCCACATGCGAAATCGAGGAATACGCCAGCAGACGTTTCATGTCCGTCTGGGACAGGGCAATGATGCTCCCCAGGATAATGGAAAGCGCGGCGAGGCTCGCCAGAACCACCGACAGGGCGCGGGCTTCAGAGGCGAACGCAACCAGGCAGACGCGTCCCAGCGCGGCTAACCCAGCGGCCTTGGAGGCGGCCGCCAGAAAGGCTGCAACCGGGGCGCTCGCACCTTGGTAAGCGTCCGGCGCCCAGGCGTGAAAGGGCACCGCCGCAATTTTGAAGGCAAGCCCCGCGGCCAGCAGGCCGATCCCAGCCAGGAGGATCTGATGGCTCCCCAGGCCTCCCGCGGAGAGAGTCGAAGCAATGGCTGCAAAACCCGTAGAGCCCGTTACTCCGTAGACCAGGGCGATGCCGTAGAGGAGGAGGGCCGAGGCGAAAGAAGCAAGAAGGAAATACTTGATCCCAGCTTCGTTTGAATTCTGCTTCTCCACCGTGATCCCGACCAGGCTGTAAGAGCAGAGTGTCATGAGCTCCAGGCCCAGGTAGAGGGTCATGAGATCCACGGCTGAGACTGCAAACATCATGCCCGTCGAGGCCAGAAGGAGCAGGGCATGGTACTCGGCGGGCCGAACATGATCGGTGTCAACACGCCTCACGGAAAGGAGCGCGGCCAGAGCCACGGCGGAAGCGATCAGCACCTTGAAAAACTGGGAGTAGCCGTCCACGGTGATCATGCCGACAAACCCGGTCCGGGGACCCGGGGACAGGACCCAGCCCGAGGCCAGAGCAGCGGCCAACGCAGCCACAACAGTCACGGCAGCGGCCTGTGGTGCTTTCTGAATCCGGCGCGCCGCCAGGATGAGCAGCAGGGCCATAGCGACCAGAATCAGCTCCGGCCAGAGTAAGGCCAGGTCAGCCAGGTTCGCACCGTTCATGGCATGAGTCCTCCAGCCAGGAGTTCGGCCACGGGAACACGAACATAGGAAAGGACGAGCTCAGGGTAGAGACCGAGACACAAGGCCAGTAATGCCAGGGGGGCCAGAGTGGCCACCTCGCGGGCGTTGAGCTCGAGCTTGAGTCCCTCCAGCCCGGAGTTCAACTGGCCCATGACCACGCGGTAGTAGAGCCAGACCAGGTAGGCCGTTCCAAGGGCCACTCCCCACACAGCCATGGCCCCGAGCCAGGCCCTGGTGTGGAAGGCACCGCTGATAATGAGGAACTCTCCGATGAAGGAGTTCAAACCCGGGAATCCAGCGGCAGCCAGGCAAAAGAGCGCCAGCAAGGTCGAATAGACCGGTGCGACCCTGGCAACTCCCCCGTAGTCCTTAATCTCCCGCGAGTGGGTGCGCTCGTAGATCATGCCCACGCACAGAAAGAGGGCCGCGGAGACGATCCCGTGGTTAATCATCTGCAGGATTGCCCCTTCCACTCCGTTGTGATTGAGAGTGAAGATGCCCAGGGTGACGAAGCCCATGTGACTCACGCTGGAAAAAGCGATGAGGCGCTTGATGTCCGTCTGGACCAGGGTCACGTAGGCACCATAGACGATGGCCACTGCGGAGATGACGAGCATGGGCGTGAGGAAGAGCTGCACGGCGTCGGGAAGGATGGGCAGCGAAACCCGCAGGAATCCGTAGGCACCCATCTTGAGGAGGATCCCGGCCAGGATCACGCTCCCGGCGGTGGGGGCCTCTGTGTGAGCATCCGGGAGCCAGGTATGCACCGGGAACATGGGAACCTTGACTGCAAACGCCGCCAGGAAGGCCGCGAAGAGCCAGGCCTGAAAGGGGGGCGGAAGCGTCGTGGCGGCGAGGTCCTTGAAGTCCAGTGTGCCGCAGGTGTGGTAGAGGGCGATCATGCCCACCAGCATCAAAACGCTGCCGGCCAGGGTGAAGAGCAGAAACTTGAGCGCGGCGTAAACTCGCCCCGGGCCTCCCCAGACGCCGATGAGCAGGAAGAGGGGGATGATCATCAGCTCCCAGAAAATATAGAAGAGAAAAAGGTTGGTGGCGGCGAAAAGCCCGATCATGGCGGTTTCGGCGACCAGGAGCGCGGCGTAGAATTCTTTCACTCTCGTGCCCACCGCAGTCCAGGAACCGCCGACGCAAAGGACGCTCAAAAGAGCAGCGAGGAGAATGAACGGGAGGCTGATTCCATCCACGCCCATCCCGTAGGAAATGTTCCACGTCGGGATCCAGTCTGCGGACTCGACGAACTGCAGGGCGCTGGAGGACTTGTCGAAGCTCCAGTAGAGAGGGGCCGAGACCCCCAGGGTGGCCAGGGTGGTCGCCAGAGCAATCCAGCGCGCGTACCGCTGGCTGGCAAGAAGCAGGATGACGACCGCGCCCACGATGGGCAGAAAGGTTGTGGCTGTGAGTACCGGATAGTCTGTCATGGTGATGCGATCACTACCAGAGCGAGCAGCGCCAGGACTGCGGCCGCCATGATCAACCCGTAGTGCTGGACGTTGCCGCTGACGGTGGTTTTCAAGACCTGGCTCAGGCCCTGGGTCAGCCGGCCCACTCCCACGGCCGCGTAGTCGACGACGCGGGTGTCGAGCTTGCGCAGGAAACTCGCCGCGCCCAGCACGGGTCGCCGCATGACAAACGCATAGATCTCTCCCACAAATCCGGACTCCAGACGCGCCAGAGGCCCCTGGACCAGGGTCATGCAGGCCGCTGAACCTCGACGGTAGAACCAGTCCGTGTCGAGGCTGATCTTGGGCTCCGGATCGAGGTGCTTGAGCAACAGGAAAAAGCCCAGGGCTGTAAAGCCCAGCATCCCCAGAGTGCTGGTGATGTGCTGCAGGGTGTAGAGGGTGTAGGGGGCGTAGTCCAGGGGATTCGGAAGGTGCTGGTACAGGAGGCCGGGGAAGACCCCGATCAATACGCACGCTGCGGCAGCCAGGCCCATGGCCACGAGCATATTCCGGGGCGGCTCCTGGCCGCGCACACCTGAGTCCTTAGCGAAGAACATGTAGTAGGGAAGCTTCAGTCCCGTGTGCAAAAAAGTCCCGGCGGAGGCCAGAGTGAGCATGAGAAAGACCAGTCCCAGGTGAGCCTCGCCGGCGGCTGATACCACCATGGACTTGCTCACGAAGCCGCTGAAGAGGGGCACGGCCGAAATGGCGAAGGCACCGACCATGTAGAGACCGAGGGTGATCGGCATGGTCTTGTAGAGCCCGCCCATATCGCTCAACTTTCGCAGCCGGGTCACCTCCAGGACAGCACCGGCCCCCATGAAGAGGAGCGCCTTGTAGAGGATGTGTGCGAAGGCGTGGGCCGCGGCACCGTTCAGGGCCAGCGCGGTCCCGATTCCCACTCCGCACACCATGTAGCCGACCTGGCTGACGATGTGGTAGGCCAGGAGCCGCCGCGCGTCGTTTTCCAGCACGGCGTAGACTACACCGTAAACCGCCATGATCGCTCCCAGCCACACCAGGAGTTCCGTCCCGGCGAAGCCGCGGATCAAGACATAGACTGCGGACTTGGTAGTCAAGGCGGTCATGAAGACCGCGCCCGTAACCGTGGCCTCGGGGTAGGCGTCCGGAAGCCAGGCCCCCAGGGGCGGGACCGCCGCGTTGATGAGAAAGGCGACCAGGATCAGGGTCCAGGCCAGGCTGCCGGAAAAGGCCCCCATATCCTCAAAGGCGATCGACCCGGTCTGGGACCAGTGGAGCACGATCCCCGCCAGGAGAAGGAGCCCCCCGAAGACATGCACCAGCAGGTAGCGGAAGCCGGCTGCTACGGCAGCCGATTCGCGGCTTTGCCACACGAGAAGGACGGAAGAGATGGCCAGAAGTTCCCAGAACACGATCAGGGAGAGGAAGTCTCCGGCAAACGTGACCCCGAGCGCGCCCCCCACATAAGTCAGGGCCGCCACGTGCTGTCCATTGTCCTTGACATGGAGCGCGTACACCATCCCCAGGAACCCCATGATCGAGAAGACATAGGAAAAGATCAGGCTCAACTGATCGACCCGGCCAAACACCAGGTCTAGTCCGAGGAAACTCACCTCCCCATAGGTACCCGGCGTCATGCGCAGGCAGAGAGCCAGGGCCGCGCCAGGCAGCAGAAGCATCGCCAGGCTCCTGACCCGGCCTTTGAGGAAGGGCAATGCCCAGGCACCCAGAATCAGCAACAGTCCCGGGTGTACCCACTCAAGAGTCATAATAGTCTTCGCGGCGCATGAGCCACACCTTCCCGAGCCATTTGGACACGACTATGATCGCCACGCAGGAGGCCAGCCCGTAGAGGGAGCCCCAGGCGGGGAAGCCCTCGAACCCAAAATGGGGGTGGGCGACGTGAAACACGAGCGGCAGAATGATTTCCCCCAGGGCTACTACGGCCAGGCCCACATAAAACCAGCGCTTGATCCGGGCCAAACGGACCGGATTTTCGAGTTGCCTCTCCAGGAAGTTCACGGCATTACCCTCCCCGCCAGTTCCAGTACAGGGGTCGGGTAAAGACCCAGGAGCAGGCTTGCGGCTGCGCTGATGGCCAGGGGCGCAACCATCCAGGGCACCTCGTGGATCTCTTCGTGGGTCTGTGGCGCCTTTTCGAAGTAGGCCTTATACACGACCGGACCGAGGTAGGCTGCGTTGAGAAGCGAGCTGATGAGGAGTACCCCTAACAAGGTAAAGCTGTGGAGCTCCACCGAGCCGAGGGCCAGGTACCACTTGGAGACGAACCCGGAGGTACCGGGAATGCCCACCACGCTCAGGGAGGCAACCGCAAACGCTGCCATGGTCCACGGCATGCGCCTGGCCAGCCCGGACATCTGGCTGATTTGGGTCTTGCGCGTGGATACATAAATGGAGCCCGCGCATAAGAAGAGAGTGATCTTCGATACGGCATGGTTGGTGATATGCGAGATCCCGCCCAGAACACCGCTCTGGTTCAGGAGGGCCGCTCCCAGGATGATATAAGAGAGCTGGCTCACTGTGGAGAAGGCCAGCCGGGCCTTGAGATTGTCCTGTCCCAGGGCCAGGAGCGAGCCGACCAGGATCGTTACTGAGGCGGCTCCCAGCGCCAGTTTGTCGGCGCCGATCTCGCGCATGGCGTCCGCGCCGAAAACGAACAGAAAAACCCGGAGCGTGCAGAACACGCCGGTTTTGACCACGGCCACAGCATGCAGCAATGCGCTCACCGGGGTGGGGGCCACCATGGCGGCCGGCAGCCAGCTGTGCAGGGGCACGAGCGCATTCTTGGCGAATCCGAACAGGAACAGCGCGAAGATCAGGTAAAGAAGCAGGGGCTGTGACGTGATCTGCTCAACCGGCAGGATCCCGCCTTGGCGAAATTCCAGGGTTCCGGCCACATTGTAGGTCAGGATGATGGCGGCAACGAGAAGCACTTTGGCGGCGCCCAGAAGATAGATGATGTACTTGCGGGCGCCTGCCCTGGCTTCGGCCGTCTCCTTGTGACCCACCAGGGGATAAGTGACCAGGGTCAATGCCTCATAAAACAGAAACAGAGTGAACAGGTTGGCCGAGAAGGCCACCCCCACGGTGGCGGAGAGGGCCAGAGCGAAGCAGGCAAAGTAACGGGTTTGAGCGTGCTCCTTGAGAGAACGCATGTAGCCGATCGAGTAGAACGAGGTCAGGATCCACAGGAGCGACGCCCCCGCGGCAAAGAGGAGACCGAAGGCATCCACCCGAAAAGCGAGTTCGATGCCCGGGAGGAGCCGGAAGAGCACGCATTCCGGCGTGCCGCCTGCCAGAACCTCTGGGATCATGCTGGCTACCAGGGCGAACATCGAGACACCGGCTGCAACGGACCAGAACTCTCTCAGATTGGCCCGACGCTGACCCGTGCAGGCGATGAGGAGCGCACCCAGGGCCGAGACAAGGACGGTGAGCAGGGGCGTGACCGACATCAAGATACCGTCTCCACCGCTGTCACCATTTGAGCTCGGTCAGGTCTGTCACCCTGGCCCCTGGCTTGTTCCGGTTCAGGGCGATCACGAGCCCCAGACCGACCCCTACCTCCGCCGCTGCCACGGCGATCACGAAAAGGGCCAGGACCTGGCCGCGCGGATCATCGAGGTGCTGGCTGAATCCGGCCAGGCTGAGGTTGACGGCATTGAGCATGACTTCGATCGAGACCAGCATCAGGATCAGGTTGCGCCGGGCCAGGAAGCCGAACACTCCGATCCCGAAGAGGACAGCGCTCAGGGCCAGGACCACGCCCACGGGGACGATCATGGTTCTGCCCTCCTGCGGGCGAGCACGACCGCGCCCACGATGGCGGCCAGGAGGATCAGCGAGGCTATTTCAAAGGGCAGCACGAAGGGACCGAAGAGCGCCATGCCCACTTCCGAAAGGCTCCCCAGAGGTGGACCTTCGCCTGGGCCACGCGTTGCAGCCGGTGCGACCCCGGCTGCAACCGGGTCGAAGGTCCCGACCAGGGCGAGCCAGGCCAGGGCCACGAATCCGAGGCCCCCGGCAGCGGCCCAGGGCCAATGGGCGCCGAACCGGGGCCCAGCCACCTCACCCGGCAGGTCTAACAGCATCAGGACAAAGAGGTAGAAGATCAGGATGGCGCCCGCGTACACGATGACCTGTACGGCTGCCAGGAATTCCGCGCCCAGCAACAGGAAGATGCCAGCCACGTGCAGAAAGAGCGCCAGCACCCAGAGCATGCTGTGGACGGGGTTTTTCCGCGTCACGGCCAGGAGCGCGCTCGCGACGCTAGCCGCCGCCATGTAATAGAAGGCGGCTTGTGCTGCTTGTGCTGTAAGAAGGGTCATGTAGCCCTCGGATTGTGCAGTTTTGAATCGGACATGATGCGGTTGTCAGCACGGCCTTCGGGTTCACGGTCATGAAAGCGCTGGTCATGATCTCATGGAACGCTGATAGGAGCTAGCCCGAGATGCACTAGTACTTCCTTTCATGAGTACGGTAACGTTTCGTATTCATGGAAAGCGAGTACTACTGCAGGCGCATTACGGGGAAGCCTTTGATGTAGCTTTCCAGCTGGTTGATGATGAACTCCTGCTCCGAGATCACCTCTTTGACCACGTCCCCGATCGAGATCAGGCCAACCAGTCTCTCTTCGTCTTTCAGCACGGGTAAATGTCGAATGCGCTTATCGGTCATCAGCGCCATACACTCATCGATCGTGTTATCGGGTTGAATACAAACAACCCTCTGACTCATGATTTCCTCAACCGGCGTGTTCTTGGAAGACTTACCCTTGAGGATGACCTTCCGAGCATAGTCCCGCTCTGACAGAATACCCACCAGTGCCTCCTGATGGAGTACCAGTACGGCCCCACAGTTCCGCTCGGCCATCAACTGAAGGGCTTTGTAGACCGGGGTGTCCGGAGCAACAGACCAAATGTCATCGCCTTTCTTCTCAAGTACATCCCTGACGTATTTCATCGCTCCACTCCTGAGTTGTGCTACCTTTGAATTGTCCTAAGGGTACTCCCTTCCATAAATACGGTAAAGTTTGTTCGCTTTGCTCACTGCGTTTCCTGTGTCGCCGTCACCGAAGACATCGTTTACCAGACCGGAAGCCAGAGTGGCAGAAGCTACTACATCAACGCGCAGGTTGTCGAAGACCTGGTCGGACATCGAACCACACTGGCGCCCTTCGGGTTACGGCCGGCGCAGGCCCATCTGCTTTGTTGCCCTCCTCGACGATGCTAAAGTATGGTCTGAGTCGGGTCGCTTGTATCTGCACTCACGGCGCCCGCAACGCGACCCGTGGGACTTCCACCACTAGAGTCGGCCAGGGAGGACACGACCATGGATATGCCGAAACCGACAGATCATCACCTGAAGTTCCGCCGCCTGGTTGGTGAGTGGGAGGGCATTGAGATCATGCATCCCTCGCAATGGGCTCCCAAGGGGGGCACCGCTACCGGTCGGACCAACAGCCGCCTGGCTCTGAATGGCTTTGCCGTGATCTCTGACTACCAGCAAGAGCGCTCTGGCGTCGTCACTTTTGAGGGGCACAGCGTCTTGACCTATGACCCTAAAGAAGGATGCTACGTCCTTCATTGGTTTGATTGCATGGGCTCTCCCCCGGAGGTCTTCAAGGGCGCTTTTGATGGAAACGTCCTCACGGTTGCTCACGGCGGACCCGGCATGCACGCAAGGCTGATGCACGATCTGTCCGAAGAGAGCCAGATGACCTCGCGCATGGAGATGTCCCTGGACGGCAGAAACTGGCAAACGCTGTTTGACGGAAGCTATGAAAGAAAGACTACCTAGAACGGGAAAAACAGGGGCACCATGAAAACCAGCAGGACGAGGAACACAATCGTCAAAGGAGTGCCTACCTTGAGGTAGTCCACGGAGCGATAGCCGCCGGCACCCATCACCAGTAAGTTCGCTTTGTGGCTGAAGGGTGTCATGAAGGCTGCTGATGCAGCCAACGCAACTCCCATCATCATTGGATAGGGACTGAGGCCGAGTCCATCAGCCGTCCTTAGAACGACCGGCGTCAGGAGCACGACTGTAGGGGCCCCGTCCAGACCTTGACTCAACAGGCTCGAAAGCACCACCAGCATTCCCAGAACCATGTGAGGTCCAAGGGGACCCGCCGTGGAAACGACGGTATCAGCCAGCCACAGGGCCGCTCCGGTTCGTTCCATAGCGATGCCCACCGGCAGAATGGCCGCAACCAGGAAGATCACCCTCCATTCAATGCTGCTGTAGGCCTCCTTCATGGTGAGTGCGCCTGAGAGAACAACCAGGGAAGCTGCTGTGAAAGCCGCCACATGGATCGGTTGGATGTCGGCCGTCACCAACCCGACCATCAGTAACAGGGAACCAACTGCAAAGGGGGCTTTACTCATCCTGCGTACAGCCTGAACGGTTTGGGAGAGAACCAGGAAGTCAGGGTCTGCGGCAAGCATGCGCATTCGCTCAGGCGACCCCTGCAGCAATAGAGCGTCACCAAAGGTCAGTTTCAGGCTGGCCAACCTGGATCGACGGGGAGCCCCTTCGCGCCACACGGCTAGGACCTGCAGTCCATAGCGCTGCCGAAACGAGACTTGTCCCAGAGTCTTTCCGATCAAAGAACAACGAGGTGCCAGCGACGCCTCCACCAGAGCCACGTCCGATCCCAGCTCTGAGGCGTCCACCTCGGAATCGAACTGGATGTCACCTAACTCCAGGAGGCTGGCGATCCTGTCTGATTCTCCCGCGACCAGCAGATTGTCTCCGCCTCGGATGACTTCGTCCGGGGAAACTGCAGGACGAGTCTCCCCTTCCCTGACAATGCCCCCGACCGTGAGTCCAATCAGTTCCCCGATCCGGCTCGCACCCAGGGTAGCCCCCGCCAGGGGCGAGCCCGGGTGAACCCTGATCAGAAAGAGGTGTTGCTGAAGCTGTCGGAGGGTTGTCAGACCGCTTTCAAGAACGATGAGTCCAGGGTGCGAGCCCAGTTGATCCAGTGCCTCTCTGGCTCCAATCAGCACCAGCTCATCCCCGGTTGCCAGAATCTCTTCGCCCAGACTATCGCGCAGCAGCTGGGAGCCTCGCTGGATGGCCATCACAATTGCGTCATATTGACCCCGGAAATCCAACTGCTTCAAACTCTTGCGTCGGAATGTGGAATCGTCGCCGACCTGGAGGCGGATGGCACTGAATCCACGGGTGGGCCGTGGCAACTGGCTTATCCTGGCCTTCTTGATCTCGCTGCCCTGAACTTTGAGGATCTGCTGTAGATCCGACAATTGACCTTCCACCAGCAGGATGTCCCCCGAGTGCAGCACTGTGGTTGGTCTGGGTGCCAGTTCCTTGCGACCATTCCGCAAAATAGCAACCACCTGAACACCGAGTGCTGTGCCGAGGCGAGCCTCCTCCAGAGTCGTGCCGTCCAGGCCGGAGTCGCTGGGAATACGTATGGAAAAAATCCTTTCATCCAGGTGATAGACGTCAGCCAGGTCGGTGGTGGCCGAAGGCGACGGGGACATCTCGCGTCTTGGCAGCAGTTTTCGCCCGATGGTCGCCATGAAGAGGATGCCCAGAACGAGCAGGGTTATGCCCATTGGCGCAAAATCGAAGAGCTCAAAGGACTTCATTCCCCGAGCTTCCATCAGGGCTCCAACCAGGATGTTGGGGGGAGTTCCCACCAGGGTTGTTGTGCCACCCAGGATGGCACCGAAAGAAAGGGGCATGAGAAGGCGCGAGGGAGAAAGGCCGGCGCGACGGGCCAGACTGGCCACCGTAGGCATCAATACGGCTGCAGCGGCAATGTTGTTCATAAAGGCCGACAAGACTCCGGAGACCAGCATGATGGTGACGATGAGACGAACTTCATGGCTACCCACCCAGGCATGAATACGTGTACCAACCATATCTGCGATGCCCGTGTGCAGGAGTGAGGCGCTGACTATGAAGATCGAAAGCATGGTGATGACAGCCGAAGACGCAAACCCCGTGAAGGCTTCGTCGGCCTTCACAAAACCACTGAAGATCAGGACAATCAGTCCCAGAAACGCCGTCAGATCCACCGGAATCTTTTCGGTCAAGAAAAGGGTGACCATGACGGCCAGAATCAAGAAAAGAAACCCAATCTCAAAAGTCATCAGGTGTCGCTACTATGCTGGAATTCCAGCGGTTGTCTTGCCCTGAAACTGCAACCTTGTCTCAACAATGAGCCGACCCGCACGATTCGGCGTGCTTTTCTTCAATAAGTCCGGCCGGTTGTGTAGAGCAGCTCCGCCGTCTGAATCTGGTAGTCGTAAAGAGCACTGAAGTATTGGCTCTCGGCCTCAGCCTGCGAGGCCTGGGCCAGGGCCAGCTCGACCTGGTCGGCGAGTTCCATTCGGTAGCGGGCTCGGGCCAGGCGAAGTGCATCATCGGCATGCACTTTCACCTGTTCGAACGTTCTTACCGCTTCCGTCGAGTTGGCGAGTTGATGGTAGACGGTAGTGATCTGGAGCGGAATATCCTGGAGAAGTTGATTCCTTGTTGCTATCGCCTGCTGTTGGGCCTGTTCCTTTTCCTGGATGGAAGCCTTGAGTTGCCCGCCGGCGAAGACCGGCAGCTTGATAGCGAAGCCTCCGAAAAGGAGATTTGAGAGAGACAACTCGGCGAAGCGCGTCCAACCGCCGCTGAAAGCGGCCATGATCCTGGGATAGCGCTCCTTCTTTGCTCTCTCGACCCACTCCTCACGGGCTTCAATCTGGGCTTCCACAGCGCGCAGCTCGGGACGATTCGCAAGGCCTGCTGCAATCAGGACTGGGAGAGCCTGCACCTCCTCCAGACGCCGGTCTGGTTCTTCGAGTTGAAATTGCAGGGAGGAGTCACCGCTGCCCATTGCATGGTTGAGGCCGGCCAGCGAAACGGCCTGCTCGTTGTGCGCCTGAGTGAGCCGAAGTTGGGCCCGCGAAACCTCGGCTTGAGCCAGATGTACGTCGACTTTGGATCGCAGGCCAGCCCGGAAGAAGGCTTCTGCCTGGCGAAGATTCAGTTTTCTGGACTCCAGATTTTGTTCCGCAACCTCCACCAGCTGCGCTGCCTTGAGTACCGTGAAATAAGCCTTTCGGACGTCGCGGATGACTTTGGCTTCCACCGCGCTGAGCTCGTGCTGAAGGTAAGCCAGTTCCCCCATGCGGGCGTTCGT
Source organism: Acidobacteriota bacterium (assembly GCA_965205345.1). Classification (GTDB taxonomy): domain Bacteria; phylum Acidobacteriota; class UBA6911; order RPQK01; family CBDAPI01; genus CBDAPI01. The sequence goes on along the minus strand of CBDBGQ010000058.1, from coordinate 304,634 downwards.
TTCATGTCGGGTCCGACCAAAGTCCAGGACATCGTAATAGGCGTTGACCGAGACCGCCATGTCATCGGGCTCGGGTGAATTAGCCAGACCCTCAAGGCCGAAAGCGGCCGCCGAACCGGACAGACCCTGCTTGGCAATCCCCCCTGAGTTCAACTGGGGATAAGAGCCGGAGTGCGCGTGCTTGACTCGGGCCTCACCTCCCGTCACAGCCAGTTCAGCCTTCCGCAGATGGGGGTGATTGGCTAAAGCCATCTCGATCGCCTGCTCCAGACTCAGGCGCTGTTGGACCTGGCCCGCAGGGGCTCCCGAGAGCACAGTAATGAACACCAGTGTGATGAGAAAAGTCAGGCCTTTCTTGGTCATGGGTTCTCCTCGTTCTACTCGCTGACCGGGGCTTTCTGTACTTCGACTTCCATCCCTTCCTGTAGCTCTCCCCGGGTGGTCAGGACGACGGTTTCATCTCCCTCCAGCCCTTTGGTTATTTCAATCGTGATGCCGTCATCGAGGCCGGTTTCAACCTCGATTTTTCGAAGGCGACCCTCAACCACCGAGTATGTGAATTTCTTTTCCCCCTCAGTGTGGAGGGCCCCGGCTGGAAGCGTGATCGCCTGGGAGCGCTCTTCGAGTGTCAGGGTCACTTCCCCATACATTCCCGGCTTCAGAATGTTTCCCTTGTTGGGTATGTCGATCTCGGTACGCATCGTCCGTGTCGCGGAGTTCAGGGTTCCGGTGAAACGAGTGATGCGGGCTTCGAAAGCGTGGGAGGGCAAGGCGGGTACCTTGATGAGGGCGCGATCGCCTTGCTCCACAAACGGGACCTCCGCCTCGGGGACATGCACGAAGACACGCAGGACGTCGGTGCTGGCGATGGTGACGACCGGCTGGGCATTCTGGGAACTGGAGGCCATTTGAATCAGGGTGCCGGGGTCAACAGGACGTTCAGTGACAAGGCCGCGGAACGGAGCTTTGATCTCAGTGTAAGACATGAGTGTCTTTAACCCTTCCAGACTCGCCCTGGCCCTCTTCATTTGACTTTCAACCTGGCGAATGCGGCTTTGGAGCACTTTTACCGTCGCCTCTGCCAACCTGTATTCAACTCTGGCCTCATCCACCCTCTGCAGGGGAACCATGTCCGGTTCCTCCGCAGCGACCCCCTGCAGTCTGGTAAACGTCAGTTTCTTCAGCTCCAGATCGGCTCTCGCTCTTTCCAACTCAGCCTCTGCGTGGATCCGGTCGGATTCGACGATCCCGAGTTCAGCCTCCGCCGTCGAATACTGGTCAGCCATCTCGGGCACCTCGAGCTTGGCCAACACCTGGCCTTTGGCAACGCGATCCCCGATGTCGACGCTGATCCACTCCAGGTAGCCAGCCACCTTGGAGTGGAGTTTGGCTCGTTGGAAGGGCTCGATGGTGCCAGGCAGAGTGATCTGGCGCAGCAGGTCCTCTCGCTGTGGCACGACCACCTCCACAACGACCGAAGCATCATTTGAAGAGGAATTGACATCCTCCAGAGGGACAGCTTCCGGGATCTGCGGCCCGCTGCAGGAGTTGATGAAGACCAACCAGAGGAGGAGAGTCTGGAGAGGCACAGACGCCGCGTCAACCAACCTGCTTCTGGTGAGAATCATCGATTCGCTCCTGTTTGTGATCACCCCTGGGAACCGTTTTGTCCAGCCTCAAGTGGCGGTGACCGTCTTGCCTCTGAAAATCAGGTACAGGCAGGGCACCACAAGCAGTGAAAGAGCTGCCGAACTGAAAACCCCTCCGATGATGACCCTGGCCAGGGGAGCGTTTGCCTCGGCACCCTGACCTCCGATCGCCATCGGTGTCAAAGCCAGCATCGCTGCCAGCGAGGTCATCAGGATGGGGCGCAGTCGTACCCGGGCCGCATCTAGAATGGCTTCACGGGCAGAACTCCCCTGTGAGCGACGGCGATTTGCAAAATCCACCAGCAGGATGCTGTAAGCTACGACCAGACCGGTCATCATGATCATTCCCATGGCCGCCATGATGCTCAGATAGGTTCCGGTGAGGTGAAGCATAACCGATACCCCTATCAGCCCCAGAGGCACTGTCAACATAACAACCAAGGGGTCAACGAATGATCGGAACTGCAGCACCAGGACCAGGTAGACGAGGACTGCAGCCAGCAGGAATCCTTCCAGAAACTGGCCCAGGGCTTCGTACATCATGGCCACCTCACCGGACATCACATAGCCGTAGCCCTTGCCGGAGAAGTCGGGACCGGTCAGCGCCCAATATTCTCCGCGATCGGATTGCCTCAGGCTTGGCTTCAGTTGTGGCGAGGCCAGCAGACGCTCCTGAATGCCAGCGACTACAGATCCGATGTCGTACCCGGGCTGTGCTGAAGCATAGATGTCGGTGACCCGTGTGATGTTCCGGTGATTGATAACAGCCGGGCCTGTCCTACGATTGAGGCTCACCAGATTTCGTAGAGACACCGGGGGACCTCCATTTCCGCCGGTGATGGGGATATCCAGCAACGTCTCCAGCGAAACCAGGTCCTCCTCCGCATATTGAGCGCCAATAAAGTAGTGGTTGCCCGAGCGCTCATCAATCCAGAAAGCCGGGTCGAAACCGATGCTCGAGTTGGTGGCGGTGACCAGGTTCTTCATGATGTCCTCAACGTTCACCCCGGCATACGCTGCTTTGATCCGGTCGATCTCCATGTCAATGATCGGATAGTCCATCCGCTGGGCGATGCGAACGTCGGTGGTTCCTTCGGCCTTTCTCATCTCGTCAGCAATAATCCTGGCTATCTGCTGGGAGGTGTCCAGGTTGCTCCCGGAAACCTGAATGTGGATGGGAGCGGGTTCACCCATGTTTAGAGCTGACGAAAGCATCCCGCCGGTGTCAAAGGAAAACTCCACGCTGGGAAAGCGGTTCTGGAGTTGAGAGCGAAGACGACTGACGGACTCGAATGTTCCGGGCTTTTCGGGATGGTTCTTCAGCTGAACCAGAACGAAGGCATCCATTGCGCCCGTATTCGGGGTGTAGGCCGCGGGCCAGTCCATCAGGACCCCGATGTTGGTGATCAGCATGCGCAGGTTGGAATCGGGGTGACGCTCTTCGCTCCGGGGGTCGGGAAGGCCGATCTCCTCGATGATGACCTGTTCGATTTGAGCCAGGGTGTCCTCGGTCTTTTCAATCCGGGTACCGGAAGGCAGACGCACAAAGATCTGGAACTGCCCGGCATCGACCTGCGGGAACAACTCACGCCCGGTCTGGCGCAGAACAAGCAAGGAAAAGACGAAGAGCAACGCTGCCGCCAGGACCACCGCCCACCGCGCCCCAATAAGTTTCCCCAACAAGTACACGTAGGCTTTGCTCAGCGGACCCGCCGCGTGGCCCGACTGCCTGGGCTTGGAATGAGCTTTGAGGATGCGGGCACAGAAAGCAGGCACCAGCGTGATCGAAAACAAGAATGAGAAGGTCATGGCCAGAGTCGCAGCTAGCGCAACCGGACCAAACAGGTAACTGGCCATCCCGGACAGGAAAATGACCGGAAAGAACACGATGCAAAAAGTCACCGTTGAAACCAGGACCGGTATGGCAACCTCCTCAGCCCCCTTGAGTGCTGCCTGGAAAGGCTGCTCCCCTTCCTCGGTGTGCCTGACAATGGACTCCACAACGACGATGGACTGGTCAATCAGAATGCCAATCACCAGCGCCAGCCCACCGATGGTCATGGCGTTGAGGGTCGCACCGGAGAAAAACAGGCCCCCGATTGCCGCCAGGATAGCCAGAGGCAGACTGACCAGAACCACCAGCGTCGAGCGCAGCTGGCGCAAAAAGAGCAAGACCACCAGGGCGGCAAAGGTCGCTCCCAAAAGGCCTTCTAACTGAAGTGCGCTGAGTGAGTTGCGGACGTAAACAGATTGATCCAGCACGACTTCAATGGCCAGATCGCCGGCCCGTGGATCCATTTCACGAAGGCGCTGCAGAATGCGATCCAGATTGCGCCGGATGGCATTGACGATTTCAATCGTATTGGCTCCCGGCTGGCGATAAATGGGTATGTAGACCTGGCGGCGACCGTTGATGCGCACAACGTTGGTTTGAATCTGGCTGGAGTCCTTGACCTCCGCTACATCCCGCATCATGATGGGCGCTCCCTGACGGATCCCGATCGGCATGTCGTTCAGCTCTTCCACGTACCTGGGCATGGAATTGGCAAAGATCTGGAAGTCAAAGTCGCCGACCTTCATGTTGCCGGCCGGAATGAAAACGCTCTGTTGCTTCAAGGCTCGGACCACATCCATCGGAGACAGTCCACGGGCTTCCAGCTGGCCACGCTTCACATAGGCCAGGATTCGACGCAGCTTGCCCCCGTAGACGGCGGGGGCGATGACGCCCTGGATGGATTGCAGCCGATTGCGAAGCTCAAAGTAGGCGATGTCATAGAGTTCCTTCTCGTTCATGGTCGGGCTGGAAACGCTGACCAGACAAAGGGGCAGCGAGGCGGTCGGATCAAAAGGCATGACCATGGGCGGAATGGTTCCCGGAGGGAGATAAAACATGTCGCTGACCGCATAGGAAGTGACCTGGCTCATGGCTGTTTCCAGGGAGATCCCTTCGCGGAAAAAGTCCTTGACAATGGAGACGCCGAGCATCGCCTTAGCCTCTTGATGCTCGATGCCAACCGACTGCCCCGTCCACCGCTCCAGACGGCTCATGATGTCGCGTTCCATTACTTCCGGAGGCATGCCGGGGTAGAAAGTGATAATTTGAACCCCCGGGGTCTCGAAGATGGGCAGCAGGTCGGCCGGGATCCTTTGATAGGAGGTGATCCCCAGGACGATGGTGGCCAGGCTAGCCACCGCAATTGCATAGGGATTCTCAATCGCTTTCTTAATCATTCTGCCTTAAAGGTTACCCCAAGGGGCTCCACGAAAGTAGCCATCTTGATGCCATTATCCTGCCTGGCTATTGATCTATCGCAGCGGCTGGTGTTCGACGGCGGTCAAAAGACCCTCCACTTTCTGGACCCCTTGAAGAAACTGGCGAATGAGTTCGAGTCCTGCAGGATCTGAGCCGCAGCAGCAGCAGCTCCCAACACAAGAACCTGACAGTGTAGGAGGCCCCCGGGGCGGGTCAGTGGGCGCCTTGATCGATCCAGGCACCGACGATCTGTCCTCCCAGGGAGTCCGGGCGGGTTGAGCCGACCGGCGGCATGCGGTGTTTGAACGACGGGGACATCATCCGCGCCAAAAGAAAACTGAGTTCCTTGTTCTCCGGTGTGATGATGTACTGAAACATCTTATGGCGAATCATCGCGACGCCCTCTGACAAGGGCTGAATGATCGTTGCAGTTTTTTCAATGGGCACGTCGTAGCGAAGATCCATCGGCCCATTCACGGCATCTCCTCGGTGGCAGTTGGAGCAGTTGGCCGCCAGGTAAGCCCGCGCGCGATCTCGGATCGGCGCCTCTTGATTGCTCGGGTCGACCATGGCCGGCGGCACGTCCGCCAGATCCTGGATCCGCTCCCCAAACAGGCCCAATTCGTTCAGGACCGACAATTGGTTGGCAGGACCATGATCATAGGCAGCCACAAAATTGATCTGGTTGGTGCGCACCCCAAGGATCCAACCCGCTGATTCCGTGTGGCAGCGCATGCAGTCGCCGGGTCCAGGGTAGAGGTAGTTGACCTTCCTCAATTCGCCGTCGGTCCCGCCGATCGTCAATTGTTCAGAATCGCTCGAGGTCAACAAGTCCGCGTCGGTCTGTTGCTCGTTCCATTGGTAGGTGTAACCTGCCCATCCGGTCGTCTCGTGAATCAAGACTCGCGTCTCGAGCCTTCGCGGCGGGCCCTGCGGTTGGAGCATCATCTCGAAGTGCTTGACCAACACGGTGCCCTGTGGAAAGTCCCAGGCCCAGGCGCGCTTGAATCCGATCTTGGTCTCACCCGGTAGAGCGATCCAGCGCCGTTTTCGTGCACCGTCCGACCACAGAGGAGAGACCACATCGTAGGGGATGAGACCGTCGGATGGTTCGAGGGATTCGACGTCACGGAACAAGCCGGTTGCGGACAACTGTTGAGGGAATGGAGTGGAGTTTGCTTCATCGAACCGATAGATTCTGCCGGGGAGGCTCACGGCGTAGAGATTCCCCAGGCGATCCTCGGCAAACGATGCCACCCCCTCGACGAACGAGACCTCTGTCTGGCTGACCATCCGGCCCTGCTCCTGCCGAAGGGACCAAATCGTTCCGCTGGCGGCGTCCCCATAAATGTATGAACCCCGTATCGAGGGCAGCCGGCTGCCCCGATAGACATAGCCGCCGATGACGGCGCGGGCCGTTGCGTGCGGGATCGAGAGAACGGGCGCTACCGTTTTCTCGAACGGAATGTGATCTCGATTCCTGTGCTCCTCAGTTCCCTCGTATGCGCTCCAGCCGTAGTTCCCTCCGCGCTCGATGAGGTTGATCTCTTCGTAGTCGTCCCGCCCCACCTCTCTCAACCACAAGTCACCAGTTTCGCGATCGAAACTGAAGCGCCAGGGCTGGCGGAAGCCATAGGCCCAGATTTCCGGCCGGGTTCCGTCTTTCCCGACAAACGGGTTGTCCGGCGGAATACCGTAGGGCGAGCCTGTCGAGGGATCGATCCTCAGAATTTTTCCAAACAGCGAGGTCAGATCCTGAGCGTGGTTGAACCATGCCGGGTGCTTGAACGCATCCCCAATGGCGATGTAGAGCATCCCGTCGGGCCCGAACGCCAGCATGCCGCCGTTGTGCGAATGATGGGTTTTTTCGAGTTGGATCAGCACCCATTCGCTGCTCGGATCTGCGCGGTCAGGACGATCCGCGAACGTTTGGAAGGCGCTGATAACGAGCGTGCGCGGTTTGTCGGTTGTGTAGTGAACATAGAATGTCCGGTTCTTCTTCGAAGCGAGGATCGAAGGCCATTCCGAGCAGCCCGCTGCCACCCTTGCTCCAGACTTTTTTTTGAAGGTCGAGGAAAGCGGGAGCGGTTGATCCGCTCTCTCCGGCGCGGAGAATGCGTATCAGCCCCCCCTCTCCAGGATGAAGAATCGCCCGCTTTGATCGGGTGCACAGGTCAGCATGACGAGATTCTCAACGGCCAGGTCGGGAAATACGCGAACAGGCTGGAGCTTGAGTCGGGCCGGATTACTGGGTGGGAAGCGGAGTCCGCTGACCGCCACGCGTTCGGCTGGCCGGGAAAGGACGGCACGATCATTCGAGAACTCGAAGGTTTCGGATCTCTCGCCCACGCCGCATGCCCACAGCGCCGCCACGATGGAGGCCGCACCCACCGTCCAAGATACAGATCTGTGCCTTACGCCAACCGATCGAACGACAGCCTCAGTCATGCACCGCTTTCTCGGCGGAGCGGGCCATCAGGCTTATCCCTGTGGGCACCGATCCCTGGGTTGTCCAGGTGAATTTGGTCAATGCCTGATAGACCCCACCTGTACTCAAGACTGAGCCTGAGAGTTCCCACCTGCTGCATTCAGAACGGTCTTTCGGTTCTTGCCTCGCGACAAATGCCGCAGTTTGCGCAGCGCCTGCGCTTCAATCTGACGGATGCGCTCCCGTGTGACCGAAAAGCGCTGACCGACCTCCCCCAGGGTGCAGCGCCTGCCGTCGTCAATTCCGAAACGCATGCGAAGAATCTGCTCTTCGCGGGGCGGGAGGTTTTGCAGCACTGCCGCCGTTTGCTCCTTCAGATTAAGATGGATCGCCAGGTCTGCCGGTGAGACTGCCCGGCAATCTTCCAGGAGCTCTCCCAATTGCCTGTCTTGTTCTTCGCCGATTGGAGTTTCCAGCGAAATCGTCTGCTGCGCCACCTTCAATGCTTGCCGAACCTGCTTGACAGGAATCCCAGTCTCGGCAGCGATCTCTTCCAACGTGGGCTCCCGGCCCTTTTCCTGGAGCAGGGCTCGAGAAGTCCAGATCAGCTTGTTCACCCGCTCCGTCATATGTGCCGGCAGGCGAATGGTGCGTGACTGATCGGCTATCGCTCGGGTAATCGCCTGACGAATCCACCAGTGTGCATAGGTGGAGAACTTGTAGCCTCGTCGATACTCGAACTTATCCACTGCCTTCATCAAGCCGATGTTGCCTTCCTGGATCAGATCCAAAAACGGCACACCCCGGCTGGTGTATTTCTTGGCAATCGTAACCACCAGTCGGAGATTGGCTTCCGCCAGTTCCTTCTTGGCAATGTCCTCTTCCAGTTCAAACTGCTTGATGGTCGAGAGAGTATGCTTGAGTTCCCCCGGGCTGGCTTGACTCTCGTCGCCCATTTCTTTCATCTCCTTTTCAAGTTGCCGAAGCCGGTCCTTCACTGTCCCGACTTTCTCCGCTGCCAGGGAAGACATCTGCAATTTCTTCAGTTGTTCCCCTTCCCGCTCCAATGCCACCATCCGCTCGAGGGTGGTTCGAATCACACTCACCAGCTTTTCTTGGGTAGCCAACGTCAGATTCAAACTGCGGATGTGTCGGGAGATGACAATCCGGTAACGGGCCAGTTGAGAAAGGTATGGTTTGTAGCGGGGCGAATCTGGCCTGCTCCGGCGCAGCCTGCGGCGAACCTGGGCAACCTTCGCTTGCAATTCCCCCATCTCCGCAATTCGGCCGCACACCTCTGAATGGCGGGCTGCAAGGTTCTCCTCGGTCTGTTCTTCTTTCTTGAAGTTGACCAGCCTGGTGAGAGGAAGCATGCCCTCACCAAGATCCCTCCCGTAACCCAGAAGCTCCCTCACAGCGAGCGGACAACGTGAGACAGCTTTGAGCACATTCATCTGTGCTCTTTCTATACGCTTGGCGACTTCAACCTCCGTTTCCCGATTCAGAAGTGGCACCGTCCCCATTTCCCGCATGTAAATGCGGACGGAATCGTCCGTATTCCCCAGTTTCTCGTGTGTCAACCTGGCGGCTCGCTTTTCCTTCTCCCCCTTCCCACGGCTTTTCTGGAGAGACACCTTGAACGGCCCGGAATCAGTCACTTCAAATTCTTTGAGCCCGTCGTATTGCTCTTCTCTGGACAATTCTTTTTCCTTCCCTTGCCGCCTGGGCACGAACTCCTGAAGAGGGTGAAAGTGAGTACTAAGGTACCACGTCGTCGCTCCCTATTTCTCAGGCACGAAGATGGAAGCTTGCTTGTCTTATCGGCGGTGCCGCTTGCGGATTCATTTGACTATTAAGAACTTGCCGTTTGCTTCAATAGTTTCAATAGATTTCAATGAACAGGGATCAATAGTGACGGCTAGGGTGGCACAGCTACCGGCACACCCCTGGACGCCCCCAATGACGTGTTGTTGGGCACGAACAGTCCACGCCACCGATTGGATAGACTTCGTGACATGCATGTGCGTGCATGTTATTATGGAGCTCGTGAGAACGACGGTTGAGATACCCGACAAACAGCGGGCTCGCCTTCTCGAACTGGCTGCCGAGCGGGGTGAGAAAGGATTCTCGAGGTTGGTTCAGGAAGCGCTTGAGCTCTATCTCAGGGAGAACCAGGCTCGCCGGGAACGTGTAGCTGCGGCTCGCGCCACGCTGGGCTCGTTCAGCCAGGAGGAAGCAGAATCGTTACGCGAGTCGGCGCGAGTGTTGAGGGAGCGCTGGCGATGATCGTCGCTGACACTGACGTGATGATTGACTCCCTGAGGGGAACGGAGCCGACGCGGAGTCGAATCGACCTGGAGCTTTCTACCGGACACCTGGCGACCACGGTTATTACCGTCTTCGAACTCCTCTCAGGCGCTCGGCGATCAGCTCAGAGGACCACAATTGAGAATCTACTGGGCGCAATGAAGATTCTTCCACTGGGGCCAGACGCCACCCGGATTGCCGCTGCCATTCGGCACCGGCTCGAGTCGAGAGGCGAAGGCATCGGTATGGCGGACTACCTCATCGCGGGAATCTGCCTCTCGCGCAAGGCGATGCTCCTGACGCGGAACCGGGGCCATTTTCAGAGAGTGCAAGGTCTGCATCTGGCGGCGCTGACTGGGTTGGATGAGGACGTACCTTAGTAGGTTTACTGTGTCATTCATTTTCAGCAACAGAGTGCCAAGCTTCGAAAGCATTGCCTAGACTCCTCGTGACCTGGGCGATCACTCGTTCTTGCTCGCCCCGGCCTTCCCCTTCGCCCAGACGGCGATTGTAGGGACCCATCGTCGGGTTTGTCTCTTTCCCATCTGCTATGTAAAGAGCGATCCCGGAACCTATTTCCCCACCGCGACCAGGTGTCCCTTCGTGCGAAAGTAGAGCCGCCCCTCGGACACCCCAGGAGAGGCCAGCGTGACTTCCCCCAGCGGATTCTCGGCCACTTTCTCGAAGCTGTCACCGTGGCGCAGGACGGTCACGTCACCGCTCTCGCTCGTGTAGTAGATTTTGCCGTCGGCCGCTACGGCTGAGGCCGTGTAAGCGCTGCCTCCTACCCGATGAGGACCGTACGCGATGTTCCCGGTGCTCGCGTCATAGACCGTCAAGACTCCATTGCCGCGGCAGTTGTAGAGATAGTCTCCGTAGATCAGAGGTGTCTGCATGTAGGCTCCGCCCCGCCCGATGCTCCAGGCAATGTGAGTGTTCGCAGTCTCGTTGTCAGTCAAGGAGATGTCACCGCGGGCACTGGGGCGGATCGCATAGATCGGTGCCATGCTGCCATGAGCATTGGTGATGAAAATCAACCCGTGACCCGTGACTGGAGTCGGAACCGGTATGTCGCCCCCTCCCGTCATCCTCCACAACTCCTTTCCGGTAGCGGCATCGTAGCCTCCGATATGCCTCCACCCGTTGACGATCAGGTCGGTACGGTCACCGTTCTGGATCAGAGCAGGCGTGCTCCAGGTGGGAACGTCGTGGCGGGCAACACGCCAGATCTCTTCTCCATTCTCGACATCAAAGACGGCCAGAAAGGAATCCTTCTGGACGTCGCACTGGATGTAAACGCGGCCCTTGTGGATGACGGGGGAGCTGGCGAATCCCCACTGAGCCGTGGGCACACGGAAGAAGCCTGAATCCAGGATCCCGAAATCCTTCTTCCACTTCAGGTTCCCGTCCGTGTCGTAGCAGTAAAGTCCCTCTGACCCAAAGAAGACAACGACATGTCTGCCATCAACCGCTGGAGTGGAATTGGCATGGGTGGCCTTGGTGTGGCGCTGGATCCGGGGAACTCCCTCATGAGCGGTCCGATCCCACAGGATTCGGCCCGTGTTCTTGTCGAGACAATACACCTTCCAGGCGTGGACGCTCTCATCCGGTGAGGCGGAGATGTCTCCGTAAAGACCCACCTTCAGGTCCACGTTGGCCTGACTGCTCACGGCAGTCGTGACGTAGACCCGATCACCCCAGATCACTGGACTGGAGTGACCCAGACCCGGAATGGGGGTCTTCCAGGCGACGTTCTTTCCCTCTTCTACATTCCAGCCTACGGGCGTAGAGAAACCCTCCTGCACGCCACTGCTCCCGGGGCCCCGAAACTGCGGCCAGTGAATCCCCTCCCGGGCGGCAGCCGCGTGGAGAACGAAAAGAAAACAGATCGATGCGACGAGTGTTCGAGTCATCAACGTCAGTGCGCTCCTGTCGGTCAGGAAAAAATCCTCGTTTGCTTGTAGATCTTAACGAATTTGTAGGGAGGTCGGCCTAACTGCATTCCGGAGCACGGCGACCTCGGCCATTCTGAACAGAGGCAGGAGGGAACTTGACGACTAGCGAATCAAGCAAGACCACTGAAGATGAGGTATCCGAAGGCCCCGAGCAGGGCACCCAGCACCGACGGATAGCACCAGCCCAGGTTCTTGTACCAAAGAGAGACAAAGGATTGGCGGCTGGTCAGGGCCATCGCCAGAGCCGTCATTCCCAGCCACGTTCGAGTCGTCAAAACGAAAGCTCCCAGGCGTTCCATAGAGTAAGTGGAGGGAGGGGGACCGGCTTGAGGCCCTGAATCGCCGGACTCGCAACCACCAGAATGTTCTGATTGACAAGCGGCACAAGTGGGACCTCTTCGGCCAGTATCTCCTGAATCCGCGTGAATAGAAGCTGCCTCTCTTCCAGTTCGAGCGTAGTGATCTGCTCCAGAAGAAGACGGTCGACCTCAGCCTCCCACTCGGTCGCGGGGGATTCCTGGGCAGGATTCCAGAAGTGCATCGGCGAGGAGGACAAGAGGACGTTCTGATGCTCGACAGGCTCATAAGGGATGGCAATGCCCATAATGGCGGCTTCGTAGTCGTGACTCCTCATGACTCTGGATATGAGAGCCCGAAACTCTTCCTGCCTTACCGCTACCTCCATTCCCAACCGCTCCAGGTCCTGTTGAACAATTGCGGCGATACGACCCCACTGCTGGTCCGATCGGCAGAATATCTCGAACTGGACCGGGCGCCTTCCGGCGTCAACCAGCCGAGTTCTACCTCCTTCCTCGATCCAGGAGAACCCGGCTTCCATCAACAGTCGTCGGGCCTGAGCAGGATCGTAAGGATATTTCCGAACGGAAGGTGCATGCCAGGTCCGAATGGAAGACGGCATCAGGCTCCAGGCCTCTTCAGCCCGCCCCTGGAACACAGTTTCGACAATGGCCCGCCGGCTGATTGCCAGGCTGACCGCCCGACGGAAGTCAGTATTGGCAAACCAGCTCCTCTTGGAGGGTGACAGGTTTGGGGCTCCGGGGTTCTGATTGAACCACAAGAACTTCAACTGCATAGAAGGTCCCGCATCCAGAAGTTGAAATCCCTTGCCTTCGAGTCGAGTCCAGTCACTGGGCCGGCCCTGCGCATCCAACAAGTTCAGCTCTCCGGCTTCCAGCCTCAGGATCTGGGTGTCGCGCTGTGGGATATAGTGGATGACAATCTCATCCAGGTAGGGGAGTCGCTGACCCAGTTTGTCCACCTTCCAATAGTGGGGGTTGTAGCGCAGGATCGTCTTCCGGGCGGAATGATGCTCGGCAATCACGAATGGGCCCAACCCAGCCATGCTGGAAGGATCCACGTCCAGGGTCCAGTAGTCCTCCAGCTTTCGGTCCTGTTGGCTCATCAGGTGTGCGGGAAAGACCGGAATGTATGTCAAAGCATACTCGGCGGCGGCGAACTTCTGTGGGAAGGTGATTTCCACACTCGAGTCGTTGATCCGGCGGTAGTCCAGGGGTTGCCCTTCAATCCGCAGCGAGGCAGCGAGGGTGGTCTGAGAACCGTCCTGAAAGAGGCGGTCCAGAGTGAAGATCACATCCTCTGCCGTCACGGCTCGACCGTCCGAGAAACGCAGCCCCTCTCTCAACTCGACCCGGATCGTTCTGGAATCCGGCGAGAGAGACCATTTCCTGGCCACCCCGGGCCCGACGGTCAGTTGTTCGAAATCGAACTCCAGCAGGGTTCCCGTGATCAGATAGGTGACAAGGTGAGTTCTGTTGTCCTGCGACGTGGCAAAATTGAAACTGCTGGGTTCTCCAGACAGGCTGTAGTTGAGTTGTCCGCCGACCCGGCCATCGGTCTCAAGTACCTGTGCACCGGCCGGAATTGGGAGCGGGGGCCGAGGCGGACGGCTGGTCGGCTCGGGGGAGCAGCCCGAGAGGGTCCACAGAAACAGGAACACACCCGCTGCCCGACAGTAGAAGAAAATGAGAGATCTCATCGATCAGCACTGAGATGACAGTGTGCAGTTCGTCTTCGCTTCGATGCCGGAATTATAGCAACCCGTGGTGAAACTCGCGCGACATTCGAAAACGGTGTCTGCTGCGAAGGGTCGGGTTAATTCGCACTTCGTCATTCGTCATTCGCACTTCGTACTTCACAGTTCGAACTTCGAAGTGGGCCAACTCCCACGGGTCACTTTGGAAGAAGCCTTAGGTAGTCGCAGTGTTTGGGTCGGACAGCGCGGAAGTGTCTCTGATCGAGCGTCGCGACTTTCTCTTCACCCATTTTTTCGCAAATGGCGATCACCGCTGCGTCGACCATGCCGAGGTCGAGATCGGTATAGTCGGCTTCGAGTTCTGCCACACGGATCAGGTCTTCAGAAGCCAGATCTTCCAGGTGATAGGCACCAGCCACTATGTCCTCGATAAAGATGGACCATACTTCAGCTTGGAGCCGTTTGCGAATCCAGTAGTCCACCTCGACCAGGGTGGGCGCAACGACGACGAGAGGTTCATCTATTTCATCAAGCAGGGAGACGCATCTGAGGTGTGCAGGGTCGTCTGCGTCCAGCAGAGCGAGAATCGGGCCGGTGTCCAGGACGAGAGCCATCACTGCGCCGCCGGCAGATCCTCTCGATCAACGCTTTGTTGAGAAATCCCGGAACCGGACCTTCCGACACCAAGGCGAGGGCGCCGCGCCTGCCGAAGCTCGACTGCCTTGTCTGCGAGGATCCCGCCAGCGAGCGCTGCGAACGAAACGCCACGGCGCTTAGCCTCTCTCCTGAGCGTATCCAACACGTCTGCATCCGCCGCAACAGTCGTTCTCTGAATCATGAATAATGATGCTAACAGATGCATGCATCTGATTCAACCGAGTCCTGTTAACGCGTCTTCGGAAATCTGTCGGTAACGACAAACGCCTGTTACACTTGCGGCATAGGCACAGCATTTCTTTCGCGGCTGAGTCTGCAATGACTTGAGGAATATTGCCATGAAGACATTTCCATCTGTTTCGCTTGTGTTTTTGTTTCTGTTGCCGTTTTCGGTTACGGCACAAGACGTCGCGGTCGAAGCAAAGCAGTCAAGCGACGCGCCCACACTGACGGTTGCCGTCGTTTCGCCGCGATGCGTGTTTGGCGACGTGGACGCGAATCTCGCTCATTTCATGAAATTGATCGAACAGGCACAAGCCCAGGGCGCTCGCTTGATTTGCTTCCCCGAATTGGCGTTGGTCAGCTATTCAACACATAAAGATGTGTTGAAATCCGCTGAATCAATCCCTGGCCCGACGACAAAGCGGCTTGAGGCGATCGCCAGGCGTTTGGATGTTTTCATTTCCGCGGGCATGGCCGAGCGCGACGGCAAGCAGTATCACATCGCCCAAGTGCTCGTTGGTCCCGACGGCTACTTGGGCAAGTATCGGAAGTTCCACCCCACGAGCGGCGAACAAGCATGCGGTTTCGCGCCAGGCGAGTCGTTTCCGACATGGAACATTGACGGCTTTCGCTTCGGCATACTGATCTGCCTCGACGGACGCCACCAAGACACGATTGAAGCGATGAAAAAGGCGCACGTGGACATCATTCACCATCCACACGGAAACACTGTCGGCAACTTGGGGCGCGAAGCGGAAGAGTGGACGCGTAGCAAAACGGTCTACTTCGTTCCCCGGGCGGTCTATGCCCGCGCTTACATGCTTGTGAACAATTCCGCCGAAGACACCGAGCAACCCGATCGAACGCTTCAATATTCCAGCGGCGCGCTCGTCATCGATCCGCTCGGCCAAGTTGTCACGCGAACAACCCAGCGAGACCGCACAGAAAAGATGATCCTGACAAGACTCCAAAAGCCGGAGTCCTTGATCCCGGATGGCGAGCTGCGGCTGCTACGACAGTCGGACGAGGTCTTCAGTAAGCGTTTCAAGTTAGTCGAGCAAACCTCCGAACATTGACGGAAGTTCTGAAATTCGTGCGGCGAGCTCGGACGTGTCCAGGCGTGTTACGGATCGCCCTGTGCGGTTCGTTGGCAACGAGAAGATCCAACAAGCCATTGCTCACGCCGAAGTCATCGAAGAAGCCGGGCATTTCATGTGGTATGAGCAGCCCGCGGAGTTTTACCAGATCATCCAACAGTTTTGGCCCCGATAATAGACTGTGGAATCTGTTCTTCGTAAAGCCTCTGCTTCAGCTCGGGGGAAAGAGGGCCCATCTACGAACCGGTCGTGACGTCCTCGCTGCCGGGCAGCAGCGAACACCGCGCCACTGCCGAATAGACCGAAGGGCTCTTGGTGGGAGACGATGTTGATCTAGACGAGCACAAGAAGCCCACGGCCTAGGGAGGGAACTACCGCGGCTATTCCTTTTTTGACTCGCAAGAAGGCGCCAATGAGTGGGTTAGAAAATTGTACGAGAATGGCTGGCCGATCTTGACGCATACCAATGGCGACGCCGCCACCGACATGTTGATCACGGCGGTGCGTGAGGCCGAGAGGGCATTTCCCGGCGAGGACCGCCGGACGACGATCATCCACGCCCAAACCATCCGCGAAGACCAGCTTGATGCCGCGAAGGAGCTTGGGATGATCCCTTCTTTCTTCGTGAATCACTCGAGGCTTGCTTCCAGCTCCTCGATCTCCCCGGCCAGCGCGGCCGGGCTACTCAAGAGAATCACGGGTCAGAACTTGTATCCGATCGTGGAACTAAGACCGAAATCGTTCTTCCCTGCATCAGTCGCAGGCTGGCTGTCAAAGTTATTCCAGAAGCTGAAACCCCAGGTGAAGTCTTTGAAGATCTTGTAGCGGAGGGTGGCGTCGAAGTCGAGCCGAACTCTCCCGAAGTCGGTGAGGCTGGGCCAGAAATAAACATTGGCCGAGATGTCCTGCTTGTTGCCTTCGAAACGAAAAAATCGAGATTCAAGGCGGTCAGACCTTCCACGTTGACCTGGGCTGAATCCGCGTCGTCAAAGCGCTCTCGCATCACGCCCATGCCCCCCGTCACCTTCAGGATCCAGTTGTTGGTCTGCTTGAGGTAGCGTCCCACGCCTCCCCCGCCGAGACTTCGCAGTTGCAGTCCCAGTTCTTCATTTTGCTGAAACTGACCCAGACCGATCCCGAACCAGCGCTCTCTGAAGCGGCGCTCATGAGAGACCCCCAGCTGATTCCGCGCCAACGTCTCCAGGTCCTGCTGACTGGTGAGAAACGAACTGTAAGTCACCTGTGTGGTGGCCCCTTGCATCTCGTAGCTGGCTTCGGAGCTGAGATTATAGGTGGCAATCCGGTTGGCCCGGGTGACGCTGAGCCCAAAATCGACTCGTGCATCAAGGCGGTCCCAGAAGTTCTTGTCCAGCGAACGGATGCGGACGATATCGATGCGTTCCAGGATCTGGACGTCCTGAGGGGCTCGGCTCACGTTGATCACACCGTCCTGGCCGGACTCGGGGAAAGATCCTTCAAAGCGGGCACTTGTTCCCGTGTCCACGTCGAAGGTCTGGGGACTGGTCACGCGCAGGACTCCCCGCCACTCAATGCCGATCGTTCCCATGAAGTCGGTGCTTACGGTCAGGATTCCTCTTTCCAGCTGCTTGATCTCTCCAGTGATGGTGTCTCCGTTGCTGAGGTGAATGACATCGACCTTGCTGCGAGCGAGCAGGAAAGGCGGGGTAGTTATCCAGATCAACAGGACTGTCAGCGGAGCGGAAAGACTCAGGGTTTTGAGCATGGTGGCTTTCTCCGATTCGAATTCTAAAAGGTGCCTCCCGCGCCCATTGTACTGAGAAACAGCAGCCGGTCAGCTGGGAGTCAGGTTGTGGTCATCGTCGTCCTACCCTTTGGTGCAAGGAACCGACCAGCGCAAACGACGTGAGGTAAACGGCAACCGATGGAAGCTAGCCGATCAAGGGCGATGCCAGATCCTCGGGTGTGTCGATCGACTCCCTGGCAGGAATGTCAATGGCCAGCACCATGACCGTCATCGCCGAAGCGAAGACAACATCGGTGAGGAGCTTGACTCGTTCCAGCGGCAGGTCCCCGGGTTGACTCACGCGTTTGCCCTGTGACCCGGATTCCACCATCTTGCTGACCTCAACGCCTTTCTACTATCGCCGTGAGCCCTAGTTCCTAGGACATTCCCACACCTTTAACAACTTGAGTCAGAAAGCCTTAACCGCTCTCGTAGAGTTGAGAGGGTTTGCCCCATTTTCGACTACCGGATCGGTCAAGAGAAGAACCTGTGTCGTTTCGACCCTGTTCTACTCAGCAGTGAACGAGGCTGTCCTTTTTTCCCAAGGAACCAACCTTACTGTTCGAGAACGTCCCACGACACGATCATCCAGCGTCCACCTTCTTTAGCCCAGATCAAAGCCAGCGTGCCACCTTCATCACCGAAGAGGAATCGAAACATGGTGGCGTGATAGGTGCCTGACTGAGTCTGGCTTCTGGCTCGCTGCACGGGCTGTGCCAGTGACGGGGCAGGTTCACACAGGTATTGCCGGGCCTTCTCATCCGGAGCCGAGAAGGCTGAGAAGAATTGCCGGTAGGGATGGTCGATGATCTTGTAGATGTCCTTTTGCCAGGGCTCGATTCCCTGGATTGCCTCGCTGGGGTTCTCTGCGCCTTGCAGACGCTTATAGATGTCCTTCAAGACGCTCCTCAGGGCTCCTCGCGCGTCGGCTGTGTTCTTGACCGCCGCCTCGACGTCGCTGTCTTTTCCCACGCAAGCCAGAGCCTGATCGGATACGAAGTCCAGTGCCTCATCGTACTGGCCGCGGGCGAGCCAGTCGGTCAGAAATTCCTGGGCTGCATCTGTGACCTTGTCAGGCGAGGCCCCCAACGGCCGGTCTGGTGGGAGGTCCACAGGATCGGGCGGTGGTTTGTAGGTCATCAGGTCAACAACACTGCTCCTGCCCTCGTCCAGGTCTCCGAAAAGACCCTGCCACCAGGCGGCCAGACCTGACCAGCGTTTCGTGTGAATGTTGTAGTTCTTGCCGGCGCGGACATCCGAGTTATCCGAAGTGATGTGTCCGTTCCACATCGACTGGGGCATCTTGCCGGAGCGGTAGTCGACGTCGATGTCGCCTTTGGTTCCATCCTCAGACATCGAGAACTGCATGGTGGGCGGTTTGCCCACCTGACGATAGTTCACGGGATAACCGGCGTGA
Organism: Acidobacteriota bacterium; assembly: GCA_965205345.1. Taxonomy (GTDB): domain Bacteria; phylum Acidobacteriota; class UBA6911; order RPQK01; family CBDAPI01; genus CBDAPI01. The sequence goes on along the minus strand of CBDBGQ010000058.1, from coordinate 285,870 downwards.
TACACCGTGTTGTCATGATCGCGGAAGAACTCTTGCGACTTCTCCAGAATGTCGCGGGTGTCGGGATGAATCTCGAAGTAGACCCGGAACTGTTCGTCGCCTCCTCGCCCGTAGTACTGGCCGGCAATCCTTTCGACCTTAACGACGCGATCGATCGGCTTGCCAATGATTTGCCCTCTTCATCGGTCAATTCGGTGTTTTCCAGAGCGTTGGTTAGGGCGGTAAAAGTCGTCCTCTCGGAGATGCTCAGCACCGTCCAGTACGCCCCGGGAGTCAGCTGCAGACCCGTCGCCAGGTTGTATTTCTGAGCATAGGCATCAAAGAGCTCCTTCTGGCGTGCGCTGAGTCTGGTGTAGTGTGACTCACTTGGGTCCGGACGCCGGCTGGCCGGGCTGGCTATAGCCTTGCCGGGCCATTCTCGCTCAACTCCGACTACCTCGACACCATCAGTTTCTCGGCGCACATAAACCAGTGTTCGCATCGCGCCTTTTTCTTCAACGATTTCGGCGACGAAATAGGCGCCCTCTGCCGCGTTGAGCACCTCTTTGGGAAGAGCCACGCCAGTGGCTCCGGGAATCTGGAGGCTGGTCTGTCTCAGGTTGTCGAAAGTGGACCAGAAGGTCAGGAACCTGTGAGGGCTCTCAAAGCCATATTTGTCGGACAGGTCCGTAAACTTCAGCTCATTGTTCTCGATTCTGAACTCGTCCAGCGGCAAAACCTTCGTGAAGTAATGACGCCCGATTCTGTCGCGTCTCTCGATGAGAGAGTCGGAAATCCATGCTTCGGCTTCCGGATTGCTGTACTGTCCGGTCTTGACGACGGTGCGAATGTCATCGTCGGTCATCGACATGAGGATCTTGGCCGCCCAGAACTCGTCGTCCGGAAGCCTGTTCCGAAACGGCATGGACTCGTAGTTGGGTTGCCACGCGGCGGGCTCGAAGGTCTGGGCCTCGAATCTTCCCACTGCCGGAAGGTTGGGGAAGGTGGCTTTCATCCACCTGGGGGTGTAAACTCCAAACTGCCCAAAAGTTCGAGCAATACTTTCCATCGAGAAGATCGGATCATTGCCCTCCCGGACCTCCTTCTGCCTTCCTACTCCGCTTCCCAGAGAGTTGAAAAAGTCGATGAGGTAGTGACGAATATGTCTGATCTCTCCCGAGCCAAAGTCTTCCTCGACGAGCATGTCGAGAGTCGCCGGCGCAGCGGCCCTGATGTGGTTGATCCAGGAGGAAAAGACGAAAAATCCGCGCAGCGCTCTGAGGTGTTCATGGGGGAAGAGATCGTTGGGATCATCCGCCCTGGTGGTGTAGAACTGGAAAGGGCCCAGCGGAACTCCGGGAGGTACTCTGGTCGCCACGCTCCGGTAGCCGCGACTGGGGTCGAGGGGCACGTCCTTCAGGAACTCGTCGATGTCTTCCTCCAGCAGGCCCCGAGTTTTCCCCATACTGGTAATGTCCGCTCCCTCTGCGGCCGCCCGGAGCTGACCGCGGTCGAGTTAAAAAATGTAATTCTCGGTAGTCCAATAGCCGAGAGCATAGACGAGCTTCGAGGAGACGATTTCGGCGCCAGTCGATAGTTCGAGCTTTCCCGGCGGATCGAAGCGGAAAAAGTACTGCCTCTCCGTGTCATCTTCGATCAGGATCCCGGGACGGTAACCAAACCGCTTCACGGCCAACACATCCCACTGAGAACTGCGTGAGGGTGGATGTTCATTTCCGGGGCCTCGCTGCAGTTCTTCTGGAGTCAGGCGCTTCTTCGAGTGGCGGTTGACAAACCAGGCCCCGTCCATCACCTCATCCATGGTATTGATTCCCAGGGCGGGGATGACGCCACTTTCCGGGTGTTCCTCACCCGGAGCGGAAAAGGCATTCGTAAAGTACTCGAGCACAGGGCTGAGTGAACGATACTGGGGATCGGGAGTGCCCAGGGGCGTGAGTTCTTTCTCCAACGGGTCATCGGGAAAAAACTTCTGGGCGGCTGCGGATCCACTCGTCAGCAGGAGGATGGACAGCAGTACCGCCAGGTACCTAAGAGCCCTGCTAGAACGTGCTGCTACCATCGGTCCTGCCGTCCAAAAAGTTCGGTGAAGGTAAAGATGAAGCGCCAGCCCTCAGTGCTGAAAGCGTTGTCCACGCGCATGAAAAACGAATCGAAGAGCTTGAAACGCAGGCTCACACCTCCGTCCCATTTCAGATTGCTCAGGTTCAGGACACCATTTCGCGGCGCGACTTTACCGGTTTCAGCGAACACGCCCGCCTCCAGCCCAGAGAAGACGTACCAGCGGTGCTCGGCTACCGCGAAGAAGGACGTCTGGTCAGTAAACCGGTAGGGCTCAAATCCTCTTAGCCGGTTGTTCCCGCCAAGGTAGGGTTGGAGATAGAAAGGTACCGACTGTCCATCGCTCGAAAAGGCCGTCATGGCTTCCACGCGCAGTGCCACAACTCGTGTGTCATTGTGGTAGGGAAAATACTGCTCGGCGAAACCGACAATCCGCCGAAAGCTGTGCGCCCGCCGACCGCTTCTGTCCGAGTACTGCCGGAAACGCACGTAGTAGTTGCCTCCGCGGCGCGGAGCGCCGGGATTGTCGCGAAAGTCTACCTGGGCAGCCCACCCCCAGCGGAAATAGTCGACGTTCTGCCGCAGACCAGGAAACTTTTCATCGATGGAAGGCTCCCGCGTGCCTTCACCGGTGTGGACGAAATAGCCCCCAGCCTGAAGTGCGACACTGAGCCAGTCCGTAAAGCGGTATCCACCTGTAACAGTCAGGTCGGTATCTTCCAGGCGGTAACTGGTCTGGTTCTCCTCCAGAGAGTCCTGTCCCTGTCCGTAATAGCTCATCGTGGGCGAGTTTTCGTATTTGGCGTAGAAATCAACGAAGGCCCGTCCCCTGTTCAGTTTGGGGGAGTCAAGGTAGAAGTCGAACAGGGTGGACTTCGCAAGCGTGGCGCGCGCGGTCGTCCGAAAACCGATCCGATCACGCCACAGGTCGGAACGGCGGTAGCCGACGCCATAGGTGAATCCGTTGTCCGCCCTCATTCCCCCCAGCACTACCGGCTGAAAGCCATTCGAACCCTTGGACGGGTCGTCGAAGAGCCCCTGTTCCGTGTACTTGTTGACGAGGCCCACGATCTGGGACTGACGTTCCGGCCAGAGGCGAGCAACCTTGTCTCGCCTGAGAATCTCCAGCTGCTGCTTGCGGCTCTTGATCTGGCCCTGGGCGAACAGCAGGTCCGAGGCGAGCAGTATCAGCGCCAGGAGTACAAAGCGCCCATTGTGTCCTGATGAATTGCTTTTTGGCGCGAGCATGTTTTTCGGGGAGACACTATTAATTGAAACCGAAACATTCGGGATTGTAAATACGACCTAAGGGGCAGAGTCTATACTAAAGTTTCATATTATCTTGGGAGCCCCGATTCTGTACTCGGAGGACCTCGATCAACTCTACGCCTCGGCTCGAGTTGTGAATCCTTTTCTTTCCTGATAAAAAAGCCCGGCTGATGATCAAGACGAAAGGCGCTGGAGCTAGCAACCGGAGACGGGACTCCCGAAGGCCGGTGCGCGCCCGGGCGGGGCTGGTAGCGGTTGCTTTCGTCAGCATGATGACAGGGGCGGTTCGTGCTCAGGAGTTAGAGCCGCGAGCCTATGCCAGCTCTCCGACCGGCATGTCGGCCTTCCTAGCCCGGATTATGCAAAAACCGTAGTCCGGTGTTGAAAAACGAGTCGAGAAGTGGCCCAACTCGGAAGCGGGCAGGTGTGACAGGCGGATTTGCGAAGAATATCGGTTGGGGAGGCGTTTGAGTGGTTGGGGGAGTGAATTTCAGACAGATCTGGGCCTGGATGAGTATCGGAAGCGGTTTTTTGGGGAACTGGGAGAAGCTAGCTGGAGTTGAGGCGACTCAAGACGAGGTGGAAGAGGGGTTGTTCGGGAAAGGCTGAGGAAAGATGGACCCAGATGCGTCGAGTGGTTTGTCGGATGCGGGCCCCGATCTTGAGGACACGACGACGTAAGGTTTCGATTTCGAGCTTGTGCCAGGGAGTCCCGTGCAGATAGTCGCGGAGGCGCACGAACATCTGGTAAGCCAGTGCATGCAGGAGGAGTCGAAACTGATTGGCCAGGAATCGATGACAGCTGAGTCGGTCCATGCTCAGATGATTCTTGAAGGCCTTGATGAAGTTCTCGGTCTGCCCTCGGTTTGTATAGTGGTCATAAAGTGATTGGGAGCAGAGATCGTCCCGGTTGGTGACCACAAAGCGACGATTGATCCCGCGCTGATCGACCTCCACTTTGACAATGACGCGACGGGATCGATCCCAGCTCTTGGCTCGATAAAGAAACTCGTCAAACTGACGCTGTTTTTCCTCCAGCTCAACGAACTGCAGCCGAGTCGAATCCAGCAGCGGCTCGACCACTCGCTGCAGGCGAGGGTTTCGACTTAACCCAATGACATATTGGAGTTGATTCTCTTCACCTTCACAGAACTCGTAGAGCCGAGGCGTGGCAAAGCCGCTGTCGGCCCGAATCTCAATCTCGACATCCGTCCCCACTCCTTGTCGGATGGCCTCCACGACTCGCTTCAGAATGGGCACGATGTGAGAGGCAGCCCCCTTGTTGCCAGGTCTCAACACGACACACACCAGGTCGCCCGTGTCGGCATCGAAGATCAGCAAAGGATGCAGAATGTGGTTTCGGTAATACCCATGGTAGAAGGAGAACTCCTGCTGACCGTGAGTGTGGTCGTCGGTACTGTCCAGATCCAGGATGATCTTGCTGGGACGTCTCTTCTTCAGGGAGCGCACATAACGGCCTAGCAGCCACTGGCTCAGACGCATCAGATCCTTCTTGGTGACGGAGTTCTCCAAACGGGAGAAAGTCGGCTGGGTGGCCAAATCGGGATCGCTCTCGGGCAACTGATCACAGACTGTCTTGAGCATCGGATCGGAGCGCAGCGTATCGGCGTCATTACAGTCTTCGTAGCCGGCCACGATCTGCAAGACTCGTTGTCGAATCAACTTCAACAGGTCATGACGAACGTAGCGTCGGTCCCGGCTTTCCGAAATACACGAACTGAAGCCCTCGCACAACCGATGTTGCCGATCCAGCGATCCAAACAACAACCATCCTGCGTCGGAAGTCAGACTCCCCCCATCAAAACGCGCCGTGATCTTTCGGTGGCTGTGAAATAGCAGGGTATTCTGGCAGACTGCTTTCAACATTGCCGTAGCTCCTGTTTAGGGTCGTTGTTTATGTAAACCCTTTTATATCAGAGAGCTACGGCCTTTTTTCTGGGCCCAAATCTCACTCGGATTCAGATCTCATGCATAATCCGGGCTAGAGCCGTTGTCGATGATCTTGGAAGCTACTGAGGATAAAAGGAAAAGATTGGTGGAGCTGAAGGGATTCGAACCCTCGACCCCCTGAATGCCATTCAGGTACTCTTCCAACTGAGCTACAGCCCCACCGGGCGTGAAAGGAGAAAAGCTTAACTAATTGATCGAGAACTGCCCCAGTAGTTCCTGGTTGATTTTGATCTGGTCGTCCTCGCGCAGCTGATCCACGACGTTCTTGAGATAGCCGTTGAAGAAGTTGCCGCGAGCGGTACTCCTCAACGTGTCCTCGATCTGGGGTCTGCGCAATTCGAAGGCCGCTTCGTCCAGTTCGCTCTTCTCTCCGACCCCGAAGACAATCAGCTTGCCGGCGACTCGAATCGGTGAACTAACGTCACCTTCCTGCATCCACTCAATCCTCTGATGCAGCAGCGGTGAGAACTGTACCACGTCGTCAACCGTCTCACCGTTCTTGAAGAAACGGGTCGTAGTGAATTCAAGATCCTGTTCCGCTGCAACCTCCTCCAGCGAGTTCTTGCTCGCCGCTTCGAAAAAGCTGTCGGCACGATTCCGGTTCAGCTCTTCCCGTTTCTGTTCGACGTAATCTTCTTCAACCCGGTCCTTGACTTCTTCGAAATCGGGAATCTGGGAAGCCTGAATCTCAGCGACCTGGGGTACCAGATAACCGGTAGGCGTCAGGTAGGCCTGTGCAAAGAAGTCGTCCTTGCTCAGGTTGTAAGCTTCCACATTGAAGTCACTTCGGACCTGCGGGCTCTTTAGAGTTTCACTTCTGGGGAAAAACTGGCTAGTTTCGATCTCTAGACCTTCCTCTCCAGCGACATCTTCCCAGCTGGCCTGTCCCTTGAGTCGAGCCAGGATCTCTTGAGCTCGGTTCCGTGCCGCATCCTTGGACAGTTCTTCACGAAGCTGGTGTTCCGCAAGTGTCCGTCGGAGCGCCTCCGCCGTGTCGGGCCGGGAAGTGACCTTGATGATGTGGTACCCGAACGCAGTCTTTAGGACCTCGCTGATCTCACCTTGTTTCAGATTGAAAGCCACCTTGTCGAAATCTTTGTCCTGGACACCGCGGGGAAAGAACCCCATGTCGCCGCCCCGGGTGGCATTTTCGTCCTCGGAATATCGTCGAGCCAGTTCCTCGAAACCAGCACCGCTTTTGAGCTGTCGCAGAACTCGATTGGCCAGCGCGAGCTGTTCCGCATCCTCCTGATTCGGGCTGGTCTTGAAGAAGATCTGACTTGCCCGGATCCGCTCCTGGGTGTCAAGGCTCTCCATACGTTCATTGATCTGAGCGTCGCTCAGCTCCACCTCATTCGGCTTCAAGAGAATCTCGAAGTACCTGATCCGACGTTCTTCCGCACCTTTGTACGCTTCGGGATTGTCGTTGAAAAACTCCTCAAGTTCTTCCTGATTGGGTTTGGGGCTGATGGTATCGGGATCGAAAAAAACGTATCGAATTCTGGTTTGTTGCTCCTGCTTTGCAAACTCCCTGCGCAGAGCATTGTGCGTCACCCCGAGACCGGCCGTGAGCAGCTGCTGAAGTTTGTCCCGCAGAATCTCCCGGCGAATGTTGTCCTCGAACTCCGTCACGGTCAGGCCGTTCCCCCGCAGAACTGCCTGATAGCGCTCCTTTCCGATGAAGTTGCCCTGCTCGTCCTTGAACACGGGGATGCTCAGAACTCTCTCAGAGATTTCGGGAGGGGTGGCCGCGAGACCCAGGCTGCGGGCGTGAAGTGCGACGGAGTATTCCGTGATCAGAGAGTTCACGGCCTGTCCTGAGAGATTCATCTGGGGCGCAAACTGCGGGAAATTGTCACCCAGCTGCTGACGATAGATCTCGACCAGCTGGTTGTAATGCCGACGAAATTCCACCACTCCGATGCCCTCGTCACCCACGCGGGCAATTTCGTTGATAAGAAGTCCGGTTGCCCCGGTCGGAGCGTCCACGAACAAAAGGACCATACCGGCTCCAAGAACCACGATCAGAAGCCACAGGATCCATTTCAGAGACTCGCGTTTCTCGCGAAAAACCTTCAGCATCAGATACTCCAGCGAAACAAGGAATTATAGCATAGAGACCACCAGCGGAATCCCGCTTGACATGACGTAGAGGGCTCTCGCGGCAGCCGGGCTCTAGACCTTTCAGAAGCAGGCAAGGATGTTGCCAACTCCTTGAATTGCTTAGGTTTTTTGTCAATAATAGAGGCTCCGGGCGCAAGCCATGGGGTAGGCTCCAGGCGTTTCCCTTGGGAGGATCCGATCCGACTTTCCCGGGCCGGGGGATGCCTGAGAAGGCCCCTTCCTTTCTCTCGGTAGACCTGGTCTTGAAACAATCTTCTTGACCATTGGGGAGACTCCCCGGTTTCGAGACTGAGGAGGGATTTTAGAGACGAGATGAATATCCGCGCACTTTTCGGGTACTTTTCCAACGATCTGGCCATCGACCTGGGAACGGCAAACACCCTGGTCTACGCGAGGGGGCGGGGGATCGTCGTCGATGAACCATCCATTGTGGCCATCAACAAGAAGACCAACAAAGTGGCTGCGGTCGGTCACGAAGCCAAAGAGATGCTGGGCCGGACTCCGGGAAACATCGTCGCGATCAAACCGATGAAGGACGGCGTTATTGCCGACTTCGACGTTACCGAAGAAATGTTGAAGTACTTCATCCGCAAGGCCCACAACCGAAACCATCTTCTCAGTCCTCGCATTGTCATCTGCATTCCCTCCGAGATCACACAGGTGGAGAAGCGGGCCGTTCGGGAATCGGCACTGCGAGCCAAGGCCAGCGAAGTCTTTCTGGTAGAAGAGGCCATGGCTGCGGCGATCGGAGCCGGCCTTCAAATTGCTGAACCGTCCGGGAAGATGATCCTTGACATCGGGGGCGGAACCACGGACATCGCCGTCATCAGTTTGTCAGGAATTGTTTACAGCCGCTCCGTGCGGGTGGCGGGTAACGAGATGGACGAGTCCATCATCCAGTACATCAAGCGAAAACACAATCTTCTCATTGGCGAACGTACGGCAGAGCAGATCAAGATCAATCTCGGCTCGGCGGCTCCCCTCGAGCGGCCCATGACAATGGAAATTAAGGGGCGGAACCTGATCGAGGGGATTCCAAAGACCGTCGAGATCAATGATGACGAGATCCGCGAAGCACTCTCCGACTGTATTGCCACGATCCTCAACGCTCTCAGGGTGGCGCTCGAGCGGACCCCTCCCGAGTTGTCCGCCGACATTGTCGATAATGGAATCGTTCTCACCGGCGGAGGAGCTCTCCTGAAGAACCTGGACCTTCGAATCAAGGCGGAGACCGGATTGCCCGTTTACGTGGCTGAAGACCCGCTCTCTTCGGTGGTACTGGGAACCGGCAAGATGCTCCAGGAAATGTCTGTCCTCAGACAGATTAGTCTCGAATGATCCCGTCTCTAAAGACAAGACCGATTCTGTTTCTGATCCTGCTGCTGCTCGCAAACCTGCTTCTCCTTTCCGTCCAGGCCAGGAACGAGACCGGCCAGGTACTGCTGCGCTCCTGGGGAGTTGCTGTTAGAACTCCCTTCAGTGGCGCCATCCAGTTCTTGAAGTCGCTTTTCATGAATAACCTGGACAGCTATGTCCTGCTGGTGGGAGCCGAAAGAGAAAACCAGAGCCTGCGAGCAGAGAATGAACAACTCAAGCTCGAAACGCAGCGACTACGGGCCCTCGTGGGAGCGGCGCTTCGAACCCGGGACTTCGATCGGATCTACCAGCGGCACCAACTCGAGACCATCGCCGCCACAATCACTCAGAGAAGTGCCCCCTTCCTGGCCACTTCGTTCCAGGTAAACGCGGGTCGGGCTCATGGAGTCGTTTCGAATGCGGCGGTGATCAGGCCGGAAGGAATCGTAGGAAGAGTCCAGGCACTGACTACCTGGAGCTCTGAAGTCCAACCCATTACTCAGCCGGAAGCCGGTGCGGGTGCTGTGCTCTCCGAGTCGAGGACTCACGGGGTTGTGCGGGGACAGGGAAATGAACTTGTGCGGCTCGATTACATCCCGATTTCGGTTACAGTCGAGATCGGAGAAATGATCTATACCTCGGGAACCGACAAGATTTATCCGAAAGGTCTGCCCATCGGCAAGGTTGTCTCGGTGACCGAGGGGAATCTGATCCACAAGCACATCCTGGTGCGGCCCTCTGTCAATCTATCCAGGATTGACGAGGTGCTCCTGGTCACCGCCCCGATCCCTGGCAGCGCCCCCCAATCAGTTGAGGAGAAGCGACTGGCGGTCTCCGAGAATGGAACGTGCCCTTGAGTCAGAGAATCACGACCAGAGAAGTCACGATTCTCCTGATTGGTGCGGCCATTTTTCACTTCTTGAGTTCGAGCTTCCTTGGAATCGGCTTCTACCTGGACGTCATGCTGGCCGCCACCGTGTACATCGCAAACTATTCCGATCCAGCTAAAGCCGCCCTGCTGGGCTGTATTTTCGGGCTGGTTCAGGACATTGCCGGACTCCATCCCCTGTGGGGTCTGAACGGGTTCTCGAAGACGCTCATCGGATTCTCGAGCTACTACCTCATCCGCTATCTGGTGGTGGAGAGTAGCGTTGGAAGGGCCGCTCTCCTGTTCTTCCTCTCCTTATTTGACATCGCGATCATCTATGCGTTTCTCTTGCTTCTCACCTCGACTTCGACGGATGGCGTCGTCGCTCAGGCGCTGCTGAAGGCACTCTTGACGGCATTGTCTGGAGCTGCGCTTTTCTGGCTGCTGGATCGCCTGCGATTTCCGACAAAGGACTATCGTCATTTGTAGTTGTGGTTGGGGACGGTTGTGGGCGTAGAATAGTGTGAACGTGGAGGCTGGAGGCTAGATCAGAAAGGCTCTGCAGGAGTACCAAGGTGGCCATCTTTCAGGATAATCGGGATCCGATCGAGCGGCTCTACTGGTTGGGTTGGGCCTTCTTCGTAATGGTCCTCCTGCTCTTCTCGAGGCTCTGGTACCTGTCGGTTGCCAGCTTTGATCACTACGACCATGTCGCCCGGCGCAACCACATCCGGACCGTCCCGATTCTCGCCGCGAGAGGTCCGATTGAAGATCGAAATGGCCACATCCTTGTCGAAAACACGTATGGTTTCGATCTGGTGTTATTCCGGGAAAAGAAGCCCGGATTGGACCGGACTCTCCAGTTTCTTTCCGAGGCTCTTCAGGTCAGTCGCGAGGAACTCGAGGAAAGACTGCGAGAAGCCAGCCATTACAGCCTCTATCAGCCTGTAGTTGTCAGCCAGGGCCTGACGCTCGACCAGATCAGTTTCCTGATGGCGCGTCGATCGGATCATCCTCTTCTGGACATCGTCGAACGACCGAGCCGCTTCTACCCGCACGGAAAGCTTGCGGCCCACGTTCTTGGCTACGTGGGAGAGATCTCGAGTGACGAGCTGAGACGCCCCGCGTTCAAAGCCCACCGCCCGGGCGACGTCATCGGTAAGAGCGGGATCGAACGGATCTACAACCGGGAACTGGTGGGTCAGAATGGAGTCCGCAGGATTCGGGTCGACAGCCAGGGGCGAGCCTTTGAGGAATTGGAGCCGATGGCGACGACTGCGGGTGAAAAGCTGCGGCTCACGATCGACCTGGACATTCAAAAGGCGGCTGAGGACGCTCTCGAGGGGCACACCGGAGCGATCGTTGCACTGGATCCGGGTTCAGGGGAGATTCTGGCGCTGGCCAGCCGTCCCACCTTTGATCCTAATGAGTTCGCGACCAGAATCTCTTCCTCCCGCTGGAAAGAGCTAGCCACTCATCCGGGCCACCCTTTCCAGAACCGCTTGATCCAGAATGGATTCCCTCCCGGATCCGTTTTCAAGATTGTGATGGCGCTGGCAGGGCTGGAGAGTCAACTGATCAACTCGCAGCAGCATGTACTCTGTACAGGTTCACAACGACTGTTCGGACATGATTTCAGGTGTAGCGCCACCGGAGGCCACGGCTGGATCGATCTGGAGGCTGCCCTACAATACTCATGTAACATCTATTTCTACCAGCTGGGAAGGAACCTGGGCATCGACCGCATTCAGGTCTTTGCCAGGCAATTCGGGCTTGGTCGGAAGACGGGTATCGATCTTCCAGGGGAGATCAGCGGCCTTGTCCCCTCCCGGGAGTGGAAGCGCGAGATGAAGGGGACACCCTGGTACCCGGGTGAGACGATTTCCGTTTCGATTGGACAGGGTCCGATTCTGGTCACACCTCTGCAGATGGCAGTTGCAGTTGGTGCCGTCGCCACGGGCCGCCTCGTCCAGCCTCACCTTCGCCGACCTGCTCCCGGCGAAAGCCGCGGGGAACCCCAGAGGCTGTTCGCGCCGGAGCAACTGGAGAAGATTCGGGCTGGACTGTGGCGAGCAGTGAACCAGAACGGAACTGCCCAGCGCGCTCGAGTTGAGGGGTTTGAAGTGGTTGGAAAGACCAGTACCGTCCAAACCATTGGTCGGGCCAGCCGGGAACGTCTGGGCCCGGCGCGAGCCAGCCGGTTCCGATCCACGGCCTGGTTCGTCGGCTATGCCCCCGCAAACAACCCGCGGGTTGTGGTCGCGGTGATCCTGGAAGGGGCCGGCTCGGGAGGCGCCGGAGCGGCTCCTGTGGCACGGGAGATTCTCCAGGCCTTCCATTCCCGAAACGCACCTTCTGACATGGATCTCCCGGTCATGGCTCTGAACACTCCGCGATGAACGAATCGGGAAGCCCCCTGCGGCCCCGGCGACGTCTCAGCTTTCTGGGGTACTTCGATCTGCCTTTGATTGCGGTGGTTCTGTGCCTGGCAGGAATTGGATTGACGGGAGTTTACAGCGCGACCCTGCATGGGGCACAATCCAACCTTTTCTTGAAACAGATCATTTGGATCTGTGCAGGTACGGTACTGTTTCTTTTTCTGAACCTGAGTGATTATCGGTTCCCTATCGACCATGCCTTCGTGATCTATGCGGCTGCCGTTTTCAGCCTGGTCGCTGTGCTTCTGTTCGGCACCGAAGTTCATGGGAGTCGGAGCTGGATCCGAATTTCCGGAGTCGGATTCCAGCCCTCGGAGTTCGCCAAGGTAGCTGTGATCCTGGTTCTGGCCCGCTACCTGGGAGGCCAGCACGAAGACTACCTGAGCAAGACACGGATCCTGATCTTGACCGGTCTCACCCTTTGTCCAGCCCTGCTGGTGGTGATGCAGGACGACCTGGGTACCGCCCTGACTTACTTTCCAATTCTCATGGGGACCATGTTCGTGGCCGGCCTCAGACTGAGACTGGTTCTCCAGGCCTTAACTCTGAGCCTCCTGTCGGCTCCTTTTGCATGGTTTGCGCTCAAGGATTACCAGCAGCAGCGGATCCTGGTTACACTCAACCCCTCGCTCGATCCACAGGGAGTCGGCTATCAGACGAGCCAGTCCATCATTGCAGTAGGCTCCTCCGGGCTTACCGGAAAGGGATTCGGCCAGGGGCTTCAGAGCCAGCTGGGTTTTGTACCCGAGATTCACTCAGACTTTGTGTACGCGCTCCTGACTGAAGAATGGGGCCTGCTGGGAGGGGGATTGATCTTGTGTCTGTACCTCCTGCTCTTCCAGCGGCTGGCCTGGATCGGGGGTCAGGCGCGAGATCGGTCCGGGATCCTGATTGTCACTGGGGTTGCCAGCCTGATCGGGTTTCACGTCCTGGTCAACGTCGGTATGTCTCTGGGGATCTCTCCTCCCATCGGGATCACCCTGCCACTCTTGAGTTATGGAGGCTCTTCGACACTGGCTTTTCTGATCTGCCTGGGACTGGCAGCCAGCGTCTACCGGCGGCGCTTTGTCTACTCCGAACCTTGAACAGAGTTCCGAGTTTCGGGTTCCGAGTTCCGAGTTGTCAGGATCGTGCCGGAACCCGGAACCCGGACTGTCTCTTGCCACGGTCACGGTCGAACGGGTATACTAATGACATTGAAATTGAAACTTAGAGCCTCGATTTTGAGAAGAGTTTATAGATTTGGAGAAACTGCCGTGACGGCAGAAGAGGCTCCTGCTCAGTAGCAGAGGGCATCTCCAAGGAGAGTTTTACGCAGTCAAACGTTGGCATCCGCCTGTGTAGCTGTCGTGCTGCCCAGGGGATCAACGCGACTCAATGTATTCTTTTTTGCCTGCGCAAATGGGTTCAAGAGAGTTTTTGTAAGTTCAACGGGTTGATCCCACCTATCCGCCCAAACACCTCCACCGTCACGTACCTTGTTTCTCCTTCTTTCAAGCGAAGGAGGACTTATGCACAAAGAGCTCATTGTAAGCTCGACAAGTCTCGAGACCAGGCTTGCCATCCTGGGGGACGACCAGGTAACCGCACTGCTGATCGAGCGAAGTAAAAACAAAAGCATTCTGGGAAACATTTACAAAGGTAAGGTCACTAAGGTCCTGCCCGGCATGCAGGCAGCCTTTGTTGATGTTGGCCTGGACCGCCACGGGTTTCTCTACGTCGGTGATTTTCTAGCCGATGTTCAGGAAGAATCTGAGCTGTTCGATGTAGAGACGACGACCGCTCCCCAGGCTCTGCCTGAAGATCGCCCCTCTCGCCAGCCCCGTCCCGCCCGCCAGCCCCGTCCTGCCGCGGAAATGGACGATGAGCTGAGCCGGTTCCCCGAAACTCGCGGGAGACGACCCAAGGGTGGACTTCTTCCGGAACGCATTCAGGCACGGGTCCGGCCCAACGATTCAAGGGTGCGCCGGAAAAGCCAGCCTGGACTGGGTATTCTCCCCGATCGTCTCAACGACAGTGACGGGAAGGAGAGTGCTCCCGTCCGGAAAGCGCAGGATCAGGCAGAGGTGGACGAGAGTTCTTCCGACTTGTTCTTCTTTTCCAAAGGAACTCGTCGGAGCGGAAACGACAAGGGGCGAAAAACTGCCCGACCCAGAAAGACACGAAGGTCCGGGAATGGGCGGGAGTCAAATCAAGCGCAGATCAATGACCTGCTCAAGGAAGGGCAGCAAATCCTCGTCCAGGTGGCCAAGGAACCCATCGGTCGTAAGGGAGCCCGACTCACGTCCCACATCGCTCTTCCGGGTCGATTCCTGGTCTTCATGCCCACGGTGGGCCGTGTTGGCGTGTCCAGACAGATCGAATCCGAGCGGGAACGGAATCGGCTCAAGGATGTGGTTGCCCGCAATCGGGGCACTTCGGGAAAAGGCTTCATTGTCCGAACTGCTGGAGAAGGACAGCCGGCAGCAGGTATTGAGGCCGATATGAACTACCTGACCCGCCTCTGGTCAAAGGTGGGGAAACGAGCCGAGAAAATGAAGGCTCCCGCCCTGGTACACTCCGAGCCGGGTCTAATTGAACGAACCATACGTGACCGTTTGACCGACGACTTCAGAGCGGTCCGGGTGGACAGCGAGGACGTATACGAGAGAGTTGTCGAGTTTGTCAGTGCCTTCAACCCTGACTTCGTGGATAAGGTCAGGCTGTACACCAAGGACCGCCCCATTCTGGACGCTTTTCGCGTGACACCCGAAATCGAACACGCACTGGAAAGTAAAGTCTGGCTCAAGAGTGGAGCGTATATCGTTATCAATCAAACCGAGGCACTGGTCGCAATTGACGTCAACACCGGTAAATTCGTTGGCAATACCAGCTCTCTGGAAGACACGATTACTCAGGTCAATATCAATGCCATCCAGGAGATTGGCAGGCAACTGAGACTGCGGGGGCTGGGTGGGATCATCATTATCGATTTTATCGACATGGAAGAAGCGAAAAATCGGCGCAAGGTGCTTGACGCGCTGCACCGGGAACTGGCCAAGGACAAGATTCCTTCCAGGATTCTCCGTTTCAATGATTTTGGCCTGGTGGCGATCACCCGCAAGCGGGACCGGAGCTCCCTTGAAAAAACGCTGTGCCAGCCTTGTTTCTATTGCGAAGGTAAAGGAATGACCAAATCTTTGCGGACCATTGCCTACTCGATCCATGGAGAGGTTCGGAAGAACCGCCGCCATTTTGGGAAAAGCCCTGAACTACTGGTTCGCTGTCATCCCCAGGTCGCTGAGACCTTGCGAGAACATGAGACGGAAGTGATCGAGGAGATAGAAGCCATGACCGGGAAGGCCGTCGCCATCCGGGCAGATCCCCTCCTCCATGTCGAAAGCTTCAGTATCATTGAGTCCTGATTTCGGGAGCCAGCGAAGTATGTCAGGACCGGGCGATGATCATCCTTTTGAGAAACTACTCGAGTTGATGGAGACACTCAGAGGACCAGACGGATGCCCCTGGGATCGGGAACAGACGCGCGAAACTCTCAAGCCGATGCTGGTGGAGGAAGCCTTCGAAGTGCTCGAAGCTCTCGATGACGAGGATTCTGACGGGCTTTGTGAGGAACTGGGCGATCTTCTCTTTCAGATTGTCTTCCACAGCCAGATCGCGAAGGAAAAGGGTGAGTTTGACGCCCTGGAGGTGTGCCGGAGACTCCATGAAAAAATGGTGAGGCGCCATCCCCATGTTTTCGGTGACGAGTCGTTTGCAGATTCGCAGGAGCTGCTTCGCAACTGGGAAAGCCTCAAGGAATCCGAGAAAAGAGCCAGCGGGCGGAAGGGTACCAGAAAGGATTCTCTCCTGGATGGGATTCCCGACCGGCTTCCCGCCCTGTACCGGGCCAATCAGATCACCGCAAAGGCTGCCCGCGTTGGCTTTGACTGGCCGAGCATCGAAGGAATCACGGACAAACTGCTGGAGGAGGTCGAAGAGCTGAATGACGCTCGAAGACAGGGAGCAGCCGGCCCGGTCAAAGAGGAGCTGGGAGACGTTCTCTTCACGGCTGTCAATCTCTGCCGTCGCCTGGAAATCGATCCGGAAACGGCTTTGAACCGGGCCAACCGGAAGTTTTCGCAGCGCTTCCGTAGAATGGAAAAGCATTTTGGAAAAGAGGGACGGGAGTTGAAAGATGTAGAGATTGAGGAAATGGAGAATTGCTGGAACGATCTGAAAGCCTACGAGGCTTCGTGACCGGGAGACCACCGGGGTCCGCCCGGCTGATGCCCCGACGCAAGGGGCTTTGCTGCCCCGGGATCTTCATTGTAGGGTGGAGAAATGAGTAATCAGGACGACGCGCCAAACTTCAAAGTAACTGACAAACGCCTGTTCGACGACGAGGGAGAAATCCGAGGAAATCGCGTGGAGGAACGGGAAAACTCTTCTCAGACCGTGGCGCCGGAAGCTCCGCCGAACGCGGATCCGGGTGGCCAGGCCGGCGGGAGTGCCCGGGGAATCGACTTTTCGTCTTTTGTCATTTCCCTGGCCACGACTGCGATGGTCCACCTGGGAGAGGGCCCCGTTGATTCCGGGGCTCCGCCGGAAGACCTGGATGCAGCCAGCCAGATGATCGACATACTGGGCATGCTGGAGAAGAAAACGGAAGGGAATCTGTCCCCGGAAGAGTCGCGGCTCGTCCACGACATTCTTTACGAGCTGAGGATGAAGTTCCTGGCCAAGAGGAAGGTCGTCAAGCTCTGATGCGGGTGACCTTTCTGGGTACCGGCACTTCACGGGGCATTCCGGTGATCGGGTGCGGTTGTGAAGTCTGCAAGTCGAACAACCCCGAAAACAAGCGACTCCGAACCTCTGTTCTCATTGAATCCGAAGTCACTGTGGTCATCGATGCCTCAGTCGACTTTCGCACCCAGATGCTTCGCCAGGATGTGAGAAGCCTCGATGCGGTCGTCCTCACCCATGCCCACGTCGACCATATCCTTGGCCTGGACGACGTCTACCCTTTCAACATTCGCTCTGGGACTCACATGCCCATTTACGCCAGCCCGGAGACCCTGAACGAGGTCCGGAAAACCTTTCGCCACTTGTTTTCCGCGAGGAAGTACCCCGGGATTCCTTCCCTGGCTCTCCACCCCGTGGACGGTCCTTTTCAAATTGGGGAGCTCCACTTCGAGCCGATTCCTGTTGTTCACGGGCGGCTTCCGATTCTGGGCTACCGGATTGGCTCCTTTGCCTTCATTACCGACGTGAGCGAAATACCCGAGCAGAGTTTTGAGAAGCTGCAGGGTGTCAAGTACCTGGCTCTGGATGCGCTGCGGGAACGGTCTCATTACAGCCACTTCAGCCTGGGTGAAGCAGTAGAAGCAGCCGAGAGAATTGGTGCCACCCAGACCTATCTGGTCCACATGTGCCACGATCTCGAACACCAAAGCACCAACCGGGAACTGCCGGACTCGGTGGCTCTCGCCTACGACGGACTGGTATGGGAAGTAGAAGGAGATGAGGATGCGCGTAGTTGAGAACCTGGATCTCCTTTCGAGTGAACTGGCCTGTCCGGTTCTCACGATTGGTGTTTTTGACGGAGTCCATCTGGGCCACCAGGAGATACTCAAACGCGTTGTCTCCAGGGCCGGCGAAGTGGGGGGGTACTGCTGTCGTGCTGACTTTCCGGCCTCACCCTCAAAAAGTGATCTCATCAGGTGATGCGCCGCCTCTGCTCCAGACAGACGAACAGAAGATCGAACTTCTGGAGCGAGGGGGTATTGAGGTTGTGGTGAGAATACCCTTTACAAGAAAGCTGTCTCTGTCGTCTCCTCGCCAGTTTGTGGAAAGCGTTCTCGATCATCGCGGAATCCGGGAAGTCCACGTGGGAAGCAATTTCCGTTTTGGTCATCGACGAGCAGGTGACTTTCAGCTCCTGCGTGAACTGGCAGGGGAATGTGGGATCCGGGTCGAAGGGATCGAGCAGGTCAGGATGGGTCAAGGTCGAATCAGCAGCACCATGATTCGGGAGAATCTGGGTCTCGGTCGAGTTGAGGAAGCCTCCTCCATGCTCGGCCGACCCTACGAGATCCGGGGGACCGTAGTCAAAGGGGCCGGGCGCGGCGGCCGCCTCGGATTTCCGACGGCCAACCTCCAGGTATGGAACGAGCTCATTCCAGCGGTCGGAGTGTATGTTACGCAGGTACAGTTGGACGGAGCCCCGATCGGATCCGTTACCAACATCGGCTTCCGTCCAACCCTGACACCCGGCACCGATCCTCTGCCTGTCGTGGAGTCCCACATTCTTGACTTCAACGGCAACCTCTATGGCCAGCCACTCCGCCTCCGTTTCCTCAAGCCCCTGCGACCGGAAGAAAAGTTTGACAACGTGGAGAAGTTGCAGCATCAGGTTCAGCGCGACATTCAGAATGCCAGAGACTATCTGAAGGAGAATGATGAAGATCAAGCCAGAGCAGGTTGAACGAACCGCCGAGCTGGCCCGTCTGGATTTCAGTACAGATGAACTGAATCGCTTTGTTGACCAGTTCTCTGAGCTGCTGGGCCTATTTCGAACAGCTCCAGGAAGTCGATACCGGTTCAGCCGAACCCCTTTACCACCCTCTACCTCGCGAGGATACCCCTACCGGGAAGACCGGGTCAAAGTCGAGTTGTCCAGTGAGGAGGCCCTGAGAGAGGCACCGGAGTCGGCTCAGGGTCACTTCAAAGTGCCGAGGGTGATCGAGTCGTGAAAGGCGAGGATCTGCTGGGGCTGACCGTCTCTGGCATGCACGAACTGATCAAGAGCGGAGAGGCTTCCTCCGAGGAAGTCTGCAGAGCCTTTCTGGAGCGGATCGAAGAGGTGGATACGGATGTCCGGGCCTTCCTTTATTTCGAGCCCGAGGAGGTTCTGCAACAGGCCAGATCGATTGATCAGCGCATTGGCGAAGGAAGCCTGGAACCGGGCGCATTCACAGGGATCCCAGTCGCCATCAAGGATGTGATCGTCACGCGGGATGTTCCGACGACCTGTGGATCCCGTATTCTCCAGGGCTATCACCCGCCCTACGATGCCACCGTGGCCCGGCGATTGCGCGAGCACGGAGCGGTGCTGCTGGGAAAGACAAACTGCGACGAATTCGCCATGGGATCCAGCACTGAGAATTCAGCCTTTGGCCCGACCCGCAACCCCTGGGACAGGGAACGCGTCCCGGGCGGCTCGAGTGGAGGCTCGGCGGCCTGTGTGGCCGCTCGGGAAGCTCCCCTGGCGCTGGGCACGGACACGGGCGGCTCGATTCGTCAGCCCGCCGCCTTTTGCGGAGTGGTTGGGCTGAAGCCAACCTACGGACGGATCTCGCGTTACGGTCTGGTGGCGTTTGCTTCGTCGCTGGACCAGATTGGCCCGATCACTCGCTCCGTCAGGGATTGTGCCGGGTTGCTGTCGGTCCTTTCGGGAGAAGATCCCCGCGACTCCACTTCATCACCCAACCCGGTCGAGGACTACGTCGAGGAACTCGACAAGGACTGCCGCTCTCTCCGCATCGGGGTGGCAGCCGACTGGATTGCTGCACTCTCGGATGCCGAGATCAAGGGAGCCCTCGAGAATTCCGTTCGAGTCCTGGATCGGGGTGGGTTTGCAATCTCTGAAGTCCAACTACCTCATGACTATCTCTCGGTCGCCGCCTACTATCTGGTTGCGACGGCAGAAGCCAGCTCCAACCTGGCTCGATATGACGGGAATTCGCTATGGTCATCGCTCCGACTCGACCACCCATCTCAAGAGTCTCTATCGCAAGACCCGAAACGAGGGGTTCGGGGAGGAAGTGAAGCGTCGGATCATGCTGGGCACTTTCGCTCTCAGCTCCGGGTACTATGACGCCTATTACAGGAAAGCCAGCCAGGTCCGCCGCCTGGTTCGTGACGATTTCATGGGGGCGTTTCAGGGAGTCGATATCATCCTGGGACCGGTCACTCCAACCCCACCATTCAAGCTGGGCGAAAAGCTGGAAGACCCCCTGGAGATGTATCTCTCCGACGTTTTTACGGTCTCAGCCAATCTGGCCGGCTTGCCCGGGCTGAGCCTCCCGGCAGGGTTTACCCGGACCGGTCTGCCGATCGGAGTGCAATTGCTGGCCCGGCCTTTTGCTGAAAGCAGTCTGCTCCAGGTGGCCCACTTCCTGGAAGAGAAACTGGCTGTCGAGCCTCCGCCTCTACCCATCTAGCTGTCGGTATCTCGTGCCGGCCCGCCCACCGACGGGGCAAATCAGTTCTCTTTCACCGCCACTTTACGGTAGACCTCATTGCGACTTTTCCCAAGATCCTGCGCGGCTTGCCGGATGGCTTCCTTCCTGGTCAGTCCACGGAAGCGCTGGAGTCCCTCAACGTAGGCCCGGAGATCCAAGTTCAGCTCGACTCCTGCTGCGCCCTCTGACCCCTCCAGGACCAGGGTGTACTCTCCCTTGGGTGTTTCATCCTGGCTGTGGATGATTTCGCTCAAGGGGCCCCACCAGTGGCGCTCGTGGATTTTGGTGATCTCCTTGGCCAGAAAGCCCCTGCGGTTGCCCAGGATATCCCTCAAGTCGGCCAGTTGATCGATCAGAGTGTGAGGGGGGATGTAAAAGATCAGTGATGCGGGAACCAGCTTGAGCCTCTCGAGTTCCTGCAGCCGCCGAGAGTGCTTCTTGGGTAAGAAACCCAGGAACAGGAATCGATCCGGGGGCAGTCCGGAGACGGAAAGAGCTGCTGTTGCGGCCGAGGGGCCCGGAACCGGCAGGACGGGCAACCCCTGCTCACGGCACTCTCGAACCAGCCGAAATCCGGGGTCGGATATCTGCGGAGTCCCGGCGTCGCACACCAGGGCCAGATCTTTGCCCTCTTTCAGGTGCCGGATCAGCCCCGGACAGCGTTTTTCTTCGTTATGTTCGTGGTAGCTGAGAGTGCGTGTGTGGATGTGAAAGTGATTCAGCAGTTTCCGGGTGTGGCGGGTATCTTCACAGGCGACGATGTCGACACTGCCAAGCACCTGGATTGCCCGGGTCGACATGTCCTTGAGGTTGCCCAGGGGAGTGGCCACGACGAATAGAGTGCCCTCCATCAACCCACCTGTCCGTTCATCGCCTCCAGCATCTCCCGGACTGCCCGGTCCATTCCCACCAGAACTGCACGGGACACAATGTTGTGTCCGATGTTCAGCTCCTCGACTTCAGGAATGTCGGATACCGGTCGAACGTTACGATAGGTCAGTCCGTGACCGGCCAGCACTCGCAAACGGCCATCCGCGGCCTGCCCGGAACTCTCGATCAGGTTGTGGAGCTCGGCCTGGAATTCATCCTTCCATTCCGCCAGGCCCTGGGGCACGGCCTCCGCGTAGGCTGCGGTGTTCAGCTCGATGGCCTCTGCTTCCAGCCGACCGGCCGCTTCAATCTGACGGCTGTCAGGATCGATGAAGAGAGACACTTCGATTCCGGCTTCCCGAAGTGCACCCATGGCGGCGGCGACGACATCGAACTGCTCGACCAGGTTGAGCCCACCCTCCGTGGTGATTTCCTCCGGGCGCTCCGGAACCAGGGTCACCACATCGGGGTCAATCCGCCGGGCGATTTCGACCATTTCCTGCGTCGCCGCCATCTCGATGTTGAGACGAGTCTTGACGGTGGCTCGAAGGAGCTCCAGGTCCCGGTCTTGAATGTGGCGGCGGTCCCCTCGGATGTGAACTGTGATTCCATGGGCGCCGGCCAGCTCTGCAAGAACGGCCGCTGCGACGGGATCGGGCTCAACCGCCCCACGGGCTTGCCGCACTGTGGCGACATGGTCGATGTTGACCCCGAGCCTAGTCATGACGAATATTTCCCCGAGATAGCATTCCAGCGGATTTTCAGCAGGTCCAGGAGCATCTTGGGACCATCTCGGAAGAAATTCAAGGTGCTTCCCTCGGCGTGGCGCCAGATCACGGGAACCTCCTCGGTCTTCAAACCCAGTTGGTGGCCAATGAGAAGAATTTCTACGTCGAAGGCAAATCTTTCCAGCCGCTGCAGTTCGAAAATCCTGCGGCATTGTTGCATCGAGAAGAGTTTGAAACCACACTGGGTGTCCCGGAACCGGAGGGGAAAGAAGAGGCGCACGAACACGTTGAACAAGCGGCCCGAGTTCTCTCGCACTCCGGACTGATGCACCTCCACGCGAGAGCCTTCCATGTCTCTCGATCCGATCGCAATCTGAAAGTTTCCGTCCATCACGGAGGACTCGAGCTTTGAGAATTCCTCGATGGGGGTGCTCAGGTCGGCATCCGTCATGAGAGCAAAGAGCCCCCGACACTCCAACATGCCTCGCCGGACGCTGAATCCCTTGCCACGATTGACTTCGTTCTTGAGCACCCGGATCTCCACCAGGGAGGGGTCGGGTGTCACGGTATGCGCAGCGACTTCGGCAGTCCGGTCGGTCGAGCCGTCGTCCACCAGCACGATTTCAGTCGGAAAGCCACGGGCGGCAAAGTAGCTGCAAACCGACTCGAGTGAGCCGCGCAGGCGGTGCTCCTCGTTGAGAGCCGGGATGACAACGGAAAGAGTTGGCTGTCGGGTCATGCAAAGGTGGCCAGCAGATGGTTGATTCTGGTCCTAACAGTTTCTCTTCCAAAGGTGACAATGACGTCGAAGATCCCCGGGGCAACGCCCTCTCCAGTCAACGCGACTCTAACTGTCCCGATCAGCCTGCCGGCCTTCAAATCGTGTTTCTGGGCAATCGCCCGCAGGATCGATTCGGTATTCTCCAAATCGAAGGTTTGCAATGCTTCGTAACGGGCTACCAGTTCCTGCAGCGCCGCTCGGAGGGCTCCCCAGTCAGGACTGGAGGGATTCACATGCTTCTGGCAGGCGAGAGGATCGTATTCGAAACGATCGGAAAAAAACGCTTTTCCACGGGTGCCGAAGTCGGTGAGTCTCCGAGCCCGGCCCCTGAGCAGTTCCACTCGCCGGCGAAACTCAGCGGGTTGAGAGGCGGGCTCTTCACCCTGCAGCAGTCCTTGCTCACGCAATGTCTCGCGCACCAGGGGTTCAAGGGTGGCAAGGGGGATGGAGCCCAGAACCTTACCGTTGATCCACTCCAGCTTCTGCAGGTCAAAGACGGCGTTGGCCTTATTTACACGTTCCAGGCTGAAGGATTCGACCAACTCCCGGTCGCTAAAGAACTCCTGATCAGTTTTCGGAGACCACCCGAGGCGAGCCAGGTAGTTGCGAACGGCCAGAGCCAAGAATCCTTGCCTTCGAAACTCGAGGACTGAGGTGGCTCCATGGCGCTTGCTCAGACGAGTCTTGTCGGGTCCGAGAATCAGGGGGAGGTGAGCAAAGCGGGGAAGAGGCTTGCCCAGTGCCTGATAGAGGAGTATCTGCTTGGAGGTATTGGACAGATGATCTGCTCCCCTGATCACGTGCGTAATGCTCATGTCGAGGTCATCCACAACCACCGACAGGTGGTAGGTGGGGGTTCCATCCGGGCGCATTAGAGCAAAGTCCTCGATATGGCCTGATTCGACGGACACTGTGCCATACACGATGTCCTGGAAGGACAGGGTCTGTTCTGGAGTGACTCGAAAGCGAACGACGGCGGGCTCACGGGAGGCTCGAGCAGCCGACTCGTCAAGGGAGAGCTCGGGGCAGCCGTGGCGCTGCCTTTCTGTCTGTGCTTGGTCTCCTGTGCTTTCACAGAAGCAGTAGTAGGCTGCACCGCTCGCGAGGAGACTTTCAGCGGCCTCGCGGTAGAGGGCGGTTCTGCGGCTTTGAAAGTGGGGCCCCTCATCCCACTCGATGCCCAGCCATCTGAGTCCCTCGAGGATCCCCTCGGTGAGGTTTTCCTCCGAGCGCTTTGCGTCGGTATCTTCAATTCGAAGAACCAGAGCACCATTCTCTCCCCCGGCAAAAAGCCAGTTGAAGAGAGCAGTTCGCGCCCCTCCAATGTGCAGGAAACCTGTAGGGCTGGGAGCGAAGCGGACACGGATCATGGGGGATATTGTTCCACGTTCCACGTTTCACGTTCCACGTAACCTGCCCGAAAACGTGGAACGTGAAACGTGAAACGTGGAATCTCTTACTCCACCCGGTACACGCGCAGGGTCTCGATCGGCTCACGGCTGAACACGAAAGGGACGGTTCGCCGGATCACGGCATAGAAAGAGGCTTCCGGAAAACTCATGGTCTGGATGGGCAGGGTGGAATACACATCTCGGGTGTCGATCAATTGCAGCCTTTCGAGAAAGTCCTTGTTGTGGGCAAAGACACGGCCCACGAACACCCGCCGCGGCCACACCACCAGGCTCCCTGAACTCGGAAAGGCCCGATTTCCGTGCATTTTTTGGAAACCGGACTGTTGAGCGTAGAAATGCCACCCCCACTGGCCCAGGAACCAGATTTCTTGTTCCGGGTGCTGCTGGCTGACCTCCCGGGCAAAGTCGCGATAAACGTTAGCGTACTCCATGTCAGACCAGGCAACGGAGAGAGCCAGCAGCAGTTGACCGCCCACCACCACCAGCAAGCCCTTCCTGGCGGTGACTGAGATCTCCCGTCCGGTCCGAAAACAGAGCAGGACAGCCGGGACGAGCCCCCCCAACACGTGCCGGACGGCCTGAAAGGGAACCAGGGAAACACTGAAAGCGAAGAAGACCAGTGACCAGAAAAGGAGAAACATGGAGTCTCGATCCGGCCGCCGACCGCCCAGGGCCAGCAACCCGAGCAAGCTGAAGGATCCTACAACGGTCCAGACAATGTTCTGAAAGCTCGCCTCTCCAGCGTGATACCACCAGGCGGCCAGGGCCAGGACGAAGGTTCCGCCCAGAACCAGGAACTTGGCTCTGCGAGTGCCCTCCTGGATCCTCCAGGAGAGGAGAGGGGCCAGCAGGCAGACACTTCCCAGCGTTACCAGCAGGGAGAAAAACTTGCTGGCAGTAGAAAACGAACCGGAGGAGTGTTTCCCCAGCAAAAGGAACCAGGGATGAGCCTCTCCGTAGACCAGCCAGGTCCACCCACACCAGATTCCGAGTGGCAGGATCGAGGGAAGAAATGCCAGGACAGTCATCTTGCGCGTCGACATGAGGGCGTAGAGTATGAGGACCGCCACCGCGACTCCGGCAGAGTACTTGGTGACTGCCGCCAGGCCGAGCAATAGAGATCCCAGAGACAGAAGTAGGGATCGCCCCCTGTCCAGTCCCCGGATACCCGCGGCCAGGCCACCACAAATCAGGGCCAGGGCGGGAATGTCCCGCATCACGTTGGATGAAACAAGCACGGCGCTGCTGGTTATGATCATCAAGACCGGGAGCCAGTGGGGCGGTGCGCAGAATCTTTTCGACAAGGCCAGACAGCCCGCCAGGATACCTGCCAGAAACGGCATCATGGCCAAGTGTAGAATGATCTCTGAGTACCCAAAGATCGAAACAAAGGGTGCCAGATAGTAGCTGAGGAGCGGGGGATTCGTGGTCACCTGCCAGAAAGGCATGGCCACCCCGAGCCAGTCGAACTCTCCCCCGAAAGGGTCGAGCGGGCTGATCAGGATTCTCTTGGCACATTGCAGGACCACCGGATCGTCAATATGAAACGCTTTGTTGAGGAAGGGCAGACTCAGCAAAACGGAGACGAGAAGGACCCGGATCAGATCGGATTTGCTGAAGAGCCGGGAATGGAAGTCATCTTCAGTGCTGGGTTGACCGAGTTGATCTGTGTGCAAATCGGAAGAATCTTACCAAGTAATCGACTATCAGCACATTCCCAGCCCGATTCTCTCTGCCAATTCCCCTTTTAACATCAGTGCTTTACATGCACAAAGAAAAAGCACCCTGCCACCTGGAAAAGTGACAGGGTGCGGATAGGGTGCGTTCTGGCAAGGAAACCGGGCGCTCGTATGCGCATTCTGGGGTGATGAAAGGGTAAAAAGTGCCTGGAGTCTGCCTCGGTCGGGGAAACGTACCGCGCATGCTCTACGAGATAGGAAAGCTCTTCCCAGAGGGCGGAAGCTGACAAGGGAAAAGTCAAGATTTCTCGGCCCATGCGATTGTCTCGAGAATGTTGAAATGCATTCTGTCTTGGTTCCTGAGGATCACGGGGACGGTTTCCGGAAGACAACCGTTACCTCATCAGTCGAGGGATCAACTGTAAGACTGGCCGTGAAGAATCTCAAGTCACCTTCAAAGCGGACCGAGGTCCGTGCTGAAATCACATAGTTACTGCCGCTCTTCAGCGAATTGCTCATTCTCGCCCGTAAGTCTGGCTTCCCAGTAGCTCGCAACTCCATATACCCGGGCCGCGGAGGAAGGCTCTGAGAGTCCTTCCAGAAAGAGAAGGTCGGCGGCAGCTTCCTCGATGGGTTTCGTTTGGGTGCAGATGTTCGTTCTCACCTCTCCGTTGCCGTCCCTGTCCGCATACACCAGATAACGCGAGCTACCATCAGAAGGTGTGTAAATAGCATAGGCGGTGAGTATCCTTCCGGGTTGATTTAAAATCCAGGGCCGAAAGGCCCGCAACGGAAGGAGTACACACCGCATGAGCAAGCAGAACATTGAGGAAAGTGTCGAGTCAAGAGTTTGTTTCGAGGAGCTGGAAGATTGGGTGCGGGAGAAGATCCAAGGCTGGGTTCAAGAGCTGCTGGAGGAGGAAGTCACGGAGTTATTAGGGCGGCGTAAGAGTGAGCGGCGAAGGACCGTGGACGCTCCGTCGGGCTATCGCAATGGATATGGGAAGCCGAGGCATCTGACGCTGAGCTCGGGGACGATCCAGGTTCGAAGGCCTCGAGTGCGGGATCTAGAGGAACACTTTGAAAGTCGGGTGTTGCCCCTGTTTGCCAAGCGGACGCGGCAGGTTCGAGAACTGATCCCTGAGCTGTACTTGCATGGTCTGGCGCTGGGGGATTTTGATCTGGCTCTGAGAGGGCTTTTAGGGGAAAAGGCGCACCTGTCGTCCTCCACGGTGGCCAGATTGAAAGAGCAGTGGCAGGCCGAATGGGAGGTCTGGCAGAGTCGACCCTTGAATGATCTGGAAGTGGTGTATTTATGGGTAGATGGAATCTACGTCAAGGCGGGTCTGGAGAAGGAAAAGGCAGTCCTGCTGGTGGTGCTGGCCGCCTTAAGTGACGGAAGCAAAGCCGTGGTGTCGGTCACGAGCGGCTATCGGGAATCGACCCAGAGCTGGTCGGAAGTACTGCGCGACTTGAAGCGCCGGGGGATGGGCTGTCCACGGCTGGTGATCGGAGACGGCCACCTGGGCATCTGGGGAGCTTTGCGCAACGTCTATCCCCAGGCCGAGGAGCAGCGCTGCTGGAATCATCGGATCGTCAACCTGCTGACCAAGCTCCCTAAGCGAGTGCACAAGCCGGCCTTGCTGATCCTGCGGCAGATCCCTTACGCCGAGACTCGAGAAGAAGCACAACGACTCAAGAAGGTTTTTCAGCACTGGTGCCGGCAGCGAGGGCTGACTCTGGCGGCTGAGCTAATCGAGCAGGACTGGGACCGGATGGTGACCTTTTACCTGCTATCCAAAGAAGCAGTGGCAGCATCTGCGAACCACCAATCCAGTGGAGTCACCGTTTGCCGCTCTTCGGCTGCGAACGGACGCGGCCAAGCGATTCAAGAAAGTGGAAAACGCCCAGGCGGTGATCTGGAAGATGCTGCTGGTGGCGGAGCAGCGATTCCGCCGGTTGAAGGCACCGGAGCTGATGAAAGACGTCTACCAGGGCGCCAAATATGTCAATGGAGTCCCGGTCAACCAAGTCCCGGAGGAGAAAGCCGCCTGATGTTTTTCCACACCTATTGACAAGAGCTCGATAACGCTGGGTGGGATCGAGACAACGCAGACAGTGTCGGAATGTGTCTGTCTGGATGGTTAAGGGTTCGCGAAGGTGATCTCGATGTGGATCTCCACATCAACGGGTCGATCGTGAAGACGCCCCGGCTTAAACCTCCAGTTGCCCTGTACTGCGTCAATCGCTAGTTCTGTCAACCCATGCGCCAGGTCCTTGACGGCTTTGCATTCCTCCACCCTGCCAGTTTTTCGAACGATGCAGTTGAGGATAACCACTCCCTCAATTTTTGCCGCCTTTGCTTGCTGGGTGTAACCGGGTTTTGTCTTCTTCATAAGCCTAGCCCGGATAATTCATAAATTGTCTACTGCAGCGTGAGAATCTCCCGCCCTGACTGCGTTACGCTCGGTCGGCCTCCTCGCCGTACTGCACGAGTACGCCTCCGGGGGCCTCGGTCGCAAGCCTTGTCAGGACGGGTCTTCCCCCGCTTCGCTACGACAACTTATGAATAATCCGGGCTAGGCATGGTCACACCACCTTTACCCACTTTGAAAACCCCCGTGTCTTCCCAGGTGCCGTCTGCCTTCAGAATGACGATCTTGCCGCCTTCAGTTACTGCCTTCTCCTGTCCAGGGGTGACTCCCAGAGACTCGAGTGGGGCAATCAGCGGGAACGACCGAGCAGCCAATTGAAAGGTGAACAAGACCAGACATGTGGCGATTGCTACCGATAGGATGATTCTTTTTCGTGACATGGAAACCTGCCTTTCGTGTGCCCGTCAATCGGATTACCTGCTGGTCAACCATTTGTTCGCGAGTCAGCCGAATCTTTCCCAAGAGCCACCAGACGGCAGGATGAAACCATAACAAGGCCCGCACAAGTTCTTCCCATAAGTGGAAAACCCAGTCCCGTCGACGCACATGCAGAAGCTCGTGACAGGTAACTGGAATCTGTAACCTGTCTTCCATCTGGCCAAACTCAGTAGGAAAGATGACCGCCGGACGAAACACCCCGAGGGTCACCGGTCCTTTGATTTCGTCAGAAATGTACATTCTCGATTTTTCCGCCAGGCGCCGGTGTAGTGTCCGAAGTGGTGCAGACATGGAAGTGAATGCCTGTGCCCTCAATCGGTAGCTTCGAAAGCGAAAAAGGCCGACCAGAAGCCAGAGCAGCCGGGCGATGATTCCACAGACCAAGACCAGAGCAACTGCCCTTTCCAAGAAAAGAGCCCTAGGGAATGGTGATGCGATTACGCCCGGAGCAAGGGTCGGCAGCAACTCTGCCTCCTCCACCAAAGAGGATTGAGGAGCCAGTTCTTGGCTGTGCCATGGTTGAAGGAGCGGTGACAGCAGGCAAAGCGCCAACAGGAAATACCAGTAGAAGTGGAGGAAGCCGGGCGCCCGCAGCCGCAGGAGCAACGGGATTGCGCCTCCGACTGTAATCAACGCAGCTAACTGGACACTGAGAGCCCACACGTTATCCAGCCACGAAGACAGATTCATTCGGACTCCTCAATCATGTGTGTGATCCTCTCCAGATCCGCTTTCGAGAGTCGCCGGTCTTCGATCAGATGAACCAGGAGGGCCTCCGCCGATCCGTCGAAGACTTTTCCAACCAGATCTGCTACCACGTCTCGGATAACCTCGCCCCTAGTGCAAGTGGGCTCATAGATATAGGCTCTTCCTTCCAGCCTTTTTTTCAAGAATCCTTTCTGTTCCAAAAGGTTCATCATGGTCATCACGGTCGTGTAGGCAATCTCTTGTCGTCTCCTGAGGGTTTCGTAGACATCTCGCACTGTAGCAGCTCTGAGTTTCCAGACAGGTTGCATGATTTCAAGCTGCCGGAGGGTGGGAATCTTTTTCATTACTATATATTAGTACTACAACACAGTAACTCAAAGCAAGAAAGCTTGACAGATTCTTCTCTTTGGCGTAGATTATTGTTATCGGAGTCCGATAAGAAGGCCCATGCCCAAGCGCAAGACAGATCTTCTGCGGGGAACCCTCGACCTGCTCGTCATGAAAGCCGTTTCTCTGGAAGCATTGCACGGCGTGGGTATTGCTCGACGCATCGAGCAGATCACGAACGGAACCTTCGGGGTGAGTTACGGATCTCTGTTTCCCTCCCTCCACCGAATGGACGAAAAGGGGTGGGCCTCGGCCGAATGGCGCCCCTCGGAGAACAACCGCCGGGCCAAGTACTACCAGCTGACGGCTCTGGGCCGAAAACAATTCGAACTCCAACAAAGAGAGTGGAATCGAGTCGTGGAGACGATGGCGCGGGCTCTTCAGGCAACCTGAGACTGACCGCGAGGATTAGGTGTATGTTGCGGCGAATCGGCAGCCTGTATCGCAACCTCTTCCGCAAGGAAGTCGTGGAAGGCGAACTGGACGAAGAACTGCAGTCCTGCCTGGAGATTCTCACCCAGGAAAAGATCCGCCAACGGATGGATTTGCCGGAGGCCCAACGTCAAGCGCGGCTGGAGCTGGGGGGGGTAGAGCAGGTCAAGGAACAGGTTCGGGAGGTCCGGGCGGGAGCACTGATTCAAGATCTCTGGCAGGACCTTCGGTACGGCGCTCGAATGCTCGGCCGCAGTCCCGGATTTACAACCGTGGCACTGCTCTCCGCGGCGCTGGTGATCGGCACCAACAGCACGATCTTCAGCGTCCTGAATCCGATTCTGTTTTACTCCCTGCCCTATGCGGACACAGACCGGCTGGTTGTGCTTTCCGAGGTCAGAATGGACCAGCGGAACCAGCAACGAACTCCCACTGAGTTGACGTACTCTGAGTGGAGCAGACATGCCCAATCCTTTGAGCAGATGGCACGAGTGACTCCGTATCCTCAGGGCGCCACCATCTCTGCCCGCGATCAGGCCGAGCCTGGTTTTTTCAACCGGGTCAGCCCCGAGTTTTTTTCTCTGCTTGGCGTCGAGCCGCAACTGGGCCGGACCTTTACTTCTGAGGAGTATTCTCACCAACCAGGCGAGCCGGTTCTCCTCACTGACAGTTACTGGCGCCGTCGTTTCGGGGCCGATCCGGGTGTGCTCGGAGAGCAGATACTCGTGGGCGGGCAAGTCAATATCATTGTTGGAGTCCTGCCACCGGGCTTTCGGTTCCGGATCTCTCTCTCCGCGCAAACCTGATGTGTGGCAATCGTCCAATCTCGCCCGTGAACCGGGAGCGGGTCGTTGGCTGATTCCCCTGGCCCGGCTCAAGCCCGGCGGCAGCGTGGAACAGGCCCGGGCGGAACTGGAGGCCATCAGACGGCATCTCGAAGAGAGAGACTCGCCTGCGGACCAGGGCTGGAGAACGGAAGTCCAGTTGCTGCGGGACGCCTTGTTCAAGAATTTCAAGCAGTCCTTTTCGCTTCTCCCCTGGATCGCTCTGTTAGTCCTGCTGATCGGATGCGCCAACGTCGCCAACCTGCTGCTGAGCCGGGCCCGCAGGCGCGAGAAGGAGATCTCGGTTCGGATCTCGATGGGGGCTGGTCGCCTGCGCCTGGTTCGACAGTTGCTCACCGAGAGCATTCTCCTGGCCTTACTGGGAGGGGCACTGGGCCTGGTTCTCACTTCCTGGGGAATCGGACTCTTTGTAGCCCTGGCGCCCGACTGGTGGCCCTTTTCCCAGGAGGAGATCCTCATCGATGGCAGGGTGCTTGCTTTCACGGCGGCGGTCTCCATTCTGACCGGGGTAGTCTTCGGGCTGGCGCCGGCTCTTCGCACCTCCCGACCGAACCTGTACGAATCTTTGAAAGAAGGCGGGAGGCGTTCCACGAGTTCTGGCCGGCCGGTCCTGCGTAATCTGCTGATCGTCTCCGAAGTGAGCCTGACGCTCATCCTGCTGGTTGGTGCCGGATTGCTGGTCCGCAGCGTCATGAACTTACGACAAGAAGATCCCGGCTACGATCCGACCAACCTCCTGAGAACAGGGATCTCCCTGCAGGGGTCCGAGTACTGGGAACGGGGGGAGAAGGAGGAAAGGAGGAAGTTGGCACCTCAGGTGGATCGCTTCTGGGAGGAACTACTGCAGCGGACGAAAGCACTGCCAGGTGTGGAGTCCGCTGCAGTATTTGGATTTGCGACGTGCGGGCTCCGGGCGGTCGGGAAGGCCCCGCCGCCAAGCTCCCAGCGCCCATCCATTCTTTACTACACGGTCAGTCCCGGCTATTTCCGCAACCTGCACGCTCCGGTTGTAAGAGGCCGCACCCTCACGGAACAAGACACGGAGGGAGGCAGGTGGGTTGCGGTCATCAACGAAGCCGGAGCCAGACAGTTCTTCCCGGATGAGGATCCTCTCGGAAAAGTCGTTCAAGTGGCTTTCGGTGGTGTGGTACTTGACGCTGTTGAAGAGTCCCAGTCCAGGGAAATCGTGGGAGTGGTCGGGGATATCAACTTGAACTTGGGTTTGGCTTTTCGGCCGCGCCCAACTTTGTATGTGCCACACTTTCAACACATGTGGCAGTTTCCTGATCAGGGTGCTGCTAATTCTGTCACAGCGAAAGAACTGCTGGTGCGGGCTGCTTCCCAGCCGTTGGATTTGAGGCCGGCGCTGGAAAGGATCATCGCTGAGATCGACGCCGATCAGGCACCTTACTACTTTCGAACCCAGGAACAAATTCTCTACGACTCGATCCAGTACCGGCGGTTCTGGATGAGACTTTTTTTATTGTTCGCCGTAGTTGCACTGATACTGGTCGTAGTCGGAGTCTTCGGAGTGATTGCCAGCGCAGTCAGTGAGCGGACCCACGAGATTGGCGTGCGTATGGCGATCGGTGCTCAGAAGAGAGACATATTCGTACTGGTGATCAAACAGGGCTTGAAAGTGACAATTATCGGCCTGGCGATCGGCATTGCCATCAGCCTCGTTTTGAGTAGTTTCATCTCCAGTCTACTGTACGGAATCAGTCGCACAGATCCGCTTACCTATGTCCTTGCTGCCCTGCTGCTACTTGGGATTGCCCTGGCGGCCTGCTACCTTCCGGCCCGCTGGGCCACCCGGGTGGATCCGGTGGTGGCTTTGAAACACGAGTAACCAAACAGAGAAGAAGAATGGTGGATATTCAGCGCCCGGGATACGCCCGCAAGAAACGCCTGCTCCAAACCCTCTATGGGACGCTCCTGGTGATCGCCCTTTTAGCAGTGACATGGGCCTTTTCCAGGCTGGATCCCGCTCTTCCCGGTGTGGAACGGGCCTCGGTGTGGGTGGGAGAAGTGGAGAGGGGGTCCATGGTCATCGAGGTTCGGGGTAACGGCACGCTGGTCCCGGAAGAGATCCGCTGGATTGCCGCTTCGACGGAAGGCCGGGTGGAGCGGATCCTGGTCTTGGCGGGATCCTCTGTCCGTGCTGGTACGACTCTGGTCGTCCTGGACAACCCGGAACTGGAACGAGAGGCCCTGGGCGCTGAACTCGAACTGAAAAGAGCTATTGCCGAACTGGAGTACCTCAAGGTCGATCTGCAGCGACAGTTACTGACCCAGCAGGCCCAGGCTGCCAGTGTGCAGGCGGATTATCTGAAGAGCCAGCTGAAAGCCGAGAAAGACGCCGAGATGGCCCGACAGGGCCTGGTCTCAGAACTGGATCTGAAACTCTCCCGGGTCACGGCCCAAGAGCTGAGCAAGCGACACCGGTTGGAGCAGGAAAGGCTGGCCATGAACTCGCAGTCGTTGCAAGCTCAGCTGGCCGCCAAGGAGGCTGAAGTCGCCCAGGTGCGAGGACTGTTCGAACTGCGGCGAAAGCAGGTTGGGACCCTGCAGGTCAAAGCCGGTATCGACGGAGTTCTGCAGCAGACTCCCGTGGAAGTGGGACAGCAGATCAATACGGGGGAGATTCTGGGCAAGGTAGCCGTTCCCGGCCGGCTCAAAGCCGAGCTGCAGATTCCGGAGACCCAGGCCCAGGATGTGCAGCTGGGTCTGCCGGCAGTGGTGGATACGCGAAACGGAGTCGTTTCCCGGAAAAGTGGTGCGTATCGATCCGGCGGCCCGGGAGGGGACGGTGACGGTGGACGTCAGGTTTACCGAAGAGCTGCCACCCGGAGCCCGTCCGGAGCAGAACATCGACGGGACCATCCAGATCGATCGGCTGGAGGACGTGCTGAAAATCGGCCGCCCGGTCTTCGCTCAGCCCGACACCACGATTCGAATCATCCAGTTGACAAAGGCCGGCGAAGAAGCGCTGCGCGTCCCGGTGCGGTTGGGACGAACCTCGGTGACCACCATCCAGGTCCTGGAAGGACTGGAGGAAGGAGATCGGGTAATGCTGTCGGACACATCAGAGTTGGATGAGTTTGATCGGATCCGTATCGACTGAGATAGGCCCTGAGAAGAGTGTCTACGGATGATGCCTTTGGACCGATGAAACCAGGAAGGGGAACGAGATGAACACAGAATCAGCACCTGTGATTGAGATGGAGCAGGTCACCAAGATCTTTTACACCGATGAGGTGGAGACCTGGGCCATCTCCGGGATCGATCTGACCATCCGCAGAGGGGAGTATGTGTGTGTGGCCGGTCCCTCGGGTTGTGGCAAATCCACGCTGCTCTCGATTGCCGGGCTGCTGGACACTCCCACCCAAGGGAAATACCACTTGAACGGCCAGGCGGTCGAAGATTTGACACCCTCGGAGAGAGCCCGCATCCGCAACCGTGAAATCGGATTCATCTTCCAGAATTTCAATCTGATCGGAGACTTGACAGTGTTCGAGAATGTGGAACTTCCCCTCACCTACCGGGGGATGCCTGCTGCGGAACGACGAAAGAGAGTGGCGGAGTCGCTGGAGAGGGTGGGTATGGCCCACCGGACCAAACATTATCCGGCGCAGCTTTCCGGTGGAGAGCAGCAACGGGCGGCGGTGGCCCGGGCTCTGGCGGGCGAGCCTTCGATTCTGCTGGCGGATGAGCCGACAGGGAATCTGGATTCAGAGAACGGCGCCGCTGTGATGGGACTTCTCAGCAAGCTGCACCGGGACGGAGCCACCATTGGCATAGTGACCCACGATTCGCGCTATGCGAAGTATGCCGAGCGTCAAATCCAGCTTTTTGATGGCCGGATCGTAGACGGAGAAGGTGGAGAATACGAACTATGACAACCGAAAAACATCCTACTTTAATGTTGCTCTCGATAATCTTTTTGATTGGAGGGGGTCACATCATTTGAACAGTGTGGGTCGGCGGAACCTCTATGGGGCAAGGAGGTGAATGATCGTGAGCAGCAGCAAGCATTCAAAGAAGAGATCCATTACGCATATCAAGAGTGGAAAGAATTGGTCTCTTAAGAAGATCAAGAATTCACGGCCAACAGTTTATGGACAGCTGCAAAAACCGACGACACAGACAGTTACACTGTCATCACTAACGAAAGATTAGAGAATCCCCTTCAGAACACTCCTGGTATTCGACATACACATTCCAATCGAAAAACGATCTCCCATCGACTGCGCGAACGCCACGACTTCGGCGGTCCCAGGATCGAAGATGGGGCCTCCGCTGTTCCCCGGATAAAACGGTATCCAGGCCTCAATGAACTCGACATCACGGTAGGTCCGTAGTATCTGTTTGTTCTGGTCATCAACATAAAGTGAGAGATCACCGACTCGGTACGAGGAAACGATACCATCGTAGAGCCGTGGTATTAGGCTGTCCGGATCCATGTCCGGTGCTGCCAACGGATATCCAAGGGACGCGATTTCTTGAACCTAAGAAATCGTGCGGTCCGACAAACGAAGATGGTCGTGGTCGTATCCTTCGGCGATCACGACGTCAAGATCGTGGTCGGGATCAATGACTAGCCGCCATTTCTCACCGATGGGACCTGAAAACGCCGCCCTGTTTGGTATAAAGCGTTTTGAATGAACATTTTCACACGCAAACGGAGGCGGCCCTTACGAGAACAGAGTGTAAACAAGTCAGGTTCGAATTTCACCAACTATCTCAACGCAAAGTGAAGGCGCGGTTCGACGGTGGAAAGATCACCTCCGATGCAGGGGTGCTGCTGTTGCGAGAGGTCGAGAGGGGGACGGGTCTGATCGCCGGACTGGCTGAGTGTTTCAGGGATCATCGGGATGCGCGGTTGATCGAACACACGGTGGAGGAGTTGTTGGGGCAGCGCATCTACGGACTCTGTCTGGGGTACGAGGATCTGAACGATCATGATCAGTTGCGCACCGATCCGATGCTGGCGGTGGCGGTGAATAAGGCCGATCCGTTGGGGGAGCGGCGGCGGCAGGCCTCAGATCGGGGGAAGGCGCTGGCGGGCAGGTGTACGCTGAACCGGTTGGAGTTGACCGGCGCCGAGGTCGATGAGCAGGAGCGGTACAAGAAGATCGCGATGGACCCGGACCGGATCGACGGCTGGATGGTGGATGCCTTCGTGGAGTCCCACGAATCGGCGCCCGAGGAGATCGTGCTGGATCTGGATGCGACCGACGACCCGATCCATGGCCAGCAGGAAGGCCGGTTCTTTCACGCTTACTACCGCCACTACTGTTATCTCCCGCTGTACATCTTCTCGGGGGAGCATCTGCTGTGCGCCCGGTTGCGGTGTTCCAATATCGATGGGGCCGCGGGATCGGTGGAGGAACTGGAACGGATCGTCGGCCGGATTCGGCAGAGCTGGCCGGAGGTCTCGATCGTCATCCGGGCCGACTCGGGCTTTTGCCGGGATGACTTGCTCCGCTGGTGTGAAGACCATCACGTGGATTACGTGATGGGGTTGGCCAACAATGATCGGCTCAAGTCAGAGAGCGCCGAAGCGATGACTCAGGCCGAAGCCGAGTTCAACGCCACCGGGACACCGGCGCGGGTGTTCAAGGATTTCCGCTACCGGACTCGCCACAGTTGGACCTCGGAGCGACGCGTCGTCGGCAAGGCCGAGTTCCTGGGAGAAAGGCGCCAATCCCCGATTCGTCGTCACCTCCCTGTCGCCGGAACGCCTGGGGGGCCCGCGCCGCTCTACGAAGACTTCTACTGTGCGCGGGGCGACATGGAGAACCGCATAAAAGAACAGCAGTTGGATCTGTTCGCCGACCGGACCAGCGCGGCAACGATGCGCGCCAATCAACTCCGGCCTGTATCTGTCCTCCGCCGCCTACATGCTCATGCACGCCTTGCGTCGTCTCGGACTGAAGCAGACCCCCCTGGCTCGCGCTCAGTGTCAGACGATTCGCTTGAAGCTCCTGAAGATCGGCGCCCAGGGTCCGCCTCACGGTCCGCCACGTCTGGATCTCCATGTCGGAAGCCTATCCCTACAGCCAACTTGTTGCATGGATCATCCCGAAGGATGCCTTATCATCGTGTTTTTCAACACCGGGGATAACCTAGATGCCACATAAGTTCAACGCAGCCCGACGGCACAAGTTTGATAAGGCGCAGTATCGGGTGATCAACTGGGCGGAATATAACGAGAGCCTGCGCCAGCGGGGTGATCTGACGATTTGGGTCAGTGATGAGGCTCAAAGTGTGTGGCGCGCGCCGCGCCGCACGTCACGGGGTGGCCAGCGGAGATACTCGGATCTGGCTATCGAGACATGCCTGACGCTGCGCACGGCGTATCGGCTTGGGTTGCGACAAACGCAGGGGCTGATGGGTTCCATTGGCACGCTCATGGGGCTGGATATACGGGTGCCGGACTTCTCCACACTGTCGCGTCGCGCAAACGGCTTGAGCATCGCGCAGGTGATGAGGCAAGCCGGGTCTGTGCCTGTCCATCTGGTGGTGGACAGTACCGGCCTCAAGATCTTCGGCGAAGGGGAATGGCTCGCGCAGAAGCATAAAACCAGGGGAATACGCCGCCGCTGGCGCAAACTCCACCTCGGACTGGACCTCCATAGCGGTGCGATTGTTTGCGCCAATCTGACTCACGATGACGTTGGAGACAGCACCGCCTTACCCGGGCTCCTGGATCAACTCGATGCCCCGGTCACGGGCTTTCTGGCGGACGGCGCCTATGATGGAGCGTCCACACGGGATCTGCTGAGGGAACGGTATGGGGAGACCCTGGATGTGGTTATACCGCCGCCAAAGAACGCAGTGATCCGACCGCAATCGGCGCGGGATCCAACCGTTCGGGATCGCCATATTGCCCAGATCCGCAGCAACGGCCGCATGGCCTGGCAGGCGGCCACAGGGTACAACCAGCGCAGCCGGATAGAAACGCAGATCGGCCGGTGGAAGTGCGTCATCGGCCCCAGACTCAGATCCCGCAGCTTCTCCAGGCAGATCACGGAGATCCAGGTCGGCCAGAAAGTCCTGAACACAATGACCGCACTCGGACGGCCTGTGTTCGAACGTATCGCCTGACGCTACCGCTTGGGAAAGGGCGAATTCCATCTCCGCCCCGATCCATGCAACAACGCTAACACCAGGTCGTTCCCATCTACTCGGTCCCCAGAAAGCCCTTCTCTCAGGCTTCCATCGAGGGCAACAACTCGGTGTTTGCCCGAAAGTTTTGGCGGGCCCGTCATTTTGACAGTCTCAAGTCAGTCGATCAGCAGCTGCAATGGTTCAACCAGTCCACTCTCCATTACACTGGCTACCAGAAACCGAAGTGCCGGCAGTCGTGTGAATCATTTCGGCCGCGAGTTTATTTCCTGAGGCAGGTCCGAGAAGATGACCGCGGCCGATCCACTATCTCGGTGCTCAATGAATCCCTGGAGCTCGATCCCAGCTACGTCAGCTATTTCGTGAGAGCTCTTGTCAATAGGTGTGGAAAAACATCAGGCGGCTTTCTCCTCCGGGACTTGGTTGACCGGGACTCCATTGACATATTTGGCGCCCTGGTAGACGTCTTTCATCAGCTCCGGTGCCTTCAACCGGCGGAATCGCTGCTCCGCCACCAGCAGCATCTTCCAGATCACCGCCTGGGCGTTGTCCACTTTCTTGAATCGCTTGGCCGCGTCCGTTCGCAGCCGAA
The DNA here is from genome assembly GCA_965205345.1 of Acidobacteriota bacterium. GTDB lineage: Bacteria > Acidobacteriota > UBA6911 > RPQK01 > CBDAPI01 > CBDAPI01. The sequence continues at coordinate 247,126 of CBDBGQ010000058.1, read as the reverse complement.
GAGCGGCAAATGGTGACTCCACTGGATTGGTGGTTCGCAGATGCTGCCACTGCTTCTTTGGATAGCAGGTAAAAGGTCACCATCCGGTCCCAGTCCTGCTCGATTAGCTCAGCCGCCAGAGTCAGCCCTCGCTGCCGGCACCAGTGCTGAAAAACCTTCTTGAGTCGTTGTGCTTCTTCTCGAGTCTCGGCGTAAGGGATCTGCCGCAGGATCAGCAAGGCCGGCTTGTGCACTCGCTTAGGGAGCTTGGTCAGCAGGTTGACGATCCGATGATTCCAGCAGCGCTGCTCCTCGGCCTGGGGATAGACGTTGCGCAAAGCTCCCCAGATGCCCAGGTGGCCGTCTCCGATCACCAGTCGTGGACAGCCCATCCCCCGGCGCTTCAAGTCGCGCAGTACTTCCGACCAGCTCTGGGTCGATTCCCGATAGCCGCTCGTGACCGACACCACGGCTTTGCTTCCGTCACTTAAGGCGGCCAGCACCACCAGCAGGACTGCCTTTTCCTTCTCCAGACCCGCCTTGACGTAGATTCCATCTACCCATAAATACACCACTTCCAGATCATTCAAGGGTCGACTCTGCCAGACCTCCCATTCGGCCTGCCACTGCTCTTTCAATCTGGCCACCGTGGAGGACGACAGGTGCGCCTTTTCCCCTAAAAGCCCTCTCAGAGCCAGATCAAAATCCCCCAGCGCCAGACCATGCAAGTACAGCTCAGGGATCAGTTCTCGAACCTGCCGCGTCCGCTTGGCAAACAGGGGCAACACCCGACTTTCAAAGTGTTCCTCTAGATCCCGCACTCGAGGCCTTCGAACCTGGATCGTCCCCGAGCTCAGCGTCAGATGCCTCGGCTTCCCATATCCATTGCCATAGCCCGACGGAGCGTCCACGGCCCTTCGCCGCTCACTCTTACGCCGCCCTAATAACTCCGTGACTTCCTCCTCCAGCAGCTCTTGAACCCAGCCTTGGATCTTCTCCCGCACCCAATCTTCCAGCTCCTCTAAACAAACTCTTGACTCGACACTTTCCTCAATGTTCTGCTTGCTCATGCGGTGTGTACTCCTTCCGTTGCGGGCCTTTCGGCCCTGGGTTTTAAATCAACCCGGAAGGATACTCACCGCCTATGCTATTTACACACCTTCTGATGGTAGCTCATTTCGTGATCGCTGAATGGAGTCTGGACACTGAGCGACTAGACGTCCATTTCGAACGGGATCGGCAGCTGTCCACGATTCACTCTCAGCGGTTTTCCATCAATGCCAGTAGCAAGAAGAGAATCCGGTCAAATGGGGGTGCTGTTTTATCTTGCATCTAACCGTTACCGGTTCCATGAACCTTCAACTTTTAACTTTCAACCAGTAACCGGTAACCGATAACCGATAGTGTTAGAATACCCCCGTTCCGATCTGGAAAGGGTTCTGCATGTCCGGACACTCAAAATGGAACTCCATCCGTCACAAGAAGGCTGCCGTCGACGCCAAGCGCGGAAAGATATTCACCAAATTGATCAAAGAGGTTACCGTGTCGGCCCGCCTCGGCGGAGGAGATGTGGATGCCAACCCACGGCTGCGATCGGCAGTTCAAGCGGCAAAGCACGCAAACATGCCGCGGGACAACATCACTCGAGCCATCATGAAGGGAACCGGTGAGCTTCCTGGAGTGAGCTACGAGTCGGTCAACTATGAAGGCTATGGACCGAGTGGAGTCGCTGTCTTCGTAGAGTGCCTGACTGACAACAAGAACCGAACCGTGGCTGATATCCGCCACATCTTCTCCAAGCACGGAGGAAACCTGGGAGAGACTGGCAGCGTGAACTGGATGTTCAGTCGAAAGGGCTACATCTCCATTCCCAAAGACGCCGCTTCGGAGGATGCTCTGCTCGAGATTGTTCTCGAGGCTGGAGCCGAGGACCTGCAGTCCGAGGATGACAGTTACGAGGTCTACACTTCATTCGAGCAGTTTGAGGCGGTCCGTCAGGCGCTGGAGGCAGCCCAGGTGGAGCCGACGGTCAGTGAACTGACAATGGTCCCCGACACCGAGGTGAACCTGGAAGGAACAGTGGCTGCCAGGGTGCTCAAGCTGATGGAGATGCTCGAGGACCACGATGACGTTCAGCACGCCTACGCCAACTTCGACATCGATGAGGCGGAAATGGAAGCCCTAGCCGGTGCCTGACGGCTCCCTTTCTTCTTCAAGCTGGTACTCATGATGCTAGTGCACTGTCCGGAAAGTTCACGCCGCTACTTCGGGCGTCTTTTCGCCGACAGCTTTGTTGCGCTACCTCGAAAGACTCCCGGCATTCCTGCGTCGCGCGCCTCACTGACGACGAAAATCCCCGAATTAACCCCGTCCCGAATTAACACCGTGAACTTCCCGGACAGTACACTAGTCAGTCCTGATGGTAGTGTTTGGCATTGACCCCGGGAGCCACACCACGGGCTTCGGAGTCATTGATGTTGAAGGTAACAAGCTTCAATGCGTCGACTACGGCGCCGTCAAGGGGATCCGCCGGGGCAGAGAGAACGATTTCCCCAGGCGACTTCGACGGATCTACCGGGAGTTATCATTATCCCTGCAAAAGCACCGTCCGGAAGTAGTCGTTTTGGAGGGGGTGTTCCACGCTGTCAACTCCCGCACCGCGCTCCTATTGGGGCAGGCCCGCGGGGTGGCCTTGCTGGCTGCCGCGGAATCGGGAGCCGAGATCTTCGAATACTCACCGCTGGAGGTGAAGAAGTCGGTGGTCGGGTATGGCCGGGCTGACAAACAGCAGGTCCAATTGATGGTGTCCGTTCTGCTCCATCTCGACAAGAAACCGGAACCGCACGATGCTGCTGACGCGCTGGCCGTTGCCATCTGCCACGCCCTGAGGTGTCCGAAAGTGGGAGGGGGCTCGGTGCTGCGGCCGGGAATTTAAACGTTCTCCGCACCGAGCCCCCTCCCACTTTCGTGTTCGGGGTTCCGATAGCAACTATGAAGAGCGGGAGAGGGCTCAGGGCGGAGAACGTTTAAATTCCCGGCCGCAGCCCTGAGCCCTCTCCCGCTCTTCCCGCTCTGGAGTCTGCAATCAAATGCGACCCCCCGACCACTTTCACGTTCCACGAAACCTTCAACTTTCAACTATCCCTTGTATTGCCCCACGTGGACCTGTGCCGGCCTGAGCAGGTAATCGCCTCTGCGGTAGCCTCTCTGCACAACGGCAACCACCTTTTGACTCTGGTCCGGGTCCTGGACCGGGACCATGGCCACGGCCTCAGCCACTTCGGGGTCAAATTCCTCTCCCACTGGCTCAATCGGCTCCAGCCCCAGAAGCTCCAGTTTCTGTAGGAAGAGTCGAAGGTTCATTTCGACGCCCTCACGGAGTGCCGGGAAATTGTCGGAGTCAACGGTGGCTTCGAGAGCTCTCTCAAAATTATCGGCCACTTCGAGGAAAGTGCTCACCAGGCTGAGCTTCTCGCGTTCGAGGCGCTGCTCCATGTCCCGTCGCAGCCTGTTGCGCAAGGCGTCGTTGTCACGTTCCAGTGACTCCAGCTTCTCCTTCAATCTGTCTTCGGCAAGCTCGGTCCTGGCCTTCAACTCCTCTATGAAGGAGGGAAATTTCCTTTCCGCGGGCTCTGCCTGGCCGATCGTGCTTTCGTCACTCACCCAGAATCTCTTATCCGTCACCTGAAACGTCCTGTTACTCTGGTCTTTGGCTTTGCTCTTCTTGGGGTGTTTCTTTGTGGTTTGTTTCTTAGCCATTGCGTAGCCCTCAGTGCTCTGTATCCCTGCCTTCGCAGGCATAGCGCGAAATGCTAATCACAGGTGCCCGGGTTCTTACCCCAGGCCCGCCAGGGGCTCTGATCGCTTCCACCGGCGGCAGTCAGAGATTCTGATTCAACAAGTGTCAGATCGTCAGCCCGTCAGTTTGTCAGCCCGTCAGGTCACAGGCCATTCACATAATACGCGGCGCCCGCCAATGCAAACCCCTTGCGACCCCCGTGTTCCGATCTTATGTATATCTCTGAGCGTTCTTGTGGAACGCACGAGGAGCCATAAGAAGACTCATTATATGGATTTGAATCGGTTCACTGTAAGAGCCAGAGAAGGACTGGCCTCCGCTCAGACTCAGACATTCGAGCAAGGTCATCAGCAGGTGGACGTAGAGCACCTGCTGATGGCTCTGCTTCTTCAAGAGAGAGGACTGGCCACGTCGATTTTCAACAAAGCCGAGGTACAGGTTGCCGGCCTGCGCCAGTCTGTAGAGCAGCACCTTGCCGGTCTGCCTGCGGTCGAGGGACCGTCCGAGGCCGTTGATTCACTGTACGTCACACAACGGTTGAATTCATTATTGTCCAGGGCGGAGAAAGAAGCCCGAAAACTGCAGGACCAGTTTGTATCCGTTGAGCATCTGCTGCTGGCCATGACCGGGGACAAAGGGAAGACGGGAGAGCTCTTTGGAAGCTTTGGGGTGACGCGCGAGCGGCTGGAGAAGGCTCTGGGGGAAGTGAGGGGAGGCCAGAAGGTGACTTCTCGAGACCCCGAATCCACCTACCAGGCTCTGGAGCAGTACGGACGTGACTTAACCGAACTCGCCAATCAGGGGAAACTGGACCCCGTAATCGGCCGGGACGACGAGATTCGACGAATCATGCAGGTGCTGTCTCGTCGACGCAAGAACAACCCGGTCCTGATCGGTGAGCCGGGCGTAGGCAAGACGGCCATCGTCGAAGGCCTGGCCCAGAGGATCGTCCGGGGTGATGTACCCGAAGGGCTGAAGCAGAAACGGGTCATCACTCTGGACATGGGTGCCCTGATCGCCGGAGCCAAGTATCGTGGTGAATTCGAGGAGCGCCTCAAGGCTGTGTTGAGCGAAGTGGAATCGGCGCAGGGTCAAATCATCCTTTTTATCGATGAGCTGCACACAGTGGTCGGCGCCGGGAAGGTCGAAGGTGCGATGGATGCCGGGAACCTTCTAAAGCCTATGCTGGCGCGGGGTGAGCTGCATTGTATAGGAGCCACGACACTGGACGAGTACCGTAAGCACGTGGAAAGAGATGGGGCTCTCGAGCGTCGATTTCAACCTCTGGTGGTGGATCAGCCGGGGGTGGAAGACACGATTTCAATCTTGCGGGGTCTGAAAGAGCGGTACGAGGTCCACCACGGTGTCAGAATCCAGGACGCGGCCCTTATCGCAGCAGCCGTGCTGTCGAATCGTTACATCTCAGATCGGTTTCTCCCTGACAAAGCGATTGACCTCATGGATGAGGCGGCAGCCAAGCTGAGAACGGAGATCGATTCGATGCCCTCCGCACTGGATGAGATCCTGCGACGAGTCATGCAGCTGGAAATCGAGCGGCAGGCCCTGAAGAACGAAAAAGATCAAGCCGCCAGGGAGAGACTGGAAAAGTTGGAGAGGAACATCGCCGATCTGAAACCTCAGGGAGATGCACTGCAGGCTCAATGGCAAGCGGAGAAGGAAACGGTGTCCAAACTGAGAGAGCTGCGGGAAGGGATCGAGAAAACCGGAATAGAGATCGAGCAGGCAGAACGAAATTACGATCTGAACCGAGCAGCGGAACTCAAGTACGGTGTATTGACCAGACTCGAGAACGAGCTGGCCGCGGAGGAGGAAACCCTAAGTCGAAAACAGGGCGAAGCGAGATTGCTAAAAGAAGAAGTTTCCGAAGGAGACATCGCGGTCGTTGTGAGCCGCTGGACCGGGGTTCCGGTTTCCAGATTGCTGGAAGGGGAGATGCAGAAGCTGGTCAGTCTCGGCGAGGATCTGCACAGGCGCGTCGTGGGTCAGGACGAGGCCGTGACGTCCGTCAGCGAAGCAGTCATCCGGGCCCGCTCCGGACTAAAGGATCCGGCCCGCCCCATCGGAAGCTTCATCTTCCTGGGTCCCACAGGGGTCGGGAAGACAGAGCTTGCCAGGGCTCTGGCCGAATCGCTCTTTGACGACGAGCGAGCCATGATCCGAATCGATATGTCCGAGTACCAGGAGAAGCACACGGGGGCCCGACTGCTGGGAGCGCCTCCGGGGTATATTGGCTACGACGAAGGCGGACAACTGACTGAAGCAGTTCGCCGGCGTCCCTATTCCGTGATTCTCCTGGATGAGATTGAGAAGGCCCACCCGGATATTTTCAACATGCTCCTGCAGCTTCTCGATGACGGACGTTTGACGGATGGCCACGGGCGGACGGTTGACTTCAAGAACACCATCGTCATCATGACGTCCAATCTTGGCAGTCGCAGAATCCTCGAATACCGGGGCGCTTTCGAGGGGAGTGACTACGAGCGAATGAAGGAGACGGTCCTGGAGGAACTCCGTGCCCGCTTTCGACCTGAGTTTCTGAATCGTGTCGACGAGACGATTGTTTTCCATACTCTGAGCGAAGAACACCTGGAAAGAATTGTAGAGATCCAGCTCAGGGAGCTGCAGGGGCGGCTCGCCGAAAAGAAGATCGAGCTTTCTCTCAGTGAGTCGGCGCGGCGGTTTCTGGTCCGTGTTGGCTATGACCCGAGCTACGGTGCCAGGCCGCTCAAACGTGCCATTCGCAAAGAATTGGAGAACCCTCTGGGTCTCCTCATCGTGCGCGGCGAGTTGCGGGAAGGACAGGCGCTACAGGCGGATTACCAGGAGGAAGCACAGGCCCTGTCCCTGGTCGTGACCCAGTCCAGCCAACCGGAACTGAAAGAGTCCGTGGCGGTTTAGCCCGGATTATGCATGAGATCTGAATCCGAGTGAGATTTGGGCCCAGAAAAAAGGCCGTAGCTCTCTGATATAAAAGGGTTTACATAAACAACGACCCTAAACAGGAGCTACGGCAATGTTGAAAGCAGTCTGCCAGAATACCCTGCTATTTCACAGCCACCGAAAGATCACGGCGCGTTTTGATGGGGGGAGTCTGACTTCCGACGCAGGATGGTTGTTGTTTGGATCGCTGGATCGGCAACATCGGTTGTGCGAGGGCTTCAGTTCGTGTATTTCGGAAAGCCGGGACCGACGCTACGTTCGTCATGACCTGTTGAAGTTGATTCGACAACGAGTCTTGCAGATCGTGGCCGGCTACGAAGACTGTAATGACGCCGATACGCTGCGCTCCGATCCGATGCTCAAGACAGTCTGTGATCAGTTGCCCGAGAGCGATCCCGATTTGGCCACCCAGCCGACTTTCTCCCGTTTGGAGAACTCCGTCACCAAGAAGGATCTGATGCGTCTGAGCCAGTGGCTGCTAGGCCGTTATGTGCGCTCCCTGAAGAAGAGACGTCCCAGCAAGATCATCCTGGATCTGGACAGTACCGACGACCACACTCACGGTCAGCAGGAGTTCTCCTTCTACCATGGGTATTACCGAAACCACATTCTGCATCCTTTGCTGATCTTCGATGCCGACACGGGCGACCTGGTGTGTGTCGTGTTGAGACCTGGCAACAAGGGGGCTGCCTCTCACATCGTGCCCATTCTGAAGCGAGTCGTGGAGGCCATCCGACAAGGAGTGGGGACGGATGTCGAGATTGAGATTCGGGCCGACAGCGGCTTTGCCACGCCTCGGCTCTACGAGTTCTGTGAAGGTGAAGAGAATCAACTCCAATATGTCATTGGGTTAAGTCGAAACCCTCGCCTGCAGCGAGTGGTCGAGCCGCTGCTGGATTCGACTCGGCTGCAGTTCGTTGAGCTGGAGGAAAAACAGCGTCAGTTTGACGAGTTTCTTTATCGAGCCAAGAGCTGGGATCGATCCCGTCGCGTCATTGTCAAAGTGGAGGTCGATCAGCGCGGGATCAATCGTCGCTTTGTGGTCACCAACCGGGACGATCTCTGCTCCCAATCACTTTATGACCACTATACAAACCGAGGGCAGACCGAGAACTTCATCAAGGCCTTCAAGAATCATCTGAGCATGGACCGACTCAGCTGTCATCGATTCCTGGCCAATCAGTTTCGACTCCTCCTGCATGCACTGGCTTACCAGATGTTCGTGCGCCTCCGCGACTATCTGCACGGGACTCCCTGGCACAAGCTCGAAATCGAAACCTTACGTCGTCGTGTCCTCAAGATCGGGGCCCGCATCCGACAAACCACTCGACGCATCTGGGTCCATCTTTCCTCAGCCTTTCCCGAACAACCCCTCTTCCACCTCGTCTTGAGTCGCCTCAACTCCAGCTAGCTTCTCCCAGTTCCCCAAAAAACCGCTTCCGATACTCATCCAGGCCCAGATCTGTCTGAAATTCACTCCCCCAACCACTCAAACGCCTCCCCAACCGATATTCTTCGCAAATCCGCCTGTCACACCTGCCCGCTTCCGAGTTGGGCCACTTCTCGACTCGTTTTTCAACACCGGACTACGGTTTTTGCATAATCCGGGCTAAGAAAGTACGAAGACCAACCGCCTGGAAGTCCGATCCAAACATCTCCTGCCGGTTGGCGTATAATAGATCAGGATCGCTGGGAGCGGATTGAGGAGATGCTTGTGCCTAGAATCCTGACCAGCTTCTTGATGCTGCCGTTGCTCCTGTCACCCGGGTTCGCTTCCGACCACCAGCCGCCAGACCTTCTCTTCGTGCAGATTGGAGCGGCGCTGTTCGGTGACACCGGCTTCAGGACCGTTTTTCGTCTTTCCAACGAAACCGGCGAGGCGATCGAAGGAACCCTCATTCTGACTGCCACCGACGGGACTGCCCTGGCTGCGAAACTCGCAGCCACCTGGACGACACCAGGGCATCTCCAGATCGAGGACAATCGGACCGACTTCTCCATCCCTCCAGGGTCCACACTGCGTCTGACCGTACTACCGGGTGAAGAGGCTGCCATTGGCTGGGCCCGCCTCGCCCGCTCCGGTTCATTGAGCGTTCAGACCCTCTTCCAGTATGCAGAGGGTCTGGCTACTCCAGGTCCCATTTTCAATTTCGAGGACCACATCATTCGACAGGTCGAGAACCACCCGGTGATGCCGGGTAAATCCTTTGCCTTCCCGGTGTCGCTGTACCGTGGCTTCCAGACACTCAACACGGCATTCGCCGTCGTCAACCTCTCCGACGCCCCCACCGAGGCGGAACTGGTCCTGCGCCCGGACAATACGGAGTTCGTCAAGCTTCTGCCCGGAGAGATCTACGCGGATTACTATGATGAGTTCTGGAGCTTTGCAGTCCCGGAGATCTTTCCCCTGCGTCTCGAGCAACTCGCCAGCGTCACCTCCCAGGCACCGATTGGTCTGGCCGTATTCAACACGATCCAGGGGCTTCCCCTCTCCGGCGTCTCGGTGATTGAGAAGAAGGCGGAAGAAGGAACCCGGGTGGAAGCCACTCTGGGGGCCGAATCCCAACTCCAGATTGGGCAGACTGCGGTTCTCCAGAATGAGGAGTTGGAGATCCAGTTCTGGAACCTGCCCGAAGATTCGCGCTGCGCTTCTGACGTGATCTGCGTCTGGGAGGGCCAGGCGAGAATTATTCTCCGTGTCGGGAAAACGGGGGAAGAGAAACAGGAAGTCGAAGTGACCAGTCGTGCCGGTTACGCCGACCTGGCCCGGTCAGGCTTCGGGGATTACACAATCCATCTCATCGCCGTCGACCCCTATCCCGTCAGCACACAGCCGATCGCTCTGGAGGATTACGTGATCACTCTGGTCGTGACCGGGAGGGAGGAGTGATCGATCGTCAGCTCCCATGTGAGAAGGATTCCTATCTGAACTCAATGGCCACGACTCTGAGGGCTCCGGTCTCAGGGTCCCTTTCCTGACCCGGTTCGAAGTAGACGACGGCATCATGGCTGAAGGCACCACAGCGCATTTCCTGGACGTGAACTGAACAACTGAACAGGACCGGCTGGGTCGGATCCACACCGATGGTGTGCACCTCCTGCCCATCAATCTCGACCACATACTGGATACTCGCAGTCGAGCAGTCGACACGCCGCAGATGTCCTTCCATGGGTACGAGTCCCGAAACGCTGGCAAACGTCGGCTTGCACTGATGCTGGGGCAGGCCAGACTCCTCACTTTCGGACTGGCTTCCTTTCTCTGGCTGGCTACTTCTCAAGGCCGGAGGGTGGGTGGATTTTGTGCGCTCGCCGGAGGAATCCGCCACTTCTTCCGCCACCTTTTCGGATTCGCCCCTGCGCTTGAGCTCTGACAGCAGCTTCTTTCGATCGGCTTTTGCTTCGGCCTGAACTTTCTGCTGCTCGCGGAGATCCGTCAGATGCTCCAGGCTCCGCTGTGCATACTGACGAATCCCTTCCTCGTCCGACTCCGCCAGATCCCGGAACAGCTGTTCGGCGGCATCGTAATCCTGTCTGGCCAGCAACAGGTCTGCCCGGGTCATCCGGTAATAGTCGCTTCTCGGCTTGAGCACCAGAGCCCGATCAATGAAGCCCAGGCCTTCGTCCAGATCTCTTCCCCACTGGCGGTAGAGTCGACCCAGAAGATAGTAGGGACGATCGAAGGCCGGAGCCAGTTCGACAGCCTCTCGCAGCGGCCTGGATATACTCTCAAATTCAGCCCGGCTCAGTTCGGACTGGCGGCTGACCTCGTCCATCAGCATTTCGGCGTAGTAATAGTGAACCAGGTAGCTTCTGGAGCCCCCTTCCGACGTCTCTTCCAGTAATCCCCTGGCCGTTTCCCTGTCCTCCTCACGCAACGCGATCAGGGCCAGGCCCTCCCTGGGAGGCAGGCTCGGGGGGTCCAGGCGGCGGGCCTCCTTGTAGCGGACTTGGGCTTCCTCGAGGCGACCCGTGTAATAGAAAAGGTCACCCAGGTGGGCCTGTCTCTTCGACTCGTTGAGCTCCGCTACATCGATCTGTTCCGCGGCCGGGACGACCTCCAATCGAAAAACTTGAGAGTAAAGACCATGCTGGCGGACGTATTTCTGGAGCTCGCTTTGCAGAGCCTTGAAGGGGACTTCAATGGCCTGCTGAAAAGCTTCCACGGGTTCCACGCCCCGCCACAGAAGCTGAACGAAGCGGACGAACTGAGGCCGGAGCTTCGCTTTCTCATGGAGCATGAGGTAGTGGACCAGAGCCCAGGACTGGGCATAAAAGACGCCCTGCTTTCTCGTTTCGTTGTACTCGGAAGAATCGTGGTCAATGGAAAACAGGTTCGCCACCGAATACATCCTGGCCCTTCGCAGTGTCTCCGCGTGTCGGGGAATCGGCCCGCCCAGTTTGAGCTCTCTTCCCCTCACCTGAAAAGTGGAGTAGAACTCAGCCAGGCCTTCTTTGACCCACAGCGGCCAGGGATACGGGGTGTCACTGGTGAGGAGGTGAACGTATTCGTGGAAAATGACATGCAGAGGATTCTCATTGGCAGCTACATTGAGAGCGATGACGTTGCGGTCCCGACCTCCCTGGAAGAAGCCGGCAACACTGGCCGGCTTCCCCTCATGAGACGGTTTGAAAGGCGTAAATGACTTGTCGTTCCTGAAGATGAACACGGTCACAGGGACTCGGTCGTTCGTCAGATGGAAGAGCTCGGAGAAAACGTGCCGGAATTGCTCCAGTTCGCGGATCAGGGTCCGCGACTTTTTCTCAGAAGCGTTGCTGACCGTTTCGAAGTTCGGGCTGTTGAGCCGAATCCAGCGCTCCCTGGCCAGACCTGTGGAAGGAAGGAGGCCCAGAATCAAGGTCGGAAGAATCAGTCGCCACCGCAAAGTCATGACCAGGTATTCGTGAGTCGTGAGTCTCAAATATACTCTTCCGGAACCTCTGCTGCATCTGGACCGGGATTCGATGGCCGTACAGATGGGAGAGAATCCAGAAGCCTCGAGGCCAGGATCTCGACACCCGGTGCTCGACCTGGCCGCCAGGTGACCGGGGAAACGTTGTACCTGCGCCTCGAAACGCTGCGCGATCGACTGGTTGACTTCGTGTATTCTGAACCTGACAAAACCTCTTGGAGCCTGCACGGGATTCCGGGTAAGAACGGATGGGCGGGTCATCTGCTTGTCGGCTCCACCCTGAAGGGCTTCTGAGTCATGTTGGTGTCCTGCCGGGAGAACCAGATCACTGGAACTCAGGTCTTTGGGAGATAATACCTGCTGCGGTGTCCCGGATGAAGAGAGTTACCAGAGTCTGCCTGAGCCACTGGCGCAGGGGAGCTAGTTTGAAACGGTGTTCCGTTCTGATCATTCTCTGCCTGTGCTCCGTTCCCTGCCGGGCCAGCGCGGCCGAAGTAGAGCTCACGGAAGTCGCTTCCGGTTTGAACCGTCCCCTCTTTCTGACCCACGCAGGCGACGGAAGCGGACGCATTTTCGTCGTGGAACAGGGGGGGTTCATTCGGATTCTGGACAATGGTTCCCTGCTGGGCACGCCGTTTCTCGATATCTCGTCCGGATTCAACCTGATCAGCGCCGGAGAGCGGGGCCTCCTGGGCCTGGCCTTTCACCCCGACTACGACAGCAACGGGCGCTTTTTCATCAACTACACCCGCAGTGTAAACAGCCAGCTCCAGACCGTGATTCAGGAGCACCAGGTGTCGGGCAATCCCAACGTAGCCGGCCAGAACGGCGCAGTTCTCCTCAGCTTTGACCAGCCGGCTGGAAACCACAACGGGGGATGGCTGGGGTTTGGTCCGGCCGATGGGTATCTCTATATTTCGGCGGGTGACGGTGGGGGCCGGGACGATCCGGACGGCTGGGGCCAGGACCTGAGCACTCTGCTGGGCAAGATCCATCGAATCGACATTGACAGCGGATTCCCCTACGGCATTCCCGCAAGCAACCCATTTGTGGGTGTGAAGGGGGCCCGCGGGGAAATCTGGGCCTACGGCCTGCGCAATCCCTGGCGAGCCTCCTTCGATCCTTCCAGCGGGCGCCTTTTCGTCGGGGACGTGGGACAGGGAAAATGGAAAGAAGTGGACATTATCGAGGAGAGTAAGAACTACGGCTGGGACATTATGGAGGCCGAGGCCTGCCATGAGCCCCCGTCAGGGTGCGACATGACCGGACTGGAGCTTCCCATTGACTTTTACGGGCGCTCGCTGGGTCAATCCGTCACGGGAGGCTATGTCTACCACGGCCAGCAGATCCCGGCGCTGGTCGGTGACTACATCTTTGGCGACTACAGTACGGGTCGCATCTGGGTTCTGACCGAGGGCCCCGGCGGCTGGTCCCGAACTGAGCTGTTCGACACGGCCCTCAACATCAGCAGCTTCGGAGTGGATGAAGACGATGCACTGTACGTGGTTCATCACGGTGGGAGCATCTGGAAGTTTACCAGCACTGCCCCGCGGCCGGATCTGGAAATCAGGAAAATGGACCTGGGCCCGCTTGTGGTCGGGACCACCGGAACCTATCGGCTCTCGGTAGAGAACGTCGGGAATGCCGCAACCACTGGCGCCGTCACGGTCACCGATGAACTCCCGCCCTCCCTGGGGCTTCTATCGCTGCCAGGCCACGGGGTGGTCCTGCGAAACCGGACTGGCGGCATTCTCCTGCCTGCTGGAGAGCAGTCTTGCGCCCGGTCAGTCGAGGGAAATTGTCGTGGGTGTCCTGACAGGGCCCGGGGCTGTACCGCAGGCGGTCAACACGGCGACGGTCACGAACGGCGAAGATTCCAACCTTGACAACAATTCCGTGAGCATCACGACTTCCGCTTTCGAGGTGGGAATCCTGCCTCGCCGCTTTGCCCAGTTTGCGCTGGGCGACGTCTTCCGGATTGTCGTCCTGGTTTCGAACAAAGGTCTCACCCCCTGGGAAGGCCGGGGAGTCCTGCGCCAGGGGAATGAGGAGGAGTGGGAGAATCCGTGGGCTCTGAATGGGTTCGACCAGACCGGATCGAGCGACTTCGACATCTCCTTGCCACCACAGGGGACCCGAAAGTTCACACTCACTGGTGATGACCAGATGCGGGAAGGATTCTTCGATCTGATCGGTACCAATTCTTCGCTGAACAGTCAGGTGGCACTTTCCTTCTTCTACCAGCTGGGGAATGGAGCGCTTTCCGACTCCATCGCAACCTTCGACACGCCGCCGTCAAAGGTCCTGGTGTTCCCCGTCGAGAAGAGCTCTGAAGCGGATACCGGCTTCGCTTATGCCGCTTTCGATGCGGGAGAGGCCTTCAGCATCTCAGCCACGCTGATCGACCAGGCTGGAGTGGAAATGGCTAAGCAACTGTTTTTCTGTAATTTGACTGAGAGTGATCTGAGATCGGATTCTCCTGTGGTTTGAAATCGACCAGGCTGAGGTACTGTTTCCCGATCAGCCAGTCTTCGTGAATCTCCTCGACGACAGCGGTGATGAGTCGTAGTGCGGACTCGGTGTTTGGAAAGATACCGACGACCCGGGTACGCCGGCGAATCTGACGGTTTAGGTTCTCCAGCCCGTTGTTGGTGCGAATGCGCCGCCAGGTAGAACGTGCAAAACGAAAGACCGTAAAGCCTTCCGGCAGATTGGTCTCCATCCAATCGGCCAGCTCCGGGTTGCGGTCGTAGTATTGCTCGACTCTGGCCCGAAGCATCGCCTCAGCTTCGCCTCCAGACGGGGCATTGAAGATGTCTCGAATGTCAGTGGCGATGGCGGCACGTTGGTCGGATCGGCGGGCGTATCGCTGAGCATTCTGGCTCAGGTGAAACTGACAGCGTTGCCAGGGCACTGAAGGAAAGGCAGCTCGTAGTCCTGAGTGGTCATCGCTGACAATCAGCTGCACACCCTCCAGACCACGCTTTTGAAGCTGCTGCAGAAACTCTCGCCAGTGGACCTCCGCCTCGCTGAGTCGGCAGCTGACCCCAATCACCTCCCGCTTGCCCCAGCAGTTGACTCCGGTCGCTTTCAAGACGGCCACATCCTGAATGCTGCCCTGGCGACGGACCTTCTCGTAGTGGGCATCCAGGTACACAACTGGATAGCTGCCCAAAGGGCGGTTGCGAAACTGCTCGAGTTCGTCGTCCAGCAGCTTGGAGATTCTTGAGACCTGGCTGGCGGAGATCTCGGTGCCGCACAGCTGCTCGGTAATCTCAGTGACCTTGCGCGTCGACACGCCCATCACGTACATCTCGGCGATGGCCAGCTTCAGGGCTTTCTCCGAGCGGCACCCTCGCTCCAGGGATCGGGGATAGAAGTCCAGGTGACGTACTTGTGGAATCCGGATTTGAAGCTGTCCCACTCGAGTTGACAGCGTCTTGGCCTTGTACCCGTTGGCGTGGTCTCGACGCTGCTCGCTCCGCTCCCAGCGTCGAGCTCCCAGAAACTCTTCTCGTTCCATCTGCATGGCGGTGTTGAGCAGTTTCTCCAACACTCCTCGAAACGCGTCGCTGCCTTCTTCGATCAGTTCTTTCAACAATTCTCGTGGTAGCCTCTGTTCTGGGTCTGGGGTCATTCGGATCCTCCTTGCTCTTGTCTTGAGTTTTTGGAGAAATCCTGCCCCAGACCTCTGATCCTTTTAGCTCACCTTCCTCAAATTACAGAAAGAACGGTACACCCCTGTGGAAATCGGAACCGTGACCTGGATCTACAGCGGGCATGACGCACTCTTCTTCACAGAGCTGTTTGATTCTCTGGAGAGCTTTGTAGGATCTTTGAGAATCGAATCGGAAGTGAGCCTCTTCCTGACCGTAGTTCGAGTCGAGCAGAGCGCCGCTGGCTTCCAGTTGACCAATGTCCCGTCCGAGATGGGTTACTGACGGAGCATCAAGGCTCTTGACTACCCGGTCAGCGTTGAGTGGAAAGCGGCATTCGAAGCTCTGGTGCTACGCGCGAACCGCGCCAATCCGCTTGCGTAGAACACATTCCCATATGTACAATGTACATGTGGCACGATTCACGGTTACAGAGGCACGCAAACAACTCTTCAGGTTGCTCGATTCAGCCGAAAAAGGTGAGGAGGTGATCCTGGAGCGAAAAGGAACTCGCTTTCGGCTGATGCTCGACCCCGGACCGAAGTCCAGTGACCAGTCCTTCGCCTGCCTGGATGTCACCGATGAGGATGTTCTCTCTGGGGAGTGGACCTGGACAGCCGGCGCTGAAGGCCAGCTGCAATTCCAAGCCCGCAAGAAGGCAAGGAAGAGCCAGAAGTGATCCTGCTGGACACCAATGCGGTTATTTGGATCCTGGTTGGACACGATCGAGCTGCCCCGCTGCAAGAGACGCCTGCCCGTCTCTTCCTATCCCCGGTATCGTTGCTTGAAATCCAGTTCCTGGTTGAGGTCGGGCGTCTGAATCCGTTCGAAAAAGGAGTGTCATCTCTTTCTGATGACCCGCGCTGGTACCTGGATAGCCCATCATCGGAAGTACTTTTCCGAACCGCTCTCGAAGTCGACTGGACAAGGGACCCGTTCGATCGCCTGCTCGTGGCACACGCACGGTGCCGGCGCTTTCGCCTGGCCAGCGGCGACAGTCACTTGCTGGAAAGGGTTTCCAACGCCCTGCCGCTCTGAGTGATCTTGTCGCTATTGGCAAAAAGGGGACAGTCTACTCTGTCCCCAATTCTCCCAGCCATGAAAAAAGGTGCCAGAGTAGACTGTCCCCGAATTAGGAATTAGACAACTATACAAATCAGAAGTTTGTGGCGTATTACACCTGACCCCAGACGTTGTGTGCAGACCCTACCCGCGCGACCGGATCCTTAATCCACAGAACTTGTTGATGAAAAGTTTCTATTTCGTCATAGTGGCGCTTCATGACGAAGACGGCGTCGATGTTGGGATAGGCCTTGCGGACCTGCTCCTGGGTGGGGAAGAGTTGGTAGGTCAGATAGTAAAATTGATTGCTCAATTCAAATGCTCTTCCAGCGACTGAAGAACACACTGCCAATGATCGTACTCATACTGTTATCCCCTCTCATTTTGGTTTTCAACATACTCCCGATCTTAATCATGTGTCTCGATCCGCGAGCCCGAAAGTTCGACAAAGAGGAAGCCCGATTCATTCTTGTGGACGAGCTCGAAAAAGTCAGGAATCTCGGATACGCGCAACTTCGAAAAGTATTCGTTGAACGGAAAGAGTTCCAGAATTTCAACGTGACCGGTGCTTCGGGAGTTGAATACCAGGTTGAAATACAGGGATGGTGGGATGGCGATGAAGAGGAAGATATTCGCATTCTTGGCGGTATTGATAACGGAGGCCTTCGCGCATATTCCCCGTTAAGTGATTCGTTTGTTGTGAGGCCGGACGGATCCCTTTTTGAAGACTGATGGGACGGCAGCATCCTCTTGACTCTGAAACAAAGCGGTCACAGACTGGATCAGACGTCCCAATACGCCATCTGGAACTGGGACAAGATGTAGAAAGGCGCTCCACTTTAGGGGGGAAGTGGGCCAAAGTGTGGGGACCTGGATCACTCCCGAACATCGCCCGCCAGTTTGGCCCTCAGGTCCGCCCAGAACTCGTCCACATTGCCACGCCGGATCTGGCGGGCCGGGATGTCCAGAAACCCATTGGCTGGAAGGACGGAACGATCTCCCCGGGTCAGAGCAGCCAGCACGCGAATCGATTCATAACCGTAGCGGTAGGGATCCTGCACGACCGTTCCGAAAATAGTTCCGTCGGTCACCGCCTGCAGCGTCTGATCGGCCTCGTCGAAGCCCACAATCTGAACATCGCCCACCCTTCCGGCCTGCTTCAGGACTTCCAGAGAGAGAGGACCGTTGTAGGCAAACAGGCCGACCATCACTGCCAGATCGGGAAAACGCGAGAGCACATCCTCAGCGTTGGCCTTGGCCTTGGCCCGATCGTACTGATCCGTCAACGTTGTCACCACCGTGAACCTCTTGCCCTGCAGCATAGATCCCGGCGCATCGTATCGTTCTGGATCAATGGACCGGTCCAAGAGTTCATCGATGACCCCCTGCCGGCGGCGACGGGCATTGTCCTGTTCCAGCCTGCCCACCAGAATCGCCACCTTCCCGCCTTCGGGAGCCGCCTCCTTCACAAGTTGACCGCACATCCTGCCCGCCATGTAGTTGTCCATCCCGATATAGCACAGACGATTGGTCCCGGGGGCGTCCGAGTCCTGCGTGATCACGATCGTGTTGCGCGCGGCCTCGTTGACCAGATCCACCTGATTGGCAGGATCAATGGGACTGATGGCAATCCCGTCAATCCCCACTGTCAACAGATCCTGGACCATGCGCTTCTGATCAGAGATTCCCTCGGCCGGCATCTGCACCGTCACTTCCACGTCGAAGTCGCGGGCGGCATGCTCGGTCCCCACTCTGGCGATCTGCCAGAAAGAGGTCACACCATTCGTCACATAGGCCAAGTGAATTCTGGACGAGTCGGATTCTCTCGCACAGGAGGACACCAGCACCAGCATCAGGATGCCTGATCGCACACGCATTCCTGAATGATAGTGGAGAAATCTTCCTGTTACCTAACACGTTCCACGTTTCAGGTTCCACGTTCCACGCTCATGAAAGTGGGAGGGGCCTCGGGCCGCGACCGCCCGGCGTGATGTTCAAAACCCCCGGTCGCCGCCCGAGGCGCCTCCCACATTCCGTGGGGAACCCTGGCAACCAAGGAAACGACGGATGCAGGAACGACAGTGACTGCGCAGCGGCGCGCAGGCCACCGGTGAGGAGGAGCCACCTAGAACTTGAGATTGAAATTGAGCTCCCGGCCGGCGACCACATAGACGCGCCGGCTCTCCACATGTCCGTTGGGAGTAACGACTCGAATATTGTAGCGACCAGCCGGCAACCTGGCAGTTTGCGGATAACCGTTGAAATCATCCGCGATCCCCAGGAGCTTGCCATCTATATAGATCTGTGACTTCTGGGGCCGGATGTTGAAATCAATACTGCCGTAACGAACTCGTTCCACTCGGACGACTCTGGGCCCGCGGTATCGGCGGGCCGTGAACCCGTAATGAGGTGTGTAGACCGGTCGATATCCGATACGGACACCGACGTGCGCCCTGACGGCGGCCGCAACCTCTCCTGTGAGCAGGAGCATGGTTGAAACCAGAAAAAAAGCGGTGACCAATACTTTCGAACTCATCTCTTTGTCTCCTTCCCGATCTTTCGATCAGACTGCTCTTATTAATACCCGGATGGGGGGGCTTTGTTTCGACGGATATAGCACTCGCTGTCGCCCGTGCCGTTAGTGGTTACTGGTTGCTGGTTGCTGGTTGCTGGTTGCTGGTTGCTGGTTGCTGGTTGCTGGTTAAAGGTTGAAGGTTGAAAGTTCGTGGAACGTGGAACCTGGAACGCCGCGAGTGTACCTCAGACGACAGATTCCGACCCCGGACGTAACGAAAAGGGGATCTCAGACGTATACTGGGATACTTCAAGAGGGAGCGCCTGCAAATAAGGAGCTGGAATCCATGATGAAAAGAACTCTATTCTTCTTTGTGACAGCCCTTTTCTCTTTGACCTGCCTGGTCCTGGCCGGTCAATTCTGGGAAGACAAGGCTTACCAGGATTGGACCGACGAGGATGTCGAAAAACTACTCAAGAAATCTCCCTGGAGTCAGAAAGTCACTCTGGGCGGCGGCGGTGGCGGTAGAGGCGGCGGCGGTAGAGGCGGTGGCATGCCGGGTGCCGGTGAAAGGGAAATGAATTTTACCGTGCGCTGGGACAGTGCTTTACCGATCCGTCAGGCCGTCATGAGGGCGCATTACGGGCCCCAGGTCAAGTCCGTCGAAGAAGCCCAGAAGATGCTGAACACGAAGTTAAGTCACTACGCAGTCAGTCTGATCGGGTTCCCGGCGCGAATGGCCCAGCAAGACCCGTCTCGTTTGGCGGCTCTGGCCTCGAACGCCGTACTCAAGCGAAAGAAACAGGATCCCATCGTGGCTGAGAGTGTTGCTGTGCGGCCCGGAGATCCACCAGATGGACTGGTCTTCTATTTTCCCCGCAGGGACCCGATCACGCTCGAGGACAAGGAAGTGGAGTTTCAGCTCGAGTTCGGCCGCCTGAAGATCAAGAGGAAATTCAAGCTCAAGAAAATGGTCTACAACGGCAACCTGGAGTTGTAAGCCGCCAACGGCAGTGGGTCACAAAAGACCGGCCCCTGCGCTCACTCGATTCACCGGCCCCGAAATTCCTTTCCCCCGACCTCCCACAAAATCGTAAGATCCGGGTTTTAGGGAGATACATTGCAGAATGTCCCACCGAATTCGAACGGTCCTGAGTGGACTGGGAAATATCAACCGAAGTCTCCTCAAGATTCTGGAGATGAAAGAGGAGCAACTGAAACGATCTTTTGGGCTGGAGTTCACGATCGTGGGAGTTGCCGACAGCAGCGGTAGCGCAGCCAGCTCGAGCGGCTTTGACGCTGGAAACCTCCGGGCTTTCAAAGAGCAAGGGGGGAGGATCGCGGACCTGCCGGAGGGGACAACCGACTCGATCAAAGATCTGGTGGGTAAGATCGAGGCAGATCTGATCCTGGAAGCATCGCCGGTCGACCTGGAAACAGGCCATCCTGGTCTGCAGGTGACCCGCGCGGCTCTGAGCCGGGGCATGCATGTTGTCCTTGCCAACAAGGCACCCCTGGTGCTCGATTATGCAGGAGTCCACGCCCTGGCCAGAGACAATGGGGTCGGGCTGGCCTTTAGTGCCACTGTGTGCGGCTCTCTGCCCGTCATCAACATTGGGAGGCGGGACCTGGTTGTAGCCGAAATCGAGAGCCTGCGAGGGATTCTGAACAGTACCAGCAACTTCGTGCTGGGAGAGATGGAACAGGGCCGCAACTACGATCAGGCCATTGTGGAGGCTCAGAAGCGGGGAATTGCCGAAGCGGACCCGAGCCTCGACGTCGAGGGCTGGGACACTGCGAACAAGCTCGTCATCATCGCCAATGCCGTCCTGGGTGTTCCCACAGGGCTCCAGGATTTGAAAGTGAAAGGAATCACCGGGGTGACCCCCGCGGACCTGTCAGGGGCCCGGAAGCGGGGAAAGGTCATCAAACTCCTGGCTCGAGCCCGGCGCTCCGGAGACGGCTATGATCTCGAAGTGGGTCCCTGTGAGGTGAACCGGGATGAGTTTCTGGGGCGCTGCTTCAGCTGGCAGATGGGGGTGGAGATTCAGACTGATATTTATGGCCGTTCGTACCACAAGAACTCGGAACGAGAACCCCTGCCAACCGCAGCGGCCATGCTCCGCGATGCGGTCAACCTGTTGGGATAGTTCCACGTTCCACGTTTCACGTTGCGCCTTGTGGACAGCGGAAAAGAGGGGACACGGAACAGCCGAATCAGTTGTCGGGGAGCCGACTTCTTGCCGCACTGACTGCCTGTCTCCGGGCGGTAATAACACGCTTCAGCACCTCGTCCGCGACTACACCCGCCAGGATCACGGCGCCGATAATGGCGAACTCTAGCTGGGTGGGCACTCCCAGCAGAGTGATCGAGTTGCGCAGAACCTGCATCACGGCAGCTCCGATCACCACTCCCAGAATCGTCCCTTCACCTCCCCGCAGGCTACATCCACCCAGCACCGCTGCGGCGATGGCATAAAGCTCATAGAAGTTCCCAAAATCCACGGGCTGGGCGGAATTCACGTCCAGGACAAAGAGCAGGCCTCCCAGGCCGGCCAGGCCACTGCAGATCAGGTAGGCAAGAACGGTCATTCTGTTCGTGTTGATCCCGCTGTAGCGGGCAGCTTCCTCATTCCCTCCCAGGGCCAGCAAATATCTTCCGTAGATGGTTCTGTTCAAGAAGATGGCCCCGAGCACTGCCACAACCAGGAGGATCAGGAAGGGGGCGGGGATGGCAAAACTCTCCACAAACGGGAGTGGGACCTTCCCGGTAGCCAGGGTCCTGAGGGCGGTGAAGTCATTCCCGAAACCCTGGGTCTGATCCGAAGTGATCCCCCGGGCTAGACCACGGTAAAAAAGCAGTCCGCACAGAGTCACCACAAAGGGCTGCAGTTTGAGACGTGTGATCAAGAGTCCATGGGCTGTCCCGAGCAAAAGAGGGAGACCCAGGACCACCAGAAGAGCCAGTGGGACCGGAAGGCCGTACTCCGTGAGCAGAAAGGGAAGGAACACTCCAGTGAGACACACCACCGAGCCGATCGACAGGTCGATCCCGGCAGTGATAATGACGAAGGCCGCACCGATACTGATAATCCCAAACAGAGCGCTGCGGCGAATCAGGTTTTCAATGTTGTAGGCAGTCAGGAAGCGATCGCTCAGCAGCGCTGTGAGGACGCAGATGGCGACGAGCAGCCCCAGGATTCCAAGGACTTTTTTCATGATGTGATTCCGGTGGCCAACTCCATGATTCTCTCCTCACTCAATTCATCCCGGGCCAGTTCCCCGGTGATGCTGCCCTGATGCATCACCAGTACACGATCGGGCAACCCCAGAATCTCTTCCATTTCACTGGAGACGAAAAGAACAGCCACGCCTCGAGCCGCCAGCTGTTCGATCAGTCTGTAGATCTCTTCTTTGGAACCCACGTCAACACCCCGGGTGGGTTCGTCCAGCAGCAGCACCGAGGGATCCATGGCCAGCCATCGGCCCAGAACCACTTTCTGCTGGTTTCCTCCCGAAAGGTATTTCACAGGCTGCTCAGAACCCTGACACCGGATGCTCAGACGCCCGATCGTTTGATCGACCAGATCGGCCTCCCTCCCCCTATCCAGAAACCCAAATCGCTGATCCCGCCTGAGACGCACCAGACTTAAATTGACCCGCAAAGCCATGTCGAGAATGAGCGCCTGTTTTTTTCGATCCTCTGGTACCAGTGCGATTCCGGCCCGAATCGCCTCCAGCGGCCGGCCCGGTCTCAGCGGCTTGCCCGACACCTCAATCCGGCCCGAGAGGGGAGGGTTGATCCCGAAGAGTGTCTGCAGGACTCCCGTTCTGCCCGCTCCTACCAGCCCGGCAACACCGACAATCTCACCTCCCCTGACGTGAAAAGAAAGCGGATTCTTCGGATAGGCCCCGGTACACAGTTCCTCGACCTCCAGTATGGGCGGGCCCGGCTGCCGGTCCAGATGGTGATAGAACTGAGAGATATCCCGGCCCACCATGAGTCTGACCATGCGGTCGTGGCTGATCTCCTCCCGCTCCAGCGCACCCGCGTTCTCTCCATCTCTCAGAACCTCGACTCGGTCGGCCAGATTCTGCACCTCTCCCAGACGGTGTGAGATGTAAATGACGCTGACTCCTCGACCCTTCAAATCTCTAATGACTTCAAAGAGCCGGAGGGTCTCATGCTGGCTGAGGCTGGAGGTGGGCTCATCCATGATCAGGATTCGTGCGTCTACCGCCAGAGCCTTCGCTATCTCGACCAGTTGCTGCTGTCCGATTGACAGTGAGCTGACCAGTCGGCCCGGAGAAAGGTCCAGACCCACCATCTCCAGATAGCGAACCGACTGCCGGCGAATCCGACTCCGATCGATAAGCAGCCGCCTCCGGGGCTCACGGCCCAGGAAGATGTTCGCTCCCAGATCCAGATTAGGAGCCAGATTGAGCTCTTGATGAATCAGCGCTATACCGTGCTCTAGGGCATCTTTCACGGACCGAATCTCGATCGGCCGACCCCGCAGCCGGATCCGACCCCGGTCCGATGGCAGCACCCCGGCCAGAATCTTCATCAGGGTGCTTTTCCCGGCCCCGTTTTCACCAATGACCGCGAGGCGCTCTCCAGGCAGCAGGGTCAGATCAACATCCGCAAGTGCCTGGACTCCGGAAAAGTTCTTGGAGACTCCCTGAACGGCCAGAAGTGGTTCGACTGTCATTGAACTCTGTGGGAGCCGTATTCAGTGCTCCTTGGGTGTGGAGCCAGAGAGTTTGGACTTGAGATCGGCCCAGAACTCAGCGACATTGTCGCGCCGGATCTGGCGGGCCGGAATGTCCAGGAATCCACTCGCGGGAATGACGGAGCGATCTCCCTTAACCAGCGCAGCCAGAACCCGAACAGACTCATAGCCGTAGCGGTAAGGGTCCTGGACAACGGTTCCGTACATGATTCCATCCTGGATGGCCTGAAGGGTCTGGTCGGCCTCGTCGAATCCGATCACGGTGATCTCCCCGGCCCGGCCCGCCTGGCGAACCGCTTCCAGAATGAGCGGTGGATTGTAGGCGAATAAACCCACCATGGCTGCCAGATCCGGAAACCGCGACATGGCATCTTCGGCATTTGCCTTCGCCTTGGCCCGGTCGAACTGGTCGGTCAGAGTCCCCATGATGGAGTATTTCTCATTCTCCAGAACCTGACCGGGAGGATCATATCGTTCGGGATCATGGGAGCGACCCAGGATCTCGTCGAGAAGCCCCTGTCTGCGACGACGGGCGTTGTCCTGCTCGAGGCGGCCCACCAGAATCATGATCTTTCCGCCCTCCGGAAGGGCCTCTTTCAGGAGCTGACCACATAGACGTCCAGCCTGGTAGTTGTCCATCCCGATGTAGCACAGCCGGTCGGTGCCGGGAGCATCCGAGTCGTGTGTAACCACCTGGGCGTACCTGGCTGCTTCATTGATCAGATCTATTTGATTGGCTGGATCAATGGGGCTGATCGCAATCCCATCCACACCCACGGTAAGCAGATCCTCCACCATGCGCTTCTGATCGCTGATCCCCTCAGCCGGCATGTGCACCGAGACGTCGACGTCGAAGTCCCTGCCAGCGTGATGAACACCGGTTTGCGCGATCGTCCAGAAGGCAGCAACACCGTTCGTCACATAGGCGATTCTGGGCTTTTCTGGATCCCGTGCCTCCCTGTTGCAGGTCACTCCCGTGACCAGCAGGCTGATGACAGCAAACCTCCAAAGTCTTCTTTTCATTCCTCTTCTCCCTCAGGCAATCAAGTCCTCGACAACTCGCCCGTGAACATCTGTCAGGCGCATCTCCCTGCCCCCGAACTTGAAGGTGAGCTTCTTGTGGTTCAAGCCCAGCAGGTGAAGAATCGTAGCGTGGAGATCGTGAATGTGAACCTTGTTCTCCATTGCATAGTAGCCGTATTCGTCAGTGGCGCCGTAGATCAGACCTTTCTTGAAGCCGCCGCCGGCAACCCACATCGTGAAGCCGAAGGGATTATGGTCTCGCCCGGCCTTGTCGATACCCTCGTCGGGGATCTGCGCGGTGGGAGTGCGGCCAAATTCCCCGCCCCAGATCACCATAGTCTCATCCAGCATACCCAGTCCCTTCAGATCTTTGATCAACGCGGCCAGGGGTCTGTCGACCGCCCGTGAATTGATTCTGTGCCCCTCCTCGAGACCATAGTGCTGGTCCCATCTGTCCACCCCACGCGCAGGGGTCAGGAGTTCCACGAAGCGCACGCCTCTTTGCACCAGGCGACGAGCCACCAGGCAGGAGCGCCCGAATTCCCTGCTGTCAGGCTCATCCAGTCCGTACATTTCGCGGATAGTTTCCGACTCTCCCGAGAAGTCGAGCAGATCCGGGACTTCCCCCTGCATCCGGAAAGCCAGCTCGTAGTTGGCGACCGTTGCCTCCAGCTCGCTGATCTCCCCGAACCGGTCCAGAACCCCTTTACTGAGATCGCGGAGGAGATCGAGCTTGCTGCGCTGCAGTTCAGGTGCGGGCTCGCGAGGTTCGAGGTCGGCAACCGGATGCTCACCTCTTCGGAAAAGAGTGGCCTGATAGGAAGCGGGTAGAAACCCGCTACCAAAAACATCCAGCCCGCCGGGTGGGATCAAGCCGTTGTCAAGGACAATAAAACCGGGCAGATTCTCGCAAACGCTGCCCAGACCGTAAGTAATCCAGGATCCCATGCTCGGACGTCCCTGCAATCCGGTACCCGTGTGCATGAAGTAGTTTGCGGCCGTATGCTCGGAATGATCGGCGACCATGGAACGGATGATGGTCAGCTCGTCGACGCACGTAGCCACCTCTGGAAACAGCTCACTTACCTCGGCACCGGAGTCGCCATAACGCTGAAACTCGAAAGGTGAGGCAAGGATCCGGTTACTGATGTTGAAGACAGTGGTTGGAGTCTCCATCTGAATCGGCTGCAGGTTCTCGGCCAGGAGTCGGGGTTTCGGATCGAAGGTGTCAACCTGGGAGGGTCCTCCGTCCATGAAACAGAAAATGACCGACTTCGCGCGGGCACTGAAATGAGGCGGTTGCGCCGCCAGAGGGTGACTGCGGCGATCCACGCTTGAACTCGACTCTGCTGCAAGAGCCTCGGCCAGCATCGTTGCCAGCGCCAGGCCGCCAAAGCCATTGGCGCAGCGGCACAGCCAGCGCCGCCGACTCATCCCTTCCCGGTTCGGGTCGATGATGTGTTTGAGTTCAGCTCCTGGATGCAACCTCATCACCGAATGTAAATGAACTCAGGCGAGTTCAAGAGCACTTGAGCTGCATCCTGCCACGGCCCTACCCCGTGCGGGGAGCCGGCTTCCTCGTGAAGGCGAGCCTGACGCTCCAGAAACTTCAAGAGTTTCTCCTCCTCGTGAGGTGCCGGCAAGCGGGCAAAGGCCTCCAGATACATGCGCTGGATTTTCTCTTCCGCCGCCATGTCCAGATTCGCCAACCGCTCGCTCCAGTAGTGGGACTGCTGGTGCACAAACTCGTTGTTCATCATGATTAACGCCTGCGAGGGAACTACCGAGGTCGTTCTTCGCCCCATTGTAGAGGTCGGCAGCGGATAATCGAAGGCTAGAAACAGGGGAGTCAGAAAGTTTCGACGCACCTGTATATAAATGCTTCGCCGACCCAGACCGTCCAGCGGACCCGAAGGGGGTTTTCCCCGACCCGCCTGATACTTGCTGAGGTGGGGAGGAACGCCCGGGCCAAACATCGTTCGGTCCAGAGCTCCGGAAACAGCCAGAAGGGAGTCCCGGATCGATTCGGCTTCCAGGCGCCGTACCGGAAAATGGTGCAGGAGTTCATTGTTCGGGTCTTTTTCGGCATATGCCGGGTTGCTGCGACTGGCCTGGTGATAGGTACTGCTCAAGACGATCAGCCGATGGAGTTTCTTGATCGACCACCCCTCGCGCACGAAGCGACTGGTCAAGTAGTCGAGTAGTTGCGGGTGCGTGGGTCTTTTCCCGGTAGCCCCGAAATTGTCTACTGAATGGACCAGGCCGCTGCCAAAATGGTGTTTCCAGACCCGATTGACCATCACCCGAGCCGACAGCGGGTTCTCCGGACTGGTCAGCCAGTGGGCCAGCTCGAGGCGGCCACTCCCTCGGAAGATCTGAGGTCTGGACCCGCCATCAACGACTCTCAGAAAACCCCGTGGAACTTCCTCACCAAGGTTATGGTGATCTCCTCGGATGTGAACCCGGATGTTCCCTGCGTTCGGGTCGTCCATCGACATCAGAGCAAAGATGGAAGCGGGGATCCTTTTCGAAACTTCCGCCCGGATGGACTGCAGCGACCCGACCCGAGCCAGGGCTTCTTTGTCCAGGTCGAGAGGGGGTTGGTCGAGAGCGGAAAACGGGCTGGTCGAGCGCCAGACCCATCTCTCGTTCCGGTCGGAGGAACCCGGATTTCCCAGCTCTTCAAAGAGGCGGTCGTAGAGTTGCGCCTCCTCCTCCAGAGTCGTCGGTTGAGCCTCTCGGAGGAGTCTGACCAGGAATCGATTCGGCCGGCTGCTGCGAGGGGGCTCGGAAGAATCGGAAAAGACGATCTGGTCGACCACGATGTGCCCTGACTGACTGCGGTCTACAATCTCCAACCAGCAGGTCCTGCTGACTTCGTTTCTCAAATGCTCGGACTGCCATTCCAGCTTTTCGCCGCGAGGAGCGAAGTTCAATCGTTTGTAGCCTCCATTCACGAGTGAGAACCGGAGCGGCGTGTTTTCATCCTCCGATTCCGTCCGGGTCCCGGCCATGCGCACATGAATCCAGCGCCGAGGCACCGTGAACTCTGCGGATGTCAGACTTCCCGTCAGCTGATCGGCACCTCCAAAAGAGCTGGCCAGACCTTGTCCCCGATAACCTGACAATGGCTGATTCGGGGGTAGCTCAAGGGTCGGCTCATGTCCGAACGCTTCTCCTGCTGTTCGCCATCCGTGGAACTGGAGGTCCTCGAAGTTGTCGAAAACCAGAAGGGAATCCCCGGGGGCTTCCACCCACGAGTCCAGCACCGCTCGGAAGGAATCGTATTCCTCGGCCACTGAGAGATGCATGGAATGTCCATGCTGATCGAGAACACGGGCAAAGGGATAGAAAAGATGGGTCGGATCTGCACACGCCTCATCCAGGACACGGGTCCACTGCAGGAGCGTGTCCGGGTGTAACCCCTCGCTGGACCACCCCCGAGCTGTCGAGTTCCCCACAATCATGTCGGCTGCTGCCAGAAGATACCGGGAGACGGGAGGGCGGTTTTCACTCCGGCCACGCCGCAGTACTTTCGTCACTTCGGCATTGAGATCCTGGACCTTCTGCCTGTGACTTCTGAGCCGGTGAGTTCGGGACGGGGAGTCGACGATGCCCTCCGCCAGTCTGGTACCGTGCAGCACTCCGGCCAGACTGTAGTAGTCAGCAGTGGGGATGGGATCAAATTTGTGGTCATGGCAACGTGCGCAGGAGACCGTCAGTCCCAGAAAGGCTTTCCCCAGAACATCGAGCTGATTGTCGACTTCGTCGGCCCGTCTCTTCACCGAGTCGGTGGGAGAGTTCTGGATCTCACCAAACCAGAAGATCCCCGTGCCGACAGGGGACTCCCAGAAAGAACCGTCCTGACTGAGCCGTTTGTCGGGAATGAGATCGCCGGCAATCTGTTCGCGGACAAATCGATCATAGGGCAGGTCCTGGTTGAAGGCCCGGATGACATAGTCCCGATAGCGCCAGGCATCCAGTTTGTCATCGTCATATTCGTGGCCGTTGGTCTCTGCAAACCTCACCAGGTCCAGCCAGTGTCGGGCCCATCGCTCGCCGTAGTGTTGAGAATTGAGTAAGCGATCAACGACTTTCTGGTGGGCCTTCGGAGAATTGTCCTCCAGAAAATCCAGTACTTCCCCTGGCGTCGGAGGTAAACCGGTCAGATCAAAGGTAACCCGCCTGAGCCAGTCCCCTTTCTCAGCCTCGTGGGCAGGGGCCATCGCTCTACTTTCGAGCCGGTCCAGAACAAAGCGATCCACCGGGCTGCGAACCCACTCCTCATCCTTGACCTCGGGGAGACCGTGGCTTTGAACCGGTTGAAAGCACCAGAAGCGTCTCCCCTTCTCGAGATCAATCTCCTGACCTGCACGGCCCCTCTGATCTTCCCTCGGATCGGGTGCTCCGATTTCGATCCAGTGTTTGAAGTCGTCCAGCTCAGCGTCAGAGAGGCGGCCAGTCGGCGGCATCTGGAGTTCTTTTCTCTGATAACTGATCGCCTGAAAAAGGAGGCTCGAGTCAGCTCGTCCCGGAATCACCGCGGGTCCACGAGCTCCGCCCCTGAGTAGAGAATCCCTGGAGTCAACCCGCAACTCGCCAAAGGCGTCTTTTACCTCCGGTCCATGGCAGCTGTAGCACTGCTTGACCAGAACAGGTCGGATTCGCTTCTCGAAAAACTCTATGTCATCGTCATCGGAGCCGGAGATGAGAGTGGGAATCTGCAAAGAAACGGATAGGCAGCAACCCCAGAGTCCAATCCGAAGAACCCTTTTCTGTCCTGCCCAATGGCTTTTCGAATCCAAATGGCTCCTCTAACCAAAGTCTATTGTTGCGCCACAGAAGGTGTCAACGTGAGGGAACTTTGGAACTCTGGAACGTTGAAACATTGTTTCTCGGTTGTAACGAGGATCACTAATGCTGCCTTGGATCTCGACTACCATTGTGTACCAAGCGCAAGACAGGTCAGAGGGTTGTGAGGGGTAGGATGCAAAATGTCCTCTAATACCGGGGTCGCCCCGATTGGTGAACCGAGCGGTGGCGACTCCGCCAAAGAGACGAAACAGGAAAGATCCATTTCACTCTCGCAGGACGGTTCTCGTTTGAGCCAAACCGTGATCGCCTCCGTGGAACAGCTGCGTACGCTGCTCGACCTCATGATTGACGAGCGGGTCGCCGAACTGCTGGAGGAGAGGAACCGCCAGCCACGATTTGGCGACAATGCAAAGGTCGGGTTTGAGAATATTGACCGGCAGCTGGGTGACTATACGAACCGGAAAATCCAATCCTGGAAGTTAATTGACGAGGTGGTCAAAGAATTGACGCGTTACGAGATCGAGAGACGCGAACAGGCCAGCTTGCCTTTTCCAGGCGCACCTACCGGCGGATAATTCCGTTCCACGTTCCACGTTCCACGTTCCACGTTTCACGTTTCAACAATCATTGCTGCATTCCTCCCGAACCCGGGGGCTGTTGCCACAGGCGATGCTTTCCGTCACTCCCGAGGAGATCTGAGCACAGGCCACGGTGACCGCTGCATCGCGCGCTGCTTCTGCAGTCCTGCCCGCAGCCGAAGCGCACTGGGTGTGTTGCCGGTACTTGACACACACGTAGCAGGAGACGACCCGCAGCTGAATAGTGGAATAGACAACCATTCCGACAAAGAGAAGAAAAGCGGCGGGCACGATCAGACGCTTTATTCCTGACATAGGCAGATCAGAGTCTAGTACTTCCTTGCAGAAATACTAATTCGTAGAGCCGTCCTCGACAACCCACCCGGTTCCCGCTAGTCTTTGAGCTGAACCTCGTCCCACTTATGCGGTCCTTTCTTGTCTCCAATTCATTTGAGCCTCTCATCCAGGAAGCATGGAAATGGGTGGCCGGATTGGACTCCCACCAGGTACTCATCGTGGCCCCGTCTCCGGGCAGTGCAGACGACTTCGTTCGTTCCCCTCGAGCCCTTCAATCCCCGGTGTCAAGTTTCAGTCGAAAAACCCTGCTGCGGCTGGCTTCCGAAATGGCCATTCCGGAAATGGCGGAGCGGGGAGTGCTCCCGCTTACCGGTCTGGCTGTGGAAGCCCTTTGTGCCCGGGCCGTCAACGATGCTCTCAAGTCCGGCCAGCTTTCCTACTTTCATGAGGTAGCCGACACCCCCGGCATGTCCCGGGCGTTGGCTCGAACTCTGCTCGAGCTGCGCCTTCAAGAGACTGATCTGGCGAGCCTCGAGGCGCTGGGGGCAGTTGGCCAGGATTTGAGCAGGCTGGGTCTTCGGTTCGAGAGCTACCTCCGGGACGACGGCCTGGCCGATTCCTGTCTTACCTATCAGCTTGCCCTCCAGAGCCTGGAGAAACGGGCGACGCTCCCCGAGGAGATTCCCATCCTCTTCTATCACCTTCGGCCGCGCCATTCCCTGGAGGCAAGATTCGTTTCCGTGCTGGCTGAGCGGGCTCCGGAGACCCTGGCCGTGACTCTCGATTCCGACCGGGAAGGAGTCGAGCTCTTTTCGAGCCTTCTGAAGACGGGACCTCGCCAACTGGCCCAGCCTGAAACCAATCGTCGGCTCGAAAGGCTCCGACACTATCTTTTTTCCCCAAGCGCTCCCCCTCGATCCAGCACCGGCGAGGACGCGTCTTTTGAGTTCTTTTCGGCGCCCGGAGAAAGCCGCGAGAGTGTAGAGATTGCCCGGCGAATTCGCCTGGCCGCTGACGATGGCGTTCGATTCGACCAGGTGGCGGTGGCCTTGCGGAATCCGGAGAGCTATTTGCCTCTGCTGGAGGATGCGTTTCGCCGGGCCGGAATTCCCGCCTACTTTACCCGAGGTACTCGACGGCCCGATCCGTCCGGAAGGGCCTTTCTGGCGCTCCTGGAGTGTGCCGCCGAGGGTCTTTCGGCTACCCGGTTCGCCGAGTACCTTTCACTGGCCCAGATCCCTCCCCAGTCTGAGGATCAGGAGAAAGCTCGAGAGGTTGAGTGGGTGGAACCTCGAGATGAGCAGCTCTGCTTCAAGACCTTCCTTCCACCCGGCGGCGCGGAACCGGAACTCGGTCTGGAACCTTTTTCCAGGGATTCACGGGATGTGTCGGGCAGCCTGAGAGCACCGGAACGGTGGGAACGACTGCTGGTCGACGCCGCCGTCATAGGAGGCAGGGATCGCTGGAAACGAAGGCTGCAAGGACTCGAGAGCGAACTCAGGCTTCAGATCAGAGAAGTCGCCTCGGAGAGTGCCCGGACCAGGCAACATCTCCAGCAGAAACTATTCCTGCTCAAGAATCTGAAGTCATTCTCCCTCCCACTGATCGATCTTCTCGATCGCCTGCCCGCAGAAACGAGCTGGAGCAGGTGGCTCACCAGGCTCGGAGAGATTTCGGTTCGGGCACTGAAGCATCCCGATTCGGTCCTCTCGGTGCTGGCCGAGCTGAAACCGATGGGCGAGGTTGAACCGGTGGGCCTGGATGAAGTTCGTCGTGTTCTCCGGGAACGCCTGACCCTGCTTCGGGAAGACCCACCACCAAACCGCTACGGGCAGGTCACAGTAGCCAGCATCGGGGAACTGTGGGGTCGTTCCTTCAATCTGGTTTTCCTGCCGGCTCTGGCTGAGGGTATTTTCCCCAGGAAGGCACTGGAGGATCCCCTGCTGCTGGACCGACATCGCCTGAGCCTCGGAATCTCACCGGTTCTGACTCGCAGGAGGGCTGAGGAGAGACTGCTGCTACGGGTTGCCGTGGCCACCGCTGTCCGTCGACTGGTGGTCTCCTACCCCAGAATCGATGTTGCGCAGGGTCGATCCCGGGTCCCATCCTTCTACGCCCTCGACATTCTGCGGGCGGTCGACGGAATACTTCCCGACCTCCGGGGCCTGGAGAAGCAGGCTGCTGAAACCTCATCGAGCCGCCTCGGCTGGCCGGCTCCCCGAGAACCCGCTGCTGCCATTGATGATACGGAATTCGATCTGGCTCTCCTGCATCCCATGCTGCAGCTGGGCCCCGAAGGCCGCCGAGGTCGGGCCCAGTTTCTGCTCAAAACCAACAGCCATCTGGCCCGGGCACTGCGGGCCCGTGCAGGTCGCTGGCGGCGCAGGTTCTATGCGGCCGATGGACTTGTTGACCCGAGTTCACAGGTGGTCGAGATACTCCAGGGTGAGCGGCTGCGGGAAAGGAGCTACTCGCCGACTTCGCTGCAGCAGTACGCGGTCTGCCCCTACAAGTTTTTCCTCTCCGCCATCCACCGGCTCAGAGTGAGAGAAGAACCGGTTGCCTTGCAGCAACTGGATCCCCTGACTCGGGGATCTCTCTTTCATGAGGTGCAGTTCCGGTTCCTCTCGCGACTTCGAGAAGAGGGCCTGCTCCCGGTGACGCGCGAATCAGAGGCCGAGGCCATGGACAGGCTCGACTCGGTTTTCACAGATGTCGCCAGCTCAACGAGGGAAAGGCTGGCTCCGGCAATTCCCAGGATCTGGGAGAGTGAGATGGAGGAGCTTCTGACTGACCTGCGGGGTTGGCTTCGCGAAATGTCCAGGGGCGGCGAGGCCTGGATTCCAACTCACTTCGAACTGGCCTTTGGACTCGCTGCAGACCCCCAGCGAGACCCCGCCAGTGCGACCCGGGACGTCCGAATCCTCAACGGGATTCGACTCCGTGGTTCGATCGATCTGGTGGAAACCATACCGTCGGACAGCAAGACGGCCGTCCGCGTCACCGACCACAAGACGGGTAGACCCGTTCGGTTAGCCGGTGGGCAGCGCCTGGAGGTGGGTGGCGGCGAGATTCTCCAGCCCATCATCTACGGTCTGGCAGCGGAACAATTGCTAGATGAAGAGGTGGAATACGGCCAGCTTTTTTACTGCACCCGGAGGGGAGGATTCCAACGACGCATCGTCTCCATTCACTCGGGAACCTGCGCCAAACTCAAGCAGGTACTGGAAACGATCGACAGAAACCTTGAACAGGGCTTTCTCCCGGCGGCTCCGCGTCCAGAGGCGTGTAAGTTCTGTGATTTCCAGCCCGTCTGCGGCCCTTACGAAGAGACCCGGATCCGGCGTAAGGAAGAAAATCGTCTTGCCGATTTGAACGAGTTGAGGAAGCTTCCGTGATGAGGAAACTTCGGTGATGAGGAAACTTCCGTGATGAGGAAACTTCCGTGATGAGGAAACTTCCGTGATGTCGAGTTCACCAGTTCTCGTTGACGAGGCGCAACGCGAGGAAATCAAGACCAATCTGGATGAGAGCTTCCTCGTCGAGGCAGCAGCTGGAACCGGGAAGACAACAGTGCTGGTTCACCGCCTGGTGGCTTTGCTGCAGGCCGGAAAAGCGGAAGTAGACAAGATTGTCGCCGTCACTTTCACGAAAAAGGCAGCCGGCGAACTGAAACTGCGGCTTCGCCATGAACTCGAGATAGCCCGCCAGGGGGGACCCGATGCAGACGCTTTGCAGAACATCGAAGCGGCCATCGCGTCATTGGAGGAGGCTCGCGTTGGAACCATTCATTCTTTCTGTGCGGAGATCCTCCGGGAAAGGCCGGTGGAGGCCAAGATTGATCCCGATTTTCAGGAGCTTTCCGAGGATGAGGCTCCGCGTCTCTTCAACCAGGTGTTCAAGTCATGGATCGAACGGAAGTTGAATGAGATGCCCACCGCCTTGAGCCGTGCGCTGGCAAGATTGAGCGTTCGGGGGGGCGGACAGCCTGGGCCCCTGGACCGCCTCCGCAATGAAGCCTGGAAGCTAGTCGAGCAACGGGACTTCACCCAGCCCTGGGAGATCCGGCCCTTCAACCGCAATCGGGAGATCACGGACATTCTCGAAAAAGCAATAGAGCTCGCCACGGCCAGCCAGCGATGCCCGAATCCAAGAGACAACCTGCGCGTCGACCTCAAACCCCTGAGACGCTTCGTAGAGGACCTCGAGCGTTCCCTGGATCTGCGGCCTTCAAAAACCCTCAGCAGTCGCGACTATGACGAATTGGAGGCTCGCCTGAGCATCGAGTTGCTGCAGGACCTGACCAGAAAGAGGCGCAAGGGACACGGCAAGTTCTCCGACGAGGTGTCCCGTGAGGATGCCCTGCGCATGCGTGAAGAGCTGATTTCGCTGCTGGAGAGTTTCAAGCAACGGGCCGACGCGGACCTTGCTGCGTCACTGCGTCCGACCTTGGATTCAGTGATCGGGGAATACCTGGAGGCCAAGAGACAACTGGGCCGGGTCGACTTCGTTGATCTTCTAGTCATGGTGCGTGACCTGGTGCGTGACTACCCGGACGTCAGGGAGCATCTCAACTCGAGGTTCACGCACATTTTTGTCGACGAGTTTCAGGACACGGACCCACTTCAGGTGGAGATTCTGCTTCTCCTGGCAGCCTCGAACAGCGGGGAAAGCGACTGGCGCAAGGTACAGATCGCCGGGGGGCAGCTTTTCATTGTCGGCGATCCGAAGCAGTCGATTTACCGTTTCCGACGAGCGGACGTTCAACTCTACGAAGAAGTCAAAAAGATCCTGACGGAGTCCGGAGTTCGCCTGCTCCACCTGCAGACCAATTTCAGATCGGTTCAACCACTGCAGAAGGCTATCAACGCTTCCTTTGAGGGGGTGTTCGACGGGGATCCCCAGCGTGTTCAGCCCCACTATGTGCCTCTTCGGTCAGCGCAGGAGTCGAACAACGTCACTCTGATCAGCGGAGTTGGAAAGGATCCTCCGGAGGTGGTCGCCCTGCCCATCCCGGAACCCAGGATCTGGTCCGGCCAAATCACTCACAAGTCGTTTCAGTCTACCTTCCCGGACGCTGCGGCCGCATTTGTCGACTGGCTTCTCGTTGAAAAGCCGTGGGAGGTGCAGGATCCGCAAAACCGGGGCGTTAGAATTCCCATCGAAGCACGCCATATCACCTTTCTCTTCCGACGCTTCATCTCCCTCAATCAGGACATCACCCGACCCTATATTCGAGCCCTGGACGCCCGGGGTATTCCTCACCTGCTGGTTGGCTCCCGAACCTTCCATCAGCGTGAGGAAGTAGAAAGCATTCGAGCTGCTCTGACTGCGGTCGAGTGGCCGGATGACGAACTGAATGTCTTTGCCACCCTGCGAGGATCTCTGTTTGCAGTCGAGGACGGTCGTCTCCTCGAGTTTCGCAAGAAGGTGGGAAGCCTCCATCCTTTCCGTCAGCTGAAACAGAGCATCCGAACCGACTTCGCCGAGATTGCCGCAATTCTCGAGTTACTGAGCGATCTGCACCACTCACGCAATCGCCGTCCCATCGTCGATAGCATCAATCGAATCCTGGAATTCTGCCGGGCTCATGCCGGGCTGGCGCTCCGACCGACCGGAGAACAGGTCCTGGCCAACGTGCAAAGAATCTGCGATCTGGCGCGAAGCTATGAGCTGCGCGGGGGTCTGTCTTTCCGAGGTTTTGTCGATTTTCTGATCGAAGAGGCCGAGAAGCCCCGCTCCGTCGACTCACCCGTGTTGGAGGAAGCGGCGGACGGAGTTCGGCTGATGACTTTGCATGCCGCAAAGGGACTGGAGTCTCCCGTCGTCATGCTGGCGGATATGACCGCCAACATCGCCTCACCCTATCCCTCCCAGCATGTCGATCAGCAAAACCACCTGTGCGCTCAGTCCCTGCTTTTCTGCCAGCCCTGGGAACTCGTTGAGAATCGGGACCTCGAATACGGGAGGGACGTTGCAGAAGGAGAACGCATAGCCTACGTTGCCGCCACGCGGACGCGGGAGATGCTGGTTGTCCCCGCAGTTGGCGTGGGACCGGACTACTACAAGAAAGGCTGGATTTCGCCGCTCAACCCCGCCATCTACCCGGACCGGGAATCCTGGTATGAGCCGGCCCCTCCCCCTCCTGAGTGCCCGGACTTCGGTGACCGGACGGCCATACTGCCTCCCATCAATCGGGACGGGGTTGCCCTGCCCTTGATCAAACCGGGCCTCCATCGGCCTCTCAAGGGGACCCACAGGGTTCTGTGGTGGGACCCGGCTGCTCTCAAACTCAACGTGGCCCCGAATCAGGGGCTCCGGGACGAAGAGGTGCTGGTTCATGACGAGGCGGGCTCTGCCCAGGGCCTGGAACGCTACCAGACCTGGGAAGCCAGCAGAGAGGCGGCCCTCCGGGCCGGGGCCTGGCCATCGCTGACGATCGTTCGTCCCAGCGATGTGGACACACCTCCCCCCAGAGAATACGAGGTGACTATCTATAACCTGCTTGATTCCACTGCTCGGCCCCGGGGTAGAAGATTCGGTGTTCTCGTGCACACAATACTGCGGGATATACCCTTCCAGGCCGGCGATCAGGATCTGGAGAACCTCGCCCGCTTCCACGCCCGGGTCATGCGGGCTACGGACTCGGAACTCGCGCAGGCTATCCAGACAGTCGGGAGGGTCCTCGAGGATGATCTGGTGGCGCCCGCCGGTCAGGCGGAACCTTGCTTGAGAGAGTACCCGATCACTCACCGCCTGGATGGCAGCCGACTCGTGGAGGGGACCATTGATCTTGCCTATCTCTCCTCCGGCGAATGGACCCTCATTGATTTCAAGACCGCAGCCGAGTTCGAGGATCATCTTGCGGAATACCGCAACCAGATCCAATGGTATGCGCTGGCCCTCGAGGAAGCGACGAAGCGGCGGGTCAGACCCTATCTGGTTCGGGTTTAGGAATTCCACGTTCCACGTTTCACGTGATCCTGCGGTTCGCCACCTGTGCGCCCCGCTCACAACGTGGAACCTGGAACGTGGAACGTGGAACCTGGAGCCCCCATGTCTGGTATGATGGGCCCTTGTCAAAACAGGATAGATACCGATGTCGGAGCCGATTGGAAAGCAAGATGCTAGCGAGCAATGGACCCCTTCCAGCTGGAAAAACAAGCTGGCCCAGCAGCAACCTGCCTACCCAGACCAGCGCGCACTGACTGAGGTCGTCGAGCAGTTGGCCAAGCTCCCTCCGCTGGTCACGAGCTGGGAGATTGAGACTCTCAAGGAGCAGCTGGCAGAAGCCGCCCTGGGCAAACAGTTCCTTCTTCAAGGAGGGGATTGCTCAGAAAGCTTCGAAGATTGCGAATCGCCAATTATTGCAATCAAGCTGAAGATCCTGCTGCAGATGAGCCTGGTCATGATCCACGGGGCCCAGATGCAGGTCATCCGGGTGGGCCGTTTAGCCGGACAGTTTGCCAAACCCCGGTCTAAGGACATGGAAACACGGGATGGTGTCAGCCTCCCCAATTACCGGGGCGACCTGGTTAACCGCCTCCCCTTCACGGAGGAAGACCGCCGGCCCGATCCACGGCTTCTGTTGCGAGGATACGAGCGGGCTGCCCTTACGCTCAACTTCATCCGATCACTGAGTGACGGCGGATTCGCAGACCTCCACCATCCGGAGTACTGGGAGTTGGACTTCGTCAAGCTCTCACCCAGGGCGACCCGCTACCAGGAACGCGTCAAAGCTCTGAGCGAGTCCCTCAAGTTCTTCGAGACACTGGCCGGAACCGTGGTTGGAAAAGTACGGCGAGTAGACTTTTACACGAGTCATGAGGGCCTGCATCTCCAATACGAACAGGCCCAGACCAGGTTTATTGCCAGAGTCGGAAAGTGGTTTGACCTGACAACCCACTTTCCCTGGATCGGAGATCGCACCAGGGATGTCAACAGTGCCCATATTGAGTACTTTCGAGGAGTCTCGAATCCAATCGGAGTCAAGATCGGGCCGACCTCCGAAGCGGAAAGTCTGATCGCCCTGATCAACCGGCTCAATCCGGAGAACGAAGCTGGGCGGATTACCTTGATCCATCGGTTCGGAGACGACAAGATCGAGAAACACCTGCCACCGCTGGTGCGTGCCGTCCAGCAGTCAGAACAGATCGTTCTCTGGTCCTGCGATCCCATGCACGGGAATACAGAACTCACCGCAAGCGGCTACAAGACTCGTGACTTTAATCGCATACGCTCGGAAGTAGACCAGGCGTTTGACATTCACGAGAGCCTGGGATCTCGACTGGGAGGACTGCATGTCGAGGTGACGGGTGAAAACGTCACCGAGTGCTTGGGAGGAGTCCGGGGACTCACAGAGGCTGATCTGGGACGCGCCTATCGGACCCAGGTCGATCCCCGCCTCAACTATGAGCAGGCCCTCGAGATCGCACTGCTGGTTGCAAGCCGGCTCGAGAACGCGCGCTCGTAGCCTCGCGCGCCGGTTCCAGGTTCTTGGTTCTAGGTTCTGGAAATTTGGGATCCCAGAACGTGGAACCTGGAACGTGAAACGGCGCGAGCGGCAGCGAGCGGCTAGCCATCGAGAACCTCCTTCGCTATCCTCTCCGCATCCCCCAGCATCTCAGCCAGAATATCCAACCCTGAATTCCAGAATCCCGGGTCGTTCAATTGTAGCCCGACCCGGTCAATCAGGATCTCGGGAGTTTCCGTACCCCCCGCACTCAACAATTCCAGGTAACGAGGAACAAAACTCTCCCCTTCCCGACGGAATTGGTTCCACAACGCCAGCACCAGTAACTCCCCGAAGGAATAGGCATAACAATAGAAGGGCAGGTGGACAAAGTGGCCAATATACGTCCACCAGCGCCTGTACTCAGGAGTCAGTTCCACGGCGACGCCGTGCAGCGGTGCATTCGCATCCATCCAGATCTGATCAATATCCTGGGTGGAAAGCTCTTTCCTGCCGCGTGCCTGATGAACTCTCTGCTCGAAACGGGTCAAGACCATCTGGCGAAAAACCGTGGCGAAGGAATCTTCCAGCTTGTGACACAGAAGGGCGAGCCTCGCACGTGGATCATTCTGTTCCCTTAGCAGGCGATCGAAGACGAGCATCTCTCCGAAAACACTGGCCGTCTCGGCCAGGGTAAGCTGTGTGTGGAACTGCAGTATGCCGTGAGGTCTGGAAAGGAACTGGTGGACTCCATGCCCCAGTTCATGGGCCAGAGTCATGGCGTCATTCAGCTTTCCACCAAAGTTGACGAGAATGTAAGGATGAACCGAAGGTACGGTGGCGCTGCAGAAGGCACCCCCTCGCTTCCCCGGACGGGTCTCTGCGTCCACCCAGCCACTGCTCAGAAACCGGTTCACGATCTCGCCCAGTTGCGGGCTGAATTGATGATAGGAGTCCCGAACCACACGGCTTGCTTCCTCCCAGTCGCAGGTGGGAAGTGATACACCCTGGACTTCGACGGGTGCATACCGATCGTAATCGTACAATTTCTCCACCCCCAGGAGCCGGCGTTTCAACAGGTAGTAGTCGCGAAGAATATGTGCCCGGCTCTCCACCGCTGCAAGCAGGTTCTCGAAGCTCTGGTGACTGATCTCATTGGCCAGATGACGGCCCTCGGCCGGGTTTGCGTACTTCCTCAAACGGCAATCCACCGCATGGTCTTTCACCGTAGTGTTCAAAATGAAAGTAGCCAGATGGCTCGTCTTCTCCAGGCCTCGAGTAAACCCTCGATGAGCTTCCTGCCGGGTTTTCCGTTCGGGATGGTAGAGAAGTGAGAGAGCCTCGCTCTGAGTCATTCTCTTAGCGACTCCGTCAGCCTCGATCTCGAACTGTGAAGTGCTGGTGATCTCGTCGAAGAGTCGGCGGAAGGCAGACAGACCGGTTACCCCTTTTTCTGCCAAAATGATCTCTTCCGGCTCGGTCAGGGTGTGAGGCTTGAATACTCGAATTTTCTCCAAGAAGTGTCGCCATCTTGAACACTCCGGACTCCTCGCGATCCGGGAGGCCACTTCATCAGGCAGAGCGATCCAGTCGAGTTCATAGAACATGACTCGTGTCTGAATGGCTGTAAAGACTTCCTGAGTGGCGGCCAGGAGCGCCCCGTGCTCGGCTTCCTGTGAGTCAGCGGAGTGGAGAAGCCGTGCGTAGACCATAGGCTTGCAGGCCACTTCGAGAAGCTCCTCGTATTCCTGCAGAGAATCGGCAATCAACCTGGCGGTGATCCCTTCTGCCTGAATCTGTCCTTCGTAGCGACCTCGAAAAGCGGAAGCCAGTTCACTGGCCTGATCCTGATCCCGATGCAGATTGGGATCCTGCATCGAGACGTAAAGATCGCTCAGATCCCAGCGGATGCCCTGCGCAGCCGACCTGCCACGGGATACACCGGCTTCCAATGGTTGTTCTTCACGAAACGTCTTTTCCAAGAGTAACCTTCCTGTTCACTTCCACCTGGGATACTACTCGCTCCGTTCAGTTTTGCTGCAGAAGTCCCCTATTTTACTGCCTCTGACCAGACCGCAGGAAACGTGGAACGTGGAACGTGGAACTCACTCCCCCCCGGAGACTGCAATCAGCGACAGGGGATCAACTCGGGTTCGGTTCAGTCGAACCGCCCAGTGCAGGTGAGGTCCTGTCACTCGTCCGGTCGCGCCGATCTCGCCGAGAACATCTCCCTGCTCCAGAATCTGCCCCTCAGTGACGAGTGTTCTGGAGAGATGTGCAAAGTAAGAGTACAGGCCAAGACCGTGATCAACGATGACCGTGTTTCCCGAGTAGTAGAGATCCCCCACCAGGACAACTCTCCCCGAGTTGGGGGCCTCCACAGGAGTTCCGGTCGGGCCTGAAAAATCGGTTCCACTGTGGGGACTGCGGGGTTGACCGTTCAGAATACTGCGCTTCCCGAAGCTGCTGTTGGCGGGTCCCGGAACCGGGGCGGTAAAAGGCACGACCCAGAGCCTGGATGAAGTGATGGCCGCAAAGATTCGCCGGGTTCTTTGCGATTCCTCACGGATCCTCTTCAGCACCTCAGCCGGGGGGTTGACGTATTTGGTGTCGACCGTTAAGCGGCGAGTTGGAAACGTCTTGTCTTCGATGACCAGTCTGTAGTTGTGAGAAAAATCTTCCCCGCTCTCCAACGTTCCTGCCAGCACAATATCCTGACTGCCCGGCGAAGTGTCCAGATCGACACCGACCAGCACGTTCCAGACGAGAGGGGAGGAGCCCGGGTGACCACTGAAGGTACGCTCGAAAACCCGAGCCTCCAGGCTGAGCAGCGGCTTCGGGGACTCGACTGTCAGTCTTACGACCTCACCCGGTTGCAGGGAGCGGGCATAGCGCTTGATGCTGAGGTGGCCAGACAGCAAAGACGCTGTCAGCCACAGACTCAATACTCCCATCTGGAGTGCTGCCGAAAACGGGCGCAAGCACGCCTCGAAAGGTTCAGCTTTCTTCCAGGAGTCTCTCGACACTACGCACCTTCTCCGCCATCGACTGGTCCCGATCGATTCGAGTCCCCAGTTTGATGGTTGTTGTGATCCGCGGGGCACCCATGGCATGGACCACCTCATGGCACCGCTTGATCGACTCCATGACTGCGTCCCACTCTCCTTCTACGTTTGTCCCGTAGGCGTGTAGACTGACTTCATGGCCGTCATCGGTCAGAATCTTCTCACAGGCGGCAATGTAACTCGACAGGCTGACCCCAACGCCCAGAGGAACAATACAGATGTCAGCAATGACTTTCATCGTTTCGCGCCTCCTTGTGACTCTCAGGATAGATTCTCTCACGATCGGGTTCTGGGTTCTAGGTTCTGGAAATTGGGGATTCCAGAGTGGGAGGGGCCTGAACGTGGACCGTGAAACGTGGACCGTTTCGGCCACTGGGGGGAGGGGAGGGGAAAAGGGATCAAGGCTATTTCTCAGAGAGGCTGAAGAGGCTAGATAGCTTGAAGGACTCCCTTCTCCCCAATTTGGCTTCAGGAACAAAAGTAGGAGGTCCTGAACCCAAAAACAGACTCTACCAGAGGATTCTGACAACAATTTCGGCCCCGAGTGCGCAACGTGGAACGTGGAACGTGGAACGCGGTTAGACCTGCAGAACACCCGTTTTGAAGGGCTCGATGTCGGCACGAAGGGAAGCCACCTCGAGAGCCAGGATCAGCGCCTCCCTGGTCCGATGCGGCTCAATCAGTCCGTCCAGCCACAGCCTGGCTGCTCCATAGCGGGGGTCGAGCTCGCGCAGGTATTTCTCCTCGATTTCGCTGAACACCTGCTGTCGGCCTTCCTCATCGAGAGCGTTGCCCTCCTTTTCCAGCTGGCGGACTCTCAGGTCCGTGAGGGTTCGAGCTGCCTGAGCCGCCCCCATCACGGCATAGCGGCAGGTGGGCCAGGCCAGAAGCAGCCGTGGGTCGTAGGCTTTGCCGCACAGCGCATAGTGGCCCGCGCCGTAGCTGCCACCGGTAATCACCGTGATCTTGGGAACCACGCTGTTGGCGACCACATTCACCATCTTGGCGCCCGATTTGATGATCCCTGATATCTCAGCCTTCCTTCCCACCATGAAGCCATTGACATCCTGAAAGAAGAGAAGCGGAAAATGGTTCTGATTGCAGTCCATGATGAACCGGGCTGCCTTGTCCGCACTTTCCGTATAGACGACTCCCCCTACCTCGAAGGGCTTTCCCGGCTCACGGATGTGCTGTCTTTGGTTGGCCACCACGCCCACCGAGAAACCTCCGACCCTGGCATAGCCGCAGATGAGGGTTCGGCCGTATTCCGCCTTGTATTCGA
The DNA here is from genome assembly GCA_965205345.1 of Acidobacteriota bacterium. Lineage (GTDB taxonomy): Bacteria > Acidobacteriota > UBA6911 > RPQK01 > CBDAPI01 > CBDAPI01. The sequence continues at coordinate 203,999 of CBDBGQ010000058.1, read as the reverse complement.
CGATTTCGCCGCCATCCACAATGCATTCCAGAATGGCCCTGACATCGTACTCCTGGGGCGAGAGCGGGATCAGATCATAGATCTCTTCGGGATCACGGGAAGGGGGTTCGGGCTCCGTTCGCGCAAACGGCGTCCGCTTCGACGCAGCCATACCGCGTGCCAGCTGGCGGAGTCTCCGGATACAGGAAGGGTCGTCTTTCTCCCGAAAGTCAATGGTTCCCGAGAGCTGGGCATGAAGTTCGGCTCCGCCCAGTTCCTCGCTCCCGAGATCCTGGCCGATGGCCGCCTTGACCAGAGACGGGCCCCCAATATAGAGGCCGCTCCCTTCCGTCATCAGGATCTTGTCGCACATGACAGGGAGGTACGCGCCACCCGCCACGCAGTTGCCCATGATCGCCGCGATCTGGGCGATGCCCCGCGCCGACATGCGCGCATTGTTCCGAAAAATCCTTCCGAAGTCGTCCGTGTCCGGAAAGATCTCGTCCTGGAGGGGGAGAAACGCGCCCGCCGAGTCCACCAGGTAGATCAGAGGCAGACTATTGTCCATGGCAATGCGCTGGGCGCGCAGAACCTTCTTGACCGTCAGGGGGAAGAAGGCGCCCGCCTTCACCGTGGCGTCATTGGCGATGATCATGAAAAGCTTCTTTTCCACCCGACCGATACCGGTGACCACCCCTGCGCCTGGAGCGCCGCCCCACTTCCAGTACATTCCATCGGCAGCGTAGAAGCCCACCTCGAAGAACTCCGAGGTGTCATCGACCAGCGCCGCGATCCTTTCACGGGCCGTCAGGCGGCCTTTCTGATGCTGGCGCTCAATCCTTGCGGGACCCCCTCCGAGTCGGATTCTGTCCGCGTCTTCGCGCATGATTGCACGGACTTCGTCCCAACTGGTTGCTTCTTCGAAGCGCTTCGGATCGGTACTCATGGAGATTTCATTCCTGCATCACTGCGATCGAGTTCCGGCCAGTTCCGGGAGCTGCGTAAGCTCACTCAGGTCGTGAATGATGTAATCCGGTTCTGCTGCCAGCAGCTCGCTCAAAGCCTGGTGGCCCGTCGTCACTCCTGCTGACTTGACGCCGGCGTTTCGAGCCGAATGTACATCGTCCCGCGTGTCTCCCACCATCAAGGCCTCCTCCGGAGGTACATCCAGGAGTTCCAGGGCCAGTCGCAGTGGCTCCGCGTCCGGTTTCGGCCTGTCGACACTCTCGATGCCAATGATTGCTGAGAAGTACTCCTCCAGCTCAAATCGGCGCAGGATGTTGCGCGCGCCTCTTCCCCGCCTCGATGTGACGACTCCCATTTGCACACTCTCGCTCAACCAGGTGAGCGTCTGACGCACGTTGGGTTGCAGCCGCACAGCCCTCGGATCTTCCTCTTGAGCCAGTTCCTCATAGGCCTTCAGCATCTGTTGAAGTTGGGAAGGCTGACAGTCCGGGCGTACTTCCTTGAAGAGGGTCCCCAGGGGTTTTCCGATGCTGGTAGTGATCCGGCTGTGTGTCCAGGCGTCGAGTCCAAAGCGATTCAGCACCGAATTAAACGTCTGGATAATCGCCTCCGACGCATCAATCAGTGTTCCATCAAAGTCGAACAGGATTGCCTTCACCACCCTGACTGATCCCCCGGGATCAGACTCCCAGACCTCTTCATTCTGCAATCTCGAAGATAGCCTCCACTTCGACGGCGATGTTGCTGGGCAGCGATCCCATTCCAACCGCACTGCGTACCCCGATACCTTTCTCCTCTCCAAACACTTCAGCGAACAGCTCACTACAGCCATTGATCACCTGGGGATGATCCACAAAATCCTGCGTGGCGTTTACCATGCCGAGCACCTTGATCACCCCCGAGATCCGATCAAGACTTCCCAGCTCGGCTCTCAGAGTTGCAAGAATGCCGAGTCCCACCTGGCGAGCCGCTTCCTTTCCTTCCTCGAGACTGAGGTCTGCCCCGACTCTGCCCTGGATAAGGGCTCCATCCGAGGAACGGGGGGGATGGCCTGAGACATAAGCCAGGCCTCCATGCACTAGAAGTGGCTTGTAAATCCCACCTGGTTTGGGTGTCTGGGGAAGCTCCAAACCAAGTGCCGTCAGCGTCTCTTCCGGAGTCATTTCGTTCCTTCTGGATCCTAGGTTCTAGGTTCTAGCTTCATTAAGTGAATCGGATCTGTAATTTTGAGTCAAGTTTGTGTCATCAGCGAAGATCTGCGCACCTGCCCGGGAAGCGCCATTACCTGCCGGGGTCTGCTGCGCCAGGCACCAGGCGACGAGAAAAAAGGTCCCGAAAGAACTCTTTCTAGAGGTCGTCAAAGCCGCTGGGAGTATAGCAGTTCTTGATCTTTCTTCGGGTCTGAAAAGCCTTTCTCAGGGGGATTATATACGAAAGTGGCGTTTACTCTTGACACACAGCCACTTTCCTGTAAACTAGGGGCATGAGAAAGAAGGCCCCAGGCAAAGCGTTCCGCAAAGGCATTTCCCTCAAACAGATCATGCGGATGTTCCCCGACAACGCGACGGCGGAGCGGTGGTTCATCCAGCAGCGGTGGCCTGACGGCGTATGCTGCCACGACTGCGGCTCCGTCAACGTGCAGACGGGGTGCAAGCACAAGACGATGCCGTTCCGCTGCCGTGAGAAGGCATGCGGCAAGAAGTTCAGCGTCAAGACCGGCACGATCATGGAAGGCTCGAAGATCGGCTATCAGGACTGGATCATCGCCATCTTCCAGATCATGACTAGCCTCAAGAGCGTGTCGAGCATGAAGCTCCACCGCGACTTGGGTATCACGCAGAAATCCGCGTGGTTCCTCGCGCAGCGGCTCCGGGCGGCCTTGTCGCAGGATGGGGTGCGGTTCGCCGGTCCCGTTGAAATCGACGAAACATACTTCGGCGGTCGTCGCCGGAACATGAGCAACACCCGACGGAAGGCCCTGGCCAACACGGGCCGTGGACCCGTCGGCAAGACGGCGGCGGTCGGAGCGAAGGACCGCCGAACCAAGCGCGTGGCCGCGAAGGTCGTTCATGCGACGGACCAGCAAACGTTGCAGGGATTCGTCGAGGAACACGCGGCCCCTGGTGCGACGGTCTACACCGACGATGCGACCGCCTACGAGTCGCTACGGTTCAATCACGCCACGGTCAAGCACTCGCTCTCCGAGTACGTCAAGGGCGAGGTTCACACCAACGGGATTGAATCGCTGTGGTCGATGCTCAAGCGAGCGCACAAGGGCACCTTCCACAAGCTCAGCCCCAAGCACCTGGACCGCTACGTCCAGGAGTTCACCTTTCTGAACGACTGGTCGACGATGGCATTTGGCTTGGCCATGGCTTGATCGACCTTCGCCAGGACCTTGATGTCCTGAGCGAGCACCGTATTGAGCGCGAGGGTTGACGGGAGGGTGACATTGAGGATAATCTTGGGCATAGCTGTACTCCAGTAGCTGGTCTGAGGCTTAGGCACCCATTGGACCAGCCGGTTAAGGGTTATCCACCGCCCCGGCTGGAACCGGGGCGTTTCGCTGTACGGCTTCTAGCTTAGCGTACCTTTAAGCAGCCGTCCACCTATTTCGCCACTTTCGTATATAATCCCCTTTCTCAGCATGGCTTTGCTGGCCTGGAATCAGGAGTTTCAGCGTCAGATCGCAGCGCTACACTTCGCTCCAGATGAGAATTGCGATCGGGAGCACTCGGGCTCCTAAAGTCGAGGCTGTCAAAGAGGCCTGGAGCATCTTCTCGTGAAAGATTCTGACCGCGGATGACGACGAGGCCGAGTTTGCTCCCTTTGATGTTCCCACCCAGGCCCCAGGAATGCCTGTTGCGGTTGAACAGCTGATGACGGGTGCCCAGGAGCGGGCAGACCGTCTGATGCTGCAGCTCAAGCGGGAGAGAGCTGAAGCTGATTTCTACGTCGGACTGGAGGGAGGGTTCAATGTCGTCGATCCGCGAGGAGCGCGACGCCAGGTGTTTCTGGAGAGCTGGGCGTTTGTTTCGGACGGGCACCTGGGGTTCTTCGGACACGGAGGCGGAATCTATGTCCCACCGGCTATCTCAACCCAGGTCATGGATCGGGGTATAGAGCTTGGAATCGTCATTGACCTGTTTGCGCAGCAGCGAGATGTTAGCAGCCAGCAAGGTGTGTGGGGTGTCCTGACGCGCAACATTTTCAACCGTCAGCACTCCTTCGTCGTGGCTCTGATCGCAGCCTTTGCACCCTTTTACAATCCTGAGGCCTATCGATCCTAGCCCGGATTATGCATGAGATCTGAATCCGAGTGAGATTTGGGCCCAGAAAAAAGGCCGTAGCTCTCTGATATAAAAGGGTTTACATAAACAACGACCCTAAACAGGAGCTACGGCAATGTTGAAAGCAGTCTGCCAGAATACCCTGCTATTTCACAGCCACCGAAAGATCACGGCGCGTTTTGATGGGGGGAGTCTGACTTCCGACGCAGGATGGTTGTTGTTTGGATCGCTGGATCGGCAACATCGGTTGTGCGAGGGCTTCAGTTCGTGTATTTCGGAAAGCCGGGACCGACGCTACGTTCGTCATGACCTGTTGAAGTTGATTCGACAACGAGTCTTGCAGATCGTGGCCGGCTACGAAGACTGTAATGACGCCGATACGCTGCGCTCCGATCCGATGCTCAAGACAGTCTGTGATCAGTTGCCCGAGAGCGATCCCGATTTGGCCACCCAGCCGACTTTCTCCCGTTTGGAGAACTCCGTCACCAAGAAGGATCTGATGCATCTGAGCCAGTGGCTGCTAGGCCGTTATGTGCGCTCCCTGAAGAAGAGACGTCCCAGCAAGATCATCCTGGATCTGGACAGTACCGACGACCACACTCACGGTCAGCAGGAGTTCTCCTTCTACCATGGGTATTACCGAAACCACATTCTGCATCCTTTGCTGATCTTCGATGCCGACACGGGCGACCTGGTGTGTGTCGTGTTGAGACCTGGCAACAAGGGGGCTGCCTCTCACATCGTGCCCATTCTGAAGCGAGTCGTGGAGGCCATCCGACAAGGAGTGGGGACGGATGTCGAGATTGAGATTCGGGCCGACAGCGGCTTTGCCACGCCTCGGCTCTACGAGTTCTGTGAAGGTGAAGAGAATCAACTCCAATATGTCATTGGGTTAAGTCGAAACCCTCGCCTGCAGCGAGTGGTCGAGCCGCTGCTGGATTCGACTCGGCTGCAGTTCGTTGAGCTGGAGGAAAAACAGCGTCAGTTTGACGAGTTTCTTTATCGAGCCAAGAGCTGGGATCGATCCCGTCGCGTCATTGTCAAAGTGGAGGTCGATCAGCGCGGGATCAATCGTCGCTTTGTGGTCACCAACCGGGACGATCTCTGCTCCCAATCACTTTATGACCACTATACAAACCGAGGGCAGACCGAGAACTTCATCAAGGCCTTCAAGAATCATCTGAGCATGGACCGACTCAGCTGTCATCGATTCCTGGCCAATCAGTTTCGACTCCTCCTGCATGCACTGGCTTACCAGATGTTCGTGCGCCTCCGCGACTATCTGCACGGGACTCCCTGGCACAAGCTCGAAATCGAAACCTTACGTCGTCGTGTCCTCAAGATCGGGACCCGCATCCGACAAACCACTCGACGCATCTGGGTCCATCTTTCCTCAGCCTTTCCCGAACAACCCCTCTTCCACCTCGTCTTGAGTCGCCTCAACTCCAGCTAGCTTCTCCCAGTTCCCCAAAAAACCGCTTCCGATACTCATCCAGGCCCAGATCTGTCTGAAATTCACTCCCCCAACCACTCAAACGCCTCCCCAACCGATATTCTTCGCAAATCCGCCTGTCACACCTGCCCGCTTCCGAGTTGGGCCACTTCTCGACTCGTTTTTCAACACCGGACTACGGTTTTTGCATAATCCGGGCTAGGGAAAGAAAGGGGACAGTCTACTTTCATTCCAGCGCTGGAACTTTCAGAGTCCGGGAACTGAGAAGACGGAAAAAAGTAGACTGTCCCCTTTTTTCCCGCAACCTTCAACAGCGCGGGGCGGCAGCGAGCTAAGAAAGCTTCTCCTTGACGACCCTGGCCAGCCTGGGACCCACAAAGGGGATCAGTTCCCGTTCGCTCGCCCTCCTGATGCCGGCCACACTACCGAAACTGCGCAGAAGCCGCTTCTTCCGTTTCTGACCAATACCCGGGATATCGTCCAGAACGGAATGAAAATCCCGCAGAGAACGGCGTTTGCGGTGATAGGTCACGGCAAATCGGTGGGCCTCATCTCGAATCTCCTGTAGCAGGCGAATGGTTCGGGAACTTTTCTCCAGTCGCAACACATCTTCCTGACCCATGACGTGAATCAGTTCTTCTTTTTTCGCGATGCTGGCCAGAGGCAGGTCTTCAATACCCAGCTCAGCGAGTGCCTGGTAGGCAAAATGTAACTGTCCCGGGCCGCCGTCGATCAATATGAAGTCCGGCAGGTCCTGTTCTTCGGCCAGGACTCTCTTGTAACGCCGGTGGACGGCTTCATAGATGGAGGCGTAATCGTCTGGTCCGTCAACACTCTTGATCTTGAACTTCCGATACTCTTTTCGACTCATCCGGCCTTCCAGACAGACAACCAGGGAGGCTACCGTCTCAGCCCCCTGGATGTTGGAGATGTCAAAAGCCTCGATTCTCCCGGGAGGTTGCGGCAGATCGAGTTCTTCCTGAACCTCGGCGAGGATGGAAGACCGGTCAGACTTCAAGATCCTGAAACGCGAATCGAAGGCGATTCTGGCATTGCGCTCAACCAGAAGCACCAGATCCAGTTTCTCTCCCCGCTTCGGCACAAGGATCCGAACTTTTCGACCGCGCCGCGAGCCATGTCTGCGGGTGAGCCATTCCTGAATGAGCGGCTGATCTTCAATCTCGACGGGGAGGTAAATGGAGGCCGGAACGAAACCGGCATTCAGATAGTACTGCTGGATTGCATCCCGCAGGAAGACCGGCGGATCGAAGAACTGCAGGCGCTCCCAGAAAAACTCACGTTTACCCACCACCCGACCGTGTCTCAGAGTAAAGAGCTGCAGCGTCGCGCGGGGCCCCTCTCGATGATAGGCAAAGATGTCCACGTCTCTCATCCTGGAAACGATCATCTTCTGCTGCTCAGCCAGGTCCTCAACCATGCGCATTCGGTCCCGATAAAAGGCGGCCCCCTCGAACCTTTCTTCCTCGGCAGCCCGGAGCATCTTCCTGCGCAGTGACTGGACCAGGCGGCTGTTTTTCCCTTCCAACAGTTGAATCACCTCGCCAACCGCCCGGGTATACTCCCGTGTGGAACAGAGCCCGGCGACGCAGGGCCCCAGACAACGCTTGATGTGGTACTCGAGGCAGGGCCGCTCGAGTTGCCCGTCGATCTCCAAGTCACAGGTCCGCAGGAGGAAATGACGATTGATGATCTTGATCGTGTTGCGAGCCAGGGAGGCGGGAAGATAGGGCCCGAAATAGAGAGCCCCATCGTTCAGAATTCTACGCGTCAGGAGCACCCTGGGAAAGTCCTCGTTCACAGTCAGCTTGATGTGCAGGAAAGACTTGTCGTCTTTGAGGTTGACGTTGAACAGAGGTTGTTGCGTTTTGACCAGATTACTCTCCAGCATCAGCGCTTCCACCTCGCTGTCGGTCACGATGTAATCAAGGTCGTGAATGGTTCCCCTCAGTACTTCCGTCTTCTGGTCGGCAAGCTGCTGCTGTTGAAAATGGGAGCGCACTCGGTGCCGCAGTGACTTGGCCTTGCCGATATAGATGCTCTTTCCTGTTCGGTCCTTAAAAAGATAGACACCGGGGCCGGATGGCAGGTGGTCCAGCTTTGCCTGCAGAGCATCGGAGATCATTGAGGGGTCATTATATTTCACGTTCCACGTTCCACGTTCCACGAGGACTGCTGGCTGAAGGTCGAAGGGTCGTGGAACGCGGTACGGAGTACCGAACTGTGCTATAAGTGGCTCTATGAATCTTCCCAACGCCCTGACATTATCCAGGATTTTCCTGGTTCCCCCGCTGGTGGGTGTCTTGCTGACAACGACACCGCCCGCACGGGAGTTTTGGGGATTCATCGTCTTCGCAGCGGCTGCTACAACCGATTACTTCGACGGATACCTGGCTCGAAAAAGATCGCAGATCACCACCCTGGGCCAGCTTCTCGATCCCGTCGCTGACAAGCTCTTGATTTCGGCTGCCTTCATTTCGCTGGTCCAGCTCGGAATCGCCCCGGCCTGGATGGTCATCATCATTGTGGGCAGAGAGTTTGTAGTCACCGGGTTGCGCAGTGTCGCCTCCGTCCGGGGAATCACCATCCCGGCGATGCGACTTGGGAAATACAAAATGGTAGCCCAGGTCGCCTGTGCCGGCTGCCTGATTCTGGCCAATCGTTTTCCCGATACCTATATCTTTCTGGCAGGTCAGATCCTGCTCTGGATCGTCGTCTTCCTCGCCCTGCTCTCCATGGTCCAGTACTTCCGCCGCTACTGGGGCCCGATCCAGAGACATGTCACTACTTCACAGGACAACTAGTCCTAGTGCACTAGTGCAGCGCGTCAGAACTTATGACGAGCTATGAAACTCTGTTTGACCGTTGCCGAGAAGTCTGTCTCCAATCTCAACCAGAAGCTAGCCTTTCACGACGGCCAGGTTGATACCATCGAGGCACGGCTTGATTACCTCCAACGACTGGAGCTGCCGCAGCTTCCGGCGGCTCCAAAGAGCCGTTACGTTGCCACTTGTCGCCCCGAGAGAGAAGGGGGACGGTACCGCGGAGGAGAGCCGGAACGGATCAGACTTCTCGAGCAGGCAGCCGAGAATGGTTTCCACTGGATCGATCTGGAGCACGATGTAACCGCTCCCGTGTCTCTGCCCACCCGCACACGCCTGATTCGATCGCGGCATGTCTTTGGATCTTTTCCGGCCAACCTCCAGGCTGAGTTTCCATCCGTCCGTGGGGGTGAGCTGGGGAAACTGGCGGTCCAGGTCCACAGCACCCGGGAGCTGGTTCAACTGCTGGAGTGGGCGGAAAGCGAACCACTTCGCGGGCCGCATATCCTCATCGGCATGGGTGAGCTGGGACAGCCTGCCCGTTACCTCGCTCCCCTCCTGGGAAGCAAGTGGACATACGTGTGTGAAGATGCCGAGGTCCCCCCCGCTCCAGGCCAGTTCTCACTCAGAGAAGCCCGGGGACTGGGGCAGCCATCGACTGAAACCCCCTTTTTCGGAATCATGGGTCAGCCGGTCCGACATTCTCTCTCACCACCCCTGCACAACGGATTATTTCGACACTACGGCCTGCCGGGAAGCTATATCCGTCTGCCTCTGGACACACTGGATCCCTGGTTCAATTATCTCGCGAAGTCCTCTCTTCGCTTCCAGGGCTTCAGTGTCACCCTGCCCTTCAAGACGGACGTCATTCGCTTCTGCCAGGACCATGACTCACCGGTCCGTTCTGTCAATACCCTTGCCGGGGCAGCCCCCAACTGGATGGGCTCGAACACTGACTTCCCGGGCTTCCTCTCTCCGCTGCTTTCGAGAGTTGAACTCGAGGGTACGTCGGCCGTGGTGCTGGGAAACGGCGGGGTTGCCCACACGGCAGTCGGTGCTCTCCTGAGCCGGGGGGTACAGGTCACTGTGGCTGGCCGAAACGAGGAACGACTCGAGAGCTTTGCCCGGCAGTTTGGTTGTCGGTGGGTGCTCATGCAGGACTTTCGAGGCAGTGCCGATCTTCTGGTCAACACGACGCCGGTCGGACAGCACCCGAATGTCGATGCGTCTCCACTGTCCCAGACTCAACTTCATTTCGAGTTGGTCTATGATCTGGTGTACAACCCGGAAGAAACGAAACTCATCCGCCAGGCCCGGCACAGAGGCTGTAAGATTATTTCCGGAATGGAGATGTTCGTGGAACAGGCGGCACTCCAGTTTCTGACCTGGACCGGTACGGATCCGGATCGAATGCTGATGAGAGATTTAATACGGGAGAACTTGTGAGATTCCAGATAGAAAATGAAAATACTGAAATTCGGCGGGATATCAATAGCCACTCCTGATCGGGTCAAAGGGGTGATAAAGATTCTGCGAGACTCGTCCAGAAAGCACGAGGTAGCGGTCGTCTTGTCCGCGTTTGGAGGCGTGACGGACGATCTGGCGAAAGCGGGAGAACTGGCAGCCGCCGGGGATGAGTCTTATCTCGAACTTCTTGGAGCCATTGAGCAGCGCCACTTTTCAGCTATCAAGGAACTGCTGGAGGCAGCGAAGCAGACCCCTGTTCTCGCCCAGACCAAGATGGTCCTCAATGAGCTGGAGGATGTGCTGAACGGGGCCTATCTCGTCAAGGAGCTTTCCAGCAAGACCTGTGATTTTGTAGTCAGTTTCGGCGGGCTGCTTTCCTGCTACATCATCACCCAGGCGCTGAAGCAGTCCAGGGTCAAAGTCGAATTCCTGGATGCGCGACAGGTTGTGAGAACAAATGCCGATTTTGGGTGTGCCAGAGTTCATCTCGCGAAAACCAGGCGACTGATTCGCAACCATTTCAAGACTGCCAGAGCTCTCCAGGTCATCACCGGATCTATCGGGTCCACCGATCAGGAGGAAACCACCACTCTGGGCAGGGCGGGCTCCGATTTCACTGCAGCCATTGTCGCTGCGTCGCTCGGTGCCAAGGAGCTCGAGATATGGGCCCACGTGGACGGCATCCTCACGGCTGACCCGGCGAAGGTCAAAAAGGCGTTCTCCATTGCGGAGCTTTCCTACGAGGAGGCCATGGAGCTATCTCACTTCGGTGCCAGCGTGATTTATCCGCCGACTCTTCAGCCGGCATTGGACAAGAAGATCCCGATTCGAATTCGGAATGCATTCAAGCCAGGTTTTGAGGGAACGGCAATCAAGGAGAAGCTTGACCCCACCACTGACAGGTCGATTATCAAGGGGATTTCGTCCATTGCAGAAATCGCCCTGTTTCGCCTTTCGGGAAGTGGCATTGTGGGCATTCACGGGACTTCCCTGCGTTTGTTTCGTGCCCTCGCAGGCAAGGGCATCAACGTGATCCTGATCACGCAGGCATCCTCAGAGCACTCGATCTGCTTTGCCACCGATCCCCAACAAGCAGCTGGTGCCAGGCAGGCCATCGAAGCAGAGTTTGAGATAGAAATGAAATCTCACCTTATCGACTCGGTGCTCATTGAACGCAACCTTTCCGTGATAGCCGTTGTGGGTCAAGACATGCGCAATATCCCGGGCATCTCAGGCCGACTGTTCCACACCCTCGGGGTGAACGGCGTAAACGTTGCTGCGATCGCACAGGGATCTTCTGAGCTGAACATCACAGTCGTCATTTCAAAGAAAGATCTCGACAAGGCGCTGAATGCAGTTCATGAGTCTTTCTTCCTGTCGGATACGAAAACGCTCAATTTGTTCATCGCGGGAACCGGTCTGGTAGGGAAGACGCTGCTGACCCAGATCGATCAACAGGCCGAATCGCTGCTCAGAAACAACGAACTCGAATTGCGCATTGTAGGTATCAGCAACAGCAGGAAAATGGTCTTTAGCGAGGATGGTGTCCCGGCAGCGAATTGGGAGAGTGCGCTCAAGAAGTCCCGCACCAGGGCGAACATCGACAAGTTCACCGACAGAATCGTAGAGCTGAATCTGCGCAACTCCATTTTTGTTGACAATACGGCGGATACGGCTGTCGCCGCCACCTATGCAAAGGTGCTGGACTCGAGCATTTCGGTGGTTACGCCCAACAAGGTGGCTTGTTCGGGAAAGTTCTCGGACTATCAGAAGTTAAAGAGCATTGCTCATAGACGAGGGGTCAGGTTCTTGTTCGAAACCAATGTAGGGGCCGGTCTACCCGTGCTCAGTACACTGAAGGACCTGATCGATAGCGGAGATGAAGTAGCAAGAATCCAGGGGATGCTTTCCGGATCCCTCTGCTATATTTTCGACGCCTTGATGGACGGGACGAAGTTCTCGCAAGCTGTGAAAGAGGCCGTGGACTTGGGATTTGCCGAACCTGACCCCAGGCTTGACCTGGAAGGAATAGACGTGGCCCGCAAGACGCTGATCCTGGCCCGGGAATGTGGATTGAGAATGGAGTTGCAAGACATTCATGTGCAGAATATGGTCCCCAAGCCTTGCCGCAAAATCGACTCCGTTCCCAGGCTCTTCAGAGAGCTCTCCAAACACGATTCTAAATTCGAAAAGATCAGGGCAAAAGCGAAAGCGGAAGACCGAAAGCTGAAGTACATCGCATCTGTCGAGAACGGCCAGGCCTCAGCAGCTCTGGAAGCAATTGACAGCTCGCATCCTTTCTATACCTTGAAAGGAAACGACAACGTGGTGTCATTCACCACGAATCGGTATTCGACCCGCCCGCTGGTTGTCCGAGGCCCGGGAGCCGGGGCGGAGGTGACCGCTGCGGGAGTATTTGCTGACATAATCCGTATCTCCAACTTGTAGGCCCTTCCCCCTGGGCTCCCGTGGTGTTTTTTGGCCCCGCACCCGGTGAGCCGCCACCCGAGGGAGTTTGCGAGCGTTATCAATCCGGGGTTCCGAGTGAGTTAAGAAGAGCATGAAGCAGAGAAGTGATACGAAAAAGAAAGCCCGCCACTCTTCGGGGGTCGTCGCAGGGAGTGTTCGAGTTTTCGCCCCCGCCACGGTTGCGAACATAGCATGCGGCTACGATGTACTCGGTTTTGCAGTTGACCAGCCGGGCGACGAAGTGGTGGTGAGAGAAACCGGCCGGGCGGGACTGAGAATCACAAAGATAAAGGGAGACGGCGGAAAACTGCCCCTCGATCCGGAACGCAATACGGTCACGGCTCCAGTGTTCAAGTACCTCGAGCAGGTTCAATACTCGGGCGGATTTGAATTTGAGCTGACCAAGAACGTGCCTTTTGCGGGTGGTATGGGGTCGAGCTCAGCCAGCTCAGTGGCGGGCGTTTTTGCCGTGAATGAACTGCTGGGGCGGCCTTTGAAGGTCCGTGAGTTGCTGCCTTTCGCTATGGAGGGAGAGCGCGTCGCCTGCGGTGTGGCGCATGCGGACAATGTGGCCCCCGCGCTGCTGGGAGGATTCGTAATCATACGCAGCTATGATCCCCTGGATGTGATCCAAATCGACTACCCCAGGCAACTTCACTGCACACTTGTTCATCCTGAAGTGGAAATTCGAACAGCAGACGCCCGCAAAGTACTGCCCACCAAGGTCTACCTCAAAGATGCCGTCAAGCAGTGGGGCAATGTTGCAGGACTGGTAGCCGGGCTCATGAAGGGTGACTTTGACCTGATCGGCCGATCGCTGGAAGACAACCTCATCGAGCCCGTGCGTTCCCTGCTGATTCCCGGGTATGATGAAGTCAAGGCTGCTGCCTTTCGGGAGGGGGTTCTGGGCTGCAGCATATCCGGTTCGGGACCTTCCATGTTCGCGCTCAGCAAGTCGAGAAAGACAGCCGAGAGAAGTGCCGAAGCGATGCAGGGTACCTTCGATGAATTCGGCATCGAAAGCCAGACGCACGTGAGCAGGATTAACAAGAAGGGCCCGCAAGTTATCGGCTGATTCAGGTCGTGCTGATTCAGGTCGTGAAGTACAGCTGTGGAGGAATGTCCAGCTTCTCGCCCCGGGCAATCGATCCGTTGGCCCGAATGATGGGAGTGCAGGCATCCATTCCTTCTTCACCCTCACAAAGGTTGGGCGCCCCCTGGCGGACAGTGTTGCAGAACCCGGCCAGTTCGTCACGATAGGCCTGCAGGGGACTGTATGTGCTCCCATCCCCCGAGACCTGTGAGCCTGTCGCGTCACGCATCCGGCTCTCCGAAGCCGACATAACGGGGCCGCTGCTCGAAGCCTCCTCCACGGCAATCTGGGTGGCCCGGGTGGCCTCTTGCCCTTCCGAGAAAAGCATGGCTTCGCGCTCGCCACTCAGGATAATCGTTCCCTCCGTTCCCATGAACTGTTCATAGTAATGGTCGAGACGGTTGGACTGGATCGAGGAATACGTAAAGGTGAGCCCTTCAGGGTATTCGTAGGTCACAAAAACATGGTCGGGTACCTCCCGCCCATCCCTGAATCGGTAGGTGCCCCCCGATCCATAGACAGCAGTCGGCCGGGAGCCGGTGAACCAGTTGACAACCTGGAGCTGGTGGCTTCCCAGTTCCGCCATCAGTCCCTGAGAGAACTTTTCATACAGGCGCCAGTTCTTCAGGTGCTCCAGGGTTGGATAGCCCCAGGGGCTTGGATCAAAGTCGAGGTTGGGAACTCTGCGGCGCCAGGAGGTGTTCCGGTGCCAGAGTGCCCGGACGTGGTAAATGTCTCCGATGATCCCGTTCTGGATCATCTGATAGGCTTCCTGATAGAGGGGATTGTAGTTGCGCTGATGCCCGATCTGCAGAGTGCGCCGGGCAGCCCGGGCAGCGTTGATCATGTTGCGGCACCCGTCGATCCCGTGAGCCATCATCTTCTCGCAGAAAACGTGTTTGCCTGCCTGCAAAGCGGCCACGGTGAATGTCTCGTGCAGCCACAGAGGCGCCGCCACAATGACCGCTTCGATGTCACTGCGTTTCAACATCTCTTCAAAGTCGGTATATCCCTGGGCCTCCGGGTGGTGAAGACTACGGACTTTCTCGAGGCCTCGTTCGAAATGATCGGGAGCGATGTCGCAAACGGCAAGCAGGTGCATGTGGCTGGCAGGACAGTTTTCGATCAGGACGCCGCCCTGACCCCCGCAGCCCACGATTCCGGTCCGCACTGGTCGCATCCTGCGGGCCTTCCAGAGCAGAGCTCCCGCAGGTGGCAGTGTGGCCACTGCCTGGAGAAAATTCCTTCGTCCGATTTCTGTTTGTTTCTCGGTCAGCATCGAGATCTCCCAGAGCCTTTCTGGAACACGTTCAGTTGCGACGACTGAAAACCGATTTCCGTCGCCGCCGCCAGCTCGAAACCAGGATATCGAGTCCAGCCATGTGTCCGGTCGGCAAAATAGCCAGCACGAGCAATACTAACGCCTCAATGAGAGTCTTGTTGACATACAACTCGGAGCCTTCCGGTCCGGGCACGGAAAACCCGAAATAGGGCATGGGTGGCGTGGCAGCAAAAAACAGGAACAAGAGAAGAAAGCCTGCCAGCGCCGCCAATCTGGAAAAGAGTCCCAGCATCAGCAGCAAACCCACCAGAATCAGGCCCCAGACGACTGCGAAATCTGTCAGGTTCATGAGCCCGGGGCGGGCTGCAAGGTCCTGAAAAACGTTCTCCAGGGGTCCACTCGCATTCTCCAGGTAGCCTTTCGCCGACCAGCCGACGATCCAGAGCTTGCCCAGACCCTGGTAAAAAAGATGCCAGCCCACCACGAAGCGGAGAAGGACCAGGAGAAACTGCGGCAGAAATGAGAGTGAAACTTCCATGGCTCAGGTTGTGACTAGTTCAGGACCTCGAGTGAGTTTCTGACTCGACCGAAGCTGTGCATCTGGATAGAGTCTGCAGCCCCGGAATTCTGATCCAGGACAATGGCTCCCACTTCGGCACGTTGCTCACAAAAGGATCGAATCTCTTCTAGCTCCATGACGAAAAAGGCGGTGGAAAGAGCGTCGGCCTCAGCTGCGGTTGGAGCAACGGCCGACACCATTGCCTTGCCCCTGGCCGGGTAACCCGTTCGGGGATCGATAATGTGACCGTAAGCCTGCCCGTCCATGACATAGCCCTGTTCCTTGAGCCCCGAAGTTCCCATTCCACAATCGGCAAGATGGAATATTGCAAAGTCCTTTTCAGGCCGCAATGGGTGCCGGATGCCCACTGGCCAGCCCGCGCCGCGGGCAGATCCAGGAGAGCTGCCCAGCGCGTACACACTGCTGAAGCCAGCGTGAAGGTGTGCATTGACAACCCCGGCCGCGCTCATCTGGCCGGCAGCGCGATCCAGAACGTAGCCTTTGCCGATCGCTCCCAGATTCAATTCCACTCCAGAACCTCTCAGTCGGACCGTCTTGCTCCCGGAATCGAGATCGATCAGATCGGGTCCAACCTGCCCGGCCAGATTCTGAATCTCCTGATCGGTCGGGTGTCTTCCTTGCCTGGCCAGGAACCCCCAGCAGCGGCTGTACGAACCGCTGGTCGGATCGAATGCCCGCCCGGTTTCCCGGCTCAATGACACCGCCTTCTGCAGCAAGTCAAATAGGCCCAGTCCGATTTCGACAGGCTCCTGATGGGCCAGGCGATTGATTCGGCTGATCTCGCTGTTGTCCCGAAATACCGACATCTGGTCCTCGAGCCGATCAACCTGGTCAAGCGCAGCCTGAACCGCCCCCAGGTACCGCCGCTGCCTGTCGGGAATGCGAAACTCAAAATCACAGGCCATGGCTCGGCGGCGGCAGCAAAGCAGGCGTGGTTCCAGATACTCGGAGAGGAGTACTCGAAGCCTTCTCCCGGTGGCAGGCTGCCAACGGTTGCGAAGCAGCTCTCGACGGCCATGCTTGGCTGGTCTGGTGGAAGGGGGAAAGCGCATTTCTCAGGTCTTCCTGATCAGAGACTCACTTTGATTTATACGATGATAGTCGATTACTTGGTTCGTAGACAAACCGTATTTGACAGTACTTTGCGGGTTTCAGCTCTGCATTTTCAGCTCTGCATATGGGTGCGTATCACCCGTGATTCTCCGCAAAACCGCACCCCAGGCGCACCCAGTAGCCGCTCTCACCGTGGAGGGAACAAGCGGTTAGATACGTACCTCTTCACAAGCGGAAAGCGAGTGAATGTTTCTAGACAAAGACGTGGAAACGCCAGGGTGATGACGTTATCGATTTCTCTGTGACGCTGGAGCTCGGCAAGACACTAGCCCGCATAGATCACCGATTTGGAAATGAAGGTGATTTTGGCAGGCCGGAACGGTTTTCTGAGAGTTTCGCTATCGATCCGGTCCAGGTCGAGTGATGCGGTGGTGTGGAGGGTCGTGAATGGAACGTTTTTCGGGTTCGGAAGAGCGTGACGGAATGCATTCAGGCAGAGCTCGGCCTGAGCGATGGAACGATTTCGTTTTTGGGGGCGTTTGATCGGGACAGACCTCAGCAGCGCAGAGGAATGGCCTGGAGGTTTCGAACGACGGCAGCGAAGACCTCGCTGTAGGGAGCGTTGTTGCATGGATCGGGGCGGAGATGGAATTCGCCCTTTCCCAAGCGGTAGCGTCAGGCGATACGTTCGAACACAGGCCGTCCGAGTGCGGTCATTGTGTTCAGGACTTTCTGGCCGACCTGGATCTCCGTGATCTGCCTGGAGAAGCCGCGGGATCTGAGTCTGGGGCCGATGACGCTCTTCCACCGGCCGATCTGCGTTTCTATCCGGCTGCGCTGGTTGTACCCTGTGGCCGCCTGCCAGGCCATGCGGCCGTTGCTGCGGATCTGGGCAATATGGCGATCCCGAACGGTTGGATCCCGCGCCGATTGCGGTCGGATCACTGCGTTCTTTGGCGGCGGTATAACCACATCCAGGGTCTCCCCATACCGTTCCCTCAGCAGATCC
This sequence comes from Acidobacteriota bacterium, assembly GCA_965205345.1. Taxonomy (GTDB): domain Bacteria; phylum Acidobacteriota; class UBA6911; order RPQK01; family CBDAPI01; genus CBDAPI01. The sequence continues at coordinate 186,518 of CBDBGQ010000058.1, read as the reverse complement.
CGTGTGGACGCTCCATCATAGGCGCCGTCCGCCAGAAAGCCCGTGACCGGGGCATCGAGTTGATCCAGGAGCCCGGGTAAGGCGGTGCTGTCTCCAACGTCATCGTGAGTCAGATTGGCGCAAACAATCGCACCGCTATGGAGGTCCAGTCCGAGGTGGAGTTTGCGCCAGCGGCGGCGTATTCCCCTGGTTTTATGCTTCTGCGCGAGCCATTCCCCTTCGCCGAAGATCTTGAGGCCGGTACTGTCCACCACCAGATGGACAGGCACAGACCCGGCTTGCCTCATCACCTGCGCGATGCTCAAGCCGTTTGCGCGACGCGACAGTGTGGAGAAGTCCGGCACCCGTATATCCAGCCCCATGAGCGTGCCAATGGAACCCATCAGCCCCTGCGTTTGTCGCAACCCAAGCCGATACGCCGTGCGCAGCGTCAGGCATGTCTCGATAGCCAGATCCGAGTATCTCCGCTGGCCACCCCGTGACGTGCGGCGCGGCGCGCGCCACACACTTTGAGCCTCATCACTGACCCAAATCGTCAGATCACCCCGCTGGCGCAGGCTCTCGTTATATTCCGCCCAGTTGATCACCCGATACTGCGCCTTATCAAACTTGTGCCGTCGGGCTGCGTTGAACTTATGTGGCATCTAGGTTATCCCCGGTGTTGAAAAACACGATGATAAGGCATCCTTCGGGATGATCCATGCAACAAGGTCCTGAAAACAAAGGAACATCCTTAACCAGTAAGGTTTTACGAACTCCACAGTTTACCCCTGGTTTCCCCAGGATTACCCTGGAAACCCCGTGTTTTGGACACAGTTTTCCCCACAGGGAAAACGACTAGCCCGGATTATGCAAAAACCGTAGTCCGGTGTTGAAAAACGAGTCGAGAAGTGGCCCAACTCGGAAGCGGGCAGGTGTGACAGGCGGATTTGCGAAGAATATCGGTTGGGGAGGCGTTTGAGTGGTTGGGGGAGTGAATTTCAGACAGATCTGGGCCTGGATGAGTATCGGAAGCGGTTTTTTGGGGAACTGGGAGAAGCTAGCTGGAGTTGAGGCGACTCAAGACGAGGTGGAAGAGGGGTTGTTCGGGAAAGGCTGAGGAAAGATGGACCCAGATGCGTCGAGTGGTTTGTCGGATGCGGGCCCCGATCTTGAGGACACGACGACGTAAGGTTTCGATTTCGAGCTTGTGCCAGGGAGTCCCGTGCAGATAGTCGCGGAGGCGCACGAACATCTGGTAAGCCAGTGCATGCAGGAGGAGTCGAAACTGATTGGCCAGGAATCGATGACAGCTGAGTCGGTCCATGCTCAGATGATTCTTGAAGGCCTTGATGAAGTTCTCGGTCTGCCCTCGGTTTGTATAGTGGTCATAAAGTGATTGGGAGCAGAGATCGTCCCGGTTGGTGACCACAAAGCGACGATTGATCCCGCGCTGATCGACCTCCACTTTGACAATGACGCGACGGGATCGATCCCAGCTCTTGGCTCGATAAAGAAACTCGTCAAACTGACGCTGTTTTTCCTCCAGCTCAACGAACTGCAGCCGAGTCGAATCCAGCAGCGGCTCGACCACTCGCTGCAGGCGAGGGTTTCGACTTAACCCAATGACATATTGGAGTTGATTCTCTTCACCTTCACAGAACTCGTAGAGCCGAGGCGTGGCAAAGCCGCTGTCGGCCCGAATCTCAATCTCGACATCCGTCCCCACTCCTTGTCGGATGGCCTCCACGACTCGCTTCAGAATGGGCACGATGTGAGAGGCAGCCCCCTTGTTGCCAGGTCTCAACACGACACACACCAGGTCGCCCGTGTCGGCATCGAAGATCAGCAAAGGATGGTTAAGCAACCGTTTTTCTGTAATTTCCTCTAGGGCCTGTAGGGAAGAATTGCTCCACTTGTTTTTTCCAGCCGGCCAGGTTCAGGTATTGCCGGCCGGTTAACCACTCCTCGTGTATCTCTGCAAGCACAGCCGAGATGAGCCGCAGCGCCGATGCTTCGTGGGGAAAGATTCCCACCACCCGGGTTCGTCTCCGGATCTCCCGGTGCAGTCTCTCCAGTCCGTTGATGGTTCGGATCCTTCGCCACCAGCTCCTCGGAAAAATCAAACACTGTCAGCCCTTCATCCAGGTTGTCTTCCAGCCAGCTCACGAACTCCGGTGCAATCTTTTCGAACTTCTTGACGACTTTACCCTTGAGCTCCTCGGCATCCTCTCGAGACGGGGCATCGAAAATGTCCCGCATGGCCTGGGCGATGCGGGGCTTGTCCTCTTTGCGGCGAGCATATTGTTGGGCGTTTTTGCTCAGGTGAAACTGACAACGGTTCCAGGGCACCGACGGATAAACTGCCCGCCTGGCCGCCTTCAGTCCTTCGTGATCGTCACTGACCAACAGCTCGACCCCTCTCAGTCCACGCTTGTGCAGATCTCCCAGAAACCCTCGCCAATGCACCTCCGCTTCGCTGATCTTGGCGCTCAGACCCAACACCTCTCGCGTCCCGAAACGATTGACTCCTATGGCTTTCAGGATGGCCACGTCCTGCACCCTGCCGCCTCTTCGAACCTTCTCGTAGTGGGCATCCAGATACACGATCGGATACTCTCCCAGCTCCCGGCTTCGAAACTCTTCCAGCTCTTCGTCCAGCATCCCGGCCACTCTCGAGACCTGGGTGGCCGAGATCTCCAACCCACACAGCTGCTCCGTGATCTCGGTGACTTTCCTCGTCGAGACGCCCATCACATACATCTCGGCAATGGCCAGCTTCAGGGCCTTCTCCGAACGGCAACCCCTCTCCAGCGACTTGGGATAAAACCTCAACCCACGCACCTGTGGAATCTCCAAGTGCAATCTCCAAGTGCAGCTCTCCCACTCGAGTCTGAATCCGCTTGCCTTTGAATCCGTTTCGATAGCCTCGCCGACTGGCTGTTCTCTCGTACGCTTCCGCTCCCTGACCGTGAGAAACTCGCTTCTTTCCAACTGCATCGCCACGTTGAACAACTTCTCCAGGATTCCTCGAAAGGCTTCTGTTCCTTCCTCGATCAACTCCGCCAGGATCTCCCGTGGTACTCTCTTTTCCAGATCTGGGTTCATTTGATTCTCCTTGCCAGATTCTCGTTTCTGTTTCCACACTGTCGCGTCGCGCAAACGGCTTGAGCATCGCGCAGGTGATGAGGCAAGCCGGGTCTGTGCCTGTCCATCTGGTGGTGGACAGTACCGGCCTCAAGATCTTCGGCGAAGGGGAATGGCTCGCGCAGAAGCATAAAACCAGGGGAATACGCCGCCGCTGGCGCAAACTCCACCTCGGACTGGACCTTAGCGGTGGAGAATCCTGTCCCAGACCTCTGTCAACTCGATTCCGACCCAAGGCCTGACCAGAAATTACAGAAAAAAAGTTACACTACCCAGCGCAGCCGGATGTGTAGGGGTGTACCGTTCTTTCTGTAATTTGAGGAAGGTGAGCTAAAAGGATCAGAGCAAATCTGGGGCAGGATTTCTCCAAAAACTCAAGACAAGAGCAAGGAGGATCCGAATGACCCCAGACCCAGAACAGAGGCTACCACGAGAATTGTTGAAAGAACTGATCGAAGAAGGCAGCGACGCGTTTCGAGGAGTGTTGGAGAAACTGCTCAACACCGCCATGCAGATGGAAACGAGAAGAGTTTCTGGGAGCTCGACGCTGGGAGCGGAGCGAGCAGCGTCGAGACCACGCCAACGGGTACAAGGCCAAGACGCTGTCAACTCGAGTGGGACAGCTTCAAATCCGGATTCCACAAGTACGTCACCTGGACTTCTATCCCCGATCCCTGGAGCGAGGGTGCCGCTCGGAGAAAGCCCTGAAGCTGGCCATCGCCGAGATGTACGTGATGGGCGTGTCGACGCGCAAGGTCACTGAGATTACCGAGCAGCTGTGCGGCACCGAGATCTCCGCCAGCCAGGTCTCAAGAATCTCCAAGCTGCTGGACGACGAACTCGAGCAGTTTCGCAACCGCCCTTTGGGCAGCTATCCAGTTGTGTACCTGGATGCCCACTACGAGAAGGTCCGTCGCCAGGGCAGCATTCAGGATGTGGCCGTCTTGAAAGCGACCGGAGTCAACTGCTGGGGCAAGCGGGAGGTGATTGGGGTCAGCTGCCGACTCAGCGAGGCGGAGGTCCACTGGCGAGAGTTTCTGCAGCAGCTTCAAAAGCGTGGTCTGGAGGGTGTGCAGCTGATTGTCAGCGATGACCACTCAGGACTACGAGCTGCCAGAAGAGCTGTCTTTCCTTCAGTGCCCTGGCAACGCTGTCAGTTTCACCTGAGCCAGAATGCTCAGCGATACGCCCGCCGATCCGACCAACGTGCCGCCATCGCCACTGACATTCGAGACATCTTCAATGCCCCGTCTGGAGGCGAAGCTGAGGCGATGCTTCGGGCCAGAGTCGAGCAATACTACGACCGCAACCCGGAGCTGGCCGATTGGATGGAGACCAATCTGCCGGAAGGCTTTACGGTCTTTCGTTTTGCACGTTCTACCTGGCGGCGCATTCGCACCAACAACGGGCTGGAGAACCTAAACCGTCAGATTCGCCGGCGTACCCGGGTCGTCGGTATCTTTCCAAACACCGAGTCCGCACTACGACTCATCACCGCTGTCGTCGAGGAGATTCACGAAGACTGGCTGATCGGGAAACAGTACCTCAGCCTGGTCGATTTCAAACCACAGGAGAATCCGATCTCAGATCACTCTCAGTCAAATTACAGAAAAACAGTTGCTTAGCCTCCTGTGTGGTCGTCGACTGCAGAGTACGGAAAAGGAAGGAACAAGGGCAAGAGCAAGTAACGTTGGACTCATTCGATGTCTATTCTCATCGGGAGTGCCCCCTGAGAGAATATGCCCTTGGGAAATCAATACTGATAGGCGTCTGAGGCGGTCGGGTTGGGGACGTGGTATCGGATGCCTCGGTCCCGAGAGGCCTGCCGGACCCATTCGCTCGAGTATTTGTCACCAGTGACCACGGAGACCCGATAGCTCTGGAGCAACCGGGCGGCTTCTTCGACGACGTCGGACGGTCTTCAACTTCGCCAGCCGCGAACCGCATCCTCCGGTTTCGGTCCCCTTAGCGTGAGTGGTATTTCGGTTACGATCGATACCTTCCAGACGGTGACACCTCGTTGCGCCCGTCACGCTGAGCGGTACGATAGCGGACCGGGATTTGAATGCCGTTCCGGATCAGGTGGTCAGGCTCCAGGGCAGTAGTAGCGGCAACATCAGCACGAGCACCGATGCTCAGGGCAACTATTCGCTTTCCGCTACCCCTGGTTCGTATACCCTGCGTGTTAGGAGCGAGCTGCGCCCGCAAACCGCTGATCTTGAACTGAACGGGAGTATGAGTCATAATGATTCATACTGAGTCATAAGTGCCCATGATGCCGAGGTGAGAAGTGAAGCAATTGACCATCCGTGGTTTTGACACTGAGTTGGAAAAGAGGATTCGGGAGCTGGCCGAAAAAGAGGAGACATCGCTGAACAAAGCGGTGTTGAAACTCCTTCGACAGGGGGCAGGGCTGTCAAAGAGAAACGAGTCGTCTGCCAGAATCGGGTCCTCCCTGGACCATCTGGCGGGAACCTGGTCTGAAGGCGAGGCCAGGGCTTTGGAAGAAGTCACCCGGGATTTTGAAAGAATCGATCCCGGCTTGTGGTCGTGAGGATACTACTCGACACAAGTGCCTACTCGGCCTTCAAACGAAATCACGAGAAGACCCTGCGGCTGATCCGGCGATCGGAAGAGGTGCTGTTCTCCTCGGTGGTGGCAGGGGAACTCCTGGCTGGTTTTCGCTGGGGTGAGCAGTTTGACAAGAATCTGGCTGAGCTGCTGGAGTTTCTGGAGAATCCGAGGGTCTTCCTCGTGCCAGTGACCTTCACCACGGCAGACCGGTACGGCAGAATCTACGCAAGTCTCCGTAAGAAAGGAACGCCAATCCCGTCCAATGACATGTGGCTGGCAGCGCAGTGCCTCGAGACTGGGGCGGAGCTGGTGACGATGGACAAGCACTTCAGGTCTGTCGATGGTCTGATCTGGACGGACTTGAGTTGAAAAGCAGACCTCCCCCTGGACCCTAAGGGAGGGAAAAGAATCCGTCGTCAGTGGACGAGTTCGATGTTTGCCTTGGCAGGGGCAGCGGCCATCCTTCGGTCAGTGGTCAGCAAAGTCGCATTCAGCACCTCGGCCAGGGCCACGTAGACGGCGTCGTAGGCAGTCAGGTTTTCTTTTAGGGCCCAGATACGGGGCAGCAAGAGGTCGTGCCGATGACGTTCGAAGTCCACTTGGCGCAGGTGTTGCAGCGCCAGCTCCGCCCTTATTGCCGCCAGGACGCGGTTCAACACATAGAGTCGAAGTGCCTGGGCAACCTCGAGGTCAAGCAAATGGGGGACGTGGACATCCTCTTTCGGGGGGCGAATCCATTCTGCGACTTCGTTTCCGGTTGGCGTTCCCAGCAGCAGTTCCAGGCAGGCTGATGCGTCGAGGACAATCACCGGATCTCTCGTTCTGTCCGGATGACTTCGGCTGGTGCGGGTTCCAGGTGGTCGGTGGGGTAGCGGGCGATCTGTTCCAGGACTTCCTCGCGGGTGGGGCGTACCACTACTTTCTCCAATTCCATCATGATAAACCTGGACATGGACATCCCGATCAAAGCTGCCCGTGCCTTGATCCGCCGGTGCAAGTCGTCCGGAACGTTTCTGATCTGAATCATAGTACTCATGTGAATATGATAGTTTTCATCTACTTTTCATGTCAATCGTATGGGCCAAGTTGATCAGGATCGGAGCGAAGGTGGTCCCCCATAGTCGGATCGTGACGTTTCAGATAGCGGAAGTAGCGGTTCGGGAGCTGGCCGAAAAAGAGGAGATAACCATCTGGCGGGAACCTGGTCTGAAGAGGAGGCCAGGGTTTTGGAAAAAGTCACCCGGGATTTTGAAAGAATCGATCCCGACTTGTGGTCATGAGGCTACTGAGGCAACCGTGGGTCCGGTTCAGCCTGGGTGATCTCCATTCTCAGGTAGCTTCCTCCGCTGCCGGCCAAAGCCATCGGCGGTCTTCAGGGAGGCCCAAACCATCTCGGGGAGAATCGTGCCGGCTTCATTGTGGATGGTCTCTCCTTCCGCGCACGCTCCTTCGGCCACTTCCCGAAGGTCTGCCTCGGAGGCTTCACCGAGGCCGATTTCCGAAAGTGTCGTGGGCAGCTCGACGGATTCGCAGAAGTCATAGACCTGTTCGATGGTCGAGCGGGGTCGATCGGTGAGGAAAAGGCCGGCCAGGACGCCGAAGGCTACCTTCTCGCCGTGATAGAAGTGATGAGTGCCGGGCAGCCTGGTCAGCCCATTGTGGATGGAGTGAGCCGCCCCCAGCCCCCCGCTTTCAAAACCCAGCCCGCTGAGGAGCGTGTTGGCCTCCACCACGTGGGCAAGCGCAGCCGTGACGACACTTTGCTGGCAGGCAACCCTGGCTGAAACCCCGTGCTCCAGAATCGTGTCATAGCAGAGACGGGCCAGGGCGTAGGCGGCACGAGTTCCCAGCCCGCCGCACGCATTGGGCGAAGAGCTGCGGCGGCAGGAATCTGCTTCGAACCAGGTGGCCAGGGCGTCTCCCATTCCAGCCACCAGAAAGCGGACCGGAGCCCGCGCAATGATGTCCGTGTCCACCAGAACCAGATCCGGATTGCGAGACACAAACAGGTAGCGCTGAAAAGCACCGTCTGAAGTGTAGATCACGGAGACGGCGCTGGTTGGCGCATCCGTGGAGGCGATGGTGGGGACAATGGCTGTGCAGGCACCGACCGAGTGAGCCACCGCCTTGGCCGTGTCAATCGCCTTGCCGCCACCCATCCCGATAATCACCTCGCAGCCCTGATCCGTTGCTGTCCGGGAGAGGCGCTCGATCTCCTGGTCGGAGCATTCCCCTGCAAATGGCTCGACCTGAACCTGGAACTGCTCGCGCCAGGCCGGGAGATGTGCCGGAATGATCGTCTTGTGCGCGGTGCCTCCGGCTACGATCAGGGCCGTGCGCCCCAGCCGTGAGACTTCCTCGCCCAGTTCGGCCAGGGAGCCCTGACCCTGCACATAGCGTCCTGGAAAAATCGCCGTCTGTTTCATGGTTTTGAATGGGTTCTAGGTTCTAGGTTCTAGGTTCCGGAATCTTCAATCTTCAATCTTTAATTTTAAATTCTAGGGACAGAACGGTGTGGCCTAAGCGCACCGTCTCTGGTGGTCTGACGGCACGCTGACGCCGTGCCGTTCTGTGAGCGAGATGGTGCAGATCTGGCTCAGCACCTGAGTACATCGCTCGTCGGGGGACGGACGGAACGGTGGGGCGCAAGCGACCCAAACAGATTGTCCTGACAGGCTGCCTGCAATCTGACTCTAGGGGCGCCTCGCAGGTGTTCTGACGCGTAAGCAAAGCGCTTCTATTGCTGGGTCTCTTTGTCGTGGGCGTCCTCTGTAATGTGAATGTCATCCAGGTGATGAGATTCCTGGCGCCTCGATCGCAGGTACCAGTAGATCACGCCAACCACAACCACGATGGCAACAACCAGAGACCAGGTCATTGTTTTTCTCTCCTCCCTCGCTTCCCAAATGGGAGTCGAAAAGGCAAGCCTTTAGAGCCACAAAAGAGACACATCCTACCCGAGTAGTACTTGAGCTAACCTTATTCCGCCCGGAGCCAAAAGTCAATTGGGCCCCTCAGGGGATGGCTTCGAGGACCCGACCGAGGGCAAAGATCGGATCCAGAACGGGATGGCCGTAGAGGTTCCACCCTGTGAAGACTGCCACGAGATCGTATTCGGGTACGACCAGGAGGCGCTGGCCCCCGTAGCCGAGCCCGGTGTAGGCGAATTTGCCCGAAGCGGAAGCTCCATAGGGGAGTAGCCACCACTGGTAACCGTAGGAGAAGTTGTTGCGGGCCACGCGAACATGAGGGGTTGTCGAGTCACTCACCCAGCCCTCGGCCAGGAGGCGTTTTCCGTTCCACACGCCGTCCTTCAGATAGAGATAGCCGATCCTGGCCAGATCGTGGGCGGATAGATAAAGGCCGCCTTCGGTGTCGGTATGGCCCTGAGGGGTGTGCTTCCAGTGGTAACTCTCAATCCCCAGTGGCGAGAAGAGGTGCTCCTCCGCGTACTGGTCGATGGGATGACCGGTCGCTCCGAGAAATATGACCGAAAGGAGCTCGCTGACACCGCTGCTGTAAGAGAACACCTCTCCCGGCTCATGGGCCATGGGACGGTCGAGTACGAACTGCACCCAGTTGTCGGTGGCCTCCATGGCCACGGCAGGGTTGGACGGGTCCTCGTAGGGGATGGTTTCATCCCAGTCGATCCCGGCCGTCATGGTGAGCAGATGCTTCAACTGAATCCTGCGCTTGCGCTCGTCCAGGTGGGCAATCGTGTAATGGTCAAAGTAACCAATGATCCCGGTATCGAGTGCCGGTCCCTCGCCCCGGGCAGCCGCGACGCCAAAAACTGCCGAAGTGACACTCTTGGTCACCGACTGCAGCGTGTGTAGCCGGCTGCGCCGATAGTAGGGATGCCATTCCGGGTTGAAGTAGTTGTACGGTCCCTCGAAGTGGTCCTTGTCCTGGTAAGGAGTATCGTAGTCCCGTTCGTAGGATCTGTCGAAAACGACATGCCCGCTGCGAATGACCAGCATCCCGTCGATATATCCGTGCTTGCCCGCCTGGAACTCGCGATGCAGCTTCTCCAGGGGTCCGGGATCCATCTCTTGCTCCTCGGGAGTCGATTGTTGCCAGGCTGCTTTGGGCCAGATCTCGATCGGTGGGGGTGGGGATGCAGTCTGACAGGCAAACTGGCCGGCAATGAACAGGACGAGCAGTAGTCTTGGTCGCATGGTAGTTGGCTCGCTATTCATCCTCGGGGTCTTCTTCCGGAAGCTCCCCCACGTAGCCGAGTGCCTTGAGGTTCCGAAGGTCTTCCTCCGACAGATTCAGGCGCTCCGCTTTCCCGTCCCGCTGGGCGAGGCCAAGCGCGCGCGCGACGGCCTCCCGCAGTCGACGCGTCAATTCCTCCACGACTTCTGGATGCTCCGTGGCGACGTTTCGCTCTTCCGCAGGATCCTTCTTTCGATCGAAGAGAAGGACCTGAGTTTTGGCGATCCCGCTGTCCTCGCGAGGATTCTCCAAGATGATCTTCCAGTCATCCGTGACGTAGGCTTCCAGTTCAACCTCCGGTCGCAGGCGAGGTCGCGACTCAAGGAGCACTCCACGATCACCAAGTGAGTCTCCCCGCATCAACGGCTCAAGGCTTTGGCCCGCAACCTTGTCGCTATCCAGCCGGCGGAGACCCAGCAGTGCGAGCAGAGTCGGCATGAGATCCACACCGCTAACGGGCTCGCCGACGCGCCGGGGTGAGATTCCTGGATAACGGATGGCCAGCGCAATACGTGCGACTTCCGTGAAGAGCGTTTTGCCATGCTGGTAGCGACCGTGATCCATGAATTCTTCGCCGTGATCGGAGACGAAGACCACGATGGTCTCGTCGGCAAGGTCGAGCTCGTCTAGACGATCGAGCCGCCGCCCGATGTAGTGGTCGGTGAAGGCGATCTCTCCGTCGTAGCGACCCACCAATGTGTTTCCGAAGGCTCCGGTGAGACCCTCGTGTCTCTGATAGATCCGGTGGGGATCGAAATAGTGCACCCACATAAACCAGGGTTCGCTAGTCCCCGTCAATGCTCGTCCTTCAATGAAGGAGATCGCCTGCTTTGTCAGCCTGGGAGAGCTGATCATCTTGTGAGAGTCCCCGGTTGTTGTTGCAGCCAGAGTCTGGTCGTAGAACGCGAAGCCCTGGTGGAGACCGTACTTACGCCTCATGAACACGTGGCTGACCGCTGCGGCCGTGTGATAGCCGGATTGCTGGAGATGCTCGGCCAAGGTGGCGAACCGGGGCCGCAGCGTATCCGAGAACCCCCAACATCCGTGCGTGGACGAGTAAACGGAGGTCATCAGCGAGGCGAATGAAGGCAGCGTCCAGGAGGAAGTCGAGTGCGCATCCTCGAAGACGACCGCGCTTTCGAAAAACTCGTCGATCCTTGGCGAAGTGGGCTTCTCGTAGCCATAGGTACCGAGATGATTCGCGCGCAGCGTGTCATACAGCAATCATGAGGACGTTGTAACGCGGCTGAGGCTTTAGATACCCGACGGCGATACCCGTGAGAACGGCCAAGACTATGGCAGCAATCCAAGGCGCCGCCCGTCGCCGAACTCTTGGAGCTTCGGCACTGACTGGGCCCTGCAATACTCCGTCAGGGTCAGCCAGCACTTCCTCGATCTCCACGCGTACGTCCCCGATGGCTTGAAAGCGCTTGCGGAGATCCTTCTGGAGGCAGCGACGCTCCAACTGCCCGATCTGAGGATGAATGGTAGCGGGTATCACACTAAAGTCCGGCTCCGTCTTGAGCACCGAGGCCAGAACGTACGATATCGACTCTCCCTGAAACGTCTTTGGTCGGTGGCCCGGTAGCCTCACCCATTCCTCCCTGTCCGATCTTTTCAGAATGCGGTAATGGGAGATGGTTTGCCCGACCATCGACACCGTGACTTCCTCAAATGCGTGATGTGATTGATGGGTTCTACATTCTAAACCGATGTGGCCCTGCATGCAATGGAAGGAAAGCTGACAGAAGGATGATGAGTGATTTAGGGTAGCGCCCTGATCTAACCAAACACTTCCTCAGTGGTGTCGGGCCTTGCCGAAGAGGACAGCACTAGAAGTACCACTTGGCTCCTACATACAGGGTAGCGGGGACGGGACCATACTCACTTTCAATGCTCATTTCGTCCTTGAAGCCAGACCCGATTCCCCACTGAGCGCCCACCAGAAGCGAAGAGTTGTCAGACGTCGACCAGTTGAGAGAGGGAAGCCACAACAGCGACTGATCATTCCAGTTGAACAGAAGTGCCTGGTTCAGAGTCACCAGGGGGTGCATCTGCCAGTTGAATCCGCCGCCTGTGTAGTAGCGGCCCAGCGAGGAAACCTCGCCCCGGCTTACCCGGTCTGTCATCGCCAGGCGAACATATTGGGATGGATCTCCAACTCCAAAGCCGTTGAAATGGAATTCTCCGGAAATCCCCGTGTTGGGAGTCAGTTGGCGATCCAGACCGAGTGAGACTCTCCAGAAGCGTTCGCGATCCAGAAGCTGGTCCTCGGCAGCGCCTGATCGTGTCCAGGTGACCTCTCCACGATAGGCGGTTCCCTGCACGTCGGTGGTGATGAAGACACCGGCCACCGTATCGCCGTGGAACCTCCCACCGACCATCCCCAGATCCCACCTACCCATGTGAAAGCGAAGCTGGGCAGCCACCGATCCATCTTCCCTGAAGGAGGGTCCCAGAACGGCCCCGATGACCTGCAGTTCGGAGTAATTGCCCAGGGGAATAATGGCCCGGACTGCATCGACTCCGTCCTTGTAATCGCGGTCAATCCTCTCCGGCGCGAAAGATGAGAAAAGGTCAACTGTGGGCCAGAAATGAGCCACTCCCCAGCTGATGGCCTGGCGGCCCAGAATCACACGGACATCGTCGATCTTGAATTGCAGATTGAGGCGGTCGAAGCGGCCCGTGAGGAGGAGGGAATCACCCTCGCTGAGAATCCCGTCCAGCGGAAGATAAGTACTGGAGCGGCTCTGGGCGATCCGAGCGGCCCCGGACCCGGGTGGCGACAGGAAGTCCAGGAGAGCATGGGCTTGGAGCCGAATCGAGGGGTTGAACTCGGAGTCGAGAGTAAAACGAAAGGAGGTGAACTCGGTGTCTCGACGCAGGTCAATGAAGTCCGGGAGATCTTCCAGCCGGAAGAAGAAGTAACCGCGGGCGGATCCACCCAGATCCAGACTCTGGCTCCTCACTTCGAGGGTGCTGATCAAGAGGATGCCCGGAAGGAGCAAGGCCCACGCGAAACTGAGATTCGTCCGATTCATGACCGGTCGAACCGCTCGTCGCTCTCAACTTCACCGTCCAGAAGCTTGATCAGTCGATGGGCCCGTTTCATGACACGCAGGTCGTGGGTGGAGAAGAGGAAGGTGGTTCCGTTTTCGCGATTCAACTGCTCCATGAGGTCGAGAAGAGCAAAGGCGGTGGCGCTGTCGAGATTGGCGGTCGGCTCGTCCGCCAGGATCAGAGACGGTTCTGCAACAATTGCCCGGGCCACGGCAACCCTCTGCTGCTGCCCGCCCGACAACTCGGAGGGTCTGCGCTTCTCCAGACCCCGCAGACCAACCTGTTCCAGGATCTTGGCGACTCGACGTTCGCGCTCCTCTCGGGGCGTTCCCCGCAGCAAGAGCACAAATTCGGCATTCTCCCGGGCGCTGAGCACCGGGATCAGATTGTAGGCCTGGAAGATGAAGCCTACCTCCTCCAGGCGCAGCCTGGCCTTCTGTCGACGTGTCATCCGGGAAAGATCATTTCCTTTGAGTGCCACTCTTCCCGAACTCGGTGTGTCCAGCCCGGCAGCCAGGTTCAGCAGAGTGGTCTTGCCCGAGCCGGAAGGCCCGGCCACGGCCACGAACTCACCTCGCCTGAGAGTCAGGGTCACCTGGTTCAAAGCCCGGACGGTCTGGTCGCCCTGCCCATAGATTCGACTTGCGTTTTCGAGGTGAAAAACGACTTCTTGTGTCATCGTCCGCTCGCCAGGAGTTGTATGTTGCCAGGCGCGGCTGCGCGCCGGGCGGGCAAGAGCGCCAGGAGAAAGGTCATGGTGAAAACCACTGCCAGTGATTGCAGGATTCGCCCCCAGGACAGTTTCGAGTACATGATCGGCTCCATGACGACACCCGCGATATTCCCTTCCTCCAGAGTGAATAGATCAAGAGGGAGGCCATAGATCGAGAGATAGAGATGACCGGAATAGCCGATCAAAAAACCCAGAAGGCAGGACAGGGCGGCGATGAAGAACGCTTCCAGCATGACCAGCCCGAACCGCTGCTGGGGGCTGAGACCGATGGCATCCAGAAAGGTGAACTCCTTGCGTCTTTCCAGGACCGACATGAACAGCGTGTTGAGGACCAGAAAGGCGATGAGCAGGAACAGAAACACGTGAAAAACGTAGTTGCCCCCGTCGTCCACCTGGATGAAATCGTGCAGTTCAGGCAGGGCGCCCTGCCAGCTCAGAACCTCCAGGTCGGGAAAGGCCGCCTGGGCTTCCCTGGTCAGACGGAGGCTGTCGCTCTCGTCCGGCAGCAGGACGGCCAGCTGGTGCAGTTGGCCGTTGAGTCTGAAGAAATCCTGACAGGTGTCCAGCGGCGCCAGCACCATTGTCTGGTCCACGTTTTCCTGGCCGGTCTTGAGGATTCCCCCCACTCTCATCAGGGTAGATTCTATGTCCGGGGAGTGGGCGGCCTGGGCCATGAGCACAACCTTATCGCCGATCTGCACTTCCAGCTTTCGGGCCACTCCCTCTCCGATCAGGATCCGATTGCCCTGTCCCTCTGCAGGGAATTCGCCAGCAGTCAGTTTTCGAGAAAAGTTGGACACCTCCCGTTCCAGTTCCGGCTGGATCCCGATCACGAGAACGCCGCTGGACCCACTGGCGGACGAGGCCAAAGACGAGGCGAAAAGACGCTGCACTACTCCCTCGATTCGATAATCCTGTTCTTTTTCCCCAAGCCAGCTCACGACCAGATCGGCCTGGGCCTGCAGAATCGTTCGCTCCAGTCCTCCCAGTTCCTGATAGTGGGGAGCCTGAAAGACAACATGTCCGGAGCCAAGTCTCACGGCCCCGTCGATCATCTGGGCGTGGCTTCCATCTCCCAGGCCCACAAAGATGATCATTATGGCCAGGCCGAGAGCAACGGTCACTGCGGTCAAGGCAGTCCGCCTCCCGTGTCTCCACAGATTTCGCCAGGCCATGATGAGCAGGAGCTTCATTTCATGTTTCCACCGGAGCCGCCAGAGCCTCCACCGGGTTCATCCTGGTGGCGTTAAAAGCAGGGATAAGGGTTGCCAGCAGGTTGGCTGCCAGCAGCGAAGCGGCCGGCCACAGGACATCGTGCCAGACCCATTTGAAATGTAAAACCGGGTCCATCCGCGTGTTCAACATGGACAGTTCCCCGGTCCAGCGAGAGAGATCCAGCCCGTGGCTGGTCAGCGGTTTCATCAGGGCCAGGGAGAGGACAAGCCCCAGGACCAGACCCATCAAGGTCATGAACAGAGCCTCGATCAAGAGTGTGGTGATGACTCGTGAAGGCGGCATCCCCAGGGCGCTGACCACTCCCACCTCCCGGGTCCGCTCGAAGACTGCCATCATCATGGTGTTGAGGACTCCAAGCGCCGCGAAGAGGGCGACGAATCCAACAATGAAACCGTAGAAGCTGTCAAAGAGAGCCAGATAGTCTCGCAGTTGCGGTGCCAGTTGGCCCCAGTCCCGGGCCTCTGAATCCGCTGGAAGCGACTCGTCGCGGTTGAGGCGGACCGCCAGCGCAGGCGCAGCCAGTGGGTCATCTGACTTGAGAGCCAGTTCATGAAACTCGGTGCTGGTCAGGGCGAGCAATTCCTGGAGATCAGAAACATGCAGGACGGCCAGGGATCGGTCGAGAAGCGCCAGCCCGGTTCGGATGATTCCCACAACCCGATAGAGTTCGTTTCCCATGCTGCCATCCGCAGCCTGAGTAACGGCCGCAATTTCACTCCCCACGGAAGCCCTGAGTTCTCTCGCCAGCCCGGACGTGAGGAGGAGTTCTCTCGCTGCCGAGGGGCCCAGAAGCCGCCCCTCCACCAGTCCCTTCAGAAGGGTGCTGAGGCGGACCTCCTCGACTGGATCAATTCCCAGAAGCTCGCCCCCCACCGATCGGTCCCCGGTCGACAGGAGGGCAAATCCGTAAACTCTGGGCGTCACGACCTCGAAGCCATGCCCCCTTGTGATCGTTCGAAATTGATCCAGGTCAAGAGCCTCTTCCCCTCCAATCGTGTCGTAGAGGCTGCGGTCGGGAAGGTAGTCCACGTGGTGAATCTGAACGTGGCCCATGAGAAGACCGGTTCCGTTTTCGAGGAGTTGCTCCCTCAATCCTTCCGTCATCGACAGTAGCAGCACCAGGAAGAGCAAGGCGGTAGCCACCCCGGCGATGTTGATCAGGCTGCGACGGGGCCGCCGCCACAAATTGCGCCATCCCAGTCTCCAACTCAGCATGGGCTATTCTCTCAACGCCGCCAGCGAAAACGTGCGCCTGGGGATGGCAATGTCGAAAACCAGCTGGTGATAGACCAGTTCCGTCAGCTCGTCCGGGTGATCGGCCGGAACCAGTGTCATGCGAGCGGGTACCTTCCGGTCGCCCATGATCTGATAGTCACGGAACCACATGGTCCGTTTCAGCTCGCCGTGTTCGTCATAGAATCGAGACCAGACCGGCATCAGATCATCCTGACGGATCTGATAGAGGATTCGTCCCCACACCACGGGCGCGTCCTCATGGGGGCGAAGATCGATTTCATAGACCTTTACGCCGTCCCGATCGCCCGAGAACTCCAGCTTGATTTCATAGTCACGGATCAGACGGCTTTCCTTGACCAGGTCGTCATTCGTAAAGTGGGATCCCATCCAGGCACCCATCATCATGGAGCTTGGAACCCGGATGGTCCGGTCGATCTTGGGCAGGTAGTTCCAGATTTGTGAGCCCACCCTCAGGGTTGCAGTGCCCTTTTCCTTGCGAGGTTCCAGAATCCGTATTAGAGCCTTATCGGTGCCTTCCGACCAGATATCCAGGACCAGGGTGCGCTTCCACCGTCTGGTGGTCACCTTCATCTCAACCGTGCCATGAGAGGAGTCACCGCGGAGCAGACGGTCGGCACGATCAATGATGGCTTTCGCATCGATGTCGGCCGCCTGTCCCGACACAGTGACTGGCGAGCTTAGAAGAAGACACACGCTGAGGAGTAATCGCCGCTTTGAACCAGTCAGAATGTGGCTGCTCATGGCAAGTTTAATCCTCCCTTTCAACTTTGCACCTTTCACCTTGAACCTTCAACTTTCTTTGGGGCAATTCACATGGGGGGCGGCGACCGTAGGGGTCGGTCTTGTGCCGGCCCGCTTGACGGGCGACCACAAGGGTCGCCCCTACGAATCATTGCCCATGTTCAACTTCATCTTGACGGTCAGGGAGCTTGGGGCGTAAAAGCAAGACTGTGAAACGGTTTGCGGCCTACAGTCTGGTGCTGCTCCCGATTCTGGTGGGGATTGGTCAGCTCTTCGTGTCGAGCAGGGCGGGCTCTTTCAGCGGCCCTGCAAACCTGGCCGGCGATCCCGGAGCGAGTGGTCCCGAGCAGCTCGTGTTCATGCTCCAGTACCTGGGAACCGACTACGGTGCGGCTGTGGAAAAGGGCACCGTGGTCAGCGAGTTCGAGTACCAGGAGATGCTCGACTTCAGTCAGGCCCTGATCGATCGATATCAGCCCCTGAAACCGGAAGATCCCAGGGCAATCCTTCCTCTCCTGGAAAAGCTCCAGCGTTCGATCGAGGCAAAGGCCGAGTGGGAGGCAGTCAGGAGACAGTCTGGAAAGCTGGTGCAAGATCTGTCCGACGAGTTTAATGTGACGGCCTTCCCGGCGACACCTCCCCGTTTCTCCTCTGGCAAAAGAGTGTACGAGACGAGTTGCATTCGTTGTCACGGTCAGACCGGGGCCGGGGATGGCCCGGCCGTGGCCGAAGAGAAGATGGAGCCCGCGCCCCGCTCGTTTCGAGACCGGCGAGTCAATACGATTCCTCCTCATCAGGTGTTCAATGCGGTGACCTTCGGGGTGGAAGGAACAGCAATGCCGTCTCACGAGACTCTTTCCCTGCAGGAGCGGTGGGATGTTTCCTTCTACGTTTTCACGCTGCGCGAAGACTTCGCGCCCCGGGAGCCGGCGGGAGAGCCCTTAGTCACTCTGAAAGAGCTGGCGACTCTCTCCAATCTGGAACTGGTAAGAACGCTGGCGAGGGGCGAAGAAGGTGAGGGGATGGGGTTGGTTGACTACCTGCGCCGCTATCCCCCCGGCCCCTCCACGGAGGAGCTCCTGCTCTTCGCTCGGGATCTCTTGAAACGAAGCGGAGCTGCCTTCCAGCAGGGCAATCTGCGTGAAGCAGCAGATCTTTCGCTGGACGCCTATCTGTACGGCATTGAGCCGGCGGAAGCGGCGCTGGGCCTGGTGGACTCAGGACTCGTGAATCGTTTGGAAAGAGAGCTGGCAACCTACCGTGCGGCACTGACTGGAGGGACCCGGCAGGAGTTGGCCGAACCACATCTGGGGCTCCTGATCAATACTCTTGAAGAGGCGCGGACAGGACAGGCCAGTGCCTGGGGGGGGCGTTTTTTTACGTTCCTACAGTCTCTGACAATCATCCTCAGGGAGGGAATCGAGGCGGCCCTCCTGGTCGGATTGCTTCTGGCGTACTTGACCAGGGTCGGGCGGAAGGAGCTCCGTAGCTATGTGTACTGGGGGTGTCTGGGGGGTGGCGCCGCCGGCCTGTTGACGTGGATGGCCGGTCACCAGCTACTGGTCTCGGCGGGTCACCGGGAGGCTCTGGAAGGAATCACTTCGCTGCTGGCGGCTGCGGTTCTCTTCTGGGTGAGCCTGTGGATTTTTCACAATCTTGACGTCCAGAGGTGGAAAAGCTACATGCACGAGCAGGCTTCGCGGGCAGTGTCCGCGGGCAGTGGATGGTTTCTGGCCTCCGCTGCCTTTCTGGCTGTCTACCGCGAAGCGGTGGAGACGGCGCTTTTCTACCAGGCGCTGTGGTTGCGCAGCGGCAACCTTGCCACCATGATCATCTGCGGCTTGGCGGCGGGCATGTTGCTCCTGGCCGGCTTCGTCGTGATCTGGCTGAAACTGGGGATCCGTCTGAATCTGAAGCCGTTTTTCGTAGTGAGTGGAATTCTGCTGGGAGCTCTGTCAGTGATCTTTGCCGGCTACGGAGTTCGAGAGCTCCAGAATGTCGGGTATCTCCAGGAGACTCCGCTGAGCTGGATGATCTCACTTCCGTTCTTTGAGATCTGGCCGCTTCGGGAGGGTCTTATCCTACAGCTTGGGATTGTGCTTTCGTTTCTGCTGGGATGGCAGGTAGCCCGCCGGCGGCCTAGTTCCTAGTTCCTGGTTCCTAGTGGTGCAACACATAACTAATACTATATTTCATTGCCTGAGAGAAATCCGCATAGTATGATCGCAGTCGATGGCCAACAAACGGTTTCCGCTACGATCCCTCACGGCGGAGGAACTGCTCGAACTGCAACGCCTGTTGCGGGCCGAAAAGACTTCCGCTTCGGTCTTTCGCCGATGTCGCCTGATCTGGCTTTTGGCGGCAGGCTACAACCTTGCACAAGCTTCTGTAATCACCGGTCTGCATTACACCAACGCCCACGCATGGGCCAAGCGTTTCCAGAACGAGGGATTGCCTCGTCTGCTGGGCCGACCGCGGCCGGGCCGACCCCGACTCTACGATCAAAAGACCGAAACACGGGTGATCGAGGCGGCCACCTCGCGCCCCCCGGATCTGGATTTGCCCTTCACCACCTGGTCGCTGATCAAGCTGGAACGCTATCTGCGTGCCCAAGAAGAGGTGCTGAGCCGCGAGACCATCCGGCGCATTCTTCATCGCCATGGACTGCGTTTTCTGACCGGTCAAAGCTGGTGCCGGAGTACCGACCCGGACTACGAAGTAAAAAAAGGGAATTACATACTTAAGTCCCCTGGCCGCATTACTTGCGGCGGCTCCGGGGCTTGTCGATCCGACGAAAACTAACGGGCTGCATCATTGACCTGCCAAGCTCCTCCATGGCCGCATCGACATAGTGGGGGTCATCATTTGGCAGGTCAACCTCGAACTCCTGATTGATCTCGGCCTTCTTCGGGCGGTAAGTGGATTTGACTAGCTCAACGGTCTTGGGCTCCTTCTTGGTTTCGCTCATTTTTGTAATACCCTCCCTACGTGTTTCCTAGCTGCGATTACGCTTGCCGTGCTTGCGTTTCTTCGGTTGGCGAAAACCCCTCCTCGGCTTGGTCTGATTGATTGTTTCAACGAAATCTATGTGATTATTTGAAGGCAGTTGGAACGTCATACACGTTCCATTTCCCTGATGAGTAACCGCAAAGTCTCCTTTCCCGATGACATCCATACCGACCAATACCTCGGCATCTACCAGCAGCCCATCAATTACAGGTTGTCCTGCTAACACAACCTTGTTGGGCAAAACTAGGTCAACAATGTACACGCCAGCTTCGCGCTCGCCATTCGCCGTGTAATTCCTTGTAGTTCTAACAGCCTTAAGGCCCAACGCGTCAACAACCCTTTTGGAGATAACCGAATTTGTTGCTCCGGTATCCCATACCCCTCGAAACTTGCTTAGTTCGCCGTCGTGATCAGGTTTCGACACCCCAATGTCAGTGAAAAGAACACTTGTTCGTTGCGAGTATTTTGTGGTAAACGCATGACGCTTTGGCTGCGCTTGCACTAAGCGACCCTAGAATGAAATACCGCTGGGTGTTCTTCATTCGCTTTCAAGCAACGGCGCAATAAAAACGAACCTTCCTCAAACCTCTCTATCGCAAAAAGGTACGCTTCTCGTTCGCTCTCGAAAAACCCGGCAACCTCTGTGTCGTGAATGACAACAACCTCACCGTGATGGTTTTCGGCGAACTCCTCCCGGTGCTGTTCGAAGGAGACTGTCTCTTTCTGTAAGGGTTCCATCTCTTCCTCCTTGTTATGCCACCAAGTCCTTGTAGCGCAGTTGGGACTTCTCCATCTTGGACGCGATCAGAGCCATCTGGTCCAACGTGTCCAGGTTCCGCATGTTGTGGCGGCCCACGAACTCATCCACGTAGCGATGAAGATGCTTGGGACTCATCCGATGGAACGTCCCCTTGTGTGCCCTCTTGAGAGTCGCCCAGAAGGATTCGATTCCATTGGTATGCACCTCTCCCTTGACATATTCAGCCACGGAATGCTTGACGGACCTGTGGTTCGGAAGATGGGTATACGCCGTTGCTTCGTCCGTGTAAATCCTCGTGCCAGGGATCACGCTGCCGGTGATGAAGCCTCCCAGAGTCTCGCTCGTTGTGTCTGACACTACCCGTGCCGCGACTTTGTTGGTTGCCCTGTCACGGATGCCCGCACCCGCAACCTTACCCGCCGTTCCCCGGCCTGTCAACATCTTTCGCTTGGAGGCTGGCATATTCCGGCGACGGCCTCCGACATAGGTTTCATCGACCTCCACTGGGCCGGAGAACAGATTCTTTGTGCGATCACCAAGGGCACGCCGGACGCGGTGTGCCAGATGCCAAGCTGATTTTTGGGTGATGTCCAAGTCTCGGTGTAACTTCATGCTGGATACACCCTTGAGATTGGTTACGACTAGGTAGAGGACATAAAGCCAGTCGAGATAATCCAGCGGGCTCGACTGCATGAACGTCCCATACTTGATGCTGAAGTTCTTCTTGCACTCCTTCTCGCGGCACCGGAACGGCATGGTCTTGTGCTTGGCCTCGGTGTTGACGTTGAGTGATCCGCATCTCGGGCAGGCGATCCCGTTAGGCCAGCGTTGCTCGATGAACCATTGCTTTGCCCGTTCCTCATCGAACATCTGGTAGAACTGACGGTGTGAAAGTCCCTTCCGAAAGTGTTTCCCTGGTGCGTTGTAAGCCATTGCTCTATCTCCATTTGATAGTGATATTGTCTCACAAGTCCCCGAAGTTTTCAAGCGTATTTTGAACTTCTAGGGGACTTAAGTATGTAATTCCCTAAAAAAAACGCCATAATTCGGCTCTATCGGCATCCTCCGGACGACGGCCCCGTGGTCTGCTTCGACGAGTTGGGACCTTTGCAGACCATTCCGCGGGGCGGGCGCAGTTGGGGAGTTGGCGCCGCCCGCCGATCCAACCGCTACCAACGCAAGCACGGAGTCCTGCAGTTCTTCGCCGCATTTTCTCCTCACACCGGTCGGGCCGTGGGCCGCTCAACTCCCAACAAAAACAGCGACAACTGTCGGGCCTTTCTGCAGGAGGTGGTCCTGCGGGAGTGGCCCGAAGGGCGAATCCATCTCATTCTGGACAACCTGAGCGCCCACAAGGCTCCGCCAGTCCGCAAATTCTTGGCGCAGCACTGCCGGCGAATTCAACTGCATTGGACGCCCACCAATAGTTCCTGGCTCAATTTGATCGAATCCTACTTTGCGACCCTGCACCTCACGGCCTTGCAGAACACCGATTATCGGACACCGGCACAAATCGAAGCGGGTCTGCAGAAGGGCATCAGCTATCTCAATGAAAATCCGAGGCCTTACGTTTGGAAGAAACTATAGTGTTACTTCTATGTCATACCACTAGTTCCTAGTTCCTAGTTGCTGGTTTCTGGTTTCTGGTTTCTGGTTTCACGGTTTCTGGTTCCACGCAGTTTGAACCTTCAACCTTCAACCTTCAACCTTCAACCTTTTTAACCTTTAACCAACCAGTAATCAGTAACCAAAGCCCCTACCGCCCCAGCAGCTTCTCAAACTTCCTTTCCGATTCGGCGTTCCAGCCTGCCATGAGTTCGACGACCCGACCCTGGCCATCGACCACCAGGGAGAGAGGAATGAACATCTCGCCCGACTTGAAGATCCTCTGAACGCTTTCAGAATTGGTGTGATAAAGCGGGTAAGTCACCCCCAGCCGATCCCCGAATTCTCTGACCCGGTCAAAGTCCTGCTCGTCGAGGCTGACGCCGATAAGCCGGTACCCGGCCTCCTTCAGCCTGGGATGCAGGAGTTCCAGTTCGGGCATCTCCCGGATGCAGGGTCCGCAAAAAGTGGCCCAGAAGTTGATCACGTACGGTTGTCCGCTGCTCAGAGCCTCCAGCCGACCATCGTCAGCACTCTGGAGGGAGCCCAGTTCCAGCAGCGGAAGGGGATCTCCGCGCTGCAGGCCAAGCTTCTGCCAGTAGATCTCGTCGCTCTCCAGGGGGTCAGGCAGTCGTCCCCGGACTTCTTTGAGCCATTCCAGTTGAGAATCCCCTTCTACCGCTTTGACTGAACTACCCACCGCGGGTCCGGGAAAGCGTTGAACCAGGCCTGACGGCCACACGACTTCCAGCCATTCGATGTCGGTCTGGCTTCCCAGACCGAACAGAGGTCTGGGGTCGGGCAGGGCCAGAAACCCGTTTCCACCCGATTTGATCCGGGCCTGAGTGCCCAGGGCGGTCTTCAGGCGAACCACGGTGCCAAATGCGTCGCGACCGCTCGCCTTTCCCTCCAGCGTCACCCGCAGGAAGTGCTGCCGGTGCCCCAGATTGTTCCTGAACAGCTGGTGACCTTCTCCTTGAATGTTGGTTACGAAAAGATCTGAGTCTCCGTCGTTATCGAAGTCTGCCACTACGGCCGCACGCCCGTCGGCGATGGAATCAGCTCCTGAGATACCGGAGATGTCCACAAACCTGCGACCCCGGTCGTTCAGGAAGAGGGTGTTTCTTTCGAAGCCGCTGAAAGAGAATCCCTGCTCGAAAATCAGGTGCATGTGATCACTCTGATAGGTCTGGTTCCCGGCCTCTTCTGAGCTTAGACTCGACGCCACCACGTGGCGCCAGAAAAAGCTTCAGGTGTCTTTCATGGTTTCGCCGCTCACGAATCCGTTGGGGGCATAGAGGTCTTCCCACCCATCGTTGTCAATGTCGACGAACACGCCACCAAAGGCCCAGCCTCCGGGGAAGGGACCCACCTGGCTGGTCACGTCTTTGAAGACTCTTCCTCCATCCTTTCGGAAGAGAGTGTTACCGGAGGCGAGTTTCTTGAGCACGTTATCGTCTCGACTGCCGGATGGGAACAAGCGGTTCAAGATGCGGTTCCCGGCCATCGAAGACATGTTGGTGACGAACAGGTCGAGATCTCCGTCGTTGTCATAATCTCCGAAGGACACTCCCATGCCGTTTCCAGCATCCACAGTTCCCCAGGCCTCGGCGCTGTCCCTGAAACGGTTGCCCTGGTTGATATACAGCGAGTTTCTTCCGAAGTCGTTGGCGACATACAGGTCAATCTTCCCATCGCCGTTCACGTCGGCGAACTGGGCAGAGTAACTCCAACGCCGGTCATTGGCACCCCAGGATCGAGCAGCCTCCCGAAAGGTCCCGTCCTTTTGATTGACGAAAAGCAGGTTGGAAGTCCCGTTTCGAGCCTCGTGCCAGGAGTCGGGCATGACTCTTCCATAGAGGTTGTAGGAGGCCACGTAGACATCGATCCAGCCATCCCGGTTCACGTCTCCGGCAGTGGCAGTGAAGCCCACTGCGGAAACAGCCACAGCGGACTCCTCGGAAATATCCTGGAAGCGGAGTTCGCCATCGGGTACCAGGCGATTCTCAAAGAGCATCTGGTCACCCACAGCCGCCATGAATAGATCCAGATCGCCATCATTGTCATAGTCCAGGAAGAGGGGAGATGTCCCGGGTCGCGTGATTTCGATCCCGGTCTGCCGGGCCGATTCCTGAAAGCGTCCGTCGCCCTTGTTGAGATAAAGGTAGTTTCGCCGGATACCGGTCACGAACAGATCCAACTGACCATCGCCGTTCAGATCGGCGGAGGCTGCGCCATGGTAAACAAAGTCGTCGTTTCCGGGTGAACCGTAACGGGGCAGGGTCAAGGCAACACCGGCCGGAGAGGAAACTTCGGAAAACGGTGGGGGGCTGGATTCGGATAGCGACACAGCGCTCAGCTTCAGGGTCGAGATCACCCAGGTCTGACTGTCCGGGGGCTGGACCGCCTGCACCCGGCCCTCCCCTCGGACCCAGAGAAGATGGTCGGCCGATTTCCGACCCACCAGAAAGAACTTGAGCTGGCCTTCCGCCCTGACTCCGGAGTCCTGTTCTTTGAATCGAGCACCACTGACTTTGAAGCGGACATCCTCAATGTGGCTGAATGAATCGACGAAGCGCTGCCACTGACTCAGCCACTCCTTTCGGGAGAGGGTCCTCAGAGTCTTTCCCTCCAGTTTCAGATCGCCAACTTGAAGTCCTGCACGGGTCCAGCGTGGTGAGGCTTCCAATTCGGGCAGTGGCGTGGCCTGCAGCATTTCTGCCAGAGACTGGCCCATCTCAGCCAGGTTCTCGTTCCTGGCCGCTACCGAGAAATCCAGAAGCTGATTGGCCAGGGCTTCCGACAGTTCCTCCGTTCTCTCCATCTCTATCCTGTTCAGCTCCACGTCGGTGCCGGGGAGTTCCTGTCCCGCCAGGGCCTGGTCCCAGGCAAGCACGCCAAGGAGGACGAGAGACGGGTAGGATGATAAAAACAGCCGCATTTCCATAGCGTCTCCCACATTATAGGCAGTTGTAGGGTTGAAGGTTGAAAGTTAAAAGTTGAAGGTTGAAGGTCGGAGAGAACGAAACCCCAACGGAGCCCCGACCGTGAGGGAGTGGGAGAGATTCCTTGGACAAGAAACGATGAAGGAGATATAAGGTGTTCCACATCCTGGGACGCACGAGCCGCCTGGTTCTGGAAGGAGATTGATGTAGCGTTGTTGCATGGATCGGGGCGGAGATGGAATTCGCCCTTTCCCAAGCGGTAGCGTCAGGCGATACGTTCGAACACAGGCCGTCCGAGTGCGGTCATTGTGTTCAGGACTTTCTGGCCGACCTGGATCTCCGTGATCTGCCTGGAGAAGCTGCGGGATCTGAGTCTGGGGCCGATGACGCTCTTCCACCGGCCGATCTGCGTTTCTATCCGGCTGCGCTGGTTGTACCCTGTGGCCGCCTGCCAGGCCATGCGGCCGTTGCTGCGGATCTGGGCAATATGGCGATCCCGAACGGTTGGATCCCGCGCCGATTGCGGTCGGATCACTGCGTTCTTTGGCGGCGGTATAACCACATCCAGGGTCTCCCCATACCGTTCCCTCAGCAGATCCCGTGTGGACGCTCCATCATAGGCGCCGTCCGCCAGAAAGCCCGTGACCGGGGCATCGAGTTGATCCAGGAGCCCGGGTAAGGCGGTGCTGTCTCCAACGTCATCGTGAGTCAGATTGGCGCAAACAATCGCACCGCTATGGAGGTCCAGTCCGAGGTGGAGTTTGCGCCAGCGGCGGCGTATTCCCCTGGTTTTATGCTTCTGCGCGAGCCATTCCCCTTCGCCGAAGATCTTGAGGCCGGTACTGTCCACCACCAGATGGACAGGCACAGACCCGGCTTGCCTCATCACCTGCGCGATGCTCAAGCCGTTTGCGCGACGCGACAGTGTGGAGAAGTCCGGCACCCGTATATCCAGCCCCATGAGCGTGCCAATGGAACCCATCAGCCCCTGCGTTTGTCGCAACCCAAGCCGATACGCCGTGCGCAGCGTCAGGCATGTCTCGATAGCCAGATCCGAGTATCTCCGCTGGCCACCCCGTGACGTGCGGCGCGGCGCGCGCCACACACTTTGAGCCTCATCACTGACCCAAATCGTCAGATCACCCCGCTGGCGCAGGCTCTCGTTATATTCCGCCCAGTTGATCACCCGATACTGCGCCTTATCAAACTTGTGCCGTCGGGCTGCGTTGAACTTATGTGGCATCTAGGTTATCCCCGGTGTTGAAAAACACGATGATAAGGCATCCTTCGGGATGATCCATGCAACAAGGTCCGCAGCAGCCTGGTTTTTCCCTCTCGCTGATCAACCCGCCCACCAGCCCTCTGAGTTGATGGAGCGAGTTCTTATCTACACGTATTTGTGTTAGCATCCGGACACATGTTGTCCGGACTTGCTCCGGAGCGCCGCGGGCGAGGTCAGGTCCTCTAGTCCGGCCTTTTCCGAGGGGGTCGGGTTGCACGTTGCGAATCCACATGATGTCTCAATCGATGAAGATCGCAGGCGAGTACACATTCGAGGCCCCACCGGAAAAGGTCTGGAACGGCTTGATGAATCCGGAGGTGATGGCGGCGACCATGCCGGGGGCCGAAAAGCTCGAACTGGTTGGCGAGAACCAGTACGAGAGCGACCTCAACATCAAGGTTGGCCCGGTCCAGGGGAAGTTTCGCGGCCGGATCGAGCTCGAGAAGATAGATCCGCCCAACGGTTACACCATGAAGGTGGATGGCCAGGGTCCCCAGGGATTCGTCAAAGCTACCGCCCGGATCGACATCGCCGCCGCCGGCGACGGTACCCGGATGACTTACGACGGCGACGCTCACGTCGGTGGCCGTATCGCCACTGTGGGCCAGCGTCTAGTGGAGAGCGCGGCCAAGGCGATCATCAAGCAGAGCCTGGAAGGCTTGAATGCTACTCTGAAGGCTCAGATCGCCGCACAAGCTGCCGGTGGCGACCCCTTGGCGACCCCCGAGATCGCCGCCGCCTCGACGACCGAGTTTGCCGCCAGAGTGACCAAAGAGGTGGCCAAGGATCTGGTGTCGACGCCCGTCTGGATCGTCGCTGGGATCCTGTTGCTACTTCTCATCCTCTATTTCATGCTGGGGTGACCGACTCCCTCAGGACACCTGCCGAACCCCTTCTCGCCGACACCGCCCGAGTGATCGCGGATCCGCTGGTTTTCGACCCTATCGGGTTTGACAGTGAGCCTTCAACTGCAAACCTGCCTCTGAATCGTAGGAGACGGTTCCCTGATCGAAAACACGCCCGGACTCGCTGACGGCCTCAAAACGCAATTCCTCGGGATCCAGTTCCACGTAGAGGAAGCTGCGTTCCTGATCGTTTCCGCACCCGGTGATTGGCGATCTGTCAGAGATGTTGCCCTTGCGAAGCTTGGCCGCTGCTCCGTTGATGAAGTGCAGAATGCCCTGCTGCGGTTGCAGACGTGCGTAAAAATGCTCGTGGCCGGCGAACACGATATTCACCCGGCCTTCCACCAGGATCTGTTCCAGGGATTCCTTGACCCTCTTGTTTCCCCATGGCGCCGACCGGAAGAATAAATGGGGTGATGGAAAAAAGCGATTCTCCAGCGCGCGCGGGAAGCTCCTAACCCGGATTATGCAAAAACCGTAGTCCGGTGTTGAAAAACGAGTCGAGAAGTGGCCCAACTCGGAAGCGGGCAGGTGTGACAGGCGGATTTGCGAAGAATATCGGTTGGGGAGGCGTTTGAGTGGTTGGGGGAGTGAATTTCAGACAGATCTGGGCCTGGATGAGTATCGGAAGCGGTTTTTTGGGGAACTGGGAGAAGCTAGCTGGAGTTGAGGCGACTCAAGACGAGGTGGAAGAGGGGTTGTTCGGGAAAGGCTGAGGAAAGATGGACCCAGATGCGTCGAGTGGTTTGTCGGATGCGGGCCCCGATCTTGAGGACACGACGACGTAAGGTTTCGATTTCGAGCTTGTGCCAGGGAGTCCCGTGCAGATAGTCGCGGAGGCGCACGAACATCTGGTAAGCCAGTGCATGCAGGAGGAGTCGAAACTGATTGGCCAGGAATCGATGACAGCTGAGTCGGTCCATGCTCAGATGATTCTTGAAGGCCTTGATGAAGTTCTCGGTCTGCCCTCGGTTTGTATAGTGGTCATAAAGTGATTGGGAGCAGAGATCGTCCCGGTTGGTGACCACAAAGCGACGATTGATCCCGCGCTGATCGACCTCCACTTTGACAATGACGCGACGGGATCGATCCCAGCTCTTGGCTCGATAAAGAAACTCGTCAAACTGACGCTGTTTTTCCTCCAGCTCAACGAACTGCAGCCGAGTCGAATCCAGCAGCGGCTCGACCACTCGCTGCAGGCGAGGGTTTCGACTTAACCCAATGACATATTGGAGTTGATTCTCTTCACCTTCACAGAACTCGTAGAGCCGAGGCGTGGCAAAGCCGCTGTCGGCCCGAATCTCAATCTCGACATCCGTCCCCACTCCTTGTCGGATGGCCTCCACGACTCGCTTCAGAATGGGCACGATGTGAGAGGCAGCCCCCTTGTTGCCAGGTCTCAACACGACACACACCAGGTCGCCCGTGTCGGCATCGAAGATCAGCAAAGGATGCAGAATGTGGTTTCGGTAATACCCATGGTAGAAGGAGAACTCCTGCTGACCGTGAGTGTGGTCGTCGGTACTGTCCAGATCCAGGATGATCTTGCTGGGACGTCTCTTCTTCAGGGAGCGCACATAACGGCCTAGCAGCCACTGGCTCAGACGCATCAGATCCTTCTTGGTGACGGAGTTCTCCAAACGGGAGAAAGTCGGCTGGGTGGCCAAATCGGGATCGCTCTCGGGCAACTGATCACAGACTGTCTTGAGCATCGGATCGGAGCGCAGCGTATCGGCGTCATTACAGTCTTCGTAGCCGGCCACGATCTGCAAGACTCGTTGTCGAATCAACTTCAACAGGTCATGACGAACGTAGCGTCGGTCCCGGCTTTCCGAAATACACGAACTGAAGCCCTCGCACAACCGATGTTGCCGATCCAGCGATCCAAACAACAACCATCCTGCGTCGGAAGTCAGACTCCCCCCATCAAAACGCGCCGTGATCTTTCGGTGGCTGTGAAATAGCAGGGTATTCTGGCAGACTGCTTTCAACATTGCCGTAGCTCCTGTTTAGGGTCGTTGTTTATGTAAACCCTTTTATATCAGAGAGCTACGGCCTTTTTTCTGGGCCCAAATCTCACTCGGATTCAGATCTCATGCATAATCCGGGCTAATTCGTTTTTGAGCCATGCCTCCTGTTCCGGATCGGCAGAGCCACCCCGATGCTTTTTCGCTAAAGTCGTCGAATCGAGGGCGAAGAACTGGACCAGGTCATCCCCCAACCGGAACGTGTAGTAGCGCCTGCCACCCATGTTGAATAGAGGGTATTCGATCGCCGGCCGCCAGTTACCCCGTCGAACATCATGGTTGCCCAGGGAGGCGAAGAACTTGACTCCGCTGGAAAGCAGGGGGCCGTACGGCTGCTCGAATTTCTTTGCATAGTCGCTGCGCTTCCCGTGCCCGTAGATATTGTCTCCCAGCATGAGGACAAGATCGAGCCCCCTTTCCCTGTAACGATCGGACATCTGGCGGGCAATTCGATATTGTGGGTCTTTCCCCGTTCCACTGTCTCCGATCACGGCGAAACGGAGCTTGCTGTCTTCGGATTCTTGAAACGTGCCAACAGCGGCAAAAGCCCACCCGGACAGCACGACTGTCACAGCAATGATCGGACCGAACTGCTTCATGCTAAGGCTCCCTGCCTCGGTGATTCCCTGGGATCTTAGCGAGAACAGGGTGCACCGGACAATCATTGGGAAGAGGTCAAGGGTCGTTTCCTTGTGTTTTCAGCAGGCGATATAATCGGGCTCTCGGTACCAACCAGAGAGGATTTCGAGATGGAACGAAAAGCTCAGCCAAGGCGCTTCATTCGGCTGCTGGTGACCGCTCTTTTGGTTTGCCTGCTCCCCAACGTTTTCGTGGTTGCTCAACCGTCGATCGCCGAAAGAACCGAGGGGATGGAGCGTCACGAAGGTTACTTCAACTTCTTCTGGGATGAGAAGGAGGGCAAGATCTGGCTGGAAATCGATCGTTTCGAGGAAGAGTTTCTGTACCTGGAATCCCTGGCAACCGGCCTGGGATCGAACCCCATCGGCCTGGACCGCACCCGAAAGGGGCGCGAGAGGGTGGTGCGTTTTGAGAGACACGGTCCCAGCGTTTTCCTGGTGGAGCCCAACCAGCGATATCGAGCGATCACGAACAATCCTGCCGAACAGAGAGCCGTAACGGAGTCCTTCGCTCAATCGATCCTGTGGGGGGCTCGAGTCGGGGCAGAAACCGGCCCAGTCATCCTGGTCGACGCAACGGACTTCCTGGTGCGGGATGCACATGGTGTCATCGGGAGGCTGCGACAGGCCGCCCAGGGAGACTTCCAGCTCGACAAGAATCGAAGTGCCGTCTACCTCCCTCGCTGCCAGGCCTTCCCCGACAATATCGAGTTGGAGGCGGTCCTCACCTTCACTGCGAGTGAGCCGGGCAGCCTGGTTTCGGAAGTGGCACCGACTCCCGAGTCGCCCAGCGTCCGGCAGCATCACTCTTTTATCCGGCTGCCGGACAACGCATACCGAGCGCGGCGTTTTGATCCCCGCGCAGGCGTTCTGGGGTTTACGTTTGCCGACTATGCCACGGCGCTGGACCAGCCTCTCGAAAAGCGTTTTATCTCCAGGTTCCGCTTGATCAAGCGCGATCCTCGTGCTGAAGTGTCGGAACCCGTGGAGCCGATTATCTATTACCTGGATCCGGGAGCCCCGGAACCAGTTGGATCCGCGTTGCTGGAAGGCGCCCGCTGGTGGAACCAGGCATTCGAGGCGGCAGGCTACCGCGACGCCTTTCGGGTGGAGATCCTCCCCGAGGGGGCCGATCCCCTGGACGTTCGCTATAACGTGATCCAGTGGGTTCACCGCTCCACGCGCGGATGGTCTTACGGCAATTCCGTAGTGGATCCACGCAGCGGGGAAATCATCAAGGGGCACGTTCAACTGGGGTCCCTGAGAGTTCGACAGGATCGGATGCTGATCGAGGGCCTGCAACCCCTGTTCTCAGCTGGTGCAGGATCGGGAGCCTGCGCCTTTGGCGTCGGCCCCACCGCTTCTTATCTGACCTCCTTTGACCCGGAGGTTTCAGCGGTCGAGGTTGCTCTGGCCCGAATTCGGCAATTGTCGGCTCACGAAGTGGGCCACACCCTGGGATTTGCTCACAACTTTGCGGCCAGCAACTTCGGCCGCGAGTCAGTCATGGACTATCCGGCCCCGCTCGTCGGGATCAACAACGACCAGACACTCAATCTAAGCCAAGCCTATGCTGTGGGTATCGGAGAGTGGGACAAGGTCGTTGTCCGCTATGCTTACTCCCACTTCTCTCCCGGCACGGGTGAGGCCGATGCGCTGAACGAGATCATTGAGGACGCCTTCCGACGGGGGCTCTTTTTTGTCACCGACGCCGACGCCCGCTCCTACTGGAATCCTCACGGGTATGCCAGTCTCTGGGACAACGGCAAGGATCCAGTTGCTGCACTCGAGGAGTCCCTGAAGGTGCGACGGATTGCGTTGAGCAGCTTCAACGTCCAGAACCTTCCGGCGGGAACTCCCCTCGGCGAGTTGAGCCACGTGGTAGTACCGGCCTTCTTGCATCACAGGTACCAGATCGAGGCCGCCGCCAAACTTCTGGGCGGCTACTCATACACATACAAACTCCGTGGTGACCCATTGCCGCTCCCGCAGATCATCGAGCCTCAGATTCAGAAGCGGGCCCTGGCAGCTTTAATCAAGACACTGGGGGTGGAAGAGGTCGGTTTTCCGAGGCGACTGCTCGACATTCTGTCACCGGCTGCCTACGGGTACTCAGACCAGAGGGAGCAGTTCCCCCGCACCACCGGAAGAATCTTCGATCCTCTCTCTGCCACGACCGTGGCCGCCGACCTGACAGTCTCGGTGATCCTGCATCCTGAACGAGCCTCGCGCTTGAGCCTTGCCAGTGTTCTCGATCCCAACCAGCCGGGACTGGTCGGAGCCATCGACGCCCTCCTGAATGCTACCTGGAAAGCGCCCACTCCCCGGGACAGATGGGAGGCGGCAGTAGCCCGTGCCGTGCAGAGAGTGGTACTGGACCGATTCATCGACCTGGCGGAGAGTTCGCGAGCCTCCTCGGACGCACGGGCCACGGCTGGCTCCAAACTGAGAGACCTCGCCTTGCACCTTGATTCCAGATCCGTTCAGGTCGGAGTGGAGCTGGCTCATGTGGAAGAGGCCCTGCGCCGGATCACCGCCTTTCTGGAGCGGCCTCACCCCGAATTCAAAAGCCCGCCCCCCCCTTTCGCGCCCGCGGGAGAGCCCATCGGAAACCAATAAGAGGAGAATACAAAATGAGTCGACCAGTCACACTTTTCACCGGCCAATGGGCTGACCTGGATTTTGAGACTATTTGCCAGAAGACGAAATCCTTCGGATATGACGGTATCGAAATCGCCTGTTGGGGCGACCACTTCGACGTGGTCAGAGCGCTCAAAGATGACGATTACTGTCAGGATCGGTGGAATATCCTCCAGCGCCACGGCCTGGAATGTCACGCCATCAGCAATCATCTGGTTGGCCAGGCGGTCTGCGATCGTATCGACCAGCGCCACCGCTCCATACTTCCTCCTCACGTCTGGGGAGACGGGGATCCCGCAGGTGTCCGGGAGAGGGCCGCCGAGGAGATGAAAGCAACCGCCCGGGCGGCGGCCCGCTTCGGTGTCAAGGTTGTTAATGGATTTGTTGGGAGTGGTATCTGGCACCTCCTTTACTCCTTTCCCCCCGTCGATCCGGCACAGATTGAGAACGGATTCCGGGAGTTCGCCGAGCTCTGGAACCCGATTCTGGATGTCTTCGAGGAGGAGGGAGTCCGATTTGCGCTGGAAGTTCATCCCACTGAGATCGCATTTGACGTTGTGACCGCCCGCAGAGCCCTGGAGGCACTGGGCGGAAGGGCCGTCTTTGGATTCAACTACGATCCCAGCCATCTCGGCTACCAGGGGGTGGATTACCTCGGCTTTCTGCGCCAGTTCAGCGATCGTATCTTCCATGTCCACATGAAAGACGTGTACTGGTCGGACCGACCCATGCCCGGCGGAGTCTTTGGAGGGTACCTGGACTTCGGTGATCCCGACCGATTCTGGGATTTCCGTTCGCTGGGCCGGGGCCTCATCGACTTCGAGTCGATCATTCGAGCCTTGAATGATATCGGGTATAGTGGGCCCCTTTCAGTTGAATGGGAAGACCCCGGAATGGATCGGGAGCACGGAGCCGCCGAGGCTGCGATGTTTGTGAAAGAGATCGACTTTACGCCGACCGGAACGGCCTTCGATTCAGCTTTCTCCCGGGAAGAATAGTGTAGGTTCTAGGTTCTGGGTTCTAGGTTCTGGTTTCACAGCCTGGAGCTGGGCACTGACAATTCTGCCGTGGCGAGGCTTGGGACCATTCGCCGGGAGATTGGTGCCGTCCTGGGTGCGAATGGAAATCTGAGTGAATCCGGCCTGCTCCAGTTTGGAGACCAGGTCGGAAATCTCTTCGGTTCCGGCCATACAACCAGACCACGCCTCCAGGAACGAGCGCCGTAGCCGGCCGATATCCCCGTGCCGAATCAGATCGGATACGGCCAGCCGGCCGCCGGGTTTCAGAACCCGGTACGCCTCATTCAAGACAGCCTGTTTGTCGGGACTCAGGTTGATGACGCAGTTGGAGATAATGACATCAATGGTGTCGGACTCCACGGGAAGCTCTTCAATCTGACCCTTCCGAAACTCGACATTTCCCAGGTCCAGCCGGGCCAGGTTGCGATGCGCTTTCTCGATCATCTCCGAAGTCATGTCCACACCGATCACCCGGCCTCGATCCCCAACCTGTCGGGCAGCCAGAAAACAGTCCAGACCCCCTCCCGAGCCCAGGTCGAGTACAACCTGTCCCGGCTTCAGTCCGGCCAGCGTGATGGGATCTCCGCAACCGAGGGATCCGTCCGTGATCTCAGCGGGGAGATCCGAGATCTTGGAGAAGCAGGCAGGCTCGCCCTCGCAACAGGATTCGTTCGATACAGCCTTTTCGGCATAGCGGCTTCGCACCGCCTCGTGGATTCTTTCGGTTGATGTCTTGAGCATTCTATCCTCCGGGTGGAATCGTTCTCTCTGGGGCCAGCGTCCTCATGATTCGACCACAGCAGACGGTGACTTCATCCTGGTTCAGCGTATAGAACGCCTGCTTTCCATCGCGGCGCAACCGGACCAGCCCCGAGTCCCGCAGGACGGACAGGTGATGGGACACGGTGGGCTGGGTCACTCCCAGGTGATCTACAAGATCACTGACGCAGAGCCATTGACAGCAAAGCAGTCTCATGAGCTGCTGGCGTGTCGGGTCGCAAATAACCCTGGCAAACCTGGCAATGTCCGGCCCGTCTGTTCCTGTCTTCATATTGATACGCATCAATATATATCGATGACCGTCTATATGTCAAGACCAGGAAAATCTCAACTCCTTTCTGCGGTGTGCATTGGACGTAGGACACGCCAATCTGTCGGCGGGCTCCATGTGCATTTCAGCTAGACCCAGCGTGAAGGCAGTCTGGATCTCGGCCTGAAAACGCAGTGAGCGAAGTGAACAATCTGGCGTGCCGAACGTTCCGAGATGGCAAGGATGGCCCGGGAATGGATGACCTGTGCAGACGAGTCCAGTTCGGCACGGTTGATAACCGTGCCCTAGGAGCGGCAAGCTGCCAATCGAAGGTTCGGCAACAGGCTCTTAAAGTCCCGCACGCCAAAGTCGCGGCGCTGAAGCTAACAGTAGAAGATCGTGGAAACCCGGAACTCGGAACGTGGAACGTCCTAGGCCTGGGGCGGCCTCTGCAGGTGCCAGTCGGTCACGGACTGGAAGAAGTGGCCCAGGCGCAAGAGCACCTGATCCTCTCCGCGGGCCGCAATCAGCTGCAGGGAGATCGGCGTGTTCACAGTTGAGAAACCGCAGGGCAAGGAAAGCGCGGGGACTCCCGCTACGTTCTGAGCTGCGTTCATTCGCACCAGAGCATCGACGATCCCTTCTTCAGTCCCCGAAACATCAATCGAATTGGAGCCAACGGCCGGAGGCAGGCAGGGAATGGTTGCACCGACCAGGCAGTCGACTTCCTCAAAGATCTCGGCGAAGACTCGACCGGTCTCTCTACGCGTAAAGAACGCCTCAGCCAGATCAACAGCGTCGTGCTGCCGACCTGTCTGCAGCCGCTCGAGTACGTTCTCGCCGTAACCGTCCTGCTGTTCGTCCAGGAACTGCCGGTGGTAACAGAGAGCTTCGACACTTGCGATCACAGTCGATGCGGGGATCGCGTCCACCAGCTTTTCGATATCAACGGCCTTCACCGCCAGGCCCGCCTGTTTCAGGACATCGATTCCCGACCAGACAGCCTGCTCGATCTCGGAATCAATCCGGTCCAGGAAGTAGGGGCAGATACCCACTGTGACCTGAGGGGGTGGCTCGAAACGAAATCGAAAAGGCTCCAGGGTGGGATCCTCGCACAGGATCGACGCCAGCACAGCAGCGTCCTCTACACTTCGAGCAATCGGCCCGGCGTGATCCAGGGTTGGAGACAAGGGGATCACTCCGTCCAGGGGAACCTTCCCCAATGTGGGCTTGAAACCTGTTACACCACAGCAGGCTGCAGGGATTCGAATGGAACCACGGGTGTCGGTACCAACCGAGCCAAAACACATTCGAGTGGCCACAGACACGGCCGAACCCCCACTCGATCCACCCGCAATCAACTCAGAGTTCCAGGGATTACCAACTGTACCAAAGTGGGGATTCTCACTGGTCACCCCATAGGCAAATTCATGAAGATTCGTCTTTCCCAGAATCACGGCACCCCCAGCCCGAAGCCTTTCCACCAGGGCGGCGTCCGTCTCGACCTGACGCCCCTCTCCGAAGACCCGGGAACCCGCCGTCGTGGCCGTGCCCTTGGCATCGATGATGTCCTTGAGAGAAATCGGAATTCCGTGCAAGGGTCCCCGCCACTGTCCAGCCTGAAGTTCCACTTCCAGCTGCCGCGCCTCCTCCTCGGCAGAGGAATTGACGGATATATATGCGTTGAGAGTACTGTTGAGAGATTCAATTCTTTGCTGGGCTTCCCGAAGAAGATTCAGTGGAGAAATCTCGCCCGATCGCACCCGGCCAGCCGTCTCCAGAATTGAACCGTCTTCAGCAGGCGTCACGACTGTTTGTCCCTCGGTAGCGTCGCCACTTCTTCGACGTGATAGGGCTGCAGTTCCGAAGACTGCCCTGCCCATCGAGCCTAGTCTCGCATTCATACATTAGCTTTATAAATCCAAAACGCCCGTTGACGATGTGATCTGAGTAACCAAATGGAAAGTCTGTATCTTACATCAGTCGGGTTTTCGGTTCTGTGTTTTGGGCGCTCGTTGCACTCAAGCCGCTCCGTCGTTGAACTCAATCAACGGTGAGCTGACGCTTCACCGTTCTGTTGTGATGCTCTGGGGTAGGAAATGAAACGTGGAACTTGAAACAAAAAGAAGTGGCCCCAAGTGATGTTCACGAAAGCCATATGGTATCCTCGTGACCACCCGTTACGGATTCAAAGAACCCGTCCCGTGAGTCACGAAGTGACGCCTCGACTCAGCTCCGATGCACGTGGCAGAACCACTCACATCAAAGCCAAGGCCTCCTCGCCGTCTCTGACCTGGACTACCCTGCCGTAACTTCCAGGTATGACCCGGAAGCTCCGAGCAAAGCTGTCTGCCCAGAGACCCCACTCACCGATCCAGCAAACCGAAGTGAGCCCTTCTCCGGAACCAGATTGATACCGGTTTGCTTCTCGCTTCGCCTGCCTTTTGACTGCGCCCGAAGGCACCTTCTCGAGGCAGTCTCGCAACCTTCTTCCTTCCTCTTTCGGCCGGAGCTGAAAGAGACATCTACCGGCTGAGAGTCGCTGTCTCAGGGGCTGGCTTTTCGTGTCCACCCCTTGGGACCGAAAGCAAGTATAGTCAACATTTTCGGGGGCGCCAAGGGAGAAGGAACTCTATTGCAGTGCTCAATGTGTGTGCACATTCAGAGGTCTCCTGAAAGACCATTCGTACGCACATCTCAACCTGCACCAACACAGGATTTACACATAGTTTTCCACATCGCTCCAAACGCGTTTTTGACTGATGAGAGAACCCCTCTATTTCAATTCTATATTTGGCCGGTTCAGTCGCTTTTACTCGCTCTTGACGGTGCGTTTTTCCTCCTTTCATGTCCACCAGACGGCGAACTGGAGGTCCGTGCCTTCCA
Source organism: Acidobacteriota bacterium (assembly GCA_965205345.1). GTDB lineage: Bacteria > Acidobacteriota > UBA6911 > RPQK01 > CBDAPI01 > CBDAPI01. The sequence goes on along the minus strand of CBDBGQ010000058.1, from coordinate 148,827 downwards.
TGCGGAGATTCAGGCGCATTCGTAGGGGCGACCCTTGTGGTCGGAAAAAAGGGGACAGTCTACTTTTTTCTGTCGTGGCTGACCTTGCTGCTCTCCTGAAGCTTCCAGCACCAGAAAGAAAGTAGACTGTCCCCTTTCTTTCCCTACGCAAGCATTCGAAATCTTCAATTTTCAATTCTTACGTTCGGGCGTCCCCGGGAGGCACGGTTAAGCTTGATAGAATGTCCAGGGGACGAAGCATGGAAGAGTACCGTACCGAGAAAGATTCAATGGGCGAGGTGGCCGTGCCTGTAAAGGCTTATTACGGAGCCCAGACGCAGAGAGCTGTTGTGAACTTCGAGGTGAGCGACCTCTGCTTTCCGAGACCGTTCATCCGGGCCCTGGGCCTCATCAAGAAAGCTGCTGCTGAGACCAATCTCCAGCTGGAGCTCCTGGAACCCGGGACGGCGGGAGCGATTCTTCAGGCCGCCGCCGAAGTGGCCAGCGGCCAATTCGACGATCACTTCCCACTCGATGTATTCCAGACCGGCTCGGGCACTTCGACCAACATGAATGCCAACGAAGTGATTGCCAACCGTGCCATTGAGATCACGGGAGGCCAGGTTGGCGACGGGTCGATTCATCCCAACGATCATGTCAACCTGGGCCAATCGAGCAACGACGTTATTCCCACCGCGATTCACGTATCCGCCCTGGAGCAAATGGAGAGAAAGCTCCTGCCGGCTCTGCAACATTTGAAGTCGGCGCTCCAGTCCAAGGCGGAGGAGTTCGACGAGGTTGTGAAAATTGGACGGACTCATCTCCAGGATGCCGTACCCATCCGGTTGGGGCAGGAGTTCTCAGCCTACGCCAGGATGGTCGAGCAGGCGGCGTCCCGAGTGGCCAGGACATTCGATTCTCTCTCTGAACTCGCCATCGGGGGAACTGCGGTGGGGACAGGTTTGAACTGCCCCGAAGGGTTTCCCGAAAGAGTCGTCGAAAAGCTCAATGAGTGGACCAGCCTTGAGTTCCGAGAGGCCGAGAACCGGTTTGAGGCTCTCGCCACCAGAGACGCCGCTGTTGAAGCCAGCGCGTCGTTGAGGAGCGCAGCCATAAGCCTCATGAAGATCGCCAATGATATCCGTTGGCTGGGTTCGGGTCCCCGCTGCGGGATCGGTGAGATTCTGCTGCCCCCGACTCAGCCCGGGAGCTCGATCATGCCCGGCAAGGTCAATCCTGTGATTGCGGAGTCCGTTACTATGGTGGCGGCGCAGGTGATTGGCAACGACCTCACGATCGCCCTGGCCGGACAGTCCGGGAGCTTTGAGCTCAATGTCATGATGCCGGTCGTCGCCTACAACCTGTTGCAGTCCATCGATCTGCTGTCCAACGCGTCGGTCATGTTCGCGGACAAGTGCATTCGAGGAATTGAAGCAGATCGCGAGAGGTGTGAGGAGATGGTCGAGAAATCCCTGGCCATGGTCACGGCCCTGGCCCCCTTGATTGGATACGACCGGGCCGCCGAGATTGCCAAAGAAGCTCACACCACGGGGGATACTGTCAGAGTTGTCGCCCGCCGCCGATCCAGTCTCTCAAAAGCCGAGCTGGAAGAAGCTCTGGACCCGATCCGCCAGACCGGAGAATAGCTCACTGGTGTAGCAACGCCAGTGGAGGGAGGGGCGCCTGAACCTGGGTCAGATTTGTGACGCCACTGGCGTGAGGAGAGTTGCCTGTCAGCGGGTCATCCCCGACTCGCGGGCAAAAGAGGGTGGCTGGGCCACCGCTCGCGGACCCGACGGACCAGGAGCCTGAGGCCCTCGTCAGAATCGCCGTATCCCGGGATCTCCAGGTCGGCTTGGTGCCGGGAGGGTTCAACGAACCGCTCATGCATGGGTCGAACGGTTTTCAGGTATTGCGTCGTCACGGATTCAACTGAACGGCCCCGCCGGGCAATATCCCGCTGGAGGCGGCGAATCAAACGAAGGTCCGACGGTGCATCGACAAATACCTTCAGGTCCATCAGCTCCCTGAGGCGATCGTCAACGAGGATCAGGATTCCTTCCAGAATAATGATCGGGGCCGGTTCCATCCTGAGCCTCTCATGGAGCCTGCGGTGTTTCTCGAAATCGTAGACCGGTCGGTGAATCACGTGTCCGTCTCGAAGGCGGGTCAAGTCCGCTACCAGGAGGTCCATCTCGAGCGCTTCCGGATGATCGTAGTTGATCTCATTTCGATCCCCGAAGCTCAAGTTCCCCCTATCTCGGTAGTACGCGTCCGAGGGTAAGACAGCCACATTTTCAGCGCCGATCAGCTCGACAATACCTTCCACCAGACTGGATTTCCCAGCGCCCGTTCCTCCAGCCACTCCTACAACGAAGCACTGTTCCCTCACGGCGCAAAGCCTTCCCGGGACTGTCGCAGTGATTCCAGGATTCGCCGACAGCTGTCGATGTCGGCGCGGGTCCGAAAGAATCGTTTCTTGATTCGGGAGGGGGTCCGAACCGCCAGCAGCGGGTATTTCCGAAGCAAGCCCTGGACGAGCTGGGAGGCATAGGAATCGGGAGTTGCTGCTGCTAGAGTGTTGCTCAGTTCACGCCCCAGTTTCTGCAGTTCCAGCAGCTGGGCAAATGCAAGCTGAAAGAATGATTGCAGATATCGGGTCTGAATCAATTGTACGGCCAGGTTGACATCACTTGCGGCGGCAAACTCGAGGCCGATACTGATGCCCAGAATGGTCTTTCGAATTCCCACCTTGACTTTGGATGGATGGTCCGGGCACACCAGGTCAGCCGACAGGACCTTGTTGGAAACATAAAACAACTCTTCGAGAAGCTCCTCCTTTCGAGTCGGGTCCTTGACGCGGGAGAGGGCCTTGAACAGGAAAATGTCGTGCCCGGGTCTATCCAGAGCCGTGACGGTGACGCCCCCTCCCGGGGGGCTCTGCCAGATCTTGTCGGGCACCGTGTCTTTTAGAGCGAGTGGGCTGTACACGGAAATCGCTTCGAAGTAGTCCTGAAATCCCAGGTCCTCAATCCTGCGGCGGCGATTCTGGTAGGCGGTTTCCTCGAGTTCGGAGGCGGTCCGGGACTTGGAGAGGAGAAGGATGTGAGTGGTCTGGACAGGGTCGAGTTCAAAGAGTTTCAGGAGCAGGGGACGAATCAGCCTGGAGGCTTCGGGTTGGTCGGGAAGCCGTACCCAGAACATTCCGTCAGGAGTCACGATCCAATCGCCTTCGGGCAAATCCTCTCCGTTGTCCTCCCCATCCTCATCGCGGGGAACGATTTCCACCAATCGGTTGAACGCGAGCTGCCAGAGTTCCGGGTCGGATCCCCGCAACAGCTTTCTGGCAACTGCCTCTTCGGCCTCCAGAAGGTGGCGAGACCAGTGCAGGAAATCAGTGCTACTGGTACGGTCTCGCCTCCACAGGGTCAGATCCAGAACACCTCTCCACTGTTCCTCAGTGATCTGAGGCATCAACGCCGCCAGTTCGGAGTCAGTCAGCTCAGCGATACCAAAGAAGAGCTGCGGAACCGGAAGGCGCCGAATCTTCCCCCGCTGGGCCGCATTCATCAACATGTCGGACAGCGAGGTCGGAGTGTAGCAGCTTCGGTAAACGGCTTCTTCAGGGCGAGTTGTCAGTTCGTGCGAGTTCATTTCAACAATTCTTCGTAGTAGTGCTCATACTGCGGGATGATCTTGCTGGTATCAAACCTCGCGCGCGCGGTGTACCTGGCAGCAGTTGACATCTTCTCGTAGAGCTCGCCATCTCTGAGGAGAAGGACGACCCGTTTCGCCTGCCCTTGAATGTCCCCAACGGGATCGAGAAATCCATCCACTCCATCGCTGATCAGCTCCGGGACTCCACCCGTTCGGGTCGCCACAGCTGGGACGCCGCAGGCCATTCCTTCCAGAGCAACCAGGCCAAAACTCTCTATTTCGCTGGGCAGGAGCAGCACGTCAGCCGAGGGAAGAATTTGATCGATACGGAGCTGGCTCCCCAGGAAGTCGACGGCATGGGAGAGGCCGAGCTCAGCCGCCAGGTATACAGCCGCACCGGCTTCCGGACCATCACCGACCATGAGCAAACGAGCCGGGATCTGGCGTCGTACCTCCTGGAGGATGTGCAGGCAGTCTTTCGCTCGTTTGACTTTCCTGAAATTGGAAATGTGGATGAGAGTTTTCTCCCCTTCCGCCCGGTCTTTCTTCCGGGGATCCGGCCTGTAGAGATCGCAGTTCACAAAGTTGGGAATGACACGGATGGGCCGGGTGATCTTAAAGATCTCCCTGGTTCTCTCCGCCAGGTGGTGACTGATGGCCGTGATTCCGTCCGAGTTCTCAATGGCGTAGCGGGTAATGGGGAAGTAGGACTGCTCAATGCCCACCAGAGTGATATCGGTGCCGTGCAGGGTGGTGACTACCGGAAGACCGGTGCTGGGTTCTAGAATCCTCTTGGCCAGGAAAGCCGAGACCGAGTGAGGGATCGCATAGTGTACGTGCAGGAGATCCAAGCCGTAGCGGCGGGCCACTTCTGACATCCTGGATGCCAGAGCCAGGGTGTAGGGCTGGTGCTGAAAGAGCGGATAGGGTGCGACCTTCACTTCGTGATAATGGATTGCAGGGAGACCGGGCTGCAGTCGAATCGGGTTTGCATAGGTGATGAAATGGACCTGGTGGCCTCGAAGCGCCAGCTCCTTACCCAGCTCGGTGGCGACGATGCCGCTCCCCCCGAATGTAGGGTGGCAGGTGATTCCAATCTTCATTCGTTTGGTTACTGGTTACCGGTTCCCAGGTTAAAGGTTAAAGGTTGAAGGTTAAAGGTTCAAAAGTTCGTGGAACGTGGAACCTCCCCAGGTGGAACGTGGAAACGTGGAACTTCCATGGTCGGTCTATTAGAATGATCCATCCACAATTTGAAAGGAAACCAGGTGGGTAACATTGATTTGAAGTCACATGGGATCAGCGTAGAAACGATCCTTCGGAACCCGGCCCCCGCCAGGCTTTACGAAGAAGCGCTCCGCCACGAAGCCGACACGGCGCTGGTCTCGACTGGTGCTCTGGTGGCGCTTTCCGGGGCCAAGACCGGGCGTTCTCCTGCCGACAAGAGGATTGTCAGAACTCCGGCCACGGAAGGAGACGTCTGGTGGGGCAGCATCAATATCCCTCTTTCGGAAGACTCGTTCGACTTGAACAGGGAGATGGCGATTGCCTACCTGAACAGCCGAGAAAGACTCTTTGTCATTGACGGCTTTGCCGGGTGGGATCCCGAGTACCAGATCAAGGTCAGGATCATTTGTGAGCGCGCCTACCACGCGCTGTTCATGCACAACATGCTGATCCGGCCGACCTCCGAGGAACTGGAAGACTTTCAGGAACCCGACGCAGTCATCTACAACGCCGGGCGAACCCCTGCCAGTCTAGACGTCGACGGCGTCTCTTCCAGCACGAGTATTGCCTTACACCTGGACCGGGCCGAGTCTGTGATTCTGGGAACCGAGTACGCAGGTGAGATGAAGAAAGGTGTTTTCACGCTGATGCATTACCTGATGCCCAAGCGTGATGTTCTCTCCATGCACTGTTCGGCCAACCAGGGTGGGGACGGGCAGGTGTCTCTTTTCTTTGGCCTCTCAGGCACGGGCAAGACGACTCTCTCCGCCGACCCCAATCGGGCCCTGATCGGAGATGACGAGCATGGTTGGACGGGTCATGGAATCTTCAATATCGAAGGCGGCTGCTACGCCAAGGTGATCGATCTGTCCGCCGAGTTCGAACCCGAGATTTACGACGCCATACGCTTCGGATCGGTGCTGGAGAATGTCATCTTTGACCCGGACACCCGGGACGTGGATTATGGAGACACCTCGATCACAACCAACACAAGAGGATCCTATCCCATTGAATTCATCCCCAATGCCAGGATTCCCTGCCGGTCAGGCCATCCTTCCAACATCCTCTTTCTGACCTGCGATGCTTTTGGGGTCCTTCCCCCCGTGAGCCGTCTGACACCCGAACAGGCCATGTACCATTTCATCAGCGGATACACGGCGAAAGTGGCAGGAACCGAGGTTGGAGTGACCGATCCTGAGACGACTTTTTCTGCCTGTTTTGGGGCCCCGTTCCTGGTCTGGCATCCAGGCCGCTACGCTGAGATGCTGGCCCAGCGGATCAAGACGCACAGGGTGAAGACCTGGCTGGTGAACACGGGCTGGACGGGCGGAGCCTTCGGCACAGGCCAACGTATCAGCCTTCCTCATACCCGGGCCATAGTGAACGCCATCCACCTGGATCAACTGGACGAGGTTGAATACCAGAAAGACAGCATCTTCGGCCTGTCATTCCCCAGGACCTGTCCCGGGGTACCCTCAGAGATACTCGATCCGAGCCGCGTCTGGTCTGATCCGGCTGCCCATTCGGAAGAAGCGGTCCGACTGGCGCGAAGATTTCGCGAGAACTTCTCTGCCTATGAGTCAGGTGTTGGACGGGAAGTCGTGGAGGCGGGACCAACCTTTTGAACAGCCTCCGGGGGCTGTCCCATTCCCTTCTCCGTCCCCCCGCTCCAGGATGTGATTCCTCCCTTAAGATTCAAGAGACTGGGGTAACCCTTCTCCTGACTCAGAAACCGACAGGCGGATCGGGAGCGACTTCCTGAGGCACAGTAGACAATCACTGCCTCGTCACGCGGGATCTCCTGCCAGCGCTCTTCGAGCTGACTGACCGGCACCAGCCTGGCAGCAGGTATGTGACCGGAGGCGTACTCGTGCGGCTCCCGCACATCCACGGCCAGGGCCTTGTTTCGGGCAATCAGTTCTTGAGCACTGCCAGCATCGATATCGTCAAACAGGCGATCTTCCAGAACCTGTTCCTCTGTCAGCCGGCGGCCTTGCGAGGCCAGGGCTACAAATCTGCCGAGGACAGTGATTCTCTGCTCCAGGTCCTCCTCTACCCCCTTGATCTGGGAACTCCGGTAGAGACTCTCTCCATCGAGTTTCCTGACACGCCGACGCATGCCACTTGCTACAATCAGGGCATAAATGGAAATGAGCAAGGCTAAGATGCTGATCAGCAATTCCATCCCGGTTCCTCCGCGCTTCCAACGGGAGGATAACAAATTCTTGCTGGCACCGCCCCGTCAGCCATGCCCCACATTACAAGGACGTGTTGCCCGAATCAACCGTGGTCGGATAAAAGCCGTAGAGCACGCCAATCTGGCGTGGCGAGCGGTTCCAGATAGCAAGATTTGGCCAAAATCTGGTACCGAGTCCAGTTCGGCAGGGTTCATAACCGTGCCCTGCAGGCTGTACGCAGGCCAACTCACGGTTTGGGCAACACGCCCTGCAAGTTAGGAGATTCCACATGGAAAACTCGGCCCGCCTCTTCAAATGGAGCGAAATCCCCTACGAGCAATTGAGTGAGCACATTGAACGGAGGTTTGTCCACGGCGAATCGATCATGCTGGCCCAGCTCCGACTGGCTCGTGGGGCCATCGTTCCACTCCACAGTCATCACAACGAGCAGGTGAGCTACATCCTGGAAGGAGCGCTCAAGTTTTGGATCGGAGCCGAGGATGGGGAAGAAATCGTGGTCGGCGCCGGGGAAATCATCCACCTCCCTGCTCATCTCCCCCATAAAGCGGAAGCCATTGAGGATTGTGTTGCGCTCGACCTGTTCAGTCCTCCACGAGAGGATTGGATCAACCGCGACGACGCGTATCTCAGGGGATAGCACACGCTCTACCTCTGCGGACTCAACCTACAGATGCTAGATCAGGTCTTGACCCTCGAAAGAGACCCCTACCAGCGTGAGCTCGACACCGAGATCGTCGAGACCGGTCAAGACCGCGACCGGCCCTTTGCCGTTCTCGAGGATACGGTCTGTTATCCGGAGGGAGGAGGCCAACCAGGAGATCGCGGGTGGCTCAACGGTGTTCAAGTCGAGGACACCCAGAAAAGGGCCCGCAGGATTTTACATTACCTTTCCGGTCCTGTTACCCCCGGCCCGGCTCATCTGAAACTCGACTGGGCTCGCCGCTTCGATCACATGCAGCAGCACTCAGCTCAACATCTCCTGACAGCACTGGCCGCCGATCGCTGCGGCTGGCAAACCTGCGCCTTTCATTTGGGGAAGCACCGCTGCGATATCGACCTCGATTGCCCGGGCCTTGCCCCTGACCAACTTGCCGAACTGGAAGACCAGGCAGCGACAGAGATCCGTGCGGCTCGTCCGATCCGGGCCCGGCGAGTGACCCTGGCGGAATATGAAGGGTTGGACGTCCGCAGCCGGGGATTACCGGCTGACCACGAGGGCAGCGTGCGACTGGTCGAGATTGAAGGGGTCGACTTGAACACCTGCGGCGGCACTCATCTCTCCAGCACGAGTGAAATCGAGATCATCAGCCTCCTGGGTTTGGAGACTGTGGGCAGTGGGATTCGCCTTTTTTTCGTGGCCGGGGGTCGAGCCCGGCGCCGACTGGCGGAGCACGAAACTCGAAACCGCAAGCTGCGTTCTCTTGTGGGAGCCTCAGACGTCCAGCTCACGAGTGCAGTCGAGCAGAAGCTGGAGCAGTATCGCCAGCTGGGGCGGCAGGTTCGCCGGCTGGAAGAAGAGCTGGCAGTTCTGGTCGCCGAGAGTCTGCTGGGTGAGGGCGAGGTCCTGGCGGAACGTCACTTTGAAGCCAGGCCGGTTTCGTTCCTGCAACAGGTCGGAAGACACTTCAGCCAGGAAGCGGGAGGCCGCCTGGCCTTCCTCACGGCCAGCGCGACAACGGGATCATGCGAAGGCTTTTTTGTTCTGGCTGCCGGGGCAGACTTCGCGGGCAACTTGCCTGAGCTGGGGAGAATCGCGGGAAAGATCCTGCAAGGCAGAGGCGGCGGCGGCGGATCCCTGTTCCAGGGAAAAGCCCGCAGGATTAACCTGCGCGCCGGTGCAGCCCAGGCCCTGCAGGAGGAACTGGAATAGTTCCACGTTCCACGTTGTTCGATCTCCACAAGATCTCGTGGAACCTGGAACGTGGGACGTGGAAAGGCGTGAGCGCCAGCGAGCGCCCTCAGCCGGCGACCGACACTTCGACCTGAGGTTTCGGCGGTTCCACCAGGACGCCCGGCTCGATCGCCATCGGAAGATCGCCACAGTCTGAGCGCAAATGCTGCCAGTAAACGGGCTTGATGGAAGCCAGCAGCTCCGCCCTGGTCTTGACCTCGAGGGGTTGTCCCGGATAGATCTTGCCCAGCCGCGTCATGATGCCGTGGGGAAGCGCACTGCAGAAGTCGAGCATTGGCCAGGTGAAGTTCTTGCCATTGGTTTTGCGCAATCGAAAAGCCCACAAGAGCAGCCCGCCTAATTTGTAGGAAAGCGGACCCCACCAGCTGTACAACCCCGGCCGCATGTTCATCTTCCAGCAGTGCATGATCAACTGCCACTGCAAGGGGCTCAGATCCTGAGTGCGCTGGACACCCACACCGTCCTCCATGCGGGTTCCTTCCAGTGGAGTGAATACAGACGGAACCAGAAATCCAAAGAGGCCTCGCCGTTCCATTTCGAAAATCAGATCCAGCGTGGCTTTCACATCCTCATCAGTCTCACCCGGATTCCCCACCATCAGGGTCAACATGGGAAACCAGTTATTGCGGTTCAGAACCTCCAGGCCCCTGATCAAGACGCTGGGCCAATTTTCGATGTTAAAGGGAACACCCTTGCTGGGCATCACTTCTTTGGCCATTCGAACTGACCCCGTCTCCAGACCGATCAACGGGACCAGGGCCTTCTTCTTGGGGTGGGAACTCAAAGCAGGAAGGTGGATCGGGCTCTGGTCCAGCATGACCTCCGACAACTGCCTGATCAACTCTGGATCCACCACGGACGGCGCCATCGTACAGTGACTCAAGACCGTCTGCTCGACTCCCGGCGTCTTCGATATATCCCGATAGAGGTCAATCAGAGCCTCCCGGTTGGGGAAGAAAAAAGGCGTGTTCGTGTGAACCTGTCCCCAGATGAACATGTCCTCGGTGGCCAGCGAGATCTGTTTGTTTCCATGCCTGGTGTTGGCGCGAACCGCCTCCAGAATCTTCTCTTTAGGGAGATCAATCTGGGGGTTCAGATCAGGCATGCAGAACTTGCAGCGACGGCCACAACCCGTGGTCATCTCCACAACGCCAAAGGTGGTGGGCTTGTCCGAGAAGACGATGGCCTCGGCGGCAAGTGGGTGTCCAACCTCAGCCACGGGCGGGATCTCTTCACCGGCCACAGCCTTGCGAAAGATGCCAATTGTTTCGCTAGACTCCCCTCTGCCGTCGATCACGCAATCAACTCCCATCTTCTCGGCGAAGCCGGTCTGTTTGATCTGCCATCCGCCAGATCCTCCCACCACCAGTTTGAAATTCTGGCGATAGGGGCTGGCGTTGATCTTCTTGAACATCAAATCAGCGTAGTGAGCATTCATCGGCCGTTTGGAACTGCCGAAGATGGAAGTGTACACTCCCGCGGCGAAAGTGACTCCAAGTGGATTGTGTGTGGACACGGCCACGACTCGAGTGGCCGGACCCACGAACTGGTCCAGGTCGTCCGGATAGCACACCGTCACGTTGTCGGCCCCGAACTCCTGCTCCATAACGGTTTCGACTACGCGGAGACCGGCCGGCACTGCCAGAGCAGAACCATCCGCAAAGCGACGAACATTCTTCCACTCGGGGTACTTGCGGTTGATGACCCCTTCCATCCAGATCGGGATGGAGGCCATCGCCATCTGAATGAAGTAACCCGCGTGGTCAATCATCTCGGTCAGGGGAGCAGTCAGAACTACCAGCTTCCCTTCTTTCATTGCTCACTCCTCAGACTTGGTTGGCCCACCATCTTCCTCTTTCTCTTCCCACCTTGACTGAATGGGTGAAACGACTCAACCAGAATTGATCTCAATATTCTGCGAGAACTTGGCTCAAAAACCAAATGGTTTTCCGCCTATTCCTCCGTATGTCCAATTCATTTTAGACGAGAAACCCTGTCTCTGTCTCAGTTTTGAGTGCTGGTTGCCACGTTTCCCGGCGGCATCCGCGCTATTACGCAGTCACTATCGTTCCTGCCTAACCCGGATTATGCAAAAACCGTAGTCCGGTGTTGAAAAACGAGTCGAGAAGTGGCCCAACTCGGAAGCGGGCAGGTGTGACAGGCGGATTTGCGAAGAATATCGGTTGGGGGAGGCGTTTGAGTGGTTGGGGGAGTGAATTTCAGACAGATCTGGGCCTGGATGAGTATCGGAAGCGGTTTTTTGGGGAACTGGGAGAAGCTAGCTGGAGTTGAGGCGACTCAAGACGAGGTGGAAGAGGGGTTGTTCGGGAAAGGCTGAGGAAAGATGGACCCAGATGCGTCGAGTGGTTTGTCGGATGCGGGTCCCGATCTTGAGGACACGACGACGTAAGGTTTCGATTTCGAGCTTGTGCCAGGGAGTCCCGTGCAGATAGTCGCGGAGGCGCACGAACATCTGGTAAGCCAGTGCATGCAGGAGGAGTCGAAACTGATTGGCCAGGAATCGATGACAGCTGAGTCGGTCCATGCTCAGATGATTCTTGAAGGCCTTGATGAAGTTCTCGGTCTGCCCTCGGTTTGTATAGTGGTCATAAAGTGATTGGGAGCAGAGATCGTCCCGGTTGGTGACCACAAAGCGACGATTGATCCCGCGCTGATCGACCTCCACTTTGACAATGACGCGACGGGATCGATCCCAGCTCTTGGCTCGATAAAGAAACTCGTCAAACTGACGCTGTTTTTCCTCCAGCTCAACGAACTGCAGCCGAGTCGAATCCAGCAGCGGCTCGACCACTCGCTGCAGGCGAGGGTTTCGACTTAACCCAATGACATATTGGAGTTGATTCTCTTCACCTTCACAGAACTCGTAGAGCCGAGGCGTGGCAAAGCCGCTGTCGGCCCGAATCTCAATCTCGACATCCGTCCCCACTCCTTGTCGGATGGCCTCCACGACTCGCTTCAGAATGGGCACGATGTGAGAGGCAGCCCCCTTGTTGCCAGGTCTCAACACGACACACACCAGGTCGCCCGTGTCGGCATCGAAGATCAGCAAAGGATGCAGAATGTGGTTTCGGTAATACCCATGGTAGAAGGAGAACTCCTGCTGACCGTGAGTGTGGTCGTCGGTACTGTCCAGATCCAGGATGATCTTGCTGGGACGTCTCTTCTTCAGGGAGCGCACATAACGGCCTAGCAGCCACTGGCTCAGATGCATCAGATCCTTCTTGGTGACGGAGTTCTCCAAACGGGAGAAAGTCGGCTGGGTGGCCAAATCGGGATCGCTCTCGGGCAACTGATCACAGACTGTCTTGAGCATCGGATCGGAGCGCAGCGTATCGGCGTCATTACAGTCTTCGTAGCCGGCCACGATCTGCAAGACTCGTTGTCGAATCAACTTCAACAGGTCATGACGAACGTAGCGTCGGTCCCGGCTTTCCGAAATACACGAACTGAAGCCCTCGCACAACCGATGTTGCCGATCCAGCGATCCAAACAACAACCATCCTGCGTCGGAAGTCAGACTCCCCCCATCAAAACGCGCCGTGATCTTTCGGTGGCTGTGAAATAGCAGGGTATTCTGGCAGACTGCTTTCAACATTGCCGTAGCTCCTGTTTAGGGTCGTTGTTTATGTAAACCCTTTTATATCAGAGAGCTACGGCCTTTTTTCTGGGCCCAAATCTCACTCGGATTCAGATCTCATGCATAATCCGGGCTAAGCGCGTTCCACGTTCCACGTTTCACGTTCCACGTCTTGGAATCTTGAGAGTGGGAGGGGCCTCCGCGCCGCGACTGCCGGGATTACACTTTCATGAGCACGCAACGTGGAACGTAAAAAAGAAGGCTCCCCACGCGCCGGGTGTGGCGAGAGCAGAACTAGGGGCGCCATCTTTCAGGCTGGGATCTGAGCTACTCAGGAGGTGTCGTCGGGGGTCAGATCCGGGCCTTGGTATCCCAAGCCGAGATGAGTCACCGGGGAAGGAAACATGTCTCAACTCGGGATTCTCCTTTTTTTGCAATAAAGAGCTTGCCAGTGACCTCCTCGAATTTCAGTGCCGCAAATCACCTTTGACGCTCGTTTTTGACACAGTGTGTTGTGAAAAGTTGCAGAAGAGACCGAAATCCCCACAGCGAAGAATGATCTCACGACAGGGTGACCCTTCCGTCCAGAATCGTTCTGAGAGGGAGGCGTCACAAGGGAGAAGGACCCTCCATGCTCAAAAGATCGGGTCTCCGCTGGCCAGAACCTGTTGTTGAAAAAGCTCGGACAGCCTGCCGGTCATGGGACCCACTCGGCCATCGCCGATTGGCCTCCCGTCCACTTGAATCACGCCGGCCAGTTCTCCCATCGTCCCGCTGCAGAACATCTCATCCGCCCGGTAGGCCTCGCTCAGGGAAAGGTCCTTCACCCGGTTGTCGATACCGTGGCTGCGACAAAGGTCCAGAACTGTCTGCCTGGTGATACCTTCCGGGCAGGCGCGAGTAGTCCTTCCCAGACCGCATCACCACCCTGGACAACGCTGTCAAAGGGACTGATTCCGGCTTCTTCCCGGGGGATCAACCTGCCGTTGATATTGACCAGGATGTCTCGATTTCGTTTGTCAAATTTCTGCAGCATGCCGATTACAGATGTGGCTCCAGACGGTTGCGGTGGAGACGAGCATAGAGTTGCTGGCATTCTCCGCAAACGTCCTCGAGCGCCGGCGGAACCTCCTCTCTCTTGGGACGGTAGGGGCGAAACCCGGAAGAACTCCCTACCCTGTCATACCAGTAGGGGGCCCACACTCCATCACTGGCTCGCGGGCCCGGCGGCCAGGAAAGCATTGACTCCAGGAAGGGTACTTTCAGGGCCCGACAGAGGGCGCGAAGCATGCCTTCCGGATTCTCCAGGACATCCCGGCTGTCCACCACCGGTGGCTTCTCTCCGGTCCGGGCAAGCAAGAAGCTGTATAGCTCGAGCTGCTGGGGAAGCCCGGTATCCCGGACAGTCGGATCGGGCGTGACTCTGGCGAGCGAAGGCAGCATCTCCCGAGGGCTCCGAATCAGAAAGGCATGCTTGAGCCGTGGCAGCCAGGTCCGATCGATTTCGGGCAGCAGATGGTGGACCATGTGTTTCTGGTAGAAGATCGATTTTCTTTCCGGGACGACCCCCGTGAGATTCTCTATGACGGTGAACCACTCCGTGGGTTGAGACTGAATGATCTCGTTCCGTCCTGGGTGCACAAGGCCGGTTCGCTTCAGATAGCAAGCATAAAACGGCTCATCACAAACTGCCGTGTCAGGACGGTTCTCCCAGGCTCGCATGAGTGCAGTGGAAATGTTCCTGGGGCCGGACCACATGGCGATGCGGACGGGACCATCCTGACTGGACATGGGAGCAGTCTAGCGCTTTGGGGCACGGCGGAAAAGCAGGGCCATCCCCAGGACCCAGAACCTGGAACCCGGAACCCGGAACCGTGCAACGTGGAGCGACCTTTTCGATTGACTCAGTGTCCAAAACCACCTAGATTGGATGACCTGATGATGCAGGCAAGAGCAAACCGGAAGTTTCCATTCGATCGCGCGGACCGTTTTGCGTCCTGCATCCGGAGTCTTACGATTATTACCTCCGGTTCGTAGCGGAGGGCAGACTGGTCGTCCTGACCGAGCCCCTGCAACGAACCTCAAGTCGTCATTGTTCCCCGTTGCAGATCCGACTCGGCTCGATACCCGGTCAGCCAGGAGGAGAGTGTGTCAGAACAGGTGTATGTTTACGACTGTACGCTTCGGGACGGAACTCAAGGAGAAGACGTCTCCCTGAGTGTCGCCGATAAGATCAGAATCGCCCAGCGACTGGATGACTTTGGTGTGCACTACATCGAGGGCGGCTGGCCTGGGTCAAACCCGACCGATGTCGAGTTCTTCAAGAGGGCAGCCACCCTGGAGTGGGATGGGAGCAAGATCTGTGCTTTCGGAGCCACTCGTCATTTCAAGCACCGGGTGGATCAGGATCCCAATTTGAAGGCTTTGCTGGGAGCTCAGACGCCCGTTCTCACGATCGTAGCCAAGAGCTGGGATTTTCATGTCGAAAAGGCCCTGGGTATCTCCCTGGAAGAGAACCTGACTCTGATCCGGGAAAGCCTGTCCTACCTGAAGGAGCGGAGAAAGGAAATCGTTTTCGACGCCGAGCATTTCTTCGATGGCTACGCTGGCAATCGCGACTACGCGCTTCAGGTCCTGGAGGTAGCTCAGGACGCGGGCGCCGATTGGATCGTCCTCTGCGACACCAATGGAGGCGCCCTTTCTTCCACGGTTCACAGGGTCACCCGCGAAGTAGCCTCCCGCTTTGATCATGTGGGAATCCACACTCACAATGATTGCGAGTTGGGTGTGGCCAACACCATTGCCGCGGTCGAAGCCGGCGCAGCGATGGTGCAGGGAACCATGAACGGCCTGGGTGAAAGAACGGGAAATGCGAATCTCACCTCCATTCTTCCCATCATCGAGCTGAAAATGGAAAACCGTACTGGTATCGGAGCGGATGCACTCCTGCAGCTCACTTCCGCTTCCCATTTTGTGGGAGAAATCGCAAACATAGCCGTTCCCCATAACCTTCCTTTCGTTGGCAATAGCGCTTTTGCCCACAAGGGAGGCATTCATGTAAGTGCCCTGATGAAAGACGAGCGGACTTATGAGCACGTGGATCCTTCCAGCGTTGGCAACAGCCGCCGGGTTCTGATTTCGGACCTGGCCGGCAAGAGCAGCCTGAATTACAAGCTGCGAGAATTTGGCCTGGAGCCCGAGTCCATTGACCTGGAAGCTCTGCTTGCACGGATCAAGGAACTCGAATTCGAGGGTTCTCAATTCGAGGGGGCGGACGCCAGCCTGAAGTTGCTGGTTCGCGAGTTTAGAGAGCACAAGGGGGATCCCTTCGAGTTCACAGGTTTTCGAGTCTATATTGACCAGGTTTCGGGAGAGTTCTTGAGTGAGGCCACAGTCAAGGTCTCGGTGGAGGGCTCGGAGGAGCATACAGCGGCCGACGGCAATGGTCCGGTTCACGCCCTGGACCGGGCCATCAAGAAAGCCGTTGCGCGTTTTTTTCCCGAGGTGGAGAAGATTCGCCTCATCGATTACAAGGTCCGCGTCCTGGATGCCCGGGAGGGAACAGCAGCCCGAGTGCGGGTTCTCATCGAATCGACCGACGGGATCGAATCCTGGTCGACCGTCGGAGTTTCCCCCAATGTGATCGAGGCCAGTTGGAGGGCGATTACCGATTCGATTCTTTACAATCTCCTGTTTCTCCCTGCAGACGGCTCGCTGGCCTAGTGCACTAGGGATCATTCACATCTTTTCTGCTGCAGCGTGGGAACTGGTGAATAACCCGGGCTAATCAGTGATGGTGGTGTTCGGCCTGGGCCGCTCCTTTCACTTTCCAGGCAACGGTCCCCTCCGGGTGCTGGTACCAGCCCGGATCCTGGTAGCTGGTCAAACCCTCCCTGACCTTGACCACCGTGAACATTCCGCCCATTTCAATGGGTCCGAAAGGACCTTGTCCCGTCATCATCGGGAGTGTGTTGGGTACTCCTGGCATGTGCTCCGCGTGGAGGGCGTGCTCAGCCATACCCGTAGAGCCCATGGCCATGTATCCGGAAACCAGGCGCTGGATCTTACCTGAGACGCTCTGCTGGTCGACTCCCATCATGTTGGGAATGTCATGACTCATCGCGTTCATGGCGTGATGTGTCTTGTGACAGTGAAAAGCCCAGTCACCGGGGGCATCGGCGACAAACTCAACCGCTCTGGTGCTGCCCGGGTGAACGTTCACAGTGGTCTCCGGCCAATAGGCCGTTGGGTCCAGTTGGCCTCCGTCCGTCTCCACGATCCAGAAACGGTGACCGTGAATGTGTATGGGATGGCTGTCCATACTCAGGTTGGCAATGCGGAGTCGCACTCGATCATCCTTCTTGACAATCAGGTGTTCGGTCCCCGGAAAGGCCCGACTGTTGAAGGTGAAAGTATTGAAATCCGTCATGATGTTCGGATTCGGCTTGGACGTCCCGGGATCGATGTGCCATTCCGCCAGGAAGATACAGAAGTCACGGTCGATTGGAGGGTCGGGAGGGACCCTGGGATGGATGATGAGAAACCCCATCATCCCCATGGCCATCTGCACCGTCTCGTCGGCGTGGGGGTGGTACATATAGGTCCCGTGCTGCTCGAGGGTGAACTCATAGGCGTAGGTCTCGCCCGGCATGATCTGCTTCTGGGTCAGGCCACCGACACCATCCATGCCGTTGGGAAGGAAGATTCCGTGCCAGTGGATCGAGGTGTGCTCGGGGAGTTCGTTACTCACCAGAATCCGAATGCGGTCCCCTTCCACAGCTTCAATGGTCGGACCCGGGGTTAGCCCGTTGTAGCCCCAGCAGTCCACTTCCATTCCCGGCGCGAACTCCCTCTTGACTGGCTGCGCGACAAGTTCAAACTCCTTGACCCCGTCTTTCATGACCCAGGGCAGCGTGGTTCCATTGGGAGTGACAACGGGAGTGAATCCGGCGGCCACTCTCGGGTCGGCATCTTCCTCCTCTGAGCGACCCAGGACGCTGCCAAGCCTGCTCACAAGCGTGGCAAC
The DNA here is from genome assembly GCA_965205345.1 of Acidobacteriota bacterium. Taxonomy (GTDB): domain Bacteria; phylum Acidobacteriota; class UBA6911; order RPQK01; family CBDAPI01; genus CBDAPI01. Next base: position 131,230 of record CBDBGQ010000058.1, on the reverse strand, counting down.
GCCGCCCAGGGCGGCCGCCCCTTTGAGATAACGACGACGATCGATCTTCATTTTCAATTCTCCTTTGTATTCTCCGGTTTGGCACCTGCGCCGGCCCCTCCGCTCGCTTGCGGCAGAGGTGGGACAGAGAGGCTCAGCGTCCCTCCGACTGCACGCTCGAGCTGGGTTCGCCCCAGCCAGTAGTCCCTCCATGCCTCCACATAGGAGCGTTCCGTGGAGACTTCGTTCTGCTTGGCCATCAGGAGGTCATAGGTTCCTTTGAGCATCATATTATAGTGACGCTGAGTCAGATCCAGGATTCGCACTCGCTGGGGAAGCAACGTTTCTCGATAGTAGCGAGCCAGCTCTCGCGAGGCAATCAGCCAGTCTCTGGCCTCCCTCACGTCGGCTCGCGCGTTGGTGGTCAGGGCCTCCAGTTGTCTCTCCGACCGTCGTATCTGGTACTCGAGTCTGGCTATCGAGGTGCGTCCTACATCGAAGATCGGCAGCGCGATATTGAGGGTCGGGCCGGTAATGCGAATGTCTTCCGGCTCGCGCTCATGGGCAACACCAAACTCGATTCCCACGGGAAAGAAGCGTGTTTTCTTCTTGAGTGAAAGGGCCTTGCGCAGGATGTTGACTCCGAGTCTCGAAGCTGCCAGGTCAAGTCTTCGCTCCAGAGCGATGGTCTCCCATTCGGGCAGGGACAAATCCTCCTCCGGAATGGGCGGCAGTTCTTCCACGATCTCCCATTTGGTGAGATCACCCCACAGCCCGAGCAGGCGATTCACCTGTTCCCGGTTGAGTCGAACCTGAATCTCTGCCTGGGCCAGACTGGCCTTGCTCTCCTGATAAAGTGCCTGCTGGTTGGCCAGGTCGAGTTCGTTCAGAGTTCCAGCTTCACGCTGTTTCTGTGCCAGGTCGGCACCCGCTTCATTGATCTCCAGAATCAGTTTCAACCGATTCGCCAGCTGCACCGTAGACTGGAGGGAGTAGAACGCCCGTTTGACTTCCGCGATGTAGTCCAGCTGCTCAGTTGCCACAACGAGCTTGGTTCGCTCCAGTTCATTGACGGCAATTTTCTTGCGCGGAGAAAGCAGCGCAAAATCGAGCAGATCCTGGGTCAGGGAGACCTCCTGTTTGTTCACGTGCCCCGAAGAGTGGGGAAACAGGATCCCGAGTCGGAAGCTGGGATTGGAGACCAGTCCAGCCTGAACCAGATCCGCCTGTGCAATGGAAATCTCCTCCAGTTCTGCCTGCAGTTCGCGATTGTTGAGAATGCCGATCTGAACTGCCGTCTCGGTCGTGAGCGGCTCCTGGAGAAGAGTCGACACGGCTTCCCTTCTCTTCTCGAACTCGGCCGGGTCCTCGACCCAGTCAACTGAATAGCCGCTTCGCCCCCGTACAATGTCATTTACATCGGCCATCGCCGGTCGGGGATTCACTTTTCCGCAACCCAGCATCAGCCAGGCGACACCGCCAAACATTACGAGTCGTTTCATCGTCGAAGGTCCTTACGATTCTGTCCTTGTCCCATCACACACACCTCTTTGACGTGCCCGGGTTAGAATAGTAGCCAGCAGAATAGCATTAGCATGGTACCCAAAAGAGGTGGCAGGGTGGCAAGAAAGGTGGTGGAGCACATCAAGCGGTGGACCGCAGGCAGCCTCTGTGTCCTTCTCTTCTCCGCTCCCATGCAAGCACAGTCCCGGCTGGATCTCCCTCCGACTGAGGTCTTCGAGTTGCTGCTAGATGAATTGTCGGGCCAACTGGCCAAAAACCACGTTATCGAAATCACCCGGTTTCATCGCATCCAGGGGTCTCGCGGGTATTCCGAGTCCGCCCAGTACGTTCTAACCACGCTCAGGGAGTTCGGTTTCCAGGAGGATCGAGCCTGGATCGAGAGCTTCCCCTCAGACGGGAAAGTGGTCTATCAGACATGGCAGTCACCGTCCGGGTGGGACATCGACTCGGCTGAGCTGCGAATGATCCAGCCATCGGATCAGCTGCTGGTCCGCTATCCCGAAATCGGAATGAGCGTCATCACCTATTCCAACGCCGGACATGCGCGTGCTGAACTGGTGGATGTCGGGGCCGGCGCTGCGGACTCTGACTACAACGGCATCGACGTCACAGGGAAGTTCGTTCTCGCCACAGGGTACGGAGGCGACGTCCACCGCCTGGCTGTCCTCAAGTATGGGGCGGCAGCCGTGGTCTGTTACCTGGATGATTCCCGGGCAGCCGAGCACCCCGACATGATCGGGTACACCGGAATGTGGCCGCGAACCGAAGAAATCCCCAGGGTGACGTTCGGCTTCAATATCAGCAACCGGCAGGGACGTCTTCTGCAGAGCCTGCTGGCGGAGGGCAAGAAGGTCGTCCTGGATGGAAAGGTCGTGGGGAGAGGCCTGGAGCCCTGGCGAATGGAGGTCATAGTGGCCCTGATCCCGGGCGGCGAGAACTCCGACCAGGAACTGGTGTTCACGGCTCATCTGGATCATCCCAAGGAGTCGGCCAACGACAACGCCAGCGGCAGTGCAGCCCTGCTCGACATGGCACGAGCGCTGGACAGTCTCATCCGGCTCGGGAAGCTTCCTCGTCCCAAGAGAACGATTCGCTTCCTCTGGGTGCCGGCGTTCTACGGGACCATGGCCTATCTGGATTCCCATCCCGAACTCAGGGGACCGCGGCTGGGCGGGGATGTCCTGGCCAATCTCAACCTGGACATGGTGGGAGAGAACCTGGATCTTCTCCACAGCCGAATGAACATCACCTGGACTCCACCCACGATCAGCAGCGTGCTCACCGATCTGACATCTGTCATTGCCGAGCGAGTTGACCGGCAGGAAATCACCACCCCGGGTGGATCGAGGAGCAACTTCAATTACAGGATCACACCCTTCAGCCCGGGCAGCGATCACGTCATCTTCAATGACGGAGCCGTGGGTGTCCCTTCCATGATGCTGGGACACTGGCCTGATTACACCCATCACACCACCGAGGACACTCCCGACAAAGTCGATCCGCTGGAACTCGAGAGGGCTGAACTGATCGCGACCTCTGTCTTCTGGACGCTGGCGACACTGACCCAGGATCAAAGCCTCGCTCTGACCAGCCTCGTCGCCGCCAACGCCCAGGCTCGACTGATTCAGGACACGCGGAAAGCTGTTTCCTTGATCCTGGCAGCGCCGATTGAGGTTCTGGAAGTCAACTATCACGAAGCCAAGAGAGTCATCGACTTCGCTCTGGACCGCGAGACACTGGCTTTGAGAAGTGTTCTCGATTTCGCTCCGTTTGAGCTGACCCGGCGCCTGGTGGACACCTGGACACAAAGCCTGGAGGGGCAGGCTGAGCTCCAGAGGCGTACTTTGCACGCTATTTTCTATCAGCGGGCGGGCCGACTTCCGATCCCGACGATCCTGATTGAACCCGAACGTCAGGCTTCCAAGGTGATCCCCCGAAGATTGACCAGAGGACCGCTTGCCGGGGGAGTGCCGGAAAGGCTGCTGGGTGAAGAGGCTCGGGTCTGGTACTCGACTGCGGAGGCCTCCCAATTGGATCTCTATCTGCTCGTCAATCTGATCGACGGAAACCGTTCGATTCTGCAGATACGAAACGACCTTTCAGCGGCAACTCAACCTGTGTCGCTGCGCGCCGTGGAGAAATTCGTCCGTGACCTCGAGAAAGCGAAACTGGTGGAACTACAACGCGTAGAGTGAGTGTTTTGCAACCTGGCCCGCACACTTGCATCTCTCCCCTTAGTGCTTATGAAAGGGAGTCCTTAGGATGATTCGCTCCATTGCACGCGTCTGCAGGGGCCCCTGCTTTCTGCCAGGGGTACTGATTCTGCTATCGTTTTACTGCAGCGGTCACGCTTCTGACCGGAAGACGGCGGAAGTTACGATCTTTTTCACTGGTCTGATCCGGGGCAATTACGGCCCCTGCGGCTGCAACACCGATCCCTCCGGAGGTTTCTCGCGGCGATCAGCCTACGCCACTCACTACGCTGCCGGGAACAACTCGGCAATCATTCATGTGGATGCGGGTGGAATTCTGATGCCGAGAGGCCCCAGTGCCGCTCATATCAACCCCGAAATGCTGAACGCAATTCGAGATCTTCCGGTCAGCGTGGTAAACCTTTCCCCCCACGACCTCTTTCTCTGGGACGACGTGGCGGCCTCCGATCTTGGTGAGCGCTTCATTTCTACGAATCTCTCCCCTGTGGATCCGCACCGGCCCAGCCCAGCCCGCTACCGGATCTTTGAGGGCGAGGAAGCGCTTCGAATCGGCTTCCTGGGAATCAGTGACCCCCGGAAAGTCTCACCCAACTCGGGCTTCCGGGGCGAGAACCCGTCGCAGGCTGTTCAAGAGATCAAGACCGAGGTTTTGAAGGAAGCGGACTTTCTGGTCGTCCTTGCCGATGTTCCTCAGCGGCCCGAAGATTCAACTCTCGACCAGTTGGCCCGGGATCACCCGGAGATCATTGCCGTTTTAACCACTGAGGACATTTACCGGCTGCACGAACCCAGGGTTGTGAACAATGCGGTGATTCTCTCCAGCGTGGACGAGGGGCGCTACCTGGGCCAGTTGCGGCTGGTGATTGACGAAAGCGGTAAGGTTCAGGAGTTTGCGTCCGATTTCATCCAGATGGGGCAGGAACAGGCAGAGGATCATCGCTTCCTCCAGATCCAGAAGTCACTGGCACGGTATCTGCCCTGAGGCCTTGTCGAGTTCCACGTTCCACGTTCCACGTTATACCATCCGCTTGAGTATCTTAGGCGGCAGCAGCCAGATGAGTTGCCCGCTTTCGGCCCGGATCCGCTCCCACGAATCGACGTCGAAATCAATCCGAGCCATGGCAGCCGTCGGGAAACGTATATTCCCCAGCCCAGATAGCAAGCCTACTGAAGCTGAGCAGGTCGGTTCGTGCCCGACCAGCATGACACTCGCCAAACTATCGGACAGTGCCTGTACAAGTTCGAGGACGGTGGAGGCGTGAGCCCCATAGAGACGGGGTTCGACCTCCAGGGGACACTGCCATCCCCCCGTCTCAACTGCTAGTTCGGACGTTGAGCGCGCTCGGAGGGCGGATGAGGTGATGATCAGGTCTGGAATCTGGTCGCTGTCACGAACAAAGCAGCCCATCAAACGGGCGGCGTTGCGTCCGCGCGGAGCCACCGGTCTCTCATGATCCGTGGAATAAGCCGCATTCCAATCCGATTTGCCGTGACGGAAAATGAAGACAGTCTTGGCCAAAGTAACCTCCGCTTGCGATTCCAGATTTGTTCACTTCGCTCACTGCCGTTCCTCGGCAAGAGCAAGACCGCCTTCACCTGACGATCCAACAAAGAGACAGGTCTTGCCGCCGACCTTTTCAGATTCCAAGACCTGGAACGTTGGAACTTGGAACGCTGGAACGTCTAGCACCCAGAATCGTCCATCCGGATCAAGGCCCGAACACGATTCCCGGGTGGAAAGTAAGTGAGATCAAACAGGGTTCCCGCCAGCAAAATCCCCCGCCCATGGGCGTGCAGGGAGCGGTCCTCTTCGTAGTCAAGATACTTTTCATAATCGAACCCCGGCCCCTCGTCTTCGACCGTGACGGTAGCGTGATCGCCCAATTTCTCGATCTCGACCGTGACCTTCTTATCCCGGTTCTCAGGAAGTTCCAATCGCCGCTCGATCTCCTCACTGAGAATTCCCTCCCCGACGAGTCGGTTTTTCTCCGCATAGCCGATCCCGAGGTTGCCATGCTCAATCGCATTGACGAACAGCTCCATTAGACCCACACCCTTGTCGGCCGCACAGGCAGAGGCCAGACCCGCTGCCAGAGACTCGGCCTCGTCCACGGTGCGAAGAACGAAAGTGGCTTTTTCCAGCAAGCGGAAAGCTTTCTCGCTTCTGGCAATCTCCTTGGCCAGCGATTCTTTCATCCGGGAGTTCCGGAGAGCCGCTCGCACCAGGGCCTGCAATTCACTCAACTCGAAGGGCTTGGTCAAATAATGGTAGGCCCCGGCCCCGACCCCCCTTTTTACATCCGCCGGGTCAATTCGGGCCGACACCATGATGACTTCAACATTCTCCAGCTCACGCTGCCTTCGGATCCATTTCAAGACCTCGATGCCGTCCACGTCAGGCATGATCCAATCAAGGAGTACCAGCTTGATGTTCTCCTCTCGCGACGCCAGTAACTCTCTGGCATGGCTTCCGGAAGCACTTGTGATCACCTTGTGTCCGTCGGCCAGGAGAGCCTCTTGAATCGATAACCGCTCCAGTTCCTCATCATCAACAACCAGAATTGTGTTCCTCAGAAGCGTGCTCCTTTCTCGAGTTTGGCTGCCCCTTCCAGGGGGCCGATTCTCACCCATTGTAGTACCTGCACTAGTGTACTGTCCGGGAAGTTCACGGTGTTAATTCGGGATGGATTTTCGTCGTCAGTGAGGCGCGCGACGCAGGAATGCCGGGAGTCTTTCGAGGTAGCGCAACAAAGCGGCTAAGCAACTGTTTTTCTGTAATTTGACTGAGAGTGATCTGAGATCGGATTCTCCTGTGGTTTGAAATCGACCAGGCTGAGGTACTGTTTCCCGATCAGCCAGTCTTCGTGAATCTCCTCGACGACAGCGGTGATGAGTCGTAGTGCGGACTCGGTGTTTGGAAAGATACCGACGACCCGGGTACGCCGGCGAATCTGACGGTTTAGGTTCTCCAGCCCGTTGTTGGTGCGAATGCGCCGCCAGGTAGAACGTGCAAAACGAAAGACCGTAAAGCCTTCCGGCAGATTGGTCTCCATCCAATCGGCCAGCTCCGGGTTGCGGTCGTAGTATTGCTCGACTCTGGCCCGAAGCATCGCCTCAGCTTCGCCTCCAGACGGGGCATTGAAGATGTCTCGAATGTCAGTGGCGATGGCGGCACGTTGGTCGGATCGGCGGGCGTATCGCTGAGCATTCTGGCTCAGGTGAAACTGACAGCGTTGCCAGGGCACTGAAGGAAAGACAGCTCTTCTGGCAGCTCGTAGTCCTGAGTGGTCATCGCTGACAATCAGCTGCACACCCTCCAGACCACGCTTTTGAAGCTGCTGCAGAAACTCTCGCCAGTGGACCTCCGCCTCGCTGAGTCGGCAGCTGACCCCAATCACCTCCCGCTTGCCCCAGCAGTTGACTCCGGTCGCTTTCAAGACGGCCACATCCTGAATGCTGCCCTGGCGACGGACCTTCTCGTAGTGGGCATCTAGGTACACAACTGGATAGCTGCCCAAAGGGCGGTTGCGAAACTGCTCGAGTTCGTCGTCCAGCAGCTTGGAGATTCTTGAGACCTGGCTGGCGGAGATCTCGGTGCCGCACAGCTGCTCGGTAATCTCAGTGACCTTGCGCGTCGACACGCCCATCACGTACATCTCGGCGATGGCCAGCTTCAGGGCTTTCTCCGAGCGGCACCCTCGCTCCAGGGATCGGGGATAGAAGTCCAGGTGACGTACTTGTGGAATCCGGATTTGAAGCTGTCCCACTCGAGTTGACAGCGTCTTGGCCTTGTACCCGTTGGCGTGGTCTCGACGCTGCTCGCTCCGCTCCCAGCGTCGAGCTCCCAGAAACTCTTCTCGTTCCATCTGCATGGCGGTGTTGAGCAGTTTCTCCAACACTCCTCGAAACGCGTCGCTGCCTTCTTCGATCAGTTCTTTCAACAATTCTCGTGGTAGCCTCTGTTCTGGGTCTGGGGTCATTCGGATCCTCCTTGCTCTTGTCTTGAGTTTTTGGAGAAATCCTGCCCCAGACCTCTGATCCTTTTAGCTCACCTTCCTCAAATTACAGAAAGAACGGTACACCCCTCAACAAAGCTGTCGGCGAAAAGACGCCCGAAGTAGCGGCGTGAACTTTCCGGACAGTACACTAGCAGCCTGTGGTGGAAGTACCACGGGGGCGCCAGGGCACCGGGCGCCGAGAAACTGGTAAAGTAGGCTGGGTTGATTTCTCGGGGCAGGCCCGGGGTGAACCAGGAGTTGACAACGTAGATGGCACTCACGCGCAGGACCGCAACACGGGTTTTCTTTAGGGGATTATATACGAGAGTGCCGAAGCTGTGACGCCCAACAAATTGAGTAGACATGGCGCTTTTGATAGTGTGGTTTTATGAACAGCCCAAAGGATCATGACTTCGACTGGGTTAAGGCTTTGGGTGATTGTTCTGTTTATTTTGAATTCGAGAAACTCAAGAGTGATGTGAGAAGAAATACGAAACAAAGGAATTCAGATTATCCAAGCAATCCTGAAAAATGGAAATTTCATGAAGGTGTCGGAATTATTCATGTGAGCTCGGGACGTTCCAGTGTTGTATTCAAGGCCGAAGATGGCTGCATTATGGTGACTGGATTTAAGCACAATGATCCGCTCCGCTTGACGCTGACATTAGACGATGATGGGGATTGCCTCTTTCAGATCAATGGGGAAGGGCAATACAAGCGCTGGCAGGTCATCCGCCGCGCACTGGAACCACTGTTTTTCCGGCTGGATGATCTAGATGTCAGCGCTTCGGCTTCGTCGGCTTGACGTAGCGTACCTTGACCGGCTGGACCACGACCTTTGACAGTTCCTCGAACGTAGCATCCACGCGCAAGTCCTCGCGTAGCTGCTCACGGTTTGGCTGGTAGGATGGGTCCACGACATCGACCGTTCTGGTCGGTGGTTGATCGGGTTTCTTTGCCATTGCTCCTTGCTCCTTTTTCAGTCTCGAATTCCTTGTGCTTTCAGCTTGGCAACGAAAGCGGTCTGATTCATTGTTCCCTTGGTCGAGTTGCAGGCGGCGCATAGCAGTTGCAGGTTATCCAAGTGATCGGTTCCTCCCTTGGATTGAGGAACCATGTGATCCACCGTCATATTGCGGAACGGGAACATGACCTGACAGCCACCACAAACACCTTCCTGGCGGCCATAGAGCGTGTGTCGGTGCGTCTTGTAGCTGGGAAGGTCTCCCTGATCCGTCCGATGCGGTATGTCCGTTCGGTGGTGAATATCAAAGAACAGTCTCATTTCCTTCTGCAAGCGTGAGTTAACCAGCTTGGCGGCCAACGGGGACAAATCGATTCCTACCCATTGCCGTTGAAGGCGTTCAGCAGCAACACAAGCTGTGGCGCATCCGGCGAACGGGTCTAGGATCATATCTCCCTCATTACTGCTGGATTTGATGATTCGGTCCAGGAGCTTGAGGGGCTTCTGGGTCGGATAGCCAATAGATTCTGAGCCAGCCACCTGAAGTATGTCGTTCCAATCGTTGGTGACTGTACGACCTCTTGACTCGTGTAGGTACTTCTTGTACTGGGGCACAGCTCCGGGTTTAAGCTGTACAACGACACCATCTTCATACGCCTGTTGCATCCGCTCTTGAGTCCACCGCCATACCCTTTTGACGCCTAAGAATTCATATGTCAGGTTAGGTCTGTCATCGTTTGGGTTCAGTAGTGGCAATAGTCGGTACTGCCCTATGGAGTCCCGATATTTGTATGCCTTCTTCACATAGTTCGGGTCATGTGCTCTGTAGATCTGGTAAAACACGCACTGATCGGTCGTTGCATAACGAAGGATGATATCGCGGCAGTTCGGAAAGTTGACCTTCGATAGACTCTTTGGATTTGAGCGTTTCCAGCTAAGCTCGTTCCTGAAATTCTCAGATCCAAACACAGCATCGAGCAACAACTTGAGATAGTGGCTTGCCGTGGGATCGCAGTGCAGATAGATCGAGCCGGTAGGCTTCAGAATCCGGCGCATCTCAAGCAACCGCACGGCCATCATAATCAGGTAAGACTTCATGCCCTTCCCGTGTGCTTCGCGGGCCGCGCCAATGACCGAGTAGACAGCCTGGTTTTGCTCGGCTATTTCGCCGTGCCAAGCCTCATCAACATCGTCTAGGGTCCAGGTGTCCTTGAAGGCTGCTCCTGCTGCCTCAGAGCCGATAGGGGCCGAGTAGGTGCGGTTACTGTTGAACGGAGGGTCGAGATAGATCAGATCGACGCTTTCGGAGTTCATCCCGCGCATCACGTCCAGATTATCACCGGTGAACAGGGTGCGGTTGGCGACGTTCAGGCTCACGCCCGCGACCCTGAAATCAGTCCGTTATCCGCAATCAGTGTCTTGTAGCGTAGCCGCTTGCCTTCCATTCCTCTGCGAATGCTCGCAATCTGCTCGGCTGTGTCCTGCTCGCGCATGTTGTGGCGTCCGGCAAACTCCTGCACGTAGCGGTCTAAGTGCTTGGGGGACAGCTTGTGGAATGTTCCCGTGTGCGCCCGCTTGATCATCGACCACAGAGACTCGATTCCGTTGGTGTGAATATCGCCCTTTACGTACTCCGATAGCGAGTGCTTGATGACCGCGTGATTGAACGGTAACGCGTCGTATGCCTTCGCGTCGTCCGTGTAGACGGTTGCTCCGACTGCCGTGTGATCCTTCACAAAGCCTTGCAGCGTTTCCTTGTCGGTGGATGCTACGACCTTGGCTGCAACCTGTTTCGTGGCACGATCCTTGGCTCCGACCACCGCAACCTTTCCAACCACTCCCCTGCCAGTGTCGGCCAGAGCCTTGCGCTTGGCATTGCTCATGTTGCGACGCTTGCCGCCCATGTAGGTTTCATCGACCTCCACCGGGCCAGCGAACAGTTTACCATCCTGCGAGAGAGCAGACCTGAGCCTGTGAGCCAGGAACCATGCAGATTTTTGCGTGATCCCTAGATCTCGGTGTAGCTTCATGCTGGACACGCTCTTTAGGTTAGTAGTCACTAGGAACATGGCTATGATCCAGTCCTGATAGCCAATCTTAGATCCTTCCATCACCGTGCCAGTCTTGGTACTGAACCGCTTGGCACACAACTTCTCACGGCAGCGAAAAGGCATGGTCTTGTGCTGGCATCCGGTCTGCACGTTCAGCGATCCGCAATGTGGGCAACACACGCCACTCGGCCAACGATTCTCGATGAACCATGCCTCAGCCGTCCTGTTATCGGGGAACTGCTGCATGATCTGTTTGAGGGTGATTCCTTTGCGGTGTGACTTTCCCGGAGCCTTTTTCATCATGGCTATAATATTACAGGAGAGTGCCGATAATGTCAAGCAGAAGTGCTTGGAATTTACATATTTATCTGCCCTCTGGCTAGAGTGATAGAATAGCCCCTGACGCAAAAAAACCGGGCTGGTGTGGCCCGGTCTTTAGCCCTGCTAACAAACTTGAGAGCCACAGCAGGTACGTTCGCGAGACGGTGCTACGATTGTACCGTTATCCTGTTTCAAGTCAAGTGGCTCTCTAAAAGGAGGGTCACAATGGCCTTGAAACTTGAAGAACTGCTGTTCCACCTACCCGAGAATGACCGGGCTTCCTATCTTCGGCTTCCCAAGAAAAATCAAGAGGAACTCCGTCAATACATCCTGGCGTCGGAGCGTCTCCCCCGGTCGGATGACGATCTAATGTGCGCTCCGGGGACGGTCTCTGGTCCAGCCATTGGGCGCACCAGAATAGTGGAGCGTGGGTTCGTCGAATTGATTCCAAATTAGGGGAATTACAAGGAAAGTTTGACGGCGAGTGTCGCGCTGACCATGGGGCGAGTTGCTAAAGGGCGTTGTGCTTCTTCAAAAATCCCGCGAGTTCGTCCGCACGCTTCTTTGCCTCGATATATCCCTTGGCATCCGCGCGGGGGTCTGACGCAAGACCTAATAACCGCTGGTTGTCTTCGCTCAGTGGGTTCTTTTCTGGATCTAGAAATACAGACAGGGACTGCAGCGCCGTCTTGAGCCGAGCCTCATAGCAGGACATTTTGTCCGAGCACTGCTTTCGCTCAACAGCAGCTTCGGCAATTTCCATCATCATTTCAGCTTCCGTCAGGACTGTAAGTGTATGCCAATGCGATATTGCACGTCTAGCTTAGTTCGGCACTTTCGTATATAATCCCCTTTCTTTATCCTTCTCTCTCTCTTATTCTAGGCCGCCTTGCTTCGTGCCCAGGCTCAGAGGATTCTGGACATCCGCTCCCTTGATCCGGGCCGGGATGCGCTGATCCGAGTCTACGGGAGCGTGGGCCAGGGCAACCTGGGCCTCCCGGTAGCAGGCCCGGGTGACGTGGACGGAGATGGCTACCCAGATCTGGGAGTTGCCTTCATACGAGCCAGCCCGCTCGGCCGAAGCGGCGCGGGGGAAGTAAATCTTGTCTTCGGTAGGGGTCACATCGGCTGGTCCGTTGACACCTCCCGAAATCAGGCCTCCTTCTTGAGGATCGCAGGCGATGTGGAAAGAGAGGCCGCCGGGAATGAGATCTGGATCGATGACGTCACCGGCGACGGGATTGCCGATCTTCTGGTGGGACGACAGAACTACTCTCCGGGTCTACTCGGCCGAGTCGGAGCGGGAGCGCTTTCCGTGATCGTGGGAGGTTCCGAGGTAAGATCTTTCGCAGCCGGTCTGCAATTCCTCGATCTCCGTGAGCCTCCTGCGGAATTGACCATATTCACGATCATCGGTCGAGATCGCGGTGACCGATTTGGGATGTGGATGCGAACAGGAGATGTGGATGGTGACGGAATCGCCGACATCGTAGTCGCTGCCGACCAGGAAGACGAAGCTGGCGAGTTCGTCTCCTTCAATAGCGGTGCGGTCTATGTCATCCGTGGAGGAGACCACCTGCGGGCCTCCAGCCAGATCGAGCTGGACGATCCCGCTCTCCAGGGTCACATCCGACGGATCCTCCCTCCGGCGGGCTCGGGGAGATACCACACGGGTGCCACCTGCTTGATCGCCGATCTGGACGGGAACGGTCGAGGAGAAGTGCTGGCCGCCGCCGCGCTCAATCGGGGAGGAGCTGCTATCCAACCGGCCGGGGGAACGACCTCGCAAGCCAGCGGAGGCTCCGCGAACGGGACCGTCTACATCGCCTGGGACGATAACTTTCCTGCGCAGCCCTGGGACGGCGCTGATCTGGACTTTTCCAACCTTCCCGGCACCCACTCGATCATCGACGGGGCAGTTGCGAATGTCATTTTCGGTGAGGAAATGGTCGGCGGCCTGGACTTCGACGGCGACCAGGTAAACGACCTTTTCGTGGGAGATTTCGGGGTCCCCCCCGGATTCACAGGAGTGGGATACGTCCTTTACAACGCACCTGCAATGAAGTCGCAGGAGTTCACTCTCGGGGCCCTTCCGAAGGGTGTCAGGCTCACCAGTATTCGAGGGACCGGTGCAGGAGCCATCAGTTCGGACACAGCCGCGGTAGGCGATTTCGATGGCGATGGGCTGGGCGATGTGGCAGTCGGATCTCCACATGCTGACCCTCAGGGCCGCAACTCGGCGGGAGCCGTCCACGTCCTTTTCGGGCAGCAGGGTGGATGGCCCGAGTTCATCGACACCGGCCCCGGCCGGCTCCCCTCTCCGGATACTGTGCGGATCACCGAGATTCAGGGCGCCAGAGGCAGCGCCGGGAGCGACCGCGGAGATACGCTCTGCTATAGCGCCTCAGCCGGCGATCTTGACGGTGACGGTCTGACCGATCTCATCACCAACGAGATGACCGGAAACGGCGTTGCAGAAGAGACAGAGGATGTTGGAAATCTCATCGTCATCAGCGGACAACTGATTTCTTCTGCTCCGCCTCCCATCCTTCTGGCCCAGTTCGGAAGCGGGAATGTGGTCTCTGAGATTCTGGTCAGCAACCCGGCCGGTGCCCTCGAGCAGTTCGCCACCTCCCGATTTTATGACGACGCGGGGGAACCCATGCCCACTCCTGTTTCCATCAGCGGGGCACTCGAGACCAGCATCGCCGGAGAAGGCATCCCGGTGGACCGGGTCGATTTCTCGATTGCCCCCCTGGGTCGAGTGAGCATCGTGACGACCGGGGAGGAACCTCTGGTCGGATCGGCCATCATCAATTCGAACGACATTCTGGGTGGACTCGTCCGCTTCGAGATTCCAGGCATTGGTATCGCAGGGGTCCAGTCCAGCCCCCTGATGGGTGGTTTTCTGGTTCCGGTCCGGAACGAGAATGGCATCGACACCGGAGTCGCCCTCATGAATCCATCCGAGGGAGAAGTGGATATTGAGCTCAGTTTGCTCGATTCATTCGGGGACTCGATCGAAGGTGCAGAGAGCATGGTCTCACTCCCTCCGAAAGGGCATCTGGCCCGGTTCTTTACCGAACTGTTTGAGAGTGTGGAGACCCCCTTCGTCGGATCGCTGCTGGCTCGAGTGCTCAACGGTCGAATTGCTGCGGTGGCCGTTGAACTGGGCTCCCAGCCCGGAGAATTCACCACCCTGGCGGTTACGCCGTTAGAAGGGAACTGATGGCTCGCGCCACGTTCCAAGTTCAACGTTTCACGTTCCACGCCACGCAGATTAGATCGCTACCGAAGCACGTGGAACGTGGAGCGTGGAACGTGGAGCGTGGAACGTGGAACGGTTAAGACTGATAAAAGACCAGTGTATTGCGTGGGATTCGGTGTTGGTCAATTTCATCTCCACTCAAGATCCGGCCATTCGGCAGCCGATAAAAAGTGGAAGGATAATTCCATTTGACCCCCGCGATCTGACTCGGGAATCGGCCCGGTGTGATGTGGCCCCCGTAGATATACCCCACCAGGATCCGGGTGCCCGGCGGCAAGTTCTCCAGCACCGCGCGACTTTCGGCATCCGCCTCGATGTCTTCTCCGGTGCGCACCAGCCCGGTGGGTAGGAAATAGATCGTAGTCACTTCTGCAAACACATCACCTACGATCCCGCGGGCACCACTGTTCGCCTGATTGACTTCCACAAATCCTTCGAATTCCACGTTGGGAGCCGGCTGCCCGATTTCCACCCTGGTGCCGACCGGGATTTGATCCCAGTTTCTAATCTGATCACCGCTCAGCTTTTTCCCGTTGGGGAAGCGATAGAGCGTGGAGGGACTGTCGTATTTCTCACGTGCGATTGTCCAGGCCGAACCCCCGCGGGCAATCACATTCGACTGCGCCGGCTGCCGGGCGGGCACGGCTGAGTATAGAAATTCGTGGAGTTCCCGGTCGGCCACGCGAAGGCGTCCCGCCGCGACCTCAGGGTCCTCGACCGGCTTGTCAACAACCCCCAGCCGCTGTCGTACATCCGACCTGGCAAAGATCATACCGCAACGCTTGCGACCCCGGTGGTAATAGCGGTGAAATGGGTTGGGCCGCCCATAAGCGACCATCGAATGAGTCAAGATCTGCCGATCGGGGAGGTCATACAGGGACTGCAGTTGTCGCAAAAGCTCGGCCAGCGCCGCGTACTGTGCTGCTGTGATGTCCCGGTCATGATAACCAACGACTTCGATCCCGATGGAGTGATTGTCGATCACCTTGTTGCCGTCCCAGAGGCTGCGACCTGCATGGGTGGCGATCTTCGAGCGCTGAATGATCCTGTAGACCCTGCCGTTTTTCCCCACAAAATAGTGGGCTTCGCCCCGCTGACGAACCTTCCTGAGGGAACCCTCTTCCTTGCCTTCGGTCGTGTGCAGAACAATGTAGCGAGTGAAGGGACGCGTGGGGCGCTTCACATTCATCGGACTCAAGCGGTCTCGGATGTCGAGGCCGAACCGATCCTGGGCTCCTGAGCTGAGCGCAATGAGCCCCGTCCAGGCTGCCAGGGAAAGGAGCACGCGCCGGTGAAGCAGCTTCTTTTGAACACACCCGCCTATCATGGCCAAACAGTTTACAGGGCCTAACTGTCACCCCCCGCAAGGTTGAGGGTTGAAGGTTGAAGGTTGAAGGTTGAAGGTTGAAAGCTAGCCCCACTCGAAGCCTGCCAGGCAGTAAATCTCCTCGAGTTGGCCCGGGAATACGTTCGGCCCTCGGAACATCCGCACCAGATGGCGGACGGGGGAAAACCCATGCCGTTCCAACAGGTCCGTGGCCTTCCGGTTTCCGGCAGCCACATCGGCAATGATTGTGCTCTGGCCGAGGTCCCGGCGAAGGCGGTCCATCAACTCACCCGCCGCTCCCGGATTGACCGCAACCAGAGGCCCGATCTGGGCAGCCCCCCGACCCGGTCGTCCAAAACCATATCCCCGAATGAGATTCGGTCTCGACACAGCAGCAGAAGGAGTTTGGGGTTCACTGCAGGCGTAGCCCCTGAAGCCATTGTGCAGAAACAGGTTGAGGAGCTCCCGGCGCGAAGCTCCAAAGGCCCTCCGGTCGAGTGCTTCCAGTCCGGGAGGAAGCGAGCGCCCGATCATCGCGAGCTGCCCACCTTCTCGGGGCTCCGGCAGGGACATTGCAGAACGCCTCCATCTTTGCACCTGGTACTCGACCCGGAAACCCAGCTTCTCGTAGATCTCTTTCCCTTCTGATGTCGCGTCAAGTTTTTGACACTGGCATCCCTTCCGCTCGAGGTAGTGGAGAGCCGTGCGAACCAGATTCGTGGCTACCCCCTGACGGCGGAAGTCGGGGTCCACCAGGACCATCCCCACCCATCCAAAGCGATTCTCATAGGGAATGGCCGTCGTGCTCCCAACCACGCGGCCGTCGATCTCAGTGACCCATGCGCGGGCCTCCGTGAGCTTCAACCAGGTCCGCCAGTCCCCTTCGATCTGATTCCAGCAGGCTAATCGAGTCAGCCGATCTGCGGCGGCCAGATCGGCCTCCTGCATCAATCTTGTTGTTCCTGCCACGACGGGCATAACAAGCACCACGAAAATCGTCGATCAAGGCAGAGAAGACACAACCAGGGCCTTGAGTTCATCCGAGTCTCACAAGTTCTGTCATAATTTCCTTGCCGGGGCAATCTCCCCGCGGGAGGCTCCTATGAAACGGACTCTTTTTTCTAACCCTCCTATCCTTACCTGCCAGCCGCGGAGCAGCTCAGCCACCTTCCCACATGGAAGTAGCAGAAAACCAGAAAACACCGGAGCAGCCAAGGCCTAGTGTACTGTCCGGGAAGTTCACGGTGTTAATTCGAGATGGATTTTCGTCGTCAGTGAGGCGCGCGACGCAGGAATGCCGGGAGTCTTTCGATGTAGCGCAACAAAGCTGTCGGCGAAAAGACGCCCGAAGTAGCGGCGTGAACTTTCCGGACAGTGCACTAGATGCTAGAGAGTGTACAGTGTTCTGGAAGATAGCGAGTGGGTGATGCACAACCGGAAGATGACGGCTGAGGAGTACGAGAAACGGAAAGCAACCAGAGAAACGGATGATGCCCATGAAAAACACTGAGAAGAGATCATTGCTGATGGTACCGGTACTGGTCCTGACCCTGGGGCTGGGAGCCTGTCAAGAGGAGGCCCAACCCGAGAAACCGCCTCAATCCGCGGAGGCCGTTCCCGCCAGTACCATGAACGGGCTCAACGATGAGGAAAAAGCGGACGGCTGGAAGCTGCTCTTCAATGGCACGGATTTGACCGGCTGGCGAGGATTTCGCATGGAAGAGGCGCCCCCCGGCTGGGAAGCCTCGGATGGAACGCTTCATTTCGATGCCGAGCACGGCGGAGAAGGCTACGGAGACCTGACGACGGTAGACCAGTACGCCGATTTTGAGCTCAAGTTGGAATGGAAGATCTCGGCGGGCGGCAACAGCGGGGTCCTGTTCCGGGTTACTGAGGATCACGAGCAGGAGTTTCATACCGGCCCCGAGATTCAGGTGCTCGACGGAGCCAAAGAGTACTACCCTGATCTGGAAGACTCCCAGCAGACGGGAGGCAATTACGCTCTCCATCCCCCGGCCAGGGACGTGGTCAAGCCGGTCGGAGAATGGAACCAGCTTCGCCTCGTAGTCAACGGCCCTCACGTCGAGCACTGGCTCAACGGGGAAAAACTGGTCGAGTATGAGTTGTGGACGGACGAATGGAAAGAGCTGGTCGCGAGGTCCAAGTTTGCCCAGTGGCCGCAGTACGGGATGAACAAAAAGGGCCACATCGTCCTGCAGGATCACGGCGCCGCCGTCTGGTACAGAGACCTCAAGATTCGATTACTCTAGTTGCGACGCGAGGGTATGGCTGAAGAGAGGGACGACGCTCGGCGACCCGGCGGACAGCTCTCGGAGCAAGATCGCAACGCGCTGCTCCGTGTTGCCCGGCTGGCCCTGACTGAATATCTGACTGCCGGCCGGACCCCATCCCACAGCACGGAGTCGAGCGTGTTGCTCGAACACAGGGGCGCCTTTGTGAGCCTGCATCGGCGCGATTCCGGGGCCTTACGGGGTTGTCTGGGAGAGTTTCTCTCCGAGCGCCCTCTGATTGAATCGGTCAAGCAGATGGCAATTGCTGCTGCCACCCGAGATCCGCGCTTCGCTGCTGTCACTGTCGAGGAACTGCCCGAACTGCAGATTGAGATCAGTGCCTTGACCCCACTGTATCCGATCCGTCCGGAACAGATTCAGGTCGGAGTGCACGGTCTCATGATTGTCAAAGGGGGAAAAAAGGACTTCTGCTGCCCCATGTCCCGCTGGCCTTTGGATGGGACCGGGAGGACTTTCTCGCGAACCTGTGCCTCAAAGCAGGGCTGGGAATGGGGGCCTGGCGATCCGGGAACGTCGAACTTCTTGCCTTCCAAACGGAGGTCTGGGCTGATTGAGTTCCGGTCCACGTTTCACGTTTCACGGTCCACACCTTGCTTACTCTACCTTGACGGAATAATTCCCGTGCTGCCACTTCTTCGTGACACGTCCCTGCTCGTCCAGCTCGAATCGGATCACCTCGCCCGGTTCCTTGTCTTTCCGTACTCTCCGGAAAGTGTGTTCGCCTTGCTTCTTGAGTTTGCCCATTGAACCCAGAGGATCTCCGCCGGGCAACGAAAGAAGGGCCAGCTCTCCATCCCGGATCACCACCGCTTCTTCACCCCAGATGCTGCGGTAGACACCAACGTACTTCTGCAGTGAAGGGTCGGGGGACTTACCTTTGCCGGGTGCCTCCACTGCGGCTGTGAGAGCACTCCCCACCAACTGCTGTGCTCTGGAGGTGAAAAGGCCGGGGCTGACCCCGGTCGCGTTGATCATGACGATGGCAGCCACCTTGCTTTTTGTGTCGAGGCTGAGGTGAGTCCTGTATCCGGGGCAGCCACCGCCGTGTCCGACCAAAGTTCTGTTGCGCTCTCTCCAGATTTTAAACCCCAGACCGCGGTGACTCTCGGCATTCCAGTTTGCGTCGACCCAGTGGACTCTCTGCATTTCTCTCAGTGTTCGACCACTGAGAACTCGATCCTCTTTGCCAGAAAGGGCGCGGAATTGCCAGGAAGCGAAGGTGGCCAGATCCTCGACTGTTGAAGCGTATCCGGCGGCTGCACTGATCCCCTTCGCCTGAAAGAAGGGCAGCCGCTGTCGGCTTCCGTCCCGTTCCAGGGCTGCGTACCCGGTCGAGAGCCGCTTCCCTCTTTCAGCTTCCGGCAACTGGGTCGTTGTGTCGGCGAGCCCGATTGGTTTCAGAACACTCACTCGCATGTAGTCCTCATAAGGCTGATCCGAAAGCTGGGTGATGAGTTCCCCCGCCAGGGTCAGGCCCAGGTTCGAGTACTGATAGTAGGTACTGGCCGGATAGAGGGTCTGCTGGTGAGTAATCCGGTCGATGATCTCTTCCCGGGGTGGAAATGGGAAGTCGGGACCGCTCCAGTAGGAATGATCTGTCTCCCGGGGCAGGCCCGAGGAGTGACTCAGGATACTCCGGACCGTGATCGGTGGACCGTCCGGAAACGTGTTCTGGATGTCCAGCCAGGGAATGTGATCGGCCACAAGATCGTCAAGCCCCAGTTTTCCCTGATCACGGAGTTGCATCACCCCGATGCTGGTGAAGAGCTTCGAGATGGAACAGATACTGTAGATCGTGGAGGGAGTGGCTGGCTTCCTGCTCTCCACGTCTGCGTATCCAAACCCTCGGCTCCAGACCAGATCCTGGTCGTAAACCACTCCTACCGACATGCCCGGCAGCTGCTCATAGGCGACCATTGCCTCGGCCCAGATTTCGAACAGGGCAATTGCCTCCACCACCCTCGGATCCTGACGGAGCTGGTCAACTGAGGGTCCCCCACCCTCTGTAGAGTTACTCTGTGCTCCCGGGAGGGGCGAGAAAGACAGGGTGAGGAATAGAAGAAAAACGCCGGCGAAGAGAGCTGCTCGTAATCTCATGGCTGCGCATCGTACGCTTCCGCTCCCAGCTTCGATCTCCCCGACTCAAGCTGGACGCGAGGAGTTCCACGTTCCAAGTTCCACGTTCCACGACATGAGACCTTTGGCTTTCGACTTTCGACCCTGGACTTTTGACTTTGACCCTGGTTCTGGTTCAATCAGAGTGACTTGGACGAGCGTTAATGGCTGATCTACTAACAAGTCTCCGTGAATACTGGCCGGTTCATCTGCTGCTGGCCCTCTACACCGGCACGCTGGCCTACCACGCCTGGATCGGAAACAGAAAAACCCGCAGCCTGGCTGATTACTATGTCGGAGGCCGTGCTCTCGGGGGTGTGACCATCGGCCTTTCCTTCTTTGCGACCTACTCCAGCACCAACAGTTTTGTGGGATTCGCCGGACAGGCTTACATCTGGGGAGCCCCCTGGCTCCTTCTCGTTCCATGCGTCGTGGGCTTCACTTTCCTCTCCTGGACACTCATCGCCAACCGGCTCCGCCATTTTGCGGAGCGTCTCGGATCGCTGACGATCCCCGACTTCATTGGCTTCAGGTTTGGAAGCCCGACGGCCCGGATCTTAGCATCCTGCATTGTGCTGATCGCCAGCTTCTTCTACATGACCGCCGTCTATAAGGGCATCGGCAACCTTCTGGTCGAGTTCCTGGATCTCCCCTACGGCCTGGCCATCGTGATGGTCTTTGTGATCGTCGTGATCTACACGGCCGTGGGTGGATTCATATCGGTCGTCAGGACCGACTCCGTTCAAGGCGTTGTCATGATCGCGGCATCCGTACTCCTCTTCTGGGGCACCGTTAGGGCAGCCGGAGGTCTCGGGTCTCTGCAGTCGCTTCGAGCGCAGCCGGGGACAGATCATCTCTTCACCTGGAACGCAGGAATCGCCTTTCCGCTGCTCCTCGGGGTTCTCTTCGCAGGAACCGTGAAGGCGGTAGTAGAACCGCGTCAGCTCTCACGCTTCTATGCCCTCAAGTCACGTGCCGCTGTCAGAACCGGCATCTGGGTTTCCGGCCTGAGCTTTCTGCTGGTCTATTCCATGCTCGTACCCATCGGACTCTACGCCCGGAAAATTGTTCCCGACGGAATCTCCGACAGCGACCTGGTGGTCCCGAGGCTTCTCAGCATGGAAGGTGTTTTCTCAGAGGGAGCCGGCGCCTTTCTGATGCTGGCCATGGTTTCGGCCGCCATGTCCTCTCTGGACAGCGTCCTGCTGGTCATGGCTTCGACCACGGAGCGAGACATCGTGAGTCTTGTCTGGCATCCAAAGAGCGAGAGAGCGACCCTCCGGGCCACTCGAGTCTGGGTGGGCGTCTTCGCACTGATCACTGCAGTGATTGCGCTGAATCCACCTGGAGGCATCGTGGAGCTGACGGCTTTCTCGGGATCCCTGTATGCCGCCTGCTTTTTGCCCGCCGTTGTTCTGGGGCTCTATTGGAGGCGCGGGAATCGGACTGCCGTCCTGTCCTCCTTCGGCACAGGATTGCTGGTTCTTGCCGTCTGGAGGTTTCTTCCGTTCAACCAGCGGGTTCACTACGTGTTTCCCGCGGTTGTTGCCTCTGTAACTACCTATGTTTTCTTTTCGCTTGTCTTTCGGAGTCACTCCGGGGATGAGGTGGAGGGCTTGTTTTCCGAACCGACGAGTTGAAAGTGCAAGGCACAGAGGACAAGCTGATCCCGATATGGAAACAACGACAGATCAAGACCTCCTGCAAAGCCTCCGGCGGCTTGGTTTGCTGGGCGAAGGCACGACACCCCACTGCGAACCCCTGGCAGGCGGAGTCTCTTCCAACATCTGGAGAGTCGATCTAAAAGGGGGGCCTGTGTGTGTGAAACGGGCCCTGCCCAGGCTTAAGGTGGCTGCTGACTGGCGGGCTCCGGTAGAGCGTGGAGCCTATGAGGCCCGGTGGATGCAGCTAGTCGGGGCCATCTCCCCGGAATCGGTGCCCCGGCTGCTGGGGAGGGACCCCGAAGCAGGCCTCTTCGTGATGGAATTCCTGGATCCTTCTCGTTTTCCCCTCTGGAAGGCGGAGCTTTCGCGGGGCCGGGTCGACCCGAACTTTGCGGCCCTGGTTGGAAGCCGGATCGGCTGGATCCACGCATCGACAGCCGGGAACCCGGAAACTGCCTCTCGTTTTGCCACCGACTCCATCTTCCAGGCACTTCGTCTGGAACCCTACTTGAGAACCACGGCCATCGCCCATCCCGACCGGGCCCGCCAGCTCGAGGAACTGGCCTCTCTCACCGCCCGAACCAGACTCGCCCTGGTCCATGGAGACGTCAGTCCCAAGAACCTTCTGGTCGGCCCCGAGGGGCCCGTCTTCCTGGACTCCGAGTGTGCCTGGTATGGCGATCCCGCTTTCGACCTCGCTTTCTGCTTGAATCATCTGCTGCTCAAATGCCTGCGGGTAAGATCTGCAACTCACAAGTTGCTGGCGTGCTTTGACGTGCTGGTCCAGTCCTATCTCGCCGAAGTGACCTGGGAGCCTCGCCCTGAGTTGGAGGCCCGTGCGGCGCACCTGCTCCCTGGGCTGCTCCTGGCACGGGTAGACGGAAAGTCCCCGGTCGAGTATCTGACGGAAAGGTCCCAGAGGAACCTGGTGCGCAGAGTTGCCAGAACACTTCTGGCTGAGCCGGTCGATGAGCTGGTATCCGTACGGCGCTCGTGGACCCGGGAGCTTGGGACATGAACGCAGCATTGATCGCAGAAACCCGGGGACGACAAGTCTGGGATTCTAGAGGACATCCCACGATAGAGGTGGAAGTCGAGCTCTCGGGGGGAGCCATTGGCCGGGCCATTGCACCTGCAGGGGCCTCTACCGGCAGCGGGGAAGCGAGAGAGTTGCGCGACGGGGGAACTGAGTTCGGGGGTCGTGGAGTGTCGCAGGCGGTGGCTGCCGTCGGAGGAGAAATCGACCCGGCTCTCCGAGGCCTCGATGCGAGGGACCAGGAAGCTCTTGACCGCATACTCGTGGACCTGGACGGCACGCCCGACAAAAGCCGCCTGGGGGGGAACACGCTGATCGCCACGTCGATGGCGGTTGCCCATGCTGCGGCTGCCCTACGAGGACTCCCTCTGTGGCGTGCCCTGGGGGGCACCTCTTCCTCCTGCCTGCCCTTGCCGGAGATCCAGATTCTCGGTGGAGGTGTGCATGCCGCTGGAAGCCTGGATATCCAGGATTTCATGGTCATTGCCGTGGGAGCTTCCGACTATGCGCAGGCACTGGAGTGGAGCGCCAGGGTTTACCACGCAGCCGGAGTCCTGCTGGCCGACCAGTCACGGCTGCAGGGAGTGGCGGATGAAGGAGGTTACTGGGCGAACTTGCAGAGCAATCGCCAGGCTCTGGAGACACTGCTGCTGGCCATCGAGAGAGCCGGGTTGGAACCGGGCAATGAAATGGGCATCTCCCTGGACATTGCTGCGTCCAGCTTCGGCCGCGAGGGTCGTTATCACCTGCTTCGAGAAGACCGTCACCTGGATAGCGACGGGCTGTGCGAACTCCTTCTGGAGTGGACCGAGGACTTTCCGATCGTGGCGATCGAGGATCCCCTGGCAGAAGACGACATGGACGGCATGATTCGCTTTGCCCGGGCGGCTGGGGACCAACTGCTCGTGGTCGGTGACGATTTCCTGGTGACCTCGGCCCGGCGCGTAACACGGGCGGCAAGGTCGGGCGCGTGTAACGCCCTGCTGCTTAAGCCCAACCAGGCCGGCACTCTAACCGAGGCTCGTGCGGCCCTCGAAGCCTCCCTCCGGGCCGGGTGGCAGGCGATTGTCTCCGCCCGGTCCGGGGAAACCGAAGATGTAACCATTGTTCATCTGGCAGTCGGCTGGACGATCCCACTTCTCAAAGTAGGCTCCTTCTCGCGCTCAGAAAGAATGGCCAAATGGAACGAGGGGCTTCGGATCGCCGAATCCCTCGGGGGGAGGGGAACCCTGCCACCCCGGTCGACATTCCCCTGGGGCTAGCCCGCATAGATCACCGATTTGGAAATGAAGGTGATTTTGGCAGGCCGGAACGGTTTTCTGAGAGTTTCGCTATCGATCCGGTCCAGGTCGAGTGATGCGGTGGTGTGGAGGGTCGTGAATGGAGCGTTTTTCGGGTTCGGAAGAGCGTGACGGAATGCATTCAGGCAGAGCTCGGCCTGAGCGATGGAACGATTTCGTTTTTGGGGGCGTTTGATCGGGACAGACCTCAGCAGCGCAGAGGAATGGCCTGGAGGTTTCGAACGACGGCAGCGAAGACCTCGCTGTAGGGATAGGCTTCCGACATGGAGATCCAGACGTGGCGGACCGTGAGGCGGACCTGGGCGCCGATCTTCAGGAGCTTCAAGCGAATCGTCTGACACTGAGCGCGAGCCAGGGGGGTCTGCTTCAGTCCGAGACGACGCAAGGCGTGCATGAGCATGTAGGCGGCGGAGGACAGATACAGCCGGAGTTGATTGGCGCGCATCGTTGCCGCGCTGGTCCGGTCGGCGAACAGATCCAACTGCTGTTCTTTTATGCGGTTCTCCATGTCGCCCCGCGCACAGTAGAAGTCTTCGTAGAGCGGCGCGGGCCCCCAGGCGTTCCGGCGACAGGGAGGTGACGACGAATCGGGGATTGGCGCCTTTCTCCAGGAACTCGGCCTTGCCGACGACGCGTCGCTCCGAGGTCCAACTGTGGCGAGTCCGGTAGCGGAAATCCTTGAACACCCGCGCCGGTGTCCCGGTGGCGTTGAACTCGGCTTCGGCCTGAGTCATCGCTTCGGCGCTCTCTGACTTGAGCCGATCATTGTTGGCCAACCCCATCACGTAATCCACGTGATGGTCTTCACACCAGCGGAGCAAGTCATCCCGGCAAAAGCCCGAGTCGGCCCGGATGACGATCGAGACCTCTGGCCAGCTCTGCCGAATCCGGCCGACGATCCGTTCCAGTTCCTCCACCGATCCCGCGGCCCCATCGATATTGGGTTAAGCAACCGTTTTTCTGTAATTTCCTCTAGGGCCTGTAGGGAAGAATTGCTCCACTTGTTTTTTCCAGCCGGCCAGGTTCAGGTATTGCCGGCCGGTTAACCACTCCTCGTGTATCTCTGCAAGCACAGCCGAGATGAGCCGCAGCGCCGATGCTTCGTGGGGAAAGATTCCCACCACCCGGGTTCGTCTCCGGATCTCCCGGTGCAGTCTCTCCAGTCCGTTGATGGTTCGGATCCTTCGCCACCAGCTCCTCGGAAAATCAAACACTGTCAGCCCTTCATCCAGGTTGTCTTCCAGCCAGCTCACGAACTCCGGTGCAATCTTTTCGAACTTCTTGACGACTTTACCCTTGAGCTCCTCGGCATCCTCTCGAGACGGGGCATCGAAAATGTCCCGCATGGCCTGGGCGATGCGGGGCTTGTCCTCTTTGCGGCGAGCATATTGTTGGGCGTTTTTGCTCAGGTGAAACTGACAACGGTTCCAGGGCACCGACGGATAAACTGCCCGCCTGGCCGCCTTCAGTCCTTCGTGATCGTCACTGACCAACAGCTCGACCCCTCTCAGTCCACGCTTGTGCAGATCTCCCAGAAACCCTCGCCAATGCACCTCCGCTTCGCTGATCTTGGCGCTCAGACCCAACACCTCTCGCGTCCCGAAACGATTGACTCCTATGGCTTTCAGGATGGCCACGTCCTGCACCCTGCCGCCTCTTCGAACCTTCTCGTAGTGGGCATCCAGATACACGATCGGATACTCTCCCAGCTCCCGGCTTCGAAACTCTTCCAGCTCTTCGTCCAGCATCCCGGCCACTCTCGAGACCTGGGTGGCCGAGATCTCCAACCCACACAGCTGCTCCGTGATCTCGGTGACTTTCCTCGTCGAGACGCCCATCACATACATCTCGGCAATGGCCAGCTTCAGGGCCTTCTCCGAACGGCAACCCCTCTCCAGCGACTTGGGATAAAACCTCAACCCACGCACCTGTGGAATCTCCAAGTGCAGCTCTCCCACTCGAGTCTGAATCCGCTTGCCTTTGAATCCGTTTCGATAGCCTCGCCGACTGGCTGTTCTCTCGTACGCTTCCGCTCCCAGAAACTCGCTTCTTTCCAACTGCATCGCCACGTTGAACAACTTCTCCAGGATTCCTCGAAAGGCTTCTGTTCCTTCCTCGATCAACTCCGCCAGGATCTCCCGTGGTACTCTCTTTTCCAGATCTGGGTTCATTTGATTCTCCTTGCCAGATTCTCGTTTCTGTTTTTGGAGAATCCTGTCCCAGACCTCTGTCTTTCCGACCCAAGGCCTGACCAGAAATTACAGAAAAAAAGTTACACTACTCGATATTGGAACATCGCAACCGGGCGCACAGCAGATGCTCCCCCGAGAAGATGTACAGCGGGAGATAACAGTAGTGGCGGTAGTAAGCGTGAAAGAACCGGCCTTCCTGCTGGCCATGGATCGGGTCGTCGGTCGCATCCAGATCCAGCACGATCTCCTCGGGCGCCGATTCGTGGGACTCCACGAAGGCATCCACCATCCAGCCGTCGATCCGGTCCGGGTCCATCGCGATCTTCTTGTACCGCTCCTGCTCATCGACCTCGGCTCCGGTCAACTCCAACCGGTTCAGCGTACACTTGCCCTCCAGCGCCTTCCCCCGATCTGAGGCCTGCCGCCGCCGCTCTCCCAACGGATCGGCCTTATTCACCGCCACCGCCAGCATCGGATCGGTGCGCAACTGATCATGATCGTTCAGATCCTCGTACCCCAGACAGAGTCCGTAGATGCGCTGCCCCAACAACTCCTCCACCGTGTGTTCGATCAACCGCGCATCCCGATGATCCCTGAAACACTCAGCCAGTCCGGCGATCAGACCCGTCCCCCTCTCGACCTCTCGCAACAGCAGCACCCCTGCATCGGAGGTGATCTTTCCACCGTCGAACCGCGCCTTCACTTTGCGTTGAGATAGTTGGTGAAATTCGAACCTGACTTGTTTACACTCTGTTCTCATAAGGGCCGCCTCCGTTTGCGTGTGAAACTGTTCATTCAAAACACTTTATACCAAACAGGGCGGCCTTTTCAGGTCCCATCGGTGAGAAATGGCGGCTAGGTGCGTTCCACGTTTCACGTTCCACGTTGCGCGCTCATTGTCATTCGCGCCTCTGTCTGCCCGGCGAACTGACAAGCTTCCTGAGAAACTGGCCCGCCGTTGAATCAAGAAACGGTGAGCTCACGCTCCACCGTTCTGTCGTGCCGACCGTGTAACGAGGAACGTGGAACGTGGAAACGTGGAACGTGAAACGGCGCGAGCGGCAGCGAGCGCCCCTAGGCCCGGTTGCGGTAGAGACCCGGGTCGACCACTGAAGCCATCCTCTGCTGATCCAGATCCGTTTTCAGAAACTCGGCAATCTGCGCAGCCCCCCGAAGTGGATCATTGACGACTTCCGAATAGTGAAGGTCCAGGACTGAGAAGTTCTGCTGCTTCCTCAACCAGGGCTGAATCAAACCCAGATGTTGCTCGAAAAGAGCGTTGACGTTCTGGTCGTCGCCACTCAATTCCTCTCCCCGGCGTATCAGCATCTTGTTCTGGGAGCGGATCACCTCCTGGATGCGCCGGTTCATGAAAATGACCTTGTAGGCGTGGTGATCCGGCAGCTCACGAAGCAGATGAGAGATGATCTTGATGGCCTTGCCGCGAGCCTCGGCCAGCCAGGACTTGTCATCCTGCTCTCCCAGGCTTTTCACGCTCTCCAATTCAAAGTAGCCTTTGGGATTGTCCTCGTCGGGGAGTCGCACTTTGTCGGTTAGGAGAGGAATCCCGCCGGCATCCAGCATCTTCATGGTCATTGAGGTTCCCGAACGGGGGACTCCGGACACAACAATGATGGGTTCCCCATAACGCCGCTGGCGCAGGTACCGACGAAAGGCCGAAAGCAAAACCATCACAACTCGACACCCATTGGCCCCTTGAAGGCGAAAGCCGCCACGATCGAAGCCACAAAGAAAAACACCAGCCAGTGTATCTCCCACCCAAGAAAGTGAATCGAGAGAGGAGGATAGGCGAGTTCCAGGCTCGAGACCTGAACTGAGGCCGGCAGGGGTTCCTCCCCGTGATAGAGGAGCACATCGGCCAGATGAGTGGATCTCAGAGGCGAGATGGGACCCCAGTTCTCTCCCCCCTGGATCCGTTTTTCAAAAGATTCGTCGCCCACCCAGAGCTTCACCGAATGAGAACCTGGTGCCTTCACCCGGATTCTCCAGGCCGCCTCACTCGAATTCGAAATCCGCACGACGGGGGTTTCCACTTCAATTCCGTCAGGCGCTTCGAGGCGAAGCTCTTTCCCCCCAACAGCGGGGTCGGAAAAGGTAGCCTTCAGGATGCTCACTTCACCCGGGGACAGGGGACGGAAGCCAAAACTGTAGTTGAGCTGGACGAGAACAAGAAGAACGGGAATCAGCAGGACCAGCATGGGAACGAGGGAATAGTTCATGTAGGTGAGCGTATCCCGAAGTATCCTCCCCTGCAGTCGAAGCACCACTGGAACGTCATGTTGATAGAGTCGGACTCCGAGCAGATTTCCCCGGATCCTGTCTCGAACCCGGGCAATTCCCTTCTGATTGGAGACACGGCCAAACACCCAGACCATGAAGATTCCCGTCAGCACAGAGACAAAGATCAGTCCCCAGATCGGGGCGAACATGCGAAAAGGCCACAATAGGACGGAAAAGATCATCTCCATGACCTGGTTGATGGTGTAAATGACCGTTGTCATGACTGTAGACCGCGAAACGTGAAACGTGGAACGTGGAACGTGGAACTACGAGATATACCCCAGCCCCTGAAGACGCTTCTTGATTTCCTCTTCTGAGTCGGCGTCTTCCAGTTTCGCCAGCTCGTTTTCAAGAGCATGTTCCACGAACTCCTCTACCGAGGAATACCCGGCGATGTCGGAGTACTTCTTGATTCTCTCCAGCAGATTCTTGTTGATTCTGACCTTGGGACCAAACATACCCTTCCTCCCTTTCGCTTCTACTCCAAACAATCCTCACCGATCATCTCTGAAAGTTTTTCCACTCCGTATTCATCCAGAACAGCAACGGTCAGATCATACAGAGCCGGGTTCGCCAAACTGATCTTGCGGTTGCTCATCAGCACTCCCGGCACCTCGCGGTAATCGATGCTGTGATCTCCACTCCAGGCATCGACGTTGTCTACGAAAATCTGCCTGGGAAACTCACCCAGAGGACTCTTCCAGGAAGTCCGATAGCCCAAACTGTAACCCACAATGAGATCGGGCCCGTGTTCCCCGTGGCCGCCTTGCAGGTCTCTTCGCGTCCGACGGACAAAACTCACCGGTGAGTTCCCGTTGCGGGGGTCCACCATGGCCAGCAGATCTCGCTCCAGCCGGTCCAGCAGCCGCTCGTACTCCGCCCCCTGGGACACAATCCCGCGCCCTTCCCGGCCTCTGAGATTGACATAGAGGCCGTTGAGTCCCAGGGCGTAGGCATAGGTTCGGGACCAGTCGACGTTGGAAAACAGCGGGACGTCTCTGCGAGTGGGATCCTTCAG
Source organism: Acidobacteriota bacterium (assembly GCA_965205345.1). GTDB lineage: Bacteria > Acidobacteriota > UBA6911 > RPQK01 > CBDAPI01 > CBDAPI01. The sequence goes on along the minus strand of CBDBGQ010000058.1, from coordinate 101,646 downwards.
TCGTGCATATCCTCTCTCAGCCAGCCAGGAGTTCAGATTGACCTGCCAGTAAAACGGTGAGAAGCCATGGTCGGACATCACGATCAGTGTGTCCTCCTGTCCCACCTGCTGGCGCATCAGGCCCAGCGCATCGTCCATTTCCCGGTAAAGTGTCCTCACTGAATCGCGTAATTCGGGCTCGTCCACAAATGCCGGGTGGTCGGGATCCGTGTATCTCCATAACATGTGGCAGCCCTGGTCCACCGAAGAGAAGTAAAAGAAGAACAGACCCTCCTCGAATTCGCCCAGGAGATGTCTGAGCGCCTTCATCTGTTCCCGATAGACGAACTGAGACTGCTCCCAGAATTCTCTTCCCGTAAAGACTCCCCCCGAGAGTGCCTTCGTATCTTCAGGCAGTTCCTGAGTGTGGAAGTAGCCCAGCTTCTGGAACAGCTTCTGCGACCAGTCATCCGGAGTCGAAATGGCCATGGCCGGATCTTCGGGGTTGATCTGCATGGGTGACACGTAGAGCTCGAAGTCGGGCCGCACTTTCTTGAGATAGAAGCGGGCTGTGGCGCTCACCGAGACGAGGTACGGAATCGCTTCAAAATCAAGTCGAATCCAGTCGCTCCACTCCCCTTGCTGGAGAATGAACTCCTGATCCTGAACCACCAGCATGACTACCGCCTCTTCGGGGTCGACAAAAGCCTCGAAATCCACCGCCAGCTTGGGGCTTTCGTAAACCGGCTCCCCTCCCCCGGGCGACGGGACTTCCAGCCGGCGAAAAGGATTGTCCGGTCCCTCCAACCGAGCTTCCATCCGATGATTGACGACGGCTACTCTGGAGAAGCGCCCTCCCGTGATGTCAGCAGCGTTGGCGGGAGGACTGGTTGTGAAGACCGTGAAAGTCCCCCCCTGGGTTCCCAGGAAGTCGGGAGTTCCCATTCCGGATAGAGAGCGCCCTGGAGAGTCGGGCGGGAAGTTGACCGGCATACGAAAGATCGTGGTGGGGACACCATGCTCTTCCAGCATCTCCCAGAAGGAAGTCCCCTGTCTCAACTGTTCGGTCGACCCTCCCTGAAGCGGGATCACCCACGAACCCAGTGAAAGAGTCCAGCCTGCCGGAGTCGTCCTGACAATGGAGAACTCGGGTGCATAGGTGCTCGGATTGCGGTGAATGAAATCAAAGATTCCGTGGCCGGCCGGGTCCATGCCGGTAATAAAGGTGGACCAGGCCACCGGGCTGAGAGGCGGCATGGTGGTGGTCAGAGACCTGAAATCTCCTTCCTCGGCCAGCGCCTGGAAGTTGGGCAGGAATCCTTCATCCATATACTGCTGTAGAATCCCGGGATCCAGGCCGTCAATCCCTAGAATGAACACTTTCCTGGCCGGGGGGCCTTGGGTGGAACAGGCCGTGAAGGCCAGGAGGGCCAGGCAGGCGAGGAGGCTTCGACGGGTCATTCTTTCTCCTCAGGCCGGCCATTGCTCAAGAATGATTCACCATCCATCCACTGCGGGACCGGAACGCCGAAAAGGTCCAGCACCGTCGCAGCGATGTCCGTGATTTCAATCGCGCTTCGATCCATCTTGCGGTTACAAAAGAGGATACCGGGAACCTCCGGAGGATTCATGCAGTGGTCGCCACTCCAGCTCTTGACGTTGTCCTCAAAAACTGAATCCGTGATCCCACCCGTGACCGAAAGCCAGGAAGTGCGGTAGCCCACCCGGCAGCCGACCACCAGGTCGGGGCCGTCGCCCCTGTAAGGACCCAAATAGGCCTGACGGGTGTCGTAGACTTCGCTGATGGGCTGTTCTCCCGTGGCCTCATCCCGCAGAGACTTCAGCTTCCCCCTCAACTCGTCTTTCAAACCCTGCATCTCGTCCCGGGGAACCACGCCCCGGGCCTCACGCCCTTTCACGTTCAGGTAAAGTCCTCCCAGTCCGACAGCGTAGGCCCGTGTCTGCTCCCAGTCCACATCATGAAACCATTCTTCTCCCCGGGGCGGGTTCTTCATGGCCAGGTAGCCGTTCTGGTAAAGCCAGGTGTTCAGGTTGATGCCGCGGCGAAAGCTGTTGAAGCCGTGGTCGGACATCACAATGAGGACGCTGTCGTCATCAACCTGCTCCATGGTCCGGCCCACCAGATCATCCATTTTTCGATAGAGCTCAAAGATTTCGTTACGGTGTTTTTCGCTCTCCTTATCGGCATTGGCCGGATGGTCCTTTTCCAGATACCGCCAGAACATGTGCTGCAGGCGGTCGGTGATATCGAAGACACAGACGACCGATCCCCGCCGCGTCCGGCTGAGAGCGTCGAAAAACATCCGTTCTCTTTCCTCATGAATCAGGTAGACCTGCTCCAGAAAGGCCTTTTCGTCCAGCACCCTCTCATTCAGGGCCCAGGTGTCTTCCGCCAGCCCCAGAGTGGAAAAGCGACCCTGGGTCTTGGAGAGATACATGGAATAGGTAACGGGGCTTGACACGGGAAGGGCCGGCCGATCGGGGGCGATGTTGATCGGGGTCATGTAGAGCTTGAGGTGGGGTGAAGTCTCCAGCAGGTAAAAACGGCACATTCCACGGATTTTCATCCCCAGACCCGGGCGAAACTCCAGTGGAGTCCAGGGGCTGAACTTCCGAAGCGAGAGTTCATACTCCTTCTTCCCGATTCTCAAGCGAGCATCGCAGCCATTCGTACCCGGCCGAATTTCCAGGGGGATTTTCATTTCCACTGCAGGCTGACGAATCGGATTCTCGGGGCCGAGGATGAAGGTTCTGGCCGAGCCGTCCTCGAGTTCCACGAGGACAGGTTCACCCCCGGTCATTTTCCCGATTTCCGAGGGATCACTGGAGTAGTAGGAGAACGTACCCTGTGTGCCGCGCAGGTCGGGTACCGACATGGCCGAAAGCAGAACACCTCGAAACTTCTCGGGAGGAAAGCTGGTAGGCACCCGCAGAATGGTGCTGAAGATCCCGTGGTCTCCCAGGATCTTCCAGAAAGACTGGCTCTTTCGCTCGAACCGAATCAGGGGCTTCCCCAGAGGAATCTGATAGGGCCCGATTCTCAAGTTTCGCCGCGGAGGCTCGATGCGCGCTGAGCAGAGCTCTGGCAGATACGACTTTCGGTTGGGCACCAGAAAGTCAAACACGCGATGTTTACCTGGATTGGAGCCGGTCTGAAAGCAGGACCAGGCGACCGGAGACTCGGCCGGCAACGAAGTCCCCAGACGGCTGTAGGACCCGGCCTCGCGGAGTTTCTTGAAATTGGGCAGCTCGCCCTGCTCCATGAGCTTTTCGGTCAGATTGGGATCCTGCCCGTCCAGCCCCAGAACAATGACTCGCCGGACTCGGCTCTTGCGCAGAGCCGTTTGTCCCCGCAGTGTCTGGACGGCCCACCGAAGCGGCCAGGTGAGGAGCGTGAAAAGAGCCAGGAAAAGGGTGATCAGGACGACCAGAAAGGAAGAGACAAAAGCGACGCCGGCCCCTGGGCCTATATAGGCATGCGCCGGGACAGTCATGACCAGGAAGAGTCCCAGGAAGACGAAAGAACGCGACCAGGCTCGGGTACTCTGCAATTCTTTTTCGATCTCCTACTGGATGTACCCCAGGCTTTTCAGCCGCTGCAACTCTTCCTGGCTCATCCCGGTTGTCGAATCCTCTTCGGTCAGCTGGCCGGCCAGAGCCACTTCTCGCCATTCCTCCAGCATTCCCTCCAGCCTTTCTACCACCTCGGGATGCTGGTCGGCCAGGTTCTCCTGGTCCAGAGGATCACCCGACTGCCGAAAGAGCTCGAATTGGGGCAGGTCATCGGAGTCCTTCCGGGTGGAGACGATCAGCTTCCATCCCTCGTAGATGATGGCGGTGGCCTCGATGTCACGTGGCGGTGGAGCGCCCACTGCATCGCTGGCCAGGTTCTTTTCGGTAATGGCGGGTCGGCTGGACCACCCTGCGGCCTCCCCATTGGAAGATCCCGACTGGCGAGAGGTCATCAGTGGTACCAGACTCTGGCCCATCATTCCCGCGGGCCCTGAGAGCCCGCTCAGCTCCAACAGGGTCGGCATGATGTCTATGCTCTGAACTGTTTCTTCAACCGTCACTCCTTCCGAGATCCTGCCCGGCAGGCGGAAGACCAGGGGCACATGGTTCAGCTCCCCATAAACCGACTGACCGTGAAACATCTTTCCATGGTCGTGAAACTCTTCTCCATGGTCGGAGGTGAAAACCAGCAGGGTCTTGTCGGCCAGGCCCAGCTCTTCCAGGCGCTCCACCAGCCGTGCCACTTCTGTGTCCAGGGCCCGGATCGAACCGTCATACCAGCCGATGTCATAATCAATGTATTCCCGGGGGTCGAGGCCGGCCTGGATCAGGTCATCGCGACTGGGCATGCCAAACCGCTTCATCAACGGATCCTGAATCACTTTCCGAACTTCCTCGAGCTGTTCCTCGTGTTCTTCCTTTCTGGTCAGGTCGGCCCAGATCGAGTTGTAGGGCCGATGCGGTTCGTAGGGGTCATGAGGATCGAAGACCTGCAGGAATGCAAAGAAGGGAACCTCCCGGTGAATCTCCAGCCACTCCGCCAGGCGATCCACGTACTCACGAGCGGTCTTACTGGGCTTGCCCTGTGACGTCGATCCCGATTCGTGAAGTTCTTCGTAACCCTGGTGCAGATTCGTAAACTTTCCAGTGAAGGTTACCGAGGAGTAACCGACCGTGGCATAGCCGGCTTCTCGAAACACCTCTGCCAGCGTCGTGGCTGCTGCCGGCAGGCGGTCGGTGAAGTCGATGACCCGATGCGAGGTGGGGTACAGAGAGGTTATGATGGACGGAACCGAGACCTTGGTCCAGGTGGCCTGGACGATATTGTTCTTGAAGAAGGCACCTTTCGACGCCAGTTCGGTCAAGAAAGGGGCTGTCTCTCGCCCGTAGCCGTGGAAATTGAGATGATCACTGCGCAGAGTGTCGGCCAGGATCAGGATCACGCCCTGAGGGGTCTCGGATCCGGTAGTCACCTGAGCGGACTGCCGGCCGCGGCTTCGGACCGCTGGGCTTCCCCAGAAACCAAGCCGCCCGTCTTCTGCGGCTGAAAGAGAGAGGCTCAGCGCGATCTCCCGGCCCGCATACTCCGACAGGTCCAGGGACACCGACTCCCAGCGGTGAGGGGTCGTGAGTGTGCGCCGCAGGAGCAGACGGGTAGTGGAGCCGTCCAACACCTGCACCGAAAAGGTGACCGGGTCGTCTTCCGGTGTACCGATTCCCAGGTCCAGCCAGGGCCGTTCCGGAAGTTGAAGGGGCACTTCGATCGACTCGGGAGAACGAGATACCAGGGTCTCGTGGTAAATCTCGGAGAGACCCTGCCAGTTGACCCCGGAAGGAATCCTGGAAAGGTGCTCCTTTCGGGTGACCAGCCGAACGGATTCAATCTCGAAATCCGCCCCCGGGGTATCGGTGGGGCTGATCAGAATGTGGTGCACCTGTGAGGCCGGCATCGATTGCGAGAGCGTGATGGTGTAGGTCTGAAAACCCTCCCCGGCCAGCATGGGAGTCGTATCCGGCCAGGGCAAGTCCCGGGCGGTCGCGATGATCTCGTCAAAGTTCGGATCCTCGGGACCCTCTCCACTGATCCGAAGGTCGGTCCCTTCGCTGGCCCGCATTGAAATCTCCACGGAGTGGAGCAAATCATCCTCGTCCAGCCGCCTGGTCCGCTTGACATAAATGATGGGAAAGTCGGTCCGGGCCTTCCCTTTGAGTCCTCCCTCGCGCAGGGACAGACCCGACACCCCGTCGCCCGCCCTCCAGCCCAGATTGGGTGCACTCTCGGCACTGGCTTCGGCCTCCTGAGTGAAGTCCCACAGCCCCAGAGGCTCGGTCTGTCTGACCTCGGTGGGGGCTCCTTTGACCATATTTTCCTGGAATAGGTCTACCAGGCGCAGACTTACCTGATGACTGGATGGCCCCGAGCAGGTGACCAGGAGCAGCGTCACAGCAGCCAGGGCGAAAAAGAGCATCCTCTCCCAGCGAAAATCCGGCATGTTCCACCTCCCTAACAGGTGGCTCAATCTATCACAAGACCTCCTCATCGCGTCCCAGTAGCCGGTTGACATAGTCGCGCAGGTACCAGTATGTGGTTTCGAAGGGTTCGAGGCTGCGGGCCACCCGCGCCTGCATGACGCCGCCTTCCATGGCCGACAGAAAAAGCACGCCCAGGGATTCGGGATCGACTCCTGCGGGCAGTTCGCTCTCAAGCGGCCTGAAGCAGTCGGCAACTGCAGCCCGCCAGGCTTCGAAGAGCACCTGGATCCGCTCACGAACACGGGGATGAGAATCGGCCAGTTCCCCGCAGAGATTTCCAATCGGGCAACCCAACCCGTAGCCAGTTGCCATCAGAAACTCCCAATAGAAATCGAGGATTCCGAAGGCCCGGTCCACCGGATCCAGGTAATCCAGTCTGGCCGGCGTCACGATTTCTTTTTCCAGCCGCTCTCGATAGCGTTCTAATACCGCAACCAGCAGTTCTTCTTTCGACCCGAAAAAGTGATAGAAACTGCTGGCTCCAGTCCCGGCACTCTCCAGAATCGGGGCCACTCCGGTGGCAGAAAAGCCCTGCGCGTGAATCAGACGAGACGCCGCTTCAATCAGGCGATCCCTGGTATCCGGCTCCACATTCGAATTCACTTTGTTCCTCAACTGTAGTGATCATTTCAATAGATTATAGCGTTCACTACATTCTGTCAATCAAGAGTTGAACAACCGTGTAGGAGCCGCTTCCATGCGGAGATTGGAAAGAAAGGGGACAGTCTACTTTCTTTCCGGTGCTGGAAAAGCTTCAGGACCACAAAGGTCGCCACGCCGGAAAAAAGTAGACTGTCCCCTTTTTTCCGGTGGTACAGCCGGGGTTCCCGAGCGGCATTAATATGACTGGTCAACTGACTGGTTAGATGATAGAATTGGAAAATGAATCATCCTGAACGAACGATCACTGCCACCGAATTCAAGGCCAAATGTCTGCGGTTGCTCGAGAATCTCGATTCACGGGGATTGATCGTGACCAAGAGAGGACGGCCGGTTGCCCGGGTTCTCCCGGTCAGTCTGCCGGCGGCCGATGTGGTTGGCTCCATGCGGGACAAGATCCGCGTGAAAGGCGATCTCTTTTCCACGGGAATAGCCTGGGATGCTCAATCTTGACACTCACATGGTGGTGGCCCTGCTGCAGGGAGATCTGCGACCCGCTGAAGAGTTGCTTGTCCTCAAGGAAGAGTGGGCCATCTCGGACATTGTGTTGTGGGAACTCGCCAAGCTGATCCAGTTGGGAAGACTGGAGATGGACTTCGAGGAGGAAGGCTTTGGTGAGTTTCTCAGAATCGTCACCATCTTCCCTATTTCTGCCCAAGTCGCGCGGCAAAGCACGCGGCTGGATTTTGTTTCCGATCCGGCCGACGAGATCATTGCCGCAACCAGCCTCGTGGAGCAAATCCCTCTACTGACCCGAGATGGGAGGATGCTGGAATCAAGGATGATTCCCCTGGCACGAACGAGTCGCTGATCGGTGAGGCCGGGCCCGACGGTCCCCCCACAAGCCCGCTTGAAGTTCAGTCTTCGAGGATGGCCTCGGCATCGATGGTGATGTGTACGTCGTCGCCGACCACGATACCCCCTTTGTCCAGCGACCCGTTCCAGCTCACACCGAAGTCTTGGCGGTTGATGATGGCCGTGGCCACAAATCCAGCCCGGGCCTTGGGACCCTTGTCCTCTCCATCCTCCCACCAGGGCGTCGCCCACTGTCCCAGGTAAGTCACATCCAGCGTGACCTTCCTGCTGACACCTCGCATACTCAGGTCCCCGGTGACCCTGAAGTCGTGCCCTCCCAGGACCTCGACCTGGTCTCCTCGGAAGGTGATCTGCGGATGGTTTTCCACGTCCAGAAAGTCGGCAGTGCGCAGGTGTCCGTCCCGTGCTTCATCGCCGGACCAGATTCCCGCCGCGTCGATACGGATCTCCACGGATCCGGAGCCCGGATCTTCCGGATCGAACTCCAGCGTTCCCTCGACATTCTTGAACGCCTCCCTCACGAAGCACACCATCATGTGTCTGACCGCGAACTCCGCAGCCGTGTGTCCGGGCTCGAAACGCCACTTTGCCATCCTGGACCTCCTTGCAGATTCCTGAGCTTTCGGGTTCTCAGGGTATACGTTCTTGATGGCGCGGTCCAGATACCCGGCCCGGGGCAGGAAGGAAGGACCTGCACAACGAGTCCCCGGAGGGGTCGATAGAGAATAGGCGGCCTGAGAAGCCCCCGCCTTTGGGACTACCCATAGCACCCAAGGGCAGAGTCAGGATGCCTGCTGCCGTGAGGTCGGGGGCCACCTGCAGTCCACTTCGCGTCTCAGTACAATAGGCAACGCTGATGTGCCATTTGTCGGTACTCGAATCGGAGACGAACCATGCTCACAAACAGGAAACCCTCTGCACTTCTACTCGAGACATTTTTGATCTGCAATTCTTGCAACTATGTTCCTGCAGGGACGCGGCAAGCTGGACACCGTCCTCCTCAAAAACGGGGGCACGATCACGGGGGAAATCAAACGTCTGGATCGAGGGATTCTGACCGTGAGCACCGATTTCATGGGGACGATCGGCATTGAGTGGAGGGGGGTGCTGCGCGTAACCAGCCCCCAGACCTTTGATGTGGACGGCGGCGGTGGTGCTCGCTTCGGTGGATCTTTGCCCGAGTCCGGCCAGGACGATGTCATCAACATAGACCTGGGCCGCCAGGACGTCCAGACCCTGGAACGCGTCGATATCGTCCGCATGCGGCCCCTGGACAAGAGCTTCTGGGACCGCTTTGACTCCCGGGTCGACTTTGGATTCGATGTCACCCGGGCCAACCGCAATACGACACTCAATCTCACGTCCGCGGTCAACTACCGGACTGAAAAGGCCACCACGAAAGTGACCTACAGCACCTTTCTCACCAGACAGCAGGAACTCGATACTCAGACCCGAAATGACCTGGTCGTCACGCACGAACGACGCTTCAAAGAGCGGTGGTTCGGGGTCGGTCTGTACCAGTATCAGCAGAATGAAGAGCTGGGACTGGAGTTACGAAGTCAGGCTGGAGGAGGGGTGGGGCGTTATCTCAAGCAGAACAACAACTGGATTCTGAAGGCGACCGGAGGAATGGCTCTGGGGCGGGAGCGCTTTCGCGAGGAAGAGCCCGGGGTTGATCCCCAGGGCGACACAGCAGGGGGCGAGGCCCGGATCAATGTGGACGGGTTGGCCGCAGTGAGCCTCGATTTTTTCGCTTCGAGGGCAAGGAGCGCGACATCTCGACCCAGGTGACTTTCTGGCCCAGCTTCTCCGATTTCGGACGAATCCGAATTGACGTCACTTCCGGCATCCGTTACGAGATTTTCAAGGACGTCTCCCTGGGATTCAATTTCTGGAACAACTACGACAGCCGGCCTGCGACCACTGATGCGGAGAAGAACGACTTCGGCCTCAGCACCACCATCGGCTACAAGTTTTGATTCCTGGGTTCCGGTTTCTGGGATCAAGCCTAAAACTATAAGGGGCCTCAGGGCCGTGACCACCGCGCAATGATTCGTAGGGGCGACCCTTGTGGTCGCCCGACCCAACGGTCGACCGGATCCTACGGTCGTCGTCCGAAGAACTGAGCCAGTTGCTATCATGTTCCGTTCGGCACGCCAGATTGGCGTGCCCTACAGAATTGCGACCAACACGCTAAACAGGACGTAGGGCACGGTTATCAACCGTGCCGAACTGAGCGCACCGCCAAATCCCCTCCATCCCCGTAATCCTTGCCAGCCCGTTCCGTTCGGCACGCCAGATTGGCGTGCCCTACAACCTGTTGAGCCACGAATCTCTGTCTGACCCGCCCCTACCGCCGCAGTTTCAAGGACAAGAAGAACACGGTCAGGATGGTGCCGGCCGAAACCAGGAAAACGAACGAGCCCAGGACACTGTACAAAACACCCCCCGCCAGCAATCCGATAATGCTGGCCACCGATCCGCCGCTGCTGGCGAACCCCTGAACCGTTCCCTGGTACTCTGAACCCGCCAGGCGTGACAGAACTGCCAGAACCGAGGGCCACATCAGACCATTCCCCAGAGCCAGAAACAGCACCCCCGTATAGATGACCGGCGTCGCATCGGAGACGAAGAAAAGAAAACTTGCCCCCAGAATCAGACTGCCCGTCGCCACCAGTTGCAGATCGGAGAAGCTCCGCCCAGCCCGAGCCAGGACCGGTCCGTGCACGAGAGCCATCAGCAAACCCATGATCGAGAAGAAAACCCCCGTATCGGTCACAGCCCAGCCCAGAGTACTGACTGCGTGCACCGGGAAGGAAATGTAAAAGAAGTTGAACCCCAGCATCACCAGAAAGTAGATGGCCAGCAGCAAAGGAATCCTCTTCATTCTCAGCAACTGAGAGAAGGAGAGCTTCGTTCCCGTTTCTATGGGAAAGCACTCCTTCTGCTCCTGGCCGAAGATCTTGCGGACGTTGACCTGCTCGGGATCGGCCTGGATTATGCAGAGCACAGACTCGGGCAGCCTGAGGACGATCAGCAGCGAGGCGAGTAGAGAAATGCTCAACGCGGCCAGCACAGGCAGCAGCTCACCCAGAACCGTGGCGCTCAACAAACCCGCCAGCGCAGGCCCCAGGATGAAGCCCAGATTGGAAGAGACCGCCATCTTGCCGAAATTGGCATTCCGGTTCTCATCGGTGGAGATGTCGGCCAGGTAGGCGTTGGCGACCGAAACGTTGCCGCCCGTCAGACCGTCCAGGGCTCTGGCGAAGAACATAACGATCAGAGGAAGGGTGAGGGCGAAGCTGCCAACCAGGCGGCTGTCGATTTCCAGCAATGCGGTGACCGGGAGAGCAAATGCCACCACGAACACCAGCCAGGAAGCCAGGGTCCCCAGCTGGCTCAGCAGCAGGATCCGTCTCCTGCCAAACCTGTCCGACCAGCGTCCCAGGATGGGTGCCCCGACTAGCTGGAAGGTCGAGTACGTTGCCCCCATGATCCCGTACACCAGCGCATTTCCTCCCCACCTGGTCACCAGGAAGACCAGGAAGGGCAGCACAATTCCAAAGCCCAGAGTCCCAACGAAATTGACGGCAAGGATCGGATAGATCGACACGGTGGAGCCGGTAGCCGGACGCGCCATGGCTCGATTCTATCCTCTTGTTGAGACGTCAGCCCGCCGGTGAGCTTTTTCTAGAACCTAGAACCTATTCCCCCTTCGCTCTCAACGCCGCCTGGGCGGCGGCCAGGCGGGCGATGGGAACCCGAAAGGGCGAGCAGGAAACATAGTCCATGCCCACCTCGAAGCAGAAGTGAACCGACGCCGGGTCGCCTCCGTGCTCGCCGCAGATTCCCACCTTGAGTCCCGGCCGGGCCGCTCGGCCGCGCTCTGTCCCATAGCGGATAAGCTGTCCAACTCCGTTCCGGTCCAGAGACTCGAACGGGTTCTCAGGCAGGATCTTGCGGGCGATGTAGTCGGGGAGGAATTTCACGGCGTCGTCTCGACTGTACCCAAAAGTCATCTGGGTCAGGTCGTTCGTCCCGAATGAGAAGAAATCGGCCTCCGGCGAGATCTCGTTGGCGGTGAGGGCCGCTCGAGGCACCTCGATCATCGTCCCGATCAGGTACTCGACCCGGGCGCCCTTTTCGGCGAATACTTTTTCCGCAGTCTGACGAATCAGCGCTTTCTGGTTGGCAAATTCCTGGAGCGTCCCGATAAGCGGAACCATGATCTCCGGTAGAACGGTCACACCCTCCCGGCTCAGCTCTAGCGCAGCCTCCAGGATGGCTCGTGACTGCATCTCCGTAATTTCCGGGTAGGTGATTCCCAGCCGGCAGCCACGATGGCCCAGCATGGGATTGAACTCGCTGAGCGAAGAGACCTTCTCCCTGACCTCGGACAGGGTCAATCCCATTCTTTCCGCCATCTTTCTCTGTTCAGGCTCATCGTGGGGAAGGAACTCGTGAAGGGGCGGGTCCAGCAGCCGAATGGTGACCGGCAAACCGTCCATGGCCCGAAAAATCCCGCGAAAGTCCTCTTTCTGGAAAGGTAACAGCCTGGCCAGCGCCTCCCGTCGCGCTTCCTGTGAACGAGCCAGGATCATCTCCCGCATACGCTGGATACGGTCATCCCCGAAGAACATGTGCTCGGTTCTGCACAGCCCGATTCCCTGGGCCCCAAAGCTCCTGGCCTTGGCGGCGTCCTCGGGAGAGTCGGCGTTGGTTCTCACCTTCATGGTTCTGAACTCGTCCGCCCACTCCATGAAGGAGGTAAAGTCGCCTCCCAACTCCGGTTCCTCCAGCTCTTCCTGGCCCACGATGACCTCTCCCGTCGAGCCGTTGATGGAAATCCAGTCACCCTCAGAAACGGTCAATTCACCATTGCTGAAGGACCTGGCCTCGTCATCGATGGTGATGTCGCTGCAGCCGGCCACGCAGGGTTTTCCCCAGCCTCGGGCCACGACAGCCGCATGAGAGGTCATCCCCCCCCTCGAGGTGAGAATGCCCCGGGAGGCGTTCATCCCACCCACGTCCTCGGCGGTTGTCTCGACTCTCACCAGAATGACATTTCTTCCGGCTTCGTCGGCTTCCTCCGCCTCGCCGGCCGAGAAGACGACCTGTCCGACTGCCGCCCCCGGCGAAGCAGGCAGCCCATGGGCAATGACTCGCTCCTTGTAGCCCGTGACATCTTTGAATTGAGGATGGAGTAACTGGTCGAGATGACGGGGCTCGACCAGGCCGCTCACGGCATTCGATTTCTCGACCAGCCCCTCGTTGACCATATCGACTGCGATCTTGAGAGCGGCTGAACCGGTCCGCTCACCGTTGCGGGTCTGCAAGATGAAGAGTCGGCCCTGCTGGATCGTAAACTCGATATCCTGCATGTTCTGGTAGTGCTGCTCCAGACCGTGGGTGGTGTCCACAAGTTCCTGGTAAGCCGGGGGAAACACTTCAGCCATCCGGGCGATATTCACGGGGGTGCGAATACCGGCCACGACATCCTCGCCCTGGGCATTGACCAGAAACTCACCGTAGAGCAACTTCTCCCCGGTCGCCGGGTCGCGCGTGAAACAGACCCCGGTACCACAGTCATCCCCCATATTCCCGAACACCATGGCCTGAACATTCACTGCAGTCCCCAGCAGATGCGTGATCTTATGGATCTGTCGATACTTCACTGCGCGCTCCACATTCCAGGACTTGAAAACAGCGTCGGCGGCAAGGCGCAGCTGCTCAAAGGGATCCTCCGGGAAAGGTTCTCCAGCATGCTCTTCATAAATGCTGCGGTAACGGGCGACAAGAGTCTTGAGATCCTGCGCCGTCAGATCGACGTCCAGCACGACACCTCGCTCTTTCTTGAGACTGTCAATGGCGTGCTCGAAGTGGCTGTGGTGAACCCCCATGACCACGTCGCCGAACATATCGATCAGGCGACGGTAGGCGTCGTAGACAAACCTCTCATTTCCGGTTTTTCTGGCCAGGCCTTCGGCGACGTCAGTGTTCAAACCCAGGTTGAGGACCGTGTCCATCATGCCGGGCATGGAGATAGCCCCTCCGCTGCGTACGGAAACGAGCAGGAGATTCTCGGGGTCACCAAAGCCTGACCCCATGACGGCCTCAATGTGGCGTACTCCTTTATGCACCTCCTCATTGAGATGTTCGGGCCACTGGCTGCCGTGCTCCGTGTAGAACTGGCAGGTCTCGGTTGTGATCGTGAAGCCGGGCGGCACGGGCAGCCCAATGGAACTCATCTCGGCCAGGTTGGCTCCTTTGCCCCCCAGCAGGTCCCTCATATCCCGGTTGCCGTCGGCTGCGCCATTGCCAAAAAGGTACACATGTTTTGTCGTATCAACAGTCATAGTCTTCACTTCTTACCTGCAGGATCAGGGCTGAGAACTCCTCAACCGGAACCATAATCAATCTACACCGGGTAGCACGGACCCGCGCCGGAATCAAAGAATTGTACCGAATTTCTTGCTTTGGAGCGGCAACACGAGCCTTGACATCTTCGACGTATTCGGACATTAAGCTGAAGCTGTCTGTTTAGCTCCGTAACAACAACGAAAGATGCCCGACCCGGGCAGGGAGGAATCATGAGACGCATTTCACTCGCTGTCACAGTTGCAGTCATTGCCGGCCTGCTGATCTCGGCCGGCTTTTCCCAGAGATCCAAATCCGTAAAGTACATGAACGTGCCCGGCCGCAGTGACGACGTGCCCTACAGCAACGCGGTGCTGGTCGGCAACACGCTTTACCTGGCGGGAGCGATTGGCGTCGACTCGTCGACCGGCGCTCCCCCCGAGGATGTCCGGGAAGAGGTGAAGATCGTACTGGATGGAATGAAGAGCCGCCTCGAAAGGGTGGGAATGACAATGGACGACCTGGTCACGGTCCAGATCTTCTGTCCGGATCTATCCCTGTACGACGCCTTCAACGAGGTCTACCGAACCTACTTCAAGGACCACTTCCCGGCCCGCGGCTTCATCGGCTCGGGGCCGCTGCTTCGGGGAGGCCGCTTCGAGGTGATGGGCGTCGCGGTCAAACAGTAAATTATTCGCTTCGCTCATTGCGGTTCCAGGGCAAGGTCAACAATGCCTTGAACCGACTTGCTCGGAAAGATGCACTTTGGGGCGAGGTCCTCCTTCTTTCCGGAACGCTGTCAAGGACGCGGAACCGGGCACCCGAAACTCGAAACCCGGAACTCGAAACCCGGAACCTTCCTATCCCCCCGGGTTTTGCCTCGACCGTTCCCACAGGGTCAGGAACTCTCTAGCCTGATCGGAGTGAAGCAGGAACGTGTAGCGGGCCACCTGTTCGCCTACCTCCATCAACCGCTTCTCGAGACCAGGGTCCTTGAGCTTGCCCTCCGCATCGAACTGCTTCCAGGCTTCCGCAACCAAAGCCTGCTCCGGTATCACCCAGGCGTGCAGGGCCCGGCCAATGGTTCGCAGGGTAGCCAGGGCATTGGAGGCTCCCAGCGCCCCCCCCCGGAGACTCCCACGAGACCGACCATTTTGCCCTGAAACTCATCAAAGCCCATCAGGTCCATGGCGTTCTTGAGCACCCCGCTCAGCCCTCCATGGTATTCGGGTGTCCCCAGGATAAGCCCGCTGGCGGTTCCCACTTCACGGCGCAGGCGATGTACGCCGTCCGAATAGGTATTCTCATCCTCACGGCCGTCACACAAGGGCAACTCGTAGTCTCTCAAATCAATCAAGGAGGTATCGGCCCCCAGCCGGCCGGCTCCGTCCAGGGCAATTCGGACGGCGGTCCGGGTATGGCTCTCTTCCCTGAGACTGCCGCAGATACCGACCACCCGAATCTGCATGTCGTCTCTGCTAAAACAGTAGTGTAACTTTTTTTCTGTAATTTCTGGTCAGGCCTTGGGTCGGAAAGACAGAGGTCTGGGACAGGATTCTCCAAAAACAGAAACGAGAATCTGGCAAGGAGAATCAAATGAACCCAGATCTGGAAAAGAGAGTACCACGGGAGATCCTGGCGGAGTTGATCGAGGAAGGAACAGAAGCCTTTCGAGGAATCCTGGAGAAGTTGTTCAACGTGGCGATGCAGTTGGAAAGAAGCGAGTTTCTGGGAGCGGAAGCGTACGAGAGAACAGCCAGTCGGCGAGGCTATCGAAACGGATTCAAAGGCAAGCGGATTCAGACTCGAGTGGGAGAGCTGCACTTGGAGATTCCACAGGTGCGTGGGTTGAGGTTTTATCCCAAGTCGCTGGAGAGGGGTTGCCGTTCGGAGAAGGCCCTGAAGCTGGCCATTGCCGAGATGTATGTGATGGGCGTCTCGACGAGGAAAGTCACCGAGATCACGGAGCAGCTGTGTGGGTTGGAGATCTCGGCCACCCAGGTCTCGAGAGTGGCCGGGATGCTGGACGAAGAGCTGGAAGAGTTTCGAAGCCGGGAGCTGGGAGAGTATCCGATCGTGTATCTGGATGCCCACTACGAGAAGGTTCGAAGAGGCGGCAGGGTGCAGGACGTGGCCATCCTGAAAGCCATAGGAGTCAATCGTTTCGGGACGCGAGAGGTGTTGGGTCTGAGCGCCAAGATCAGCGAAGCGGAGGTGCATTGGCGAGGGTTTCTGGGAGATCTGCACAAGCGTGGACTGAGAGGGGTCGAGCTGTTGGTCAGTGACGATCACGAAGGACTGAAGGCGGCCAGGCGGGCAGTTTATCCGTCGGTGCCCTGGAACCGTTGTCAGTTTCACCTGAGCAAAAACGCCCAACAATATGCTCGCCGCAAAGAGGACAAGCCCCGCATCGCCCAGGCCATGCGGGACATTTTCGATGCCCCGTCTCGAGAGGATGCCGAGGAGCTCAAGGGTAAAGTCGTCAAGAAGTTCGAAAAGATTGCACCGGAGTTCGTGAGCTGGCTGGAAGACAACCTGGATGAAGGGCTGACAGTGTTTGATTTTCCGAGGAGCTGGTGGCGAAGGATCCGAACCATCAACGGACTGGAGAGACTGCACCGGGAGATCCGGAGACGAACCCGGGTGGTGGGAATCTTTCCCCACGAAGCATCGGCGCTGCGGCTCATCTCGGCTGTGCTTGCAGAGATACACGAGGAGTGGTTAACCGGCCGGCAATACCTGAACCTGGCCGGCTGGAAAAAACAAGTGGAGCAATTCTTCCCTACAGGCCCTAGAGGAAATTACAGAAAAACGGTTGCTTAACCGCTAAAACCTTCTTCGTTCGTCATGTGAAACCTTTACATCAGATGTGGTTAAATTAAAATGTCATAAAGGTAGATTCGCCGGGGTGATCGAAAGGGAGCAAACGGATGCGCCGACTTCCCTCCCACAACTCCCGCCGCCAGGGTCATCCCGGCAAAGCTCAAGAACTCCCGGCGGTGTGGACGGCTTTCTTTCAACCTTCGCATTTCGTGCTTCTCATGGTGACTATATAATCGGATGCTTGGAGGTGCTATGCAAGACCCCTTTTCTCGTCGAAGCAGATAGAAGTCTTACAGTAGCTTACGAGTTCCAGACCCGGATATAAGCGGCATTAAGGGTCGCTAACGCGCACTTTCCGCACCCCATGCGCACCCTCACAACGCCGATGCCGTCACAGCGACCCCTAGATTCTAAACTGAGTCGAAAATCTCGAAACTTCTTGATTGGTAGGCGGTTTGAAGGGTCGGACTCGTGTCAGGAGGTGCAAGCGCATCATTGCAGAGTATCGAGAGCACCAGCGCCACAGGGGCAATCTTGATGGGTTTTTTTCGGGGCTGGAGAGGGATCTCCCTGGCACTGCTATAATGAGCGGCACTTTTTCGAATCACAGCTCTTCAATGAGGACTAAGCGGGAGAGCCCGGATGAAATCTGATCGCTGGCAGCAGATCGAGCGGCTCTGTCACGAAGCCCTGGAGCGTGAGGAGAGCCAGCGGGCGGCTTTTCTAGAGGAAGCCTGTGAAGGGGATGAGACCCTACGCCGCGAAGTCGAACAGCTTCTGGCTCAGGAGACGAAAGCCGAAGACTTTCTAGAAGCACCAGCCCTGGAAGTAGAGGCCCAGGCCATGGCCCGGGATCAGGCTGACCCCCGGCTTGGGCAACAGGTGGGTTCCTATGAGATCGTTTCCCTGCTGGGCGCCGGGGGGATGGGAGAAGTTTACCTGGCCCAGGACCCGAGGCTGGGCCGCAAAGTCGCTCTGAAGTTCTTGCCCGACTTCCTGCAGGAAGACGAGACAGCCCGCAAACGCTTTTTGCAGGAAGCCAAACTGGCGGCTGCCTTAGACCACCCGTTTATCTGCAAGGTCTATGAGATCGGTGAAGAGGATGAAAGAGTCTTCATCTCTCTGGAGTATGTGCGAGGGCAGACACTGCGGGAGAAGCTTGCCGAAGGTCCTCTGGCTCTGAGAGAAGCCTGGCAGATTGCTTCGCAGATTGCCGCGGCCCTGGGAGAAGCGCACCAGCGGGGCATAGTACATCGTGATCTGAAGCCGACCAATATCATGCTCACTCCGGATGGGCATGTGAAAGTGATGGACTTCGGGCTGGCCAAGCAGCTGATTCATGCCGAAGGTCAGGAGCAGTCTCTCACCGGCATGACCAAGACCGGGACCACGGTGGGGACACTGCCCTACATGTCACCGGAGCAGGTGCGGGGGCAGCAGGTTGACACCCGTTCGGATCTGTTTTCGTTTGGAGTCATGCTCTACGAGATGCTGACGGGAAAGCATCCCTTTCGCCGGTCCCTGGCTGCGGACACGGCTGTGGCGATTCTGGGGAACCAGCCCGCGTCGATCAGGCAGCTGCGTCCGGAGGTTGGGGAAGAGCTGGAGTCGGTGGTGATGAAACTGCTGGTCAAGCAGCGGGAGGAGCGCTGGCAGTCGATCGAGGAAGTGCGAGCCAGCCAGGCTCAATTGGTGAGCGATCCGTCGTCCTCGTCGATGGCTCTGGCGGCGAGAAAGGGAGTTGCCTTTTCCCGCCTGGCCAGTCGTGTCGCAGTGGCCCTGCTGGCTGTGGTCGTGGTGGCCGTCACCTGGTTCTGGTTCTCTCGGCCCGAACCGGAGGCGCTTCTCAAGGCAGCTCCTCTGACCAGTCTTCCAGGGATCGAGGTTCACCCATCCTTCTCCCCGGATGGGAATGAGGTGGCCTTCGCATGGAACGGAGAGAATGAGGACAACTGGGATATCTATGTCAAGCAGATCGGCACGGGCGCTCGGCATCGATTGACCGATGACCCGGCCTCGGATACGGCCCCGGCCTGGTCTCCCGATGAGTTGAATATCGCGTTTGTTCGAAACATCAGGGGCCGCCCATCTGAGATCAGACTGATCCCTTCCCGTGGAGGTACGGATCGCAAGGTAACTGAGATCCTCCTCAGTGGTTACCCTCTCCACCGTCTGGTCTGGTCCAGAGACAGCCAGTGGCTGGCCATTTCCGCCCGGGAGAACAGCGGCGAGCCGCCTGCCATCTTTCTGGTGTCGATCAGCTCGGGTGAAAAACGAAGGCTGACCTCACCTGACCTGCCGGCAGAGGGCGGTGGTGACACCTATCCTGCTTTTTCCCCCGATAACCGCAGGCTGGCCTTTGCGCGTGATATAGGGGCGACCAGGCAGATCTACCTCCTTGACCTCTCGGAAGACTACCGGGCTGCGGGTGAGCCGGTACAGTTAACCCGGGAGAATGGGCATTCCTTGCAGCCAGTCTGGACACTCGACGGAAGGGAGATCATTTTTGCCTTTGGGGTAGGTGCGGCATCTACTCGCCTGTACCGAATCCCGGTCACCGGCTCAGAGCGGATGAGACCCCTGAACCTGTCTCATGAGGAGGGCAAGTATCCCGCCTTGTCTGCACAGCAGGACCGTTTGGCCTTTGTCGACATGAGATGGGAAGGGGGGATTCTCCGAGTTGAGTTGCCCGGCCCCGGCGAGAGCTGGAGCGCCGAAGAATGGAAGCCTCATGAGTTCAAACTGTCCACTCGCGGGGAAACCCGAGCCAGTTACTCCCACGACGGGGAAAGAATTGCTCTTGTCTCACTCCAAACGGGCAGTGGCGAGATCTGGGTGTGCAACAGTGACGGTACTCGCCCGAAACGCCTGACCATGTTCAATGGTTCTTGGGTCAACGCGCCACGCTGGTCCCCGGACGGGGAGCAGATCTCCTTCATGTGCCGTTTGGAGGGGAGTATCGATATCTGTGTCATTGGCTCCGGGGGAGGGTCTTGGGAGAATCTGACGGACCACCCCGCTAATGACGGGGAGCCGAGCTGGTCCCGAGATGGCCAATGGATCTACTTTAGCTCCGACCGCAGTGGAGAGCAGCAGATCTGGAAGATGCCGGCTGCAGGGGGAGAGGCAGAGCAGGTCACCGAAAGCGGCGGGGGTTTTGCGCTGGAGTCGCCCGATGAACAGACCCTCTACTTCTCCAGGGATGTGGACCGCCAGCGGAGTCTCTGGAAGATGCCGGTAGGGGGAAGCGAGGAGAGCTTCGTTTCAGCGATGCTCGGAGGCTTCACGAGATTCTCGGTTGCGGACCTGGGAGTCTACTTCTTTTCAGACAGCTCGACGCTTCAGTTCCTCCCTTTTGACACCGGCAAAGCCATACCCATTGTTTCGGGCCTGGGGAGGGACCACGTGGGGGAGCGCCTGTTTTCAGTTTCCCCGGACGGCCGCTGGGCCCTGCTGCTCAGCAATTCAACCGCCACATCCGATCTGATGCTGGTGGAGAACTTCCGCTGAGCTGCGGTCTTTGGATGGTCCAGTCTAGGAGCCGGCAAAGAGCGGAGGCGGGTTCCATCCCGCGAACTGTTCGGACCACGGAGGATCCTCCTGCATTGCGGCGATCTGATCGGACCACTCCCGGCCAAATCCCTTGCTGTCCCGCTTGGGAGCATGGACTGGGTCGGGCACCGAGTCCGGACAGATGCTGCCGATGACCAGGGCAACCCGGACCGCTCTGTAACCGGTATGCGTGGACCTAGAGGAAATAGCCGGCAGGATCTATTCCCTCAGGCTGTTGCCGAATCAATCGGTTCAGGTCGCCGAACTTCTTCAGCTTTGGGGGCTCATACGGCTTGCGCTGCATGGGCTCAAGGATGGCAGCTCGAGTTGGAAGGCGCAAGGGGTGCCCTGGCCGTGAGCGAATTCCAGGAGGAGCCGTGGCAGGGTGCTTTTTGTACTGAGCAACTCGGTACTCGAATCTATGCCTTGAATCGCCTGGCCCAGACACATAATCTTGAAACCGCGTTACCCGGCGTCAGAGTCGGCAGGGTCGGATGAACAGGATACGAACTAAACCAGCCTCGAGCTCGCGGCAATTGAGGGCCAGTGTAGTCCTTCTCGCTCTGGTGCTGGTTGTGGGAACACTGGGGTTCTACCTGCTGGGGGACTCGCGTGGAGCGCTCGAAGCGGTTTATCTGACAGTTATGATCGTCACGACGGTCGGTCTGAAAGACCAGTATCCTCGCTTCAACGACGCGGAGAGTGCCTGGTCGCTGGTTGTCATGCTGGTGGGCGTGGTGACAGCACTCTATGCAACCGGGAATCTGGTTGCTTTTTTGATCGGTGGTGAACTAAAAAGCGTGCTTGGGAGGCGTCAGTTGGAAGGCAAGATCAAGCGACTTCGAAATCACTTCATCATCTGCGGCTTTGGCCGGATGGGACGAGCTCTCTGTGACGCCCTGCGCCAAAGAAAGACCTCCTTTGTAGTCATTGACAACAATCCGCAGCGAACGGCCATGGCTGAGGAGGGCGGCTACCCTTACATTCTGGGGGATGCCACGCTGGAGCAGACGCTCAAGGCGGCCCACATCCTCGACGCCGGGGGTCTGGCAACCTGCCTCAAGAGCGATGCCGACAATGTCCTGGTCACGCTCAGTGCACGAGGGTTGCACAAAGGCATCGTCATCACGGCCCGGGCCGAGATGGAGGAGACGGAACGCAAGCTGCTGCGGGCCGGCGCGAATCGAGTCATCTGCACCCCCGTGCAAGGCGCCACCCGGATGATGCCGATGTTGCTGCATCCGGCCGTCGATGAACTCCTGGACGTCGTGGTCAGAGGCGAGGAACTGGAGATTTCCAAGGTGAAGGCGTCGGAACTGCCCAGAGCTCTGGGACACACTTTGGACGACCTCAAGCTTCCTACCCGGACGGGATTGACCGTCGTGGTCGTGGTTCACGGGGACGGCAGGCGGCTTTTCAATCCTCCGCCCAGTTTTCGGATCGAGTCCGATGACGAACTCGTCGTCATCGGCCCGCCAGAAGGCGTCAGCGCCATGCTGGAGGAACTCGGCGAGTGACGCAAGCCGATCGGCGGCGTAAGGTGCGAGGGCGCGGCCGTCAGATTGTCGGCCGCTGGTATCCTCCCATGACGCTCTCCAGGTAGCCGGCTACCGCCAGGGCGACATCCTCCCTCCAGGGACGGGCCAGAACCTGGACTCCAATCGGCAGTCCCTCGGAGGAAGTCCCGCAGCGGACGACTGCGCCGGGCCAGCCGACAATGTTGTAGAGCCACGTGTAGATGAATGCCGGCGCGACATCCCTCTGACGCGAAGTCCCGTGCGGAATAGCAGTCAGGGCGTTGACCGGGCAGACAATCACATCGTAGTTTTCCATGAAAGAGAGCATCTGGCTGCGAAACTCATCGATCCGTTGCAGGCGCTTCGTCAATTCGGCTGTCGAGATTTCCTGCTCTTCGTCGAGGGACGCGTCGAGCAAGGGATGGTGCTCTTCGGTACCCGCCTGGCGCAGAAGCCTTCGCACCCAGGCCCCCCCGTCGGGAATCCAGTTGTCGATTTCATCGAGTCGGCCCTTCAGCGCCGGAACCGGAGGCGGCACCTCTGCCTCAATCTCGAGGCCCCGCTCGGAGAGCGCCGCGGCAGCCTGGCGGACCACGCCGGCAATCTCAGCGGTGGGAGAAAAGAGGCCATTGTCCGTGTGCCAGGCCGCCCGAAGCCGGCTAAGCGATACTCTGCCGGGAGCCATGAGAGGCATGGGAACGATGGAGGGATCGCGGCCATCCGGGCCGGCGATAATCGTCGCGGTAGGGACGATCCTTTCGGATCGCCCCCCGCACAGATCCCAGCGAGCGGAACTACCGCACTGGGCTCTTACCTCAGGTAATAACGCGCAGTCGCTGTTGCTACCTGCCGTATCCGTTCCAGCGCACTTTGCAAGTCCTCGGTTTCGACGTAGGTGCGGTCTCTTGGCTGTGTCCGCGATTTCCCGCTTGGTGCCCGTTTAGAGTCCTCCATATCGATTCCTCTCCCGGCTCTGTGTCCGGCACTTGTTTTGCTAGGACGAATTCCCTTTGGCCAGGCCGCTTGGCTCCACCCTCTCCGCCGACCGCGGCGCACCGCCGTCTTTGTTCGAGCGCTTCTCAGCTACTATCAGCCTGTCCGACTTCCCGCCTCCGTGCATCGCTGTCGTGCTCCTTTCGGATTCACAGCGCGGACCTTGGGGCCATCCCCCTGGGGTCAGAGGCGGGATCTCCCGGCTCCCGTGTAAGCAACTTCCGTACGTGCACAGGGTCTCGGGACCACGCGGGGGCGGAATCGTTCTCGCGATTAGCGAACGGTTCCATGTTGCCTTCCGATCCTACGACTACGTCGGCCCCCCGAAGTCATTTTCCTTTCGCGGCTCAATACCTGGCCCGCACGTGCCCCTGTCAATGCTTCGCCTGCACTCTTACGAGTACACACGCATGACTCGGGGTCAGCATGGTTCGCTACTCCTTTCCTGTGAGAGACTCTCGCTCTCTGCTACTCACCGGTTTGCGCCGGCGCACCGCAGGATCAAACCCAGATCCCTGACGTAGCGAGCGATGGGCCCGAGCTGGGTCAGGCCGTCATGGATTCCTCCGTAGGAGATGATATGGCCGGTACGGGGAACGCGACCCGAGGTAGGCTTGATACCCGCTGTCCCGCAGAAGTGGCAGGGGAGGCGAATACTTCCTCCCGTGTCACTTCCGATGTCGAATGCTGCGCCGCCTGCCGCCACAATAGCGGCGGCACCTCCGCTGCTGCCGCCGGAGGTGCGGGTCAGATCATAGGGATTGTTGGTTCTGCCATAGACTCGATTGTCGGTCTCAAAGGAGAGAGTCAACTCCGGCGTGTTCGTTTTTCCCAGAAGAATCGCACCGGCTGCCTTCAGCCGCGCCACCACGGTGGCATCTTCCTCCGGAACAAAGCCAGCCCTTCCACTGGTCCCACCGGTGGAAACGATTTCCGCTGTGTCCAGCGAATCCTTGAGGGTCATGGGAACGCCATGGAGGGGCCCCTTGAGCTTTCCCCCGGCCAGCGCCTGGTCCGCCTCCCGGGCCTCGGCCAGAGCGGCGTCCGCCGTCAGCAGCACCACCGCGTTGATCCTGGAGTTCACCTCCTCGATGCGTCGGAGACAGGCCCGGACCACTTCCTCGGAAGAGATTTCGCGAGCCCGAATGGCGCTCGCCAGGTCGACGGCCGAAGCGAACGCCGGGTCTTCTACCAGTGGACTCCTCCTCTCATCGGAGCCACAGGAAGAGAGGAAAGGGGCGGCCGCGCCCGCACCCAGCAAACGCATGAAGTGACGGCGTGAGGAGCCGGTGGGCGAATCAGGCTGACAAACCCGGTGAGTTCTAGAATCCATGACGCTCTCCCGTGAAACTGAAGTGCGGCGGTGCACCCAAGGTTACTGACTTGCTCAGGGAAAGACAATGAGCGCTTCCCAGTTGGCTGGCCAGAGTCAACTTTTCCCTTTTTCTTAAGCTACCCGGGCTCGGACTCTTCTTGCGTATTGTGACTATGAAACGAGGCTCGGTATCAATTGTGCGTGCGGTCCAGAGGAACAGCGTTATTTTCTGATTGGTCAAAGGACTTGCGACCCGTTTTTGAAATACTCCTATTACTATTTAAAGCTTTCTTACTTGAACGGGCGTTTGTGATTTCGTGCACAAGAAATCTGGCCGTAATCTGTTCCAATTTCAAATGCCGATCACAGTCTAGAGGCTGGAGATGGTGTCTGAAGCCGGTGACTCGGGCTTGCGGAGAGAGTGGGTATGTCATGCACCAGTGGCTCGTATACCTTGTAGACGAACAGGAATCGATTCGTCGTGATCTTTCGCGACTGTTCGAATCGATCAAGCTGGACGTCAAAATGTTTGCAAACGCACCGGATTTCCTGTCTGAGTATTCCCCGGATCACCATCCGGCTTGCCTGCTTGTGGGCCTGCGGCTGCCCGGAATGAGTGGCTTGGCTCTGCAGAAGGAGCTCAAGCGGAGAGGCGCGAGCATCCCCATCATATTCATCACTGCCTACGGTGATGTCTCTTCCTGCTTGCAGGCCATGAAGAACGGGGCGCTGGAATTCCTCGAAAAGCCATTGAACCCACAGAAGCTACTCGACACGGTGTATGTTGCCCTGGATTTGGACCGGAGATCGGCAGAGCAACGCGCCCAAACCGCTGTCCTTCGGCAGCGCTATAGTCGCTTGACGCCACGCGAACGCCAGGTTCTCAGTCGTGTGGTCCTGGGCTTTCAAAACAAACAGGTTGCCCACGATCTGGCCATTGCTGAGGGGACTGTTAAGGGGTATCGAGCCCAGATGATGGAAAAAATGAAGGCGGGATCGCTTCCAGCACTGGTGCGCATGACTCAACAACTGGAGCCGATTGAACTCGATGTGGCTTAATGGCAGGGCGCGACCCCTGCGGATTACCAGCCCTCTCAACAGTATCCTTTGGGGGAAGGAATTGGAAGAAATCGGCGCGCGAACGGCGGACGGGTCTTGCGAGTGCGGGGATGAATTGGCCGCGGTTCTTTCTTGATCCCTGATAAATTGGCCCCTGTCAGGTCGGCCCCGCCCAGGTCGGTGTTACTCAGCTTGGCCCCGCGCAAGTTGGCCCCACTCAGGTTGTCCCTGTTCAGTACGGCCCCGTTCAGGTTGGGTGGCAGGCTCGTGAGCTGTGACGACATCGGCGTTGTTGAGGGTGCGTATCGGGTGCGGAAGTGCGCGTTAACGACCCTTAATGCCGCCTATTTCCAGGACGGAAGCTCGTAAGTTACTGTCGATAAAGCCTCTCACTTGCTCAGGGAAAGACAATGACTGTCAAGACCCTCGACATCAATACCGCCGGCAGCCATGATAGAAGGCCATGCGTTTGAGAGACTTTTTTGTGGCGTTCGTTTTCGCCGTCGCTGGCGGCGCCTTCGCGTTCACTTTGCAAGACTCCGAGGTGGACCCTTCCCCGGACTGGCCCCAGTGGGGCGGGCCCAATCGGGATTTCAAGGTCAGCTCTACAGAACTTGCCGAGGCCTGGCCTGAGGAGGGTCCCCCGATGCTGTGGAGGCGGCCCCTGGGTGACGGGTATTCAGCGATTGTGAGTGATGGAAAGACCCTCTTTACCATGTACCGTCACTCAACTGGAGCAAGGGACGGCCGGGAAGTGGTCATTGCACTCGATGCCGAGACTGGCCAAACCAGCTGGGAAAACGCGTATCGGGAACCTCTTTCGGAGAAGATGAATACTCATTTCGGGCCCGGTCCCCACTCGACCCCTCTTATTGCCGGAGACAGGCTCTTTGCCGTCGGGTCGATGGGGAAGCTACACGCCCTGGACAGGAAGACGGGGCAACTGCTCTGGTCCCGGGATCTCTACAACGAATTCTCCATGCGGCGAATCCGAATGAAAACGAACCGCGGGTATTCGTCGAGTCCGATGGCCTACGGAGACAACCTGATTCTGCCCATCGGCGGTGAGGGCCAGGCTGTGGTGGCTTTCCGTCAAAGTGACGGTTCGGTGGCGTGGCAGCGTCACGACTTTCAGCTGTCACCTTCCTCCCCGCTTCTCATTGACGTGAACGGGCAGGAACAGTTGATCCTCTTCATGGCCGCAGAGATCATCGGTCTGAATCCCGAGAATGGCGATCTCTACTGGAGCCATCCTCACAAGACAGACTACGACCTCAATATCAGCATGCCCGTGTGGGGCGAAGACAATCTGCTCTATGTGTCGTCAGCCTACGACAGCGGGAGCCGCGTAGTCGAGCTGAAGCAGGAGAACGGCGTCACATCGGTGCGTGAACCCTGGTTCAGCAAACGAATGCGGATTCACTTCGGAAGTACCATCCGGCTGGGAGATGTGGTTTACGGCTCGAGTGGACACCTTGGACCGGCCTTCCTCATGGGCGTGGATGTGAAGACAGGTCAGGTTCTGTGGCGCCAGAGAGGTCTCGCCAAGGCCCAGATCGTTTTTGCCGACGACAAGTTCCTGATCGTGGACGAAGATGGCACCCTGGCTCTGGTCCGGCCCGGGAAGAAAGATCTGAATATTCTTTCGAAAGTGGAACTACTCGAGTCGCGGGCCTGGACCGTTCCCTCTCTGGTCAGAACTCATCTCTATCTGCGCGACCGGAAATCGATCATGGCCCTGGATCTGGCACCCTGAGTCGGGGAAGTTCCACGTTCCACGTTCCACGTTTCACGTTCCACGTTTCCGTACACCGGTCCTGGTGTCATGGAAACGCACAGAACGGTAGAGCGTCAGCTCACCGTTTATTGAGCTCACCGATGCCACGCTAGCGCGCGCGACAGCAAGCGCACCACGTGGAACGTGGAACGTGGAACTACTGAATATACCCCAGCGAGCGCAGGGTGCGGAGTTGTGCGGGGGACAGAGCCTGTCCCGTTGATCGGGTAAAACGCTCGCCCAGAACCCGGCTCAACTGGTGCTGCGAACGTAGAAAATCGGTGTATTTCTTGACCAGTTCGGGATACGCCTCATGCAGGCTGTTCAGGCACTGGAGATCGTTCCAGAGATCGTAGAGGATGAGTGGGGCCGGCCGTCGAGCACTTTCTGGCCTCTCCCCCTCTTCGGGATCTGGAAGGGGTTCCAGTGAGGCTCCCCAGCGGCCGTCAACGACATCGATTTTTCCGAACATCTTCCTGGTGGAAGAATGCACATAGAACTCCTCCAGAATCACCGGCCGGGATTTCCAGCCTTCTCTTCCCTGCAAGAGGGGAACCAGAGACTGGCCCTGGGTCGGCTGGGGCGGAGGAAGCCCGGCCAGGTCCAGGATGGTGGGAAGCATATCAATCATGGAAACCGGCTCTCGAAAGCGCTGTTCTGGCAGGATGCCTCCCGGCCACACCATGATCAAAGGAATGCGCGTGATGGCGGAACGGAAGATCGGACTCCATTCTGTCGGCAAGGGGTCGAACAGACCCAGCGCGTGCCCGTTTCCATGATCAGCCGCCACAATAAAGAGAGTATTCTCCCACTCACCGCGCTCTTTTAGCCGCTCGACCAGCCGGCCGATCTGGTAGTCGTTGTGGGCCATAGCTTCGTCGTATAGACTCCGGGAGGCGCCGAAGAAAGCAAATCGATCGATGCCCGTTTTCTCGAAAGCCGAAAGCGGATACGTGTGAGGATTGAGCCAGGTCGGACGAGCCATCCCCGCAGCCTCGGCCAGTTCCCGCTCCCATGCGTAGTACTTTTGCCGCTGCTCAGACGAGACGAAGAGCCCGGCGAAAGGAGCAGACGGCTTCCAGGGCCAGTGCACATCGGTGGTTTGGAAGTGGACCCAGTAGGGTTCGCTGGGATAATCAGTACGCCATTCCCAGAAGTCTTCATGCAGTTGAGTGGAGGAAATCGTATTCGGCTCGACCCCGGCCTCGCGCATCCGATCCACCTCCCGATCCAGACTGGTCATAGTTCCGGCGTAAGGATTGGAGACGAAAACCCCGGTCTGGTAAGCGCTTCGGTGGAGGTGCTGGGCCATGGTCACTGCCTGATCCGGCAACGGATCCGAGTCGTTCTCGTAACCTCCGAGCACACTGTGCTGGAGCGAGGTCATGAAGGAAGGCGTAGAGGTCTTTGACCAGGTTGAATTGCTGTAGGCGCGTTCGAACACGGCGCCCTCTCGAGCCAGCCGTTCCAGATGAGGAGTGGTGTGGCGGTTGTACCCGAAAACGCTCATGTAGTCGGCCGCGCCGGCGTCAATGATGTAAAAGACAATGTTGGGTCGATGCGTCGTACGCCTGCCGCTCAGGGTGGGGGCCGCCCACAAGGCGATTAAACCCTCCCTTTCTGCATCCGTCTCGAGAGAGAGAGAGATGGTCTGCCCGGCCAGTCCGGACAGGTCGATGCTTCGCTGGGCCCAGTGGTCTCGATCTGCGCAACTCTCTTCCAGAAGCACCTCGGTTCTTCCTTCTGCCCGGGCAGCCACCTTGAAGGAGACGGGCATCTGGTCCCGCAACACCCCCAGCCCCAGATCGAGTCGACCGCCTTCCGGTACTCTCACGGCATACTCGAGACGAGCAGGGGTGTGGGTGTAGAGGGCGCGCCGCAGAGAATTCCCACGAACCTGCGATTTCACACCCGTGCGAGCCGAAGCGAATTCTGCTTCCTTGGGGATAACGCTGACCGAAAGGATGTCGATGCTGGCAGGTTGGCGGCTTCCCACTCGAATGCCGAGCTGGCGCCAAGGGCCCTCCCACTGCTTCTTCCACTCGCCCGGCCAGTCAGCTCGCATCAGGTAAGTCTGCACCGACCCGTCCTGGATCATGTCCACATATTGGCTCGAGTAGAGAAACGGCGACTGCTCGTCGGGCTCCTGGCCCGGTTCCTCTCGCAGGTTGAAATTCAGTTCCATCCACCCCATGCTGGTGCTGCGAGCTCGCACGCTGACGTAGGCCCAGTCGTCCAGTTTCCAGTCCGGAAGCTCGACATAAATGCCGCCGGCATAGGTCTCGTAACCGGGCCTGAGCACGAGGCGGTTTCTCTCGGTCACCCGGAGGCGTAGAGCGTCCGGCCTTTGTCTGCTTCGAATCGGTTCCCTGGAATCGATCAGGGGTGAAATGACCTTCCACTCGGGGCGGGGCTCACTGAAGTCCCACTCAACCGCCGCCGGAGCCGTTTCTGGAACCCTGGAACCTTCGATCCGGGCCGAATCCAGATGCTCTTCCAGATGGAGGGGAACCTCGGCCGTCAGGGGCTGAGGGCCGTCGCCCGGGCCGCCACAACCGGCCGCTGCCAGTAGGGCAATCAGCGCCAGCCGGAAGCGCGGACCGTGGACGGTTGATGGCTGACCGTCGACCGTTGACCGTTGACTGTGGAACCCAGATCGTGGAACGTGGAACGTGTAACTCAATCGACCTCCAGAAGCCAGATGTCGGAGGCGTTCCATCTTAGGGGAAGAGTGCCGGGGAAGGCAACGAGAGGAGGTCGCTACAGGGTTACTGGCTGAAGGTTCAAAGGTTCGTGAAACGCGGAACGTGGAACGTGGAACCTGACCCCAAAGTTTCCCGGGCACCAACTGTCAACCTTGAAAAGTCGACGTAGGCAACTCTCAGTCCCGCGACTCCAGAAATCGGGCAAGGGCTCCCGGCCTGCTGGTAAGCGGTTTCGGGAGTGTCGAGCCGCTGGCTCGGCTGACCACGCCTTCCTCATCCTCGGCGCCCATGTCCTGTTCACGCCACCCCTACCGATGTCTTCCAGAGCCCGGTAGCGGGAAATCGTTTGGCCGATCATTTCTAAACTCCCGGAGGAGCGTTTGACGGCGTCTGTAAGGGACGGGTTCGGCCGGCTGTACAACGGCGAGACGGACGGATCAAGTTTTCGATAGAATCTGACTGGAGTTGAGGATTTGAAGCGTCCGCAGAGAGAGGCCACGACATGAATCAAAGACATCCCCTTTTCCCCGCCGTGATCGCTGTGATCTTGGTGAGCCTGACCCTCTGGGCCGGTGCCAGGCAACCGGCAGGTTTCGTTTCGCTCTTTAATGGGTGGGATTTCGCTGGTTGGATTGTGCCGCCCGGCGACAACGGACACTGGAAGATCCTGGACGGCGTGATCGACTACGACGCGCTCAGCGAGGCAGAGGGCGACAAGAGCCTGTGGACAGAAAAGGAATACGGGAACTTTACTCTCCGGGCCGACTGGCGAATCAAAGAGACACCCTACAAGAATTCCCGGGTTCCGATCGTCCTTCCCGACGGTAGCCACAAGCTGGACGCTCAGGGAAATGTCATCCAGACCGTCGTGCCCGATTCCGATTCAGGGATCTATCTGCGAGGCTCGACCAGGGCTCAGGTCAATATCTGGTGCTGGCCGGTGGGATCCGGGGAAGTCTACGGGTACCGGATGGACCGCAGCATGCCGGCTTCAGTCCGCGCTGGAGTCACCCCGAAGGTGCCGGCCGACAAGAACATCGGCGAGTGGAACACCTTCGAGATCACCATGATCGGAGATCGTCTCACCGTCCGGCTGAATGGAACTCTCGTCCTCGAGAACGCCGAACTCCCGGACGTGCCGGCCAGGGGACCCATCGGCCTCCAGCACCACGGGGCTCAAAAAGACGGAGAGTGGGTCAGCCCGCCGGCCCTGGTCCAGTTTCGGAACATTTCGATTAAGGAGCTTCTATAGGTTCTAGGTTCTAGGTTCTAGGTTCTGGGTTCTGGGTTCTGGGTTCTGGGTTCTGGGTTCTGGGTTCTGGGTTCTGGGTAGGAATCGTGTTCTGCAGATCTGACACGAGACAACAGAACGGTAGGGCGTCAGCCCACCGTTGGACCCCGGAACCGGAAGTGGAAAGCAAAGTTGTCAGTCGTGACTTTGTCAATGAGCAGTTTGTCAGGGTCGTTCGCGAGCTTCATGAAATACCCTTCCCTGCTGCTCCTGCTTTGTATCCTGGCCTGCTCCCAGCCGCCGCGGCCCAACATCATCTACATCATGACCGACGATCACGCCACCCAGATGATGTCGGCCTACGGAAGCAGGCGGGCTTCGACACCCAACCTGGACCGGATCGCCCGGGAAGGCATTCTCTTTCGCAACGCCTTCTGCACCAATTCCCTTTGCGCTCCCAGTCGGGCCACCCTGCTCACCGGCCTGTACAGCCACAAGAACGGACAGCTCTCCAACCGTACAACCTTTGATGGCAGCCAGATCACCTTCCCCAAACTGCTGCAGCAGGCAGGTTACCAGACAGCCCTCGTCGGAAAATGGCATCTGCGGAGCGAGCCCACCGGATTTGACTACTGGAACATCCTGCCCGGCCAGGGAGACTACCGGAACCCGGTACTCATCGAGATGGGTGAGCCCAAGTCTCATCAGGGCTATGTGACGGACATCATCACCGACCTGGCCATGGACTGGATTCGCCATCGCGATCCGGAGCGTCCCTTTGTACTCCTCTACCACCACAAGGCGCCCCACGCCCGCTGGATTCCCAGTGCAGAACACGAGCGGCTTTTTGAGGACGAGGAGATCGCTGCGCCGGAGACTTTCAACGACGACTACAGCCAGCGCGCCGAGCCCATTCAGCAGGCTACCAACCGCCTGGTTCCGGACCTTCTCCAGCGCTACCGCAACTGGGGGCCTGAGTTCGGAAAAATCGTCCCCGACGACCTCGAAGGCGAGGCGCTACGCAAGTGGATGTACCAGGCCTATGTCAAGGACTACAAACGCGTGATGGTCTCGGTGGATGAGAACGTGGGCCGGCTACTCGATTTTCTGGATCAGGAGGGGCTGAGCCGGGACACGATGATCATTTACACTTCGGACAATGGGAAATTCGTCGGTGACCACTTCATGTTCGACAAACGACTCATGTACGAGGAACCCCTGAGGATTCCTCTGGCCGTTCGCTATCCACGGGGCATCCGGCCAGGCCAGGAGACGGAGGCTTTTTCACTCAACCTCGACTATGCCCCGACCATCCTCGATTATGCCGGTGTCGACATTCCCTCACAGATGCAGGGCCGCAGTCTGCGCCCCCTCCTGGAAGGACGAACTCCCGAAGACTGGCGTGAGATGATCTACTACCAGTATCACGAGCCTCCGGCCGCTCATAACGTGGCCACCCATTACGGGGTTCGCACCGATCGGCACAAGTTGATCCACTACAGCGATGACTACGGGGGACCCGAGGCCTGGGAGCTGATCGATCTGGAGAAGGACCCACTCGAGTATGTCGATTTCTATGGCGACCCTGCTTATGCAGATATCGTCAGGGAGCTGACAGAGCAGCTGCAGCAACTGCGCAGGGAGTTTGAGGTTCCTGAGTAGGCTTCGTAGGGGCCGGTCTTGTGCCGGCGGAAAAAAGGGGACAGTCTACTTTTTTCCGGCGTGGCTGACCTTTGTGCTCCTGAAGCTTCCAGCACCGGAAAGAAAGTAGACTGTCCCCTTTCTTTCCGACCACGAGGGTCGCCCCTACGATTTCGGAGGCCCGACACAAGCCCAATTGGCCGCCTCATCGATGTTTCCAGATCCGCTGTAGCGAGCCACCTGTGGATAGGGACACAGCGGCCTTGTATACAACAGCTTCCTTTCAACCACCCGCGACCCGATGATTCTCTCGGGGGGTAAGCCCTTTTCCACCCAGTCCACCAGCAGGTCGCTTCGATCGAACTGGTTCACACCCACCCCACCACTGCAGTGAAACATCCCGGGGACCATATAGAGCCGGAAAAAATCGCCTGTGGACGGTCCCATCTTGCCCCGGACTTCCTCGTAATAGTCAACGCTTTGCATGGCGTTGAGGCTCTGGTCAGTCCAGCCATGGTACATCAGGATCTTTCCGCCACGGTCTCGGAAGCGCCTCAAATCGGGGTCCCTGGCGTCCACAATGGGGCGAAGCCAGTCCAGCCTGCTCACGTCGGCGTCAAAGCTGAAGGTTCGCCAGTCATAGTCGGGATCCGGTTGCTCGAATGCAGCGAAGCGGAAGAACGGCTCCACGTAGCGCTCTGCCAGGGTGGAAGAGTGTTCCCAGATGCTGACCTGCTGTCCCTGTTTCCGGATCAGTAGCTCCAGGCCCAGCGGGCTACCGGGGAAAAGAGTCTTTCCATGGCTGACGGGACCCCCATAGATGCTCTTCACAGATTCGAGCTGGGAGAC
This sequence comes from Acidobacteriota bacterium, assembly GCA_965205345.1. GTDB lineage: Bacteria > Acidobacteriota > UBA6911 > RPQK01 > CBDAPI01 > CBDAPI01. The sequence goes on along the minus strand of CBDBGQ010000058.1, from coordinate 68,306 downwards.
GGAAAAGCAGGGGTCTGCCCCCGCTTCTCTGGAGCAAAGCGGAAGCTCTTCCTCGGGGTCGAACTGGCAGCGCAGAGGGTCGTCAATCACTCCATCCTCGAGACCATCCACCCCGTCACATTTCTCATAAACCCGCTCCGCCAGGACCTTCAGGTGGACCGTATCCAGGGGGCCGGATTCCAGGGCCCTGGCGTTCCAGGCCATCGCCAGCTTCTGGCCGATGTAGTCGAGGATCGGCGCCCCGACCACAATCCCATCGAAATCCCCCGGAAACCTCTGGGCCGACATCAGGCCCTGCCGTCCCCCCTGAGAGCACCCGAAGAAGTACGAATAGTTCAGGGAAGACTGGTAGTAGGTCGCAATGATCTGTTTGGCAGTCACAGCCGTAACGTGCACGGCCCGATAGGCAAAGTCGACGAGCTTCTGCCGGTCGACCGCGAAGCTCCCCCCCGGTTCCAGGCGGGCATCGTGACCCGTGTCGGTCACCACGGCCGCGTCGCCGTTCCTGATCCACCGTGCCAGTGCGGCAGGCCTGATTCGACCCGCCCAGCCTCCGTTCCCGGACATCGTGAGGCGCCGGTTCCAGGAACTGGGGAGTAGCAGCAGGAATTGAACTTGAGGGAGAATTCGACCGGCTACTCGACAGTGTTCCGGAACATCTTCAGTGGCTGGCACCAGAGCAGCCGAATCGATGGACAGCTCGTAGCCGGTGAGACTCCTCAAGTCGGCACAGGCTGACCGGACCGCAGTCGACTGCAGCGCGGGGGAAAGCAGGCTGTCTTGTTCTTGTTCTGCGACTGCCAGGACTGGAGACAGCAGGGCGGTCAGCAGCGTTACTCTCCAGCAGATCTTCATGCTTCGTCCATGGTGACAGTTTCAACTTCCGGATTTCAAATTCCAGCTTTGAAACGTTGGAACCTTGGAACCCTGGAACAATCAGCCGATAACCGTTCCCGTGGTCTCCATTTCGCCTCTTCTGCGGGACAACCTTGACTGAGTCGGACGTATGTTGGGGGAAAGAGTCGGCCGTGTCTGAGCCTTATGCTGCGACACGTTCGTAACGATGGTGCAGCCCGCCGCAAACCGGAAACGAGATCAACTTGATTGGCCCCTGAAAAGTTCTTGGTCAGCTTCTACGACACCGAGATAATGACCGCAGCTTGGGTTATCTTTTCGATCTACCTCAGTTTTTCTGGTTCAAGTGCCAGATGATTCGCAGGCCCTCGAGGGTCAACCAGGGAGCGATGGTCTGGATCACTCGCGTCTCCCTCGAGAAGGTCTCGGCTAGATCTCCAGTAGCGATGACTTTCATCTCTGATCCAAGCTCCTTTCGGAATCGATCAACCATGCCTTCGACCAGCGCCACAAAGCCAAAAAGCAGCCCCGATTGCATCGCTTGGATGGTATTGCGTCCAATGGCCGTGGGTGGGCGTTGTAAGTCCACACTAGGAAGCTTGGCCGTCTGGAGAGAAAGAGCCTCGGCTGCGATCCGAACGCCCGGCGAGATGGCACCACCCAGATAATCACCCTCGGCGGAGATAGCATCAAACGTTGTGGCTGTTCCGAAGTCGACCACACAGGCCGGCCCCCCGTACAGTTGCTGAACAGCCGCGGCATCCACGATTCGATCTGCACCCACCGCACGTGGTTCTTCATACCGGATGCGGATCCCGGTCTTGACGCCAGCGTCGACGACCAGCGGCTCTTGGCCCAAGTACTTGCGGCAGGCTTCAACAATTCCTCCGGTGACCGGAGGAACGACTGAGGCTAGGCAGACACCTGTTACGTCGGTTGGTTGTAAACCAGCGTGATTTATCAGGTCGATGAACGTCAATCCGTATTCGTCCGGCATGCCTTTGACGTTGGTGGCCAGCCGCCAGCGAGGACCTAAATCCTCCTCGATGTAAACACCCAGGGTTATGTTCGTGTTGCCGATATCGATGGTAAGCAGCATGGCGCATTATCCTAATACTTGGTTGTCGATCAGGCGGGTTCTTCCGACGTACACAGCCAGCGAAAGCAGAGCTTTGCCTTTCAACCTGGCTTCCAGTTCGTTCAGTGTGTCGGGATCAGCACAGGATACATATTGGAGACGGGCAAGGGGCTCTTGCCGTACGGTCTGAATCACAATCTCCCGCAGGACGTCTGCGTCGCGCTCGCCCTTCTCAAATGCCAGGCTGGCATTGGAAAGAGCGCGGTACAGCACCGTGGCGGCCTGTCGTTCCTCTGGTTTGAGGTACTCGTTGCGGCTTGATGTGGCCAATCCGTCCGGTTCGCGCACGATTGGGCAAATGACAATATCTACGGGGTAGTTCAAGTCCTTTGTCATGCGACGAATAACCATTGCCTGTTGTATGTCCTTCTCACCAAAATAGGCTTTGTGCGGCTGCACGGCGTTAAACAATTTGGCGACTATGGTAGCCACGCCCTGGAAATGGCCAGGGCGAAAGCGGCCCTCCAGCGGCTGGGTGATTTCTTGTACATTAACCCAGGTCTGGTAGCCTGGCGAGTACATGAACTCTCGAGTGGGCGCCCAGATCACCTCCACTCCTTCCTTTTCCAATTTAGACTGATCGCGCTTCAAGTCGTGCGGGTAGTCCGAAAAGTCTTCTGTGGGCCCAAACTGTGTGGGGTTCACGAATATGCTGACCACGAGGCTAGCGCATTCCTGGCTGCCGGCTCGTACTAGTGAGAGGTGCCCTTCATGCAGGTAACCCATGGTGGGTACCAATCCGATTGGCCGGGAAAGAACATTCAATGCCTGACGCAGTTCATCGAAGCGAGTGATGGTCTGCACTAGTTTTGACTCGAAGTAGCTTCAACGCGAGCTCTCACCAATTGCCAGAGGGTCCGGCTGAGTGGCGTGGAAACGCCGGTTTGTTCGCCGGCGCGCACGATGGCGCCACAAATCGCATCGATTTCAGTTGGCGCGCCGCGCTGGATATCCTGCAGCATGGAAGAACGGTTTGCGGCAGTCCGACGGGCAACCGCTTCCATGGCGACTTGAGGGTCAGGATAGGGAAGATGGATCCCCAGGGCGACTGCCACCGCAGCAGCCTCTCGGGCAATATCTGAGACCAGATCGCGGGCTGGCTGAATCTCCAGTAGCTGCCCATTCGAGATGTCAAGGAGAGCGGTTATCGGGTTGATTGCTGCGTTAATCACGATCTTGCCCCACAGAAGTGCTTCGACATCAGAGGATGATTCGAGGACAAACCCTGCTTGCCGCAGGGCCCGCCAAAGCGGGCTCAACCTAGGATGTGCTCCCAAAGAGATGACCCCGGAGCCGGCGGCCTGCACGTGCCCGGGAGCCAGTAGGTTAGCTCCAGTGGTCGTCACACCAACGGCAACCCGGGATGCCCCCAGTGCCTGGACCAGAATCTCCCTGTTCCCAGCTCCGTTTTGCAAAGTGACTGCCAGTCCGTCCGGTGCAAGGCAGTCAGTCAATTGCGCCGCTGCACGCGCCGTTTGCCAAGACTTTACCAGGACGAGGACGTGACGTACCAAGCCGGCTTGTGCTGGACACCCTGTGGCCATTACCGGGTAGCTGCATTCGCGACCGTCCGCTTCAAGCAGGCGAATGCCATTCTCCCTGAGTGCCTGCAGACCTGCAGGCCAGCTCCCGAGGATGGTCACATCCCGTCCGGCGCCGGCCAGGCGCGCGGCGAAAAGCCCGGCCAGCGCCCCGGTTCCCATAATCAGGATCGGCTCCTCTTGTTTCATGTGAATACCCTTTTCTGGGCCTGCATCAGACAGATTCGATTGCACGAAGAAAGGCAGCCCATTCCTCATCTGGCATTTCGACTGAGTGTTCTTCGGACGGGAAAGATCGCTGCTCGACATTAGCCACATATTCGGCGAACGCTCTCAGCATTTCACCGTGAAGATCCGCATATTTTCTTACAAAGCGAGGAGTGAAGCGGTCAAACAAGCCCAACAGATCATGACTGACTAATACCTGACCGTCACAGCCGATGCCTGCCCCAATGCCGACTGTTGGGATTTCCAAACTCTTTGAAATCCATTCCGCCAATCGAGTCGGAATCAATTCAAGCACGATCGAGAAGCAGCCGGCCTCTTGTAAGAGCATTGCATCGCGGGCCAGCTTAAGTGCTGCGTTTGCATCCCGACCCTGGGGACGAAACCCGCCGAACTGGTGGATGCTTTGAGGCAGTAGTCCCAAATGGCCCATGACCGGGATCCCTGCGCCCACGATAGCCCTGATGGCCTCCAGCCGCTCGCGGCCTCCCTCAAGCTTGACGGCTTCCATTGAGGCTTCTTGCAAGAAGCGGCCGGCATTGCGCACAGCCTCGTCGACCGACACCTGACATGACATGAAAGGCATGTCACCAACCAGCAGGGGAAGGCGCGCGCCGCGTGAAACCGCGCGGCAATGATGCAGCATCTCTTCCATTGTGACGAAGAGCGTATTGGGATGACCCAACACCACCATTGCAAGCGAGTCGCCAACCAGGACAATATCCACTCCGGCTGCATCTGCTGCCTGAGCCGTGGGGTAATCGCAGGCGGTCAGCATAGTGATGGCTTCACCTGTCCTTTTCTTCTGGACAAGCCTTGGCAAAGTCGTTTTCTCACGGTCAGTTTTCGCCGGGGGACATGTAGACGGGCTAGAAGATAGTGCGGACATGGTACCCTCCTTCTAAGGTAGAGGCCACTGATCACGGGATGAGTTGATCGTCACCTAAGATCCGTCTCAGTCGATTGGATCCGAGCGGAAAAGTCACAGATCACTCGAAGCCATAATTCTATCACGTGCATATTTCGGGATGGTTTGGCCCGGAATATGCATCCAGGACGAACGCCTCGCTTCTCACTGAAGGACAGCATTGTCACTACAATCTGATGGAAGGAATCGATCCAAACAACTCTCTGGACTCGGTTATGGCGGAGATATAGGTTTTAGCGCTCGCTGCGCTCGTGCTCTTCCACGTTCCACGTTTCGCGTTGCGCGCTCATGAAAGTGGGAGGGGTCTCGGGCCGCGACCGCCCAGCGTGATGTTCAGAACCCCCCGTCGCCGCCCCAAGGCGCCTCCCACATTCCGGCAGGAACCGTGACAATCAACGGTTGATAACCGTGCCCTACTATAAGAGTTCCCGGTCGCGGGACGTAGAACCTGGAGCGTGGAACTTGGAACGCCGCGACCGAAGGGAGCGGGGCTTACAGATCGGCAGCGACCTTCCGGAAATGGTGACCGTAAATGGCAAGCGCCACGGCCTGGCCGAATTCCCGGGGGTAGCGCACCAGGGTATGGAGCAGGAATCTCCAGTAGGCCAGACGACCGGGATAGCGGATTCCGAGAAACCAGAGGGACCTCAAAAAGGCCTTGAGCCCAGCCAACCCGAGGTACTCCCGACGTCCCACGTGCCGGTACCTGGACAAATAGGATTTGATTCGCTGGTAATAGGCGTCCGGCTCATAGAGGGAGTGCATCAGGCTCCGGTAGCCTTTGATCAGGAAATCGCTGTCCAGTTTGGTGACGAAGTTGAGGACAGCTTCCGTATTGTTGCCCGTGCTGTGAGTCAGGAGCCGCCCTTCCTCCGTCAGACGCGAGTACAGCCTGGTTTTGGGCAGGGCTGTGAGCAGGCCCACCATGGCCGTGACGACGCCCGCCTTCTGAATGAACTCGAACTGCCGCTCGAAGATGTCCGAACCATCGTGGTCAAATCCAACAATGAAGCCCCCCATGACCTGCATGCCGGCCTTCTGGATCGTCCACACCGCCTCCACCAGATCGTGCCGAGTGTTCTGTAGTTTCTTGCACTCCTTCAGGCTCTCCAGCTCAGGCGTCTCGATGCCCAGGAACACGGTCCTGAACCCGGCCTCCGCCATCAGCTGCAACAATTCCTTGTCCTCCGCCAGGTTGACCGTGGCCTGGGTGAAAAAATCCATGTGTGCGCGAGTTCGCCGCCGCCACTCAATGATGGCCCGCAGCAACTCCTTGACCTTTCTCTTATTCCCGATGAAGTTGTCATCGACCAGGAAGACCGAGCCTTTCCATCCCTGTGCGTGGAGGGTATCCAGTTCTGCCAGGAGTCGAGCAGGCGGCTTGGTACGCGGTCTGCGGCCGTTCATGACAATGATGTCGCAGAATTCACAGTCATACGGGCAGCCCCGCGAAAACTGGACCGACATGGTCACGTAGTCCTTCAAGTTGATCAGATCCCAGCGAGGAATGGGTGTTATTGTCACATCGGGACGATCTTCGCGCTGGTACAGCTTTCCGAGGCAACCGGCTTCCATGTCTGCGACTACGCGGGGCATGATCTCTTCCACCTCACCCAGGACAAGGTGGCCAATGGCTGGAAACTTCTCCTCTGAAGTCGTGAACAGGGGTCCGCCTCCAATGACTGGCTTGCCCATCACCCTGCAGCGTTCTGCAATTTCCCGCACCGACTCCTTGTGTACAATCATGCCCCCCACCATCACATAATCGGCCCACTGAAGGTCGGCGTCTCGAAGTTGAGTGACATCCATGTCGATCAGCTTGAGAACCCAGGACCGGGGAAGCATGGCGGCCATCGTCATGAGGCCCAGGGGCGGGAATGCAGCCTTTCTCGAGAGAAAGCCAACAGCGTGTTTGAAACTCCAAAAGGTAGTCGGTGTTTGCGGTGATACCAGCAAGATGTTCATGGAGAGTTCCCCTTGCTTTCGTGTCCTGATCGGTTGACAGGAAGTGTTAGCACGATGGCGGTTCAAAGGCAAGCAGAAGAATCAATTGTGGGCATCACTCTCTCCGGTCAACCGGCCGGCTATCAGGAGCGCAACCGCGTCCGCCCGGGCCTCAATCTCCTCCAGGCTCTGGTCCTGAATGGGATGGGCCACGTAGACCGCGTCAAAATCAGGACGGCCCAGCGCACTGGCCTGAGCGCGGGCGGCGGTTTGGAAGACATCGGTTGCAACCGCTAGCGCAGGGATGCCGAGCGCTTCCAGTCGAATCGTGTCGTGCACACTGCACGTCGTGCGCGACCCTCAATCCGCCAGGGCCTGGATGACTGCCTGCACTCGAGCCCGCCTCAAACGCTCGATCACCTCCGGGGGCGCCGGTTTGGCGAAAGTCGGCTTCACCTCACGAACCACCTCGCGCACGGCAAAATCCTCTTTCAGCAGTGACTCGAGGCGATCCAAAAACACGCTGCTGCCACGTTTGCTGATATCAGAATGTGGTTTCGGTAATACCCATGGTAGAAGGAGAACTCCTGCTGACCGTGAGTGTGGTCGTCGGTACTGTCCAGATCCAGGATGATCTTGCTGGGACGTCTCTTCTTCAGGGAGCGCACATAACCAGCCTTTTTTCTGGGCCCAGAGCGATCGATTGGCCTTCCAGAGTTTCGAGTCGTGGGGCAGGGCTCCTCTGGGGGCGCTCCGCTTCGTCCAGGGGGTTGACTAGAGTCTTGGGCATTTATCCTTCTCCAGATCAGTCGATTGGGTAGGTTACCATCTCACTGCCGACCACCCCGGTGACCCAGGAACCAATGACAGCCGAGAACTTGCCGGCCGGACCACCTGCCACCAGGATGTGAATCGCTTCCGGCCGGGCAAATTTTCGATAACAGGGCTCCCCGTCGATCAACATTTCCTGGTAGTTCTCCCGGGCCTGTGTGCCCTCGCCGTCGTCGTCGCCAAACTCCCGCACAGGGACACCGGTGTTGTCGAACAGGAACTCGCGCACTTCGGACTTGCGAAACCCGTCCTGCCTGAGCGTGTCGGCATGTTCAGGACAGAGCACAACGATCGCTTCAAAGATCCCACACATACGATAAGACCAGATGGTCACCAGGGTTCGTGAAATGGTCTTCAGGATCCGTTCCCCTTCCCGGGCTGTGTGTTCGCTGACTCCGCGTGGCGGCTCCGCGGCAAACAGGGTCAGCGCGCTCTGATCCCCTCGAAAGCCCCGCTCCACGTGCAGCGGATCCCAGGGACTGGCCTCTTCGTTCTCCGCGATGCAGTAGCTGAACTTTCCCGGGTGGCCCAGCGTCGACATGTCGATTTCTCCAGGCCTGGCTCCACCCAGGTTCGTCACGATCAACTGAAAGGCGCGACCCAGGGTGCTGTTAGCCCGGGCGACATTGCTGAAAACATTACTGCCGCTCGCGAATTCCAGTTCCTCTCGAATGGGACCGTTGATGATGATCAGTGGTGCAGCGAAGTGCGTGGTGGCCTGAACACCGTGCAGGTTGAAGCGCTCGTCACAGGCGGCTCGAACGAGAGGGATCAGAACTCTCATCATGGCCGGTTCACACCCGGCCATCACCGCATTGGCCGCGATCTTCTCAACCGTCGCCGGGCCATAGTTGGGGGGAACTCTCCCGATGATTTTGTCGCCAGAAAGATTCGAAGCTGCCAGCAGGGTCTCCACCCGTTCCAGGGTGGGCGGGATCACCGGTAGCGGGTCGGCAAACCCCGCCTCACGACAGTAAGCTTCCAGGTCCGTTTCATCATCCAGCTCTACCTGGCTCGCTGGCGGGCCCCGGGTCGCGGTGGAGTTTATCGGAGCAGCGGTTTCCAGGTCGGTTTTCGGCTCGCGGTGGCGCGACATGCAGCCCGGTTTACTTTCCGGGGATCCGTCAAATGGATCGGCGATCACAGGTGGCTCCACACCGGCCTGCTGCGCCAGTTCGGCCGCCACTTCATTGAGTTCGGTCTTGGAGAAGCCAGTGATTGTCAGCCCAATCGTGCCCCTCTCGTCCAGTAGATAAAGCGTTGGAACCGCTACCGGATCGAACAGTTCCGAAACGCTCAGGTCGCCGTCGATCAGAACCGTGAAACGGAGCCCGAGCTGCTGAATGACCTCTTGGGTCGCTCCCGGGCTGTTCTGGGATATCGCCACAATGAGCACGCTGTCGCCCAGCGCCTCTTCGAGCCGGTTCAGATAAGGCAACGTGAGCCGACAGGTGGGACAGTCGGTCTCGAAGAAGACCAGCAGCAGAGAGCGATCCCGGGCCTCAAGCGGGTATTCCCAGGGCAAGCCGTCGAGCCGCGAAAGGGTAAAGTCAGGAGCGCCGTGGGTGAAGTTCGTCATGATCCGTCAGTGGAGAAGCCGTCCAGAAACTTGCCGCAGCGTTCTCGGAACACGGAGTTCCATTCGTGCCCGGCCGAGAAGGTGAAGGCCTCGAAGGGCAGCCCTAGAGTCTCCAGCTTCTCTTTGTCCCTTTCCAGCCTGTCGTGCGTGTACCATTCGTCCCGGGAGCCTTGACCAATCAGAATCCTGGGGCGTTTCGGGCTGGCGATGGCTTCAATTTCCGGTGGGATGTCGCCGCCCAGGACAATGATCCCGTCTACTCCCTCACGTCCCAGGAATGCAGTCCGATAAGCCATCGCGGCTCCCTGGGAAAAACCGGTCACCACCATCGTAGAGTCGCAGTCAAACTTCTTTCGAACCCTGTCCACAACGGATCCGACATACTCCAGGTTATTCTGGATCGCCTCTTCGCGTAGCGTGCGGGTCATCCAACTGGCGACAACGTCATCGGTCCGGCCGCGATAGAAGAGGTGGAGTGCCTGCATCGAACAGAGGAGCCAATCTTCAGATCCGGGCATCCGAACCAGCTCCCGCATCATGTGTTCGGCAGTTTCGGCGTATCCGTGAAACCCGACCAGCAGGCCCCGCGGCGCGGTTCGTGAGGGTCTTAGGAGGTACCGTCCATGGGTTGGCGTGCAGATGCGTTCTTCCATGAACTTTTCTGTCATTGCCTCTAAACTTACCATTCCTGACGGCCCCCCGTCTCGGCAGGTCAGGCGAGACCGTCTGGAATCCACGGAATGAAGATGCAGCGACGAACCGAGGCCGTCTTAGGGACTTATCTGCTTCTGACAGCGGGTCTTATTCTGCTCTTCTCCAGTTACCTGGAAGACTGGGCCTTCTATTTTGTGGCTCACTGCGCCGGAGCCGCTGTGATTCTTTCCCTGCGCCTGCTACCGAAGAATCTACCTCCGCCACCACAGTTGCTGAGGGACTGGTTTCCCGTACTGCTAATGCCCCTGTTGTTCAAAGAAGTGGAGATCTTTGCGGCAGCCTTCGGAAACTGGGGATTGACGAAGTCCATTCGGCAGTGGGAGGTGTTTCTGTTCAACGGGCATCCCAGCCTGTACCTGAGCGCACAAATGCCCTGGGTCGCCCTCTCGGAGTATCTGCACTTCTGTTACCTGTCGTTCGTGTTTCTTCTCCCCGAGGTCGGTGGCTACTGGTACGCCTCGGGACGGCGCGGAGCTTTCCATGAGCTGCTGTTTCTCTACTGGCTCTCCTACTCGGTGAGCCTGCTGTTCTTCATGCTCCTCCCGGTAGACAGTCCCTTTTATCTCAGCCAGGCGCTGGGGGAACCATTTGCCGGTCATCTTTTCTACGAGCTGGTACAGTTCGTTTCCGGGCAGGGTGGTGCCAGGGGAGGAGCGTTTCCCAGCGCCCATGTATCGGGCGCAGTCATTGTCTGGTCGGTGGCCTGGCAGCGTCAGAGGCGGTTGGCGCTGATCCTGACTCCTGTCATCGCCGGGCTGGTTGTGGCAACGGTTTACGGGCGTTTCCACTATGCACTGGACTCGATCGCAGGGCTGGCTCTGGGGACGGCCATCGTTACCGGATGGCGCAGTACGGGAGCCACCCACATGCGGTGATCTCTGGAGTGCGGCACGTCAGGTGCCGCTTTTCAAAGCGGAAGTCAAGAGCCTTTCGCTCAACTCCTTTCTGCGTCTTGCGTTGGGCGTAGGGCACGCCAACCTGGCGTGCCCTACGAATGGAGATGGCAAGGATGGCCCGGAAATGGATGAACCATGCAGACGAGTCCAGTTCGGCACGGTTGATAACCGTGCCCTACGAATACCTGCCGATCGGGGCACCGATCCGGCCGGGCAAGTCCCCCCGTCAGGAACCTTTCGAGAAGAGGAAGACCTGAAAGGGAGTCACGTTGGGCGGTCCGGGTGCCAGGTGGAGCTCCGGGCTGTCGGAGAGGACCTGGATCACGGTTCCGAAGGTAAAACTGCTCTTGCCCGGGTCATGGGGCCGGCACACCGGATGCTGATCGGAGTCCTGGCTGCTCAAGGTGGACTTGATGTCGTCGATGCCAAGCGACCCCTCCTTTTCACCCAGCCGTCTTTCCAGAGCCTCCAGCCGCGCATGGGTGTTCTCGCCCAACCCCATGGGCGTCGCCCCGCCTTCCAGGCTTTCTTCGTAGCGGGCGTGATAGTCAGTCAGAACCCGCGGGTGGTTCGTGTGCAGGATGACACCCGGATTCTTTTCCGGCGTGAACTTCGCCAGCTGGTTGGTGGACACCTCCAGATCGACTACTTGCGAGGAGTCTCCCAGGATGTAGTTCTGGCCCGAAGCATGTTGCACCGTCTTCAAGAAACCAACAGCTTCCTCCAGGCTTTGCTGCTCCAGAAGTCCCCGCACCACGAAGGCCACGGGAAGTCCTTCCGTCCCGTAGTCCATCTGTCCCATAGCGTTCACCGCGATTCCCAGCGGGGAGTTGTTCATCCCCGTGGTCACAATCAATCCCGCGCAGGTCAGGAACAGCGACTCCAGATCCGAGTCTGGATGCTTGACGTGCATGAGAACCTGGTATCCCTCTCGAAAGGGCTCCAGATCCATATTCTGGGCCACCAGGGCCGGGCGTTCTCCCTGTCGCTCAAAGGCAATGGCGCTACACGCCTCCCCTTCCAGGCCGGACTGGTAGAGCCAGATTTCGTCCATCAACTGGAAGGCATAGATGGTGTCAAAATCGATCTCTGCACTGTCGGCAATTCTTCGCACCTCCTCGAGCAGACCCGGTGTCCATTTTTCGATGGCCGGCGCAAAGTCGGTCTCTTCCAGGAACTTCTGAATGAAGGCATCTGCGTCCGTGCCACCCGGGCTGCCGAGTTGTGCTTTCCACAGAGCCACAACCTCGTGAATCTCTTGCTTCAGGGTCTTCCCGTGGGTCAGGCCCCGCTCATAGGGAGTGCCCTCCAGGACCAGCACTCGAACCTCCTTTCCCGGAGTTGCATCGGCAGAACCTGCCTCGTGGGCAGAACTCGGTGTGTCGATGCACCCGGCGGACAAAACCAAAACAGCGCTTAGGAGAATGGCTCCCGATCGATAGGACATGTCGCACTTCCTCCGGATAGATAAAAGGATTTCCGCAATAAGATCCTACAACAAAAGTGGACGGGAGTCCTCCGCTGGGATCTCTGCCAGGCTCACGCCCGACTCTAACGAAGCAAGTTGGGCCGTCTGCTTAGACCCTTCCGATCCATTCTTCATTCATCAACTTGCCAGGGCAATTCTGGCAGCGGTCTGCCGATCAACCTATTATCAAGCTTTCGAATTCTGGATCAGGACCGGCCCAGGCAAGGGAGAGATCAGTCCAACCGGGGTGGGGCAGAGGAAGATTGAGGGACTGTAGTGGACGACCTGTACTGGATCGGGATGAGACGAACTTGAGAGACCAAGCGGAAGCCATTGCCGTGCAAGAAGTTGTGATCTTCCTTCCCGATTCCCTGCTCGATATCGCTCAGCGTCGAGTCGCGGGGCTTCCCCTGATGGAGAGGACGCTACGGATCCTCCAGCGTTCGAATATCGAACACGTGACCATCGTTGCCGGGGATTCCGTGGTCGAACGCTCGGGGTGGGGCAGCGACCTGGACCTTCAAATCAAGAGCGACACTCACTGGACAGGATCGGGTGAACCGGTCGCAGCCGTCACGGCCGATCTCGCCTTCGAACCAGATTTCCTGCTCAAGATCCTGGACCGGAGCTCGGCTCGAATCAATTTCTGGCTCCTGCCGGGTGAGAAGCAGGCAGGAATCGCTCTGGGACGACTCAAGGGGACGTTCTCTAGCTTGGAAGAGTTGATGGGCGACCAGGATCGAGGAGCAGTCCAGGAAGCGGCGCTGTCGCCCGAATGGACGTGTCAGCGAATCCGGACACAGGCGGACGCCCGGGAGTTTCACAAGGATCTGGAGCGTCACCTCATGAAAAGCGCCGATGGGATGTTCGCCCGTTGGAACCGTCAACTCTCTCTGCCCTTGACCCGGGTTCTGGTGCAGCTCCCCGTAACTCCGAACATGGTGACGTATTTCACGCTGTTTGTCTCCGCCTATGGTGCATACTGGCTGGCCCGGGGCGGTTACCGGGAGATGCTGGTGGGGGCCCTGCTCACCCAGGTTGCCTCCATCCTGGATGGGAACGACGGCGAGCTGGCCAGGTTGAAAATCGTTGACGGTGATTTTGGGACCTGGCTCGACACCATCTGTGACTACCTCTCCTACTTCCTCACATTTGGCGGTATCACCTGGGGCCTCTACAACCGCACCAGCGCCAGTATCTATCTGTGGTTGGGAGGGCTGATGTTCGCCGGATCTCTCCTTTCCATGGCGGCAGTCTCGTACTTTCGCCGCTACCGTGTTCCCAGAGGCCAGGCGGGAAAGCTGAGTAAACATGCGATCGAGAAGCTTGCCGCCAACACCGATGACTGGATCACTCTCTGGAGCAAGCGACTTCGACACTTTGCAACCCGTGCTGTGTTCCCCTACTGCTTGCTCCTGTTGGGCCTGCTCGACCTATGGTCCCTGGCACTCGTTCTTGCCCTGATCGGCTCACACCTGGTCTGGATCAGCTGCTTGTACCACGCAAAGTTCATCAGGCTCCCGAATGAATGAACCCATCTTGAGATGCCACGACAATCTTCCCTGCTGCCTCTTGCTTTTGGCCAGAGTAGGTCTTTAAGATGCTGTCAGCAGAAAAGAAAATAGTACGTGGGCTGCTTGAAGTTCTGGTGGAAGATGGAGCAATGAATGGGAGTGCATGAACAGGTTCGTTGTGCGGTGATTCTGGCAGCCGGCAACGGAGTACGTTTGGCAACCAGTGTAGAACTCCCCAAGCCGCTGGTCCCGATTCATGGAAAACCTCTCCTGGGACATGTCCTTTCAAGGCTGGAACTCAGCGGCATTCAAAGAGTTTTCGTCGTAAATGGCTATCGGGGCCAGGAGATCCGGGCCCGGTTTGGGAGCAACTGGGGCAGCTTGAGCATTGAATGGATTGAGAACCCCCGGTTCGACCTGGGCAACGGACTCTCTCTTCTGGCTGCGGCTGGTCAAGTGGCTTCGGACTTCTTGCTGCTCATGGCCGACCATCTTTTCGAAGCGGACACTTTGCAGAGGCTCCTGCAACAGCCCATGCCTGCGCAGGGAGGGGTACTGGCGGTGGATGACGAACCCGACCGGGTTTTTGATCTACACGATGCCACCAAGGTTCGGAGGCGATCAGGCCGCGTGATGTCCATCGGGAAAGCCATCCCCGAATACGATGCGGTCGACACGGGGATGTTCCTCCTGACATCGGAAATCTTTCAGACCATGCAAGACTGTGCCAGAAAGGGTCTCTATTCCCTTTCCGAGGGCGTTGGCCGGTTCGCCCGCCAGAGTCGCCTCGATGCCTGGAGCATTGAGGGCCGGCAATGGATCGATGTCGACACGCCGGAGGCGTTGGAGGAAGCTCGCCGACTGTGCTCGAAGTCAGTGTTCTGAACCCAACGCTATTCAGGTTTCATCCCGTTCAATAGGCCCGGACTCTCGATCTGGGCAGGACTATGATCTCAACACAGTGGAACAGACTGGCGCTGCTTGGCCTCCTCACCGTCGGCGCCCTCGACGGCCGGCCCAGGGCAGAGGAACCGGTCCCTGCATCGGATGAAGTGAAGGTTTACCACTACCGGATGAAGGGCAAGGTGCGCCTCCTCATCTTCTGGGTGGGCAAGGACGATGTGGGGGGTGGTCAGATCTCTGTGGGCAGAATCAAGAAAGAAAACGGGAACACCTCACACTACGTGGAGGTTTTCTTCGGATCCAATCCCGAGCGTGTCCCAGGAGGCATCAACCGCTGGGGCTACGGCCAGGAAACGGCCGAGTGGGTCACCGGAGCCGATCTGGCCGACCCCATTCTAAAGGAAACTCTTTTCGAAGGATTCATGAAGCACTCCATGGAAAAGGGACTTTCCGAAGCGCTGGCAAATGAAGCCGAGGCCAAGAGCGGGGCCCAGTTCTGGTACGAAGGTACTCGCAGCCTTGTCCGCCCCGACCGGGCAGTCACCGAGTTGAGAAAATTCTCGACGAATCAGGACTTTGACTATCGCCACTCCCAGTCCATTCACTGCGAGTATGCGAAGAGACTTCGCTCAGGTCCAGATAAGAACAAAGAGCTGATCAATACCTCGAGTAGCTATCGCGAGCCTTACGGGTTCCTGACTGCCGTGCAAACGGTCGTTGGCGCCGCCGTAGCCGATTATGCCCGGAGCCAGCGGCTCAAGCGCGAGCGCAAGAAACTCTCATATGTCTACAATTCGCAACTCTATGAGCTGTCGATCCGAGGGCAGAAACTGGTCAAGAAACTGGCAGTTCCAGGAGGAAAAGGAAAAGCGCCTGACGTCTACTCCCTGGTGGCCCGGATTGATTTCCGCGTTCGCAAGATGTCAGTTCGAGGCCATCATGATTTCACCCTGTGGTTTCCGCTCGAGGGCGACCTGAAAGGGGTGCCTGTCCGCATCCTTGACCGGCCCCGCTGGTGGCTGGGCATTGAGTTGAATCTCGAAGCGTCAAAGAAATCCGGGCCGATCGAGAAAGTCGACTGCCAGTGACCCAGCAGTCTCAGTTCTCGATCTGGAAGGTCACACCAAAGAAGCGGCCCCGTTCATTCGAAAAGACCCCGAAATTCTGTGAGTCGATGTTGGACTGAAAGTCCCGCGGGTTGAAGGCATTGAAGACATTGAAGAGCCGAAATCCGATTCGGGTGTTCCACTTCCAGATCTTGAACCAGCGCTGAAAGTCCAGATCCAGCGTGGTCAGCCAGGGAAACCGGCCAGCTTGATTGCGCGGTCCCACGAATTCCTGGTCCTCATTGATCAAGGAGTAGGGAAACCCGTTACGAACTTCCACAATTGAAGCAATGATCCAGTCCCAACGGGTGACGTAGGTGCTTTGAAAGAGAAAGCGGTGGGGCGCATCCGTAGCCGCCAGAGAGAATTCATTGGGACGAATCACGGGCCGCCGAATATTGCCAAAGAAATCATCGTAGCCATTCAGATCCCGCCAGGCCCGGGAGCGCACGTAAGAAAGCATGAAAAAACTGTCCTGGTTCAGGATGTAACGACCAGTCAATTCCAACTCCCAGTAGCGTGAGCGACCCCGGCTGTTCAATACCAGGGCAGGCTCGGGTTGGTTCGACACGTCAATCAGAAACTCCCGAAATCCATTGCGTCGAAGATAATTGGCCTTCAGAACCCAGCTCTCACCGACTTTCTGGTCGTACTCCACGTTCCATGTAAAGCTGTAAGGCGTGTCCAGATCAGCAGCGTTCTCGTGAACCAGGTCGGTGGTCTCGATCGGTGTGGTGCCGTCCACAGCAAAGCGGGTGACCCGGCGGGACTCATAGCTCTTGAACGCCCCGATATTGAGGGGAGTGCGATCGTAAAAGAAGCCGGCGCCCGTGCGCAAGACGCCTGACTGATCGGGAAATATCGCCGCCACCAGTCCCAGGCGAGGGGCCACGTGCGTTCTCCTGAGAACTCCATCCCGGTCGAGACGCAGTCCCAATTCGAAAAGCAGACGGTCCCCAACCTTCCAGCAGTCCTGTCCGTAAAGCGCCAAATCGGTGCTGCGATTGCGCTGCGAACTGATCCCCGAGAACTCGATGCGCTGGCTGAGTGACCCGTCCGCTCGCGCAATGTTCACCGGTCGACTCTCGCTCCAGCCGTCAAACGACGAGTGGAGAACATCCACTCCAATTTTGAACAGGTGATCACCATGCCCTTCGCGGGAGAGCGTCAGATTCTCTACCAGTTGCCAGGTCCGGGTCTGGCGCTCCTGCAGGTTGAAGAAACTTCCTTCGTTGCCCTCCGGGGTCAGGGACATCTCCTCGCTGCCCTGACCGAAGATATCGACATCAAACCGCTTGAAGCTGAAGGTCGATTCGAGTAGGGCCGTTGCGGACAGGGTTGCGCGCTCGGCCAGGCCTACGCTGTAGCCCCGCTGGTGAAGATTGGCGGTCACCTCCCGGGGATTGAAGGTATCCATGTTGATGAAGTCGAACTTGCGGGGGAACACAGAAACGGCTGCCGTCAGGTTGTGCCTGGAATTGAGGATGGCGTCCACCTGGGAAAAAGAATCGAAACTCTCCAGATGTTTGTCATTGCGCAAGTCCGGCTGTCCCGGGACACGGCTTCTGACATATCGATATTGAAATGTCTGGGCCAGGAAGACCCGGTCCTGGACCAGAGGGCCCCGGGCAGCGAGGCGCGGAGTAAAGCCGCCAATCCCCATCACACTTCCGTCACGGATCTTCGGCCGGGGCAGAAAGTTGTTGATAGTGAATTCCCATTCTGGCGTGCCCTGCCGGGTCAGAATGTTCGTGATACCCGAGGAAAAGCGTCCAAACTCGGCCGCATAGGGGTTGGGCATGACCTCGATCTCGGCAATGGCGTCACTGGGCAGATTGAATCCCAGGTTTCCGGTGGCGGGATCGGTTGCGTTGGTACTGCTGTTGACGACGAGGCTGGCCTGGGTGGCCCCGGCCCCTTTCATGACGATCCGACCATCCGTAGAGCGAACGACACCCGGCAGCAACGGCAGCAGATCTCGAAAATCATCTCCCCGGACCGGGATCAGGTCGACCATACCCCCCGCCATTCGACTCGCAGAGGAGGCCGTTTGGACCCTTGTCTGCCTCTCCCCGATGACTTCGATCTCCTGGTCGGGGCTGGCCACCTCCAGTTCAATGTCAATGTCCAGTACGGCCCCCCGTGTCAGGTCGACCCCGTCCTTCATGAAGTCGGCAAAACCAGGCAGGTGGGCCGTCAGCCGGTAGCCCCCGGGCCCCAGATCGAGCATTTCATAGTTGCCCAGGTCATCCGAGAACACGGTGGCGACAGCCTGGAGGTCATTCGCGTCCAGGAGGTTGATCTCCACTCCGGGGAGTGCCACATCATCGGGAGCAGAGGTGACCGTCCCCCGGATTTTGGCAGCTTCTGCTGAGCCCCCCAGCAAGCTCAGCACCAGGACTCCGACGGCCCCGAGGACGCGCCTAGCAGTCCGTGGGCTGCTAGCGATCATGGATGGAACCGGCCGGGCCCCCACCGGCTACGTTCGGTTCCAGAGGGCGCTGCTCAAAGATGTCCACGACCCGCCCGGGGAAAGGCAGAAACACACGTTCAGGGATGGCGGCCGGCCGGGGAATCAGGCGGTTTTGCTCGTCCAGCATCCCCAGTGCCTGAAGGAGAGTCGGGACCACATCGAGTGTCGTCCCCACCCCGCTGATGATCTTTCCACGACTCAGCCGGGTGTCGTCCCCTCCCCAGGCCAGAAAGGCCGTTCTGGCCACAATGGGCCGCAGCCCCGAATGACTCCCTCCGGACGTCCGAGCCTTGGAATTGAAATTCCAGAGCTCCTCTGACCAGACCAGGAAATCAGGCTGCTGAATGGCGTACTTCCGCTTCAGGCCCCGCAGGTAACGCGCTTTCAGATCCGGCGAGCTGAAGTGTGTCAGGTAGCGTTGGAAATCCGGTGAGTCTATGAAGGTCTGGCTGGGATCGCCGGTGATGTCCAACAGCATGCACACCGCTGTTCCGTACTCGGTCTGGTAGGTGGCAGCCAGCCACTCTTCTCGGGAATGAAAGCGTCGGACCCAATCCAGCCGGGAGCTGTCGTCAGCCACCTTCACCCCCTTCT
This sequence comes from Acidobacteriota bacterium, assembly GCA_965205345.1. Classification (GTDB taxonomy): domain Bacteria; phylum Acidobacteriota; class UBA6911; order RPQK01; family CBDAPI01; genus CBDAPI01. The sequence goes on along the minus strand of CBDBGQ010000058.1, from coordinate 49,597 downwards.
CCGCCAACAGCCCCAGGGGATCCGGACCTGAGCCGAGCGCGAAGCGGAAGCTCAGATCGGCAGCCTGCTCCAGGCCGACTACCGGAACATACTGAATTCGTCGATCCGCGTCCTCCACGATGAGGGCTTCCCCGCCCTTGTCGTGGCGATCCCGGGCGGTCGACTTGACCCAGACGACATTGTGAAGGCCGCGTTGATTCACGTCGATCCCGACAGCACTCTGCAGAGCCCCGGCCACATGGCGGGTCGGGAGGCGCGTGACAATCAGATCGTAGGGGTTGTGATCACCGTTCACGGGTGCATTCGGAGCCTCGAAGTTGGAGAGAATCTCGAAGTAGTTCATGGGGAGGCTGCGGCCTTTTTTGTCGACCGTTGTCGTCATCCAGTTCAGATCCTCGTCCAGTCCCTGGGTGTAGCGCGAGAGTTGGTGAACCTGATTGGGATGGCCCAGAAAGTTCTTGGGAATCAAGGAGGAGATCGCAAAGTCGGATCGAGCGATCCTCTCGAAATCCAGACCGCCTTCTCGGTCGCCGTTCTCAAACCGTAGACCCAGAAGCAGTTCCAGCGCGGCGATCTGGGGAGCATCGCGCTCGACTTCTTCCTGGAGTCGCCTGGCCACATCCAGGGCGTCCGCGTCGGTCTTGGAAATCAGATTGAAGGCCAGGTTCTGAGCGCCCTGGTGATAGTCCTGGTAAAGGGCCAGGTCGGGTTCCAGCCACCGCCGTGTCCTTTCCAGATTCTGGCGAAACATGGATTTCAACCGATGCCAGCGCTCCGAATCGGGCCTGGAGCGCTTGATTTCGAGCAGGATCAGGTGCAGTCGGTTCAGATCGTCGTTGCGAAGATTGACGGCGGCTCTTCCATTCCCGAAGTTGTCGATGAAACAGGTGGTGTATCCTTCTTCCCCGCCGGCATTCCCTCCGTAAGGGGAGCCGGGGCTTTCATAAAGCCGTGGGAAGTCCACGCCCGGGACGGGGGTACTGACCGCGCTCCAGGCACTTTCGACGAGCAGCGTCTTCACCGTGTGGTTGCCGAAGAGAGGCCGGCGGAAGACCTTTGTGATTGGAAACGAGAAGGCCGTCTTGCCCGGCTGAATCTCGGAACCGTGATCCGAGACCATGGCCACGATCGTTCTGCTCTTGCGTGAACTTCTCTCGACTGCCTCGAAGATCCGACCCACTTCACGGTCCAGCTTGACGCTCCAGTGGATCAAGTTCTCGGGATGTGGATCGACATGCTGCTGATGATCCATGAGGGTGAAGAGAGGGCTCAAGTAATCGTACTTCTCTTCACCCAGGAGGTCCTTCTCGAGGAGATTCCGGGCGGTCACCATCCCCGACATCTCCTGTGCGAATTCCGTGTAGTCCATACCGGTCACGAGACGAGACAGATGCGAATGGACCTGGCGGGCAACGCCGCTCTCATTGCTGTCCAGCCATCGTTTCCCGGATTCCAGGACGAACACCCAGTTGGCCGTTCGCCGGAAAATCTGCGGCCCGGACCAGACCCGGTCCGGATCAAACCCGTCGGGCATCAAGCTCACACCAACCTGATCCAGGTTCCAGAGAGCAGTGCTCTTGCCCTCGCCATGACGGATGGCATCCAGGAGCTCCCGGTACCCATCCAGATGGGAACGAAGGTAACAGGTGTCGCGACTGAAGGTGGCATGGCCCTTGATCACACTCGGCTGGCCGGTGTCAATCACGGCCCAGGCGGCCGCGGACAGGGTCAGAGTCTCGGAGTAGAAGTTCTCGACGTAGATCCCATCCTGAAAAAAGTACTGTCGAATATTGGGAAGAAGGATGGACCGGCCCGTCTGCTCCTGGTAAAAGCGCACGGCTCGCCGAAGGTCCGGCGCATAGCGCAACCGCTCCCAGTAATCCTCCCGCTCCGGAACACTCAAGGCCGCCAGCAGATCGGGCGGAAGACCGTCCACTTTGATGAGGACCAGCCGCGGACGGTCCGAGCCCGCCACAACAGCGGCCCCCAGAACCAGCCCGACGCAGAGGATTCCCCACAGCCTGACCAGCTTGATCATCTCTGACTCCCCTCCAGCCCGGACGTCGCCTCGCCCTCTGCCTCCACCGGGCTGGTCTGAGGAGCTCCGCCTCTCCAGAACCGCGTGAGTTGCAGGTTGGCATGATTCGCGGCCTGCAGACAAATGTCCTTTTGCTCCTCCATCCAGTGAACTTTCGGGGCGTTCGTGCTTGCCGCCAGATACTCCCGAGCCTGACCCAGGGAGGCACTGATCTCCGTTTCCATCAAGCGGAACTGGAATCCGACTTCGGGAAAGAGCTCAATCACCAGCGGAGCCCGGGCAAAGAACTGGAGCGCGTCTGTGAGATACCAGGGAGACACAGTCATCAGATCGCCCTCATTCTCGACGAACTGTTGCAGCACCAGAAGATGGAGCCTGGTCAGATCCTGGAATCTCTCGAACTGCCCTTTGCGATACTCCTGTGCGAGTTCCAGCGCCGCCTTCTCCTGTTTCGCAGCCACTGCCTGCAGATCCGAGGCGAGCAGTTCCGGGGTGCGTCCCTCAGCCTCATAGAGCCTGACCAGCACTTTATCGACATCGGGGATCCAGCTGGCCGGCTCCGGGTAGCGGGCCAGCAGCGGCCGCTGCTCCAGGTCGAGGCGGAAATGAAGAAGGAAATCAACCAGCTCGGGGTCCGGGTCGAGAGATTCTCGGTAAAGGTTGCTCAGGGAAGCCGTGATCTGGCTGGGGGGAATACTCGGGAGGTGCTCGTCCTCCAGGAATACCCTCAGGGTCCGGATCTCGCGCTGTCTTTTCAAGTAGCGCCGATAGCTGCCCAGTTCTTGCTCACCCAAACGACCTCCTGTGCCCGTCACCTTACGAATTTGCTTGCCCCTGAGGCGGCGACCCAGTCGTACAAGTTGAGCTGGACGGGCCAGGCGCAGGTACTGGATCTGCGCCCGAAGAGCCTGTGTTCGGGCCGGCTGGGTGAGAGGATTGATGAGAAGACGGTCCATGGAATCGGCCAGGCTGTCCGCCGCTTCCTCCTCGAAATAGAGGTGGCTGAGCAGCGACAGGCGCAACTCCTCGAGTCCAAGGGAGTGTTTGGAGTCACTGAAAAGGGTCAACCCCTTGCGGTTGGCCATGAAGCTCCCGCTCTTGTTGGCTGCCCAGATGTAGAGTCCCTTGCCAGTGTAGACCGCCAGGGCCTGGTCTCCCAGCTTATGCCAGTAGGTGGCAGCTTCACGGGTGCGGGGGTTGTCCGGGTTGAAGAAGTCCACGGCGATAATCGGTTTCAGTGCCATATTGCTCTGATAGGCGTAGATCGCAAGCGGGACCCGGTCTCCGGAAGACGCAGCCTGCTGGACCTCCCGGTCCTCGAAAGGATTGTAGGTGAGATCAAAGGGGTTGAAACTGGGCCATCTTACCTGGGACGGCTCCGGCGCCAGCACCGGGTCATAGTAGAGGATACCTCCCAGCGCCACGGGGACTCCTCCGGCCGTGTAGCGGTGAAACTCCTCATAGGCCAGGTGGTACTCGTTGGCAATGCTTGCCAGAAGACAGGAAGTGCCCCAGAGGTGGTCGCGCATCTCGCTTTCAAAGCCATGTACGAAGTCTTCCGCCTCCTTCCGTTTTACCCAGCGACCGAAAAAATGCCGCGAGGCGAGCAGCTTGAATTTCAAGTCGGCGAGCGCCTCGGCAGACAGCATGTCGGCCTCCGGCGTGTGGGTGGCCAGATCCGTATACCAGGTCAGACCCAGGTAGGCCTGCTCGAACTGCCGCTCCTTCCTGTCCGTGTGGCGCAGCAGATAATTGCGGTAAAGCAGGTGTGCCGAGTAGGTAATGGGACCCACGTTGGTCCAGAACCCTACAACGGTCCCCAGGCCGCGCTTGATCCCCTCCAGCACCAGGTGTTCATTGGCTCGGTATTTACCCTCGGTTGCTTTGAGAAAGGGCTCGGGTAATCCGGAGCCGGCTCGAGCCGGGTTCTCCTCCAGTCTCTGGCGTTTCTTTTCCAGCTTCCGGAGCGCTCCCTGGTAGCTCTTCTTGTTGGGGAGAAGGACTGGAAACACGGCTCCAAAATGATCCCCAACGCTGGGGGTCGTGTGCCCCAGATTCCAGAGCGCCAGCCAGCGGCCCTGAGGAGCCTCTGCGAAGGAGTAGTCGACCAGAACACTCACCAGCGGGTGGAATTCCGTGCCCTCGGAACTCTCGTGCTCAGACCCAATCGTGGTGAGCACAAACCGTTCCTCCGGAAACATCGGCTGAGGGGGAATCAGCGGGATATCCTTGATCACGAGTCGGGCGCCCGGTGTCTTGGCAAGTCCCACCGGGTGTCCCCCTGCTTCACTTGATCCGGCGGCGGCATCCACCCAGCTCCCGCCGCTGAGAACGAGGATCAGCATCGTCGCGCACGCACCCAGCGTGCCCGCGGGACAAGACATCTTGAGGTATCCTCGGATACTCAACTATTGACCACCTTTCGGAGTTCCCGAGTCCGTGCCGCGGTTCCCTGTGCCGCCGGTTGAAACCGGGTCGAAAACAAAAGTCCGAAAATAAAGTATAGCCAAGCCAATGACAGTCCAAAACCAGGCGCGAAGGCGGCGGGCCAGAGCCAGAGCGAGCCCATTCGAGCTTCCCAGTCCCAGGCTGCCCAACACAAACATGTTTCCGGCCTCGGAAGTACCCATATTGCCGGGAATGATCATACCCAACACGTTAACGCACTTTACAGCGGCTTCGATTTTGATCGTGAGTATCAGATCCGCTTCGATTCCTAGAAAAGTCAAGACCAGAAAGACCTCAATCAAGCTCAAACTCTGACCTGCCATGTTGAGAGCAAGAACCCGTCCAAAGTTCAGCCTGTCGTCATGATAAAGGCTGTACAGATTGTCTTCTATCTCGCGGATCACAGGCAGTCGTGCCTCCCATCCTGGCCAGTAACGCGCCATTCTACGCACCACTCTGCTCAGGAGAGGCCAGCGGTTTCTGAGTATCAGAATCCACAGCAGGATCGGTGCCAGGAGTACGGTCAGCAGTGCCAGTGCCCCAATCCCCGATAGGGACAGGGAACCTGGAGTTGAGATCCAGAGGACCATTCCCACCAGAGCCACCAGCAGGCTCGACACGGTGAACATGACCCGGTCCGCAATCACTGCCGAGACACTACCTGCCGTCGAGACCGCCGATTTCACCATCCAGGCCCGAGTCGTTTCTCCCACACCTGCCACCGTCAATTGACTCACCGATTCACCTGCCAGTCTCACCAGGAAGAGTCGAGTCAGTGAGAGAGTCCGGTGTTCAGTCGAGAAGGAATACCTCCAGGCGAGAGCCTTGACCAGGTGGGATACTCCACCCAGGACGATCAGGAGGATGAGGCCCACGCCCATTCCCCGAATCTTCTGGAAAAGCTGCCCGGGGGATGTCCACCAGATCAGCGCGATCAGAAGAGCAAGCCCTGCAAGGGCTATCAGAAGGCGCCAGCCCGAGTTGGCGTGACCAGGTATTTTCATGTCGCTGCTCCGCCGGGCCAGATCGCTCGTCGCCTCAGCCAAGGAGAGTTTCAAAGTGGCTGGCCGAGGGACAGCAGGTCGGTGCCCGGTGTCGATACGGGGACATTGTCGCATGTCGGCCAGGGTTGCACCTGTTCGTGGACCCGAGAAACTATGTCCGGATTGGGACAGCCTTTTCTCCAGCCGTATTGACGATCGCGATGAGTCCGGGGGATACTCCTGCCTCACAGGGAGTACTACAGAATTGAAGTTTCTGCAGATCCTGATTTGTGCTGCGTCTCTGCTGGCCGTGGCGACTGGTGCCTCCAGGAATGTGGTTCTTTTTGTCGCCGATGACCATGGTCAGGACGCTGGCGTCTATGGCAATCCGGTCATCAGGACCCCCCATATCGACCGGCTGGCCGCCGAAGGCACGCGTTTTCGTTACGCCTTTGCCACGACGGCCAGCTGCAGCGCCAGCCGCTCGGTGATCCTGACCGGTCTTCACAACCACCGCACCGGTCAATACGGACACCAGCACGACTACCATGGCTTTGAGAGCTTCGAGAATCTGAAGAGCCTGCCGGTGCTTCTCAGTGAGGCCGGCTACCGGACCGCCTCCGCCGGCAAATACCATGTGGCGCTCCCGGAGGTTTACCACTTCGATCACTTTATCCCCGGTTCGGCCCGCAACCCGGTCCGAATGGCCGAGAACAGCCGGGAGTTCTTGAAAGCCGATCCGGATCGACCCTTCTTCCTCTATTTCTGCACCTCCGACCCTCATCGGGGAGGTGGTATCGTGGAGGAATCTCCCCAGCGGCCGGATCGTTTCGGAAACGTGCCCGGTGGCTACCCGGGCGTCGAGCCGAAACAATACCGGCCCGACGAAGTGATCGTCCCCCCCTTTCTGTCGGACAACCCGGCGGTTCGGGCTGAGCTGGCCCAGTACTACCAGTCGGTCTCCAGACTCGACCAGGGACTGGGCCGGTTGCTGGCTGTCTTGAAAGAGATGGGTGTCTACGATGACACTTTGATCATCTACATTTCCGACCACGGCATTGCCTTTCCCGCTGCCAAGACGACCGTCTACGAACCGGGCCTGCTCTCCCCCGCCATCGTGCGACACCCGCGGGTCGGCAAACGAGGGCTGGTGAGCGACGCTATGATCAGCTGGGTGGACATCACGCCCACAATTCTTGACTACGCCGGGGTCGAGACTCCCGAGTACGAGCCTCACGTGGCCTACCGCCTGCTCCGCGACCAGATGGGAGAGAGGCACGGTTTGCACGGAAGATCCTTCCTCGGGATTCTGGAGCAGGCCCGTCCGCAGGGCTGGGACGAAATCTACGCCTCCCACACCTTCCATGAGATCCAGATGTACTATCCGATGCGGGCTGTGCGGACCCGACACTACAAGTTGATCTGGAATCTGGCCCATCCTCTGCCCTTCCCGTTTGCCTCGGACCTGTGGGTGGCGGCGGCCTGGCAGGTTTCCTTTCAACAGGGAATGAACGCCGCCTATGGTGTGCGGACGGTTGGGGAATACATCCACCGGCCCGAGTTCGAGCTTTTCGATGTCGTCGCGGATTCCTGGGAGTCAAAGAACCTGGCCGCTGATCCGGCCCACGCCCGCATTCTCAAGGAACTGAAGGAAAAGCTCCGCGAGTTCCAGAAGCGAACGGCGGACCCCTGGCTCCTCAAGTGGCATTACGAATAATGGGTACCCAATGTGGAAGAATGGGGTGGGAGAACCGTGATGCGGAAACTCGTTCGGGTGTATTGCTGCCGGGTGCCGTTGATTGTCTCCGGGTCCCTGGCTCAGGACACGAAGGACACTCCGACTTACAAGCGGATCAAGGGGTATCTCGACTCCGTTCCTGCCATCGACACCCACGATCACCTGTGGCCCTTTGACAGACAAAGGGAGTTATAAGACGCTCCCGATAAGAGGATTCACGAGGTGGCCAACTTTCAATATTGCCTGAATGCCAGCACCATCAAGGCCACGCCGATTCTCAAACAGATCACCGTGACCCGAAAAGCCGGCTATGAGGCCATTGAGCTGGGAATTCCTGGAGAATTGATCGAGCCGACGAGGAGGTCCGGATGCGAATCGATCGCCTGGCATTGACCGTTCTGCTGTCCCTGTGCGCGCTGTCCCTCACGGGCGCGTCCGCCCAGGATGGTCCCGAGGACAGGGCCGAGGAACAGGCCGGGATCCTCAAGGAGTACCTGGCCCAGGCCAGGAAGGCCGGGGCCGTCGTCGCGAAGGTGCGCCGGCAGTTCCGCAAGCCGTTCGAGAAGTTCACGGAGAAGGACTACGCCCGGTTCATGGACGGCCTCGACTTGGCCGGCGACGAAGACTTGTGGAAGTGGTCGCATGTCACGGGCATTCCCCTCGTGGTCCTGCAGAAGGGTCCGATGTTCTTCTGTTTCAATACGCATCTCCTCCGGGACATCCAGGGGGCTGCGGAAATGGCCTCCAGGGAGTTCATGGCGATCAAGAGCAGCGTCGACAAGAAGTCCGGGAAGCTCGCGCTGAAGTCGGGTGACGGCGGAAACCTGCCCACCCGCGATCTCCCGGCGGACCTCCTGCAGGCGACCGAACGAACCGGTCCGATCTGGCACAACAAGGACTTCGCGGAGGACCGCACCGTCGTGGCGGTGCTGGAACCCTGGATCGTCTCCATCACGGACATTCCCAACCGCAAGGACTTCAGCGCGGGGATCCGGGCGCTCCCCCTCTCGGTGGTGAAGATCTATCACGGCAAGGCCATCTATGTCTCCCTTCCCCCGGGAAGGGGATACGCGATCGCGATGCCCGTCAGCAACACGACCTACAAGCCCTACGCGGGCCTCCAAGCGGGTTTCTTCCTGGAGCGGAGGGACAACGGGCGGACCGCACACACGTTCGTCCATGAAATCGGCCACGTCATCGACTACACGGTGATCCAGGGCGGGTACGGCGCCAATCACCGGTTCCCCTTCCAGTTCCCCGAGTTCCGGACCCTCCTGCCCCTGAAGCGGGAGACCTTCGGGAAGAAAAGCGATCCGGTTCCCAAGACGGATTACGGCTACGTCAACCGCTACTCGATGGCGAACGCGCAGGAGAGCTATGCCGAGCACTTCCGGGCCTTCATCCTGGAGACGGAGGCGTTCCATGAACTCGCGGAGAAGGAGGAGAAGGAGGGACATCCCGAGTTGATGCAGAAGTACGAGTTCATGAAGCGGATGCTGGAAGAGACGCAGCCGACGATGCTTCGCCTGTCGAAGAAGACCGTCTGCGAATAGGGCGCGAAGATGAAAATGGCGGTATACTTTGAGACATTGCTTATTTGTACCGGAGTGTCTGTGGTGAAGTGTCAGACTGGTTCGATCGCCGGAATCCTTGCCTTTCTGGTGCTGCAGAACCTGGGAGCTCAGGACTCCGGTGACCTGTTTGAGAATCGTATTCGTCCGCTCCTGGCCAACAACTGCTACGTCTGTCACACCGACCTGGAAAGCAGTGGTTTACGTGTCGATTCCCGCTCCGCCCTGCTCACAGGAGGAAAACGCGGGGCCGCCGTGGTGGCCGGGAAACCTGAGGACAGCCTGCTCATTCGAGCGGTCCGGCAGAAGGGTAACTTGAAGATGCCGCCCGGGGGGCCGCTTCCGCCACAGGCGATTGCGGATCTCGAAGAGTGGATTCGCCTCGGTGCTGACTGGCCCGAGGCTCCTGCTCTCATGGCCGCAGCCCATGAGCAGGAGCAGGGCGTGGGACTGTGGTCGTTGCTGCCCTTGCGAGATCCGGCTCCTCCCCCGGTCAGAGATGAGGACTGGCCGCTCAATGCGATTGATCGCTTCATCCTGGCCAGACTGGAAGCGGCTGAGTTCTTTCCCTCCCTGGAAGCGGAGCGGCGGACCTTCATCCGACGAGCGACCCTGGACCTGCTGGGCCTTCCTCCCTCCCCGCAGGAGATCGAGGAGTTCCTCGCGGACGAGTCGCCCGCTGCCTACGCCCGGCTGATCGATCGGCTGCTGGACTCTCCCCACTACGGAGAGCGCTGGGGACGCCACTGGCTGGATCTGGTTCGCTACTCGGATACCGCGGGCGACAGCGCCGACTATCCAATACCCCAGATGTACAAGTACCGGGATTACGTCATCGACTCCCTGAACCGTGACAAACCTTATGACCAGTTTCTTCGCGAACAACTGGCCGGCGATCTGATGCCGGCGGAGAACGAAGAGGAAAAATGGGAGCGGATTGTTGCCACGGGTTATCTGGACATCTCGAGGCGTTTCGATGTGTTACCCCAGGCCTACCAGCACCTGACCATTGCCGACACGATCGACAACGTCGGCAGAGCGCTTCTGGGGCTCAGCATCAGTTGCGCTCAATGCCACGATCACAAGTTCGATCCGATCAGCTCGCGGGACTACTATGCACTCTATGGGATCTTCTCCAGCACTCGCTATCCGTTTGCGGGCTCAGAGAGAGATCACGTCCCCCACGACCTGATCCCGAGGGTGGGAACGGAACGCTACGAAAAGATCATGAAATCCTCTCAAAAGCGTCTGGAATCCCTGGATGCAAAGCTGAAGAGGCTGGGTGTGGAAAGGCAAGTCGTTGCCGGTCGCAGCGACAAGATCAAGACCTTGCGCTCTCGTGAAGCGTTGTTGCATGGATCGGGGCGGAGATGGAATTCGCCCTTTCCCAAGCGGTAGCGTCAGGCGATACGTTCGAACACAGGCCGTCCGAGTGCGGTCATTGTGTTCAGGACTTTCTGGCCGACCTGGATCTCCGTGATCTGCCTGGAGAAGCTGCGGGATCTGAGTCTGGGGCCGATGACGCTCTTCCACCGGCCGATCTGCGTTTCTATCCGGCTGCGCTGGTTGTACCCTGTGGCCGCCTGCCAGGCCATGCGGCCGTTGCTGCGGATCTGGGCAATATGGCGATCCCGAACGGTTGGATCCCGCGCCGATTGCGGTCGGATCACTGCGTTCTTTGGCGGCGGTATAACCACATCCAGGGTCTCCCCATACCGTTCCCTCAGCAGATCCCGTGTGGACGCTCCATCATAGGCGCCGTCCGCCAGAAAGCCCGTGACCGGGGCATCGAGTTGATCCAGGAGCCCGGGTAAGGCGGTGCTGTCTCCAACGTCATCGTGAGTCAGATTGGCGCAAACAATCGCACCGCTATGGAGGTCCAGTCCGAGGTGGAGTTTGCGCCAGCGGCGGCGTATTCCCCTGGTTTTATGCTTCTGCGCGAGCCATTCCCCTTCGCCGAAGATCTTGAGGCCGGTACTGTCCACCACCAGATGGACAGGCACAGACCCGGCTTGCCTCATCACCTGCGCGATGCTCAAGCCGTTTGCGCGACGCGACAGTGTGGAGAAGTCCGGCACCCGTATATCCAGCCCCATGAGCGTGCCAATGGAACCCATCAGCCCCTGCGTTTGTCGCAACCCAAGCCGATACGCCGTGCGCAGCGTCAGGCATGTCTCGATAGCCAGATCCGAGTATCTCCGCTGGCCACCCCGTGACGTGCGGCGCGGCGCGCGCCACACACTTTGAGCCTCATCACTGACCCAAATCGTCAGATCACCCCGCTGGCGCAGGCTCTCGTTATATTCCGCCCAGTTGATCACCCGATACTGCGCCTTATCAAACTTGTGCCGTCGGGCTGCGTTGAACTTATGTGGCATCTAGGTTATCCCCGGTGTTGAAAAACACGATGATAAGGCATCCTTCGGGTTAAGCAACCGTTTTTCTGTAATTTCCTCTAGGGCCTGTAGGGAAGAATTGCTCCACTTGTTTTTTCCAGCCGGCCAGGTTCAGGTATTGCCGGCCGGTTAACCACTCCTCGTGTATCTCTGCAAGCACAGCCGAGATGAGCCGCAGCGCCGATGCTTCGTGGGGAAAGATTCCCACCACCCGGGTTCGTCTCCGGATCTCCCGGTGCAGTCTCTCCAGTCCGTTGATGGTTCGGATCCTTCGCCACCAGCTCCTCGGAAAATCAAACACTGTCAGCCCTTCATCCAGGTTGTCTTCCAGCCAGCTCACGAACTCCGGTGCAATCTTTTCGAACTTCTTGACGACTTTACCCTTGAGCTCCTCGGCATCCTCTCGAGACGGGGCATCGAAAATGTCCCGCATGGCCTGGGCGATGGATGCCTTATCATCGTGTTTTTCAACACCGGGGATAACCTAGATGCCACATAAGTTCAACGCAGCCCGACGGCACAAGTTTGATAAGGCGCAGTATCGGGTGATCAACTGGGCGGAATATAACGAGAGCCTGCGCCAGCGGGGTGATCTGACGATTTGGGTCAGTGATGAGGCTCAAAGTGTGTGGCGCGCGCCGCGCCGCACGTCACGGGGTGGCCAGCGGAGATACTCGGATCTGGCTATCGAGACATGCCTGACGCTGCGCACGGCGTATCGGCTTGGGTTGCGACAAACGCAGGGGCTGATGGGTTCCATTGGCACGCTCATGGGGCTGGATATACGGGTGCCGGACTTCTCCACACTGTCGCGTCGCGCAAACGGCTTGAGCATCGCGCAGGTGATGAGGCAAGCCGGGTCTGTGCCTGTCCATCTGGTGGTGGACAGTACCGGCCTCAAGATCTTCGGCGAAGGGGAATGGCTCGCGCAGAAGCATAAAACCAGGGGAATACGCCGCCGCTGGCGCAAACTCCACCTCGGACTGGACCTCCATAGCGGTGCGATTGTTTGCGCCAATCTGACTCACGATGACGTTGGAGACAGCACCGCCTTACCCGGGCTCCTGGATCAACTCGATGCCCCGGTCACGGGCTTTCTGGCGGACGGCGCCTATGATGGAGCGTCCACACGGGATCTGCTGAGGGAACGGTATGGGGAGACCCTGGATGTGGTTATACCGCCGCCAAAGAACACAGTGATCCGACCGCAATCGGCGCGGGATCCAACCGTTCGGGATCGCCATATTGCCCAGATCCGCAGCAACGGCCGCATGGCCTGGCAGGCGGCCACAGGGTACAACCAGCGCAGCCGGATAGAAACGCAGATCGGCCGGTGGAAGAGCGTCATCGGCCCCAGACTCAGATCCCGCGGCTTCTCCAGGCAGATCACGGAGATCCAGGTCGGCCAGAAAGTCCTGAACACAATGACCGCACTCGGACGGCCTGTGTTCGAACGTATCGCCTGACGCTACCGCTTGGGAAAGGGCGAATTCCATCTCCGCCCCGATCCATGCAACAACGCTCTTCGGGAGCAGTTTCCGGGTCGCGTGGCTCTTACCGGAGCAGTGCCCCAGAGTGAGGTCCCCAAACACATGCGGGCTATGGACATCGCCGTCGCTCCCTATCCCCACCTCGAAGAGTTCTATTTCTCTCCCTTGAAAGTCTTCGAGTACATGGCCACCGGACTTCCCGTGATGGCTAAGCAACTGTTTTTCTGTAATTTGACTGAGAGTGATCTGAGATCGGATTCTCCTGTGGTTTGAAATCGACCAGGCTGAGGTACTGTTTCCCGATCAGCCAGTCTTCGTGAATCTCCTCGACGACAGCGGTGATGAGTCGTAGTGCGGACTCGGTGTTTGGAAAGATACCGACGACCCGGGTACGCCGGCGAATCTGACGGTTTAGGTTCTCCAGCCCGTTGTTGGTGCGAATGCGCCGCCAGGTAGAACGTGCAAAACGAAAGACCGTAAAGCCTTCCGGCAGATTGGTCTCCATCCAATCGGCCAGCTCCGGGTTGCGGTCGTAGTATTGCTCGACTCTGGCCCGAAGCATCGCCTCAGCTTCGCCTCCAGACGGGGCATTGAAGATGTCTCGAATGTCAGTGGCGATGGCGGCACGTTGGTCGGATCGGCGGGCGTATCGCTGAGCATTCTGGCTCAGGTGAAACTGACAGCGTTGCCAGGGCACTGAAGGAAAGACAGCTCTTCTGGCAGCTCGTAGTCCTGAGTGGTCATCGCTGACAATCAGCTGCACACCCTCCAGACCACGCTTTTGAAGCTGCTGCAGAAACTCTCGCCAGTGGACCTCCGCCTCGCTGAGTCGGCAGCTGACCCCAATCACCTCCCGCTTGCCCCAGCAGTTGACTCCGGTCGCTTTCAAGACGGCCACATCCTGAATGCTGCCCTGGCGACGGACCTTCTCGTAGTGGGCATCCAGGTACACAACTGGATAGCTGCCCAAAGGGCGGTTGCGAAACTGCTCGAGTTCGTCGTCCAGCAGCTTGGAGATTCTTGAGACCTGGCTGGCGGAGATCTCGGTGCCGCACAGCTGCTCGGTAATCTCAGTGACCTTGCGCGTCGACACGCCCATCACGTACATCTCGGCGATGGCCAGCTTCAGGGCTTTCTCCGAGCGGCACCCTCGCTCCAATCGGGGATAGAAGTCCAGGTGACGTACTTGTGGAATCCGGATTTGAAGCTGTCCCACTCGAGTTGACAGCGTCTTGGCCTTGTACCCGTTGGCGTGGTCTCGACGCTGCTCGCTCCGCTCCCAGCGTCGAGCTCCCAGAAACTCTTCTCGTTCCATCTGCATGGCGGTGTTGAGCAGTTTCTCCAACACTCCTCGAAACGCGTCGCTGCCTTCTTCGATCAGTTCTTTCAACAATTCTCGTGGTAGCCTCTGTTCTGGGTCTGGGGTCATTCGGATCCTCCTTGCTCTTGTCTTGAGTTTTTGGAGAAATCCTGCCCCAGACCTCTGATCCTTTTAGCTCACCTTCCTCAAATTACAGAAAGAACGGTACACCCCTTCCCGTGATTGCGACTCGAATTGGGCAGTTGGAGGAGATCATCTCCGACGGCCGAACCGGATTGCTGGTGCCTCCGGGAGACCCAACCGCCTTCGTCGAGGCCGCTCGACAACTTGCGGACAACCAGGAACTGGGCTCGGCACTGGGTAAGGCCGCGGCAAAAGAGGTAGCTGCAAAGCACAGCTGGGTTCGGCGGGCCTCTCAGATTCTTGATCTGATTGAGACCAGGCTGGCTGAAGAGAAGTCAGATCCGTGAACGCTCGAGAGAACTTCAATGGCGCCTAAGAGTACGGTCCTTCGATTTCCTTATGGTGCGGCTCTCGAGAGATTGCGCCGCAAGCTCCGGAAGCGCAGGAAGGAATGGCGCGCCTTCCTGGGTATGTGTGCGCAGTTCCTACCTTACGTTCGAAGACAGCGGAAGCGCTTCATCCTGGCTCAAGTGTGCTCCTTGATTTACATGGTCCTCGGGTTGCTGGAACCTTGGCCACTCAAGCTCATTTTTGATTGTGTTTTTCTCGATGCACCTCTTCCGGTGATTCTGAAACCAGTCCTGGGTGGATCCGTGGAAGACCGTTTCCTGCTCCTGAATATCCTGATCGGATCGGTCATCGCATTGGCGGTTGTGAGGGGCGTCTTCTACTATTACCAGCGGCTTCTCACCGGTCGGGTTGGACAACAAATGGCTGCTGCGATCCGAGTTGATTTGTACGCCCACCTTCAGCGTCTGTCGTTTAGTTTTCACGACCGACGCCGGACCGGAGATCTCCTCAACCGCCTCACCAGCGATATTCGAATGCTACGCCAGATTCTAATCTCGCTACCCCTGGAAACTGTTGGCCACCTCGTACTTATGTTCAGCATGGTGGTGGTCATGTCGTTGATGGACCTACAACTGACCTTCATTGCCGTGATGGTTGTTCCCTGCCTTTTTATGCTCCTGCAGAAGTACCGGAAGCCCATGAAGAAGGCGATTCACAAACAGCGCGAACGTGAAGGTCATCTCACCAGTGTTGCCGCGGAGGTTTTGGGAGCTATCAAAGTTGTCCAGGGTTTCCACCAGGAAAAGAGTGAGGTAAGAAGGTTCAAGGCCCAGAGCAAAAACTCCCTTCGCTCTGGAATGAAGGCAACGCGTTTGGAAGCGAAATTCAAATGGGCCGCGGACTTCGCTGTGGCAACCTTCACCGCAATTGTTCTTGGCGTCGCCGCTCGGCGGGTTATGGCCGGAGCCTTGTCCCCGGGGGATCTGTTGGTTTTTCTTGCCTATTTGAAGCAATTCAATCGTCCCCTGCGCAGGATCTCTCGAATGGTGGAGCGTATGGCTCGTAGCACTGCCTGTGGGGAGCGGGTCCTCGAGATGATGAAGGTTCAGCCCGCGATTAAGGATCGACCGGGTGCCATCTCCGTGGGGAAGGTGCGGGGGGAGATTCAATACGAAACCGTCCACTTTGCCTATCTCGGGGGAAATGTAGCTCTTTCCAATATTTCGCTTCACGTTCAACCAGGAAAGCACATTGGCCTTGTCGGCCCGACAGGTTGTGGAAAGTCCTCCCTGGTCAGCCTCCTGCCAAGATTCTACAGCCCCAGTCAGGGGCGAATCCTGATTGATGGTCAAGATGTCAGCCAGTTCACTCTAAAGTCGTTGCGTCGAAACATCAGTCTGGTGTTCCAGGAATCAGTTCTTTTTGCCAGCAGTGTTGCGGAGAATATCGCCTACGGAAGGCCGGACTCCAGTATGGAAAGGATCAGGAAAGCAGCGCAAAGAGCCGGTATCCATTCTTTCATTGAAAGTCTGCCTGAAGGTTACGAAACCGTTGTTGGTGAAAGAGGTTCTACATTGAGTGGTGGGCAGCGACAATGTATTGCCATCGCTCGAGCACTCATCAAGAATTCTCCCATCGTCATCCTGGATGAGCCCATCACCGGTCTTGACGGCAGATCTGCCGCAGTGGTTATGCAGGCGATCGAGAAACTGAAAGCAGGGAGAACGGTTTTGCTGATCAGCCACCATCTTCAAGTATTGAGAAACCTGGACCATATCTATGTCCTCAGGAATGGACACATTGTGGAGGATGGATCACCCTCGACTCTTGTGTCTAGAAAAGGCCTCTATCGCAGCCTGCTTGAGTACCAGGACGGGACAGTATCTCTATGACAGCTCCTTCTGATCCATTCTTGCCCGGATTATCGACGGCCCTTGATGTGGACCTCGTGATGGAATTGCTGCAGAGATCACTCAAAGTGCAGGGGCAGGAGTTCGACTTCTTGCGGGGGAAGATAATAGACGTCAAATACGAACCGCGGAAGCAGGCTCTCCTGTTGTACCAGTTCAAGCTTCGACACCCCGGATCTAAGAAGACCTACAAACAGATGTTCAGTGGATGCGTCTACGGCAGGGATTCCCGACCGTCTACTGATGTACCAGATGAAGTGCTGAAGGGTTAAGCAACCGTTTTTCTGTAATTTCCTCTAGGGCCTGTAGGGAAGAATTGCTCCACTTGTTTTTTCCAGCCGGCCAGGTTCAGGTATTGCCGGCCGGTTAACCACTCCTCGTGTATCTCTGCAAGCACAGCCGAGATGAGCCGCAGCGCCGATGCTTCGTGGGGAAAGATTCCCACCACCCGGGTTCGTCTCCGGATCTCCCGGTGCAGTCTCTCCAGTCCGTTGATGGTTCGGATCCTTCGCCACCAGCTCCTCGGAAAATCAAACACTGTCAGCCCTTCATCCAGGTTGTCTTCCAGCCAGCTCACGAACTCCGGTGCAATCTTTTCGAACTTCTTGACGACTTTACCCTTGAGCTCCTCGGCATCCTCTCGAGACGGGGCATCGAAAATGTCCCGCATGGCCTGGGCGATGCGGGGCTTGTCCTCTTTGCGGCGAGCATATTGTTGGGCGTTTTTGCTCAGGTGAAACTGACAACGGTTCCAGGGCACCGACGGATAAACTGCCCGCCTGGCCGCCTTCAGTCCTTCGTGATCGTCACTGACCAACAGCTCGACCCCTCTCAGTCCACGCTTGTGCAGATCTCCCAGAAACCCTCGCCAATGCACCTCCGCTTCGCTGATCTTGGCGCTCAGACCCAACACCTCTCGCGTCCCGAAACGATTGACTCCTATGGCTTTCAGGATGGCCACGTCCTGCACCCTGCCGCCTCTTCGAACCTTCTCGTAGTGGGCATCCAGATACACGATCGGATACTCTCCCAGCTCCCGGCTTCGAAACTCTTCCAGCTCTTCGTCCAGCATCCCGGCCACTCTCGAGACCTGGGTGGCCGAGATCTCCAACCCACACAGCTGCTCCGTGATCTCGGTGACTTTCCTCGTCGAGACGCCCATCACATACATCTCGGCAATGGCCAGCTTCAGGGCCTTCTCCGAACGGCAACCCCTCTCCAGCGACTTGGGATAAAACCTCAACCCACGCACCTGTGGAATCTCCAAGTGCAGCTCTCCCACTCGAGTCTGAATCCGCTTGCCTTTGAATCCGTTTCGATAGCCTCGCCGACTGGCTGTTCTCTCGTACGCTTCCGCTCCCAGAAACTCGCTTCTTTCCAACTGCATCGCCACGTTGAACAACTTCTCCAGGATTCCTCGAAAGGCTTCTGTTCCTTCCTCGATCAACTCCGCCAGGATCTCCCGTGGTACTCTCTTTTCCAGATCTGGGTTCATTTGATTCTCCTTGCCAGATTCTCGTTTCTGTTTTTGGAGAATCCTGTCCCAGACCTCTGTCTTTCCGACCCAAGGCCTGACCAGAAATTACAGAAAAAAAGTTACACTACTTGCTGAAGTACTTCCGCGGAAATGAAAGTCTGTTGGTCCGGAGTCCCGTCAACCACGAACCCGAGTCAAATATCGTCTTCTATACCTTTCCTTATGATCCGGTGCTTCCGTGGCTGGTCGAAGCCGCGGATGCTTCTGCTACCAGGGACTGCCTGAGTCAGGTCTGGCAACCTCGCAAGGTCAAGGTACGTTCGGTTGTCGTCAATGTTTTGGGCTATACGCCTCAAATGCGCGCCTCTTTTGGCTATGAGGTTCTGGCTGAACATAGGGCCACGCACATGCCTGAACTCCGCCGCCTCATCGGAAAGATGCACCCGTTCAAGCGTCCGGAGAAGCTATTCGCTAACTCCTGGGCTCTCTGGTGTGGGGTGCGTGGAAAAGTCGGTTTGGCTCCGCCCGTGGGTTACTCGTCCACCGCTCGCCTGACTTTCCAGGAATCCGTGACAGGTGTACGACTTGGCGGCCTCGTAGAAGCCAGGTCCTTTAACAGGATCGTCAAGACCACTGCCAGGGCTATCGCCCTGCTGCATTCCCAGCGCATTCCCTTGAACACGACTCGAAAGCCCCGCAGGGGTGTACCGTTCTTTCTGTAATTTGAGGAAGGTGAGCTAAAAGGATCAGAGGTCTGGGGCAGGATTTCTCCAAAAACTCAAGACAAGAGCAAGGAGGATCCGAATGACCCCAGACCCAGAACAGAGGCTACCACGAGAATTGTTGAAAGAACTGATCGAAGAAGGCAGCGACGCGTTTCGAGGAGTGTTGGAGAAACTGCTCAACACCGCCATGCAGATGGAACGAGAAGAGTTTCTGGGAGCTCGACGCTGGGAGCGGAGCGAGCAGCGTCGAGACCACGCCAACGGGTACAAGGCCAAGACGCTGTCAACTCGAGTGGGACAGCTTCAAATCCGGATTCCACAAGTACGTCACCTGGACTTCTATCCCCGATCCCTGGAGCGAGGGTGCCGCTCGGAGAAAGCCCTGAAGCTGGCCATCGCCGAGATGTACGTGATGGGCGTGTCGACGCGCAAGGTCACTGAGATTACCGAGCAGCTGTGCGGCACCGAGATCTCCGCCAGCCAGGTCTCAAGAATCTCCAAGCTGCTGGACGACGAACTCGAGCAGTTTCGCAACCGCCCTTTGGGCAGCTATCCAGTTGTGTACCTAGATGCCCACTACGAGAAGGTCCGTCGCCAGGGCAGCATTCAGGATGTGGCCGTCTTGAAAGCGACCGGAGTCAACTGCTGGGGCAAGCGGGAGGTGATTGGGGTCAGCTGCCGACTCAGCGAGGCGGAGGTCCACTGGCGAGAGTTTCTGCAGCAGCTTCAAAAGCGTGGTCTGGAGGGTGTGCAGCTGATTGTCAGCGATGACCACTCAGGACTACGAGCTGCCAGAAGAGCTGTCTTTCCTTCAGTGCCCTGGCAACGCTGTCAGTTTCACCTGAGCCAGAATGCTCAGCGATACGCCCGCCGATCCGACCAACGTGCCGCCATCGCCACTGACATTCGAGACATCTTCAATGCCCCGTCTGGAGGCGAAGCTGAGGCGATGCTTCGGGCCAGAGTCGAGCAATACTACGACCGCAACCCGGAGCTGGCCGATTGGATGGAGACCAATCTGCCGGAAGGCTTTACGGTCTTTCGTTTTGCACGTTCTACCTGGCGGCGCATTCGCACCAACAACGGGCTGGAGAACCTAAACCGTCAGATTCGCCGGCGTACCCGGGTCGTCGGTATCTTTCCAAACACCGAGTCCGCACTACGACTCATCACCGCTGTCGTCGAGGAGATTCACGAAGACTGGCTGATCGGGAAACAGTACCTCAGCCTGGTCGATTTCAAACCACAGGAGAATCCGATCTCAGATCACTCTCAGTCAAATTACAGAAAAACAGTTGCTTAGCCCCTTGAGATTGGCCGCCATACTGGTGGTGTAAATCGCGGCGGCGATAGAGGTGATAGCCACGTGTCATTCCGCTTGTAGTCTTGTTCCCGCGGCCAGAACAAAGAGTAGCTCGACGTGGAGACCAAGCATGACAAAGCCGGTTGGATCCCTTGGCCAAAAAGTAGAATTGATCGCCACGGGCGTCAGATACAAGAGGTTCTCCTTGTAGAGAAGAGATGCGATTTGACAGGACTACCGGAAGCGGCATAATGACCCCTGAGGAGGTCGCTCAGTTGCTCAAAACAAATCTAACCTGGGTATACAAGCATAGGCAAGAGCTGGGCGGCGTGAAGCTCGGGGGTTCTCTTTTTTTCCCAAAAAAGGAGGACCTCATGAAGCCAGAAAAACCTTTGTGCGCCCGTAGCTCAGTTGGATAGAGCAACGGACTTCTAATCCGTAGGTCGCAGGTTCGAATCCTGCCGGGCGTGCCATATTGCCTTGGTCCATTCCGGAGACATGGGTTACAGATTATACTGAAGACATAGGTAACACTCTTGGGCTGAACGGGTTTTCGATGGGCTCGAGCCTGCAGGTCTCGTGATCAAAGTATCCGAGGTCGTACTGCATGAAGCTGACGAGCCAGATTCTGTCGCTAACCTGTTTGACGCCGACTTTCTGGCCGGCGAACACAGTGCTTAAGTTGATCTTCCGGCGTTTGTAACAGATGCGGCCACAAGTGGTAACGGTGGCCGTCCAGTCATGGAACGGATAGTCGAGATCGCCTAGTCCCTTGTAGGGTCTGGGTGAACTTGTATAGAGATCGGCTGGGACCTTCATATCCAGGGCTTGATGGGGCCTTTCCTGGTTGTAGCGTTCGATGAACTCATCGAAGCGGACCTGCTGTTGTAGGAAGTTCTCGGAAGCGGGCCTGGTCGCCTCGGTCTTCAGGGTCAGGTGCATGCGCTCGTGACGGCCGTTCTGTTCCGGGTGTCCCGGCTTGATGCGCTCGATGTTGATCCCCAACCTCAACCACCAGACCGAGAGCTTGCTCAAGCCAAACAGGGAGTTGGGGCAGGCGAAAGGGATGCCGTTATCGGTGCGGATCGCTGTGGGCAGCCCGAAGTCCTTGAAAGCCCGCTCAAAGACACTGAAGGCATAAACTTCCTTGGTGGTAGACAGCGCATCACAGGTGATCAGATATCGGCTGGCGAAATCCGTAACGGTCAAGGGAAAGCAGTAACGTCGGTCGGTGAGCATGAACTCACCCTTGTAGTCAGCACACCACAACTCGTTGGGCGCTGTCGCTCGCGACAGCGCTGTTCCCTGAGCTTTGTATCTGCGCCTCTTCCGGCGCTTCACCAAGCCGTTTCGATCCAGGACGGCATGCACTGTACTGATGGCGGGACAGTGGACATCGGGATACACCCGTCGCAGTCGTTCCCGGATCTTGGGTGCACCCCAGTGCGGATACTCCTTCTTGAGGTTAACGATCAGCTTCTCGATCTGCATCGGTAGCTGGTTGGCATGGCGGTAGGGCCGCCTACTGCGATCTGTCAGACCATCGATGCCACAGTCCTTGTAGCGGTTATAGATCTTGTAGCCGGTCTTGCGGGAAATACCGAACTCACGGCACAGGCCGGCCATCTTCTCGCCATCGAGCAGGCGGGCAATGAATCGGAGACGTTCTTGCACGATCTGACACTCCTTCCAGGGCATAGCTTCCTCCCCAAATGGGAGAAAGTGTTACCCATGTCTCCGGAATAAAGTGTTACCTTTGTCTTAGTAAGCACACAGGCGTTTACCACACTCCCAATCTCTCTATTGTGGTGAAAACTGTGGGTATCATTGAAGCGTGGCAAGGTCTGCAACGCTTCTTTTTGGGTTCTGGGGCGGTAGGCAACCATCGCATCGTAGGGGTGATGGAGGCGTGTCCCATAAGCTCCTCGAGCGTTGACAGGTGAACGCCAGTAACCGCCCATAAAGGATTTCCAGGTTATCAATTCCATTTTAATGAAAATCTTGGTGGGGGTTGAAACGTTCCCAGCTATCAGTTTCTCTTCTCCCCAATCGTGTTTCCGATGCGTTCAACGGTCTAAAAGTCCGTTGCTCTATGCCTGTATTCACACCATGAGCACTAACATCAAAGGAGGAATTGTGAAGCAAAGTTTGTTCGGGGCAAAATAGGCTAGCCAATCAACTTTTCCATCTCTCATAAATTGATCTTGAATATGATATCCTACTACTTCTCCAATAACCAAAGTGTTATTTGTCTCCTCTTAATGGGATGATTTTATACAGCTCACATTCCAATCGAATTGGAGAAACATTTATTCCAGGAGGAGTTACTAAGGTAGAGGCAACGTTTTCAAGTCCAGCAAGTTTCATTTCATCGACATCGGGATCGACAGAAGCACAAGTAATATTCATTTGTTCACGTGTTTCGTAAGTTGGAAAAATGACAACAAACTCACGAGTATCCCGGACGTTAACGAGAGTATCCTTTTCTCGACCATTCTTGTGCTTTCCTGTAACCGAAAAATATACTTGTGGCGGATGATAAGCGATAGCTCCAGAAAAACTCGATGGAGAAGCGTTAACAACACCATCTTCACTTATGGATGAAATCCAAAAAATAGATCTTGGAACGTCGCAACTATTTATGATGCCAATTGGTGCCTCTGGGTCTTCAGGTTTAAAAAACATACACCGAAAGGAATAATGTACAGGATATAAACCTTTTGCCCCTTTTTCTCTTTTACCCCGAAAAAATTGGATTTAACATCGCGATTTTAAGAAGTTCTCGAACAAAGTGAGAGAATTTGGACGGAACGAAGTGGAGTTTTGAAATCGCTCTTATATTCTTTTTAGAGTTCACGAAGCCTAACGAAAAGCATATAAATACGACATTCCCCATATCAACTTCTTCGGATCCGAGTTCCTCTGACCTCCCGGTGATGAATGATCAAAACTTATCAGCCCTCCAACCTCGCGTCAACGATTCCCTCGTCATCTTTCCGCTGAAAACGGCCTCTAAGCCCTGAGTTATCCAGGTGCCTTTGCCGAAATCTGGGCGCTTCTTCAGGCAAGTGTTGTTGAGCCATTCCCCCTCCAGTGCCCAAACTGGACAGACCTGAGACCCAATCTGGCGTATCGTACGACAAGCACCATCAAGAAAAATAAAAAGAACGCCACCTGGCTGGTGAATACGTCCCGGAAGGAGAGCCTCTTTTTTGCCAGTCCAGCTTGCATGGCTGGAGTCCTTAGCGTCTTACCGAATCTCAGAGCTGAGTGCGGACGCACGAAGTTGTAATACGCCAAGAGGAGAGCCACCTGGCCTTCCAAGAATTCCGTACGGCGGGCGTGACAAGGCGTGCGACGGCCAAGATAGGAACAGCCCTGGCGGATGGTTAGATTGTGGCGCTCGATGAAACTGGTGTTCAGGGTGCTGGAGTCCTCCGAATAAAAGAGTGCCTCCTCCAGTTCCGCCTGTGTTCCGAGCAGCAGTCTGCGATCGACCCGGACCACTCGATTCTCGCGTCGCTTCTTGATCACTTGACCGTATATGCAGGCTCCTCGGAGCAACCTTTTCGCCGCCCACTCGTACATCTCGAAACCATCGGTGGTGAACAGGAATCGGTGTTCAACACGACCTCGCTGCAGGGAGTCGAGCATCACTCTCTTGATGTTTCTGAAGTTACGGCGACCCATCTCGACCGAGATCCAAAGTCTGGACCATACTTCGAGGGTTGTCATTATCCAGATCACCCGCTTTTTGGTTCCCACAAATGTTCTGATCTCGTCGGCCTGAAGTTCACGGATGAGGAAGCCTTTCAGCATCCGATCGTTGAACCAGACAGCATATGTGGCCGCCGATTCAAGCCAGCGGGCGACTGTGCCCCAGGCCATGCGCTTGATTTGAACTATGGTCGAGATCGCAATGCCGTGGACACACATACGGACGACTTCATCGAACAAAGACCGGGGCTTATGGAGCCGATAATACGGAGTGCCGTGTGTCGACGAGAAGGTCCGACCGCATTCCTTGCAACGGTACCGACGCCGTCTGCCCTGCGAGGTGATGTAGAAGGAGTGTCGAATGATGTTTCCTTTGCTGGCCTGGCCTCTCAAGAAGCAATCGGGGTTTGGACAGCAGCGAGATCGTCTTCTGCTCCGCTTCATACATGTTTGATGGAAGAAAAACCGGAGAAGATCCAGCTGGCACAACAGATTGCGGTGCTACTGGACAAAGTCAACAACACTTCCCTGAAGAAGCACCACAATTGCATCTCTTCAGAGCGCCACAGGGCAGACCCTTGTACTGGCCATCTGAGCTGGGTCAGGACTCACCAACACCGGCGTCCAGGAAATGGCAACAAGTGCACTTTCTCCTCAATCCATGCTCATCATCGAATAGTATTACTGCAAGAGAATGAACCGAGAACCTTCGTTAGTTCTTAAGAGAGAGACCCCAGTGGGGGAGACGCCGTCTCAAGCGGAATCGACTCGCGTCACACGATTTCCCGACAGCTTGATGCGGGACAGTCCCCGGCGTCTGGGGTGGGTGGCCCTCCTTTACGCAAGCTGTTATTTAATTAGCCACATTGTAGGTTCGGCTTCAGGGCTCTTTGAGGCTTTTGGAACCCGTCCATGGCAAGGCCACAGTCTGGCTGCCGGCTCGGTCCTAGTTTCGTTGTTTGTTTTTTGGATTTCGCGCAGCCAAAGGCTGAGTCCCGAGAGGATCAACGATCTCGGTCTGCTGTATCAGGTGGTTGGGGCTTTTGGGATTGATGCGTCCCTAACCTGGATAGCCATTGATTCGTCGTTTCTGCCGCTAGGAATTCCCTGGGTAAGCGTTTGGATTGTCTCCTTCGTTGTGATTGTGCCCAGTACCCCGGGAAAGACGTTGCTGGCCTCGCTGGCGGCTGCTTCGGCAACTCCGCTGTTATTGCTAGTGGGTATGGCCCGGGGTACAGCAAATCCGTCAGGGACGGCCATCCTCCAGTTGTCCTTTCCCAATTATCTCTGCGCCTTTGTTGCTTTAGCTGCTTCCCGAATCATCTATCAGCTCCGCAGCGAGGTGGCAGAGGCCAGACAATTGGGCAGTTACCAGCTCATTGAGTTGCTCGGGCAAGGCGGCATGGGTGAAGTTTGGCGGGCCACCCATCGAATGCTGGCCCGACCCGCCGCCATCAAGCTGATCAGTCCCGAACTGATCGGACAGTCCCGGAGGTCTTCCTCCCTGCTGTTTCGCCGGTTCCGTCAGGAAGCGAAGGCCACGGCCAATCTGCATTCGCTTCATACGATCACTGTGTACGACTACGGCGTCAGCGACCAGGGCAAGTTTTTCTATGTAATGGAGCTTCTCAAGGGGCTCGATCTTGAGCGGTTGGTTAAGCGCTTCGGGCCGCTTGCGGCCAGCAGGGCGATTTATTTTTTGCAGCAGGCTTATCATTCCCTCGGTGAAGCACACGAGCAAGGGTTGATTCATCGGGATGTAAAGCCGGCCAACTTCTATTGCTGTCGAATTGGACCCGATTACGACTTCGTGAAAGTTCTGGATTTTGGACTGGTCAAGGATGAGCGCTCCTATCAACAGGACATGACGCAGCTGACGGAAGCTGGTGTTGCCACCGGTACTCCCGGTTATATGTCACCGGAGACGGTTCGCGGAAATCAGTTGGATGCCCGCTCGGACATCTATAGTCTGGGCTGTGTTGCCTTCTGGCTATTGGCGGGGCAGACGGTATTTCAGGCCAACACTCCCGTTGAGATGATGATGCATCACGTACAAACGGAGCCTCCCAGGATTGGCGAATTAGCCGAGCAGGAGATTCCCAGGGCCCTGGAAAGTCTCGTTCTGGACTGTCTCAGTAAGGAGCCCGATCAACGTCCAGCCGCCATGCAGCATCTCAGCCGGCGGCTCGAGCAGATCGAGCTGAAGGATCCATGGAATCCTGCGCGAGCTCGAGATTGGTGGTTGACTCACCTGCCGGATATCGCTGGCTGAAGTTTTCAATGCTGTTCACTTGCAAACGAGTAGGTTCCGTCGGACCTGTGCACCCGAAAAACTCTATCCAACCTAGCACACTCAGGCGCGCTTCAGGCCTGTCTCGTATCAAACAAGCGGATGAGAGACGGGGCAATACTCTGGGATCGATGAACTGTTGCGTCTTGATCCGGCGTTGGATTTCAGACAAGCTCCTTCTGGAGAGCGGATCATGAAGAAAATCGGTCGGAACGATCCTTGTCCTTGCGGGAGTGGCAGCAAATACAAGAGATGTTGTCTCGGGCGCGATGAAGGGGCGGCGAGAGAGCCCTCGGTGGCAGAAGGAGCGGTGTCGAAAGCGTTCGATTGGTTGATGGAGCACCATGGTGAAGAGGTCGGAGACGCGATTGAGTTCCAGTACGACGCAGGACTGGGGCCCGAACAGCTGGGCGAGTTGGAAGCTCTTCCTGATGATCTTCTCCAGATGTTCCAGTTGAACGCGTTCGAGTGGGTCCTGTGCGAGGGACGACAATCGCCGGAACACGATCAAGAGCTGCCTCCTCGCTTTGCCGATCTTGTGCTCGGTCACGGCGGTCCTTTGATGGAAGTCGACGAGCGCCGCTACCTGGAAACCTTGACCGCCTCACCCCTTGATCTGTACGAAGTGGTCGAAGTCCAGCCGAATCGGGGGTTCTGGCTCGTATCGGCTCTGGCAGAGGAGCGGGAAAAGTTCTGGGTCCAGGAGCGGTCAGCCTCGCGGACCCTGAAAGAGGGTGACATCTTTGCAGCCCGTGTTTTGCCGAACGAGCCCAGGATTCTCAGCGGATGTCTGTATCCTTTCGGAAGGCTCCAATATCTGGAGCTTCGTGGCAGGATACTCGAGGGACCGCGGGACTCCGAGGGAAACATCGAACCCGCCTGGATCAGCCGCTGCGTCACCGAAAAGTGGCTGTCGATTCTGATCGGACCGGCTCCACGGATCGTGGATGCCGCATCCGGCGACCCGATCCTGCTGACCACCGTGCACTATCGGGTCAAAGATTGGGCAAGTCTCGAAGAGGCTCTAAAAGGTCAGTCCGACGTGAGGAAAGACGGCGACGACTCCTGGGTGCGCCTGGACGATCCAGAGGCCAGCTCGTCTCGAGTCCTCCATTCGCTCCGCCGCGGGAAAGAGGATCGCCTCGAGATCTTTAGCCGAACGGCGGCACGTGCCGAAACGGGAGATAAGTGGGTGGCTGAAATCGCTGGCGATTCCGTCGAGAAAATCACCCGAGAGATTAGTGACCCGCGCCACATATGGAAAACCCGGCACCAGCCCGAGACGGCCCCCAGCCGCTCTGAGGATCCCTTGGAGGGCCTTTCCAAGACGGAACGGAGTGAGTTCCAGCAAAGGCTCTACCGCCGGATCTACGAAAACTGGGCAGATGAGCCGATTCCTGCTTTGAGAGGAAAGACACCACGGCAGGCGATCCGGTCCCCACAAAGTCGCCGCGAAGTCGCAGAACTTCTCCGCAGCTACGAGGTCGAGGAGCGCCGGGAATCCGCTGGTGCGGGCCGGGATCCGGTGGATTTCAGTTTTCTCTGGGAGGAAGTGGGACTTCCCCCCGACGAGTTTGCCCCCTGATCTCCTCTTTCCTGACCTCCTGGATCAGCTGCGAAAGCAGGGGGGAACCCTGCAGTTTGGCCAGGATGTACCGGTAAAGGAGGAAAATTGTTCAAAATATGCAACCTGCGATTGCGCCTTGTGCTTCCTCACCGGTTGGATGGAGTTTTTCGGGGAGACAGGGGTTCTTTACAGCTTTGGGTTTCTTCTCTCACCCGCCGTTGGCGCCATTCTCATGTCACTATCGACGATTATTGTCGCGATCAATGCCCGTCTATTGGCCGGACCCGAGCAGGGTTAGTACTAAGGTCTGCGCATCGGGCTGTGGCATCTATATAAGTTCCAGAGCTTGAACACGCACATCGTCAGGCCCCCAGAATTCAAGTAACCTCTCACGTCCGTTCCAGAATCATGGCACCTGCCATAGCGCCCGCAGCACAAATGCTGATCAGCCCGAGTTCAACATCGCGTCGGGCCATTTCACTTGCCAGGGTTGTGACGATTCGCCCACCAGTGGCAGACCAGGGATGCCCGACTGCAATCGAACTCCCGCTCACATTGACTCGCGCCCAGTCAACCTCTCCGAGTGGGGCAGCCCTCCATCCGACCTCCCAGGCTCGGACATTTGCCAACACCTGGGCAGCAAATGCCTCGTGAATCTCGATAAGATCCATATCCTTCAGTTTCAACCCGGTCTTTTCAAGTAATGAAGGGACCACAATCGCAGGTGCCATCAACAGGCCCTCCTCGGGATCAATGGCTCCATATTCGATGGCGCGAATGAACGCAAGCGGTTGGTGCCCTTCAACCCGGGCTCGCTCCTCGCTCATTAACAAAACGGTTGCTGCGCCATCGGTAACCGGCGAAGCGTTGCCCGCGGTGATCGTACCAGCCTCCTCAAAGGCTGGCTTGAGGCCCGTTAAAGCTTCGATCGAAGTGTCCGATCTAGGGCCCGAATCATGCACGATCCCTTTCAGAGAAACAATTTCTGAAGACAACACTTTACGAGCGGCAACTGCGCGGCGGTGACTTTCTAAAGCGATCTCGTCCTGCCGGCGGCGAGAGATCTGCCACTCCTTCCGGGTGATCTCGGTGTGCTCCCCCATACTGAGACCGGTTGACGGTTCTTTGAAAGTTGAAGGATCTGCTTGTGACAGCGACTCCACACCGCCAGCAATCCCGACCCCGATGCGCCCCTGAGCGATCGCGTCGGCAATGATGGTAATGGTACGCAGGCCGGTGATGCAGTAAGAAGATACGGTTTGTCCTTCGATCTTTCGGGGGAGCCCGTTTTCCAGCACAATCTCCCGGGCCAAGTTCGGCTTTCCAGGTTCCGGAATAACTGCGCCAAAGGCGATCGACTCGATGCACTCCGGGTCAATCTGGTGCTGAGTTAGAAGCCCTTTAAGGGAATGCTTTGCCAGTTCCAAAGGTCCAAAATTCTTGAAGCTGCCGCCGGCCTTGACAAAGGGTGTCCTGACCCCGGCGACAACTGCAACTCTGCGATTTCCTGAGCCTGCCAAGAGTGGCTTCATGATCGACCTCCGCTTCGCATTTCACTACTGTGGGCTCGTCTTGTTGAACATGTAGCGGGCAATTTTCCATGCTCTGTCACGCTTCTGTAACACGAAGAGCTCGCGGTTTTCCTCCGCTGAGGTCAATTTGTAACGACCACGAGCTTGCCACCCGCGGTGTTGTCTTCCATTGCGCGATGGGCCTCGACGATATCTTCGAGTCGGAATACGCGCCCAAGCTTGACCCGGGTGCGACCGGCCTCAATCTCTCGAACGAACTCCTGCAGTGGCGTTTGCATGAAATCGGCAGCCTCGCCCGCATAAGCGGTCAGGTGGACTGTCGTGGGGATAGCCTCCATCGGCGCGAAGCGGTCAAACGCCCACTGATTCCCGACGATGCCCGTCATGCAGACGACCCCATGTCGTTTGGCACAACGAAGCGAGTCCAGGAGCGTCGTCGTGCCAACCAGCTCGAGAACCCTGTCAACTCCGCCATCGAACACGCGCCTCACTTCAGGTGCGATTTCACCGTTGTCGATAAACACCTGGTCTGCACCGTTGCCGCGTAGCATCTCCTCGCGGTCAGCCTGGCGGGTCGTGGCAGCGACCGAAATGTCCTTCTTCTTGGCCAGTACTGCGGCAGCGAGTCCGACGGAGGTTGTGCCGCCTCGAATCAGTAGCGACTGGCCGGCCTCAAGTCGCAGAGAGGTGTACAACGAGCCCCAGGCGGTCTGAATCATTTCAGGCAGTGCGCCGAGCGTCGGCCAGTCGAGTGTCGTCTCGAGGGCCTGGACCTGCCCGACCGGAACGCACGTGTATTCTGCGTAGGAGCCATCGAACTGGCGACCCATCCCGCCCATTACTGTCGCGACCGTCTGCCCGGGTCGAAATTCCCCGCTGGGGGCCGCAGCAACCTTTCCGACCGCTTCGATGCCCAGGATGCGTGGAAACTGAACCGATGGCGAGTGCCCCTGACGGGTGAAGAGCTCGGAGCGGTTGAGCCCGAACGCCTTCACCTGAATCAAGACCCAGCCCGGCGCGGGTTTTGGTACCGGCCGTTCTTCGAGCATGAGAACTTCAGGCCCACCGGGTTTCTCGATGACAATGGCTCGCATCTGGTCCTTCATTTCCTCGGCCCCGTCTTAGTCAACTCGTCAATGCTCCAGGGGCTCTTGCTGTGTAACGGCACGTCCAAGGCCGGATTTCTGACATTCAGGTTGGTCCAAACTATTCGGGTAGCGGACCAGTTCCTTATTCGATTTGCCCTTTTCTTTGGGGGGGGTATCCCTAATTTAGGCAAGTGGCTCCATCTGCCCGCGAATGTGGTAGGTTTTACCGGGACTGACAAAAATGGCCATCCGGATGGTCTTAAATCCGTCAAGTCTAAGCTCTATTTCGTGTTTTCCCAGAGGAAGATAAAGCCTCTGAGAGTACCCGTCGAAGTCATTCACGACACCGGCGTGCCCCTCGTCCACATAAACTTGAATTTCCTTACGGGAGTTTTTCGGATCTACTTCGATCCGAACGGCTCCGTCATTGGAATACCGGTTTGGGCCGTAACCACCATAACCATGCCCGTAACCACCATAACCATAACCATGCCCGTAACCATGTCCGTAACCATAACCATGCCCGTAGTAGTGCTGCGCATAGGCGTCGGCCGGAAGTAATAGGGATGTTGCAGCGACCATTGCTGCCACTAAGACCAGAATCTTGATTTTCTTCCTCACCACTGAATCCTCCTTGTTAGTGTAGTGAGTGCGACTTATTTCGCCCTCATGATAGTGAGTTCGTCTGAGGCGTGAATTATTACACCCTTTGTTTCTTGCAGACCAAAGCTGACCATCCAGCGTCGAATGAAGCGCCTCAGTCTGTTAAGATTTTGAGGACCGACCGGCAGTTTCATCCACCGACTCATTCCAATTCCCAATTCGCGGCACAGCCTGGAAGGAAAAATATCTCCGGTCAGGGGGTAAAGTTCACGTTGGGGAATGGGTGGCGCGGTAGGCCGCAACCGTGTTCCAGATCGCGGTGATGAACAGGAGTAGAAGGAGAAATAAGGTCTCAAGCCGCGCAGCGGATGGGCGCCCTCCTCGGGGAAGGTCTTGTCGTTCTTGCCCCACAAGACCAAGGTCGGCGGCTGATGCTTGCGCTCTGTACACCAGGTACCCGACCTCCCGTTGAGTCCCTGTCGCCAACTGATTTCCCCCCTAGCAGCCCGTGGTGGAAGTACGTTTTCTGAGCTCAGGTGGTACCCACGGGTGGAAGCAGCGAAGGGGTCGCTGAGTTGGGTTTTTCGGGCCAAGCAGCCGGAATCAGTCCGAACAGGCCCTTAAGACGCTTGAACAGCGACAAAATCAGTAGCATCAGGGCGCAAATCCGCCCCTGCAGACCCCGCGGCGTTCCCACACCCAGGCTCTGACGCATCAGCATCCCCAGATTGAAGGCGCTCACCTGGATCAGCAGTCGCTTCAACACATTCTCATGTCCCCGTACATGCAGCCGTCTCATCCCTCCGCTCCCGTACAGATGCGCACAGGGTCGCTCCAGCTGCTCTCCTCGTTGCCGCAGCAGCCGCTGCCCTCGCTCTCCCCGGATGCGCCGCCGATTCGCATACACCGCTTCCTGCCCCTGCCGGTCTCCTCGCCAGCGTCGCTTCCCTCGCCTCGGTTCGCTCACATAGCTGCGCAGTCCCACCGCATCCAGGTCCACCATCCGCTGCGTGCTGTGATACCCCTTGTCGGCCACCACCTCTTCGATGCCTCGTCCCTCCGGCAGCGCTTGTTCCACCTTCTCGGCCGCTTCCGTCAGGGTCTTCACCATGGTCTGCGTGTCCCCTTGATCGGCTCCCTGTACCGTCACCGAGACAATCGCTCCGGTCTCCAGATCCACTGCATGCTCCGCCTTGTGCGCCAGGTGCGTCCGCCCGTCCTTCATTCTGGTAATCCGCGCATCCGCATCATGCGGGTGCTTCCAAACCCGGTTCGATCCTTTGCCCGTGCGCTTGCGGTCCAGTTTGGCCAGATCTTCCCGTCGCGGCGTCTCAATCCCGGAGGCTTTCGCCAGCTCCATCAAAAACTCTTCATACCCCTGCTCGCTGTCCCGGCGCACGATGCTGCGCAGCGCTGCATTCGCTTCCAGCGTAGTGGCATCGATGCCGATCGTCTTGCCCCGCAGCAGGCCGCTCGCCCCGATCCGCTTCAGTACCCAGTCAAAGACTGCTTCGTGGGTAGCCACATCGATCAGTCGTCGGGTTCGGGAGATCGTGGAGTGATCAGACGGCGACTCGCTCAGTTTCAATCCCAGAAACTCTCGCAGTGCCAGAGAATCAGCTGCTCTCCAGGCTATTCCTCGTTCCGATCCGATCCCTTCGAAATACCCCACCAGCAGCAGCCGAAAGTACACTCCCGGAGCCAGGCTCGGTCGCCCCATCTTGTCTGCATAGAACTTCGCACACAGTCCCTCCACGAAGTCGTCAAAGCCGTGTTCGTTGAAAAGGCCATTCAGTCTTTCGTAGAAGGGATGGCCGGCGGTGCGGGGCAGCTCACTGGTGGCGACCCACAGGTCTTCTTGCTGTCGACGTTTCTTTTTCCCCATTGCCATGGGGTCAGTCTAGTGTCGCTGTGTGACCCCTTATCCTCGACTTTCACCACGGGCTGCTAGACCAACCCGGTCAGCATTCAGTGGAGTTGCCATCACGGACTACTAACGTCCCAAGTCAGAGAAACGCGAGAGAAATGACGGGCACGGGCAAAGGCAAAGGCAAGGTGCAAAACAGGTACCTACCATGCTGCATCCATTGACTTGTCAGTTGGTAGCTGGCTATATTGGCGCCTTCTGGATTTGAGACTTTCGAAGGAGCTGGCAGTCTAAAGTCATATGCTTGAAGGCAGTTTTGCTGGAGGAACGACAAAGTGGTCTTGTTAGTCGGACAAGTGTGGGAGTACATCGTTCAGGGTGGCCTGATGATGATTCCTCTGGTTGTGTGCTCAATCCTGGGCATTATTTTCATCGTCGAAAGAACCATCGCCTATTATCGAATCAAGGGAGAGACTGCCGAGATCTTCTCAGAGGTCCTTGC
The DNA here is from genome assembly GCA_965205345.1 of Acidobacteriota bacterium. Classification (GTDB taxonomy): domain Bacteria; phylum Acidobacteriota; class UBA6911; order RPQK01; family CBDAPI01; genus CBDAPI01. The sequence continues at coordinate 16,557 of CBDBGQ010000058.1, read as the reverse complement.
CTCTTTGCGGGAGTCGGATCTTCGCCACTCGATTGAAGCGTGTGAGGAGTACGACCATCCGGTCGCCACGACTTTGAAGTCGGGACTCTTGCGTTACGGAAAGTCCCATGAAGAGATTGAGAAGGCAATGGAGAGTGTTGCCCTGCACGAGGTCTCCAAGCTTGAGAAAGGCCTCTGGATTCTGGCAACCCTCGCCAACGTCGCCCCTCTCTTTGGCTTTCTAGGAACCGTCGTAGGAATGATCTCAGCTTTCAGCGCCCTCGCCGAGGTGGGCCTGGGTCAGCCTCAAGCGGTGGCTGCCGGTATCTCAGAAGCGTTGATCACGACTGCCACCGGGTTGATCATCGCTCTGCCCGTACAGACCGCTTACAACTATTTCACCAACAAGGTTTCCAACTATTCTCTCGACATGGAGACCAGCGCTTCGATGCTGCTGGAGACCTTCAACGAAGTGGAGAGACAGAGTGCTCAGTCCGTCCAGTCGGTCTGAAGAGTGATCATCGATGCGATACAGAGTGCAGAAGATCGCTCCCATGGTGCCCACGGCGTCGATGGCGGATATCGCCTTCCTGCTGATCATCTTCTTCATGCTGACCACCTCCTTCTCTCCGGAAAAGACCAATGTGACTCTTCCGGCTTCCGCGATACAAACCAAAGTCACCGAGGGAGCAGCCATCGTCGCCATCAAAGACTCCGGCGAACTGTGGTTCACTGACGGGGAACAACAGTCTCAGCCGATCAGCTCTGCTGAAGAAATCGGCCGGCGAGCCGCAGCCATAGTCGAGCAAGCTCCGACCAAGGAGTTCCTGGTCAAAGCTGATCGAAGTGTCCCTTTTGAAGCCGTTGACGAGGTTCTGGAGGCGCTTCGCAGTAATCAGGTGCGCAATATCGGCCTGCTCACCGCCCTCCGACCTCCCAAGGCGAACTGATGGCATTCCGGAAGCTGCGCAGCAGGCAGAAACCCGAGATACCGACCTCTTCCATGGCCGATATCGCCTTTCTCCTGATCATCTTTTTCATGCTGACTGCCGTTTTTACTTCCAACCGGGGCCTGCAGTTCCAATACCCCGAAGACGACCCGAACGACCCCGATGTGCAACCCGAAGAAGCAATCCACATCAAAATAGAGGCAGAGGGTCAATTTCAGGTCGACAAGAACCCGACGACGTTTCTGGAGGAGATCGGTGGTTACATTCAGGGAAAAATGAAACAGAGTCCGGGAAAGCCTGTCATTATCGAGTCCAATCCCGACGTTCCGTATTACGTGATGGTTGACGTGTTCGATCTGCTCAAACAATTGGAAGTCAAGAACATCGCCATTCCTACCAAGAGTGAGAGAGAACGGTGGAAGGCCTTCTTTCGATAGGCGCCCAGGAGTATTGAGATAACAATGAGAGTCCAACCCTCCGCAAAGCTGTTCGTGTTTCCGCTGGCTCTCCTCCTGGGAGCGGGCTCGGGTCTGGCGCAGGGTGACTACCGAAAAGGGCTTTCCCACTTCAAACAGGGCCAGTACCGGGAGGCGATCGACGAGTTTGAGTCCCTGGTCAAAGAGCACCCGAACTACGAAAGCGGTCATCGAATACTGGGCTTGTCCTACCTGCACCTGAAACAGTACGAGAAAGCGATATCAGAGCTTCGGACCGCTCTGCGTCTGAAGCAGGATGCCGTCGAAACCTATCTGGGCCTGGGCCAAGCCTATTACAACTCGAGACGGTTTCGTGAAGTGATCCCCACCCTGAATCAGGCTGTGCCTTACGCCAAGTCACCCAGAAGTCGACACGATCTTCTGCGGATGCGCGGCAGCGCCGCCTACAATCTGGCCCAGTATGAGCTTGCGGTGTCCGACCTCCAGGAGGCATCCAGGATCCAGAAAGGCAGTCCCAGCGAGCTGCTTCAACTGGGGCTGGCTCATTATCATCTCCAGCGGCTGGAGCCGGCAGAGCAGGCTCTTCGACAGGTGCTGACCTACGATCCTAATCACGCTGAAGCTAATCGCTTCCTGCACATGATTAGCTACCAGAAAGGGGTCAGGATGATCGAAGAGGGCCTCTACAGCGAAGCTGCAGAGGCCATTTTCGCGTACACCGAGCGATTTCCGGAGGATGCGCAAGCCTGGTTCAATCTCGGGCTTGCCCATCTCTTCGCCGACAACCTGGAAGCGGCCAAGGCAGCTTTCCTGAGAGAGGTTAGACTTAGACCCGACTCCAGCGGAGAGAGTTTCGATCGACTTGGTTACATCTACGAGAAAACAAAGGAATACCAGAAAGCACTCGAGCACTATCAAAAGGCCGCCGAATTGACGGGGAGCAGCGAGGCCCGGGCAAGCATAGATCGAATCAAGCGGCGGCTCAGGCAAAGCGGATGATCACCAGCTGTTCAGCAGCTCTTCCCGATCCGCAAAAACCTCGAAAACAGTAATCAGCCGGGTCAGTTCCAGAAGACCCCGAACCTTTTCGACAGACCCAGTATTTTCAGAGTCCCACCCAGCTGTTTCAGTTGTGCGTATCCATGCACAAGCTGTCCCAGCACTGAACTGTCGATGTAGGGTACCCCGGAGAAGTCGACTGCGACCTTGTAGTGCCCCTCCTCGATCAACCTCACCAGCTCGTCTCTGAGCTTCTGATCTCCCTCGCCGGAGACCATCTCTCCTTCCGGAATAATGATGTGGATTCCCTTTGTTTCCTCGGTATTTAGCCGCACGCGGCAATCTTGACACGTCATGAAAATCCGGTCAACATTGCGCGCCATGACGCTGTCGAAGCGGATTGTCGAGCGGGCGAAGGCAAGCCCTCAACGGATCGTTTTCCCGGAAGGCGAGGATCCTCGAATCGTGCAGGCTGCCCATCAGATGGCCCTTGAAGGAATCGTGCGCCCCCTGCTTCTTGGCGACCCGGCGCGAATCGAGCAAGCCGCCCGGGATGCGGGAGTCCATCCCAACTGGGAAAGCCTCCTTCCTTCGGCCTCAGCCCAGCTGCAAGGCTCCGCCTCCCTTTTGTACGAGCGAAGACGGTCCCGGGGGATGAGTTTTCGAGAGGCCATGAAACAGGTTGAAGATCCTCTTTATTTCGGTGCAGCCCTGGTGGCCCGCGGAGAGTGTGATGGCTGCGTTGCGGGGGCGGTCCACCTGACCGCTGAGACCGTTAGAGCCGCCCTTCACTGTGTGGGGCTGCACCCCGGGGTGTCGCTGCTCTCCAGTTTCTTCATCATGCTGCTCAGTAACCCTCAGTGGGGCGAAAAGGGAGCTCTCATCTACTCCGACTGCGCCGTGGTCCCCGAGCCTACTTCGGCCCAGCTTGCGGAGATTGCCCTCGCTTCGGCAGCCAGCGCGAGAGTCTATCTGGAGGCCGAACCACAGGTTGCTTTGTTGTCTTTTTCGACGCACGGGAGTGCCTCTCATCCCGCCGCCGACAAAGTGGTGGAAGCCCTGGAAACTGTCCAGGCAAGAGCTCCCGATTTGAAAATCGACGGAGATATTCAGGCAGATGCAGCCCTGGTGCCCGCTGTGGCAGCCAGCAAGGCCCCAACCAGTCGGCTGAAGGGGCGGGCCAACACTCTGATCTTCCCCAGTCTGGCTGCCGGGAACATCGCATACAAGCTTACAGAACGACTGGCTGGTGCCAAAGCGATCGGGCCGATTCTGCAGGGCTTGAAGAGGCCCATGAACGATTTGAGTCGGGGTTGTTCGGTTGAGGACATCATCCTGGTCACGGCTGTGACAGCCCTTCAGGCGATGGAGATAAGAAGGTATGCCTAACATTAGCGAAGTCGCTGCCCGGGAAATCCTTGACTCAAGAGGCAACCCGACAGTCGAAGCCGAGGTTGTGACGGAAAGCGGAGCCTGGGGAAGGGCAGCGGTCCCTTCCGGAGCCTCGACCGGAAAGCACGAAGCCCTGGAGGTGAGAGACGGAGACAAGACGCGCTATCTGGGCAAAGGAGTACGCCGAGCCGTCAAGAACGTGGACCAGATGATCGCCCCGGAACTGCTAGGGCGGATGGTTACCGAACAGGCCCGCCTTGACCAGGCTATGATCGATCTCGACGGCACCGAATCAAAGGAAAAGCTCGGGGCCAACGCCATTCTGGCGGTTTCGCTTGCCTGCGCCCGCGCAGCAGCCAGCTACCTCGATACCCCCCTCTACCAGTACATCGGTGGAGTCCGTGCCAACCTGATGCCCGTCCCCATGATGAACATCCTCAATGGAGGAGCTCATGCAGATAACAGTGTTGATATCCAGGAGTTCATGGTGGTACCGGTCGGTGGAGCGAACTTCCGCCAGACTCTGAGGATAGGAGTCGAGATTTTTCACCACCTGGGCAAGACTCTGAAGGGTCGGGGACTCTCAACCACGGTAGGTGATGAAGGAGGATTCGCCCCCAACCTGACCTCGGATGAGGAGGCTCTACAGGTGATCTCGGAGTCGATAGAGGGTGCGGGATATCAGGTCGGGCGGGATGTTCTGCTGGCTCTGGACATAGCCGCAACCGAGCTCTGGGATGAGGCTTCGGGCACCTACCTGTTCAAGAAATCCAAGAAACCAGCCCTCGACTCGGCGGGCTTGATCGACCTTTACTCCGAGTGGTGTGACCGCTATCCCATTTGCTCCATAGAGGATGGTCTGGCTGAGGACGACTGGGACGGCTGGCAAGCCTTGACTCAAAGGCTCGGATCGAGAGTCCAGCTTGTCGGCGACGACCTGTTTGTGACAAACTCCTCCCGGCTGCAGCGTGGAATCAGGGAGGGCGCCGCTAACTCGATCCTGATCAAACTCAATCAAATTGGGACTCTCACCGAGACCTTGAGAACTATTGAACTGGCACATGACCGTGGATTCACGACGGTGATCTCGCATCGCTCCGGTGAAACGGAGGACACCTTCATCTCCGACCTGGCTGTCGGTTGCCGGTCGGGACAGATCAAGACTGGTTCTGCCAGCCGAATCGATCGGATTGCCAAGTACAATCAACTGCTCCGGATTGAAGAGGAATTGGGTCCGTCGGGCACTCTGTCCCGTCCGCTCTTGAAAGGAAATGTTGTGGGCGACGAATCCGGTTAACCAGGATCGACCGGTTTAGGGCCTTGCCTTTGCCCGTCCAAGAGAGAGGTCACGGCAAGGGCAAGGGCACGGGCGAGAAGAGGACGCTGAACACGTACACCAGGATCGACCGATTTTGAGAAAGCTCTCTGTTACCGTCATTACTTTCAATGAAGCCGAGAAAATCGGGCGGGCGCTTTCCAGTGTTTCGGGGCTGGCGGACGAAATCGTCATTGTTGACTCATTCAGTGCTGATGAGACGGAGAGGATCTGCAGGGGCTTTACGGATCGGTTTCTCAGGGTGGAGTGGAGAGGCTACAGAGCTCAGAAGCAGTTCGCTCTGGAGCAGGCAAGTTACGAATGGGTCCTCAGCCTCGATGGGGACGAGGCTCTCAGCCCGGCTCTGATCCAGGAGTTGCACGACTGGAAACAGGGGCATGACAGGAATGTTGACGGGTACTACCTGCCTCGCCTCACCTTCTTCATGGGCCGCTGGATCCGACACACGAGCTGGTATCCCAATTTTCAACTGCGTCTTTTCCGCAGGTCCAAGGGGGAGTGGACCGGCGGCCGGGTTCACGAATCTGTGCGGATTTCAGGAAACACTGAACGGCTTCGACATCCGCTCGAACACTACAGCTACAGTGACATTTCCGAATACCTGTCCCAGTTGCAGAATTTCTCCGGACTGGCGGCCGCAGATTACTTAGAGTCCGGTCGCAGGTCGGGGCCCTTCCGCCTCCTCCTCCACCCCCTTCTCGAGTTCTCAAGAAACTATGTTCTCTACCGTGGCTTTCAGGACGGAGTTCCCGGACTGGCCGTTTCGGTACTTTCATCGACATCCGTATTCTTCAAATTCCTGAAGTTGTGGGAACTGCAGAGCGAACAAGAACAGAAGCACCGCTCCGGCGGAAGCTGAAGCTACTTTACGTAGACACGGAGACTGTCTGGAGAGGAGGGCAGGAACAGATCTACACGCTCATCACTGGCATGCTGCAGTGTGGACACAGGGTCTGGCTGGCGGCTCCCCCCGATGCGCCGCTGGCTGCAAGAGCCAAACGGGCAGGAGCGAATCTCTTCTCCTTTCAACAGCGCTTCGAACTGAGCCCTCTGGCAGCCTGGCAACTGCTCGGCTTCATGCGTGAGCACTGTTTTCACATTGTGCACTTCAACACACAACGTCCACTCCTGGCCGGAGGACTGGCTGCCAGCCTGTCAAGTTCCCCCCAAGCCCTGGTTTGTTCCCGACGGGTCAACTTCCCCCTGCGCACAAGTTTCAGTCGCCTCAAGTTCAATCTCTTCATGGACCGGGTCATCACCGTCTCGGCAAGCATTCGAGATACATTGATTCACGACGGTGTCCGTCCCTCCCTGGTGGAGGTGATCTACGAGGGGATGGACCTGCAAAGCGTCGATGCCATGGCGGAGCCCCCGTCCTCGATCGCCGATGATCAACTGGTGATCGGCATTGTGGCACACCTGAGCAGCGAAAAAGGGCACAGTATCCTGGTCAAAGCCGTGTCACTCCTGCTGCCATCCTATCCCCGCCTGGTCCTTTACGTGGTGGGAGAAGGTCCTCTGCGAACCGACCTGGAAAGGCTGGCCAAGACCCTGGAAGCAAGCCGGAATATCTTTTTTCTGGGGTTTCGTGAAGACGCCGATTCAGTCATGAAGTCTTTCGACATCTTTTGCCTTCCCTCCCTCTCCGAAGGACTCAGCTCCGCAATACTAGCGGCCATGAGCAATCGATTGCCCGTGGTGGCCACGGCCGTAGGGGGGATTCCTGAGCTCGTCATCGACCGGGAAACTGGGCTGCTCGTTCCTCCTCGAGATCCCGAGCGACTGGCCGGGGCCCTCCAGGAACTTCTCAACTCGCCCGACCTGAGAAAGCGAATGGGAGAATCCGGTCGGCGGCGTGTGGAGGCCCACTTCACCCTGGAAAAGAAGATCCGCAATTTTGAGCGACTCTACCTGGAATTGCTCGGTCAACTTCCGATCGAGTAAGATACGATCTCTCCACAAGTGAGGTTGGGAATGAAAGGAATCATTCTGGCTGGTGGCCTGGGAACGAGGCTTGATCCACTGACCCGGGTGACAAACAAACACCTCCTCCCCGTCTATGACAAGCCGATGATTTACTACCCCGTGGAAGCTCTTGTGGAGGCTGGAGTTCACGACATCATGATCGTGACGGGCGGCAACAACGCAGGCGATTTTCTGCGCCTTCTCAGAAACGGGCAAGATTTCGGACTCCGGCACCTTCACTTCGCCTATCAGGAGGGGGAAGGGGGCATCGCCGAAGCGTTGTCCCTGGCAGAACACTTCGTCGACGAAGATCTGGTCTGCGTGGTTCTGGGGGACAATATCCTGGAATGTTCGATTCTTGGTTATGTCGATCACTTCCGCCAACAAGGTAAAGGTGCCAAGATCCTGTTGAAAGAGGTGCCGGACCCGGAGAGGTTTGGCGTTCCGGTTCTGGACGGCGACCGTGTTGTCGGGATTGTTGAGAAACCCGAGATCGCCCCTTCACCTTACGCCGTGACTGGGATTTACATGTACGATCAAAGAGTCTTCGACATCATCAGGAACTTACGGCCTTCCCAGCGTGGGGAACTGGAGATCACCGATGTGAACAACCAGTACATCGATTGGGACGAAATGACCTACGAAATCCTGCAAGGATGGTGGACTGATGCAGGCACAGTTGAGTCTCTTCTGCGTGCGGCCAATCTGGCCGCCCAAAAAGAGCAAAGAGAATGAGGTTAATCATCACGGGTGGAGCAGGCTTTATCGGCTCCGGCTTCATACGGCATATCCTCCAGACTCGATCTGACTGGCAGATTATCAACTTTGATGCCCTGACCTACGCGGGAAACCTGGAGAATCTGTCCGATGTCGAGGACAATCCCCGCTATCAGTTTGTCCGCGGCAGTATTGATAACCACGAACAGGTCAAGGACCTGGTGGCCCGCGGGGCGGATGCGCTTATCAACTTCGCAGCAGAGTCTCACGTGGATCGCAGCATTACGGACGCGGCAAGTTTTGTTCAGACCAATGTCGTTGGCACTCAAATTCTCCTGGATGCCGCACGGAAAGCGCGCAATCTTCGCTTCATCCAGATCTCCACGGACGAGGTCTACGGAACCCTCGGACCAACGGGAAGCTTCACTGAGACCAGCCCTCTCGCTCCCAACAGCCCTTACGCAGCCAGCAAGGCCGCTGCCGATCTGCTGGCCCGTTCGTACCACGCAACCTACGGCATGGCCATCGTAATCACCCGCTGCTGCAACAATTACGGCCCCTATCAATTCCCCGAGAAGTTGATTCCCCTTATGACGCTGAACGCGATCCAGGACAGCCGGCTACCGCTCTACGGTGACGGTCTCTACAGGCGTGACTGGGTTCACGTCGTGGATCATTCCCGGGCCATCGAAACCATTCTAGAAAACGGCCAGCCCGGCTCTGTCTACAACATCGGAGCCGACCACGAAAAGACGAACCTCGATCTGGTGCAAAAGATCCTCAGAATCCTCAACAAGCCGGATTCGCTGATAGAATCGGTTCGTGACCGCCCCGGGCACGATCGCCGGTACGCGGTCGATGCAACCAAGCTGCGTCAAGAACTGGGGTGGGCTCCCATTGTGCCCTTTGACCAGGGCCTGAGGGAAACGATTGAATGGTACCAATCGAGCCGTTCCTGGGTGGACCGAGTAAGAACCGGGGAGTATCAGAGTTACTACCGCCGGATGTACAGCCAAAGAGAAAAGACTCTGGACGAGCTGCAGTACTAACTTATGCGAGTTGTCATCACCGGGGCCCGGGGAATGCTGGGCCAGGACCTGGCCCAGAAGTTCTCGACCAGTCATGATGTCATCTCGCTGTCAAAAGGCGAGATGGACATCACGTCGGAGAATCTGGTCAGAAGGAAAATGCGTCAGATTGGCCCCGACGTGATCCTGCACGCAGCCGCATTCACCCGGGTTGACGATGCCGAGACTAACCGGGAGAAAAGTTTTCAGATTAATGCTCAGGGGACGCGCAACGTGGCCGTCGCTGCAGCCGAGTGTCAGGCCTCGCTCGTTTACTACAGCACGGACTACGTTTTTTCTGGCCAATGTTCGATTCCTTATCAAGAATCCGATCCTCCCGACCCTGTCAACTACTACGGCTTCACCAAGCTCCAGGGAGAACGGGAAATCCAGTCCCTCTGTCCGGCTCATCTGATCATCCGGACGAGCTGGCTGTTCGGTAAGGGAGGAGAAAACTTCGTTTGCACCATCGCCCGGGCAGCACGTGAGAGAGGCGAACTCGAAGTCGTCGAGGACCAGCATGGCAAGCCCACCTGGACCTCGGATCTGGCGGAGATGAGCCTGGGTTTAATCGAGGATGAGAGACGCGGTCTGTACCATGTGACAAATTCCGGAGAATGCAGCTGGTTTGAGTTGGCCCGGGAAATTGTGTCCGAGCTGGATCTCCCCTGTCAGGTCCTCCCGGTTCGCAGTGACCGTTTCCATAGACCTGCCAGGAGACCCTCTTACTCGGTTCTGGACAATACGGCCCTGGACCGGGACGGGTACCCTGAACTGAGATCCTGGAGGGACGCGCTGCGGATCTTTCTAGGGTCCCCCTGAGAGTACCTACTTGCGGAAATAGACAACTGGCATGCAGGAATTGGTCGCTAGAAACAAAAAGGCCTATCACGATTACGATGTTCTCGATGAAATCGAAGCAGGTATTGTGCTGCTTGGGACAGAGGTCAAGGCGATTCGCGAGCACAGAGTGAACCTGAAGGACAGCTATGCCCGGGTTCATGGGGGTGAAGTTTGGCTCGAGAACTGCCATATTGCTGCCTACAGGCACGGTAGTCGAGCCAACCACGAGCCTCGAAGGCGACGGAAATTACTTCTTCACCGCCGGGAAATCAATAAACTTCTTGGCAAGGTTCACCGGAAGGGCTTGACTCTGGTTCCACTCGCACTTTATTTCAAGAACGGCAAAGCCAAGGTGCGGCTGGCTATAGCCAGGGGGAAAAAAACCTATGACAAGCGGGAAGCGAAGCGTAAGAAAATCATAGAACGAGAGATTCAAGCGCAGCTCAAGGGGAGATGACTCTATGGATGTGCACCTGGTCCGATCCAATTGGTCGACGGTCGAATGCGATGCTCTTTTCGTCCCTCTCTTCGAGGAGGATGTAGCGGGAGGAGCCCTGGCGAGCGAGATCGACTCGGCTCTCGACGGGCTCTTGACGGAAGTCAAGGAGAGTGGCGAGTTGACGGGTAAACCGGGTGAGACCGTCACAGTTTACCGCCCTGGCAATCTGAAGTGCAGGAGACTGGTTCTCGTGGGGTCCGGAAAAGAGTCCAGCTATGACTCCGCTTCGATCCGATCCATCCTGATGAGGGCCGTCGTCAAGACCAGAACCTCCAGTTTGAAGACCCTGGCCGTGTATCGGCGTAGTTTCGAGAAGGCCCCGGTGGCTGCCCAGGCGGCCCTGGAGGGGCTGATCCTGGGGTCCTGGAACAACGCAGAGTACAAGACCCTGAGCCGCCCGGTGAGACGACTGGAGAAGGTACTTCTGGTCTTCAATAGTCAGCCCATGGACGATTCTTTGCTGCGCGAAGTTGAACATCGAGCCGAGGTCATGGCCAGTGCCACCAACCTGGCCCGGGGCTGGGCCGACGAACCCGGAAACATTGTCAGTCCCACCCAACTTGCCGAGAGGGCCAGAGAACTCGCCCACAAGGCCGGACTCGAGATCGAGATCTGGGACGAGCAGAGACTCGAGAAAGAAGGAATGAATGCCATCCTGGCAGTTGCGAAAGGAAGTGACGAGCCAGCCCGGCTGATCATCATGCGATACTGGGGAGCTCCTGACTCGGAAAGCCCTCCCGGCGTGCTCGTCGGCAAGGGAGTCACTTTTGACAGCGGAGGCCTTTCCATCAAGCCCGCGCAAAATATGGAGGAAATGAAATCCGACAAGGCAGGCGCCTGCGCCGTGCTTACCGCCATGCGGGCTATTGCACAGCTGCAAGTACCTCAAAATGTCGTCGCAATCGTGGCGGCCGCAGAGAATCTCCCCAGCGGGCGGGCTCAGAGGCCCGGAGATGTGATCCGCTCATTTAGCGGAAAGACCATTGAAGTCATTAACACCGATGCCGAAGGTCGCCTTCTCCTCGCTGATGCCCTTCACTACGCCTTGCAGTTCGATCCTGCTTTTGTCGTGGACATCGCAACCTTGACCGGCGCCTGCGTGGTCGCGCTTGGAAAACTGCGAGCCGGATTCTTCAGCAACGATCCATCCCTGCGCGATGCCCTCTTTCGAGCCGCGGACAGGGCGGGCGAGCGTATCTGGCAGTTGCCTCTCGATGAGGAATACCGGAATGAACTCAAGAGCGACATCGCCGACATCCGAAACATCGGAGAACGCTGGGGTGGTGCCATTTCAGCCGCCAAGTTCCTCGAGGAGTTCGTACTTGAATCCCGATGGTGTCACATCGACATGGCCGGAGTCGCCCGCTTCCCGGAGGATGATGTCGTCAAGGGTGCCACTGGGTTCGGCGTCCGGACGCTGGTTGAACTGGCCTCGGATCCGGCCGCCTACTAACAGCCCGTGGTAAAAGTCCCGGGCAGCGATCGGAGGGATTTAAACGGTCGCTGCCCGGGACTTTTACCACGGGCTGTTAGGGTTAAGAAGAGCTTTTTCTCCGGTCTTTTGCCGGAGCCCGAAAATGGACTGCCGACGCACCTGACAAATGAAGACCGCTAGAAGGATTCGACACCATCTGGACAATCAGCAGCCTGAGATGGTTGACCTGCTCAAGCGGTTGATCCTGGTAGAAACACCTTCTCTCGAGCCTTCCAGCCAGGCAGAAGCTTTCGGGCTCCTGGCAGCAGCCTTCAGAGGAATAGGGTTTCGAGTTCGAGAGATCCGGGGTCGCAAGTCGGGAGGAATGCTCCTGGTACGACCACACGAACGAAAGAGATCGCAGCCACTACAGCTCCTCCTGGGACACACCGACACGGTCTGGCCGACTGGAACACTGCTGCGCATGCCCGTGCGAGGGAATGGGAATCGAATCAGCGGACCCGGAGCATTCGACATGAAGGCCGGACTGGTTCAAATGGTCTTCGCCCTGAAGGCCTTGGCCTGCCTGCGGCTGGAGCCCACAGTCACACCCGTCGTCCTGATCAATTCGGACGAGGAAATCGGAAGCGGAGATTCCGAGAAATGGATCCGCCGCCTCTCCCGGGGCAGCAACAGGGTATTCGTACTCGAGCCATCTCTGGGGGAGAGGGGGCGCCTCAAGACTATTCGCAAGGGAGTGGGACTTTTCAAGATAACCGTTAAAGGGCGAGCGGCCCACGCTGGACTCGAGCCGGAAGCCGGCGCCAGTGCCATCCTGGAACTCTCTCATGTGATCCAGAAACTGGCTGCACTCAATTCGCCCCGGAATGGAATCACTGTCAACGTTGGGCTGGTCCAGGGCGGTCTGCGACCCAACGTGGTTGCCCCCGAGGGCCGTGCAACCGTGGACGTCCGTGTTCTCCGCCTCAAAGACATTGAAACCGTTCAGCATGCGATTCATCATCTGGAGCCGGAAACACCTAATGTCGAGCTGCAGGTGGAGGGCCGGATAGATCGTGCTCCTCTTGAGAAGACACCCCGCAACAACTTTCTCTGGGAGCGGGCTCAGATGGCGGCCGGGGAGCTGGGATTCAAGTTGGAAGAAGGGATCGCCGGAGGGGCCTCCGACGGGAATATTACCAGCCTGTACACCGCGACCCTGGATGGCCTGGGAGCGGTCGGCGGCGGCGCTCACGCACAGCACGAGTTTGTTTATACGGACCGGCTTCCGGAGCGCGCAGCACTACTCGCGCTACTGCTGCTGGATCCCCCGGTGCCTCGGGAGGTTCTCAAGCAAGATACGGTACTGTAGGCTTGGTCACACGCGGCGGAGGGAAACGGTTGAAGGTTGAAGGTTGAAAGTTGTTGCCCGGCAATCGCAGAACTTGAGAACGCGGAACTACTTGGAACTTGGAACGTGGGAGCGTGGAACGTGGAACTTGAAACGTGGAACCCGAAACGCGCAGCGTTGAAAAGCTCCCGCATCAGGCTCAGAGCTACCGGCCAGTCGGCTGATCAGGTCAACCGCACCGTTCTAACGGAGCCCGTGGCCAGCTTCGAGGCACTCCGTTGCTCCCGCTTCTCCTGGGACCCGGGACTCGATTCGAAGACCATCGAGCAGCTCCTCCACTGCGTCCTCGGTTGGAGGAAGAAACTGGCAGAATTGAGCCCCGACGATCTATGCGAACTCCACTCCCTGATCCCGCGGACCGATCCAGGCAGAGGGCTGAGGCAAAACCAGGGTCCAAAGCTCTTCGGGGAGCACTCGCCCCTGTCGCCCGAATTCGTTGAGAAGGCCTTGTCTCGCTTTTTTGTCTGGGTTTCCAGTGACAGCTACTCTGAGATTCATCCGGTGAAGCAATCCATCCTGTGCCAGCTCCGGCTCCTCGAGATCATGCCTTTCTCCAGCTACAGCCATCTGGTCTCGGTCATCTTCTCCGACTACTTTCTGACCCGGACCGACCATCTCCTGCCCACTTATGAAGAGCACGAGATGGCTCTCTACGAGGAAGCGTTGGTGGAAGCCCTCGACTTCTCCACGGACAGCCTGGTCGAGCTCCATCTGGGAGCTTGTCTGAGATCGTATGACCAGGTCCTGGGGCGGCCTGCTTAGGTAGTTGGTTTGCGGAGTCAGAATGTGGGAGGGGCCGCGTCAGGGCAGCGACCGTTTAAATCCGGCCGGTCGCTGCCCTGATGCGGCCCCTTCCACATTCACGTTCCAGGTTCCACACTCTACCCGGTATGTGCACGAGACTCGCTCAGCTGGATTCCCCAACGAAAGGCCTCTTGCATACTGCGAGGATCAGCCGAGCCCCGGCCCGCAATATCGAAGGCAGTGCCGTGGCAAGGTGAGGTTCGAACCACGGGGAGACCCAGGGTTACGTTTACTGCCGAATGAAAGGCCAGCAGTTTGACCGGAATCAAGCCCTGATCGTGGTAAAGGGCAACCACACCGTCAAACTCTCCCCGAGCTGCCCGGTGAAACAGAGAGTTCCGCAGGAAACGGTCCCGAAAAAGCTCGGGGTCCAGTGCGATCCCGCAGCCGACGCAGTGCAGGCTTAATGATCTCTTCTTCCTCGATTCCGAATTGACCGGATTCCGAGGCATGCGGATTCAAGCCCGCCACAGCGATTCGAGGGAACTCGATGCCGCTTTCTCGCAGAGTTTCAAACAAGAGCTGCCCACACCGTTCAATCTCCTCACAGGTAAGCCGACCAGCCACTTCTCTCAAAGGTACGTGCACAGTCACCAGGACGATCTTCAAGGGACCCGAGAAAAACCCCATGGTCGCTGAATGGCCAGGAAAGTAAGAAGCGATGAATTCGGTCTGTCCCGGATGATCGAAGCCGGCCAGGCGGGCCGCCTCTTTGTGGATCGGAGCCGTCACCAGCAGTCGCCCGTTGCGCCTCTGAATCTCCTCCAGGGCCTTCGCCAGGCAGGCCACCGCAAACTCGCCAGCCTTCCGGGAAACAACGCCCCAGCGTGGCGGATAGGGGAAGCTTCCCGGTGCAGCAAACCGAAGCGGAGGCAACTCCCCCAGATTCAGGTCATGGGAGAGGCGCGCCAGGTAGCCGGGATCGCCCACCACCAGAAGACGAGCCTGCTGAGCAGGGTTCAGACAAGGCAAGGCCCGGAGAACGACCTCCGGGCCGACCCCGTTTGGATCCCCCATTGTCACAACAATTGGCCGAGTGCTCAACGTCCAGACTTGCCGCGTCTCTCGTCCTGTTTGAAAAGGTACTTGATGGAGTGCTTGGGAATCAGAAGGTTCGGACCGTCGTCTCTGTTCACCTTGATACAGTCCTTGTCGTACCACTCAATGACACCGCAGATCTCTTCCCCGTCCACCAGTTTGACGACCATAAGGGTACGGCCGGTCATCTGCTTCAGGTAGTAGTACTGCTCGGCGTTCGTCTGCTCCGGGGGAACCCTCTTCCTCTGAGCAGTTGCGTAGTCGGCAGGCATCTGATCCCTCAGGTCGATTAGAGACGGTCTGATTAGCTTTCTATTAACCATGGCCTCAACTCTTTTCCATGAACTCTTTCGCCAGCCCGATGATCAATTCAAAAGACGAGGAACTCAAGAGGAGCAACGATTGAATACTGACTGGCTTGCCTTCGAAGGACTGTGGTTATTCTACCGAACAACACCCATCTTTGACAAGGTCAGAAGGTTCGGCTTAGGCTGGATGGAAGGATGAGAGTCAGAGCGTTGCTGCTGATCAGCATGATCCCTCCGTTTTCTGTTGCTTTGGTGGGGCAGGACAGCCGCCCGGTCGGCCCCAAGCCTGTGCTGATCCGGGCCGACCGAACCTCGGACCGCGAGAGCGAAGTCGAGGTTATTTATCCCGATCCGATCGAAGCGGAACGGCACATCAGGGTCGGAGACTTCTATTTCAAGCGTAAGAACTTCAAGGCGGCAGGAGAGCGCTATCGGGAGGCTGTCAAGTACTTTCCACGACGCCCGGACTCCTACTTCAAACTGATTCGTGCTCTGGAAAAGATGGAGAAGTTTGAAGAGGCTCTGGCGGTTTGTCGGGAGTTCATAGAAGCGAACCCGGAGGCTCCCCAGATCGAGCGGTTTCAGTCACGAATCAAGGAACTGAAGGCCAAGGACTCCCATCCATGAATGGCGGCTAGTGCACTAGTACTCACTCTCAAAGTTCAGGCAACACTTCAAGCGCCCGCACATACCGGACAGCCGGGTCGGATTCATCCCCAGTTGTTGAGCCTTGACCGTCTTCACCGTGACCGAACGAAGGTGTTTCAGAAACTTCGACGAACAATTCTCGCCGGTTCCACACGCTCCCAGCCCCCCAACCAGCCGGGCTTCATCACGGGCTCCAATCTGACGCATCTCGATCCGGGTCCTCAATTCCCGGGCCAGGTCCTGTACCAGTTGTCGAAAATCGACTCGGCTGCTGGCGGTGAAGTAGAAGACAACTCGACTTCCATCGAAGATGTACTCGACCTTCGAAAGCTTCATTGGCAGCTTGCGGACACGGATCCGCTTCCGACAGAGGCGATAGGCCTTCTCCTCCCTGAAACCTTTTTTCTCACAAAGATAGAGGTCCCGCTCCGTGGCCTTGCGAAGAGCCTTGTGGATTCTTGCGTTCTCGAAACTGGCCTGTTCGACCGTGCGCCTCGCGACCACGATCCCCAGTTCCACGCCACGGTCCGTGCCGACGATGCACCGATCACCCACCCTCAAGGGCTGATTGGCAACGAACTCCCCGGACCCCTTGCTATCCTTGAACCTGACGGTAACCAGTTCCAGCATCTTTGTGCTTGACCTTCAACCACAGTGTTTCGAAACACATCAGCGGATTGACATAACCCTCAATATCGACGATTGCCTCCTGAGTATAGTAGAGAAACGACTCTATCCAGGACAACCGTG
>CBDBGQ010000057.1:0-437759 GCA_965205345.1 Acidobacteriota bacterium | reverse complement strand
GGCGCGCCATTCGGCAGTGCTCAAAGACCTCACGGGGTTCCGTATTCAAGAGGTAGCGGCGGGGCAGACCCTTCAGAAACATCTTCAGGTCGGCGGGATCCAGATCCTCGGGAAGGTTTGCTGCAGGCCCCGCAAGATCTGGGACTTCCTTGATGACGACCTGACCGAAGTCCCGGGTCAGATGCGCGTAGGCTCCGATGTAGAGCTGCCAGAGTAGATCTCTTTTCCAGTCGCTCAGAATTCCGGGTGCGACAGCCTTGATATCGGCGTAGGTCAGGAGCGTCAGCAGTCGTAAATGGGTCACGGTCCCCACGATGTCCGTGAGCTGCTCAACCACAGCCGGATCATCAACATCTCTCCGAAAGGCAAGCTGCGACATCTCCAGATGGTGACGGATCAGAAACGTGACCTGATCCACTACACTCCGCGGGAACCGGAAGCGTCGCAAGGCCCGGGCAGCCATCTGTGAGCTGGTGTCGACGTGTGGACCATCCCGACTCTTGCCCACATCGTGCAGTAAGAGGGCCAGGGTCAGGATCGAAGCTGCATCCGTCTCAATCAGGAGCTCACGAAACCGGCTATCCACTGCTTCACTCTCGGGCAGCAGGTCACAGACCGCCTTGATGGCGAGAAGCGTATGCTCATCCACGGTGTAACGGTGATAAAAGTCGCGAATCACCAGGGCTTTGATCGTTCCAAATTCGGGAAACAGCAGCTCCAGGATTCCAAGCTCGTACATGTCGGAAAGGACACCGTAGAGCTTCGGGTGAGGAGTGAAGATCTCCCAGATGAGATCTCTCGTTTCCGGAAGGATGGCTCCTTCCGAAACCTGTGAAAGTGAATTCCGGATCTGCTCGACTGCCCGGGAGGAAAGGACTCCCCCCTCTTTGAGACCGAGGAAGATCTGAAGAATGCCTTTCAGAGTGGCTGGAGGTTCTGCCAGATCCACCTCTTCCCTTCCCTCTGGGGCTCGAAGCATGTCCAGGCAGGTCCGCTGAAGAATCCGCGTATGTAGAAAGTACTCCTTCATCAGCGACTCCGCGCTGGGAATAGGATCCTCCCCGAAGCCCAGCAGAGTCGCGAGTTGCTCCTGCAGTCGATGAGTCAAGTGGTTGTGATCCCGTCCACGAATCATGTGAAGCCCGATGCGGGTCTTAGCCAGGAACCGGAAGGAATGTGCCACCTGATCTCGAGTGTAGGCCCCGGGCCAGTTCCTTTTTCCCAGCAACCTCATCCAGTGAATGACCAGGTGGTCTCGCAATCCTCCGGGTGAGTGCTTGACGTCCGGCTCCAGCTGGTAACCGGTGTTTCCATGCTCACGATGACGGTCCTCGGTGAGCCGGCGGATTGCCTCGACCAACTCGGAGCCATGCCGGGACAGCAGGCGCTGTTTGATCTGCTTGAACTGATCGGTCCATTCCGTCGCCCCCCAGATGAATCTGCCATCCATCACGGCGAGAAGAAAGCCGACCTGCCCGAGATCGACCGACTCGAGATCTTCCACCGCCCACACCTGCTGGCCTATCGAGAGTCGGAGGTCATAAAGCTTTCGCAGAAACTTTCTGATGCCTTTTTGCAGTGCGGGGGACGGGCTTTTCCCCGCATGAAGAAAGAGAAGATCCACATCCGAAAACGGAAACACTTCACGTCGACCGCAACCACCCAGGCTGAAGAGTCCGACCTGCTGCTCTTGAAGAGATTGATCGGCCAGATTGGATAGGACGCCGTCCAGATGGTCTGCCAGGCTTGACAGAGTCTCCCTGCTATCGAGCTGGCCCTTGAACCGCGACAGTATGAGGGTTCGCTCAGAGGAGATGCGATCGCGAAGTGGGGCAAAACCCGGATCTGGTGTCATTGCTTGGGGAGGGTCGCCGGCCACGGACTGCTAGATCTTCTTTTGAAGCATCCGGGCCGTCTGCCGTATGTGGTAAAGGGAAATGAGCATATTCGTGTGTCGAAGGTCGGTGATATGAACTGTCGAGGCGGCATTGAACAGGTAGGAACGGATGAGCCGGGTCGCGGCCTCAGTCTCTCGATTCAGACGCCTGAGTTCAACCTCGAATAAAAAGTTGTTTTCAGCTCGGTTGACCTGCGGCTGGAAATCGTCTTTGGCCCGCAGTTCCAGGAATATGACGGCCAGCATCTGGCGGAGATCCTCGGCGCTGTGGGAGATCTTCCGGGTCTGTTCTCTCCAATGACTCCGGACTTTCGAATTCAGCTCACTCTCTCCGTCCACGACCTGCCGGCGAATCTCGATCAGATCGTCCACGGAGTGCTGCAGAATCTCCAGCTTTCCCTCGACCCGGTCCAGAAAATGCTTGATCTGACGGTCCACGAAGGTCTGGGCAAACCTGGAAGGGGTTTCGTACGGCTCTACGAAACTGTGCAGGGAGAGGAATTGATCCCGGAAATGAGATCGGAGAATCTGGTTCTGAAGAGCTGTTGGAAGAACCTTGTCCTTCTCCCCGCCCAGGAGACTCGTGCAGGAAAAAAGTACCAGTACCGCAACCATGCGGAGCTTCCGGATTCCCCGGTGCTTCAAACCGTTTTCTCCCATCATCAGCAATAGCAGCCCGTGGTGGATCACGGGTCCGCGGGCTGCTAGAGAATCATACACCAGGCCCTCTCATTGACTCAGCAGCCAGACCAGAAGCACCAGCGACAAGGCGAGGCGATAGAAGACGAACGGTTTCATCGTGCGCGTCTCCAGAAACCTGAGCAGGTTGCGAATGGAAAAGAGCCCGCTCAGGAAAGCAGCCAGGACACCCACCAGGTACTCGCCACCGACCGCAGCAGCCGGCAGGTCCCCGGACGCCCACAGTTCGAGAACTTTCGCCCCCATAGCCATCGAGATAGCAGGAATTCCCAGAAGAAAGGCAAAACGAGCTGCTTCAGGTCGGCCCAGCCCAAGCAGCAGAGCCGCTGTCATCGTAACTCCCGACCGGCTGACTCCGGGCATGAGAGCCAGGGCTTGAGCGAGTCCGATCCAGAATCCTTGCAGGGCGGTCAGGGACCAGAGACCGGTCTGTTTGTTTTGGACGCCGTCGGCCAACCACAGGAGCAGCCCGAAAAAGGCCAGATTGAAGCAGGTCAGTCCAGGTGTTCGAAGGCGTTCGACGTCCAGGAAGATCAAAGCCACTCCCGCCGCCAGGATCGGCAGTGTTCCAGTGAACAAGGGAAGGAGCAGCCGGTCCCATTCTCCGGCCGTCGAGGCTGGAGAAACAAAGCCCTGGATCAAGCCCACCAGAGGCTGGCGAAAGTAAAGGATCAGAGCGAGAAGCGTGCCACCGTGGAGAAGGATATCGAAAGTCAGGCCTCCCGGCTCCCAGCCCAGAAGCCAGGGAAGGGCCAGAAGGTGGGCCGAGCTGCTGATCGGAAGAAACTCTGTGACGCCCTGGAGGGTTCCCAGGATGAGCGCCCGGATCCACGATTCCAGCATCATTATGAGGCACCTCCAACTCTCTTTTGCGAGGCCTTCAGGAGGGAGCTGAGAGCCACCCTGCAGGCCATATTTCGAAGTCGTCTGAGCGTGCTATACTGCCTCCTTCTGTGAGAGGCACTTCCCTGGTCAACGAAGCCAATGTCTGAAGCCCACGAGACCATTGTCGTCCTCGACTTTGGCTCCCAGTATACGCAGTTGATCGCGCGGCGAATCCGCGATGCAGGAGTTTACTGCGAAATTCTCCCTTACCATGTCGACCCGTCGGAAATCGAGAAGCGAGAGCCTCGGGGGATCATTCTCTCCGGCGGCCCTGACTCAGTGTTTGGCGCCGACTCTCCCCATCCGCACGAGGCGGTTTATAAGGTGTCCGGACCACTACTCGGAATCTGCTATGGCATGCAGTTGATGGCCCACAAGCTGGGCGGGAATGTCCACGCTGCAACGGATCGTCAGTATGGTCCAGCCACCCTCGAAGTTCTCACTGAGAGTCGAATTCTGCAGGGCATTCCCAAATCCTCTCAGGTGTGGATGAGCCACGGCGACAACATTAAAGAGCTCCCCTCCGGCTTCCAGATTGTAGCCCGGGCCGGGGAGACGATTGCCGCCTTCGAGAATCTCGAGAAGCAGCGCTACGGAGTTCAGTTTCATCCGGAAGTTGCACACACTGCCGAGGGGGACGCGATTCTGCGGAATTTTCTCTTTGAGGTCTGTGAGTGCCGGGGAGACTGGACGCTTCGGTCTTTTATTGACGAGGCCGTGGGGAGAATCAAGAGTCAGGTGAAGGAGGGCCTGGTTCTCTGTGGATTGTCCGGCGGAGTCGACTCGACGGTTGCCGCAGTGCTTGTCCAACGTGCTGTCGGCGACCGGTTGACCTGCGTTTTTGTCGACAACGGGCTGCTGCGAAAGAACGAGTTCGAAACGGTTCTTAAGGCCTTTGATGAGCAGCTCGACTTGAATATCGTCGGTGTGGAGGCAGGCGATCGATTCCTTTCCAGGCTGGAAGGAGTCGTGGACCCGGAATTGAAGCGTAAAAGGATTGGGGAGGAGTTCATCCGTGTCTTTGAAGAGCAGGCTGACCCTGATCGGGACTATCGCTACCTGGTTCAGGGAACTCTTTACCCCGATGTCATCGAGTCGGTCTCGGTCAAGGGCCCTTCAGCCGCGATTAAAAGCCATCACAATGTGGGGGGACTCCCCGATCAGATGGACCTGGAACTGGTCGAGCCCCTGCGGGAGTTGTTCAAGGACGAGGTGCGACGGGTCGGAAGGGCCCTCAAACTTTCCGATTCGATTCTACAGAGGCACCCTTTTCCGGGACCTGGTCTGGCCATCCGTATCCTGGGGGAGGTCAATCGGGAGAAAGTACAGACCCTGCGAGAGGCCGATCAGATTGTCCTGGAGGAGATTCGAAGGGCGGGTCTCTACACGGATGTCTGGCAGGCCTTTGCGGTGCTGTTGCCGGTGCAGACCGTCGGTGTGATGGGAGACGATCGGACCTATGAAAACGTGGCTGCTGTGCGCATCGTGGACAGTAGCGACGGAATGACAGCCGATTGGGTCAAGGTCCCCTACGAGGTTCTGGCTACCATGTCCAGTCGAATCGTCAACGAGGTTCCCGGAATCAATCGCGTGGTCTACGACATCAGCTCCAAACCGCCCAGCACGATCGAGTGGGAGTGATTCATGGGTCAGGATTCTTTTGTCCATCTTCATCTTCACAGCCATTACAGCCTTCTGGATGGAGCCAACCGCATCGAAGACGTCGTCGCCAGAGCAGCCGAATTGAAGATGCCGGCTCTGGCTCTCACCGATCATGGGAATCTGTTCGGAGCAGTGCAGTTCCACGACGCGGCGATTCGAGCCGGGGTCAAACCCATCATCGGCTGCGAGGCCTACGTAGCCAGGGAAGGACGTCACACCAGAGGCGGACGCTCCGACCGCAGCAACCATCTGGTTCTGCTCTGCAAGAATGAAGTCGGTTACCGGAATCTGATCCGCCTCATCTCTCTGGGTTATCAGGAGGGCTTCTATTACCGTCCCAGAATCGATCTGGAGCTCCTTTCCAGGTACTCCGACGGCCTGATCGGGCTTTCCGCTTGTCTCAAGGGAATCGTCGCCTGGAATGTGATGCAGGACCGGTTGGACGAGGCAGCAAGAAGAACCGGCGAGCTGTCTGAGATTCTGGGTCCTGGCAACTTCTATCTGGAGTTGCAGGACCATGGGATCGAAGAACAGGCTCGAGTCAACGAGGCGGTCGTGAAGCTTTCGCGCAGCCACGAGCTCCCCCTGGTTGCCACCAACGACTGCCATTACCTCCTGCAGGACGACTCGTTTGCCCACGACGTGCTGCTTTGTGTCCAGACGGGAAAGACAATCTACGATCGCGATCGGCTCAGTTACAAGACCGACCAGTTTTTCTTCAAGACAGCCCGGGAGATGGAAGAACTCTTCGGGAATGTTCCCGGCGCCCTTTCCAACACTCTGGAAATCGCGGAGAAATGCGATTTTCACTTGGGTTCTACGGAAAGCGTCTTTCCCGAGTTTGAAGTTCCGCAGGGGCACACCATCGACACCTACTTCGAGAGGATTGCTCGCGACGGCTTTCAGGAGCGTCTTTCCGTGTTGCAGAAGCTGGAGCGGGAAGGTCGTCTTCGTCACGGGGTGGACGAGTACCAGAAGCGCCTCGACGAGGAAATCCGGCTCATTCAGGAAATGAAGTTCCCGGGCTACTTTCTGATCGTCTGGGACTTTATCCGATATGCCCGGGAAGAGGGGATTCCGGTGGGTCCGGGGCGCGGATCGGTTGCCGGTAGCCTGGTCTCCTACGCACTGAAGATCACAAATGTCGACCCGATTCAGTACGATCTGCTCTTCGAGCGTTTTCTGAACCCCGAGAGAGTGACTCCTCCCGACATTGATATCGACTTCTGCATGCACGGGCGCTCCAGGGTGATTGACTATGTGATGGAGAAGTACGGGCGTGACAATGTCAGCCAGATCATCACATTCGGCACCATGGCCGCACGCGGGGCCATCCGGGATGTTGGTCGCGCTTTGAACGTTGCCTATGCCGACGTTGACAAACTGGCCAAGCTGGTTCCCCAGGAGCCCAACACCACTCTTGCCAAAGCCATGAGCCAGGTCCGGGAACTGCGGGATCTGGCCTCCAGCTCTTCGACTTACGAACAGCTTATGACGGTCGCCCAGCGGCTCGAGGGGCTGGTCCGCCACGCCTCGACGCATGCCGCCGGTGTGGTCATCGCACCCCGGCCGCTGATGGATCTGATCCCGCTCTACAAGACTCCCAAAGACGACGTGATGACGCAGTATCCCATGACCGACCTGGAACGGCTGGGATTGCTCAAGATGGACTTTCTGGCCTTGACCACTCTGACCGTCATTGACCAGACGCTGCAGCAGATCCGGGAGCAAACGGATGTGGATCTGGATCTCTCTCAGATCGAGCTGGACGATCGGAAAACTTTGGAGCTGTTCTGTGATGGCCGCACCTCCGGTATCTTCCAGTTCGAATCCGGTGGGATGCGGGACATTCTTCGCCGCCTGCAGCCTGACAGGTTCGAAGATCTGATCGCATTGAATGCCCTTTACCGGCCCGGTCCGATTCAGGGAGGCATGATCGACGATTTCATCCAACGTCGGCACGGAAAAGTTCAGATCGAGTACGTGGTCCCCCAGCTGGAAGAGATCCTGGAAGAGACTTACGGTGTGATTGTCTACCAGGAGCAGGTCATGCGGATTGCCAGTCTGCTGGGAGGTTTCTCGCTGGGAGAGGCCGATCTTCTTCGACGAGCGATGGGCAAGAAGAAGAAAACGGTCATGGAGAAACAGCGAAAGCGCTTCCTGGCCGGGGCCAGGGAGCGAGGAGTGACTGCCAGCAAGGCAGAGCACATCTTCCAGCTGATGGCAGAGTTTGCAGGCTATGGTTTCAACAAGAGCCATTCGACGGCCTATGCCCTTCTCGCCTACCAAACGGCCTACCTCAAGACTCATTTTTCGATGCAGTTCATGGCGGCAATGCTGACCAGCGAGATGGGCTCGACCGACAAGGTGGTCAGATATCTGAGTGAGTGCAAGCAGATGGGTATTACGGTTGGACCTCCGGATGTCAATGAGAGTGATATCCACTTTCGAGCCTCCGAAGAGCAGATCGTTTTCGGTCTGGCTGCCATCAAGAATGTGGGTGAGGGAGCTATACAAAGCGTGATTGAGTGCCGCAACGAGATCGGCCCGTTCCAAGACATCTTCCAGTTCTGTGAGAACGTGGACTTGCGCGTCGCCAACAAGCGAGTCCTGGAATCCCTCATTAAGGCCGGCGTTTTTGATTCACTGCACCCCTCCCGGCACTCCCTGATGGAGGTGCTCGACAGGGCCGTCGAGAGGGGCCAGAAGGCCCATAGAGACCGCTTGAGCGGTCAGATCGGCCTCTTCGGGGACTCCGCTGCGTCTACTTCCGGCGCGGACGAAGTACCCTTCATCGGCGACTGGCCCGATCGAGAGCAATGGGGTTACGAGAAGGAAACCCTGGGCTTCTATGTGACCGGTCATCCTCTCCAGAAGTATGAGCAGGAGCTGCGCAAGTTTTCGCTGGGGGACAGTGCCCGGCTGAGAGAAGAGATGGCAGGTCGGAAGACCTCGATCGGTGGAATGGTCACGGCGCTGCGACGCATCCAGACCCGAAAGGGGGCGTCAATGGCAACTTTCCAACTCGAGGATCTAAGCGGCACGGTCGAGGTAGTCGTCTTCCCGAACTGTTACGAGAAATGCAGCGATCTGCTGTCTGATTCCGATCACCCGGTTCTCGTGCGAGGGCGCTGTGAGGTGGACGGACGCGGCGAGGTACGCCTCATCGCCGCCTACGTCGCTGTTCTGGACTCCCTCTGGGAGCGGGGTGTCGAAAAGATGCTGATCTCCGTATCGGTACCCTCGATTGACTCGGTTTCCGTTTCCAGGCTGCAGGATCTGATCCATCGTAACCCGGGCTCCTGCCCCCTGGAATTCGAGATCCTCAAGCGGCATCGGTTCCGCCTTCGTCTCATTCCCAGCGAGCCGACAGCGATCAATCCCGGCCCCGCCTTTGTGGCCGAAGTGGAAAAGCTCTTTGGTGAGAATTCCGTGACGCTGTATACTTGACTGCTTATAGGCAGACTAGTTCAGACTTCCTTTCACTCGACCACTCCCGCACCCGGGGTTTGACGTGGATAATAAGGTTCAACAGATCAAACTCTTGCGCGAGCAGGTCCAGAATCTTCCGCCCGACCAGAGGGCAGAGATTGAGCGTCTCCAGGGACAGATCGCTCAACTGCGGTCACAGATGCAGAAAGATCTAACACCCTGGGACCAGGTTCAACTGGCCCGGCATTCCGAGCGACCCTATACGCTCGATTATGTGACTCGCGTTTTCTCCGGTTTCAGGGAACTGCACGGCGACCGGAAATTCTACGATGATCCAGCCATTATCGGAGGAATGGCACGGCTGGACCAAGAACCAGTGCTGATTATCGGGCAGCAAAAGGGGCGCAACACGAAGCAGCGCATTTACCGGAACTACGGGATGCCCAAGCCGGAGGGATATCGAAAAGCCATTCGGCTCATGAAGCTGGCTGAGAAGTTTCGTCGTCCCATTTTCAGCTTCATTGACACGCCGGGGGCCTATCCCGGGATGGGTGCCGAAGAGAGAGGCCAGGCGGAGGCAATCGCTTTCAATCTGCGAACTATGGCTCAGATTCAGGTTCCAGTGATCTGTGTCGTGATTGGCGAAGGTGGAAGCGGAGGCGCTCTGGCGATCGCTGTGGGCGACCGCATCCTGATACTGGAACACTCCATCTACTCCGTGATCTCACCCGAAAGCTGTTCCGCCATCCTCTGGAAAGATCAGGAGCACGCTCGGGAGGCTGCCGCCTCCCTGAAATTGACACCTGAACATCTGCTCAAGCACAAGGTAGTGGACGAAATCGTTCCTGAGCCAGCCGGCGGGGCCCATCTCAATTACGACGAGGCCGCCTCTCTGCTGAAAGACCGACTGATCCACAACCTGCGCCAGCTTCAGGGAATCGACCCGCAGGAGTTGATCTCACTGCGGCACCAGAAGTTCCGACAGATGGGCCAGTTCTATGAAGAGGAGGCCTGACTCGGAAGCTTTGCTTTCGAAAACCAGCCGTTGAGCTGGGAAGGGCCGCATGCCACGACATTCCTCCTACCCCCTGCCATAATCGTGGCACACGTTCAAGCACATTTTCAGGCGGCGGGAGTCTCTTACTTCAAGCTGGGCCACACGCACTCGTGATTTTGCTCGGTTTCGCTGTTGTGCCGGGACCTTAGCCCGGATTATGCAAAAACCGTAGTCCGGTGTTGAAAAACGAGTCGAGAAGTGGCCCAACTCGGAAGCGGGCAGGTGTGACAGGCGGATTTGCGAAGAATATCGGTTGGGGAGGCGTTTGAGTGGTTGGGGGAGTGAATTTCAGACAGATCTGGGCCTGGATGAGTATCGGAAGCGGTTTTTTGGGGAACTGGGAGAAGCTAGCTGGAGTTGAGGCGACTCAAGACGAGGTGGAAGAGGGGTTGTTCGGGAAAGGCTGAGGAAAGATGGACCCAGATGCGTCGAGTGGTTTGTCGGATGCGGGCCCCGATCTTGAGGACACGACGACGTAAGGTTTCGATTTCGAGCTTGTGCCAGGGAGTCCCGTGCAGATAGTCGCGGAGGCGCACGAACATCTGGTAAGCCAGTGCATGCAGGAGGAGTCGAAACTGATTGGCCAGGAATCGATGACAGCTGAGTCGGTCCATGCTCAGATGATTCTTGAAGGCCTTGATGAAGTTCTCGGTCTGCCCTCGGTTTGTATAGTGGTCATAAAGTGATTGGGAGCAGAGATCGTCCCGGTTGGTGACCACAAAGCGACGATTGATCCCGCGCTGATCGACCTCCACTTTGACAATGACGCGACGGGATCGATCCCAGCTCTTGGCTCGATAAAGAAACTCGTCAAACTGACGCTGTTTTTCCTCCAGCTCAACGAACTGCAGCCGAGTCGAATCCAGCAGCGGCTCGACCACTCGCTGCAGGCGAGGGTTTCGACTTAACCCAATGACATATTGGAGTTGATTCTCTTCACCTTCACAGAACTCGTAGAGCCGAGGCGTGGCAAAGCCGCTGTCGGCCCGAATCTCAATCTCGACATCCGTCCCCACTCCTTGTCGGATGGCCTCCACGACTCGCTTCAGAATGGGCACGATGTGAGAGGCAGCCCCCTTGTTGCCAGGTCTCAACACGACACACACCAGGTCGCCCGTGTCGGCATCGAAGATCAGCAAAGGATGCAGAATGTGGTTTCGGTAATACCCATGGGGCTAAGCAACTGTTTTTCTGTAATTTGACTGAGAGTGATCTGAGATCGGATTCTCCTGTGGTTTGAAATCGACCAGGCTGAGGTACTGTTTCCCGATCAGCCAGTCTTCGTGAATCTCCTCGACGACAGCGGTGATGAGTCGTAGTGCGGACTTGGTGTTTGGAAAGATACCGACGACCCGGGTACGCCGGCGAATCTGACGGTTTAGGTTCTCCAGCCCGTTGTTGGTGCGAATGCGCCGCCAGGTAGAACGTGCAAAACGAAAGACCGTAAAGCCTTCCGGCAGATTGGTCTCCATCCAATCGGCCAGCTCCGGGTTGCGGTCGTAGTATTGCTCGACTCTGGCCCGAAGCATCGCCTCAGCTTCGCCTCCAGACGGGGCATTGAAGATGTCTCGAATGTCAGTGGCGATGGCGGCACGTTGGTCGGATCGGCGGGCGTATCGCTGAGCATTCTGGCTCAGGTGAAACTGACAGCGTTGCCAGGGCACTGAAGGAAAGACAGCTCTTCTGGCAGCTCGTAGTCCTGAGTGGTCATCGCTGACAATCAGCTGCACACCCTCCAGACCACGCTTTTGAAGCTGCTGCAGAAACTCTCGCCAGTGGACCTCCGCCTCGCTGAGTCGGCAGCTGACCCCAATCACCTCCCGCTTGCCCCAGCAGTTGACTCCGGTCGCTTTCAAGACGGCCACATCCTGAATGCTGCCCTGGCGACGGACCTTCTCGTAGTGGGCATCCAGGTACACAACTGGATAGCTGCCCAAAGGGCGGTTGCGAAACTGCTCGAGTTCGTCGTCCAGCAGCTTGGAGATTCTTGAGACCTGGCTGGCGGAGATCTCGGTGCCGCACAGCTGCTCGGTAATCTCAGTGACCTTGCGCGTCGACACGCCCATCACGTACATCTCGGCGATGGCCAGCTTCAGGGCTTTCTCCGAGCGGCACCCTCGCTCCAGGGATCGGGGATAGAAGTCCAGGTGACGTACTTGTGGAATCCGGATTTGAAGCTGTCCCACTCGAGTTGACAGCGTCTTGGCCTTGTACCCGTTGGCGTGGTCTCGACGCTGCTCGCTCCGCTCCCAGCGTCGAGCTCCCAGAAACTCTTCTCGTTCCATCTGCATGGCGGTGTTGAGCAGTTTCTCCAACACTCCTCGAAACGCGTCGCTGCCTTCTTCGATCAGTTCTTTCAACAATTCTCGTGGTAGCCTCTGTTCTGGGTCTGGGGTCATTCGGATCCTCCTTGCTCTTGTCTTGAGTTTTTGGAGAAATCCTGCCCCAGACCTCTGATCCTTTTAGCTCACCTTCCTCAAATTACAGAAAGAACGGTACACCCCTACCCATGGTAGAAGGAGAACTCCTGCTGACCGTGAGTGTGGTCGTCGGTACTGTCCAGATCCAGGATGATCTTGCTGGGACGTCTCTTCTTCAGGGAGCGCACATAACGGCCTAGCAGCCACTGGCTCAGACGCATCAGATCCTTCTTGGTGACGGAGTTCTCCAAACGGGAGAAAGTCGGCTGGGTGGCCAAATCGGGATCGCTCTCGGGCAACTGATCACAGACTGTCTTGAGCATCGGAGCGCAGCGTATCGGCGTCATTACAGTCTTCGTAGCCGGCCACGATCTGCAAGACTCGTTGTCGAATCAACTTCAACAGGTCATGACGAACGTAGCGTCGGTCCCGGCTTTCCGAAATACACGAACTGAAGCCCTCGCACAACCGATGTTGCCGATCCAGGGATCCAAACAACAACCATCCTGCGTCGGAAGTCAGACTCCCCCCATCAAAACGCGCCGTGATCTTTCTGTGGCTGTGAAATAGCAGGGTATTCTGGCAGACTGCTTTCAACATTGCCGTAGCTCCTGTTTAGGGTCGTTGTTTATGTAAACCCTTTTATATCAGAGAGCTACGGCCTTTTTTCTGGGCCCAAATCTCACTCGGATTCAGATCTCATGCATAATCCGGGCTATCTGGGAGAAGACAGTCTGCTGCGAAGAAAGGTGGCCTTGAAGTTTGTCTCCAGGGACAAACAGGAAGATGAGAGTTTCCGAAGACGACTGCTTCGAGAAGCCCGGGCGGCAGCGGCCCTGGACCATCCCTTCATCTGCAAGATCTACACGGTGGGAGAACTGGAGGGGAAAGACTTCATCTCCATGGAGTATGTGCTGGGACAGACCCTGAAGCAGAAGCTCCAGGCTTCTTCACTGACAACCAGAGAGTCTCTGGAGATCGCAGTGGAGATGGCCGAGGCTCTGGAGGAGGCACACTCTCAGAGCATCGTGCACCGGGATCTGAAACCGGCCAACATCATGCTGACGGAGCAGGGCCATGTAAAGATCACGGACTTCGGGCTGGCCAAGTGGGTCCCGCTGGTGGAAGGGGAAGAACAGGAGTATACGGAAACGCTGACCCGGGAGGTCTCGACAGAGGGGACGATTCCCTACATGTCCCCGGAACAGGTGACGGGCCGGAAGGTGGATCCGCGCAGTGACATTTTCTCGTTTGGAGTGGTGCTGTACGAGATGCTGACGAGGGTGAATCCCTTTCGAAAATCTCTGCCCATGGAGACGGCGGCAGCGATTCAGATGGCGGAAATCCCACCGATACGAGAATACAGGGAAGGGACACCGGAAGGACTGGAGGCGGTACTGGGAACAATGCTGGCCAAGAAACCGGAGAGGCGTCAGGGTTCGATTGGGGAAGTGAGAGAGAGCCTGGTGGAGTTGCTGGAAGAAGAGGAAAGATCTCCTGCTCAGCCGCTAAGAGTGATCCAGAAACTCGACCTCCCGGTGGACAGGGACACCACCGATGCTGGAGCAGAACGGGCGATTTTCTGGAAGCTGGCACCCTGGATTGCTGCCATAGCCCTGGCCGTTCTCACGGGGTTCGCCGGCTGGACCCTGAAGCCTGAAGAACCGCGACGCGTTGTCCGCTCTGTCATTCCTATCCCGCAAACCGCGCCCCTTCGGATCGCGGAGAGTTTCCCTAGCGTAGCCATCTCACCGGACGGAAGGCAGATCGTCTATGGCGCTCAGGTTGGTGGCGAGCGACAGCTCTACCTGCGCCCGGTTGATCAGTTGGAGGCCTTTCCCATCCGTGGCTCCGAGGGAAGTCAAAACCCCTTCTTCTCGCCCGATGGCAGCGAGATCGGTTTTTGGGACGGGCCGTCCTTGAAAAAGGTCCCTGTCCAGGGAGGGAATTCGGTGACGCTTGGTGTTGCAGACGACGACGGGTTAGTTGGAGGCACAACCTGGGGAGCAGATGGGCGTATCATCTTCGGAACATATAGAGATGGGCTATTTCAGGTCAAGACGGGGGAAGAGCCTCAGGTCTTGACCACCCCGGATCCCGAGAAAGGCGAGGAATCCCACGGGTTGCCTGAGATCCTGCCCGGTGGCAAGGCAGTCCTTTTTGTGATCCGTAAGGGGTTGCGGAGCAATCACATTGCCGTGCTCGACCTGGAAACATTAAAACATCACATCCTTGTCCCAGGTAGCCATCCCCATTATTCCCTGACGGGACATATTGTCTATTTCCGAGAGGAAGCCCTGCTGGCGGTGTCCTTTGATCCAGCCAGGCTTGAAGTCACGGGCGAGCCAGTCGCATTGCCAGAGAAAGTAACCAAGAATAACCACGTGAACTTCAGGCTGTCCAGCCAGGGATCCCTCGTCTATGTCCGGGGTTCCTCCCCGTTGGCCGAGCGCTTGCAGATGGTGTGGGTGGATCGAAATGGCAAAGAGGATCACCTGGGCGCCGATCCACGGCCTTACCACTGGCCCCGAGTTTCCCCCGATGGCGATCAGGTGGCTGTAATCGTAGATGACTCCGGCAACTTGGACGTGTGGATTCATGACCTGGTGCACCACAATCCAAGTCGGCTTACCGTCGACGAGTCTATGGAAACCTTCCCACTCTGGAGCCCCGATGGTCAGTATGTCGCGTTTGCTTCCGATCGCGACGGGCCAACCCCAAATTTGTACATGAAAAAGGCTGACGGCACGGGCGAGGTCGAGCCTCTGCAGACGATCACAATCGGGGTGTCTGGAGGGTTTCCCCTCAGCTGGTCGCCTGATGGGAAGCTGCTGGTCTTCGTTCAGCTGCGACCTAATGATTCGAAACCTGACATCGGAATACTCTCGATGGACGGCGTACAACCCCCACGACTACTACTCGATGAAGGTTTTTCGGAGGTGCACCCGGCCATCTCGCCCGATGGTCGCTGGATCGCCTACTCATCAAATGAGACGGGGCGCTATGAGATCTACGTTCGGCCATTTCCCAACGTGGACGACGATAAGCAGCTGATCTCAAACGATGGGGGAGGGGCGCCCGTCTGGTCACCCGATGGAAAGGAGCTATTTTATCGGAGCGCCAATGAAAAGCGGATGATGGTTGTCTCCGTCCAAACCGAGTCAAGCTTTACTCACGGGACTCCGAGAGTTTTGTTCGAAGCGGCGCAGTATGAGTCTTGGAACATCGCACCAAAATATGACATTCACCCCGATGGCGAGCGGTTCTTGATGCTCAAGAAGGCACCGCACACGGAGGAGGCCCCAGCACCCATGGAATTGATCCTGGTCCTCAACTGGTCTGAAGAACTCAAACGCCTAGTCCCCACAAACAAGTGAGGGGATTCGGCCAGGGTTGAGGTCCCTGGTGGGATCAGCTGCCGTCGATTCGAATCCCTTCCAAGAATTCCTTGACTCCTTCTCCACCCCGAATCGACAGGCGAATAGGGCCTCGCTCCGGTTCGAACTTGAGTTCGAACACAAAGAACGGACAGCACTCGCGCTCGGAGCGGATAAAGTCAGTCAGTTTCTCCGCCCACTCGTCATTCCCGGGATACGTCAATGCATAGCCGTCCTGGAGTTCCTCGCTGGATAGAACTCCGCTGTACAGTTCTCGGACCAGGTCCATTCTCTCCCCAAACCCTTCCTCGGACAGCTGGCAGGCAATCGCCATGGTGGCTTCCTCCCCTGGGGTGTCTCCCTGACTCAGATGCGACTCGAATTGACTTTTCAGGCCGGTTGCCGTTGCGTGACCGCAGCCCAGACGCCGGCAGAAATCTCCACAGCCGCCTAGAATCTCGTGACTCGACGTACCCAGCGCCAGGGCAACCAGGAGTGTCAGGAAACTGACAGCAATGGCTATGATGTGCCTTCTTTTCGGTTGACTAAGCATTTTCGATCTGGCTCCTTTCCGTTTGGTTTGACAGGGAGCAGAGCTCACTTACAATCCAGTCAGATTCAACTGAACTCTCCCGCAAACAGCCTCCAGGCCGGACAGGTCTCACCACCCCGGCAAGACTCGAGCTGGGACTGCAGAACTTCTCGAATCTTCGAGAGTCCGCGGATGTCCGCTTGCAGTTGAACGATTTTGGACTCGGTGGCTTCCCGGGCGGCTTCGCAAAACGCTTCCGTGTCGGGAAGTGGAGCCAACAGCCCCTGGATCTCCCGCAGGGAAAAGCCCAGGCTCTGCATCAGCTTGATGAAGCGAAGCAGAAAGACCGTTTCGTCTCCATAGTGTCGCCAGCGGCCATCCACTGCCTGGGGTTGGGGAATCAAACCCCGCCGCTCGTAGAAGCGAATCGTTTCCACATTGACACTTGCTTCCCTGGCCAGTTGTCCAATCGTCCGTCCGCTCATAATGAGTCTCCCTGCCCGAACGCCCTTAGAGGCGTCCGATTGATCAACTGAAAAGCAGCCTAACCTCCGTACTATAGTACGGAGTCAAGAACTTTTTTTCGACCGTCCGCGGTTCTTCTCTTCGGCCCCCTGGGTCCCCGCTCTTCCTCAGGGTCGCGAAACCCCGGTCCGATGCGCCTTTCACCCGCCCTTTGAGATCCCTTTGAACAGCCTTTAGCAAACCTTTCTGGGCCCTGAGGAGGGAGCATTTCCAGGCGTCCATTCCTTTTCGCCTGAATGACAGCAGTGTCATTGTGGAACTGCGCACGGCAAACGAAAGCCTACACCTTGCTGTTGACACGGCAGCCTCAACCATCGTCCTGGACGGAGAAAAAGCCAAAACGTGGCTGAGAGGACGGGTCGAGAGGCTACCGAACGAGACTACGCTGGGCGGGGGATCAATCCAGCGGGCCACATGGTTGCGGGGTGTCCGACTGGGCCCCACTGAATGGAGAAGGCTTCGCGCGCGGCTTTTGTACATGAGGCCCGAATGCCCGGGAAGAAAGATTTGCCCGGATGCAGATGTTTTCCCGGGATTTGATGGTGTGCTGGGCCTGACGGGCTTGAAATTCCAACGACTCCACTTTGATTTCGAAAACCAGGAGTTGAGCTGGGAGGGGTAAAGTCCCCAGGCGCCTCCAAAATTCTCTTTCAACAAATTGGGGACAGAGTAGACTGTCCCTTTTTTCCCCGTCGCTTGTGAGGGGAGGGATTGGTACAATCGGCATCCGGCATCATAAGAGCAGAAGGATAGGAATTCATCATGGAGATTCTGGGCGGTCCTCTTTTCGCCGTCGCAGGAGGCGGTGAATCCCATGGACCGGCAGTCGTCACGGTTGTTTTTGGCTGTCCGGCAGGCCTGTCCCTGAAGCGTGCCCGAATTCAGGCGTGGCTCGATCGTCGCCGACCGGGCAGTACCAAGCACGGCACCACGCGGCGTGAGGCTGATAGAGTCGCCCTGCTGTCCGGTGTCTTCTCGGACGATCCCGACGCCCTGCTTGCGGGCCCTGCCATCTCTCTGGATGGAGTCGATTCGGGCGCCACCGAGACCTACGAAGAAGGCTTCAGCACTGGAGAGCCGATCGCTGCGATTGTCCTCTCTACTTCCAAGAGGTCCCTGGACTACAAGCAGTTCCAGGGTCCGAAGGGTGAAGTCAGGCCGGGCCACACCGACCTAGTGAAGTACCACAAGTCGTCCGGGTACGCCGACATCCGGGGAAGCGGTCGATCCAGTTATCGATCGACGATTTCCGACGTGATCGGGGGATCGATTGCCCGTGTGTTCCTGAGAGAGCATTTCGGAACCAGGATCTTTTCCTCGATCTCTCAGGTAGGTCCTCTCCAGGTTGAACAGCGGCTCTCCCGGGCGCTTTCCGGGAAGCCCTCCGGGAAGGAGTTCGCCGCCCTGGAGAAGAGGCTGGAAAGCAGCGAGATTCACACCATTGACCCGGGGTTTGCCGCTGCTGCAGTGGAACTGATTCGGCAGACCCGAATCGAAAGAGACTCCCTGGGCGCCGCTATCGAGGTGGTGGCATTCAATCCTCCGGCGCTGCTCGGAGAACCTCTCTACAACAGTCTGAAGATACGACTCATGGGCTCGCTGGGTGGTCTGCATGCCGTCCAGGTCTGTGAAGTCGGTGACGGCTTTGAAGTGGTCGGGCGCCGGGGCAGTGAAAACAACGACCCGATTCGCAGCTCCGGCTATCAGGCCAACAGCCACGGGGGGTTGATCGGAGGCGTGACCACTGGAATGCCGATTGTGTGCCGCGTCGGGTTCAAACCCACTTCCAGCATCCCCCAACCCCAGAAGTCTGTGCGCAAAGATCTCGAGGATATCGACTTCCAGCTCGAGGGAGGACGCCACGACCCCTGTGTTGGCATTCGTGCCGGAATCACTCTGGAATCGCGCCTGGCCATCGAGCTGGCCAACGCGGTGCTGTGCCACCAGGCCGGGCGAGTTCACCCGGAAGATTTCAAGCTTTTCTAGGCAACTGCCTGCCGGCGTGTTCAGTTCGGCACGGTTGATAACCGTGCCCTACGACCGGTTCGTGAGTTGGTCGGCGTGTCGTAGGACACGCCAACCTGGCGTGCCGAACGGTCCGGATCTGCTGCTGAGTTCAGTTTGGCGGGTTGATAACCGTCCCCTACAACTCTTGTTTCTGAATGTTGCTAGCGGAGGATCCGCAGCAGCAGGTCCAGACACCCAGCCAGGTACCCGGTCCCGAAGAGATTCAGGTGGTTCAACAGGTGGTAGAGTTGATAGACCTCGATTCTCTCTTGTGTTCCGGTCTGGAGAGGCCAGGTTTCCCGATAGGAATCGTAGAAAGCCCTGCTAAAGCCTCCGAAGAGCTGACACATGGCCAGCTCAGCTTCACGGTGACCGTAGTAAGGAGCCGGATCGATCAGGACAGCACTGCCCCGTTTGTCGACCAGGAAGTTCCCGCTCCAGAGATCCCCGTGGAGTAGACTGGGCGGTTCATCGCCGCCGCCAATCCTCTCGGGAAGCTGATCGACCAGCTTTCGTCCCAGCCGGTGCAGTTCGGGGCTGTTATAACCATTGTGTAACGCCAGCTCGAGCTGAAAACCAAGCCGGTGTTTTCCCCAGAACTCACACCAGTCGGAGATCCATCGATTGGATTGATGCGTCCGGCCGATGTAGTTGTCGTGCTCGAACCCAAACTGAGGTGCAGTCCAGTCCTGGTGGAGACGGGCCAGGCCTCGGCCAAAACGCTCGAAGAAGGCACCCTTGGGCTTCCCTGGAGGCACGAACTCCGTAATCAGGAACTGATTTCCCAATTCGGGCAGCGATTGATGCGCCAGGGGTTTCACCGTTCGAATCGAGTCGGCTCGGCCGAGGGCTTGCAAACCCTCAAATTCGCGTTCAAGAATGTCCTTCGGTTCCCCGGAGCCGACCTTGCAGAAGAAGATGCGACCATCCTCCAGAATCAGCTTGCGAGAAGAATGGATGCACCCGCCGGACAGTGAAGATACCTCTGACAGACGGGCCGGTTCACCCGTCGCCGCGCCGATGGCATTTTCGATTGCCGACCTCAGCCGGTCATTCATCGAGAGATAGATTGCGAAGGATCGCCGGGCAAGCGGCTTCGATCATGTCCAGAACCATCTCAAACCCTCTGGATCCACCGTAGTAAGGATCCGGCACGTCCTGGGGCCAGTTCGAATCGAGAAAGTCACTCAAAAGACAGATCCTGGCTTTGTGGATACCGCCCTGCTGGAGCGATCGGGCCTCGATGTCCTGGTAGTTGGACTGGTCCATGGCAACCACCAGGTCGCATTCTTCCAGATCATTGCCGTTGAGAATGCGTGCCTGGCCCTGCAACTGGTATCCGCGCCTGTGAGCGGCCTGCTGCATTCTCCTATCGGGAGGATCCCCTTGGTGATAAGCAATCGTTCCGGCGGAATCGACTTCTATTTCCGATTCCAGGTCCAGGTTCTTGAGCAGATGCCGAAACACACCCTCGGCTGTCGGAGATCGGCAAATATTGCCCATGCAGACGAAAAGGACACGGCGCTTCATTCAGGCCGAAAGTTTAGCACGCCACGCCACACTTCGTGCTGCGAGGCCAGACCCCCTCCCAGTTCGCCCTTGACTGAGACTGGGTCAAACGTTTATTTTAAACGAGCGTTTGATTCTTATGACTCTAACAAAAGAGCGCCTTCTCGATTCGGCTGAGCATCTCTTCTCCAAACATGGTTTCTCGGCCACCTCGGTGCGCCAGATTACCGCCGCGGCCAGGGTGAATCTGGCGGCACTGAACTATCACTTCGGATCCAAAAAACGACTGATCTCAGCCGTTTTTGCTCGCCGCCTGGGTCCCCTGAACGAAGAACGAATGGGCCTGCTGGAGCACTGCTGCAGAGAGTCTGAGGGGGGAATACCTTCTCTCGAGGAATCAGTAAGGGCACTGGTTGGCCCGGCTTTGCGGCTCAGCCGGGACCCCGCTCGTGGAGGCGAGCAGTTCATGCTCCTGATGGGTCGTGCCTTCTCCGAGCCGGGACACGGTGTTGATGAACTGGTCTTGCGCCAGTTTGAGGGATTGGCCAGGCGCTTTTTCCCTGTTTTTCGTCACCATCTGGAAGACCTGACGGAGGAAGCGTTTTACTGGCGGATCCATTTCATGATCGGAGCCATGGCCCACACCATGGCCGCCCCGGAGAGACTTCGCTTCATCTCAGCCGGGCTGTGTTCCTTCGAAGATCCTGAGGTGGTGGTGGACCGGCTGGTTGCATTCCTGGTCGCCGGTCTGCGGGCTCCGGCTTGTGCGGAGAAGAAAAAGTGAGCGCTCACGGTATTTCCCGCTCGATCGGGATCATCCTTCTTCTCTTGAGTGCAGGCTGTGCGAAGCCCAAACTGCAGGGTCAGTACGATCTGGACGTGGAGATCAAGGAAACCTGGCAGTCGGGAGCGACCGAGAAAGAGGATCCCGTAGCAGCCTGGTGGACAACCTTTCAGGACTCTGGACTGTCTCGGGTGATTGAGCGGACCTTGCAACAGAACCACGACGCCCGAGCGGTCGCGGCCCGGGTTCAGGCCGCGCTGACGGAAGCAAGGATCGCCGGGACCGAGCTGAAACCGTCGGTGGGTGCGGGTCTTGGTGGCAACAGCCAGAAGCGGAATTTCATTGGCTTTCCCTTTCCAGGAGACGACCAGGGGGTTATGAGTCGGACCTTCACGACTTACGGGGTTTCCCTCGACATCAGCTGGGAGGCCGATCTGTGGGGGCGACTTCGCTCAGGTGAGCTGGCAGCCTACCAGCTTTACGAAGCACAGGAGGCAGAACTCAGGGCACTGCAACTGTTTCTGGCCGGACAGGCAGCCAGGATCTGGTTCGCCAGTATCGAGGCGGCCAATCAACTCTCCCTGGCAGAGGAGACGGTGGTCCGCTTTGAAGAGTCCGGCCGGGCGATCCGGATCCGCTTCGAAGCCGGGGTCCGACCCGCTTTTGACTTGCGTCTGGCTTTGACGGATCTGGCCAGTGCTGAGTCTCTGGTTCAACTGCGTCAGGAGCAACTCGATCGAAGCCTGCGCCAGCTGGAGATCTTGTCCGGACAGTATCCTGCGGGCGTTCTTTCACTCAGCGCTTCCCTGCCCGATCTTCCGGGCCCGGTTCCAGCCGGAATCCCAGCTGAGATGGTGGCTCGCCGCCCGGATCTGATGGCCGCACAAAAAAGACTGCTGGCGGCAGATGCGCAGATCGCGCAGTCCAGAGCGGCTCTCTACCCCGGGCTCAGTCTGACTGGAAGTCTGGGCACTTCCACAGACGCGCTCAAGGATCTCCTGGACGGAGACTTTTCGGTCTGGAGTCTGGCCGGGAATCTTCTTCAGCCCGTGTTTCAGTCCGGGCGGCTGCGCAAAGGGGTGGATCTGGCTCGGGCTCGCGCGGAGGAGGCTCTTCAGTCCTATGCCGGATCCGTGCTTCGAGCCCTGGCTGAAGTCGAGTCGGCGCTGGCAGCCGAAGCCTCTCTGAATGAACAACTTCTGGCGCTGCAGCAGGCGGCCGAGCAGGCCCAGGCTGCGGTGGCCCTGGCCCGGCTCCGATATGGTCAGGGAGTCGGTGATGTGTTGAGTGTCCTTGATTCGCAGCGCCGCGTTTTGACAACAGGCAGCCAGATTCTGACGGTCAAGAGAGAGCGCCTGGACAACCGGATCGATCTTCATCTGGCTCTCGGGGGGGAGCTTCGCCAATCGAGTCCCGATCCCGGTGCTTCCCTTTCCGACGTGAACGGCGGCAGCAGCGACGGAAAAAACGAATGAAACTCGCCCTCAAGATTGTCCTGCCCGTTCTGGTGCTCGTGGCCGGCGCTCTGGTAGCCCGGAAAATGATCCTGTCACGGCCTTCCGTGGAGACTCGGAACCCGCAGGTGATGATCCCGGTCATTCGGGTGATTGAAGTCTATCCGGAATCGGTGCGGCTCTCCGTCAAAGCCCATGGGACAGTCGTTCCCAGAACCGAAAGTGTCCTGGCTCCTGAAATTGCAGGCCGCATCATCGAGGTATCCCCTTCCCTGCGATCAGGCGGTTTTTTTGAAGAGGGGGAGCGACTGCTCCAGCTTGACTCAACAGACTACGAGCTGGCAGCGGTGCAGGCGCGATCCGCTGTTGCCCAGGCACAACTCCGACTCGAGCAGGAACAAGCGGAAGCCGCCATAGCACTGCGCGAATGGCAGAGTCTGGGCGAGGGAGAGGCCAGCTCTCTATTGAGAAGAGAGCCGCAACTGGCACAGGCTCAGGCTGCCCTCGAGTCGGCACGGGCCGGCTCGCTGCAGGCTGAAAGAAATCTGGCCCGCACCGAGATCCTGGCTCCTTTTGCCGGGCGAGTCCGCCGTAAGCAAGTCGATCTTGGGCAGTTCGTAACTGCGGGAACCCCTCTGGCCACCATCTATTCCGTAGATTCTGCCGAAATCAGACTTCCCCTTCCGGATGAAGAGCTGGCCTTCGTGAACCTCCCGTTGAACTATCGTGGAGACGATCAGCCATTGCCCCGTCCCAGAGTGATCATTCGAGCCAGGTTTGCCGGCTCTGAGCACACCTGGAGCGGACGAATCGTTCGAACCGAAGGAGAGATCGACCCTCAAACCCGGGTTGTACATGCGATTGCCCAGGTCAAGAATCCTTACGGTCGGGGAAAAGACCCCACTCGGCCGCCCCTGGCCGTTGGCATGTTCGTGGAGGCGGAGATTGTGGGGCATCTGGTCGAAACCATCTTTCAGGTTCCCCGGGCGGCACTCAGAGGAAAGGATCAGGTCGTGATCGTGGATGAGGAGCAGCGGCTTCGATTTCGCCGGGTTGAAATTCTGCGCAGGAGCGGTGACACGGTCCTCATCAGCCACGGATTGCAGCCCGGGGAGCGAGTCTCTATAGCCGCCCTGGAATCTGTGATCGACGGGATGCAGGTCCGAGTGCTGGAGGAAGCAGAGGTTCCAGCTCCGACGGTGACCCTGGGAGGGCAGGGATGAACGCTATCGTCGCCTGGTTTGTTCACAACCGCGTTGCGGCCAATCTGCTGATGGCGGTGATCGTAGGGGGCGGACTGATGGCCCTTCCCGACATTCGCGAGGAGGTGGTCCCCGAACTCGATCCCGAGATCATCAGCGTGACGGTCCCTTACCTGGGAGCGGCCCCGGAAGAGGTCGAAGAAGGGGTCTGTGCCCGTATCGAAGAAGCGGTTGCCAGTCTCATCGGAGTCAAGAAGATCAACTCCACGGCGGCTGAAGGGGTTGGAACCGTGCTGATCGAGGTGCTGGAAGGAACCGAACCGCGCGAGCTTCTGGATGACGTGAAGAATCGAGTCGATGCGATAGAAACGTTTCCGGAGGAGACCGAGGAGCCGATTGTCCAGCATCAACTGGTCAAAAGGCAGGCGATCAATGTGGCCGTTTCGGGGAAGGTTGACGAAAAGATCCTGAAGAGGATTGGCGAGCGGATCCGCGACGACCTGGCTGGCTTAGCGGGGATCACCCAGGTCGAGCTGACCAGTGCCCGGCCCTATGAAATCTCGATCGAAGTCTCTGAGACCGCCCTTCGCCGCCATAGTCTCACCTTCGACAGAGTCGCCGATGCAGTACGCCGCAGCTCTCTGGATCTTCCCGGGGGCTCTGTTCGCACAGCGGGAGGCGAGATCCTGCTGCGGGGGAAAGGTCAGGCCTACGTCGGCGAGGAATTCGAAAGCCTGATCCTTCTCAGCCGGGCAGACGGAACCCGCATCTTACTGGGTGACGTGGCCAATGTCGTGGACGGTTTCGCAGAGACAGATCAGGCCGCGCGCTTCGATGGAGAGCCAGCCGTACTCATCACCGTGTTTCGCGTAGGTGAGCAAAGCGCCATCGATATCGCCAGCTCGGTCAAGGATTATGTCAAAGAGGCAGCCAGGCGCCTTCCCGCTGGCATCAGCCTGACTACCTGGCGTGATGAGTCGCGCGTTCTAAGGAGCCGTCTCGAACTTCTGACCCGAAACGCCCGTTTCGGGTTCGTTCTGGTGGTGATCAGCCTGACCCTGTTTCTGAGACTCGGTCTGGCATTGTGGGCGTCTCTGGGTATACCCATCTCGTTTCTGGGAGCGATCCTGTTGATGCCTCATTTGGGGGTCTCGATCAATCTCATCTCTCTCTTTGCCTTCATCGTGGTCCTTGGAATCGTGGTTGACGATGCCATCATCGTCGGGGAGAACATCCACCGCCACTATGAGGCCGGCACACCGGGTCTGGAGGCGGCCATCCGCGGAACCAGGGAAGTGCTGGTTCCTGTGATCTTTGGGGTGCTCACCAGTGTGGCTGCCTTCTCCCCACTCCTGGCACTGGGTGGAACGACGGGTCAGATGTTTCGAGTACTTCCCCTGGTCGTCATCCCGACCCTTCTTTTTTCCCTGATCGAGTGCCTCTTCATTCTGCCCTCCCACCTGTCTCATCTGCGCCGAGCGCCACTAACGGCTGTGGGGAGAGCCTGGGATCTCTTTCAATCGACTTTTACCCGCAGCCTCAAATGGTTCATTGACAACATCTATGGCCGGATTCTGGACTGGTCGCTGGAATGGCGCTATCTGACCGTGACAGTCGGGATCTTTACCCTGTTGTTTTCGGTGGGGCTCTGGTTCGGAGGTTGGATCAAGTTTCAATTCCTGCCCGACGTGGAAGCGGATAATGTGGTAGCGCTGCTGACGATGCCCCGGGGGACGCCACCGGATATCACGGCCAGGGCCCTTCGGCAGCTGGAAGATTCTGCGGAAAAAGTGCGGCAGAAAATGGAACGAGACGGGCGGCGCGTCTTTGTTCACACACTCACATCCATTGGCGAGCAACCCTCCCTCGCCACTCAGTTTCGCCCCGGGAGACCCGGCGGCGACCAGAATCTCTCAGGAGCTCATCTGGGAGAACTAAACATCCAGCTCGTCTCCTCAGAGGAACGCAGCGTTTCCAGTCTGGAGATCGGGAACCTGTGGCGGCAGTTGACCTCCCCCATTCCCGATGCGGTCGAGCTGACGTTTTCCACCTCGCTTTTGACTTCCGGAGAGGACATCAACGTCCAACTCACCAGTAGTCGGCTCGACGAACTGGAAAGAGCTGCCGAAGAGCTTAAGCAGTATCTCGGGCAGTATGCCGGTGTGGATGAGATCGCCGATTCGTTACTGGCCGGGAAACAGGAAATCAAGTTGTCCATTCTGCCCACCGCCGAGACGCTGGGTTTGACTCTGGCGGACCTTTCCCGCCAGGTGCGCCAGGCCTTCTACGGAGCCGAAGCGCAGCGCATTCAGCGGGGTCGGGATGAAGTCAAGGTGATGGTCCGGTATCCCTCCTCCCGGCGGCGCTCCCTGGCAGACCTGGAAGGCATGCGTATCCGCACTCCCTCCGGAGGTGAAGTACCTTTCGGCCTGGTCGCCCAGGTGAGCAGGGGACGAGGCCCGGCGGACATCCGCCGCGTGGACCGAGACCGCGCGGTCAACGTCACGGCCAATGTTGACGAGAGTCAATCCAACTCGAATGAGATCATCGCCGACCTGCAAGGCACCTTTCTGCCCGACCTGGTGGGCCGCTACCCGGGACTCAACTTCTCCTTCGAAGGGGAACAGAGAAACCAGCGGGACCTGCTCGGCGACCTGGCCGACGGTTTTCTCATTGCGCTTCTAGCCATTTTCGCTCTTCTGGCCGTGCCCCTCCGCTCTTACCTCCAACCTCTGATTATCATGGCAGCCATCCCCTTCGGCCTGGTGGGCGCAATCCTGGGGCACCTGCTTTTTCGAATGGACCTGACCATCGTTTCCATGTTTGGAATCGTGGCCCTGGCCGGCGTGGTGGTGAACGACAGTCTGGTGCTGGTTGATTACGTGAATAAGA
Source organism: Acidobacteriota bacterium (assembly GCA_965205345.1). Taxonomy (GTDB): domain Bacteria; phylum Acidobacteriota; class UBA6911; order RPQK01; family CBDAPI01; genus CBDAPI01. The sequence goes on along the minus strand of CBDBGQ010000057.1, from coordinate 411,425 downwards.
GACGGCGCGAAGGCCTGCCGGCAGTGCAGGCGCTCCGCCTGGGCGGCCGCTCCCGATTTCGACCCATACTGCTGACTTCGGTCACAACCTTTCTGGGGCTGACTCCCCTACTCCTCGAGAAAAGCATCCAGGCCCAGTTCTTGATGCCCATGGCGGTGTCCCTGGCATTCGGCGTCCTTTTTGCCACGTTCATCGCCCTGATCGTCCTGCCTTCGGCTTACTTGATCCTGGAGGATCTCCAGGATCTCGGTGCAAGACTGATGGGTCGGAAACCTTCCTTGTCCGCCCTCGCCGATGCCTCGTGAGCGCGTTCCACGTTCCACGTTCCACGGTGAGGTGACGTGTCCGGCCACCGGGCAGGCAGAGGCGCGAATGCCAATGAGCGCGCAACGTGGAACATGGAACGCAATAGAGTGGAACGTGGAACGCGGAATAGACTTGAATTAATCAGGCGCAAATGGAATGATGCTGCGACCTGGAAACTTGTGAGAGATATCATGAAACTGATCATTCGTTCTGGCTTCCTGTTGGTCACGCTGATTCTTATGGCCTGCGGCTCAGAGGAGAGTGGAGGTGCCGATCCAGCGACTGCTGAGGCATCCTCCCGGAGGGACCGCTCGCCAGCCACCGATAAAGGAGCTGCACCACCTCCGGCCAGGGCGAGCCAGAAACTCCTATCCGAAGGCGTAAAAGAAGCGGCACCGACGCCTGACAAACCCGACCGACCTCCGATGAGAGCTTCCGAGATGAAAAAACCTGATCCCGCCCCTGCACCGAGCGCCGGCAACCTGTCAAACCCCTCGAGCCTCACCGCCAGGGCTCCAGACCAGTTCAAGGTCAAATTCGAAACCACTAAAGGCGACTTCGTCCTCGAAGTCCTGTGTTTCTGGTCACCCCGTGGCGCCGACCGTTTTTACAATCTGGTCACATCCGGCTACTTCAAAGACACTGCATTCTTCCGCGTTCTGAACGGGTTCGTTGCTCAGTTCGGAATCCACGGAGATCCCAGTGTGAGTCGGGCCTGGAGCTCGGCGACCATTCAGGACGATGAGGTGAAACAGCGAAACCAGCGTGGAACGATCGTCTTTGCGAAAACGGGCATGCCCAACAGCAGGTCGGTTCAGTTTTTCATCAATTTTAAGGACAACTTCGGCCTGGACAGACAGGGGTTCTCACCTTTCGGTCGGGTTGTGGAAGGCATGGAAGTAGTGGATTCCCTCCATTCCGGTTATGGCGAAAGCCCCTCGCAGGGCCGGATTCAACAAGAAGGGAATGTTTATCTGAAGAGAGACTTCCCCAACCTCGACTACATCAAGCGGGTGGTGGTTGAAGAATAGTTCCGGGTTCCGGGTTCCGAGTTCCGGGTTCCAATCTCGGATAACCCATTCCAGAACCTAGAACCCAGAACCCAGAAGAGCCGCCTCCCACACTCGACTCGTTTCCTCCCTTCCACCTTCAGGGCTATCATGATCTCCGAATGAGAGAGATTCTGGAAACTCTGGATGAGGGCCAGCTCGTACTCGATCTGGGAGCTGGAGACGGCAGCTTTCGCTACGCAGGGAGTCGGGCTACTGTTCTGGCCATGGATCTCTCTTTTTCCCGAAATGCTGATCCGGGAGGCCTTCACATCATCGGCGATGCCGCAGCCGTCCCGCTGCCGGATGGCTGCGTCGATCTGGTGATCTGCAATAACACCCTGGAACACTTTGAAGAGCTGGATCCGACACTCGTTGAAATCGAGCGTGTGCTCAAACCCACCGGACTTCTCTGGGCCTCGGTGCCGGATGCCAGGTCTTTTGACGATCGGTTCTACCGCTTCCTTTTCGCCGGAGGGGGGCATGTGAATCGGTTCACACTGGAAAGCTTTTGTGATCGAGTTCAGAAATGGGCCGAGCTGCAGCCCCAACAGATCCGGACGCTGCACACGGGATTTGTCTTCCTCAATCCACCCGACCCCACCCGTTTGAGGCATTACCCGTTGCGAGCTCGATTCCTGGGCTGGATTCCCTCCCGCTTACTGAGGCGAGTGATTCGCTGGCTGAACTTCCTCGTCAGGGCGCTCGACAGGCGATCTGGCGGGCGGTTGAGCCAATATGGCTGGGCCCTTACGATGGCGAGAAGGTCCAGGACAGCGACAGCCGGGCCACGCACCCTCCCGGCCCACATCAACGTCTGTTTTGCCTGCGGGGGATCTGCCAGCTCCAAGTCTCTGGTCTCCAGGCGTTTTCTGTTCTGGAAGGTCTACCCCTGTCCCCACTGTGCAGAAGTCAATTTCTGGTTTCCAGATGAGGCAGAAGAACTGGCTCCTCGCGGCTTACCAGAGGAAGAGGGCCGAATCCGGCCGAGAGGGAGCGAAGAAAGGCTTCGCCGCGTCGCCGAGATCATCTTTGGCAAAGACGACACCGAGTCGGTGCAGCGATGGGTGAGTTTCTGGGGCTCCGCCCGCCGGAGAGCGTCGTTCATGCTGGATACCCTTGGCCCGCTGGCCCTTATGGACTTCAGGGAGAAACGGGTTCTGGATGTGGGATGTGGGACCGGCGGAATGGGGGACGTCCTGGAAGGTCATTGCCGCTGTTACGCGGGGGTGGATCCCACAGCGCACGTGATCAGGCTGGCCAGACCCCGGCGGAGGACCCATTTCATAGAGGCTTCGGGGACAGCTCTTCCCTTCCCGGATCACTCCTTTGACTACGTCTTTGCCCTTGACGTGCTGGAACACGTGCGGGGGGGCCTGGACGACCAGGTTGCCTTTCTCAAGGAATTGCGGCGGGTTGTGACACCTGTAGGAATGATCGGTCTTTCCACTCCCAATCGGCTCTATCCGTATGAAGGGCACACGGATCTGTTCTTTCCTCAGTACCTGCCGAAGTGGCTGTGCCATCGCTATATTGGCAGGTGCAATCCCGGGTTCTTGAAAGAACACGCGAGCTTTTCCGAAATTACCAGCCTGACCCCGGCCGCGCTGCAAAGGAGTCTCAAGAAAAGCAACCTGGCGTTCTTGCACCAGCTTCCGTGCGGACTCGACCGGTCTGATTTTGCGCGCCATTTTCCAATTCGCGGATTGCTGAGCTATGTGGGCCTGGGGTGGTATCCACATGCCGAATTCTGGGGCATTCTGGTTTATCCGGAGATGAGAGACAAGCTGCGTCTCAAGTTGCCCAAGTTCTGGACATACGAGCAAGGACAACCGTCCCCTACCGGCGTTTCTGATTTCAGTCATCGCATCGATTTTGAGAGAGGGTTCTACAATCCACAGCTGGGCCCGGGATGGTACTGGCACGAGCGAGACAGGCGCGGGTTTCGGTGGACAGGAGGGAAGGCGGTCTGCTTTCTGCAGACGGATCAGGCGCCCCGACTGCTCAACATCCACGGGTACGGCCCCAGAGAGACTCGTCTCTTGATCCGAGTCAATGGCCTTCTGGTGGGAGTCAGAGAGATCGGCGAGAGGATCGAGTTTCGCCTCAGCTACCTGGTACCTTTTGAGCAGTCCCAGCCGGACATCTGGCGAATCGAGGTGGAGTGTACCCCGACCTTCACCGAAAATTCCCGAACCGATCCCCGCCAGCTCGGAGTGATGATCTTCTCAGTGGAAATGCAAGGGGCCCGTTCAATCGAGATGACCTCTCTCTGAGTCGCCCATTTCCACGCCGCCGGGAAAGTATTCCTTCCAGCGCCTGGTGACGAGTCGAGCCACCTCCGGCGCACAGCTGAGTTCCTTCGGATAGGGGGGTTTTATCCTGGCGTCGATGACGATCGGAAACCGATAGGACAAATGGTGACGGGAGACGGAAGTCTGGCTGGCGTAAAGATCTGCGGCTGGTTCAAAGCGAGTGAACGTTGTCCACAGAAAGTTGGTTTCGCTGCGAACCGCCCTTTGCGGCTCATCCGTAAGGACAATCAGTGGCCAGTCAGAGAACCCGTCATGCTGGGCCAGCCGACGCGCGAAACTCTCGTCTTCCTGGTAAGAAGGGCCGCCCACGACCAGACACCCGGGCGAAAAGACATGAACTCCAGTGACGGCTGCCGGAACCTCCGAGCTGGAAAACTCACGCGGCAGCTTTCGCTTGGGTTTCCCCAGGCCCAGCCAGACACCTTTGGAACCCTCGTTCACTCGTGGGCCTGTATAGTCGAGCGTGTCCATGGAGAGATTCGAAAACACGTACAGATCCGTTTCCGGGTCTGTTCTCTCCAGAATGTGGGTCAGAGTCTTTCGAAACTCTCTCAAATCCACCGTCTGGTCGGTTACCATCAGGAACTTGGTCAGGGATAGCTGACCTTCTCCCAGGATCCGAAAAGCACTTGCCATAGCTTCTCGAGGGTAGCGCTGCCGGACCACCGCAGCTGCCAGGGAATGGTATCCAGTTTCGCCGTAGGCCCAGATATCCTTGACGGCCGGCATCACCAGGGGAAAGATCGGCCTCAGCAGATCCTGCAACAGATCTCCGATGTAGAAATCCTCCTGCCTGGGCTTTCCGACTACAGTGGCCGGAAATATGGCATCTTTCCGTCGACAGATTCTATCCACCTCGAACACCGGATATTCGTGGATCAGAGAGTAGTAACCGTAGTGATCACCGAAGGGACCTTCCGGCTTCCGTTTGCCGGGCCGAACCTGCCCCAGCAACGCAAATTCCGATCCTGCCAGGAGGGGATGGGGCCCCTGCCCGGGGACGACGTCGAGACGCCTTCCCAGAATCAGCGAAGCGAGCAGAAGCTCCGGGACATTCTCGGGAAGGGGGGCCACGGCAGAAAGAACCAGAGAAGGGGGGCCTCCCAGGAATACGGTCACCGGCAAGGACTCCCCTCTCTCTTCGGCAATCGCATAATGGAACCCACCGCCTTTTCCGATCTGCCAGTGCATCCCTGTTTCCCGGTTGCTGAAAACCTGCATTCGATAGATGCCCAGATTCGGCCCTCCCTTCTCCGGACTCGTGGTGTACACAAGTGGAAGCGTCAGGAAGGGGCCACCGTCTTGCGGCCAGCAGGTTATGACCGGGAGCTGCTTTAAGTCCGGGTTTGAATCGATGACTTCGGTGACCGGTCCCGAGTTGCGCCTGCGAGTCCCCAGGTGTAAACCAGCCAGGGCGACTTCCCGGTTCTTCCAGAGAGTGCTGAAACGGGGAGGAAACTCCTGGACCAGCGAGACCAGACTCCTGATGAGATGGAAGGGTTTGCTGCCGAACGCCGCCTCGGCTCGCCGGCGCGTTCCAAACAGGTTCATGACCAGTGGGAACGGCGAGCCCTTGACATTGTTGAAGAGCAGGGCAGGGCCCTCTGCAGCGATGACACGACGGTGAATCTCTGCTGCTTCCTGGTCTGGATCCACGGGTGCCTCAACGATCGCCATCTCCCCCTCGTCACGAAGGTAACTCACGAAGTCTCGGAGGTCTGGAAACTGACGTTCTTTCATGGCCTGGGAAGAGCGAGTGCGAACAGTCGATCCCGAGTCGCTATGAAGAGAGCCCGGTTAGCCGGTGACGGCATGGAATAGATAGAGGTGCTCAGGTTATTCTCGGCTAGCACCTTCTCTTCCTTCCCCGGCTGCAGCACCACTACGTCGCCATCCGCGTCCCCCAGATAGAGTTTGCCGTCTGCGATGACCGGCGATCCCCAGACTCCTGCAAACGTGTCATGAACCCAGTAGGGTTTTCCAGAAAGTGCATCCAGACAATGCAGGAAACCGCTGAAATCAGGGTAATACACCAATCCCTCATGAATCACCGGGCTCGAGACGGAGCGCCGGATGTCGGAATACTGCCAGACCAGTCCGCTCTCGGTGATGTCCCCCCGCTTGGTGGCATCTATACAGTACAAGTGACCTTCACCCTCTCCATTCTCCGGATCCTGTCCGTTGGCCACGTAGACCAGGTTGTTCCACACCCCCGGGGTGGCGAGAATACTATTGCGCGTCTTGGGATACACGGCGTCTTCCGGATTGCTGTCGAACTCCCACAGTTTTTCACCTGTGTGAGCTTCAAAAGAGCGGACCCACCCGTCTCCCTGCCCGATGATCACCTGATCAACTCCTCCAATTGTGGCTACGGTGGGAGAAGTCCACTGTCCGTTGAGAATCCGGTCTCCCGGCGATCCATCCGCCCAGATGACTTTCCCAGATCTGCGATTCACCGCAAGCAGCGAAGGAGCATCCGGAGCAGGTACTGTGGAGTGATCTTCGCTGCGACCATTGGATGTGCCTACGAAAAGGGTGTCGCCCAGAAGGGCGGGTGAAGAGTTTGAGGCATTGTGAGGGTAGACCCCGAGTTCACTGATCAAGTTGAGAATCCAGACATAATCCGCTCTGCCTGCATTCACTTCCTTGTCCCGGTAGGGCCCGTCGTTCTCTTCGTCCAGAAAGCCCTCCGTGTCGAGAGCCACGAGTTCATCTCGGTTGTTGATGTAATAGAGCCGATCCTCGAAGACCAGTGGCGTTGAACAGATTCCTACACCCGGCCAATCCTGTGCCCCGCCAGTGGCCAGCTTCGGACTCAGGGCCTGCCACAGGAATTCGCCATCAGATTCCTGAAAGACCATCAGCGCTCCCATATCTCCCTTGTGGTCGGGATCTCTGGGATTGTCATTGTTCGTGCCTATGAAAACCTTTCCACCCGAAATGACGGGAGAGGCGTAGGTCTGGGAACCAAGCGTTGCTACCCATCGAATGTTGCTTCCACTCCCCACATCCCATTTCACCGGCAGGTCCTCAATGGCAGAGACCATGCGGCGGTCTGAAGACCCGCCCAGCATGGGCCAGTCGTGGCTTAGCTGAAACTCGAACTCCGTCGTGGAGATCGATCCCGTCCCGAGAGTGATCGCCACAGCGGCAGCCAACAGGGACCTTTGAAGCCGACTTCTTCTTCCGTCCTTCGTTTCTCCCCGCCTCGATCTGATCTCCCTCGCGCTCAAGTGAACAAACATCATCGTACTTATGAAAGTGAGTACCAAGATGCCGCTTTTCAAACAAGTTCGCAACTGGAAAGCAGGGGCTCTTCTCCGGGTTGACAGTCAGGTTACCGCGCTGTTTTACTGAGCCCGTCCTCACCGGGGCTGCTAAGTTTCTTCCGCACATGCGTGAATCGATGTGATCCGTACCAAGACGGAGTGATGAAAAGCCTGTGAAAGGGGCGCATTCATGAATCGAGTGATCCTGCTTCTGCAATGGTTCTCTCTTCTGGTTCTGGGGGGCTGTGGGACCGGCATCGAGCCGGCTGACATGGTTCTGCACAACGGCAAGATTGTCACGCTGGATGATCAATTTGGGGAAGTGGAGGCACTGGCGATTCGGGCCCAGCGAATTATGGCCGTGGGCACTAACTCGGAGATCGAGAAGTTCATCGGCGAGGGAACCGAGGTGATCGATCTGGACGGTCGTCTGGCGACTCCCGGCTTTATCGAAGGCCACGGCCACTTTCTGGGCCTGGGACAGAGCAGAATGATTCTACGTCTGGGCGCTGCGTCCAGCTGGGACGAGATCGTGCTGATGGTTGAGCAGGCCGCCGGAGAGGCACTCCCTGGCGAATGGATCCGCGGACGTGGCTGGCACCAGAGCAAGTGGACTGTAGCGCCCGATCCCAGCATTGAAGGGCTTCCCTTTCACGAATCTTTGAGCGCCGTTTCGCCCCACAATCCTGTCTTGCTGATTCATGCCAGCGGTCATGCCTCTTTCGTGAATGCGAAAGCCATGGAACTGGCTTGCATCACCAACGGGACAACGGATCTGGAGGGCGGTGAGATCGTCCGCGACGACGAAGGTCGGGCCACAGGAATGTTGCGGGAGACGGCTCAACGCCTGGTCCGTGGGATCCCCCCTGGTCCAGATGAAGAGGGCCGTTCGCTGCCACCGGCCAAAGAGACGCTGCGCAGGCAGATTGCTCTGGCAGCCGAAGACTGTCTTTCCAAGGGGATCACGACTTTTCAGGATGCCGGATCCTCATTCGCGACGGTGGATCTCTTGAGAGACCTGGCCGAGAAGGGTGAGTTGCCCCTGCGTCTGTGGGTCATGCTTGGGGAAGACAATGAAGCCCTGAAGAACAAGATCGCTTCTTACCGCCGAATCAACTCGCCTGAACAGCGGCTCACCGTGAGGGCGATCAAGCGTTCCATCGACGGAGCGCTCGGTACTCACGGAGCCTGGCTTCTCGAGCCCTACACCGACATGCCCTCCAGTTCCGGCTTGAACACCACACCTCTGGATACCATTCGAGAGACCGCCCGAATTGCCATCGAAAACGATTTCCAGCTTTGTGTACATGCCATCGGAGATCGCGGTAATTTTGAGGCTCTCAATATTTTCGAACAGACCTTCCGGGAACACCCGGAGGCCGGGGATCTGCGTTGGCGAATTGAGCACGCTCAACACTTGCAGCCCAGTGACGTCCCACGCTTCGCTGAACTGGGTGTCATTGCCTCTATGCAAGGCATTCACTGCACCTCGGATGGAAGCTGGGTCCCCGACCGCCTGGGTGAGAGAAGAACAGCAGAAGGCGCGTATGTGTGGAAGACACTGATCGAATCAGGTGCAATCGTGACCAACGGTACCGACGCGCCGGTCGAGGATGTCAGCCCCATCCAGTCTTATTACGCGTCGGTGTCTCGCAAGCTCCCCAACGGTTCGGTTTTTTTCCCCGGGCAGCGCATGACGAGAATGGAAGCCCTTCGCTCCTACACGATTCACACTGCCTATGCCGGGTTTGAGGAAGACCTGAAAGGGACTCTGAGCCCTGGCAAACTGGCCGATGTGACCGTTCTGGATCGAGATATTCTCACCATTCCGGAAAATGAAATCCCCAAGACCAGAGTCGTCTACACGGTTGTCGGCGGCAAGATCGAATTCTCCAGTCCGTGAACCTTCTCCCTCCCGCAGGCCTCTAAGAAAAATGGGAACTTAGATCCAGGGTGTGGTGTAAAAAAGTGAACACCACGCCAATCAGCCTCGTATTAAGGATAGCGAGATCGGGAAGACACAACTCTCACCCTGCCGTCGATCGCCCGCGGGTGTAAGGTTCCACGACCGGACAGGCCCACTTGGTTGAATGATGCCCAGACAACAGAGGAGGTAACATGAGCGGAGCTGCACTTCGATTCGAAGAGCTGCAGGGCGTCGACAAAATCTGGCATTTGAGGCAAGCCGTCTTACTCAAAGGTCTATCCGTCCCCGATCTTGCAGCCATCGCACAAGCCTGTTCGGACCGTATTTACTCCAAGGGTGAAGTTATCTTTTCCCAGGACGATGTGGCCGACGCCATCTTCATTCTCAACCGGGGATGCGTCCGCATTTCCGTTGTGAACCCGACGGGTCGGGAGAAAATCGTAGGTCTTTTCAAGACCGGCGACGTATTTGGTGAGAATATTCTCGGGCAACATGAGAAGCGCAAGGTTCAGGCGACGGCCCATGAAGAGTGCTGGGTGTCTGTCGTCAGTCGGGACAACTTTCTACGCATGATGAGTCTGAAACCGGAACTGGCCTTGAACCTGATCGAGATTCTCACGCAGAAGCTGGCGGAAGCGCGAGAGGATATTGGAGCGCTAAGTTTTCTTGACACTGAACATCGAGTTGCCAAGACCCTGCTCAAGCTGGCGGCTCGGCACGGAAAACTGACGGTCGCGGACAGGGACATGGTCAAGCTCGTTATCCCGATGTCCCATGAGCAACTCGCCCGCATGATCGGTGGAAACCGGCCCCACATATCCACAATCATGTCCAAGTTCAAAAAGCGGAGATGGCTCCAGTACCAGGGTCGGAAACTCTTGATCAACACGGACGCCCTCAGTGCCGCCACTTCTCTGCCCCACAATGGCGATCGGTTCTGAACGCTGTGTCGGTCAGGCAGTGCTTGCCCGCGAAATCATCTCGCCGCAAACAGTCTGTCGAAATTGGCGCCGAAAAGGGCTTTCTGTTCCGGCTTCGCAACCCCGAGATCGTGGAGGATCGACCGCTGCGTTTTCAGGACAGAACTCTGCCAGCCTCTAGGGAAAAACGACGAGTCAGTGCCGAAAAGGAGTCTTTCAGATCCGAGAACCTCGAAAGCGGTCGAGAAAACAGCGTGCATGTTCAGGTTTGGAAAATACTTGACCCAGGAGTTCGAACTGGAGGTGTCCAGGTAGATACCGGGATGCAGGTCCGCCATAATCAGAGCCTCTCTGAAGAATCCCGCTCCAAAATGCGGAATGACAATGGGCAGCCGCGGAAAGGAGATGGCAGCGCGCTGCAAATCAAGCGGGTTGCCCAGCCGCACATCAAAAGGGCTGGGAAGGCCGAGTTTCTTTCGAACTCCGACGCTCAAAACGCCACAGTGGACAAAGGTAGCACGGTTGAGCTCATCGGCTATCTCCAGAACCGCCAGCGCTTCATCCCCGTCCAGGCGGAAGTGGTGCATAGCGGGAAAAAGACACACCACCCGAAGGCCCAGTTTCTCAAAGCCTCGCCTGGTGCTGCTCAGGGCGTCAGGCTGTCCCGGGTCGACCATGAACTGACCCACAAAACGTTTCGGAAAGGCCCTGACGGCCTCGGCAACTGAAGTTTCGTCACCCGGAAGGCTGGCAATCAAGCCGATGCGGTTCACGCCTTCTCGATCCAGTTCCTCTATCCAGCGCCCGGCCAATTGCAGGTTTGAACCGGGGTCGTCCCAGGCCAGTCTCCCGGCCACAATAGGGGCCAGTTCCTCTCCTTGCTGCAGGCCGGCCTGGCGTCCCAGTGCCCGCAAGAAGCTGCTCGAGAAAAAGTGGCAGTGGAAATCATTCACCGTCATGCTTCTGGCCTCTTATCGTCACACGTCAACGTGCCTGGTTAGGTCCTTGCGTCAGGGTAGGACGGATTGAAGAATCCCCTCTTGTGCCGCAACATGGAGATGACGGATTCAATCAGATTCTCAAGGCCTTGACGCTGGCGCGCGCTAACCGGGACACCCGGATACCTGCGCATCACCTGTTCGGCCCTTTCCTCGCCCACCAGATCCATTTTGTTGAGAACCAGCAACCTCGGGGTCTCGCCCAGACCAAGTTCTTCCAGGGTTCGGTCTACCGCCGTTACATGGTGACCGATGCGCTGGTCAGCGGCGTCCACTACATGCAGAAGAAGATCGGCATCTTCCAGTTCTTCCAGGGTAGCTCGAAACGCTGTGACCAGATCCGCAGGCAGATCCGAAATGAAGCCCACGGTGTCGGTAATGATCACTTCTCCCTGTTGCGGGAAGCGGAGCCGTCGACTGGTGGGATCCAGTGTCATGAAAAGTTGATCGCCCGCGTCAATCTTGCTGTTCGTGAGAGCGTTGAGCAGGGTCGACTTTCCGGCGTTCGTGTAGCCTACAATGGACAGCACAGGTAGATCTTCCCGGCGGCGTCTGCTTCTGCGCACATCCCGCTGCCGGGAGAGCGCGGTGATCTTTTTTTCTAAAGCCCGGATTCGGTGTCGAATGCGCCGCCGCCCGATCTCCATCACCGTTTCTCCGGGGCCGCGTCCACCAATCCCTCCCACCAGTCTGGAGAGGCCCGCATCTTTGTCGGTCAGCCGGGGCAGTGAATACTTGAGCTGGGCCAGCTCGACCTGCAGCTTCCCGTCTCCGCTGCCTGCCCTCTGGGCAAAAATGTCGAGGATCAACTGGGTCCGATCAATGGCCTTGAGACCGGTTGCATCTTCAAAAGCCCGAGCTTGAGCGGGCTTCAGATCCAGATCAAAGATGGCAACTTCAGCCTGACGGCGCATACCTTCCAGGACAATCTCCTGTAGCTTGCCCCTGCCCACGACGGTTCGAGGATGGACTCGCCCGCGGCGCTGTCGAATAACACTGCCCAGTTGCGCACCCGCCGACTTGATCAGCTCGACCATTTCCGCAAAATGATCTTCGTCCTGGGTAAGGCTGATCAAAAGCGCTCTTTCTCTCCCCTGGTCTCGGGAACTCTTACGGCGGCGCCTCGAAAACTCGTCTTCGACGGCTCGGATGGTCGCCGCAAAATTGAAATCGAGCTGCTGGAGGCGAGGAGCCTCCACAAAATGAAAAGGATTTCCGTTTGCTTCATGGTCCTCAGAAAGCGGATTTACATAGGCAAGGTGGAGGCGGCCGGATTTCCCGTCCGGGCGAGCTTCGAGCGCGGCAATCAGATCCAGCCGCAGAAGGGCCAGATCGTTCAGATCGTCAGCTGTCAGAGGCTCACCATTCAGGTGAGTATGGACCAGACGAAGACCACGGAACCGCCCTGCGCCTCCGCGCATCCGGCCAATGTCAGGAAGCATGAGATGCATTGCATCTCCGACGATCACACTCCGGATGCTTCCTGCGCGAGTGATCAGGACCCCGACCTGCCGGCCCAGCTGTCTGGAGAGCGAACAGAGGTGGCGTGCTAGTTCCAGAGAGACAATCTCGTCGGGAGCCACCTTGCGCCGATAGGTTCGTTCCAGCGAACGTCGCTCCGATGCCTTCAATCCGCGGAGATGACCGTCCAGATGCTGTAAGATACGATTCCCTCTTCACACATTATACTCCGCCGTCATCAAAAGGTATGCAAAGGGTGTGAGCTTGGAACCTGGAACGTGGAACGTGGAACGTGTTTACCTGGGTCGTCGTGTGGAAGTGGGAGCCGATCTGCTGCTGGATGGCCGCGAGGAGCTGCTCGAGCGGCTGACACCGGAGCGACTGCTCGAGCGGCTGACACCGGAGCGACTGCTCGAGCGGCTGATACTGGAGCGACTGTTCGAGCGGCTGACGCTGGAGCGAGATCTCGAGCTGCTGGAGGGACGACTTGGCCGTACCGAAGAGGATGTGGGTGTCCCCGATGTCCGGACTGCACGGCTGCTCCGCGAGACGCTCGAGCCTCGAGAAGAGCTCCTTCCCGTCACGCTCGATCGGGAAGTCGTGGTGGAGCGGAATCGCGATCCCACAGTCGAGTTCCTTCCACTGCTGCCGCCGGACTTCGAAAAAAGGCTTCCGACATTGCTGCGTGGAATCGTCGTCACTCGCGGGCGGGAGGTTCGGCTGCGGCTCGACGAAGAAGCAAAAGCACTTCCTGTCCTTCGGGAGGGTGTGCTTGAGCTGATTTCCCGGGCGGCCGCCCTTGTTCTTGAGGAACTCGTGGCAACCCTGCTCCGGGAATTGCCGGTGCCAGTCGACGTAACCTGACGCGCTCCCAGAGGTGCCCTGGTCACACTCGAAGTTCCAGACCGCGCTTTGGAACTCGCCGCCGAACGCCCTGCCAGACTCGAAGTGCGTGCTTTGGAAAAGCTGCCCGTGACTCCGCGCTGGGCTCTCGTCGAGCCGACGCCCCGGCCCTTGCCGGCAACTACGGTGTTGCGAGGCCGGCTGCGACTGGGCCCGGCCGCCAGGCTTCTGGGTAGACCTGCCTTCAGGTTCCCCACCAGAGTCCGGTCAATGCTCTTGACACGGGACCGATCTACGCGGGAAGAACGGAAATCGTCTTCCGTAACAACGGTGAGTCCGGATGCGGGATCCTGATAGTTGTTGATGATGGTTTTATTGCTGACGATGGTAACCGAGTTATTGATGTACCCGCCGCCGCCATAATAGCCTCCCCTCGAACCGAAGCCGAAGCCAAAGCCATAAGGTGACCAGCCGACATAGCCCGACCCCCAGTAAAAGTGAACCCGTGCCGGAGACCAGTAGGAGAAGGAGCCGGGAGCCCAGCCCCAGCGATTGTAGGGCTGGTAGTAGTGCCAGCGCCCATGGTGGTAGGGGAGCCAACCCCAGGGCTCGTAGCTGACCCAGGTCCAGCCCCAGGTCGGATAATGGCTCCAGCGTCCCATTCGATAAGGCGCCCAGCCAACGCTTACTCTCGGAAACCAGACGTTGCCGTAGCTGGGAACATAATCCCAGGCTCCGTGATGGTCGAGATCGTAGACCCCCACGTAAGAGGTGCCTCCGACTTTGGCTACGGACTGGCTGCTGGCAAAGTGGGCATCTCGACGATCGCTCCAGAAATCCAGATCGTCACGATCGGGTGCAAAAGAGACATTCTCAAGCGTGGCATTGGTCCCCGCAATGATGAGCTGTTTTCCGTCTTCTACGCGTCTCTCGCCAACGGCGTTCTCAACCTCTGCTCGCCCTTTCCAGACAACGAGGCGGCTGTCGCCCTGCTCATTTACGGAAAAACGGTAATAGCCCTTTTTCTTGATCTTGACACTCGCGTTGGGCAGGTGCACGAAGTAGCGGGCAGAGTCGTTGACCCGCAGAACGAGTTCCCCGAGCTTCATCTCGATGTCCCCGTCCCGCCCGGATACGTTGCCGAAGACAACATCCGTATTTCCTCCAAGCCGCAGAAAGTTTCCTTGACCCAACTCGACTTCGACCCGGGAATCGGGCTGCGAAATAATTCGGTCACCGCTCAGGATCGGCAGGTTGACGGTCACTTCGGACCAGTCGACATCGCCCGCCGGCTCGAAGCTCGCTTTCCCGTCAATGAAGCTGATTCTGGGAGGATAGTAGCCCTTTCCCAAAAGTGAAGCTGCCACAAGCAGGACAACCGTTGCGAGCCCAAACAGTCTTGACACGTTGGCAGTGACTGGGGACAGTGGATGTTTCATCATTGCTTTAGATTGTAACAGACCCAAAATGTTTCAGGTTTCCGAGCGTTTAGTACTCCGCTAGTGTAGTGTCCGAGAAGTTCGCGGGGTTAATTCGGGACGGGGTTAATTCGGGGATTTTCGTCGCCAGTGAGGCGCGCGACGCAGGAATGCCGGGAGTCTTTCGAGAAGCGCAACAAAGCTGTCGGCGAAAAGACGCCGAAGTAGCGGCGCGAACTTCCCGGACAGTGCACTAGAATTCATCCTTGTGCACGTCCCGGTGCTGCACAATCGGCTCTAAGCCGCGCTGGCGAAGGACTCTCGACAATTCTTGACAGACATATACAGAGCGGTGCCGACCTCCGGTACAGCCAATGCCGACGGTGAGATAATTTTTGCCCTCTCTCCGGTACCTTGGCACCAGGTAGTGTAAGAGATGTGCAATTCTTGCGACGGACTCTTCTGTCTCGGGTTCTTTCTGGAAAAAGGTTTCCATGGCCGGATCATCACCCCTGAGCTCCTTCAAATCAGGATCAAAATAAGGGTTGGGCAGAAACCGCACATCCAGAACCAGGTCGGCATTGAAGGGCAGGCCGTATTTGAAACCGAAAGAAAGGAATGTGATCTGCGGTCGCGGCGAGTCCGAGTCACTGGCAAAGGTTTGTTGAATCAGGTGTTTCAATTCGTGGACGGAAGTCTGGCTGGTGTCAATAAGGAGATCGCACAGTGCCTTCAGACTCGCAATCTGAAGTCGTTCTGAGCGGACCCCTTCCAGCACCCCGCGGCCTTGGGCCAGAGGGTGCACCCGCCGTGTCTCACTGTAGCGACGAGCCAGCACCTCGTCAGAGGCATCTACAAACACGACCCGGGTGTTGAATCTCGACTTCTTGAGCTGACCGTACACGGATTCGAAGTCGGCCAGGGTCTCTCCGGAGCGAATGTCCGTTACCACAGCCAGTCTGGAAACGCCTCCTCCTGCTGCGCGTCCCATTTCGATCAGCTTCGGGAGCAAGGCCGGCGGCAGGTTATCGACGCAGAAGTACCCCAGGTCTTCCAGGGCTTTGAAGACCGTACGTTTCCCCGACCCGCTCATCCCCGTGACAATGACGATCTGTTGCGGATCTTTCTGCGGGTCGGTCATTCCTCACCGGGAGCACTGGAATCGTCAGGCAGTAGCACGGCGCTGTCGCGATCCGGCGATGTTCATCTGGTCACGATACTTGGCCACCGTACGTCGCGTTATCTGGATGCTTGCTCGATTGAGACAGTGAGCGATCTTGTGGTCGGAGAGCGGCTTCGAAACGTTTTCTGATTCGATGATTTTCCGAATCATCTCCTTGACTTGAACTGTCGAAAAAATCTGGCCGTCCGCGCCTTCGACTCCAACGCTGAAAAAGCGCCGAAGTTCGATAATTCCCTGGGGCGTGTGTGCATACTTGTTGGCCACGACACGGCTGATGGTGGAAGAGTGAACGTTGAGTTCCTCGGCGATTTCTTTGATGAGCATAGGCCTCAAATGCAGCAACCCCAGGTCAAGGAATGGAGTCTGACGCTTGATGATGGCCCGGCACACACGGTAGATGGTTGCCTCTCGTTGATCAACACTCTTGAGAAGTTCGATTGCAGAACGAAACCGCTCACGGATGAAGCTTTTCGTTTCCCTGGATGTAGTCTTCTGCCGAAGCAGGCTGCGATAGGCATTGCTCAACCGAAGACGCGGCAGACCATCGTCACTCACAACCACGCGGTAACCTTCCTCTGTCTTCCTGATATAAACGTCTGGCTGGACATATTCCGGTTTCTTCGAATCGTACCGCTGACCCGGTTTCGGCGAGAGAGACCGGATCAATTTCAAAGCTTCTTCCACCTCCTCGACCCCTCGGCCGACTCGGCGAGCAAGTTCCGTATTTCTTCCGACCTGCAGGTCAGCGAGTTGATCCCGCAGCAACTCTCCCGCCAGCCCTTCGCTCAGGCCCAGACTCTCCAGTTGAATCAACAGGCATTCACCCAGATCTCTAGCTGCTACTCCCGTCGGATCGAAGGACTGGACGGTTCGGAGAGCTTGCTCGACGTCCTCAACCGAGACCTCGAGCTGTTCGCAGATTTCGTCATTACTCACACAGGTGTAACCATCCGAGTTGACATTTCCGATAATGAACTGAGCGATCGCGTGGATCTCGGGCATGACCTGGGTCAGATTCAGCTGCCAGTTCAGGTGATCCTGCAAGGTGACGGAGGTAGAAAGGAAACTCTCAAAGGAAGATTTGTCCTCCAGGCTTTCTGGCTGTGAACGGGTTCGGGCTGGAGATGGGAGGTATTCTTCAAAGAAATATTCCACATCGATGTCTGCGAAGGGATCATCACCCGTGTCCGGGCCCCCATCCTCATCAGTCGGCTCGAGGGTCAGTTCTGTGCCGGCGGCTTCCTCCAGCACGGGGTTCTCCGACAGTTCCTGCTGGAGCATCTCTGCAAGCTCCAGCCGATTGAGAGTCAGGAGTTCGATCTTCTGCAGCAGCGCAGGTGTCATTGTCAAGCGCTGGGAAAGCTTGACAGTGAGGATTGTTCTGAGCTGTGGTCGACTCAACCCGATGCTCCCCGGGGCGATTCACGGCCTAGTAAAGGCGGAATTGTTCACCCAGATAAACCTTGCGAACTTCGAGATCGGAGGAAAGCATGTCCGGTGTGCCCGATCGGAAGATGGTCCCTTCTTTGATGATATAAGCGTGGTCCGTGATTTTCAAAGTCTCTCGTACGTTATGGTCGGTTATCAGGACACCGATATTCCGCTCTTTCAGGTGCACCACAATTCGTTGAATATCCTGCACCGCCAGAGGGTCAATTCCAGCAAAAGGTTCATCGAGCAGAATGAAGGAAGGTCTGGTGACCAGCGACCTTGCGATTTCGAGACGTCTCCTCTCACCGCCGGAGAGCGCATAAGCCGCCTGGGTTCGAAGCGACGCAATTCCAAACTCCTCCAGCAGTTCACTCACTGTCTGATCAACCAGTCCCGGGCCCAACTCCAGGGTCTCAGCAATCGCGTAGAGATTGTCCTCGACACTCAGACGTCGAAAAACGGACGGCTCCTGCGGAAGATAGCTGATCCCCTTCCTGGCTCTCAGGTACATGGGAAGGTGGGTTATGTCTTCTCCGTCGAGAAGAACACGTCCGCCGTTTGGAGGAGTCAGCCCCACAATCATGTAGAAGGTAGTTGTCTTGCCCGCCCCATTCGGACCGAGAAGACCGACCACCTCACCCTCTTTGATCTCCAGACTGACTTCCTGTACAACTCTGCGCCCTCGATAGGACTTATCGAGATCTTCAGCAGCAAGAGTCTTCTTGACCGTCCGAAGTGTCGGGCTCATTGTTGTCCTTCAATCACGAGAGTATCATCACCCAGAGTGAAGGTCAATTTGCGGCCAGTCGCCTTACCTTGTGTAGAATCAATCACTTGAGCCAGTTTTCCTTCGACCGTTACCCTTCCTTCCGCTGGCAGATAGATGGCCTTGTCACCGGTCGCCCGTCGCCCCTCCTCAGCCAGACTCACTTCTCCAAGAGCGGTCATCTGGAGCAGCGTCTTCAGGTCGGGCCCGTCAAACCAGAGAGTCATTTCTGAAGCTTCTACCTCGAATGCCTCTGACTCGGCCCACACCCTGCCCGAGAAGACTGCTTCTCGGGACTGGCGATCGAGTACCAGACGATCTGCCTTGATCCGGTAGCCGGTGGGCTCTTCTGCCTGTGTTGTCTGTACAAACGCTGTAATCCTGCCTTCGGCCTCCAGGATCAGACGCCTCGATTCCAGCCGCATCCGGTCGCTCTCGATCCTGTTCTCGCCAAACTCGAGCCGGGGACGCCCCTGGTACAGAATCCAGGAACTCTCGCCCCCGGCTTTCATTTCCTCAGCCTTGATGGTCAAGGGCTGGTCCCCTGCAACCTGCGTCTCGACCTGTCCGTCCGCTTGAATACCGTGATTGGAAGCATCCAGTCGAAAGCTGGTGGCCGTTGTCCGGCTGGCCAACTCGTTTTCTTTGGTCAGGCTCCTCAACACCGGGCATGGCTCACCGGTAACCTCGATAATCCCGCCTCCATCCGTAATGATGCCCTTCTGGCCGGAAAGCTGAATGAGACCATCCGGTGCCTCCTGGGTCAGCTCCAGGTTGCCCAGCAGTTCAGCTTCCTTCAGGCCCCCCTCGTCGTCATAGGTGACCCTCATATCGCGGGCTTCAGCTATCAACGGCCTCTCCAACCCTCTCTCCAGGCGCACCGGCCCTGTCGCCAGCAGTGACACTGGCACAGAGTTCTCGTAGTCGATCCTCAATCCGGCAGCCTGTATCGCAGTCATCTGGGTCGATGATTCCTCCACGATTCGGGACCTTCCGACCGACTCCACCCTGGCCAGTTGTCCCTCTTGAAAGAAGACTTGAATCTCCTTTTCCGCCTCCAGGGTTCGCTTAACCAGGCTCCCATCTGCCACCAGCACGGGCTGGTTTCGCGCAATGAGTTGCTGCAGGAGGGCACCCGGGGCGAGGGTCACATGCAATTCTTCACTTCGGATCGTTTCTCTGCCCTCTCCGCTGTGGCGAACCAGTTCAACCTGACCTTTGAAGGCCAGGTCTTCAAACTGCAGGCCTGAACGAGAAACTCCTGTCAGGTGGTCAGCCTTGACTTTGTCAATTCCGGCCTCACGCCATTCGATCTGGATATTCCCGGTGGCCTCCAACCGCTGCAGCAACATCTCATCCGGGCGGCTCTCCGGTGCCAGCACGCCTGTAATCAGTCGAGCCCGAAGAATCTGAGCTCCGGCTCCTGGTCCCCGGCGGTAGAGGGCCCTCTGGGCAGTCTTCGCGGCCAGCCGAAAGCTCAACACTCTCCCCTGCTGCGGACCAAACTCGAGGCTCAACCTGTCTCCCTCGATGACAACGTCCGCGCTCTCGAAAACCACCGTTCCAACGGCAGTTGCCAGGCGAAGCTTTTGCTCCCCGGTCAGTTGAATGTCGAGCTTCTCGGCGGCGAGGTTTTGAGCCGCACTCTTGATTCTGCACTGACCCACCAGAAGAAGTTTTCCGAGTCGGGGCCAGTAACTGGCAGTCAGAGCTCGAATGTCAACGACTCCCTCCCCCTCAGGGATCCGCAAGTGAATCCCATCCTCTACATCGAGCCGGTTCTTCCCAGCATCGTAGAGAAGTGCTCGCCCCTCCCCTTCGACCTCTCCGCGCCTGAGCGAAAAAGCTTTTTCAATGCGAACTTCCTGTTCCTCGAGATCGGCCGAAGCACGCTGCGAGAGGATCTCGGTGCTGTCTTCCAGGGAAATGGAGACGTCCTTTTCAAACTCAACTGCCTTCCGGGCAACGTCATAGCGGGCACTCTCAGCCCACACCCGGTCGGCCGACTCCCTTTCCGGGGGCCGAAAAATGTTCAGGTTGACCTTCGCCAGATCCTGTATCCCCTCTTCATTCACGCTGGCCTCCGCAGACCGAACCTGAAAGACGACATCTTCCCCGTCGTAGTTCTTAAATTCCACCTCGCGGCTGAGCTGTTCCGTGTCCTCCGCGAGCGGTTCTACGATGGGAGCCTCGGATCGCTGGGCCAGCTTGTCCAGAAAGTTGCCCGTGATGGCCCCCGTGACCACCACAAAGATTCCGATCAAAATACCCTTGAGTAACCGATTTTGCCGCATGGTTTTCCGTACCGAGTACTCTAGCAGCTAGGGTTGCCGGATGTGTCGCACGACGAACCGAAGAGGAGGGCAATCAGACAGCCCTTAGGTCCTCAATGGTGAGGAGCAGCTTGGACTCACCTCTGTAAACTTCGCGGCTCAGTGTGTAGGCGAGATCCAGTGAACTCACCCGCTCCAGCGAACTTGCCACGCTTCCATTTCGCCACCAGATCGCTTCCAGCCGGTGGCCGGTGGCACCCACGTACAGCTTCAGGTGCTTCTCTTTGAGCAGGAAGGGTCCGGCCGCAAGCGGAGCACTTCGTGAGGCGAAGACCGGTACTGGATTCCCGATGCCGAAGGGAGCTAATCGTTCTACCTGGCGAAGGAGCGAGAAGGAGAGCTGCTCTACCGGGAGAATGGCATCGATGGTCAAGGAAGGAACCAGCAGATCATCGGAAAGGTGTTGGCCGGCGTACTCTTCCAGTCTTTCCTCCAGCTGGTTCAGCTTGGACTCGAGATCGGGCCCGGAAACGGTGCACCCCGCGGCCTGGGCGTGACCCCCAAACTGGGCAAAAAGATCACGACAGGAGGTGAGCGCATCGAGCAGGTGAAAGCCCGGGATACTTCTTCCGGACCCCTGACTCCCATGCTCGTCAAGGGAGAGAATCAGGGTGGGCCGGTAGCAGCGGTCCACGACACGAGAGGCCACGATGCCAATGACTCCCCGGTGCCAGTTCTGGCCTGAAAGAACCACGAACTTTCTTTGCAGTTTTTCCGGGTGGCGTACAAATCGTTCCTCGAGTTCCTCGAGAATGCCTTCCTCAATTTCCCTTCGCCGTAGATTCTTCGAGTTCATTTCCTCGACAATCCTTTGAGCTGTCTGATAGTCCCCGACCGAAAAAAGGTCAACGACTTCCCGGCCACCCCCCATTCGGGTGACGGCGTTGATGCGGGGAGCCACCTTGAACCCTACATCGAAAGGATTGATTCGCTCACCCACGCCCGAACCCTCCAGCAGCGCCTTCAAGCCCAGGTTGCGCGGGCTGGCCAGTCCGTCGAGTCCAAATCGGGTCAGGATCCGGTTCTCACCCACCAGTGGAACCAGGTCAGCAATGGTCCCAATGGCCACGAGTTTCAGGAAGTGATGGACTACATTCTGGCGTCCAACCTGCCGAAACAATGCCTGAACCAGCTTGAAGATGACGCCGACAGCAGCCAGATTCTGATCCGGATACCGACAGGCGGGCTGCCGTGGGTTCACGATCGCGTAGGCGTCGGGGAGTGTTGCGTCGGGGAGATGATGATCTGTTATGACGAGATCGATTCCCAGTTCTCGAGCAGCCCCGCATACCTCGAAGGCCCGAATCCCGGAATCGGCGGTAATGACCAGTGAAAAACCCTGCTCATGGGCTTTCCGAATGACGTCGGTCTTGAGACCGTAACCCTCCTCGAGACGGCGAGGCAGGTAGAAGTCCACCTCAACTCCAATCATTTCGAGGGCACGTTTCAGCACCACCGTCGAAGTGATCCCATCTACGTCGTAGTCCCCGTAAATCAGGACCTTCTGGTGGCGATCGCGAGCCTGCAAGATGCGTGCAACCACGCGATCAACACCCAGCATGAGGCTGGGATCGTGAAGATCTTCAAGTCGTGGGTTGAGAAAAACTGCTGCCTGCTCAGGATCGGTCAGGCCACGGTGGATCAGGATCTGGGCCACCAGGGGGGTGACCTCCAGCTTCCCACACAGGGAATCAACGAGATTCGGATCTGCCCGTTTTACATTCCATCTGCATTTCACCGGGCAAGTCTATCAGCAAGATGTGGCCATTTGCCCGGCCGATTCACTGTCGGCGCAGCTTAAAAAAGAGGTCCCGTGCCTCCTGGTTTACGGGGCGGGTCTGCCTTGAGGACACGTCTACGGACCAGGCAAAAGGGACGATGCGCTGCTCCGACTCCCGGAACATGTCCAGTTTGATCGAGTAGAGGGGAGGTTTCGCCGTGAGCGGCTCCCACCCCTCAAATCGAAGCCCGCTGACTGCGCCTCCGATCAGTTTGCCAACCACTGCCGACTCCTCTTGCAGTATCTGAAACGCGGCTTCCCAGTCAGTGTTTTTCCGGGGAGGTGAGAATGAGGCGGAACTGCTTTCCTCTACGCCGCCAGAGCCCAACACCGCTCCACCTACGGGGACAACCAGAGGTTGAGGGTCGGGGTTCGGTTGTGAGGAAAAGCGGAGGTCGACACGGGCTGGCCTGGGGGGTGGGGGAGGCAGACGAAAAACCTGGGGCGGCTGTTCGAACGCAACGAACCACGAAGCGGCGATTTTTTCCAACAGCCTTTCTCTCAGATCCCCGGCCACCAGGAGCACCAGGCTCGACCCCAGAACCAGAACCACCAGTGGAAGGGCCAGAATCTGTTGCCACGGAGCCAGGGCAGATTCGACCCGTCCGAATCCCCGTGACGCTATCTCGCGAATCTCCTGCGCCTGCTGACGCAGCCTTGCTCCCGTGTCGGGAGGGGCCTCCCTTTCACTTTCTTTCATGCTTTTTGCCAGTCGCCCTCTGCCGGGCCCGTAATTTCAATGATGCCAGAATGAACTCATTCAGATCACCGTCTAAAACGGAATCCACATTGCCGAGCTCCACCTTCGTACGATGATCCTTCACCAGCCGGTAAGGGTGGAGTGTGTAGGATCGAATCTGGCTTCCCCAGGCGATCTCAGCCTTCCCTTTTTCAACCTCATTCAACTCTTCCCGGCGCTTCTCCATCTCCAGTTCATACAGCTTTGAGCGCAGGATCTTCATCGCCATGTCTTTGTTTCTATGCTGAGAACGTTCATTCTGACATTGCGCTACGATTCCCGACGGGACGTGAGTGATGCGGACGGCCGAGTCGGTGACGTTGACATGTTGTCCCCCCGCCCCCGATGAACGGTAGGTGTCGATCCTCAGATCCTTCTCATCAATGACAACGTCCACATCGTCGTCCAGTTCCGGACTTACAAACAGCGACGCAAATGAAGTGTGGCGACGGCCCGCGGCGTCATAAGGAGAAATGCGCACCAGCCGATGAACCCCGATTTCCGGTACCAGTCGGCCATAGGCATAGTCGCCTTTCACGAGGAAGGTGGCGGACTTGATCCCGGCCTCGTCCCCGGGCTGCAAATCCATGAGTTCGGTCCTATAGCCGGACTTCTCAGCCCACCGTTGATACATGCGCAGCAGCATTTCAGCCCAGTCCTGACTCTCGGTTCCACCAGCCCCCGGATGAATCGTCACGATTGCATTGTTCGGGGAGTGCTTCCCGCCAAGCAGCGTCCGAGTTTCCGTGTCTGCTACCAGCTTTTCGAGGTCCTTCAGCTCCTGCTGCAGATCAGCCTCAACATCCTCGCCTTCTCCCAGCAACTCCTCGAGGGCTTCAACGTCCGCGATCGCCCTGCGGCATCCACTGGCCAGCTTCAGATCGTGCTCGAGCTGCCGGCGGGTTCTGAGGAGAGGCCTCGTTGCATCCGGTGTCTCCCACACCGAACCATCTGCCAGTTGAGCTTCAATCTCCTGGATTCGCCGTTCTTTGCCCTCTACGTCAAAGATACTCCCAGAGATGATCGATCCGTTCCTTTAAGTCCTCCACCTGGTCACGATAGACTTCCACTGCCTTTTCCTTTCCTCCTGAACAGCATGGCCTCGGCAAATGCGCCCAGCAATGCCAGTATTATAATGAATTCGATTGTGGCCTGGCCGAACCGGGAGAAGTGTGACCGGTAAGAATTGGGAGAGAATTTCACACTGAGAGTGTTCACTTCGAACAGCCCCAGCTGCTCTTGAACTCTTCCGAAAGAATCGATGCGGGCGGAGATGCCGGAATTGGCGATTCGGAGTAGGGGTTTGCGCAGCTCCACGGCCCGGACTGCAGCCATCTGAAGATGCTGCCTCGGTGCTGCTGTGTCGCCAAACCACAGATCATTGGTGATATTGACGAGAAACCTGGCGCCTGCTTCAACGGCCTGGCGGCTCAATTCGGGAAAGATGCTTTCGTAGCAGATCAGAATGCCGAAATGCTCGTGGCCAATTTGGGCCGGCTCCGGCACTGATCGCCCCCGGGAAAACTGGCTGACCTCTCGAACCAGAGAATGGGACAGCCCCAGCAGGGTACTCCCCCGGGGAAGGTATTCGCCGAATGGGACCAGGTGCCTCTTGTCGTACCGATAGACCATTTCTCCTGCCTCGTCGAGCAGAAAGGCACTGTTGTAGTACACACCCGTTTTTTCCGGCGAGCGTCCCGTGCCGTTCAGGACCACAGGTCGGCCCTGGGCCGATACAACCGTTTTCCAGAACTTTTGGAAAAGCAAGTCTTTTTGCAGGGAAAAAGGATTTGGAGCCTCCGGAAAGATGACCCACTCGGCTCCTGTCCGGCTGGCCCGCGCATAGAATTCCGGCAGCTGCTGAAAGTAGACCTTCCGAAAATAGCTGCGCGTTCCTCTCAGATCGATCCCCGGCTGAACCAGGGCGACCTGATGTGTGTGATCCGTTTCCAGCTCCCAGAGCCTGAGGCGATAGGTCCCGTAAAGCAGGGAGAGACCGATTAGAGCAACGTAAACAAGCGCCGCTCTTCTGCGCTTCAAAACGGTCCACAGAAGCACAGCGGAACTGGCGGAAACGACCAGGAAGGATAGGAAATAGACGCCCCCCACATCGGCCACCTGCAGAAGTGTGAAAAAGCCGTACTGGGAATAACCCAGGGAGCCCCAGGGAAACCTCCCTCTACAAAGTGACCGCGAAACAGTTCGCAGGCTGTCCACAGGGCAGGAGCGGCCACCAGAGCTGCTCCCCCGCTGAAAGCTTTGGCGATGAGCCATGTCAGAATCGAGAAGGGAAGCATGAAGACAGACATGAGGCCCACCAGGAGGAAGAAAATCGCCACTGCCGGGATGAAGTGCAGGCCACCGTGATCGATCATGACCCCGGGAATCCAGTAGAGCACCAGGCCGAAACTGGAAATGAAAAACAGAAGATGTCCCCTGACCACGGGAGCAAGTCCGCCACTCCGGAGAATTCGGAGCTGCAGTGGGATTAGACAGACCCAGGCCAGCGGAAAGATCGAAGCCGCAGGGAAACTCAGAGCCACTCCCACCGCTCCACCGAGCAGCCCGAGGCGGCCAGCCAGCCAGTTAGTGCAGCTCGTCACAAGTCTTGACCCAGGTTCAGGCGCCCCTCGCCGCCGCTGGCGTTGTTGCGCTCGCTCGCCATATGGCTGAATATGACTCACTCCGACGCCTAGCCAGCGACGACGAATGACGCCTGACCCTTGGGCCAAACTTGTGACGAGCTGCACTAATCATTGGCTGAGCGAATCAGGTGCCTGCCGCAGGTAGGTGCTGAAGCCGTCGCTCTTGAGGTTCTCTTCCATCTCGTGGGCGGCGGCTTCATTTTCAAACTCACCGACCCAGACGCGATAGAAGCCGCCGGAAGTCGAGGGGGGCACGATCCGTCCCCGATGCCCCCTGGCTCCCAGCCTGCCCAATAGCTCCCGTCCCTCGGCTTGGGTTCTCACCGCCCCGATCTGAACGGTGTGAAAAACCGATTCTCCCCTGCGGTTGTCTGTCCGCATTTCCGCCTCGGGATGCGCATCGCTACCACGCACTTCCAGCGCCGTGGCGGGCTCAGAGCGGGCTGATCGGGATTCCATTGGGGGATCTTGCAAGGCCAGTTCCGGTGCTGTCGGATAGGAGCGGGACTTCTTCCCGGCAGAGAATCCGAGAATCTCTTCTCCCCTCGGATCGGGGGCCGGTTTGCGAGTGCCGAAATTGAATCCCGCCCAGAAAACCAAGACCGACCAGCACAGAACCAGCGCGTAGACCGTCAGAGTCTGCTTTGGCCCCAGACGCGACATACCCAACCCGCTACTCGCCCGATCTCTTGGCCGTGAAAGCTGCCAGCAGGTCGATGGGAACAGGGAAAATGATCGTTGAATTCTGTTCCATGCCGATCTCGGCCAGTGTTGAAAGATAGCGCAGCTGGATGGCTGCCGGTTCCTCAGCCAGAACCTGAGCTGCCTGTAGAAGCTTCTCTGCAGCCTGAGACTCTCCATCTGCATGAATAATCTTGGCTCTCTTTTCCCGCTCTGCCTCGGCCTGTCTTGCCATCGCGCGCTGCATCTCGGACGGCAGGTCGACCGTCTTGACCTCCACCATCGAGACCTTTATACCCCAGGCATCTGTACTTTCATCCAGGATGGTCTGAAGGCGTTCGTTGAGAGTTTCGCGCTGGCTCAACAGGTCGTCCAGTTCCACTTCTCCCAGAACGGAGCGCAGGGTGGTCTGGGCCAGTTGAGACGTTGCGTAAAGATAGTTTTCCACTTCCAGCACAGCCCTGTTCGCATCTACAACCCGGAAGTAGACGATGGCGTTCACCTTGAGTGAGACGTTGTCTCGCGTAATGATGTCCTGGGCCGGCACGTCCATGGTTACCGTCCGCAGGCTCACCCGTTCGATCCGGTACAGGGGTCGCAGGACAAGCATCAATCCCGGCCCCCAGGGTTCACCGACAATACGCCCGAGGCGAAACACAACAGCCCTCTCGTATTCCTTCAAGACCACGATCACCGACAGCAGATAGGCCGCAGCGATTCCCAACAACAAAAGCATCGGAGCAAGATTCATGCTTCACCTCCAGCAGACTTAGTACTCACGGGAGTACTTAATGCTCCCTTTCAAAAAAAATATTCTGAAAGGAAGGACTCAACCATGTGGTTCAACAAACAGCGTCAAGTTTTCTACACGCACGACACGGACCCGTTGGCCGCTCTCAACCGGATCATCCGAGACGGCGTTCCAAAGCTCTCCGTGCACGAAAACGCGGCCACCGTTATCGTTTACCGGTGAGCGGGCAACTGCAATCTTTCCGATCAGTCCTTCTCGTCCGGTAACGACCCGGCCCCGAAATCCCTTGATCAGTGCCCACAGAAACAAGAGTGAAATCACCGCAACCGGAATGCCCACGGCCAGGGCCATACCCCATCCGATCCTCAACTCGGGATAGGGGGAGTCAATCAGGAAAAGAAGACCCAGAATGATCGACATGGACCCTCCAATCCCCAGAAACCCGAAGCCCTGGATCAGAGCCTCCCCCACCAGGAGGCCTCCACCGAGCAGCAGGAGGAGAACTCCGATGTAGTTGATGGGCAGCAGCGAGAAGCCCAGCAGCGACAGTACCAGGCAGATGGCGCCGGCTACCCCCGGGATTACAAGTCCCGGGGACTGAAACTCGAGATACAGGCCCAGCAGACCAAAAACTCCCAGCAGAAGCGCCAGATTGGGACTGGCAATGGCAGAAAGGAGTCGCTGCCTGCCCGTCATCCCGAGGTTTTCCACGGTCTGCCCGCCCACACTCAAGGTCCGGACTTCACCGTGCAAGCGTTCAACCCTGCGCCCTTCGAGTTGACTGAGAAGATCCTCCTCGTCCTCGGCAATCAGGTCGATCAGGGACCCGTCCAATGCCTCCCGAGCCGTGTAAGATTTGCTGTCCGTGACCCCCTTCTCCGCCAACTCATAGTTTCGCTTGCGCTGCTCAACGATGCTTCTCAGGCTGGCCAGAGCATCGTTGCGGACTTTCTCCAGTAAGACTTCATCCTCTACCCCGAAGGGAAACACAGGATGAGCTGCGCCTGTGTTGGTGGCTGGCGCCATGGCAGCCACATCCGCAGCCAGCAGGATAAAAAAGCCGGCCGAAGCCGCATGGCTGCCGGGAGGCGCCACAAAGCAGACGACGGGGACTTCAGAATTGAGAATGGCCTGCACAATCTCCTGCATCGAGATGCCCAGGCCTCCAGGGGTGGACAGGCGAATCAGGAGAAATTCGGCCTCAACTTCCTCGGCATGTTCAACCGCCCCCCTGATGAACTCCGCCTGTACCGGATCGATGGCACCAACCACCTCAATTTTGACGATTTCGCCCAGGACCGGCTGCACCAGAAAACAGAGCAGGAGGCCACAGGAAACTCTCATAAGGGTGCGATTCTTTCGGAGCCAGTATTCCACCAGCCTCCAGTATAATACTCTCCTAACAAATGCTCACGATTCGACTCTTTGCAACGATGAGAGATGCCGCCGGTCGGGCCGTCCTGGAAATGGAATTGCCCTCATCCGCAACGGTCTCGGAAGTCTTTCGTCAGCTGACCCTCCTCCATCCCGATGTGGGGCCATTCCGCCGCAGTCTGCTGGTTGCGGTGAACCAGGAGTATGCAGACTGGGACAGCCCGGTCAAGGACGGGGATGAGATTGCCTTTTTTCCCCCGGTTAGTGGAGGGCGGCGTTGATCCGGGTTGTGGAAGAGAGAATCGAAACCAGCGAAGTGATCTCCGCAGTCCAGTGTCCGGAAGCGGGTGCCATTGTGACTTTCGACGGAACCGTAAGAAACCACGCCCGAGACAAGTCTGTGACTCATCTTTTCTATGAGGCGTACGACCAGATGGCTGTCAAGGAAATGGAAGCGATTCGGGAGCGGGCTCTGGCTCGCTGGCCCATCCGGAAACTGGCGATCGTGCACCGCGTTGGCCGGCTCGAGATCGGTGAGACCAGCGTTTTCATCGCTGTTTCGTCCGACCACCGCGGGCACGCGTTTCAGGCCTGCCAGTTTGTGATCGACCGCTTGAAGAATACAGTGCCGATCTGGAAAAAGGAGTTTTACGCCGATGGCGAAGTGTGGGTAGAGGACTACGCGGGTCGGACATGAGTCCACTCTCGACCCTCTACCGCCATTCCCTGACTCTCTTGACCGACCTCTACCAGTTGACCATGGCCTACGGCTACTGGAAATCAGGTCGTCACGAACGCGAAGCCGTTTTTCACCTCTATTTTCGCAAGAACCCTTTTGGAGGGCCCTTCGCCCTGGCCGCGGGACTGGATCGGGTCATCGAGTTCATACCCCGGTTTCAGTTCTCCTCCAGCGATCTTGCCTTTCTGCGGGAGTTGAGGCTGGACGCCGCACAGGGTCCGCTCTGGGAGCCGGACTTTTTGGACTACCTGGGGGAACTTCGCTTGGACTGTAGCCTGGATGCCGTGCCGGAGGGCACAGTGGTCTTTGCACACGAACCGGTGTTACGCGTCAGGGGAGAGCTGCTGCAGTGCCAGCTCCTGGAAACTCCCCTGCTCAACTTCCTGAACTTCCCGACCTTGATCGCTACCAAGGCTGCCCGGGTCTGCCAGGCGGCCGCCGGTGACCCGGTGCTCGAGTTCGGCTTGAGGCGAGCCCAAGGGATTGACGGTGCCCTTTCGGCAAGCCGGGCTGCCTACATTGGCGGCTGCTCAGCCACCTCCAACCTGCTGGCTGCGAAGCTTTTCGGCATACCACCAGGAGGTACCCATGCCCACAGCTGGGTCCTGTCCTTCCAGGATGAGCTGAGTTCTTTTCGCGAATACGCCCGCGCCATGCCCTCCAACTGCATTTTTCTGGTGGACACTTATGACTCGGAAATCGGGATCGAGCACGCGATTCAGACCGGTCGCTGGCTCGAGGAGAAGGGCCACCGGCTGGGGGGAATCCGACTCGACTCCGGAGACCTGGCGGAGTTGAGCAAGAGAGCGCGAGTCCTGCTGGACCGAGCCGGGTTTTCGCACACTCTGATTGTCGCCAGCGGTGACCTGGATGAGGGCGAAATCAGCCGGCTCAAGAAGAGAGGAGCAGCCATCGGGGTCTGGGGTGTGGGTACCCGTCTGGCCACCGGGGCTCCGGATGCCGCACTGACCGGTGTCTACAAGCTGTCGACCGTTCGCAATGGCCGGGGAGACTGGGTGGATAAGCTAAAATTGTCCGAGGAGAAAGGAAAAATGAGCTTCCCCGGGATTCTTCAGATCCGGCGTTACAGACTGCCTTCGGGCGAGCTCGACTGCGACGTCATTTATGACCGCCGCCTGGGGATTGGAGAGGCCTGCTGCCCGGTCGGGGTCATGGATAACCCCGCCTGGGTTCCCACACCCTGCTCGCTGCCTGGACGAGATCTCCTGCAGCCCGTTTTCGATCGAGGTAAGCTGGTTTACGCTTCCCCTGCTCTGGGTAAGATACGTGAACGAGCAGCACAGCAGGTTCTATCGCTGCCCGCCTCCATGAGGAAGCTGCACAAGGGTGTGTCACCGGTCCGGCTGGATGAACATCTGTTCCAGCTCCTGGACCGGCTCGAAAAGGAACAGAGAAACCGGGTTGCTTCCCTCAAGTCTGGTTCCGGAGGACCGGAATGAAACTGGTTAAGGTAGCTGCTGCCACGCTGAATCAAACTCCCCTGGACTGGGAGAACAACAAGGCGAACATCCTGGGAGCTATCGCAGAAGCACGCAGCCGCAGGGTGTCGGTCTTGTGCCTGCCCGAGCTGTGCGTGACCGGCTACGGTTGCGAGGACGCGTTTCTTTCCGCCAGCTTGCATTCCACAGCACTCCACATCCTGCAAGAGATCCTGCCCCATACCGAGGGGATTGTTGCCTCCCTGGGACTCCCAGTGGCCTACAATAACGTGGTCTTCAACACGGCCTGCCTGGTAGCCGACGGCCGGATTGCCGGATTTGTGGCGAAACGCTATCTGGCGCGCTCCGGCATCCACTACGAGCCCCGCTGGTTCAAGCCGTGGCCGGTCGGAAAGCGGGCCTCAGTCCGGATTAACGGTAACGAGTATCCCTTTGGGGATCTTTACTTCGATTGCGCTGGCATCCGCATCGCCTTTGAAATCTGTGAAGATGCCTGGGTGGCAGACCGCCCCGGGGGCAGCATGTTTCTGAAGGGTGTGGACATCATTCTCAACCCCAGTGCCAGCCACTTTGCCTTCAAGAAACAGCAGATCCGTCATCGCTTTGTCCTGGAGGGCTCTCGTGCCTTCGGCGTGACCTACGTGTATTCCAATCTTCTCGGTAACGAAGCCGGTCGCGCTATTTATGACGGGGGAGCCCTGATCGCTTCAGCCGGAGAGCTGGTGAGTTCTACGAGGCGCTTTTCTTTCCTTCCCTTTCAGGTAGCCAGCGCCACGGTGGATCTCGATCTCACGCGCATGGGACAGGCTCGCAGTGCCAGCTCGGACCCCAAAGTGGAGGAGGACGCCGCCGACCGGATCACGGTCGACATCTCTTACCCGGAGATCCCACCGGAGATGCCGGCTCTGGAACAGCCGTCCTGGGAGC
Source organism: Acidobacteriota bacterium (assembly GCA_965205345.1). Lineage (GTDB taxonomy): Bacteria > Acidobacteriota > UBA6911 > RPQK01 > CBDAPI01 > CBDAPI01. The sequence goes on along the minus strand of CBDBGQ010000057.1, from coordinate 380,110 downwards.
AGTCCCGCTTTCACAAGGAAGAGGAGTTTCTGAGGGCGGTGACCATTGGCCTGTTTGACTACTTGCGGAAGAGCCGTTCTCACGGTTTTCTGGTCTCCCTGAGCGGCGGGGCCGACTCGAGTGCGGTGGCCTGCCTGGTCGCTCTGACCATTCACCTGGCAGCTGAGGAACTTGGAATTGGCGGGCTCAAATCCAAGCTTGCCCACATTCCTCGTCTTGCCGAGCGGGGGACGCTCTCTGAGCTGACAGGCTCCCTCTTGAGCTGCGTCTATCAGTCCACCCGGAACAGTTCGGATCGAACCCTCCAGGCTGCCCGGTCCCTGGCCGAGGCCCTGAGCGCCCGCTTCTACGAGTTTGACGTCGATGAGATCGCCGAGAGTTATCAGGCGCTTGTCTCGGCTCAGATCGGACGGGAACTCACCTGGGAGGAAGACGACATCGCCCTGCAGAATATTCAGGCACGAGTCCGTTCACCGGGCATCTGGATGCTGGCCAATCTGCACCGGGCCCTGCTTCTTTCCACCAGCAATCGCTCCGAAGCGGCTGTGGGTTACGCCACCATGGACGGTGACACGTCGGGCGGCCTGAGTCCGATTGCGGGGATTGACAAAGCCTTCCTGCGTCAGTGGCTGAAGTGGCTGGAGAAGCACGGACCCGAGGGGCATAATCCCCTGCCCGCTCTGGCTGCGGTCAACGCTCAACAGCCCACCGCCGAACTGCGTCCCCCCGACCAGGAACAGACGGATGAAGGTGATTTGATGCCCTATGATCTTCTCGACGCCATCGAGAGGGCTGCCATTCGCGACAAGAAGTCACCGCTCGAGGTGTTTCGTCTGATGGAGGGTCGCTTTCCCGACTATTCGTTGCGCCAGCTGGGCAGCTGGATTCGAAGGTTCTTTGTTCTGTGGTGCCGGAATCAGTGGAAGAGGGAGCGCTACGCGCCCTCCTTTCATGTGGACGACGAAAACCTGGATCCCAAAACGTGGTGTCGCTTCCCCATCCTCTCAGGAGGGTTTCAACGGGAACTGGGCGAGCTGGAGGAGTACCTTGCCCGCCGTGAAGAAGAGCCGAGTTAGGTACCTGGATTTGCGCGCCCTCATCCTGGTGGACCTCCAAAACGACTTTTGTCCCGGCGGCGCTCTTGCCGTCTCGCAAGGAGATCGGGTCGTCCCGGTCGCCAACCGCCTCCTGGAAGCTGCCGTCTTCGAACTCGTCGTTGCCACACAGGACTGGCATCCTCGCCACCACGGAAGTTTTGCCGTCAACCACCCGGGCCGGTCGGTTGGGGAGACCATCGATCTGGAGGGGCTGGAGCAAATCCTGTGGCCCGTCCACTGCGTGCAGGGTACGCCCGGAGCGGAACTGGTCTCCACCTTGAAGACCAGATTCGTTGAGAAGACCTTTCACAAGGGGACGGATCCGAGAATCGACAGTTACAGCACCTTTTTCGACAACGCCAAGCGCCGCTCCACGGGACTCGAGAGCTTTCTCCGGGGACACGGCGTAGAGTCCATCTATCTGCTGGGCCTGGCCACGGATTACTGTGTCAAGTATTCGGCCCTGGACGGAGCCCGCCTGGGGTTCCAGACCCGGGTGGTGACGGACGGTTGCCGGGGGATTGACCTCCAGAAGGGAGATGTCGAAAGGGCCTTCCGGGAAATGGAGCAGGCTGGAGTTCGATTCGTCCTTTCCAGTGACTTGATTGTTTCTTAGTGTGGGAGGCGCCGTGGCCCGGCGATCGCGACGCCCGTGGCGGACCTGTAACCCTTACGCCAATCTGTAGGGCATGGTTATCAACCGTGCCGAACTGTACCACCGGCAATCCCTGCCATCTCCGGAAGTTCGGCACGCCAGATTGGCGTGCCCTACGGCCCCGGCACGGCAGAGTGAGGTGTCTTAGCGCAGGACCCGGCGTTGTCGGAGACTGTTTCCGATCACGCTGACGCTGCTGAAGGCCATGGCGACGGCCGCCATGGCTGGATGCAGAGAGCGGATGAAATGGGGCAGGAATTCGAGAGGATAGAGGGCACCCGCAGCCGTCGGGATCAGGACCACGTTGTAAAGGAAGGCCCAAACCAGGTTCTGGCGAATGGTCCGAATGGTCACGTCGCTGACTCGCAGAGCGCGCGGAATCAACTCCAGGCGGTTCCCGAGAATGGTGATGTCACTGCTCTGAATAGCGACGTCGGTCCCGCTTCCCATGGCAATGCCCAGATCCGCCTGAGTCAGAGCCGGGGCATCATTGACTCCGTCACCCGTCATGGCCACGGCTTCCCCGTTCGCCTGCATCTCACGGATTCGTTCCGCCTTATCTTCCGGCGTGAGTTCACCCACCTGTTCGGAGATCCCAACCTCACGAGCAATGGCTGCTGACGTTTCCGAACTGTCACCGCTGAAAAGAACAACTCGCCGCCCTCCGTCCTGAAGGCGTTCGACCACTCGGGCGGCTCCGGGACGAGCCTGATCCGCCACGGCAATTAGACCGACAGCGGTTTGATCTCGACTCACCCAGACCGTCGTTTTTCCTTGCCCGGCCAGTCGCTGCTGTTCGGCTTCCAGCCCGTTGAGATACACATTCTGGCTGCGCATGAAGGCCAGGTTCCCGATCGCCCACATCTCCGTCTCCGTCCGGGCTGTAGCCCCTTTCCCCGCAACCGACTGGAACTGCTCTACTTTCGACCGCTCGATTCCCTGCTGCCGCGCTTCCCGAACGATCGCCCCGGCCAGGGGATGCTCGCTGCCGTGCTCGACCGAGGCAGCAACCTGCAAGACGCGCAGCCGGGCCCCTTCCTCGTTCTCCACGACCAGGTCCGTGTCAGCCGGCACGATATCCGTCACGACCGGACGGCCTTCCGTCAGCGTGCCGGTCTTGTCGAACACCACAACTTCGATGGAACGAGCCACCTCCAGGGCGTCCACGTTTTTGAAGAGGATCCCGTCCCGGGCGGCCAGACCTGTGCCCACCATGACGGCTGTGGGGGTCGCCAATCCGAGTGCACAGGGACAGGCAATAACCAGTACGGCCACCATTCTGAGCAGGGCTTCCGGCACACCCAGCGAAGAGAACGAAAGCCAGATCAAGAACGTGAGCACCGCCACGACCAGAACGAAGGGGACGAAAACGGCAGAAATTCGGTCTACCAGGGCCTGAGTAGCCGCCTTTCCGGCCTGTGCCTCTTCCACGATGCGAATGATTTGCGCCAGCCGCGTGTCGTCACCCGTGCGAGTGACTTCAATCTCGAGAAGGCCGCTCTGGTTGACTGTGCCGCCCGTGACGCCGGATCCGATTAACTTCTCCACCGGGATGCTCTCTCCGGTGAGCATGCTCTCATCCACCGAGGAGGTGCCCTGCTTGACCTGGCCGTCCACGGGTATCTTCCCACCCGGGCGGACCACCACCGTGTCGCCGACGAGGACTTCCTCCAGTGCCACCTCAATCTCTCCACCATCTTTCAGGACCCGGGCTGTCGGCGGCCTCAAATCAAACAGGCCGGTGAGGGCTTCCCGTGTCTTCCGCTTGGCCCTTTCCTCGAGCAGTTTCCCCAGTTTGACCAGCGTGACAATGACGGCGGCGGTTTCAAAGTAGGTGTGCGTCCCCAGGGCCGTCGATCCGAAAGCCTGGAAAAGCAGGACCACCAGACTGAAAAAGTAGGCTGTGGACGATCCCAGTGCCACCAGCACGTCCATATTGGCTGCGGCATTTCGAATCGACCGCGCGGCGCCTCGATAAAAGCCCCATCCGACATAGAACTGAACGGGCGTGGCCAGAGCCAGAAGCAGCCAGTTCACCCAGGGAGCACTGGCCCATTCTCCCAGCAACCCGAAGTCCCGGCCCATGCTGATCACGAAAACCGGTAAAGTGAAGGCAAGACCCCACCAGAAAAGCTCCAGGCCTGCCCGGCTCGACTTGGCCTGAGTCTGCCGGGTCTGCTTCGTCTCGACGCCTGTGCCCGCCTGACTGGCCCGGTACCCGGACTGCTCCACGGCCTCCACAAGATCAGCGACTCGCGTCGCTGCAGACAGATGGACGACTTTCGCCCTCTCCGTCGCCAGATTCACGCTGGCAGCGACCACCCCATCGACTCGCCCCAGTGCCTTCTCCACGGCCGCCTGGCAGCCGGCGCAGGTCATGCCCCCGATTTCCAGCTCAACCTCATCCGTCTCCACCTCATACTCCGACTCGGCCTCCACTCTTGAAACTCTTTCTTCTTTATCCACGGCTATTTGCCTCAAATACGTTCAGAATCTCCAAGATCCTCTCTTCCTTCTTCTCTGGATCCCCGCCCTCCAGGGCGCCTGCCACGCAGTGTCGCAGGTGCTGGCCCAGGATGATCCCGCTCACTCGCTGCACCGCCTTCTGCACGGCCAGGAGCTGATGGACGACGTCAATACAGTAGGCATCCTTTTCCACCATCCGTGAAACCCCTGCCACATGACCTTCGATACTCTTCATCCGCCGCAGGATCTCCTGTCTCTCTTCCATAGTCTTTTTCCTTCGTTCTAAGTGCCTGGTTTCTTCCCCTGGCTTCCGCCAGGAGCTCTGATGGTTGCTTTGGGGTTTTTCTGCTTTCCTGTGTCTGTTGCGACCATTACACTCCCCCCCCGGGGGGCTGGGGATAATTTAGTATGCCTTTGGATGGAGTGCAAGTTTACGGTGGACCTGAGCCAGAAAAATCCGAGCAAACGGAGCCGGGAGCGTTCGTAGGGGCCGGTCTTGTACCGGCGGAAAAAAGGGGGCGGAAAAAAGGGGACAGTCTACTTTTTTCCGGCGTGGCTGACCTTTGTACTCCTGAAGCTTCCAGCACCAGAAAGAAAGTAGACTCGGGTCGGATGAAATTCGCAGGGCATGCCAATCTGGCGGGTGGTCGGGATTTTGTAGGGCACGCCAACCTGGCGTGCCGAACCAAGGGAGGTGGCAACGATGGCCCGGAAATGGATGACCTGTGCCACCGAGTCCAGCTCGGCACGGTTGATAACCGTGCCCTACAGGCAACCTCCGGTTTGGGCAACACGCCCATGGAACTTGGAACTTGGAACGCGGAGGGCCGCGAGCGACAGCGAGTGGACTCCTGAGAGCCCTGGAAGTTGTCCATCGGAATCAGCAGAATGGAGAGTCGATGGAGAGCTGGCTTCAATACGTGATCCTTTTGCTGGTCGGGGCGACGGCGGGCACATTGAACGTGATCGCCGGCGGCGGGTCGTTTCTGACCCTTCCGGTTCTCATTTTCCTGGGACTTCCCGCCACGGTGGCGAATGGCACCAACCGGGTCGGGATACTGGTCGAGAGTGCAGCTGCTGTCCATAGCTTTTCGGGGAAAGGAGTACTGGATTGGAGATCCTTTCGATGGGCTGCATTGCCGGCGGCGGGAGGGGCTCTGGTGGGGAGCCTGGTGGCTGTCCGGCTGGAGGACGAGGCTTTTCAGAAAATCCTGGCCATCCTCATGGTGGCGGTCACCTTGTGGACCCTTTGGAACCCTTTCAAGCTGCAGGATTCGGCACGCGGTGTGCAGCGCAGCACCCTGTTTCTGAGCCTGGCCTTCTTTGCGGTGGGGATTTACGGCGGCTTCGTACAGGTCGGCGTGGGGTTCTTACTGCTGGCGGCCACCACCTGGGCGGGGCTGGACCTGGTTCGGGGAAACGCCGTAAAGGTGCTCACGGTTCTGGTGTTTACCCTGATGGCGTTGGCGGTGTTTGCCTGGCAGGGCAAGGTGGTGTGGGTGACCGGTATGGTGCTGGCCGCCGGCTTTGCTGTGGGGGGTCGGCTGGGAGCCCGGCTGACTCTGACTCACGGGCACGCCTGGGTGCGCCGAGTGGTGACGATGACCATCGTCGTCTTCGCCATCAAGCTGTGGATGGGGTGAATTCCGTTCCACGTTTCACGTTCCACGTTTCACGTTTCACGTGGTCTGGAACGAAGAGAGCCCCAACCGTGAGGAACGTGAAACGTGGAACGTGGAACGTGGAATCTCCTCAGGGCCGGCCGATCGGATTGGCTTCCTGAATCACCCGTGCCACCCGCAGGATCCGTTCTTCTGAGCGGGGAGGGCCGGCAATCTGTATCCCGACGGGGAGGCCGCGCCAGTCCTTTCCGCAGGGGACGGATGCGACCGGCAGACCACTGACACTCAAGACAAAAGTGGGCGCCGCCCAGTCAATGTAGGTCTCCATCTTCCGGCCCGCCACGATCTCCGGATAGGCAGCCTTCACCGGGAAGGGAGCTACCGCCGTGGTGGGAGTCAAAAGCAGATCGTAACGCTGGAAGAAACGGCGTAGTTGATGCCAGATCGTGGTTCGCACCTGCTCAGCCGCGGCCAGATCGTATGACTTCAGCTCGAGTCCGGCACGAATGTTTCCCGCCAGGTTGGGGCCGAACGAATCCAGGTGTTCCAGCCGGCCCAGATGGTGGGACAGCATCCACTGGCCTCTCAGCGCGAGAAAGGCTTTCCGGCTGAAGGAAAGATCTACCTCCACTTCGTCCACCCTCAAACCGGCCGAGTTCAGATCGTTGGCAGCTCTGCGGCAGCACTTTTCAATTTCCGAGTCGATTCCGATTCCGGACAGGTCGGGACTGTAGGCAACAGCGAGCCCACTTTCGAGATTCCCTTCAACTGCAGCTACAAAATCACGGCCCTCCACGGGCTGGGCTAACACCGACTCCAGGGACGGGCCGGAGATGACCTGAAGCATGAGGGCAATGTCTTCCACCCGTCTGGCCATGGGACCGGTGACTGAAAGGCTGTCCCACAGGTAGTCGGATGGATGGGTGGGGACGAGACCGGTGGTCGGGCGCAGACCGACGACGCCACAGAAGGCGGCAGGAATCCGCAGCGAACCCCCGAGATCCGTTCCCTCCCCCAGTGCAAACATGCCTGTAGCCAGACCGGCGGCACCGCCTCCCGTCGAACCTCCTGGTGTCAGTCGCAGATTCCACGGATTCCGGGTGGGGCCAAACACCTCATTGAAAGTGTTGGCACCTGCTGCGAACTCCGAGGTGTTCGTTTTTCCCAGAATGATCGCGCCTGACTGCTTGAGCCTCTTGACGATCAGAGCATCCTCTTCAGCCACGTGATCCGCGTAGACACTCGAGCCAAAGGTGGTGCGCATGCCGGCCACCGGAGTGATGTCCTTGATTCCAACAGGCAGGCCGTGCAGGGGGCCCAGCTTCTCCCCCGCCATGATCTTCTGTTCTGCTCGGCGGGCGTCATCGAGTACTTCCGGCGACAGCGTCACCACTGCGTTGACGTCGCCGTTCCACCTCCCAATCTGATTCAGACAGGCCTTGACCACCTGGACCGGCGACAGCTCACGTTCGGCGATGAGGTGACGCAATTCAGTGGCGGACTTGTGTGCAATCTCCTGTAGTTTCATCCGTTTCTCGTGCCGGCAGCTTCAGGTCCGTCCGAGAGCATCTCCAGGAGCAAGGGCTTCACTACCTTGCCCATTGGATTGCGAGGAAGCGAATCCAGAATCACGAGCCGGGTGGGAACCTTGTACGGGGCCAGCCACTCCTTCGACCAGGAACGCAGATCCTCCAGCTCCAGTACCTGTCCCTGTTCCAGACTCACAATGGCACAGACTCTCTGACCCCAGACCTTGTCGGCTACGCCAATCACTGCACATTCCTGGATCAGCCTGTGGCTCGACAGTACATTCTCGACTTCCAGCGCCGACACTTTGTAGCCGCCGGTCTGGATGATGTCAACCGACTTGCGCCCTAGGATCTTCCAGTAACCGTCTTGGATGACTGCCACATCACCAGTGCGGAACCAGCCGTCATGAAAGCTCTCACCTGTCTCCCGGGGCCGCTGCCAGTATTGCTCGAAGACGGCCGGACCCTTCACCTCGATCTCGCCCGGGATGTGGTCCTGGGTGAGGGCAGTGCCGTCTTCGGTGATGCGGCGGATTTCAACCCCCGCCAAAGGTGCTCCCACTGTTCCAGCCCTTCTCTGGCCCTGCAACGGATTCGAGAGAGCCATGCCGATTTCGGTCATCCCGTAGCGTTCCAGCAGCGTGTGGCCGGTCATCTCCTTCCATTCATGGAACACTTCCACCGGTAAGGCAGCGGATCCCGAGACCATCAGGCGCAGCTGCGCACATCCTCGCCCCAGCACCTCCCTCTCTTCCCGGGCCAGCCCCTTCCAGTGAGCAATGAGCCTGGCATACATGGTGGGAACACCCATGAAGAGGGTGATTTCCGAAGAGGCCAGACGCTGCCAGGCCGAAGCGGCCTCGAAACGGGGAAGAAACTCGCAGACGGCCCCGGACCACAGCGAACACAGGAGAGCGTTGACGATGCCGTGGGTATGGTGAAGGGGCAAAGTGTGGAGGATGCGGTCCGATCGAGCCCAGCTCCAGGCTGAGCACAGCATCTTGATTTGAGCTTCCAGGTTGGCGTGTGAAAGAACGACTCCCTTGGGCTTCCCGGTAGATCCGCTGGTGTACAGGATCATTGCGTCTGCGGCGGTGGAAACATCTCTTCTCCTGTTTTCCTTGCTTCTCCCCAGGTCCGTCCCAGGCAGCACCGTGCAGTCCGTTCCTGACGCTCCTTTTTGGAGCAGTTCCAATGCTCCGGACCCAGCCACTGCCAGCTCCGCTCCGGTGTCCTTCAGTGCGAACTGAATCTCGAGTGGGGGGTGGCTCAGACACAGAGGTACGGCGGTCGCCCCTGCCCTCCAGATACCCCACAGAGTCACGACATATTCGAAGCCGGGGGCGATCAAAAGGGCAACCCGGCTGCCGCTCGGCCGGGAAAGGGTTGCCGAGAGGCAGGCGGCGATCCTTCCGGCTGTCTGGTCCAGATCGGTGAAGGTGTGTTCTCCTGCCTGGTCGACGATAGCCGGGGACGTTCCGAAATCTGCAGCGCGCTGGATCAAGTGAACCATCGATTATGTCCCTGGCGCGCGACTTTCTCCCCGGACTGCTAGCGGCGCCGCTGCCATCCCTTCACGGGTGGAGCGCGTCTCGGAGTTTCGTCCCCGTTGAGGACGGCATCGGAATCCTGGTCCACCCCGATGCGAAAGCCGCTACCAGGCGGAACGACAGCGAAGGTCAGCAGTGCACTACCTGCCTCCACGGTCTCCAGGATCTCCTGCCAGGAGATTTCTTCATCCTTGCGGTCGGTCTGAAAGACTCCCTCACCCAGGTAAAACATCCCCCTCGCTTCGCCCTGCAGGATCCCACTGGCAACCAGATCTCCGTCTCCGGCCTCGGCTCGCGCCTTGAGCAGCTCCAGCCGAGCGATTCGCTGACCCAGGTTCTGGCCATTTATGGTGGTCTGCTGCCCCACGACGGGGGCCAGTCCGGTTGGAAAGGAGAAGAGAAAAGCTTGCAGCGCTTTCACCTTCTCGTCCCCCGTACCCTCGGCATCGTCGTCGAAAGTGAACTGCTGGGTGGCGGCCCGGAAGAAGTTGAAGAGCGTGGGTATGGAGCCATCGTGCAGAAACCCGAAACCTCGCACCTGATCTCCCAGCAACGGAGTGGGTGTGGCCTCCAGGATCGGAAGCGGGAAGTTCGGGATAGTCCTGGCCGTATTGGGAAGCGCAAGGCCGAACATGCCCACCTTCTGGTACAGGTTACGGAGATGGGCGACCTTGACATCCTGAACCAGACCTTCAAAAGACGCCCGCCCCTCGGTCCCCCGGGGCAGGGTGTGACAGGAACTGCAGGGCGAGCCGTCGCCTCCCGGACCCTGGCGGGTGCCATCGGAATCGAAGATCTCCTTGCCCCGCAACTGCTCTGGGGTCAGAGTTCCATCCAGAGGGGCAATCGGATTCGGCGGGTAGTGAATGTCGAGCACAAAGTCGCGAAACTTCTCCATTTTCTCCACGGGCAGTTCTTCAGGCCGGCCCATCAGCGCTGTGAAGGTTGGGCGAAAGGCCAGGAAGGCTTTGGACTCGCTGAACGGTTCTTCAAAGCCTCCGTTGCGGTCGCCCCGCCAGTGCATGGCCCCGGCACCCATGAGCCCGCGCAGGCTCTGTGTGGTCATCGGCCCCTTCATGGGATGAAAAGGTCTCAAGGTGTCATCCTCCTGCGGCTCAACGATGACCAGCGGGTTCTCAGCGGTGACTCCGCTCGGATCCCCGAGGTCCCAGGCCAGACCGTCAAAGTCTCCAAAAATGTGGCAGCTGGCGCAGGAGGTATCTCCATGCCCTGACTCTGCCGCACTGTAGAGCACCCGCCTGCCTTCCCGGACTCTTGCGGGCTCGGGATTGTAGCCCAGCGGCAGACGGTGGACTTCACGAGCCTGACCCAGGTCGACAACCGAGATCGTGTGGTCAAATCGGTTCAGGCAGTAGAGCCGCCCTCTTTCCTCGTCCAGGGCCAGGCCACCTGGACCTCCTCCCACGGTGATGCGACCCGTGACTTCGCCCTGGCGGTTCAAAACACCGATCTTTCTGGAGCTCAGGGCGGCCACATACAGCCTCTCGCCGTCGGAAGACCAGATCAGATCGGCGGGAAAGGCCAGACTCGAATCCCGCTCCCCGGGCGACCCCTCGGGGAATGTGTAGTCGATGTGTGGATTGAGCGGAATGGAGGTGACGGATCCTTCGCTCAGACGGGTGATTCGATTTCGGACAAAGTTGCTCCTCAACTCGGGCTCGAAGCGAATCTGGTTGCGGGCCTCGAGATTCGAGACGTACACGGTTCCGTCGGTGGGATGGACAGCCATGTTCAACAGCACCGTCCCCACCCCCGGGTAAGAATGCACCAGCTGGGGCGGACTGACAGTGGCATCGATTTCAAAGACGTCCAGATCCGGCAGCCGGAAACGAGTTCTCGGAGTCCAGTCCCGATTCGACTCGTCCCGCCAGGCAGCGCCGTCCCATCTCAGGATCAGTCCTGTAAGAGGCGCTTCTTCGCCCTGCTCCGTCTCGTGCGGCGGGGGCAGACCGGGCGAGACAAACCCGTCATTGATCAGCAAGTTGATAAGAGTCCCCGGATCCAGAGGACCGCCCCCGGGGGCGATCACAGCCCCTTCATTCAAGACCGTTGTCTGATTGCCGGACAGAAACACGGCAGCCCAGACTCGTGTTCCGTCCGCAGATACCGCCAGAGCTCGGGTCGTATCTCCGAAAAAGGTCAGAATGAAGGGATCTGCGGCCAGGTCAAGTGTGTTCCAGACCCAGACATCAGCGCGACCGGCTCCGGGGCTCGTCAATTCTGGATCAAGGGAATGGTTTCGCCCTTGATGGGCCGCAGTGACAAAAAGCCGATTGTGGTCGGGCCCGCCGATGACAATGTCCCGCGGTTCGTCGCCCGTGAGCAGGGTTTCTCTTACGAAGGGGCGTCTGGGATCACTCAGGTCGACCACCGAGATGCTGTCGGAGAGGTGGTTGACTACATAGGCGGTCTCTCCCCGGACCGCCACTGCCACAGGCTCCAACCCCACCAGCACCTCGCCGATGGGAAGGGGCAGGTTACCCTTCAGACTGAAGACTTGAAGCCGGTTGTCGGGTGTGTTGACGGCCGCAAGAAGATCGTCACCCGGAGAAAGAGCCAGAGGGCGAACGTGGCCCGATTCAAAGAGAAAAAAGGATTGTTCCGGATCCTCCAGCGTTCCCGACCATACGATCAGACCGGCGATGAGAACCAGGAGTGCTCTTTGCAGTTGTGGTATTGACCACTTGCGCATCTACAGCTCCACCCTTCCATTCCAGCGCCCAAGATCCTGCCATTCTAGCAAAGACCTGCCAACAGCCTGGGGCCCACTGGCTAATTGAAAATTAAAAATTGAAGTGGGCATTCCTGTGTGCACGGCCCGCCACCGCATGAGATCCGAGTCGCAATCAATCGCAAGGACAATGAAGAGATCCACGACCAGCTTTTGAGTTTGGCTCGTCTTTGAAGTAAGGAGGAGTTCCTATGGGGACGTCAACCGATAAGGAGATGCTCACTACCATGAGGCCGGCCAGGCTGTCGCCTACTGGCGCACGAATATGATGTTCGAGTATGCGACCTGACGCCGGTGACCCCCTGGCTGATGGGGTCCTAGCCTGTACTTGGATTGCTCTTTCACATGAAGTTGAGAAGATCGGGATTTGATGACATTCAAACCAGATGACCCACTCCCCGAGTCGCGAGCAGAGATCGAGACGGAGCTAGATCGCCGGCATCAAAAATGGAGCTTCCATTAAAGATCAAGGTCATGCTTTGGCTTTTCAACGCCGTAATCGCGGCAATACCTTCCCTCCGAAGTAGATAAAGTGAGAAGATTTGGCGCTCTAGAAGAGTACCAGGCAGAGGACTTCTGCCAAGCGCTCTCCCGTTCGATCCATGTTGGCTGGCACTTCACAAACCGAGAGGAGAATATGAAGCACTCAATCTTAAAAACGACCTGCACGGCGGTGGCTCTTCTGGCCGGTTTGGTCGGGTTGGCTTCCACACAGGAGAAGCTCGATCGCTCGGTCCTACCAATTCCGGAACCCGACCGACTGACCTACAGCGAGCTGGACGCGCGTAACGCGAAACCGCCGCCGCGGTTCGAGGTGAAGGCACCCGAGAACGCCCCCAACGTCGTGATCGTATTGATCGACGACATAGGCTTCGGCGGACCCAGCACGTTCGGCGGTCCCATCCAGACACCGACCCTCGACAGGCTCGCCGCAGCGGGCCTGCGGTACAACAACTTCCATACGACGGCACTCTGCTCGCCGACGAGAAACGCGCTCAAGACCGGTCGGAACCATCACACCACAAATACCGGCTCGATCATGGAGACCGCGACAGCCTTCCCCGGCAACACAGGGCAAGTACCCAACAGCGTAGCGCCATTGGCCGAGATGCTCAGGCTTAATGGTTACAGCACCGCTGCCTTTGGCAAGTGGCACGAAACAGCAGCCTGGGAGACCAGCGTTTCCGGTCCCTTCGACCGCTGGCCCACCCATCAGGGTTTCGACAAGTTCTACGGTTTCATTGGGGGCGAGACGGATCAGTGGTATCCGCTGATCTACGACGGCGTCACCAGGGTCACTCCACCGAAGACAGAGAACTACCATTTCACTACCGACATGACCAACCAGACGATCAACTGGGTGAAAGCTCAGCAGTCGATGACGCCGGACAAGCCTTTTTTCGTGTATTACGCGACCGGCGCCGTCCACGCACCTCACCATGTTCCGAAGGAGTGGGCGGACAAGTACAAGGGCCAGTTCGACAAGGGCTGGGACCGGACTCGGCAGGAGACGATCGACCGCCAGAAGAAAATGGGGATTATCCCAGCGAATACCAGACTGGGCGAGAAGCCGGAAGAAATCAAGGATTGGGACGCGCTGCCCATTGGCCATCGTCGGCTGTTCGCCCGCCAGGCCGAGGTGTTTGCCGGATTCCTGGAACAGACCGATTATGAGATCGGCCGCTTCGTGGAGGCGTTGGAGGACATCGGCGAGATAGACAACACCCTGTTCATCTACATTGCCGGCGACAACGGCACGAGTGCCGAGGGTGGATTTGTCGGCATGTACAACGAGATGACCTACTTCAACGCCGTGACCGAGAAAGTGGAAGATCTCATCCCGTTGATCGATAAGTGGGGTGGCCCGCAGACCTTCCCGCACATGGCCGCCGGCTGGGCCGTCGCCTTCGACTCGCCATTCTCATGGACCAAGCAAGTGGCCTCGGACTTCGGCGGCACCCGCAACGGAATGATCATTCACTGGCCGAATGGCATTGAGGAAAAAGGGGGCCTTCGCACCCAGTTCTCACACGTCATCGACGTGGCCCCCACCATTCTCCAGGCCGCGGGTCTTCCGGAACCCAAGATTGTCAACGGAACGCCGCAGACGCCCATCGAGGGCGTCAGCCTGCTCGATACCTTCAACGATGCAAAGGCCAGGGAACGGCACACCACACAGTACTTCGAGATTTTCGGCAACCGGGCGATCTATCGCGATGGCTGGCTTGCCCGTACCCTTCACCGGGCCCCGTGGCAGACCGGTAAACAGAAGCCGTTGGAATCGGATACCTGGGACCTCTACAACGTCCGTGAGGATTTCAGCCTCACCCGGAATCTGGCCGGTGAACAGCCCGACAAGCTGGAGGAACTGCAGGCCCTGTTCATGATCGAGGCAGAGAAATATCACGTACTGCCCATCGATGACCGTGTCATCGAGCGTGTGAATCCCGCTCTCGCCGGCCGTCCGGATGTCATGGGTGGACGGAAATCGCTTACGCTCTACGCCGGAATGGACGGCATGCTTGAGAACACCTTCATCAACGTGAAGAACCAGTCGAAGACGATCACGGCAGAGGTCGAGATCCCTGAGGGCGAAGCGAATGGTGTGATTCTGGCCCAAGGTGGGCGTTTCGGCGGCTGGTCGCTGTACATGAAGGATGGCAAGCCAGCCTACACCTACAATTTTCTGGGTCTCTCGCGGTATACGGTTGCGGCGAATCAAAAAATTCCCGCTGGCCCAGCAACGGTCATACTCGATTTTGACTATGACGGTGGCGGCCTCGGAAAGGGTGGCACGGCAACGCTTTCAGTGAATGGGGACACCGTCGCGGAGGGTCGTGTCGAGAAGACACAACCCTTGATGTTCTCCGCTGATGAGACCGCAGATCTCGGCCTCGACAATCAGACGCCCGTGGTCGAAGGTATCGGCATCGGTCGAGAAGAGACTCGCTTTACCGGCAAGATCCAAAAAGTCACCGTCGAGGTAAGGGAGGTGAACTAGGATCTGCTCGACGCCTGAGGGACGGATGCCAGGGAAGTATCCAGCCCCTCAACCGGTGAACAGAGAGGGTCGGGAGGCCGTTCCATCGGCGTAGCACGGAGTGTGAATGACAAGACCGGAAGGCTGCCGCAACGGTCAGAAAGCCCCCTCCAACGGATTCCCTGCTACATTTCTCAACAGTACAGTTATACTGTTGAGTTTTTAATGACCCCGACGAAAACCTATAGACAGCGCCGAAAGAAAACGATCCAATTCCTGACCCAGGACGAGACCAGGCGGCTCTTTAAGACGATCAAAAAGCTCCGCGATCGAGCCCTCTTTTTGACGGCTTACCGCCATGGTCTCCGGGCTTCCGACTTAAAGATTAAAAAATTAGGAATTTTTCAAACTGTCGGCGGCTCAATGTGCATCGACTTGGCCCAGTGACATTCAAGGGAAGAGTCAAGCGTGCTAAGGAACCGCAACGAGCAAAGCGAA
Source organism: Acidobacteriota bacterium (assembly GCA_965205345.1). Taxonomy (GTDB): domain Bacteria; phylum Acidobacteriota; class UBA6911; order RPQK01; family CBDAPI01; genus CBDAPI01. The sequence continues at coordinate 364,961 of CBDBGQ010000057.1, read as the reverse complement.
TAATTTTTAATTTTCAATTGGACTGTTCCATCCGTAGCGGGCCAGGTCCAACCCGCCGCTTTCGTCAAACTCTACTCCTTCAGACTCCAGAAGTGCCCGCTGCAATTCGGCTGATGGCGAAGGCAGGCTGACGCGCCCCTGAGCATTGATCACCCGGTGCCAGGGAACATCACTTCCCCGCTGCAGTGCACGCATGGCCCAGCCCACGGTTCCGTAGGTGGTCACCTTCCCGGGAGGAACCGCCCGCACGATGCGGTAGACCTGCTGAAAATAGCCCTCCTTCATGTCCGCTTCAGATTAGCAGAAGTTCAAGCCACCACAGGCCCGACGCTTCTCTTTCGACTACGGCTCAATCGTCCGTGCTTCTTGTGTCCCTGACGGAGTGTGTTGCCAAAGTGCTCCTGAAAACCAATCTGGAGGCTGGCCACAGCGGGCCTTCGGGTCGCTACAAGGGCTATGAAGAGACGGCCTTCTACTACGCCTTTCTGATTGACCAGACAGGGCTTCTGCAGCACTTCCCCCGGAGCTCCCTGGATGGGTAACGCTTCCGGCGGAAAGTGGGAGGTAGACTCAGGGCGGCTCCCGGGAGGATTTAAACGGTCGCTGCCCTGAATCTACCTCCCACTTTCAAGACGTCGCGGCCTGAGGCCCCTCTCATACTTGATCTCAGATTTCAGATTGGAGAGTGGGAGGCAGATGCCATTCGGCGACGTCGGCAGATACGAACTCGGGGGCGTCGACCGAAGGGGTGGCGCCCCGTGGAACCAATTGCTGAAAAGCTTTCGGCAGGTCGCGGGGGACGGCGTCGCTCCTCGACTGAGGACTGACCCAGCCGAGACTCATTACAATGACAATGGCAATCAGCGGTGATGAATAGCTCATGAAGTCTCTTTCCATCTTAGAAAGTTTAGGGGCATTTATTTCAACGACTCGTAGATCGACGCCATGGCTCTGGCATTCTCTTCCCAGCTGAACTGGGCCGCTCTGCCCGGGCCGGCTTCCCGCATTTGCCCGAGTCGTATGGGATTCTCGAGCAGTTGGAATACTCCGGCCACCAGATCTGCCAATCTTTCCGGATCAAAATACTCGACCACTTCTCCCCCTACTTCGGGGATAGAAGACCGGTCAGAGGTCAGGACCGGGGCGCCACAGGCCAGGGCTTCGAGTACGGGTAAACCGAATCCTTCGTAAAGCGAGGGAAAGACAAAGAGATCACTGGCGCTGTAAAAGGCGGGCAGATCGTCATCCTCGATATAGCCGGGACGGAGGATCCATTTTTCCAGATCGAACTGTCTGATCTTACGAGAAAGGATCTGAATTTCGGGAATCTTCGTGCGGAAGGTCTCCCCTGCCAGAACAAGTGATCCCTCATATCCTTGATCTCGAATCTGCGCGAAGCCCGTGATCAGAAAATCGAGGTTCTTCCGAAAGTCACTCCCGCCCACGTAGAACAGGAAGGGGCTCTCGATCCCATACTTGTTCTTCAGTTTATGCCTGGCCGTAGGGGGCTCCAGAGGTCGAAACAAGGGGTTGCAGCCGGGTACGCGACCTCAACCTGCTCCTCTCCAATTCCCAGGTACGAACAGATGTCCTGTCTGGCTGATTGGGAAATGGTGACAATCCGGTCGGCGATTTCGACTCGCTTGTAGGAGTGTTTCAGGCCGATCCGATAGTCGACTGGCATTCTGGACTTCATCTGCTCCCAGTAGACCAGTGGAATCACGTCATGCACGGTGACAACCAGCGGGCAGGTGCAGCGTTGGGGAACCGCTGTTACTTCGGTCGCGTGATAGAGGTCGAGACCATCAGAATCGATCCACTTGTGTAATCGACAACGGTCCAGCAGCCAGTTGAGCCGGCTGGGCCGCCGGATCTGTGGCAACTCCCTCCAGATCACCTTTCCGGGCAGGAATGCCCTCTCGCTGCCGATCGTATACAGCACGAAGTCATGTCCGCCCAGCTGCAGGATGTGCTCAATCTGACTGGCCGTGAATTTTCCGATACCCCGACGCCTTGAGTTGGGGCGCAGGACCGGCCGGTAATCAATTCCGATGCGCATGGCTAGCTCGTTCCGACTCTATCCTGTAAAGCAACCCACATTCCAGGGCCAGTCGTCGAATCGGATGAACCGGAGGCAATGTGACGCCGTCCATGACAAAGGAGTCAAGTTGCCTGTCCTCACCCAAGTCGGGAATGGGCGGTCAACCAGCGCACCACCCCATTTTACTATCTTAATACTCCAACCACGGAAAGGTTTGACATCATGAAGATGCGACACATAACTGGACTTCTGGCTGCTTCGATTTTACCCTTGACCGCCCTCCTCATGGCCTACTCCGGAGGGCCGTTACCCCGACTGACCGGTGGATTTGACGAAGATACCTGCCTGCAATGCCACAACGGCTTTCTATTGAACGACGGTCGGACCCTGGGCGGGGTCTTTTATCTGCGGGGGGTGCCGGACCGATACCAGCCGGGTGAAACCTACCCGATTATCGTGGTCATCGGCCAGCCCGGGCAGCAGCGCTGGGGATTTGAACTCTCCGCCCGCTTTGCCGGCAGGGGAGAGCAGGCCGGAGCGCTCGAGCCTGCGGATGACCATTCCCAGGTTCAGACTGCTGGTCGTGTCCAGTACGCCTCCCACACCGAGGCGGGGTCCAGAAAGGGCCTGCAGCACGGTCCTGTCGAGTTCACCGTGAACTGGATCGCACCCGATCAGGCCCTCGGAGACGTCCTCTTCAACGCCGCCGGGAATGCCGCCAACGGAGACGACAATACAACCGGCGATTATGTCTACACTGCCAGTGGCTACTCTGTTGCCGGCGACCAGGTGGAGATCCTTCCCGTCGTCCAGCGCCAGGAGCCCTCACCCGAGCCCCGCATGACCAGAAGGCTCAATGATGACCCGCGGGTTGTCCACATGGGCGCTCCCGTTGATCTGAACCGGGGGAACGTCGAAGTCCTGATTCAGCACCGTTTCCTGGGATCCATCGTGAACGATGGATCTCTCGATAGCGGCAATGCTTTCGGACTTGATTCCGGAGCCAATATCACCCTGGGGATAGTCTACTCCCTGACCGACCGGCTCAGTGTTGGAGTTTCCCGTGAACGCTTTGATCAGCGGGTCGGATTCAGCAGCACTGTGGAGCTTCTCACCCGGAAAGAAGCTCCCTTCAAGATCGCCGTTCGCGGCGGAATGGAGGGCGAAGGCAATTTCAAGAGACACTACACTGGATTCATCGAGGTTCCGGCTCAATGGGACTATAAGGCCTTCCGTCTCCATGCAGCGCCGATCGTCGTCTTCAATTCACGCTCCGATGTGGAGGCTGAGTTTCGTCCCGGGGCCGTGAACGGAGACAAGAACCACACCTTCTCCCTGGGTGTGGGGACCGACATTGCCTTCAATCGGCGTGTTTCCCTGGTCGGAGAGTACATCCCACGCCTGGCCGGGTTCGGGGGCTTTGGGAACGATCGGGCCTCCCTGGCCGGCGGCCTCAAAATCAGGACCAGGCGACACGTTTTCCAGGTGCTCATCACCAACAATCGCTACATGAGCCCAAGCCGCTACGCGGTCAACGCCACCACCACCGACTACGCCTTCGGCTTCAACATTTACCGGAGGGTGGGGAGATAGGTTCTGGGTTCTGGGTTCTGGGTTCTGGGTTCTGGGTTCTGGGTTCTGGGTTCTGGGTTCTGGGTTCTGGGTTCTGGGTTCTGGGTTCTGGGTTCTGGGTAGTGATCGTGCATGGACGGGGTGACACTTGAGGACTGACAGACTCACAAGCTGACAGACCGACACTCACTGAATCAGGGCCCTGGGCGGAATCTCCGGCGAGAGTTGAGCAAACTCGAGAAACCCAGAACCTAGAACCCAGAACCTAGAACCCAACAGCCGGCTCCGCTTTTCCCTGGGTCTGCAGCACACCCTTCTCGAGATAATGCCTGGTCCGGGCGTAGGCAGCCGCCTTCGGGTCGTGGGTCACCATCACGATGGTCTTCTCGAAGTCCTGGTTCAGGGCAGCCAGGATGTCCAGCACGGCCTTTGCCGAGTCGGCATCCAGGTCTCCCGTGGGCTCGTCGGCCAGGATCAGGCTGGGATCGGTCACAATCGCTCGTGCGATAGCCACGCGCTGCTCCTCCCCTCCCGAAAGCTCTCTCGGATAGTGACTCATGCGCTCGGTCAGCCCCACCAATCGCAAGGCTGTCTCCACATGCTGGCGCCGCTCCGACTTGGAAAGCGAGGTCAGCAACAGGGGCAGCTCCACATTCTCAAAGGCCGTGAGCACCGGAATCAGATTGAAGTGTTGAAAGACGAAGCCGAGGTTCTCATTCCTCCAGGTGGCCAGTTGATCCTCACTCATGCCCACCAGCTCAGTTTCCAGAACCCGAAGGCTGCCGGAGGTGGGTAGATCGACCCCGGCCATCAGGTTGAGGAGTGTCGTCTTTCCGGAACCCGAAGGACCCATCAGGCTGACGAATTCTCCTTCCTGGATCTCGAGGTTGATGTTCTCCAGGGCCACGACATGCTGAGCCCCCTTGGTGAAGACTCTTCCCAGCTCTCTGACTTCGACCAGCAGACTTCTCATCTTGACGATCCTCCGCTTGCCTCGCTACTCCTCATTCTCCTCAGGCTTGAAAACCGTGATCTCGGCATCCATCTCCGGCCGCAGGTAGGCATCCGGTTCCAGGACCTGAACCTTGACCTGGATGGTGGCTCTCTGCCGGTTGGCCTCCGGCGCAATCTCGACAACCGCACAGGCGTATTTTCGATCCGGGTAGGCAATCGGCGACATCTCACAGCCATTGCGCTCGTCAATGTGGTGGAAATCTGACTGGCTGATTTCCAGCTCCACCTGCAGATCGGCCAGGTCGGCCAGTGCCACCACCACCGCCCCGCCGGCGAAAGACGTAGACACCATCTCGCCTTCTTCGGCGACTCTCTCGAGCACCGTTCCCGACACCGGTGCCCTGATTTCCGTAAGTGCGAGTTGCGTCTCCCAGTAGCGCACCGTCGCACTCGCTCTCTCCAGCTCTGCCCGGGAGGAGTCAATCTCCTCCTGGCGCGGTCCCAGCACTGCCAGCCGGTGGCTCTTTTCGGCTACGCTTGCAGCCGCCCGCGCCATGTCCTCCCGCGAATCTGCATCATCCAGCATCTGTTCGGAAATGATTCCGCTGTCCTGCAGTGCCCTGAGTCGACGATGCTCCAGTTCCGCGTTGCGGAGATCGGCTCTGGCCCGCTCCACTTCCGCTGCAGCCCGCTCGATCTCTTCGGGGCGGGTACCGGCCTCCAGCTCCTCCAGTCGGGCTGCTGCTGTACCCCGGGACGCGACGGCCTGCTCGTGCTGGGCCCGGAACTCACTGTCGTCCAGCTTGACGAGAAGTTGATGCTTCTCGACCAGATCCCCCTTTTCCACACCGACCCAGGAGATCTTGCCCACAATTCTGGACCCCACCTCGATTCGATGGTGAGGCACGATATAGCCCGAAGCCATCAGGATGGGCTCTCCGGCCTCGACCGTCGGCGGCTCGGGCCGCGAAACCTTATTCAAGTCGGCTGCCGCCACCGACTGAGCAGGCACTTCGTTGTCGGAAAAGTAGATCTGGAAGGTGGAAAAGGTGATGACCGCTCCCAGAAACAGACCCATCAGCAGAATCAGCCACAAGGCAGGGCCGCGAGAGCCGGATTTCTTTTGATCTCGATCGATTCGCAAGGCTTTCAGATCCTCTCTCATCATCAGTCTCTCAGAACCTCGACCAGCTTCAGACGTGCGGCACGCAAAGCCGGGAAGAAGCCTCCCAGAATGCCCACCACAGCGGAATAGAGAACAGCCTTCAAGAGGATGTCCGGAGTGATGCGAAAGTTGAACAGGACTTCCGTAAACATAGTGAAATTGGTGGTCCCCGTCGAGATCCCGTGGACGGGAAGTGCCAGCACACAACCGATCAGGCCTCCCAGAACCGCCAGCAGAATAGATTCAATGAGAAAAGAAGCAAGAATGCTGCTGCGTTTGAAGCCAATCGATCTCAAAGTGCCAACCTCTTTGAAACGGCCCATGATGCTGCCGTACATCATGTTCATGGCGGCGAAGCAAGACCCGATTCCCATCACCACGGCCAGGAACCAGCCCAGGGCCTTGATTCCAACCGAACTCGTGGTCTGCTGCTCATAATAGTCCCTCTGAGGAACCGCCATGAGCTGTATTCGCCGATCCGCGTCAATCCTGTTCTGAAACCCCTGGGCGGCCTCGGTTCCGGTGGTTCGAACCAGAATGGACGAATAGATCCTTCGGCTCCAGGCCTGAGCGATTTCATCATAATCGCCCCAGATCTCGGAGTTATAGGCGGAGCCTCCTGCCTCAAAAACGCCCACTACATTCCATGTCCGTCCTGCCGTCGCCAGCTGGTCCCCGAGCGCCATATCTTGAAACCGGTTGGCCAGAGAAAGGCTCACGATGATCTCCCGAAGCCCTTTTCGAAAGAAGCGCCCCTTCACCATTTCCACTTCGGGTCGCATTGCCAGACCCAGAGGAGTTGTTCCCCGGACGATCACATTCGAATCCTCGCCACTGCGGCGGGGATGGTTGATAACGACCACCATTTCGCCCACTGCCAGCGGCTCTCCATCCTCTCCTTTGGCCACACCCGGAAGATGCCGAACGGTCGGAAAGAAATCGCGGTTGAAATAGCTGTTGGTTTCGTTCGCTGCCCCCTTGCGCAGGACGATCAGATCGTGTTCCTGTCCTGTTTCCATGAAAGTGCTGTCCAGACCCCGAACCAGCGCCATCATGGTCACCAGGACCGCCACGGTCAGACCGATACCCAATGCGGTCATCAGGGTTCCGACCTTGCGCACCCAGAGGCTTCGAAGGTTGTATTTGAGAGGTATTTTCATTCCTGAAAGCCCTTGTGCTTATCAAACCACGCTGCGAATAGCTTCCACCACCGGCCGGTTGGCCGCCCGGAAAGCGGGAATTGCGGCGGCCAGGAGTCCCACCAGAACTCCGGTCCCCGTACAGAAGAGAAAAATGCCGGCCCCGACGGTCAGGTTGGGCACCATACCGCCGCTCTGCACAGCCAGGTTTGCGTTGGCGAGTAGCAGTCGAGCCAGACCGGCCCCCAGGGCAGATCCGAGCAAAGCCAGAAGAACGGACTCGAATAGTAACAAACTCAGCACTTGAATCCGGCGAAAACCCAGGGCTTTCATAATCCCGATTTCCCGGCTTCTCTCCCGGATAGACATTGCCATCGTGTTGGCGGCTACCAGGATGACGGCAAAGAGAACGGCTGTGCAGATTCCGCTGATCAGGAACTGGACATTGCCCAGCATGTTGAGGAATCCCAGGATGAACGCCTTCTCGGTTTCCGTCTTGGTGGGCGTGCTGGAGTTCTCGAACAGCGCATCCACCTTCCGGGCAATGGGTGGGACGTCCTCTAGCGAGCGGGCTCGAATCGAGAAGGTGCCCGTAAAAGCATCGAGAATGCCGGCCTCTTTGATGGCCTCGTCGAAGTAGTCCCAGTGATAATAGACTCCGCCTCCCTGGTCTCCTCCTCCCTCGTAGATCCCGCGGATGTTCAACTCCAGGGGTTCGATGGGCCACAGATTCGACCGGGTGTGAATCCGATCACCGACCTTCCACCCAAACGTATCCGCCAAGGCATTCCCTACAATGGCCCCACCACGATCCTGCAGGAAGGCCTCTTTTTGCTCGGCAGGGAGCGTCATGTCCGGATTCACCATAAAGAACTGATCCGTGTCGATGGCGAACTGGGCCAGCATCTGGTCCACTCCCTTGGTGTCGTACATCCCACCAAACCACAGGGAGCCGATCACTGCCTCGACTCCCTCCACAGAAGCGATTTTCTCCCGGTGGCCCACCGGTAAGGTATTGAAGAGCGAAATCTTGTGACGCGTGATCAGGCGCAGGGCCGAATCCGGGGTTTCCGGAGGGTTGGTGAGTCCGTCCAGGAGAGAGATGAGAACTGCCACCAGAAAGATGGACGCGGCAATGCTGCTGACGGTGAGGGCGGTCCTCAACTTATTCCGGAACAGGTTCTTGAGTAAAAGCTTGAGAAATTTCATGCAGCTCCTCTTACACTTCCAGTATACGATTGGACCACGGCATCTTGTTCAATCGGTGGGTGAATTCAATCGGTGGGTGAACGGCTGGATTCGTACCACTGGGTGGTCTTCTCGACGGGCGGACGGAGCGGATCTGCCATGTTCTCATTCAGCCCCTCAGCTCCCTGGATAGAACAAGCGGGGCGCTCTCGCTATAATCTCTCTTTTTGGTCAAACTATGGCGATCCGGTCAATACAGGGAACACATGACATTCTGCCCGGCACAGTGGAGCTGTGGCAGCGCATCGAGGACACGATCCGGAGTGTCTTTGCCAGGTACGGCTTTGCGGAAATACGGACTCCCGTTCTGGAGTGGACGGAGCTGTTTGCCCGGGGAATCGGCTCTGCAACTGAGCTTGTCCAGAAAGAGATGTACTCTCTGCCGGACAGCAAAGGAAGAAGCATTACGCTTCGTCCCGAAGGAACGGCCCCGGTGATTCGCTCATACATCCAGCACCATCTGGACCGGGCAGCTTCTGTGAGCCGCCTCTACTACATTGGTCCGATGTTCCGCCACGAGCGTCCCCAGAAGGGCCGCTACCGACAGTTTCACCAGCTGGGGATTGAGGTGATTGGCTCGGAGAGCCCTGCCCTGGAGGCAGAGGTGATCGAAGCCGTCATCCGCTTCCTCAGCGAACTCGGACTTCACCGCTTCGATGTAGTGGTCAACTCGGTGGGAGATGCGAACTGCCGACCTGCCTATGTCAGAAAGCTGGCTGCCGTCATGGAGCCCCTGCTGGAGGAGTTTTGCGGGCAGTGCCAGACCCGGCACAAGACCAATCCACTCAGGATTTTTGACTGCAAGGTTCCTTCCTGCCGAGAGCTGCTGCCGAAGCTCCCCAGGCTAATGGACCATCTTTGCGACGACTGCCGCCAACACCACCAGGAATTCCTGAAGTGGCTGAAGACTCTTGAGATCGACTACAAGGAAGATCCGACGCTGGTCAGAGGTCTTGACTATTACGTGAGGACGACTTTTGAACTGATCAGTGACGAGCTGGGTCCGACCCAGAACGCCATTCTGGGAGGAGGTCGCTACGATGGCCTCTCCGAACTACTGGGCGGGCCGCCTGCCCCGGCCTACGGTTTTGCCCTGGGATTGGAACGGCTGGTTCTGCTGCTCTGCGAGGGAAAAGAGAACCTCGATTTCTCACTGCCGGCTCCCGATCTTTTTCTCGCCTACCTGGACGAGAGCTCTCTGAAAGAGTGCGTTCTCATTGCGACTCGGCTGCGGGGACAGGGATTCCACGTCTACGTGGATTATGAGGGCCGTTCTCTCCGGGCCCAGCTTCGTTTGGCCAACCGCTTGAATTGTCTTTTCAGTTGTGTCATTGGCGAAGAGGAGATGGCAACTGGCAGGCTCAAGCTCAAACGGATGTCGGATGGCCAGGAGATTGAGACTGAGACAGCAGAAATGGACACGATTCTGAGCCGAGAGAAGGCGCAACCATGAGCAGCGGCCACACGGACCCCCTGGGGGATTTACAGCGTACCGAATACTGCGGGAACCTGCGCCCGCAACATGTCGGTCAGGAAATGACTGTCATGGGATGGGTCGACAGGCGCCGAGACCTGGGAGGACTGATTTTCATCGACTTACGGGATCGGGAGGGCGTCGTCCAGGTTGTCGTCAATCCAGATCAGACCGAACTCCTCGAAAAGTCCAGGCGTCTCCGATCCGAGTACGTGCTGGTTGTGACGGGGAAAGTGGTCGAACGATCCGAGGATACGGTGAACACCGAGATAGCCACGGGCAAAGTTGAAATCCAGGCCGAATCGATTCACCTGCTGGCCACCTCCAAAACCCCGCCGTTTCCGATCAACAAGGAAGCCGCTACGGCTGAAGAGAATCGTTTGCGCCATCGCTATCTCGACCTGAGGCGACCGCGACTGCAGCGCAACATTCGGCTCCGGCATCAGGTCTGCATGGCCGTTCGCAATCATCTGGACACCCGGGGGTTTCTCGAGATTGAGACTCCGTTTCTTACAAAATCAACTCCCGAAGGGGCCCGTGACTATCTCGTCCCCAGCCGTATCTATCCGGGCGAGTTCTACGCCCTCCCCCAGTCACCCCAGATCTTCAAGCAATTGTTGATGATCTCCGGCTTCGACAAGTACTTTCAGATCGTTCGTTGTTTCCGGGACGAGGATTTGAGAGCCGATCGCCAACCCGAGTTCACGCAGGTGGACATCGAAATGTCCTTTCCACAGGAGGATACGGTGTTCTCGGTGGTGGAGAGCCTGCTCAGGGAAGTTTTCGCCGTGAATGGGATATCGGTACCCGATCAGGTGCCGAGGATGAGCTATCAGGAGGCCATCCGCCGTTTCGGCACGGATCACCCGGATACTCGCTTCGCTCTGGAGCTCGTCGACCTCAGCGAGCCATTCCGGGAGACCCCGTTCCAGGTCTTCAGAACCATCCTCGAAGCAGGGGGTTCACTCAAGGGCATCTGCGTTCCCGGCGCGGGTTCATTCTCCCGGCGAGAACTGGACGAACTCACGGAGTTTGTTGGAAACTTCGGTGCCCGGGCACTGAGCTGGATCAGGCGCTCGCAGAGTGGACTGGGATCTTCTTTCCCCAGGGTGGTACCGGCGCAGGAACTGGAAAGAGCTGCTGAGCTGGCTGAACTGACCGAAGGAGAGCTCCTGCTCATTTTGGCCGGAGAACACCGGGTCGTGCATGACGGCCTGGCAGCGCTGCGCTCACACCTGGCCGAGAGACTCGACTTGCTTCCCGAGGACGAGCACCGTTTTGTTTGGATTTCCGAGTTCCCTCTCCTGGAATGGGACGAAAAGGAAGGGCGTTTCTTTTCCTTGCACCATCCTTTCACTTCCCCCACTGACGAGAGCCTGGGCCTGCTCGAGTCCGATCCAGCCCGAGTTTGTGCCCGCGCCTATGACATCGTTCTCAACGGGCTCGAAATCGGCGGAGGCTCGATCCGAATCCACGACCCTGCTGTCCAGCGCCAGGTTTTTCAGGCTCTTGGCATAGCGGGTGATGAAGCTGAGCAGCGCTTCGGGTTTCTGCTCGAGGCGCTCCAGTATGGTGCTCCTCCTCACGGAGGTATCGCGCTGGGACTGGACCGGATCATGATGCTGCTGGCGGGTGAACCGTCGATTCGCGAGGTGATCGCCTTTCCCAAAACGGCCCGGGCTCAGGATCTGATGTGCGGGGCTCCCTCACCCGTGAGGCAGCGACAGTTGAAGGAACTCTTTCTCAAGATCCGCTTGTGAAGAGCTAGGTCAAGTTCGGGTCATGTCTACAAACCGACAAGCTTGATCTGAAACTCACAATGCTCGTCGGTCTGAGGCGCAACCTCGTTAGCACTAGCGTGAATTCGATCTCTCAGCGGCTTCGATGGGCTCCTCATAGGTGATCCGATAGATCACGTTCGCCTTGTCATCGGAGAGCAGCAGGGAGCCGTCGGGCAGTTCAAGAAGATCCACCGGGCGACCCCAGGCTTCCTTTCCCTGCAGCCATCCCTCCGCAAAGACTCGATAATTCACAGGCCTTCCGTCGACGGAAAGCTCGATCAGCATGACCCGGTATCCCAGGGGAATCTCCCGGTTCCAGGAGCCGTGTTCGACTACTAAGAGCCGGTGCAAATACTGACTGGGAAAGAGGTTGCCGCGATAGAAGTGAGCGGCCAGGGCGGCCACGTGCGGAGCCAGATTCAGGGCCGGAGCTTGGAACTCGGAGCAGGGACGCTTTTCGCCGAACTCGGGGTCAGATATGTACCCGCCGTGACAGTAGGGAAAACCAAAGTGGATCCCCTTGCGAGGAGCTCGGTTGAGTTCGTCAGGAGGGGCATTCTCCCCCAGCCAGTCACGCCCGTTGTCGGTGAACCACAGCTCACCAGTGGTTGGATGCCAGTCAAAGCCCACCGTGTTGCGCACACCTGAGGAGAAGATCTCCAGACCGCTTCCATCGGCGTTCATGCGCATAATCGTTGCGTACCGTGGATCCACCTTCTTACAGGTATTGCAGGGCGCTCCTACCGGCACGTAAAGCATTCCATCGGGCCCGAAGGCTATGAACTTCCACCCGTGCCACCGGTCGCCCGGAAAACCATCGTTCACCACCTGTGGCTCCGGTGGGTCATTCAGCCGAGAGTCGATGTTATCGTAGCGCAGAACTCGATTCGCCTCGGCGACGTAGAGTGAGTTGCCACGGTAGGCGACTCCATTGGGCATGTTCATGCCGGTGCCGAGCGTGTAGACTTCTTCCGCCTGCTGGTCGCCATTCCTGTCAACCAGTGCGTAGAGATTGCCTTCCCTGCGGCTGCCCACGAAAATCGTGCCTGCGGGGGATCGAGCCATCGAGCGGGCCTCCTTGATTCCTGCGGCGTAAATCGAGATCTTAAACCCGGTGTCGAGAGTCACCCGGTCAACCGCAATCCGGCCCTGACCCACAACCGCTCCGACGAATTGAAAGGCAACCACAAGACGGAGGGGCCATCTCAACATTAAACCCATCAAGAAGATTCCTTTGCACCAATATAACAGCTTGTACAATTCTCCAGTTCCCATAAAGAGTCTCGGAAAAGCCAATTCTTTCGCATATTTGACACGCTGATTCAAAATTTCTATGATCCAGTTCTCCACTCAAGCCGGGTGTGCCAAAAGATCGTTTAAAGCTTCAGATGGACCGACATTACTCTACTCGTGAAGTCGCTCAGATGTGGAATGTCAGCGAGTCCACCGTGAAACGCTGGGCCGACACGGCTGGCCTGGGGTGCCAGCGAACTCCGGGGGGGCATCGCCGATTCTCGCTGCAAGACATTCGGGGTTTTCAACAGGATCGCGGCTTTGAGGCCACGGGGCTTCTCACTACTGAGCGGTGGGAGGATCCCGGTGTCGAAGATCTCCTCAACCGCAAGGATTTCGCACGCGTCCGAGAGCAGGTGAGCTTTCTGGCCGCCCACAATCAGAGGGCCCAGATCGAAGAGCTTCTGAAGAGGCTCTACCTGCGGGGCATGTCACTTGAGCAGCTCTATGACTACATCGTGATGCCGATAGCTCGTTCGAATCAAGCAGCCCTTTCCGATCAGGCGTTGTCCGGGGGACAGGCCAAACTGATTCAGGTGAATCTGGAAGAGGCCGTGTCGTATCTCTTTCCCCACATCATCAGAAAACGACACAACGGACGTGTCAGCCTTTGCGCCAGTCCGGATCGGGCCCAGTGCCTGCCCGTAAACGCGGCCGCCCGAATCCTGGAGGTCGAGGGCTGGGAAGTCCTCAACCTGGGCTGGTCGGTGCCTTTCCCCGCCATGGCGACGATGGTGGAGGAAGAACCCATTAACCTGGTCTGCATCATTTCAAACGGCTCCGCCCCGGTGGCGTCCACTCCGGAGTTGGAAATTCTGCTCGAAGCCGTTCATGCGTACCGCCTGCCTCTGGTCTGTCTGGGCGAGGTTCTTCCTATCGACGGAAACTTTGAGGACTCGGACGGAAACTTTGAGGACTCGATCGATGGGTTCTATTTCTCCGATTTTTCCTCCTTCAGGGACTTCATAGCCGCCACCAATCGGAACGGCTGATTTTTCGCGTTCCACGTTCCACGTTTCACGTTCCACGAGGATCCTGAACGTTCTCGGGATCCGACCCCCAAAATCCACAGTCCCCGAAACGTGGAACGTGGAACGTGGAACGGAATTCACCGCTCGTACTCAGCGCGCACCGTCGTCTTGATACCGCCCCTGACATTGAAATCCCCTTCCACAGTGCAGCGAATCGGTTGACTGGCGGCTACAAAGTCATCCAGGATCCGGTTGGTCACGTGCTCGTGAAAGATGCCCTGATCCCGAAAAGAGGAAAGGTACAGTTTCAAGGACTTCAGCTCAACAAGGGTGACATCCGGGACATAACGAATCCGAATCGTGGCGAAGTCCGGCTGTCCGGTTCGCGGACACACACAGGTGAACTCCGGACAGACAATCTCCACCTCGTATTCACGTCCCTGGTACTCATTCTTTGCGGTTTCCAGCCTGGGAGACGGGCTCATCTTCGGTTCTCGTCCATTACAGAGGCTCAGGGGTTCCGGTATACAGGTACCGTTTTATTTTGCGAGTCGTCGTCTTCTCGAATTCTTCGTGGCGGAGACTGAACTGACGAATCCTCTTGTAGTTGGCCAGCACCCGGTTGACTTGCTTCACCACTTCCGCGATCACCTTCTGAATTCTCTCATCATCGTAGTTGCTGGCGCCAAACTCTTCGTCGAGTGCCTCCACATCCGGCACGACGATCGCCTGAACCTCTGTCAAAGCTGGATCGGACCAGGGGCCTCCCCAGACCAGAGACTCAGCAATGAACCGACAGTCGTTCAAGTGGGCCTCCAGTTCTTCGGGGTAGACATTCTTTCCGTTGAGCGTGACAATGACCGATTTCTTGCGGCCGCTCACGTAAAGAAACCCGTCCTTGTCGAGGTGGCCCAGGTCACCCGTGTGCAACCAGCCATCTTCAAGGGTTTCCTCAGTAGCGTGGGGGTTTTTGTAGTAGCCCAGCATCAGGTTGGGACCCCGGACCGTAATCTCACCCTCCACGATTCTGGCTTCCACGCCGGGCAGCGGCATTCCCACCGAGCTGTCTTTCGGGTTGGCCTCCCGGTTAACGGCGATCAAAGGCGAAGCCTCCGTCATCCCGTAGCCCTGTATGCAATTGATGCCCAGGTCACGAAAACCGCGCGAGACTTCCGGATTCATGGCAGCGCCCCCGGTGATCAGAAGGCGCAGGCTACCGCCCAGACCGTCATGGACCGGTTTGAAAAGCCGGCGTCTGATGCGGAAGCCGAACCGCTCACAGAGGGAAGCCACTGCCTTGGCGAACCGAAACTTCCGCTCGCCGTTTTCCCGAATCCCTTTCTCAATCCGACGATACATCGTTTCAAACAGCAGCGGCACTCCCAGCACCACCGTGGCCCGGGACTCAGCCAGGTTTTCCGGAATCCGCCGGAGATTTTCAGCGTGATAGATAGACGCTCCCTGGTAGAGAGCCGTCAGGAACCCACAGGTGCATTCATAGGTGTGATGAAGGGGAAGAACAGAAAGAAGGCGATCATGGTCATCATTTTGAATGGAAACGAACTGTGACGTCGCAATGATGTTGGAGGTGAGATTCCCGTGAGTCAGCATCACGGCCTTGGAACTCCCCATGGTCCCAGATGTAAAAATGATAGCTGCCAGGTCTTCGGGGCCAACCTCCGGAAGGCGGTAAGCGGGTTCGCCTTTCAGCTCCGAGTAACCGCGCTCCAGAAGTTCGGGAAACGAGTGAGCTCCTTTCCCTGCCTCCTCCTCCAGGGACACCACTCTGTTGGGTCGTCCTGTCTCTGCGCGGAGGGCTAGCATGTCATCCACAAAACGACCGCTGCACAGAACCGTCTCTACCTCTGAAAACTCGAGGATGTGCCGAACTTCCCCGGGTCTCAAATCCCGGTCTACGGGCACCACGACTCTGCCCGACGACACAATCGCCAGGTAAGAAAGGGCCCACTCGGTAGTGTTCTCACCAATGAGCGCGACGGGGTCGCCCTTTCTTGTTCCCAGAGCCGCCAGGCCAGCACTCAGCTCCAGAATACGAGCTCTCAACTGGAGAAAGGAAGTCGTCTGGTAGGCACCCTTGTCCTTGGTCGCAAGTGCCACTTTGTCTTTGTAACGGCTGGCGACTTCCTCAACCAGATCCTGAAGGGTCGCAAATGGATAAGTTGGAAACAGCGGTGGATGCTTCACGGCAGAGACTCCATAAGGCCAGTTCGATGTCGCCGACTGTCTCTAGAACCCAGAACCCAGAACCTATGTCCCCTGCTTTTCCAACTTGTCTTCAAGTTCCTCTGGGAGCGCGAACTGCACATTCTCCGTGCGGGTGACCAGCTCTTCCACCTCTGCTCCGTCACGACATAGCCGGTTCACTACTTCTGTGACCAGCATTTCGGGAGCTGAGGCACCCGAAGTAACTCCCACGACCTTCACATCCTGGAGCCATTCCGAACGGATTCCCTCGTGATCGTCGATCAGGTAGGCCTGGGACCCTTCCTTGATCGCCTCTTCCACGAGACGGTTGGAATTACTGCTGTTCCTGGAACCGACCACCAAAATCAGATCAGATTTCCGGGCCAGCTCACGAACTGCCATTTGCCGATTCTGGGTTGCGTAGCAGATATCCTCGGAGGGTGGTCCCTGGACCTGCGGGAAGCGTCGCCGAAGTGCCTCCACAATGCCCCGCGTGTCTTCCAAACTCAGAGTGGTTTGCGTCAGATAGGCAAGTGGTGTGCCCTCCTTGATCTGGAGCCGGGCGACATCTTCCACACTCGTAACCAGCCTGATTCGCTCGGGAGCAACTCCCATGGTCCCGATCACTTCATCGTGCCCCTCGTGTCCGATGAGCAGAATCATGTAGCCCCGGGCAGCGTAACGCGCAGCCTCAAGGTGCACCTTCGTGACCAGAGGACAAGTTGCATCGATGACACGAAGTTCCCGACTGCGAGCCTCTTCCCGCACCTGGGGGGAGACGCCATGCGCACTGAAGATGACCGTTTTGCCCCCTGGGAACCTCGTCCAGGGACTCCACGAAGATAGCCCCCTGATTCTGCAGTCTGGCGACTACATGCCGGTTGTGTACGATTTCTTTGCGGACATAGACGGGTTTCGGGAACACCTCCAGAGCAATGTTTACAATGTCAATGGCCCGGACAACCCCGGCGCAGAAACCCCTGGGCGCCGCCAGCAAGACTCTTTCAGTCATGACGAAGAGAATTTTAGCACAGCCTTCCCTTCCTCCGGGTCCCTCACTCCTGGCCGTCCTTGCGGATCCAGACTGGTGATGACCAGGCCATTGAAGGCCGCCCTCGTACCGGCAAACTCTGCCCGAGACGAACGTAGTAGACTGCCCCGGCCTTGACCTGTGCGTCAGCGTACTTGCCCCGGAAATCTCGCGAACCGGGTGTCCACTGATGAATGACTTCAAAGTCTTTCTGGCCCGGCTGATAGCGCAAGACCTCGATTCTCCGAATAGGACGGGTGCCGTACGCTTCAACCGTCACGACGGTGGGACGAAGCAGCTGTACCGTCTGCCCCATTGATGCGCCGTTGACAGTCACTTCGAGGATGATCTTCGCCCCTGTGGTTCCATAGGTTCGCCGATCGTAAAGGGCCTGGGAAACAGCCTCCCTCGTCAACCGCGAAGCACGAACGGCAGTCAGCCCGTAATGGGGCAGGCCTGGATGAGCACGGTGGTCATCGGAGGCCGCAATGGTAGAGAGCTGAAGACCCTGTTTCCACGCGTCCTGTGCATTGCCGGGGGTCTTCAGGCTGACAGAGGGAACTGTGAAATCACTGTTTTCGAACGAGAGGGGGTGGTCAGGATTATAGGCTTCACTCAGCCCGTGGGCAGAATAGACTTCAAAATTACGGCGGAATCCGGGGTCATGAATGGAAAAGTCAACGCCCCGGGGAAACTTGCCCGTGTGGTGAGGAACCGTAATCGCCTGCCCCTCGCGCAACGCAGCCCAGATTTCCGGGAGAGTAGACGTGGACGGGAAGAAGAGCACACCGGGTCGATCGCGGAAGTAAATATTGTGGTGGCCATAGGGGGCCGGAAGGGAACACTCGTAGGCATGTAAAGTCACGAAGGAGCCGGGATCGTGATGTCGTTCTGTCAGTGCCGTGTATTCATCCCAGTAGGCCTGGCTCAGTCCCCGATTCTTCCCTTCTCTCGGAGCCAGAAGATGGTCGGTCATGGCATAGAAATCCAAGCCCGATATGTGACGCGCGTAGGCAAAGTTGCCTTCGCCGACTCCATCCCAGCTGAAACGAGTGTGAGAGTGGAGGTCTCCCCAGAACACGTATTCGCCGGGTTCGCTGTCACTGACGAGCATCGGGTTGGACAGGCTCTCAAGCCCCTTGCCGGTGATCCGGGAGCGCAGCCGAAAACTCCTTCTGCTTTCGGAGTGACGTAGAAAGTAACGTGACCTCGACCCGCGAGCATTCGGACCATCCGGGGTATCGCGGCTTCGCCGCTGACTGGCTCGAGTTCGATCTCCAGGGGCACGGAGACAGCGTTGTTTTCTTTGTCAACAGCAGAAACCAGAAGCCTCGAGCGCCGACCGACCCGCCCCTGCAGAAGGCGCATGCAGCTGCAGAGCTGCGGGAGGACCGGGACGCGCCGTCAGCAGGGGTGCATCGATGTGCAACTGGAATCGATTGCTGCCTTTGCTGTCAACGGCCAGGAGAATGGGTTTTGGCCCGGAGGAAACAGCGGCAGCGCGGTAGCCCGGGCTGCCTCTTCTGGAGTCACCGTAGACCACGTCGATTCGGTCCCCTTGCGCCAGCCGTCCGGCCCTGACAACGACCCGAACCACGAAGACGTAGCGCTCACTTCGACCATCCAGCGACACCTTGGCGTGCTTGACCAGCCTCATGGCTGTTTCCGCTTCAACGCTGGTCAACAGCTCCACGCTCCCGTCAGCAGTAGAGGCGCTGACGTAGTGTTCCTCTGCAGGATCAGTGGCCTGCAGCCGATTCGCCGAGTTACGCGGTCCGAATGCCAATCGTCCGGCAATTGCACGCGAATCCCGCCACCCGTGTCGATCCCATCGCGTCCCACCACATAGCTGACTGTCCAGGTCCCGAACTCTCCGAGATTCCCCACTCCGGAGAAACCGAAACAGTCCCGGCAGCACTGCGCCGCTGTGCCATTACCGGGGCGGGATCTCCTGAACAACCACGCCGGTCAGGAGAAGGATTTCCATGAGCATGAGTTAACTTCTCCGGGTACCTGAGTAGAGTACTTCAGAATTGATTCGAGCGGCCTGAGACCACTACGAACCGATTCTTCAGAGACCCGACTTCCTGGACGCCCAGCCGAACTTTGACGATCACCTGGTAGTCCCCGGGCTCGAGCTGGTCCAGGCTGAACCGCGCGTTCACCGGGAAGTCTCCGCTGGAGTGGCTCCCGAGCGGTTTCCAGGCACCCCCGTAGATCTCTTCATTGGCGGCGTCCAGGAGAACGATCTGATACTCGGCTCGACTGGACAGGTGCGAGATCTTCCCATGCATGAAAAGCGACTCAGACGGGTAGAATTCCCGCCCAATCCGCGGCACCAGCACGCGATCTGCCACCTGCAGGGGGTTCTTCAGAATCGTGACTTCCTTTCCGCTCTTGATCCGGTACCCACTGGCGACCCCGGGAGGTTTCCAGTGGGCGGCCAGAATGAGAGAACTGAAATGAACCGGACCGAAGGGGGGAAGATCCAGTTTGTGCTGGACTCGAGAAGCAAGGCCGGTCCGATTATCCCTGACAAATGCAGTCAGCACGTACTGGCCGGGCTCGAGAAGGAGGAGATTCTGGTAGACATAGGCTGTTTCTCCTTCTCGTTGTTGCCTTCGAATCTGAACCTGATCTCGCACTCCGGTCTGGGTCACATTCAAAGAGTTTCTGGCCAGCACGACAATTTCCAGATTCAGCCCTCCTCCCTGGGAGAGCTCGCTCAGGCGTTCATGATGAAAGGACAGGAGAACGGGAACCTGGTAGGTCTCCTCTGATTCTGGAAAGTACTCCGCCGACATCGCCACCGGGAAATCTGACACTGCACGATCCTGAACGACCGTCTGCAAGAACTTGAACTCCTTCTCCGGATCGCTGAGACGTCGATAGGGTTTCTCGGCATAGTAACCGTGTCTGTACAGCACCCGCCGGTCGGAGCCCTCGGTGCGCACTTCGATGCGGCGAAACCGTCCATCGCTGGGAGACGCCGGCGTCTGGTAACCAAGTAGATAGTAGTGGGATCCGTCTTCACGAGCTTTTCGAAAGATCTTGACGAGTTCATTGTCATCCACAAGCGCAGCACCACCGGTGTCCTCGGCCAGCGTGATCAAACCCTCCTGGGACTGAGTCAGACGGACCAGCTCATTCAGACTGGCCCGCCCACTGAAGATCTGCGTCCCGCTCCCTCCCGCCCGATGAGCCCCGCCTCCTGGAGAAAGGGCGACCAGGCCCCGGGCATCGACAGAGTAGATGCTGATGTTGGCCCGGTTGCACTCGTCCGTCGCCAGTCTCATCTGGTCGTCGTTCTCCATTCCGCGACTCGAAAAGCCAGTCGAAAAGTAAAGAAGAGCCTTCCGACCCGGAACATTACGGAATGAATCGGCGATGGTCTGAATTGCCGCCAGCTGCTGGCTGGACTGAAAGAGACCGAACTCAGCTTCATCGGCAATGAAGTCCCCGCTTGCATCGGCCTCCTCTCCTGGAAGGGACAGGTCCGTCTCAGTCTCTTCCCCGACCAGGTGGGCGATGGCTGCACCGAGCAGCTCCCGGTCCGAAGTGAAGTCGGTCAGCATCTCCAGCCCATTATCCAGAACCAGTACCGCTGCCGCATCATCCGAAGTGAACTGCTCAGCCAGAAAGCTCTCGGCCGCCCTCTTCATCATGTGGCTGTCCTGGAGTCCCGCCGAAGAGAAATCGAAGAGAAGGATGAGAAGACGTTTCTCGATCGGGACCATCTCGGATGGATCATCTGGAACAAGCGGCTCCACAGATTTCACCGGCATTGACACGCGATCTCCCCGGGTCGGAACATCCGAAGGCTCGACAGAAACCAGGGGCAGGGAGATCTCCTGAAAGAACGTGATCTTCTGAACCATCTCTTCTTCGAGAAGAACAAAATCCTCCAGGCTGAGGCCTTCAACGGGCCGACCTCTGGAATCGAGCACGCGCACATCCACCAGAATCAGATTGGAGGCCACACTGAAACGTGCCGGCGGCTGCTGGCCCGAAAGAGACGAAAGGAGAAAAGGAAAGGACAGGACCAGGCAGAGGAGACCGATTCGTAGGGGCGGCCCTTGTGGTCGCCCGCCAGGACGGGCCTGCACAAGACCGGCCCCTACGGGAAGATCTGATCCGACCACGGAGGGTTCTCCTACATTGGGCTCCGCCCAGACTTGACTCAACATGGCTAGAACATGAAGCGAAAGCTGAGCTGGATGCGGCGCATTCCACCGACCCCGGTTACCCGCCCGAAGCCGACCGAGTTGACCGTTGTGTTCAAGCCGCTGAAGTTGGGGTGATTCAAAAGGTTCGCCATATTCGCCATCAGAAGCAATCGCCTTCCCTCGTTGCCCAGGGGTATCGACTTGGCCAGGTTCAGGTTGATGACCCACGATCCGGGACCGTCGATTGTGTTGCGTCCCGCATCGCCGAACGAGCCCGGAGCGGGCAGCAGAAAAGCACCGGTATTGAACCATTCCTGAGTGCTGCGCTCAGAGGAAGGAAGGCTCACCGGCGCGCCCGTGACACTGGCGCGTTCGCTTGCCTGAGAGGCCGTTCCGCTGTTGTTGATCTGGTTCCCCAGAACCCTGGGTGTGCGGGGACGCCCACTCGCCGCCGTGACAGTGGCCCGCAGGAACCAGTTCTTAAGCGCTGAACTGGCCCATCCCGGCTCCCGCAGCCAGCGATGCCGGTCCCCGAAGGGCAATTCCCAGAACCAGTTCACGCTCAGCCTGTGCCTCTCATCGAAATTCGACCTGCCCCGCTCCGAATCCAGGTCACTGTCATTCTGCGCCACGATTCGCTGCCCGCCGGAGATCGCCGACGCATTGTCCAGAGATTTTCCGAATTCGTACTGAAACGACATGGAGAAACCGGAGCGCATGCGCCGAATCGCCAGAGCCTGCAACCCGTGAAAAACGGATGAGCCCGCCGAGGTCAGATACAGGAATTCAGCCACGTCTTCAATCTGTTGTCCATCCTCACCGACCCGGTTGGGCGCCCTCAGCACTTCCAGCCCAGTCCCCCTGGTACCTGCATATCCAAGACTGAAGAAGAAGTTCTTGGGCAGGCTCTGCTGCCAGGAAAAGCCCCAGTTCTGCACCGTGGACAGTCGGAAGAGCGGTTCCACCGCGTAGGTGTTTGCTACTTCCTGGACCAGGTCCTCGGAAAAGGCCGACTGGATTTCGAGAAACTCCTGCCCTCCTGCCGTCTCCTGGATGGTAAATCCGAACGGGGGCTGGGCGATCAACTCATTGGACAGATAATCGTAGGTTTCATCGGGGAAGAAAACACCGTAGCTGGCCCTGAGCACGGAAGCTTTCCTGCCGGAACGGAGCCGATAGGCCAGGGCCAACCGGGGGGCCAGATTATTCCAGTCACTTTCGATGAGAGCTCGAGGAAACTGTCCGTGATAGCTCCCCCGGCTACCCGGGGTGACCGTTTCTGCGGCGTCGAAGCCGGGGGACACATCCAGATTGGCAATCCGATCGTAACGTTCGATCCAGGGAGCGGCGTATTGATAACGGAGGCCCCACTGCAGAGTGAACCTGGAAGTGGCTCTCCAGTTGTCGTTCACGAACAGAGCGAACTCTTTGCGCCGTAGATAATGGTCGCTGTTGCCATACTGGATGCGGCTGGACTGAGCCAGACCGAGCAAGAAGTCCGCGAAATCATAACCGGTCGCGGGCACAGGCTGCCCGCCCTGGTAAGCGCTGGTCGCGACCCCCGCAAAAGTCAGAGCTCCCGCTCCCTCGGGGTTGCTCAAGTTGTTCCTGCGTCTCCAGGTAACCTCGCCGCCAAAGCGAAAGAAATGGTTGTCTTTGACCCACAGCAGGCTGTCGTTGAGACCGTTTCTCCCGTTTACAGTAAAGGAAGAACTTCCGTCACTCAGAGCCGTGTAGTTGGTGAACTGCATCGTTGTGAGTCCGTAGTCGATCGGATCCGGGGAGGTGTTTTCGATACCCAGATCAGCGCTGATGTCCTGCTGGAAGGCAAAGGGATTGAGCGACTGGTTCTTGTTGCGGTTCCAGGTCACACTGAAGCTGTGAATGAGTCCCGCCCGGGCGGTCTGATTCAGACGCAGGGACAGGTTCTGACCACGCCGGTCCCGCCGGCTGCCCAGGTCAGGGAAAAGGTGGAAGACGTCTCCCCGATTCTGATTCAGCCCGTAACTTGCCGAGAGCCGCAGCGATCCGGGCAGCGGGACATTGAAGCGCAGGTTGAGCCGCTCGCTCTTGTTATCCAGATTCTGTTGAGTGTAGTAGTTGAGGAAGGGGTCCTCCCGGTTGGGCAGGGGGATGAACTCCAAGAAACCCTTCGCTGAAGGGTCCAGCTGACCGGCCGGAAGAACGGCTCCAGCATAGGCCTGTCCGGTGAGCGGATCATAGATCGCAACCGCAGTCCCGGCCAGCGGTCCGGACGTGTAGGCTGTCTGGGAAAAGTTGCCGTTACGCTCCAGAGACGTCGGAACAGCCCCGTACTGGCTCTGCAGTTGCTGGCCCCCGCTGACATTGAAATCGACAAAGAAGGCAGCCCTTCGGGCCCGTTGAAAACCAAAGCTCCCGGGAGAACGAGTCGGGGCCGGGCCCAGCGGTCCACCAATCGAGACTCCGGAGCTCCAGGTCAGGTAGTCCGGATCGGGGGTCTCGGTTCCGTCAAGGGAGTACGGTTTCGCATCAAGGACGGACGAAGACAGTTCCGCCGTGACGCTTCCCTGGATTCGATTCGATCGCCCACCCGCTATGCGGGCTGCGCGCAGTCCCCCGCCTCCGCCCCGCCGGCTACTTCCGCCTCCGCTCATGAGCCGTGCGACGATGTCTCCCTCGCTGAATCTCCCTCTACCTCCGCTACCGACCGACGCTCCCTCGATCAGAACCTCCTCGGTTCCCTGCCCCGCCACACTCACTTCCTGGCCCCGGTTCCCTCTGGGTGCGATCCGAATCTCCTCGAACGGATCTTCTTCAGCGGTTGCAGTCTGCCTGCTTCGATTCCCTCCGCCACGCCCCCCTCTTCCGGGGGTCGGCTCCGGGGCCTCGGTAAAGAAACTCTCCTCGAAGGAGAGCCCCCACTCATGCTTTCGCCAGGCAGTCGCGATGTTGATGCCGACTCCGCCGCCGGGCTGAGGGTCTGGGCCCATTCCCTGACGCCCACCCCCTCCCAAGCCGCGGAATCCCAGGTTGGGGAGCACCAGGTGCTGGCTGTGTCGAACCGTGATCCCCTTTTCCGGATCGTCGGCTAACTGCAACTCGAGCCGGGCGGCGGATCCCAGGGGACCCAGTCCGATGCGCAGTTCCAGGCGGAGCGGCATTCCCGTTTCCGGATCGACCCAGAGTTGGGCATTTTTCACCTGAAGGCCCTGAATCTTGGGTTTCAGCTTGATCTGCATGGCTTGCCTGGACTCGATCTCAGAGATTCCAACCAGGCTGGCCTGGCGGAAGAAGCCCTCCAGAGTCAGAGGATCACGGCGCTGAAGCTGCTGCCCGAAACCACCCAGACCGCGGCGGCCTCCTCCCCGCCCCGCCGTCGCCGGGTTCACAATGGCGCCGTCCTGTTTCATTCTCAGAACCTCTCGCCTGAACTCATCTGCCCCTCCGTAGTACTGTCGCTCCCGGACTTCGGTCTCTCGAGTTCCACGCGGAGTTTCTATGACGGACTGGCTGGTCACCTCGACGGAATAGTCTCTCAACAGCTCACTTCGCAGTAACAAGGCTTTTCGAGCCTTCTCGAGAATGTCGTCGTCGGCAGGCGGGACCGCAAAGGCAGCTGCAACCACCAGTGAAAGAGTCGGTAGTGAGATCATCAGAGGCACCCCCTTCTGAACGAACTCCCCGCTTCGCTGGTTACAGAAACGGGTTCAACGGTTTCTACGCATGGCAGCTCGCGCTGTTTCTGGTTCCACGTTCCACCTTCCAGGAACCTTCAACTTGCAACTTTTAACTTTTAACATTGCACCCACGATCAGAGTTCCGAGAAGGTACCCCCCGACACAATCGAGGGGCCAGTGCACGCCCAGCCAGACACGGGAGATCCCGACGGCCAGGATCAAAAAAGCCAGGCCTCCCGTCACGACGGTACGGAGAGAGCCAGACAGATGCTTCCAGGCCAGCAGGATCAGGTAACCGAAGCAGGTGACAAACAGGACGACGTGGCCCGATGGAAAGCCGGGGCTGTCCAGATCGATGTAGGCAGGAAACAACTTCCCTCCGGGCCGCGGGCGATCAATCAGGTGCTTCAAGGTCAGATTGGTGAGGGAGCCCGCTCCCGCACCCGCTAGAAGTACCCATGCTCGTCCAGGCAGGCCGGCCTTCCAGAGGACGAAGGCCAGGAGCGGAATCAGCATGAATGGCACCGCTTGGCTGCCGATCCAGGAAACAGCTCTCAGGATCCAGCCGACACCGGGTCCCTGCACACGATGAATCCAGCTGGATAACTGGATCTCCCAGGTGAAAGGAAGCCCTTGCCAGGCCAGCACGCAGGTGAGCAGCAGGAGGATGCCGGCTAGCGGCAGAAGTAGTCTTGATGGTCTCGACAAGTGTCCCTCCTTTTCGGATCCGGCTGGTTCTTTTCCGACGATGTTGACAGCCCTGGTAAGCGGGCAGAGAATAGCATGTTCGAAGGGGGTCTGCCGGACTCTGAACCAAAACGGGAAGAGATCTATCAAATCATTGAGGATGCTCAGAACTCACTCTCGGGTCAGGGCTCGTTTTCTCTACACTCTTTCTGTCCTGGGTTGGAATTCTCGCGATTTTGACAGCCTTGTTTCCAACGGAGAGGTGATAGGCTATCGGTTAGATGCAAGATAAAACAGCACCCCCATTTGACCGGATTCTCTTCTTGCTACTGGCATTGATGGAAAACCGCTGAGAGTGAATCGTGGACAGCTGCCGATCCCGTTCGAAATGGACGTCTAGTCGCTCAGTGTCCAGACTCCATTCAGCGATCACGAAATAGCTGACGTAGCTGGGATCGAGCTCCAGGGATTCATTGAGCACCGAGATAGTGGATCGGCCGCGGTCATCTTCTCGGACCTGCCTCAGGAAATAAACTCGCGGCCGAAATGATTCACACGACTGCCGGCACTTCGGTTTCTGGTAGCCAGTGTAATGGAGAGTGGACTGGTTGAACCATTGCAGCTGCTGATCGACTGACTTGAGGCTGTCAAAATGACGGGCCCGCCAAAACTTTCGGGCAAACACCGAGTTGTTGCCCTCGATGGAAGCCTGAGAGAAGGGCTTTCTGGGGACCGAGTAGATGGGAACGACCTGGTGTTGGAGAAGAAAATGCATAACCCGGCTGATGTTTCGTCGCCCCGAAGTGCTCCCAATCGTGGCAGCACAGTTATCGATTTTCATAAAGGATGGCTTTTCGAAGCGTTCAAAAAAACGGCTCGTCTCGTCGATAAACGCCTTTGCCGTCTGCCCTTTCACCCGCTGGTAGTAGCGAAGCCTGGGGGCCTGCTTGAAGCTAAAGCCTATGAAATGCAGAGGTTCACTGCGGCCGGCCAGATACTTCTGGCCCACAAAGTCAGCCTCCACTACCCGGCCACCCAGGCTCTGGTAAATCGTGTGTTCCGGGTAGCACAGATAGGCGGCTGCTCCACGATGGTCTCTTTTCTTGGGCGACTTCGTGAGCCCCAGATCCGACATCATCTGCCCTATCGTCCTCAGCGGTGGAGACGGCTCTTGAGGCCACCGCCGCCGCCACTCAAGCTCAATGGCCGAAGCTCCTGTGTAAAACTCAGTCGGCTCCTGACTCAGATAGCGATGAATTGCAGCAACCTGCTTTTCTGTCTGCGAGCTCCAGCGTCGCCGCTTGCCCTTGGGCCAGCCACGCCCGTCTCGTTTCACGTCCTCTCCCTTAGATTGTGTCCACCGGATCACGGTGTGCTTACTCATCCTTAAATGGCTTGCAATCCGTTTCTTGGACCATCTTCTGTCAAAGTACAGTTGCTGTACCTGGCGCCGTCGACGTATCGCTTTTTTTTCGAGATCATCGCCTCTACAATGCCTCATTCGACCCCCCTATTGGGGGGGTGCTATTTCATTTTGCCTATAACCGCTATCAAGTAAGGAAAGTAGGCCGCACTTTCGGTAAGATTTTCAGGTTTCCACGGAAAGCGTTCGACCCATGATGCACCGATTGCCTCTGGAACTTCTGGCCATCCGCATGACGTCCCTGATGACGACGGGTTGCCTGGCCATGACTTTCACCTCACTCCTGGCCTTCGGTGAGAACGAGTCGGTTCCTGAGAAGTTTGAGTTTAAGCTTCCCAGTCGGGAGAAGCCCAAGTACCAGCCGCCATCCGTTCTTCCCAGCGGGACGGAAGAGAAACAGAAGCTGCTTACCGATCCGTCGGAGTTCGTGAGCCCCGCGCTGAAAGAGTTCCCTTCTGCTCTTCTCCACAGCTTTGCCGGTCTGATCGACTCCGACAACCTGGTCCCGGCCATTATCGGAGCCTCGGCTGCGGGAGCTTCGGCTCTCGCTGATGAAAGAACCAAGAATTATTTCCAGGGCCATCGACGAGTGAAGGAAGTCGGGGACATCGGAGATAAGGTGGGGAATGGATTCGTACTGGCAGGAATCACGGGCGCACTTCTCGCCACCAGCTACAGTGGTGAGAACCAGAAATTCCGGGCTATGAGTTTCAGCCTGGCCCAGGGTTTCATTATGACCGAGACAATCGTCCACTCAATCAAGGTTGCAAGCGACCGCTACCGGCCGAACCGTGAGAATGAACACTCCTTTCCCTCCGGCCATACTTCTTCCCTGTTCACCTATGCCACCGTGATCTCCCACTACTACGGTGGAAAGGCGGGGATTCCTGCCTATTCCGTGGCGACTCTGGTAGGACTGAGCAGGATCGAGAAGCACAAACACTACGTGAGCGACGTTATTGCAGGGGCCGCTCTGGGCTACTTGATCGGCCGCACCGTAGTAAAAGTTACCGATCGCCGCGCAACCTCAAAGAAAATGACCATTAGTCCCGTTATCGGTGACAAAACCACGGGCGTTTCGGTTCGTTGGACCTGGTAGCTCCGACCTTCGCTTCGCTCAGGCCGGCGTTTCACGTTTCACGTTCCACGTTCCACGACATCTGAAACCGCCAAACAGCCTTGAAGCTCCACCCGTTGCCTGGAGCCGCATCGCCTGAGAGCGACCCTGATTTCCGTGAAACGTGGAACGTGGAATGTGGAACGTGGAAAGCGAACGAAGTGAGCTACTCCCTGCCGGCCATCTCGCGGTCGACCATTAGCAGCGCGACGGTATCGTTTTCCACCATTCTGAGCTGGGCCACAATATCACCGGCCGTCTTTTCCTCCTCCACCTGCTCCGTGATAAACCACTGCAACTCCACTGCGGTCGCATTGTCGCGCTCCTCCAGGGCTGCCTTATAGGCCTTGTCGATCCTCTTCGTGACCTTCTTTTCGTGCTCCAGAACAGCTTCAAACATCTCCAGGGGCGATCCGAAGCCTGAGGGTGGCTGGCCGATCTCCCGCAATTCGATGTGTCCTTCCCGGCGCAGCAAGAAGTCAAAAAGGCGCAGCGCATGGGTTCTTTCCTCCTCACTTTGAGCTCGCAACCAGGTCGCAAAGCCCGGCAGATTCTGTTCTTCACAGTAGGCCGATATGGCCAGGTAGAGATAGGAAGCCTGGAACTCATCCTGGATCTGGCGATTCAGCACTTCATTCATATTCTGGGAAAGCATTCAGTTCTCCTTCGATGTTCTTTTCTTGTCAGTACCTCCAAATCGGGTCACCGAGCTCCAGGATACCTGACTTCACCCGCTCACATCAACTCATAAGATATTGAAAACAAGGGACTTAAATGAAACTGAATTTCAATTTCAACCCCCCTGGATCTGGACCGTCTCCTGACATATGCTATCGGTTGTCGCTCTGGAGTACGGAGAAGAATGATGGGAGAAACAAACAAACCGGTCGACCCGGACCCGAAGGGATCCCCGTCGGGTGAGGAAGCGGCCCCTCCCGGTCTGGTTCTCATATCCGAAGTGCTCCCAGACCTGCTGCCCATCCTGGGCGTCCGCCAGCGCCCCTATTTCCCGGGCTTTACAGCTCCTCTGGCGGTCACCGGGGAACATCTCGAAAGAGTCCAGAAAGTGATCGAGGGTCCTGATCAAGCCATTGGCCTGGTCCTGGTTCAAAATGCGGAAGCCGAAGAGTCCCCCGAGAATCTTTATCCCGTGGGTGTGGCTGCCAAGATTGTCAAAGCGGTCCAGGCGGACCCCGGCATGGCCCATGTCCTGTTGAACTGCCTGGTGCGCTTCACAATCCAGGAACTGAAAGAGACAAGTGATGGCTGGACCGCTCTGGTCAAGTACCACCACGAGCCGGAGTTGACCGTCAACGACGAGTTGAAGGCCTATTCCATGGCCATTGTGGGGATCCTCAAAGAGCTCGTTCAGCTGGATCCTCTGCAGTCGGAAGCCATCAAGCTCTTCCTCGACCGCTCAGCGATGCAAGATCCGGGGAGGCTGGCCGATTTTTCGGCCGCCCTGACCACCGCGAGTCCGGAGGATCTCCAGGACGTCCTCGAGACATTCGATGTTCGAAGCCGCATCGACAAGGTTTTGCTTCTACTCCGCAAAGAGCTCGAGGTGGCCAGGCTCAAGCAGAAAATCACGGATCAGATTGAAGACCAGATGAGCCAGCGCCAGAGGGAGTTCTTCCTGCAGGAACAGCTGAAAGCGATCAAGCAGGAACTGGGGATCGAAAAGGAAGCTAAGACTACTGAGATTGAAGGCTTTCAGGAGCGACTGCGGGAGCTCTCACCCAGCCAGGAAGCCGTCAAGGTGATCTCCGAAGAAATGGAGAAGTTGAGCTATCTGGAGCCGGCTTCTCCAGAATATACGGTCACACGAAACTACCTGGACTGGCTGACCGTACTGCCCTGGGGCAAGCTGAGCGAAGATTCCTATCGGCTTACGCGAGCCCGTCAGATCCTGGATCGGGATCACTACGGACTAGACGACGTGAAAGACCGCATTATTGAGTTCATCGCCGTAGGCAAGATGAAGGGAGATATCTCGGGGTCAATTCTCTGTCTGGTCGGTCCACCGGGAGTTGGGAAGACGTCGATTGGACGGAGTATTGCCGAGTCGCTGGGCCGGAGATTCTACCGTTTTTCCCTGGGTGGAATGCGCGACGAGGCCGAAATCAAAGGGCACCGCAGGACCTACATCGGTTCGATGCCGGGCAAATTTCTACAAGCACTGAAAACCGCAGGCACGGCGAATCCTGTCATCATGCTCGATGAGATTGACAAGGTCGGTGCTTCCTTTCGAGGTGACCCTGCCTCCGCTCTCCTCGAGGTTCTCGATCCCGAACAGAACTCGTCATTTCGCGACCATTATCTGGATGTGCCCTTCGATTTGTCGAATGTTCTCTTTATCTCGACGGCTAACCAGGTGGATACGATCCCTTTGGCCCTTCTTGACCGAATGGAAATCATCCGGCTATCCGGCTACATCCTGGAAGAGAAGCTGGAGATTGCCCGCAGGCACCTGATTCCACGCACCCTCGAGACCCATGGTCTCACTAGAAAACAGGTTCGAATCACCAAGGCTGCCCTGCGAGGGATCATCGACGGCTATGCCAGGGATGCGGGAGTGCGGGGGCTTGAGAAGCAGATCAAGAAAATCCTGCGCAGATCGGCGCTCAGTCTTGCACAGGATCCGACTGAGACAGTTGTGGTGCGGAAGGACAACGTCCGCGAATTCCTGGGAGAACCTGACTTCAAACGAGAAGAAATGGCTGCTGGGACACCTGGTGTCGTCACCGGTCTGGCCTGGACCAGTCTTGGGGGAGCCACGCTTCAGATTGAGGCAACAGGAGCTCCCAGCAAGAGCCACGGTTTCAAGCAAACCGGGCAACTCGGAAACGTCATGGTCGAAAGCTCCGAGATTGCTTACTCGTACGTGATGTCACACCTCACCGACTACGGGGCGAGGGGAGACTTCTTCGAGAAGCATTTTGTCCATCTCCACGTTCCCGCTGGTGCAACTCCCAAAGACGGTCCTTCCGCCGGAATCACGATGGCCACGGCTTTGGTTTCCATGGTGAAGGAGGAGGCCATGCTTTCTGGACTGGCCATGACCGGAGAATTGACTTTGACGGGTCGTGTTCTATCCATCGGAGGCCTCAAGGAAAAGGTGATCGCTGCTCGCCGCGCCGGGTGCACTAAGCTGATTTTTCCGGAAGAGAATCGGGGGGATTTTGACCGCCTGCCTGACTATCTCAAGCAGGGACTCGAGGTACACTTTGCAGGCCACTTCTCTGATGTCTACCGAATTGCCTTTGGCTAACGAAACTGCCTGTGAGATCAGGTCTTGGGCACGCTCAGGTAGCCGACCACGAACTTCTTGTCTACCCGGTTGACCAGAATCTCATAGGGCTTCTTCTGGCCTTCGACGTAAAAGAAAATCGGCTCGTTGATACTGACTCGCTTCTTGTTCATGCGATGTCCATCGGCAACGATCTCAACGTGGTAGCGCTGGTTTTTGAAGTCGGTGTTCTTTAACTGCATGGAGACGCTGAAGACCTTCATGACGCCCCCGTTTCTTTGCAGTTCGAAATTGTAGTAGTCCCGATCCAGAGACCGTTTGACTCCGCCGATTTCCTCGGCGTTCGCATCGACCTTGGTCGTCAGCGAACCCAGCGAATCCCGATTACCGGCAATCTCAGTCCGGTTGGATTCGGTCGCTTCCTCGAGACCGGATACGTTGCTGTTGGTCTCGTCCAACCGCGTGTTGACCGCACCTACCTGGTGTTGCAATCCGTCGGTTTTCTGCTGCAATTCTTCCTTGAGCGCACCTACCTGCTCCTGATCAGCCTTGCCAATCGCCATCGCCTCAAGCTCTCTTCCCTGTTCGGCCTGGCCGCTCGAAAGATTAGAGTAGAGCTTCTGGTAGCGACCCAGCTCGCGCTGCTGAGCGCTGAGTTGGACCTCGCTCTTACTCAGGCCCGTCTCCAGTTCCCCGATCTTCTCCCCGGAAGTCTCCAGCTGCTCGTTTACGGAGACAAGTTGATCCTGGCTGGATTGCAGCTGGTTGTTCAGCGCCGCCAGCTGCTGCTGCGACTGGTAAAGAAAATAAGCCAGCGCGACCAGTCCAACTGCAAAGAGCGAACCCGCAATCAGTGGCCAGTAGTTCTTCCTTTGATCGCTCGATCTGGAACGGCTCTCGCGGGTCGTCCGGCTTTTGGCGCGAACTCGATCCATCAGAGGATCTTCGTACTGTTTTATCTCATCGGGTTGGTCCATTTTCTCCTCCACTGAGAAGTCCAAGACTCCGTTGTCATTCCCGGTTTTAGCTATCCATTATAGAGTCTCGACGGACGAAAAGGTTTCACGGGGAGAGCCCACACTTGTGCAAAAAACCCATATGATAATATCACCCTCCGATGTCGGTCAGAGTGATTCTCCCGGTTCTTGTGATTGCGGTCGGCTTACCGGCCTTCATTTTTTACAGCATTTTTTCTGGTGATCCTAGCCCCGAAATGAGGCCGATCGCCAATTTTGAAACCTACCAGAGAGACATCACCCGTTTGTCCAACGATCGTTACCAGGTACTCGGGGTCATCGACCAAGAAGGCTTGCTACGGGTGAATGTCTGGTTTGAGAATCCTCTATCTTCTCGGGCGGAAGTCCGCATCCAGGCGCTGAATACTCTTTACGACGTTCAATCCGTTGTAGGCCGGAAGCTCTCGGCCAGTGTCTGGATCTATCGGGCTCCGGTAGCTGAGCGGTCTGCTCTCCAGGGACTGGCCTTTTTCCGTGCTCTCACGGGACAGACCGTGTTCAAGCACGCCGACGAGCTGCCGTAAGTTCTAGTACTTCCTTGCATAAGTACGGTAACGTTTGCGGATGGGTCTTGCGAGGTGAGGTCGCGAAGAGAGGAGGAGGCTATGCCGTACCATCGGCATCGACTCGTTAGAGCGCCTCGATCTGTCTCCGTTGCGCTCCCAACAGACACCATCGTATTGATGCAAGTGAGTACCTGAAAGGACAGGTGACGAATGGAGTATCCTGAGGCTCTCCTGTACACAAAAGATCACGAGTGGATTCGTCAGGCTGCAGAGATCGTGACTGTGGGAATCAGTGACTACGCTCAACAGGAACTGGGGGACGTGGTTTATGTCGAGATCCCCGGGGCGGGTGAAGAGGTAACGGCGGGAGCATCGATTGCCTCGGTTGAATCGGTGAAGGCGGTCTCGGATGTCTACTCACCTGTCTCCGGCCTGATCGAGGAGGCCAACCAGGATCTGGTGGATAGCCCCGAAAAGATCAATGAGGACCCCTACGGCGCAGGGTGGATCGCAAAGATACGGCTCTCCGGCCGCGGGCAACTGGCCGGCCTGATGTCGGCCCGTGAATACCGGGCCTATGTCGAAGACGAATCTTCCAATTGAGCGCGGGCGACTTCGTTCACAGACACATCGGGCCGGGAGCGGACGACGTCCGCGACATGCTACGCCGCCTCGGCCTCTCTTCTCTCGACGATCTCATCGAGAGAACGGTCCCCGAATCGATCCGTGACCTGAGCCCGCTGGCCCTGCCACCGGCACGAACCGAAAGTGAGGTTCTTTCTTCTCTCTCTCATCTTGCTTCACGGAACCAGTTAAAGAAGTCTTTTATCGGGCTCGGATACTCAGCCGCCATCACACCCCCTGTCATTCTCCGAAATGTCCTGGAGAATCCGGGCTGGTACACGGCCTATACTCCCTACCAGGCGGAAATCTCCCAGGGCCGAATGGAGGCCTTGCTCAATTTTCAGACCATGGTCATCGATCTCACCGGGATGGAGATCGCCAACGCCTCACTGCTGGATGAGGCAACGGCTGCCGCAGAGGCCGTGAGTTTCTGCCGTTCCCTGACCGGAAGACAAGCGGAAGGAAGGGGCGTGTGGGTTTCGACCGAGTGTCATCCCCAGACCATCGACGTCATCCAGACTCGTTTCCGACCACTGGCAGTGAGCGTGAACACTGGTCATCTCGAGCAGCTCGACTCAACGGAGGATTATTTTGCGATTCTGCTTCAGTACCCGGCCACCGACGGCTCCCTGAGCAACATGGAGGCACTCGTACAACGGGCTCACCGTGACCAGACACTCGTGATTTGCGCCACGGACCTTTTGAGTCTCTGTCTTCTCAAGCCTCCGGGTGAGTTCGGCGCTGATGTAGTGATCGGGAACTCCCAGCGCTTCGGCGTCCCTCTCGGCTTCGGCGGACCGCATGCTGCTTTTTTTGCAACCAGGGAAAAATTTAAGAGAAAAGTCCCCGGACGAATCGTGGGAGTCACACGCGATCGCCACAATCGTTTCGCCCTGCGTCTGGCCTTGCAGACACGGGAGCAGCACATTCGACGCGAAAAGGCCACCAGCAACATCTGCACGGCCCAGGTCCTGCTGGCCGTGATGGCCAGCATGTTTGCTGTCTACCATGGTCCTCAGGGTCTGCAGGCCATTGCCTCACGGGTCCACCATCTGGCTTGCGACCTTGCAGGTGGTCTCCTGCAGCGTGGCCACGGCCTTGTCTCTCGCCAGTTCTTCGATGCCATTGCCGTACGGGTCGACCCGGCAAGACTGGCAACGTTACTGCAGGAAGCGGCGGCGGCCGGTTACAACTTGAGAGCGATCGATGAAGAGACGCTCGGAATCTCTCTGGACGAGACAGCCTCTCCCGCGGATGTGGAAGCTCTCCTGGAGATTTTCTCCCAGGGCAATTCTCCTCAAGCTGAAAATGACTCTGGGCGGGTTGGAATTCCCTCTAGTCTGAAACGAAGCTCTTCCTATTTGATCCACCCGGTGTTCAATCGCTACCGCTCGGAAACGGAGATGCTCCGTTATCTGCACCGTCTCCAGGCTCGAGATCTTTCCCTGACTCACTCAATGATCCCGCTCGGTTCCTGCACAATGAAGCTGAACGCCACTGCCGAGATGCTTCCTATCCGCGAGCCGGGATTTGCTCAAGTGCACCCTTTTGTTCCGCTCGAACAGGTGCCCGGTTATCTCCAGCTCATCCACGAGCTGGAGGAGATGCTCGGGATCGTGACTGGTTTTGCGGCTGTTTCTCTGCAGCCCAATGCCGGGTCGCAGGGCGAGTACGCTGGTCTGCTCGTGATCCGGCGCTACCATCAGGAACGCGGTGAAGGCCAACGAGATGTCTGTCTGATCCCGAGTTCCGCCCACGGCACCAATCCGGCCAGTGCTGCCATGGCGGGTCTCAGAGTTGTCGTGGTGGCCTGTGACCGGAAAGGCAACATTGATCTGGCTGAGTTGGAGGGAAAGGCCCGGGAACACTCCGACCGGCTGGCTGCCCTCATGGTCACCTACCCTTCCACTCACGGCGTCTTTGAAGAAGAGATCCGTGAAGTCTGTGACATCGTACACAGATACGGGGGACAGGTATATCTGGACGGGGCTAACCTGAATGCGCAGCTCGGTGTTTGTCGGCCGGCAGAGTTTGGTCCCGACGTGGCTCATCTGAACCTGCACAAGACCTTCTGTATTCCCCACGGCGGAGGCGGCCCCGGGGTTGGACCGATCGGCGTCCGGGAACACCTGGCTCCTTATCTTCCGGGACACGTTCTGCGGCCCGAAGCCGGTCCCGGAAGCGGCATTTCAGCCGTCTCGGCGGCCCCCTGGGGAAGCCCCGGTATTCTTCCCATTTCCTGGGCCTACATCGCCCTGATGGGAGCAGAGGGACTCAAGCGGGCAACCCAGGTCGCCATTTTGAACGCCAACTACATTGCTTCGCGCCTGGAGGACCACTATTCGGTGCTTTTCGTCGGAAAGAACGGCCTGGTGGCCCACGAATGCATCATCGATCTCAGGCCCTTCAAGAAGAGTGCCGGCGTGGATGTAGAGGATGTGGCCAAGCGCCTGATGGATTACGGCTTTCATGCACCCACCATGTCATTTCCAGTCCCTGGCACCCTCATGATCGAGCCCACCGAAAGCGAATCGAAGGAGGAACTGGACCGCTTCTGCGAGGCGATGATTCAGATCAGAGAGGAGATACTGGATGTTGAAGAAGGACTTTCCGATCGCGAACGGAATCCGCTCAAGAATGCTCCCCATACAGCCGAGAGCCTGATCTCCGATGACTGGGATGAACCCTATACCCGGGAAACCGCAGCCTACCCTCTACCCTGGGTTCGGGAGCGAAAATTCTGGCCGGCAGTGGGGCGTGTGGACAATGTCTACGGAGATCGCAATCTGGTGTGTGCCTGCCCTTCTCTGGAAAGTTACCTCGACGACTGAGATGACACGTGGAACGTGGAACTTGATCAGGTGGATCGTGGAACTTGATCAGATAGAATGTTGCAGTGGATCTCGAACCCATCACCAGCCCTCAAAACTCCGCCTTCAAGCGCTGGCGCTCCTACATTCGCTCTCCGGCAGATCCGGACTGCCCCTGGATTGCTGTCGAGGGCCGGAAGCAGGCTCTTGATCTGAGTCGGAAACACCGGATCGAACTGCTTCTCTACTCGACTGACGATTCCATCGCTCCGATTCTGAGCAGGCAATCTCCGCCCACCTTTCGTCTCCAGTCGAGTCTCTTTTCCCGACTCTCCAGAGTCAGGAATCCTCAGGGTCTAATTGCGTTTTTCCAGAAGCCGGTCTGGAACTGGGTTGATGCTTCGGAATGGATTCTCTACCTGGAGGGGATGCAGGATCCAGGCAATCTCGGGACCCTTCTGCGTACGGCCCAGGCGACTGGCCTCTTTTCACTCGTCACAAGCCACGGCGCAGTTTCCTTCTTCAATTCCAAGGTCGTGCGGGCGTCCGCGGGAGCTTTGTTCCAGGTGCCCTTTCTGGAAGGCGTTTCCCTGTCGGAATTGAGACGGCGACATTACCGTATCATCGCTGCCTGCACTTCGAGCCAGGAGAGTCTCTTCGACCGCCAATTCGCTCCCAGGACTGCTTTTCTGGTGGGAAGTGAAGGCCGGGGTGTGACCCGAGAAGCCCTGGAAATGTCTGACGACGCTCTTCGAATTCCCATGGAGACGGGGAGTGACAGCCTGAACGCGTCGGTTGTCGGATCGCTTATCATGTACCAGGTGTACCGTAGCGTTAGAGAATGAGTCCCGATCTGTTTTCCAGTGATGAGTCGCCTTCGTCTCCAGTGGAAGCCGCCCCTCTGGCCGAACGGATGCGTCCCCGGTCTCTGTCGGAAGTAGTCGGTCAGAAAGCTCTGTTGTCCGAAGGCCGGTTTCTTCGCCAGGTGATCGATCAGGATCAGGTTCCTTCATTGATCTTCTGGGGCCCTCCGGGGGTCGGAAAAACCACCATTGCAAGGGTAATCGCCGGGGCCACGGGAGCGCATTTCGTTGCCCTGAGTGCTGTTCTTTCCGGGGTGAAAGAGGTGAAGCAAGTACTCAAAGAAGCCGCATACCAGCGGCGGGCCTTCTCCCGGCCCACGATCCTCTTCGTCGACGAGTTTCACCGCTTTAATAAGGCTCAGCAGGATGCTTTTCTGCCTCATGTCGAAAGAGGCTTGATCACGCTGATTGGGGCGACGACCGAGAACCCTTCGTTTGAAGTGATTTCACCTCTCCTCTCGAGATCCAGGGTGGTCGTGCTCGAACCCCTCTCGGAGGCTGATCTGATGCAGCTGTTGAAGCACGCTCTGGAGGAAGAAGAGCGCGGCCTTGGATCCCTTCATTTGACCTGCAGCGACGAGACCCTTGGTCTGATCGCCAGACAGGCCAACGGCGATGGACGCGTTGCTCTCAACGCTCTGGAGGTCGCCGCCAGTCTGATCGATTCTCGAAGTGATCGTACCCTTACGCCGGAAGTCGTGCGAGAAGCGCTCCAGAAAAAGACGCTTCTCTATGACAAATCCGGTGAAGAACACTTCAATCTGATTTCGGCTCTACACAAGTCGCTTCGCAACAGTGATCCGGACGCCGCCGTTTACTGGCTGGCTCGCATGCTGGAGGCGGGGGAGGATCCCCTTTATGTGGCGCGGCGGATGATCCGCTTTGCCTCCGAGGACGTCGGCCTGGCTGATCCCGGTGCGGTTGGAAGGGCCATCGACGGCCTTCGCGCTTTTCAGTTCATCGGGCTTCCGGAAGGCAAGCTGGCGTTGGCCCAGGTGGCCATCGACCTCGCCCTGGTTCCCAAGTCCAATTCTGTTTACCGAGCCTATGCCAGGGCGGCAGGTGATGTCGAATCAACCAGAAACGATCCCGTGCCGCTGCATCTCAGGAATGCGCCCACCGGTTTGATGAAAGAACTCGGTTACGGAGCTGGTTATGAATATGCCCATGATGATCCCGACGCCATAACCAACATGTCCTGCTTGCCTGAAAACCTCAGTGGAAGAAGCTACTATAGGGCGACCGATCACGGCCATGAAGCTCGACTCAAGCGAAGACTCGAGGAGGTCAGGAAAAAGGTAAGGGTCCGGAAAACCAGAGCCACCTGAAGACGCAGCCACTGTTCAGATCGGATCAGGAACATCGCTGCTCCCCCTGCTGCCGTTATGCAAGAAGCTCACGAATTCATTTCCGCGCTGTCCTGGCCCTTCCTGGTTCTGACAATCGTGGCGACTCTAGGTCTGCTGGCGAAGGGAGCTGATTGGCTGGTCGACCAGGCTGTCCTGCTTTCAGCCCGGTCAGGCATCCCCAAAGTGGTCGTCGGAGCGACCATCGTGAGTCTGGGAACCACCACACCAGAGGCGGCGGTTTCGGTCCTGGCAGCCGTGCAGGGAGAGCCTGGCCTGGCACTCGGCAACGCCGTGGGCTCCATCATTTGCGACACCGGACTCATCCTCGGCCTGGCCTGTCTGATTGCTCCCCTTCCACTCGACCGCAAGATCGTGAATCGGCAGGGTTGGATCCAGATTCTGTGCGGTCTCCTGCTGGTTCTGGCCTGCCTGCCGCGGGCCCGCCTGGATACGGTATTCACCGAGGGAGGGAATCTGACTCGCTTCAGTGGTGTCTTCTTTCTTATCCTGCTGGCCGGCTACCTTTGGATCTCAGTGGTGTGGGCGAAGAGAGGTGCTCCTTCACCGTCATCACAGCCCGCCCGGGAGAACGGCGGGAACATCCTGGCGGTCCTGCTGCGACTGCTGCTTGCCATTGCTCTCGTAGTAGGCTCATCCTGGATCCTCATTCCAGCCGTTACCGAAGCCGCAGGCCGCATGCAGATACCGAAAAGTATCGTCGCCGTCACGCTGGTCGCTTTTGGAACATCCCTTCCGGAGCTGGTTACGGCCGTCACGGCGGCACGCCAGGGCCACGGTGAGCTGGCGGTAGGCAACGTGGTGGGGGCCGACATTCTCAACGTCCTCTTTGTAGCCGGAGCTTCGGCGACGGTCACGCCGGCAGGCCTGCCGGCCCCGGCCCATTTTTTCTCTCTCTACTTTCCATCGATGTTGTTTCTCCTGCTGGTTCTGCGGATTGGGATTTTTGTCTGCAAGGATCATCTGACCCGACCCTTCGGAACGATTCTGCTGGTCTCCTACTTGGCCGTCACGATCCTCAGCTACGTGGGGCGATGAGAAGAGAATTTCACGTTCCACGTTCCACGTTCCACGAACTCTCGACTTTGCAGTTGATGGCACAGAACGTGAAACGTGGAACGTGGAATTTCTTGTGAAGTCCCTGCTAGAGTGAGAGCCTGAGGAAACGGCTTTGCCCACCTTCATTCCCGCCCTGATCGGACTGTTTGGCTTCAGGCTGCTACCGGGCGTGGCTCTGCTGGACCGAAGACGCCCTTTCATCGAGCAGCTCGGTACCTCCGTTGCAATCAGCGTGGCCTTCAATTCCTTTCTGGTCATGCTCCTGGTTCTTTTCAAGGTCTACACCCTTGTAATGGGCTGGATCTGGTTGGCAATTCTCCTGGGAATCACGTTGTTGATCCGTCGAGACCGTGGCTGGCTCCAGTCAAGGTTTCAGGTTCCAGCGC
Source organism: Acidobacteriota bacterium (assembly GCA_965205345.1). GTDB lineage: Bacteria > Acidobacteriota > UBA6911 > RPQK01 > CBDAPI01 > CBDAPI01. Next base: position 325,155 of record CBDBGQ010000057.1, on the reverse strand, counting down.
TGGCCACACCCGAGGAGACCTCCAGCGGGCTGCTCGTCCCTGTTCTTGCAATCGTGGCTTACAAGTCCTTCGCCCTGCCCTTCTTTGCCTGGGACAGCATCGCCTCCTGGAACCGGTGGGCGCGGGCTTTTGCTCTCGACCGGGATTTCTTCTCCAGTACCGAGTTCTTTCATCCTCAATACCTGTCCTGGGGTATGAGTTTTCCCTACGTTCTCTCAGGGGATGCCTCTCAGGAGCCGTCCGCGCACGGCTTTGCGTTCTTCTGCTTTCTGATCCTCTGGGCCGGCGTGTGGAGGCTCTCCACCTGTCTCTCGGTTCCAGGAGCCCTTGCCTGTGCCGCAGTCATGGTTCCGCTGGGCGTGTCCAGCTACGCGGGGACCGGTTATTCAGATATTGCAGCCAGTGGGTTCTCCTGCCTGGCCCTGGCCCTGGCGCTGGAAGCCTTTTCCACTTACGGGATCGAGCGAGACCCGGTTCTGTGGCGTTTTGCCCGAAACCGGGCTCTTCTGGCCGGCCTGGCTGCCGGAACTGCATTCCACTATAAGTTGCTGGCTCCCCTGGGCTTGGGGGCGCTCATTCTTGGCCTGCTCGTCCTGCCGGGTCGGTCTGGCCTGGGGCGGCGCCTCCGACTGTCGGTAGTGAGCGGACTGGCAAGCCTGGCTGTGATTGCCCCCTGGGTTCTGTCCAGCAGAGCTGCTTTGACGGATCCCCTGCTCCACTATGTCACTACAGGAATTCATGGAGACGCTTCCAGGATTGGAATCCTGGTTGACGGGGCCTCCGTGTTTGTGGCGGGAACGACCGCATTCAATTCACCATTCATAGATGTTTCTGTTTTCCTGGCGGGATTCGTCCTTTTCTTGATCGGCTCCCGCAGAAGTGCGCAGGCGTCCGCCCTGGGCGCAGCTGCCGTACTGGGTGCTCTTGTCTGGATGGCAACCACGAACTACGACACGAGGGCTCTCATGCCATTTCAGATGGCGGCCATCGTCCTTTCTCTGGCCGGCCTGGATGTGATACTGGACCGCGTCCGAAACCAGAATCTGCGTTACTCGATGGCGCTTTCCCTGCAGGTCACCTGTCTCCTTGCCTACCTGATTCCCCAGCTGGCTCCGGACTTTCGAGTCGGCGAAGCCAGAGCCATGGACTGGCAACCCGGAAGGCACTGGATCCAAGCCCCTCCCCTGAGTGGCCGCAACGACAAGCTGAGATTCCTTCAACCGGCACTCGCTGACCTGAATGCCTGGCAGGCCGGCCACCCGAAGTTCTCAGGATCCATCTGGACGAATCCTCTGCTCCTGGCCCAACTCGACCCGGCGGAGGTCGAGAGCAACAGCAACTGGATAGGAAAGTTGGAGTGGGAAGGAGAGGTTCGCTGGCAACACGGAGACGTTCTACTGGTGTGCGACTTTGACCGTGACACTCCCAAGCTCTCCTATCCGGTAATTGATGGACTCGTCGGCAGCTCTGCATCCACCTGGGGTCCGTGGGTAATGGCGGCTGAGCAGAAAGGGGTACTCCAGCTTCAGGCCGAATATGAGAGCCTGAAGGTTTACAAAATCGTGGCAGATCCCCGAGGAGGATCGTAGGGTCGACCCTTGTGATCGGAAAAAAGGGGACAGTCTACTTTTTTCCGTCGTGGCTGACCTTTGTGCTCCTGAAGCTTCCAGCACCGGAAAAAAAGTAGACTGTCCCCTTTTTTCCGCCCGGCACAAGAGCGGCCCTTACGACAGGCCGTGAGGAACGAGGAATGCTGGTTGACCGGTGTGGAGAGCGATCCGATCGGCCAGGGGAATCTGGGCTAGAAATCCGTCCCCAAGTTTTGTAGATTGGCTGTCGACGAACTTCACTTACGCTTCTGAATAAAGCCGAGGCTCAGACGTAGTACCCTTGTCAAAGAACGATCCTGGTATGACAGAGGAGGAGCTGTTGAAACAGGCGGCAGCCGGAACCAGAGAAGCCTACGGACAGATCTTCAAGCTCCATCGAGACAAGGCCTACGGACTGGCTTTTCACTACACGAAAAACAAGGAAGACGCTATGGATGTCGTTCAGGACGCTTTCATGCGTGCTTATCTGAACTTGAACAAGTTTGACTCCCGGCGCGAGTTTCGTCCCTGGCTGCTGTCGATCGCGCGCAATCTGGCCATCGACCTCCTGCGCAAACGAAAGCGCACGCGAACAGACGAACTGCCTGCCGTTTTGCCCGAACGCAGCGACCGGAACCATGCCGATCGGAAGCTGCTCCAGAAGGAAATCCGGGATCTCATGAACGAGCTCTCAGAACCCAAGCGAGAGATCATTTTCTTAAAGGACTATCAGGGTCACAGCTACGCCGAAATTGCCGAAATCATGGACATTCCGCTGGGAACAGTGATGTCCCGGCTTCATCATGCACGCAAGAAACTGGCGGCTCTGCTCAGGGAGAGAAGGAATGCCTGACAAAGAGATCGAGGTACTTCTTTCCGGCTATCTTGACGGTGAACTCACCCAACAGGAAAGACAGAAGGTAGGTGTGTATCTGGAGCGGGATGAACGTTACCGGGAGATCCTGGCGGAACTCAAACGGGTGAAGACTGAAACGGAACGCCTCCACTATGAGGAGCCCAGTTCAGGAGATTGGAAGACGATGGAGAAGAGCCTGGTACAGGACGTCAGTCGAGGTCTGGGGTGGATCATCCTGTCGATCTGGGCAGTGGCTCTGACGTCCTACGGGTTGTGGGAGCTGGCCACCGCTCCCGACGAACCGCTCATAGGCAAGCTCCTGGTCTTTGGATTCTTTCTGGGAGTTGCCCTTCTTTTCTGCTCGGTTCTCACCCAGCGAATGCGCGAAAGTCGCACGGACAAATACAAGGGAGTCTACAAATGATCGTTAGCACTACGGATGATATTGCGGGTCGGCGAATCGTCAAGACAATCGGAGTGGTTCGCGGCAATGCAGTGCGATCGAGACACCTGGGAAAGGACATCCTGGCGGTTCTGCGTAACATCGTCGGGGGTGAGATCCACGAGTACGTCAAGCTGGCGGCGGAAGCTCGTGAGCAGGCCATGGACCGAATGGTGAAAGAGGCGGAAGAACTGGGAGCGAATGGTATCGTCGGCATTCGCTTCGGAACCGCCATGATCATGTCCGCTGCCGCCGAGCTCCTGGTCTATGGAACCGCTGTGGTTGTCGAGTGAGCGATTGCCAATTAACGTCACCGTACTTATGGAAGGGAGTACTCAATCCCATAGCTCCATGACTCGAATATCGTCGGCGATGTGCAGGCTGGCGCCAGTTCGAATTTTCACCTCGTCGGTGGCCACGCGGGGGGCCACTTCGGTCAAGACCAATCCCAGATCGGAGACCTCAATCACTCCCAACTCCGTGATGACTTTCTCGACACAACCCCTGCAGGTGACAGGGGAGCGGCACTCTGTGAGCAGTTTTGGCCCACCATCCGGGTGATTGTGGGGCGTGGCGACGATCACCCGACTCCCGTTGAGCAACTGGAGTGAGTCGTAGCCGGCAACCACGACATCACCGCTCGCCGACACTTCATCGGCCTCTACTACGATCACTTTCACGGAGGGGCTCTGCTGTCCGTCCTCATCAAGGGTGCGGATTACCGTCTCCCGGGGGAGCACTGTCCGCAGGCGCTGTGGAAGGCCTGCGCCCAGCGCGATTGTGTCCTCGTGGATCAGCTCCTTGCGTACCCGTTCGATAATGATCCTCTGGTTCTCAGAGATAGTTCGACTTTCCGACATACTCTTCATCCTAGTAGATTGCGTCTGCTCAGAATTGTCTCTTCCCTCACACCCGATCCGTTCTCCCCCAACAGGTTCGAGAGCGAGACGATGTCAAAGCAAAAAGCCCCTGGAACCCCGCGCGGGCTCCAGGGGCATAAGATCCGGCAACGACCTACGTTCCCACATAGTTTCCCATGCAGTATCATCGGCGCAGGAGGGCTTAACTTCTGTATTCGGGATGGGAACAGGTGTGGCCCCTCCGCTAAAGTCACCGGAAACTGTCAAAGATCGATGTCGTCGGGCAAACACACAAGTGTTTTTGTGCGACAAAATATTCTAGGTCAAGCCTCACGACCGATTAGTACAGGTCAGCTTCATCCGTTACCGGACTTCCACACCCTGCCTATCAACCTCGTAGTCTTCAAGGGGTCTTCAGGCTGGTAAACCAGCGGGAGATCTAATCTTGGGACGAGCTTCACGCTTAGATGCATTCAGCGTTTATCTCTTCCGTACTTAACTACCCAGCAGTGCTCCTGGCGGAACAACTGGAACATCAGAGGTACGTCCAACCCGGTCCTCTCGTACTAGGGTCAGCCTCCCTCAAATCTCCTACGCCCACAGCAGATAGGGACCGAACTGTCTCACGACGTTCTAAACCCAGCTCACGTACCGCTTTAATCGGCGAACAGCCGAACCCTTGGAACCTTCTTCAGCTCCAGGATGCGATGAGCCGACATCGAGGTGCCAAACCTTGGCGTCGATGTGAACTCTTGGCCAAGATAAGCCTGTTATCCCCGGCGTACCTTTTATCCGTTGAGCGATGGCCCTTCCATGCGGAACCACCGGATCACTAAGGCCGACTTTCGTCTCTGCTCGACTTGTCTGTCTCGCAGTCAAGCGGGCTTATGCCTTTACACTCTGCGGCTGGTTTCCAATCAGCCTGAGCCCACCTTTGCGCGCCTCCGTTACCTTTTAGGAGGCGACCGCCCCAGTCAAACTACCCGCCTAACTCTGTTCCTCTCCCCGATTCAGGGGACAAGGTTAGATGCTCAATACAAGAAGGGTGGTATCTCACCAGTGGCTCCACCAGTCCTGACGGGCTAGTTTCAAAGCCTCCCACCTATCCTGCACGTCCTGCACCGGACACCAAAGCTAGGTTGTAGTAAAGGTGCACGGGGTCTTTCCGTCTTGCTGCGGGCAACCGGCATCTTCACCGGTACTACAAATTCGCTGAGTCTCTTGTCAAGACAGCGCCCAGATCGTTACGCCATTCGTGCAGGTCGGAACTTACCCGACAAGGAATTTCGCTACCTTAGGACCGTTATAGTTACGGCCGCCGTTCACCGGGGCTTCAATTCAGAGCTTCGCACCGAAGTGCTAACCCCTCCTTTTAACCTTCCGGCACCGGGCAGGCGTCAGACCCTATACGTCGTTTTGTTGACTTTGCAGAGTCCTGTGTTTTTAGTAAACAGTCGCCTGGGCCATTTCTCTGCAACCCCCCTCGGCTCAGCCAGCTAGTGGCATCACCTAACGGAGGCCCACCTTCTCCCGAAGTTACGGTGGAATTTTGCCGAGTTCCTTAACAAGAGTTCTCTCAAGCGCCTTGGGATTCTCTCCCCGTCTACCTGTGTCGGTTTGCGGTACGGCCACCTTCATTCTCGCTAGAGGCTTTTCTTGGCAGTGCGGAATCAACGAGTTACCCGTCAGATCTCTCCTCGGGGCCCTTACACGCCTCAGTAATAGCTCCACGGATTTGCCTATGGAGCCTACCTACACGCTTCGACCGAGACAACCATTGCCCGGCTCATCTATCCCTCTGCGTCCCCCCATCGCTAATAACGAATTACGGTGGTACAGGAATATTCGCCTGTTTTCCATCGACTACGCCTTTCGACCTCGCCTTAGGAGCCGACTAACCCTGGGCGGATGAACCTTCCCCAGGAAACCTTAGACTTACGGCGAACTTGATTTTCACAAGTTTTATCGCTACTTATGCCGGCAGAGTCTCTTGCCTGCGCTCCAGTTAGCCTTCCGGCTCACCTTCAGCGCCCAGGCAATGCTCCCCTACCGCACCCAAAACCCGAAGGTCCTGGATACCCGCAGCTTCGGTGATGTGCTTGAGCCCCGTTACATTATCGGCACAGAGCCGCTTGACCAGTGAGCTGTTACGCTTTCTTTAAAGGATGGCTGCTTCTAAGCCAACCTCCTGGTTGTCTCCGCGTCTCCACATCCTTTCCCACTTAGCACATACTTAGGGACCTTAGCTGGCGGTCTGGGCTGTTTCCCTCTCGACTATGGAGCTTAGCCCCCACAGTCTGACTCCCGGGCTGTCGTTTCCGGCATTCGGAGTTTGGTTGGATTCGGTAAGCGGTGAAGCCCCCTAGTCCATCCAGTGCTCTACCTCCGGAACGAAACACCCGAGGCTAGCCCTAAAGCTATTTCGGGGAGAACGAGCTATAACTGAGTTTGATTGGCCTTTCACCCCTATCCTCAGCTCATCCAAGCCGTTTTCAACCGACACTGGTTCGGGCCTCCAACAGGTGTTACCCTGCCTTCGCCCTGGCCAAGGATAGATCACTCAGATTCGCGTTTACTCCAGACAACTAGACGCCCTGTTCAGACTCGGTTTCCCTTCGGCTCCTCTTGATCTTCAGATTAACCTCGCTGCCTAGAATAACTAGCCGGCTCATTATGCAAAAGGCACGCCGTCACCCCTCATGGAGGCTCCGACTGCTTGTAAGTAGACGGTTTCAGGTACTTTTAACTCTCCTCGCAGGAGTACTTTTCACCTTTCCCTCACGGTACTAGTTCACTATCGGTCGCAAAGGAGTATTTAGCCTTGGGAGATGGTCCTCCCAGCTTCCCACAGGATTTCTCGTGTCCCGTGGTACTCGGGATTCCAAGCCCACTGCATTCCCTTTTGCCTACAGGTCCATTACCTTCTATGGATCGGCTTTCCAGCACGATTCGACTAGGTTCAGCAGTGTTTGGCCTGGTCCCACAACCCCCGTCCAGCCGTAGCCGGGCGGGTTTGGGCTGTTTCCGTTTCGCTCGCCGCTACTCAGGAAATCGCGATTGCTTTCTCTTCCTTCGGGTACTGAGATGTTTCACTTCCCCGAGTTTGCTTCCATCACCTATGAATTCAGTGATGGATGACTCCGCTTTACCGGAGCCGGGTTCCCCCATTCGGACATCCCCGGATCAAAGCTCGCTTGCAGCTCCCCGAGGCTTATCGCAGCTTGCCGCGTCCTTCATCGCCTCTTTGCGCCTAGGCATCCACCGTCCACCCTTAGTAGCTTGACCTAGAATATTTTGGCGCACAATGGCACCAAAGTTCTTCAATCATGTTACTTGTGGTTTGCCCATTAAAATACAACCAAATTGTCAAAGATCGGTGTGCCCTAGAAGCACAACTTGTCCGAAAGGACAAACACCAATTTTAACTAACGTCCAGGAACCCTGTCAACTCCAAAGGCAAGAGCATTGAAGCAGGGGCCAACCCGTCTCCGCCGGTCCGCAAAAACAGCGCTCACAACCACGCCGCTCGGCATTACCGGGAGCGGGGGGCGACGAGAGGGGTCGGTGGGCGCGACAAGTCAGGGGTTGGGGGAGGGCGCGCCCACCAATCTTGAACAAACATGGGAATTATAACGAATGACAACAAATGAACGCAAACAAAACTGGATATTCTTGAGGAAAATGCCCCGGGAACTCCTGGAAGGCTGTCCAGGGGGTGCTCTCCTTTCTCTCAATTACCAGAAAAGTCTCTTTGAGCGTCTTCAACTCGCGTTACAGGGCTCCGGCGTTGTCACCTTCCATGGCGGGCGGGTGAGAGACCCGGAAAGGTTTCAGGGGAGCAAATGGGTGTCTTGGCCCCTTACCGGCCGGCTGCGAGACTGACAGGTGGGACAGAAGTGGGTTCCCCGCTGGGAAACGACAATCTTCTCGATTTCCGTTCCGCACAGAAAACACTCCTCGCCGCGCCGACCATACACCAGCAGCTCTTCCTGAAAGCTACCGGTTTCTCCATCGCTATTGATGTAGTCGCGCATCGAAGTTCCGCCGAAGTGGATTCCCTTCTCCAGCACGCCCTTGATCGTCTGGAAAAGCCGTTCCTTCTCATAGCGGCGAAGCGTCTTCACTCGTCTCAACGGATGGATGCTGGCTTCAAAAAGAGCTTCATCCGCATAGATGTTCCCGACACCCGCCACAAAACGCTGATCCAGAAGGAGAGACTTGATGGCCAGCGTTCGCCCGCGAAAGCGGTCCAAGAACGCATCCAGCCGGTATTCCTTGGAAAAGGGCTCCAGGCCGAGGCGGGCAAAAAAGCGATCCCGGGCCGCCTCGACCGGAGCAAGCAGATACACCTTTCCGAACATTCGAATGTCTCGATACAAGAGGGAGGAACCGTTTTCAAAATGAATCTGAAAGTGTGTGTGCCGGTCAGGGGCGTGCTGGCGGATGCGCTGCAAACCTGTTACGGGGTGGCGAAGGAAACCGGCAGCGTCGGCAACCGCTGGTTCACGGAGTGTGAGCTGACCGGTCATCCCCAGGTGAATCACGAGCGTCCTCTCCTTCAACCGAAAGATCAGGAACTTCCCCAGTCGTTCCAGTCCCGTAAAGCACTCCCCTTCCAGAGCGGCGGCCAGCTTGGCCGGATCGATCTGAAAGATTCTGCAGCCACTGGCCTCGATTGCGAGGATCTCCAGTTCCTCGACCCGGCCCTCCAGGCCCCGGCGAATCGTCTCCACTTCGGGAAGTTCGGGCATTCTTTGGTTACTGGTTAGGGGTTATAGGCAAAATGAAATAGCACCCCCCCAATAGGGGGGTCGAATGAGGCATTGTAGAGGCGATGATCTCGAAAAAAAAGCGATACGTCGACGGCGCCAGGTACAGCAACTGTACTTTGACAGAAGATGGTCCAAGAAACGGATTGCAAGCCATTTAAGGATGAGTAAGCACACCGTGATCCGGTGGACACAATCTAAGGGAGAGGACGTGAAACGAGACGGGCGTGGCTGGCCCAAGGGCAAGCGGCGACGCTGGAGCTCGCAGACAGAAAAGCAGGTTGCTGCAATTCATCGCTATCTGAGTCAGGAGCCGACTGAGTTTTACACAGGAGCTTCGGCCATTGAGCTTGAGTGGCGGCGGCGGTGGCCTCAAGAGCCGTCTCCACCGCTGAGGACGATAGGGCAGATGATGTCGGATCTGGGGCTCACGAAGTCGCCCAAGAAAAGAGACCATCGTGGAGCAGCCGCCTATCTGTGCTACCCGGAACACACGATTTACCAGAGCCTGGGTGGCCGGGTAGTGGAGGCTGACTTTGTGGGCCAGAAGTATCTGGCCGGCCGCAGTGAACCTCTGCATTTCATAGGCTTTAGCTTCAAGCAGGCCCCCAGGCTTCGCTACTACCAGCGGGTGAAAGGGCAGACGGCAAAGGCGTTTATCGACGAGACGAGCCGTTTTTTTGAACGCTTCGAAAAGCCATCCTTTATGAAAATCGATAACTGTGCTGCCACGATTGGGAGCACTTCGGGGCGACGAAACATCAGCCGGGTTATGCATTTTCTTCTCCAACACCAGGTCGTTCCCATCTACTCGGTCCCCAGAAAGCCCTTCTCTCAGGCTTCCATCGAGGGCAACAACTCGGTGTTTGCCCGAAAGTTTTGGCGGGCCCGTCATTTTGACAGCCTCAAGTCAGTCGATCAGCAGCTGCAATGGTTCAACCAGTCCACTCTCCATTACACTGGCTACCAGAAACCGAAGTGCCGGCAGTCGTGTGAATCATTTCGGCCGCGAGTTTATTTCCTGAGGCAGGTCCGAGAAGATGACCGCGGCCGATCCACTATCTCGGTGCTCAATGAATCCCTGGAGCTCGATCCCAGCTACGTCAGCTATTTCGTGATCGCTGAATGGAGTCTGGACACTGAGCGACTAGACGTCCATTTCGAACGGGATCGGCAGCTGTCCACGATTCACTCTCAGCGGTTTTCCATCAATGCCAGTAGCAAGAAGAGAATCCGGTCAAATGGGGGTGCTGTTTTATCTTGCATCTAACCCCTATTGGTTAGAAGTTAAAGGTTACAGGTTGAAGGTTCAAAGTTGAAGGTTCAAGGTTGAAGGTTGAAGCTGGCCGCACTTGTCCTTCGCCGCCTGAGGCGTGGTAGCATCCCGTGCAGTTTCCTTCTCTTCCCAGAGTCTGGACCAGGGGTCAGTATAGTTTCCTTGGCGTCACAACAACAGAACGGCAAGGCGTTGCCGTTATTCCTCGAAATCTCCAAGTTCCAAGACGAGCAACCCAGAAGCTAGAACCTAGAACCCATCTACGATAAGATTCCCCAGTTCTGCTCGGGGGTCGTCCAATGGGTAGGACAGCGGCCTTTGGAGCCGCCGATCCAGGTTCGAGCCCTGGCCCCCGAGCCAGTCCTTTCCCGGCAGGGCGGTCGGCCACGCCCACAGCAGGAGGCAACCATTGAAACTATCCATACTTGATCTACGGCTGCACAGCGCCAGGGTACCGATGGCTAGAACCCAAGGAGGTAATAGAGCAATGCGCCCACGACTCCACCACTGAGGGGGCCGATCACGGGGATCCAGCCGTACGACCAATCGGAGAATCCCTTTCCCGGTATCGGCAGCAAACTGTGAGCGAGTCGGGGGCCGAAATCCCGGGCAGGATTAATGGCAAAGCCCGTTGGGCCGCCCAGTGACAAGCCGATGGACCAGACCAAAAGGCCAACCAGGAAGGGTTGAAGGCCATGGCTGAAAACAACCGACAGATCCAGATCTCCGGGGTTCCTCAGCATCTGAGCATTGGCCCCGATGGCGAGAATTCCAAACACCAGGACAGCCGTCCCGATCAGTTCGGTGAGAAGATTCGCGGCGGGACGCCGTACCGCCGGAATCGTTGAGAAAACGGCCAACTTTTTCTGCGGATCCTTCGTGATGGACCAATGGGGCAAATAGGTGAGCCATACCAGACAGGCGCCCAGGAAGCCACCTGTGATCTGAGCGATCACATAGCCCGGAACCTGGTTCCAGGGAAAGGCGCCTATCGACGCCAGCCCGATCGTCACCGCTGGATTGATATGAGCCCCACTGATCCTTCCCACCGCATAGACGCTCAGAGCCACCGCCAGGCCCCAGCCTGTCGCGATGACAATCCAACCGGAGTTCTGTCCCTTGGACTTCCGGAGCAATACATTCGCCACGACCCCGTCTCCAAGTAAGACCAAAAGCATCGTACCCACCAGTTCACTCCCGTAAGCACCCATTAAACCTCCTTGATACTGTTGTTGGAGGGGAATGGCGTTCCCAACGGCCTATCCTCAAAAACCAAACCCCCTCGGGCCCTAAAGACTCCGAATGGCCCCTCCAAGACCCTGTTGATCTCTATGACATCATATACACCGAGATTCCCCAGATGCCATCCAAATTCGTGGAAAACCCTGACATTTCCCTTTGACTTTCTTCCTAAAAGCAGAGCACAATTGCTTATTCGTGCAGAGGATTTGTCTCGGGTAAATCTTTTTAAAAGGAGAATCTACTATGCCAAGTAATAGAGGGTTGGCGTACATCAAGCCGGGAGTGGTAGAGGTTCAGACCATTGATTATCCCCAATTAGCTTTAGGTGATCGCAAGTGTGATCATGGCGTGATTCTAAAGATCATTTCCACGAACATCTGCGGCAGCGATCAGCACATGGTTCGAGGCCGTACAACCGCTCCCGCCGGATTGGTCCTGGGCCACGAAATAACCGGCGAGATCATCGAGTGTGGTCGCGATGTGGAATTCCTCAAAGTGGGCGACATAGTTTCGGTCCCTTTCAACATCGCCTGCGGCCGGTGTCGGAACTGCAAAGAGCGAAAAACAGGCGTCTGTCTCGAAGTTAATCCTGCCCGTCCAGGCTCCGCTTACGGATATGTGGACATGGGTGGCTGGGTAGGCGGGCAGACCGAATACGTCATGGTGCCTTATGCCGACTTCAACCTATTGAAGTTCGCCGACAAAGATCAGGCTATGGACAAGATTCGAGACCTGACTCTGCTCTCCGACATCTTTCCGACCGGTTATCACGGAGCGATTACTGCGGGCGTTGGTCCCGGCACGATCGTCTACATCGCGGGAGCTGGTCCGGTGGGACTGGCCAGCGCCGCTTCCTGTCAACTTTTGGGGGCAGCCTGCGTAATCGTCGGCGACATGATTCCGGAGCGGTTGGAGCAAGCTAAGTCCTTCGGCTGCGAAGCCGTCGATCTCAGAGAAGATGCGACTCTAGCGGAACAAATCGAGCAGATCACGGGTGAACCTGAGGTCGATGCGGCCGTTGACTGTGTCGGGTTCGAGGCCCGAGGTCATGGGGCCAACGCCGCCACCGAGCAGCCCGCCACGGTGCTCAATGCCACCATGGAGGTGACTCGCGCGGGCGGTGCCATCGGCATTCCAGGGCTCTATGTTACAGGCGACCCGGGTGCCGCCACAGAGGCCGCTAAGATCGGTGTGCTAAACATCCGCATCGGGCTGGGCTGGGCCAAAAGTCACAGCTTCACCACAGGACAGTGTCCGGTCATGAGGTATCACCGGCAGCTCATGCAGGCCATCTTGTGGGACAAGATCAAGATCGCCGACGCTGTCAACGTGACGATCATTTCCCTGGATGAAGCCCCACAGGGTTACAAGGATTTTGACCGCGGCGCAGCCAAGAAGTTCGTCATCGATCCTCACGGGATGATCGCTGCGTAATGAGGGATTTTGCCAGAATGACCTGCTAGGCCACATTCCTCGTAGCTTCATTTGACCCTCACCAGGCCACCGTCGACTTGCGACCTGTATTGTTACGGTGCGACTGGACCCATCGTTGGCCCTTTGGGATGGGAAGTGGGCAGCCCGTTCCCAATCTCTGTGGCTGCCTCGGCACAAGCCGGGTGTCCCCAACCGCTGGCACTGGTGGTATGGGCGGTTGAGGCATCCACCGTTGTATCGTAGACGATATTGTCGTCGCTGCTGATCGGATTCACGCCGCCGGGAGTATTGTCCAGATTCAGAAAATCCCTGGTCTTCCACCCGATATTGTGATCCGCACAGGAAGAATCGCCACTGACCCCAATCGCTCCCAACAACTTGCCCGAACTATCATAGAGTGGTAGGCCGCCTCCGAATACGTTGACTCCGCCTACCTTGCCGTCTACCATCGGGTCGTTTTCCTGTCCGTTCTGTGCCGCGTCGCCGCCATAGGCCACATGGGTATGAACGGGGTTGCTGTGCTGCAGGCCAAAGAGGCTGCCTCCCGGCTGGACCGCGGTAAAGAGGTTGGCCGTCGAAAGGGCAAGACCTGGCAAACTAAAGGCATTGGCGGTGTTGGCCTTTTGGGCGGAGATGACCCGACTGCCGGGCCACTGGTCCCCTCGATCCCCGCCGGTAAAGGCGACCGCACATACGACTCCATCCCGATTCACGATCGTTCCCCACATATCAAGGTTGAAACCGCCATTTGCTTCCTTACGGGCCTTGGTGAGCGCTGCCTTCAGGTCGGCATGGCTGGGTAAGCCCTCACAGGCGCTCGTGTCCGCGGACGCTTTTCCCGTCTCAGGCTTTTTTCCGACCTGGGCACAGGCGGCCAAAGTTAGGCCCAGAAAGATGACACCTACAGCATGGGTTGAGCTTCGCATGAAATACCTCCTCCTAGTGAATTGCCTTGTTCCGCATAATTCGGTTCTTTCGCACCCTCACCCTACCTGCTCCAGGATTGCAAAATCACCCGGATTCCAGGCTTGCACGATGATGTAATATCGCTCCCCGATCTTGCGCAGAACCGCATTGTGGATGTGCTGGAACTTCTCCAGACCCAGCTCGTCTTTCATCATGACGGTGGAAACAACCTTGCCGTTGTCGAGAAGATAGATGGGTGCGCCCTTACTCCGATCCGGGCCGTGCAGACAACCTACCACGGCCAGGTCTCCCGAGTAGTCGATGTCGCATGGAAACGAGCCAATCGGCATCTTCCAGGTTGAACGGTAGTGGCCGTAGCGCGTAAAGCGATCTATTTCCGATTTCGACCGGTCGGCCACATCGACTCGTTTCTTATCCGGTGAAACCGTGATTCCGTGGCCGGTGCCGAACTCCCCCGGACCATCACCTTTGCCCCCAAAGGCCAGATCGTTCCAAACCGCTCGAAAGGGATCTGTGCTGATGATCTTTGCCGTCAACACATAATCGAGGCTGGAATAGCCGGTCGTGATATAGAAGAGTCCCTCCAGATGCTCTACGTCCGTCGGTGCAAAGTTTCCTCTGACAAAGAAATAGTCATCGACCGCAGGCTGGTCAAAACGGTCCCGTTCACCAGGGATTCCCAGCGTATGAACCAGCTTCCCCTGGAGAGTGGTCGTAAAGACAAGGCCGGCATTGTTGGCCGGGAAGGTCAGGAAGGGTGTTCCGTCTGGATCGAACCAGATGGTTGTATTGTGCAGATTCTTCCCCTTCATGCTCTCGTCCGTGTCGAGGAGTCGCGTGGATCTCAGATCCCCGCTTATCTCAACGATCCCGGCCCCGGGCAAAGCGAAATAGGTTTCCCCCCGACTTGGCCGCCGATTGACGGCGAAGCCGCCATGAGCCGACTCCAGGACCGTGAGAGCTGCCTCCGGAAGGTGAGAGCCCGTATAGAGCACCCGGAACTGCAAATCTCCCTGACCGCTCACCCCTGCCGCAGTAGTGAGGGCCTCCGCAACTTTGGCGGGCGGCGAAGTCTCGCTCCTGCCATGGCCGTGATGTAGAGGATGGGCCAGAGACCAGGCCACGGCTGAACCGATCACTACCGAACAGAGAACCCACCTGGCACTATTCATTGTTCAAGGAACCTCCTCCTAGTGAATTGCCTACCCCCAATTCTGGAGGTCAAAGCAAAACTGCCACCAAGTTTACCCGCTGCGCGCCCATGATCATAGGGCTGTGTATCCAAAGGCAGGATCACCGGGTCACAGTCGGGGGAACGGCAGAGAACAGCTGGATCCCCTGGGGACCCACCTCGGCATCGGGGATCCCTTGTGGCGCCCCTGGAGTCGTTCCCGGGTAAAAGAAGGCCAGCGCCGCCCGTACCCGAAGGGCGCGCAACTTCATCACGGACTGTTAGCGGCCATGGCCCCTTCCTAAAGGTGAATAAAGGTACCCAACGAGTCGTTTCCTAGTTATAGTCACCTGAAAGGAGGTGTTCTATGCGTGTCCTACTCAAGGCTTCGATTCCGATCGAAGCTGGTAATGAAGCGGCCAGGGAAGGCAAGCTGACCGAAATCATTCAGTCTATTCTTGAAGAACAAAAACCGGAGGCCGTGTACTTCCTTGCAGAGAACGGAACCCGCACAGCCCTGGTCTTTCTCGATCTTGAATCGGCGGCGCAACTTGCCAAGGTCGCTGAACCTTGGTTCCTTGCTTTCAACGCGAGTGTCGAAGTAACACCGGCGTTCACCCCTGAAGAAATACCTGCCGTTGCGGCTGACATCGAGCGAGCGGTTGAAAAGTACGGCTAACCGGGCTTCTGAATGGGACAGTGAGGTGGAACGACCAGAGGGTTAACTGTCCCTTTTTTAGCGCTGTGGGGTTCCAGGTTCCATCTTCTCTCGGTGGCGTAGCGCCAACGCCGCCAACTCCGAGACAACCTGTGGATTGGACACGGCCAGGTTGTATTTCTCGCCCGGATCGTGGTCGACGTTGAACAGAATGGGCGGGTCCCGTTCTTCGATTTTCCAGGCTCCCCAGGTGGTGATCGAGGCCGGATCGGTGGTCTTGAAATGGATCTTCCAGGGTCCCTTCCGGACGCCCCAGAGCTCATCAGCGAAGTAATAGTACAAGAGGGGCTCTCGCCCCGGCTTGTTCTGCAGCAGAACGGGTGAGAGATCCTGGCCATCGATCTCGCGGTCCGAGGGAAGGGTCCCTCCGCCCAGGAGAATGAAGGTCGTGAACAGGTCCATCGTAGTGCCGAAGGCAGTGGTGGTTACGCCTGCCTTGATCCTGCCAGGCCAGCGAAAAAAGTAGTGTAACTTTTTTTCTGTAATTTCTGGTCAGGCCTTGGGTCGGAAAGACAGAGGTCTGGGACAGGATTCTCCAAAAACAGAAACGAGAATCTGGCAAGGAGAATCAAATGAACCCAGATCTGGAAAAGAGAGTACCACGGGAGATCCTGGCGGAGTTGATCGAGGAAGGAACAGAAGCCTTTCGAGGAATCCTGGAGAAGTTGTTCAACGTGGCGATGCAGTTGGAAAGAAGCGAGTTTCTGGGAGCGGAAGCGTACGAGAGAACAGCCAGTCGGCGAGGCTATCGAAACGGATTCAAAGGCAAGCGGATTCAGACTCGAGTGGGAGAGCTGCACTTGGAGATTCCACAGGTGCGTGGGTTGAGGTTTTATCCCAAGTCGCTGGAGAGGGGTTGCCGTTCGGAGAAGGCCCTGAAGCTGGCCATTGCCGAGATGTATGTGATGGGCGTCTCGACGAGGAAAGTCACCGAGATCACGGAGCAGCTGTGTGGGTTGGAGATCTCGGCCACCCAGGTCTCGAGAGTGGCCGGGATGCTGGACGAAGAGCTGGAAGAGTTTCGAAGCCGGGAGCTGGGAGAGTATCCGATCGTGTATCTGGATGCCCACTACGAGAAGGTTCGAAGAGGCGGCAGGGTGCAGGACGTGGCCATCCTGAAAGCCATAGGAGTCAATCGTTTCGGGACGCGAGAGGTGTTGGGTCTGAGCGCCAAGATCAGCGAAGCGGAGGTGCATTGGCGAGGGTTTCTGGGAGATCTGCACAAGCGTGGACTGAGAGGGGTCGAGCTGTTGGTCAGTGACGATCACGAAGGACTGAAGGCGGCCAGGCGGGCAGTTTATCCGTCGGTGCCCTGGAACCGTTGTCAGTTTCACCTGAGTAAAAACGCCCAACAATATGCTCGCCGCAAAGAGGACAAGCCCCGCATCGCCCAGGCCATGCGGGACATTTTCGATGCCCCGTCTCGAGAGGATGCCGAGGAGCTCAAGGGTAAAGTCGTCAAGAAGTTCGAAAAGATTGCACCGGAGTTCGTGAGCTGGCTGGAAGACAACCTGGATGAAGGGCTGACAGTGTTTGATTTTCCGAGGAGCTGGTGGCGAAGGATCCGAACCATCAACGGACTGGAGAGACTGCACCGGGAGATCCGGAGACGAACCCGGGTGGTGGGAATCTTTCCCCACGAAGCATCGGCGCTGCGGCTCATCTCGGCTGTGCTTGCAGAGATACACGAGGAGTGGTTAACCGGCCGGCAATACCTGAACCTGGCCGGCTGGAAAAAACAAGTGGAGCAATTCTTCCCTACAGGCCCTAGAGGAAATTACAGAAAAACGGTTGCTTAACCGCGAAAAATCGCGGGGACACGAAAACCGCCCTCCCAGGTGCTGACCTTGCCCTCAAAGAATGGCCCCGCTGAGCCTCCGTGCAGCTTCTGGCTCAACCAGGGCCCATTGTCGGAGGTGAAGACAACCAGGGTATTGTCATCGATCCCCAGTTGGCCGAGAGTTTCCAGGATCCGGCCCGCAGACCAGTCAATCTCCTTGATCGTGTCCCCGTAAAGACCCCTGCGGCTGCGCCCCTTAAAATCGCTGCTCGCGTACAAAGGGACATGGGGCATGGTGTGAGCCAGGTACAGGAAGAAAGGACGTTTGCCCGCGTGGTGCCTGACGAAGGCCAGGGACTCCTCCGTGTACTTGCGGGTCAACAGACTCTGATCCGGCTCCCGGTCCGGATTCGTGACCGTGAAGTCGCGAATGAGGGGTGTAGGCGGCGCGTCCCTGAACACCGGATTGTGCGGTTGCGTTGCGGGGCTCATGTCATTGGAATAAGGGATTCCGTAGTATCGATCGAAACCGTGGCTGCCTGGCAGGTACTTCCGCTGCCATCCCAGGTGCCATTTACCCACACAGGCAGTGGCGTAGCCCACCCTCTTGAGCGCCTCGGCAAGAGTGACCTCGTCGGCGGGAATCCCACCTGTCGAGCTGGGGATGAGGACCCTGGAGAGGCCACTCCGGATCGGGTAGCGTCCGGTCAGAAGAGCGGCTCGGCTGGGAGTGCACACCGAAGCAGCGACATAAAACTGGGTGAACTTCATGCCCTGCCGGGCCATGCGATCGAGCTCAGGTGTGTGGATGGCGGGGTGGCCGTAACAGCCCAGGTCTCCGTATCCCATGTCATCGGCGAAGATAATGATCAAATTGGGCTGCACCTCACCCTGAGATGTGGCAGCCCCTTCAGCCGGTCCGCCAACGGACAAGGCCGTTGCGACGGCGATCAGAAAGCAGAAGTGTGACCGAGCCATGAACTGTCGGATTCGCCCATTATAACGAGTCCACCTCCGGGGACACCGTCACCGCTCCCTGGCCGGGCCATCACATAATGGAAGTTCTGGTCGCTGAGAGTGGCTCGATCGAAGTAGATGGGTACGACCATCCCGGTCAGATCGCGGACCTGGGCAACTGTCAGGAAGACCTGCCCCCCTCAACTTCCTTTAATTGCGGTTTAATCATGCCCAGTGCCATCCTGATCTTTTCTTCAATCTCAGCGGCGATGTCAGGGTTCTCGTGCAGAAACTGTTTGCAGTTCTCACGTCCTTGACCCAGCCGCTCACCACCGTATGAAAACCAGGAGCCGCTCTTTTCAACCACCCGGTTGTTGACACCCAAATCGAGGATTTCTCCGTCTTTCGAGATGCCCTGGCCGAACATGATGTCGAACTCCGCCTGGCGGAAGGGGGGGGCCATCTTGTTCTTGACGATTTTGGCCCTGGTCCGGTTTCCAATTGTAAGCTCCCCTTCCTTGATGGCTCCGATCCGCCGAATGTCCACTCTTACCGAGGAGTAGAATTTGAGTGCTCGGCCGCCCGTGGTAGTCTCCGGGCTTCCAAACATGACGCCGATCTTTTCACGAATCTGGTTAATGAAGACCAGACAGGTGTTCGACTTGGAAACAATCGCCGTCAACTTGCGCATGGCTTTTGACATTAGCCGTGCATGAAGTCCAACGAAGGAGTCTCCCATTTCGCCTTCCAGCTCGGCTCTGGGGACCAGAGCCGCCACCGAGTCGATCACCAGGATGTCAATCGCACCACTTCGCACCAGCATTTCGGCGATCTCGAGTGCCTGTTCACCAGAATCGGGCTGGGAAACCAGAAGGGCATCAATATCGACGCCCAGATTGCGCGAATACTCCGCGTCCATGGCATGTTCGGCATCAATGAACGCCGCCGTGCCCCCCGCCTTTTGAGCCTCTGCAATGGCATGCAGTGCCAGGGTCGTTTTCCCGCTGGACTCGGGACCATAAACCTCCATCACTCGACCTCGCGGATACCCCCCGATTCCCAGCGCCGCGTCCACGCCAATCGAGCCGGACGAGATGACCGGCACACTGAGAGTGGCTTGATCGCCCAGTTTCATGATCGAGCCCTTTCCGAACTGGCGCTCGATCTGAGTCAGCGCCATATCAATGGCCCGTTGTTTGTCCTTACTATCAGCCATTCCTGTTGTTCCTTTCCGACTTCCAGCCCCGGTGACCGCAGTCAAAGACGCGGTGAATTGAGTCTCTAAAGTCTAGCATAAAATGCCGACAGTTTTCACCCTTTATTCACCAGCACGGACTACCCTTCTGATCGGGCCACAGAGGATTCTCCTACTTTCTATAAACGCCAGTTCCCGCGAAAGTGCGAGACTTTGGAGGAACAGATAGTCTCCAGGCAACAAGAAGCCAGAGCTACCATCAGAAGGTGTGTAAATAGCATAGGCGGTGAGTATCCTTCCGGGTTGATTTAAAACCCGGGGCCGAAAGACCCGCAACGGAAGGAGTACACACCGCATGAGCAAGCAGAACATTGAGGAAAGTGTCGAGTCAAGAGTTTGTTTCGAGGAGCTGGAAGATTGGGTGCGGGAGAAGATCCAAGGCTGGGTTCAAGAGCTGCTGGAGGAGGAAGTCACGGAGTTATTAGGGCGGCGTAAGAGTGAGCGGCGAAGGGCCGTGGACGCTCCGTCGGGCTATGGCAATGGATATGGGAAGCCGAGGCATCTGACGCTGAGCTCGGGGACGATCCAGGTTCGAAGGCCTCGAGTGCGGGATCTAGAGGAACACTTTGAAAGTCGGGTGTTGCCCCTGTTTGCCAAGCGGACGCGGCAGGTTCGAGAACTGATCCCTGAGCTGTACTTGCATGGTCTGGCGCTGGGGGATTTTGATCTGGCTCTGAGAGGGCTTTTAGGGGAAAAGGCGCACCTGTCGTCCTCCACGGTGGCCAGATTGAAAGAGCAGTGGCAGGCCGAATGGGAGGTCTGGCAGAGTCGACCCTTGAATGATCTGGAAGTGGTGTATTTATGGGTAGATGGAATCTACGTCAAGGCGGGTCTGGAGAAGGAAAAGGCAGTCCTGCTGGTGGTGCAGGCCGCCTTAAGTGACGGAAGCAAAGCCGTGGTGTCGGTCACGAGTGGCTATCGGGAATCGACCCAGAGCTGGTCGGAAGTACTGCGCGACTTGAAGCGCCGGGGGATGGGCTGTCCACGGCTGGTGATCGGAGACGGCCACCTGGGCATCTGGGGAGCTTTGCGCAACGTCTATCCCCAGGCCGAGGAGCAGCGCTGCTGGAATCATCGGATCGTCAACCTGCTGACCAAGCTCCCTAACCCGGATTATGCATGAGATCTGAATCCGAGTGAGATTTGGGCCCAGAAAAAAGGCCGTAGCTCTCTGATATAAAAGGGTTTACATAAACAACGACCCTAAACAGGAGCTACGGCAATGTTGAAAGCAGTCTGCCAGAATACCCTGCTATTTCACAGCCACCGAAAGATCACGGCGCGTTTTGATGGGGGGAGTCTGACTTCCGACGCAGGATGGTTGTTGTTTGGATCGCTGGATCGGCAACATCGGTTGTGCGAGGGCTTCAGTTCGTGTATTTCGGAAAGCCGGGACCGACGCTACGTTCGTCATGACCTGTTGAAGTTGATTCGACAACGAGTCTTGCAGATCGTGGCCGGCTACGAAGACTGTAATGACGCCGATACGCTGCGCTCCGATCCGATGCTCAAGACAGTCTGTGATCAGTTGCCCGAGAGCGATCCCGATTTGGCCACCCAGCCGACTTTCTCCCGTTTGGAGAACTCCGTCACCAAGAAGGATCTGATGCGTCTGAGCCAGTGGCTGCTAGGCCGTTATGTGCGCTCCCTGAAGAAGAGACGTCCCAGCAAGATCATCCTGGATCTGGACAGTACCGACGACCACACTCACGGTCAGCAGGAGTTCTCCTTCTACCATGGGTATTACCGAAACCACATTCTGCATCCTTTGCTGATCTTCGATGCCGACACGGGCGACCTGGTGTGTGTCGTGTTGAGACCTGGCAACAAGGGGGCTGCCTCTCACATCGTGCCCATTCTGAAGCGAGTCGTGGAGGCCATCCGACAAGGAGTGGGGACGGATGTCGAGATTGAGATTCGGGCCGACAGCGGCTTTGCCACGCCTCGGCTCTACGAGTTCTGTGAAGGTGAAGAGAATCAACTCCAATATGTCATTGGGTTAAGTCGAAACCCTCGCCTGCAGCGAGTGGTCGAGCCGCTGCTGGATTCGACTCGGCTGCAGTTCGTTGAGCTGGAGGAAAAACAGCGTCAGTTTGACGAGTTTCTTTATCGAGCCAAGAGCTGGGATCGATCCCGTCGCGTCATTGTCAAAGTGGAGGTCGATCAGCGCGGGATCAATCGTCGCTTTGTGGTCACCAACCGGGACGATCTCTGCTCCCAATCACTTTATGACCACTATACAAACCGAGGGCAGACCGAGAACTTCATCAAGGCCTTCAAGAATCATCTGAGCATGGACCGACTCAGCTGTCATCGATTCCTGGCCAATCAGTTTCGACTCCTCCTGCATGCACTGGCTTACCAGATGTTCGTGCGCCTCCGCGACTATCTGCACGGGACTCCCTGGCACAAGCTCGAAATCGAAACCTTACGTCGTCGTGTCCTCAAGATCGGGGCCCGCATCCGACAAACCACTCGACGCATCTGGGTCCATCTTTCCTCAGCCTTTCCCGAACAACCCCTCTTCCACCTCGTCTTGAGTCGCCTCAACTCCAGCTAGCTTCTCCCAGTTCCCCAAAAAACCGCTTCCGATACTCATCCAGGCCCAGATCTGTCTGAAATTCACTCCCCCAACCACTCAAACGCCTCCCCAACCGATATTCTTCGCAAATCCGCCTGTCACACCTGCCCGCTTCCGAGTTGGGCCACTTCTCGACTCGTTTTTCAACACCGGACTACGGTTTTTGCATAATCCGGGCTAAGCGAGTGCACAAGCCGGCCTTGCTGATCCTGCGGCAGATCCCTTACGCCGAGACTCGAGAAGAAGCACAACGACTCAAGAAGGTTTTTCAGCACTGGTGCCGGCAGCGAGGGCTGACTCTGGCGGCTGAGCTAATCGAGCAGGACTGGGACCGGATGGTGACCTTTTACCTGCTATCCAAAGAAGCAGTGGCAGCATCTGCGAACCACCAATCCAGTGGAGTCACCGTTTGCCGCTCTTCGGCTGCGAACGGACGCGGCCAAGCGATTCAAGAAAGTGGAAAACGCCCAGGCGGTGATCTGGAAGATGCTGCTGGTGGCGGAGCAGCGATTCCGCCGGTTGAAGGCACCGGAGCTGATGAAAGACGTCTACCAGGGCGCCAAATATGTCAATGGAGTCCCGGTCAACCAAGTCCCGGAGGAGAAAGCCGCCTGATGTTTTTCCACACCTATTGACAAGAGCTCAGAAGCCACAGCACCAGGGCTACCGTCGGAGACGATGAAGACCTGTTCATGGATTCCATGATTCCAGAATCAAGAACCGCGTTCCACGCACCTGGAATGAGGCAAGTGGCGGTGCTGACGTTTTCCAAAACCCAGAACCTAGAACCCAGAACCCAGAACCCAGAACCGCGGTCGCCTGGCGACCGCTAGGCGCCGGCCTCCCTGGCCCGGTTGCCTGATCGATCAACATCCCGTACACCGTCTATGCTCTTGATCACGTTGACGACCCGGTTCAGGTGCTCGGTATCTGTAACTTCAACCGTCAGCTTGAAGAGCCCGAACCGGCTCTCCACAGTGGCGGCTGTTGCGTTGACGATATTGGTATTGATGTTGGAGATGGCGTTCGAGATATCGGCCAGCATCCCTCGCCGATCCTCCGTGTAAACTCTCAGGCGAACTGCGTAGCGGTCTTCTTCGGTATCGGAAGTCCACTCCACCTCGATCGTTCTTTCCGGATTCAGGAGAAGGTTTTCCACGTTGCGGCAAGTTGCGGCGTGAACCGAGATTCCCCGCCCCACGGTAATATAGCCAATAATCTCCTCCCCCCGGATGGGGTTGCAGCACTTGGCTCGCGAAACCATCAGATCAGCTTCCCCCTTCACCAGGATTCCGTCATCCTGGCGGCCCAGCACTTTTCGAACCACCTTCCCCAGTCTCGATTCCTCTTTTTCCGGTTCTGCGGTGGTTCGCTCCGGGACCAGCTTCTTGATGACCACGCGTGCGGGCAGCTTCCCAAACCCGAGGGCGGCATAGAGGTCCTCCATCTCTCTGAAGTTCCAGGTTGGAAGCAGTTTCTCCAGTTTCTTCCGATAGCGCCTGGGGCTGACCTGGTACTTCCGGGCTTCTTTCTCGTAGAGTTTCCTCCCCAGAACTTCCGCCTGTTCCCGCTGCCTCTGGCTGAGCCAGCGCCGAATCGCATTGCGGGCCTTCGGGGTGTTGACGTACTCCAGCCAGTCCCTTCTGGGTCGACTCTGATTCGAGGTCAGGATCTGGACCCGATCGCCGTTCTTCAGGCGTGACTTGAGGGGCAGGAGTCGACCGTTGATCCTGGCACCCACGCAGCGGTGACCGATCTCTGTGTGAATGGAGTAGGCAAAGTCCACAGGGGTGGAGCCCTTTGACAGGGTGACAACTTCTCCCTTGGGTGTGAAGATGTACACCTCTTTGGGGTAGAGATCAATCTTGAGGTTGCGCAGAAACTGATGGGGATCTTTGACTTCCTTCTGCCACTCGAGCACCCGCCTCAACCAGCCGAACTGTTTCTCCTCCGCCCGAGCATGGATCCCTTCTTTGTACTTCCAGTGAGAAGCGATCCCCTCCTCGGCGAGCCGGTGCATCTCGGGCGTTCGAATCTGGACTTCGAAAGGCTGGCCACTCTTGCTCAACACAGTCGTATGGAGGGACTGGTACATATTGGGACGGGGAATGGCGATGTAATCCTTGATCCGGTCCGGAACCGGGTTCCACACGTTATTGATGACTCCCAGAGCGGTGTAGCAGTCCTTGAGCGACGGAACGATCAACCGGAAAGCGTAGAAGTCGTACACCTGATCCAGTTCGATTCGCTGTCTCTTCATTTTTTTAGAGATGCTGTAGGGACGTTTGATCCGGCTCTGAACCATCACTTCGATTCCCTGACCTTCGAAGGTCGATTCAATGCGCTTGATCACTCCGCGGAGGAAGCCGTCGCTGTGGGCCAGCTTTCTGCGCACCTGATCCCCGAGCCGCTTGAAGGATGCGGGATCCAGGTAGCTAAAGGCGAGATCCTCCAGCTCGCCACGAATCCTGGCGATTCCCAACCGATGAGCAATGGGCGCGTAGATCTCGATGGTCTCCCGGGCAATTGATTTCTGCTTTTCCCCCGGCATGGCGCCCAGGGTTCGCATATTGTGTAATCTGTCAGCGAGCTTGACGAGAATGACCCGGATGTCGTCCACCATCGCCAGGAGAAGCTTGCGAAAGTTCTCAACCTGCTTCTCTTTCTTCGAAGAGAACTGGATCTGACTCATCTTGGTCACGCCATCGACCAGGTTGGCGATGTCTTCTCCAAACAGTTCCTGAATCCGCTCCCCGGTGGTCAGGGTGTCTTCGACTACATCGTGTAGAAGGCCCACCGAGACACACACAACATCCAGGTGCATGTCGGCCAGGATGGCGGCAACCTCAACCGGATGGGAGAAATAAGGCTCCCCCGATTTCCGAACCTGGTCCTGGTGGGCTTTCTCTGAAAAGCGGTACGCGTCCCGGAGAGGATCCAGGTCGGCCGTCGGCGCGTAGGCTTCCACCTTGGCGCAAAGTTTGTCGAGACTCAGCATTCAGGGACCCGCGTCAAGTGTAGCATCTCAGTGCCGATTGCCAGCAGCTCTTGACTCGCCAGGACCCGCCGAGGGCTGGATTTCGGAGATTGTGCCAGGCACAAAAAAAGACGGCCCGGAAGGCCGCCTCTTGTCATTCGTGAGTCTTGTCAGTCTGTCAGTCTGTCAGTTTGTCAGCTGTCAACAGGGTCCTACTGTCTCTCCTGAGCCCCACCGAAGCTGTGGCGAGCGCGTTCCTCTTCTTCTTCCTGGCGCTTTCTCAAGTCCAGGGCCTGCAGTGCGAGCTTGTCGGCTTCGATTTGCCACTTGCGTTTCTCCTGCTCATCTGCGGCGAGGTAGGCCCGCTCCCGGTACATCAGGTTCAAATACTGCAGGGCATCCGTGTACTCGTCATCGATGGCCAGGGCTTGCTTCAGGGCCTCGACTCCTTCATCCACGAGTTGAGTGACCCTGACCTTGTCTTCTTCCTCGAGAAAGCTGACTGCTTCCCCGTTGATGCCCGTCTCGTCGTGAGCGAGCTGCCAATTGATGGTCCCGATGCCGTAAAAGGGCTCGGGGTTGTCGGGATCGACTTCCAGTCGCTTTCGGTACCAGTCCTTGGCTTGATCAGGTTCGTCGTTGCCACCGTAGATTCCGGCGATGTTGGCCATGGCGTTAATGTTGGCCGGATCCTGCTCCAGGACTTTCTTGAACGTCTCGATAGCCTTTTTAGAGAAACCGACATTCTCTTGGGTATGGACACCAGGTATCCACTGGGCCCGGTACGTCGTGGCCAGGTAGAGCCGCGCGTTCAATAGCTGAGGATCGTAGTCGACGGCCAGCCTAAAGTGCTCGATCGCTTCGTCCCAGCGCTCACTCACGAAGGCTTTGACACCCTTGTTTAGCTGATTCCTGGCTTTGAGCTGATTCCACATCTCGCAGCCGGTCATCGACAGCGCCAGGCTGATCAGTAAAGCAAGCAGAAATTCTGACTTAAATGGGCGTTTTTTCATCTTCACAATCGCACGAGTCAGGGTGTCAGGGTCATGAGTCCAATGTCGCCGACACCCGCTCCTTTGGCTAGATCGATCACCCGAATCACAGTTCCAAACGGGAGCTCATCATGAGCTTGCACGAACAGGTTCTTATTGGCACGGGCGCTGTAGATATCGAAGAGGCGTGTCCCCAGCTGGTTCAAACTGACCGGGTCCTGGTTAATGGATATCTCACCGTCAAGACTCATTGCCACCACGATGGCGTCCGACTTGACCACCACGTTCTCGGGGAGATCCTCGGGGGGCTTCTCGGGAACTCGCGCTTCCAGATCGTACTGAGTTGTCGGCTGAATCACCATAAAGATGATGAGAAGCACCAGAAGGATGTCAATGTACGGAGTGATATTGATGTCCGATTTGGGACCGGCGCCGGCGCGAGATAACATTGCCATGTCGGGTTACCTCCGTTGCGGCTGCTCACGGTCCACGAGAAGCCCGATCCGCTCCACTCCTGCCTCACGTGCCTTGTTCACAATGCTGACAATCATCCCGTAGGGGGCGGCTACATCACTCTTTACGAAGAGAGGCTTCTCGGGGGCCAATGCCGCTCGCGTCGTCAGTTCGTCGAGGAGTTTCTCGGGAGAAACAGGCTGGTCATTGACATAGATTTCCTGACCCCGGGTGATGGTCACAGTGGTGGCCTCCTTGCCCTCCACTTCCTCAGCTTCCTGCGCATTTCGGGCCTTGGGCTTATTCACCATGATACCCTCCTGGAGCAAAGGCGTTGTGATCATGAAAATGATCAGCAGCACCAGCATGATGTCTGCCATCGGGGTGACATTGATGTCCGAGGTGACTTCACTGGTGCTGTGGCTGTCGCCACTACTCATGCCCATCTTTGGCAGCCCTCCTCTTCAGGAAATAGTCGATCAACTCGGAGGCTGAGTTGTCCATCTCCACCACAAAAGATTCGATCTTGGAGGTGAAATAGTTGTACATCCATACGGCCGGCACCGCCACGAAAAGACCAAACGCGGTCGCTACGAGCGCCTCCGAGATCCCGCCAGCGACCGCTGCCAGGCCCATGCCTTCCGCCCTAGCCATTCCCTGAAACGCGTTAATGATTCCTACAGTAGTACCGAACAAGCCTACGAAGGGAGCCGTTGAACCGATCGTTGCCAGCCCCCCCAGGCCGCGTTTGAATTCTTGAATACCGAGCGCCGTGGCTCGCTGCAAAGCTCGCTTGGAGGCGTCGATCGTCTCTCCGGGGATCGAAGAGCCACCCTCGTGGGCCTGGAATTCGTACAATCCGGCAGCTACCACCTTGGCCAGATGGCTCCTGCTGTACTGGTCAGCAATCTCCAGAGCTTCCTGCAGGTTTCCCCTCCCCAGCGCCTCGGCTACGGCGGGAGCAAACTGTCGCGACTGATTCCGAGCGGCCCGGTAGGTGATGTGTCGCTCGACCATCACGCCGATGGACCAGATGGACATAAAGAACAGTACCCAGACAACGGCCTTGGCAAGGTAGCCCATCTGATTCCACATCTCCATTAAATCCATGTCTCAAACCTCCGTTACAACATCATGAAGTCTTGATCGGTTGTCATCGTGTTTTGTAAAAGTGAGTACTGAATTCAAACCTTACCTGAGGACGAAATTCACAGTCACCGTCGCGATGACCGGCACGGGTTCACCATTGAGCAGTGTCGGTGAGTACTTCCATTGCCTCACTGCGTCAATTGCAGGCTGATTCAACAGCGGGTGTCCACGGATGAGCTTGATGCCACTCACCCTCCCCTGTTCATCCACGGTCACCTGAAGCAGGACGATACCCGCCACACGAGCCCTCTTGGCAAGCTCCGGGTAGATCGGGTCTATCTTCTGAATAAGCTTGGAGTTCTGCACGTTCCCACCCACTCGGATGGCTGTCTTGGGCTTGGGTGGTGGCGGTGGCGGTGGAGCACCTGGAAGTCCCCCGAGCACACCCCCTGCTACCCCTCCGGGAACACCTCCGATCACTCCACCGGGAACGCCTCCCGAAACTCCTGACCCGGACAGGTCCAGGCTGGACATAACCGGTATATCGTCTACGGGGGGTGGAATTTCCTTGGGGATCTCGGTCGGAGCCATGAACTTGTTTGGATCCAATCTGACCACCTGAACCTTCTGGACGGGGCGCGGAGCGGCGGCAGGAGGAGGAGGAGGCGGCGGCGGCGGCGGTGGTGGCGGTGGTGCCGCCAGGAAAGTCAGCAGTTCATGTTGGGGAAGAGCCTGATAGTAAATCAGTGGGATTAAAACAAGGACCGCCAATATGACGGCATGTACAAGCAGCGAGACGAAAAAAGTCCCAGACTTTCTCCTGTCGCTGCCGTAGGAAGATTCGATCAGGTGGTCAAACATCCCGCTGCCTTTCCTTTTTGATTGACTCTTCCCGGACGTGAAGTTCCTGCGAAGTGAACTCCTCTCTGCACAGAGGGGTGATGTTACTATCCGCCTCCGGGAGAGTCAAGCCTCCATTTAGGACGCGCCTCATTGCTCAAGACGTGCGCAAATAAGCCATTTTCACATCCTTCAAATACGTAAATACGTCTTCATGAGGGCCGAGCCTGCCTTCTCTCGACCAGCAACTGAGACCAGTGAACAATGGGGCTGGCGATCGCTATGGAAGAATAGGTTCCGACGAGAATTCCGATGACCAGGGCGAACGAAAAGCCATTCAGAACCTGTCCGCCCTTCAGATACAGGGCCATGACAGCCAGGAAGGTCATACCCGAAGTGAGGATCGTGCGGTTCAGAGTCTGATTGATGCTGGTATTGATCACCGCTGCGAAATCGGCGCGCCGCATCAGCCTCAGGTTCTCCCGAATACGGTCGAATACGACAATCGTGTCGTTAATCGAATACCCCACTAGCGTGAGAAGGGCAGCGACTACGGTCAGTGAAATCTCTTTGCTGAAAAGCGAGAAAAACCCCAGGGTGATAAAGACGTCGTGGAAGAGGGCAACGATCGCCGCCAGACCGTAGGCGACTCCCTTGAAGCGGACCCAAATGTAGGCCACGATCCCGAGCAGAGAGAAAAGAACTGCGTTCTGAGCCTTTTCCCGCAGTTCCTGGCCCACCTTGGGGCCCACACTCTCGACACTCAGAATAGTGAAACTGCCCAGATAGAAGTAGTCTCTGAGTGTCTGAGTGATGTTCTCCGGGAGCCCCATCTCCTCGAACTGGGACTCGTTCTCAACGATACCGCCCTGGTCTGTACGGTAGTCGATCACCTGTCGGGCCAACTGCTCCGGGTTCGGATCACCGGCCTCGGCCAGCTCGGCAATCAGACTCTCCGAAACCTCCTGCCGGCAGTCTTCACCCTGGAGGACGTTTCGAAAGCAACCCGTCAGCACGAACGCAGTGGTGTTGTTCAGATCCAGCCGATCTTCCGGAACGTCGCTGTCAAACGCCTCCTTGAGGGCCTGAAAGACCTGTCGACTGTCCTCGTTCAGATCCATCTTTTCTTCGTCCGCAATGCGGGAGAGCCGGATCTGTAGCTGATTCTTGGAGGGATCATCAAAGCGGGTCACTCCTTCGGCGTTGAGCTCTTCGGCCGACAGGATGCTTCGCACTCTTTCGATATCGGGCGCTTCTTTGAACTTCACGTAGACCAGGGTTCCGCCGGTGAAATCAATCCCCAGATTGAGACCTCGTCCCACCAGTGAAGACGCTCCTACAGCCGCCAGGACCAGGGACGATGCCATAAAGATCCACTTGAGTCTGAGCCATTCGATCTTCGGGTTCTTGACGATATCCATTTCAGCTCGGTGTCTCCAAAGTATAGTTACCCCAGCCCCTTCTTTGTTCCCGGTCTAAATGGACAGCCTGACCACTTCGCGGCCCTGCAGGAAAGAGTTGAAGATGGTACGCGACACGAAAGTCGCCGTAAAAATGTTGGCCACCAGCCCGATGGCCAGAGTGACTGCAAATCCTTTCACGGGTCCGGTTCCGAACTGATAAAGAAAAACGGCCGCCACCAGCGTCGTGATGTTGGTGTCAATGATCGTGGAGAACACACGCTCAAAACCTGCTGCTACGGCACTCTTCACAGTCTTGCCGGAACGCAGCTCCTCCTTGATCCGCTCGAAGATCAAGATGTTGGCATCCACTGCCATCCCAATCGTCAGGATAACTCCGGCAATTCCCGGAAGGGTGAGGGTTGCACCCAGATAGGCCAGTGACCCGCCCAGAAAGAAAAGGTTGAGCATCAGGCAGAGGATGGCATTCAGTCCGGAGATTTTGTACACCGTAAGCATCCCCAGCACGACCAGGGCAAGTCCCAGGATCGAGGCATGGAGTCCGCTGCGGATCGAATCCGCCCCCAGCGAAGGACCGATCTGTCGACTTTCCAGAAAGGTTATGCTGGCCGGCAGCGCCCCGGAGCGCAGGACCAGGGCCAGATCATCCGCTTCCTGTCGGGTGAACTCTCCTGTAATCCGGGCTGTCTCCTGACGGATCGGCCCCTCGATCCGGGGAGCCGATCGAATAATGCCATCCAGCACAATGGCCAGGAGCCTGTTCACATTCTGGGAAGTGACCTGGCTGAAGAGCTGGACCCCTTCGCCGTTCAGAAAAAAGGCGATTTCCGGCTTTCCTGTGTAGGGATCTTCCGACCGCTGTGCGTTCTTGAGATGGCGACCCGTGATGGCAGCGGCTTTCTTGACCACCATGTAGGCCTCAGGAATGCTCCCGTCCGGAGCCGCCCGATCACGGTCTTCCATCTTGTGTAGCTCATAGTCGTCCGGGATCTTCCCGCCGAACGCCTGGGCAGCCAGAGCGGGCGAAGCGAATACCTCCGAATGCTCGGGATGCACCAGTTTCAACTCGAGATTTGCTGTTTCACCGATGAGGCGCTTTACCCTGTCAAAGTCCTCGACCCCCGGAAGCTCAATGACGATCTGGTCCCTCACTTCGCCACTGCCGTACACGGCAATGGTGGGCTCACGGACGCCGTACTGATCGATCCTTTTCTGGATGACCTCGCGAGCCTGACGAACGGTGAGTTCCAGGAGCACTTTGCGGGCCGAGGCCAGCATCGAAAGCTGAAGCCCCTCCTCGCTGGATCCGCTTACGGTCCAGTTGAATGTGTTTCCCAGCTCGTCTCTGGCAGTGCTTTCCTGGAGAGCGTGAACTCCGGTCACCACGATCTCCAGACCTTCAGTGACCGAAACTTGATCAAAAGCGACTTCCTGGTCGGTCAGATTGCTGGCGATCCGCTCTCTCACCTGGTCGACTTCGGCCTCCATGGCCTCCCTGGTCTCGACCTGAACAATGAGGTGAATTCCTCCCTGCAGGTCCAGTCCCAGACTGATGCCCTTCAACCACCAGACGAAGGCGCTCCCGGCCACCAGCAGAATGATCGTCAGGAGTCGGTATTGGGTCGTCCGGTTCATGTCCTGGCAGCAGTCTGATCAGGCTGGCTTTGAAGTGCGGCGATTGCGTTTCTGGATACCCTGATCTTGACCTGATCGCCGATTTTGAGCATGACAACATGCTCTTTGACATCCACCACTGTCCCGTAAACCCCGCCGGTTGTGATGACTCGATCCCCTTTCTCCAGCCCGGCAATCATCGTGTCCAGACTCTTCTGGCGCTGCCGGATGGGGCGATACATGATGAAGTAAAAGATCAGGATGATCAGGACAATCGGGAACAGACTGACCAGCGAGCTTGCTCCCTGTCCACCACCCTGTTGGGCCAAGAAAAACCCTTCCATCTAAAAGAGACTCCTCCAAATAAAAAGACAGAGTATAGCAGAGTTCAGTAACCTGAGGAATATTGCTCCCTGAAGCCCTGCGCAAACGAATCAAAGCTGCCCAGTTCAATCGTTTTCCGCATACTACGCATCGTTTCCAGATAGAAGTGAAGGTTGTGAAAGGTGTTGAGCATACTGCTCAGAATCTCGCGCGAAACAAAGAGATGGCGGAGATAGGCTCGCGAGTAACGGGCACACACGAAGCATTTACAGTCCGGGTCAACCGGCCGCTTATCATCCCTGTACCGTGAATTCTTGATTCGTAGCTGTCCGCAGCTGGTGAACAACATCCCGTTGCGGGCGTTCCGGGTTGGCAGGACACAATCGAACATGTCCATTCCCAGCTCCACAGCCTGCAGCAGATCCAGAGGTGTTCCCACTCCCATAAGATAACGAGGCTGGTCGGGCGGCAGCTCATCGTAAAGCTGGTCCAGGATCTCGAACATCAACTCCCGGGGTTCACCGACACTGAACCCACCCAGAGCCAGTCCCTCAAACCCGATCTCGTTGAGCTGGCCCAGGCTCTCCCGTCGCAGGTCTGTATAAACGCTCCCCTGCATGATTCCAAAGAGAGCCTGCCGCTGATCGGTATGTGCAGAGCGAGAGCGCTGCGCCCAACGCATAGACCTCAGCATCGATTCCCGGGCTTCCGCTCTTGTGAGCGGGTAGGGCGTGCACTCATCGAAAGCCATGATGATGTCGGCGCCGAGCTGTTGCTGGATCTCAACGGAGCGCTCCGGAGTAATGAAGTGGCCGCTCCCATCCAGATAGGATCGAAACTGGACTCCCTCTTCCGAGATGCGGGTCAACTCGCGGTGGCTGAAAACCTGGTAGCCGCCGCTGTCGGTAAGGATCGCCCTCTTCCAGGCCATGAATTCATGCAGACCTCCACTTTGCGCGATCAGGTCTGAGCCAGGCCGGAGATAGAGGTGATAAGTGTTGGAAAGAAGGACTTCAGCCCCCAGTTTCTGTAGCCATTCCTGGGTCATCGCCTTGACGGTTCCAGCCGTCCCAACCGGCATGAAAACGGGCGTCCGGACCCGTCCGTGGCCGGTCTCCAGGGCCCCGGCGCGGGCCCGACCATGCTGATGATGCACGCTGAACTGAAAACCCATGTAGCTAGAGACTACACAGGCAGCTCGAAAAGACTGCTGTTGTTTGCGAGAAAGAGTTTTGAGCCGTCCGGACTGTAGGCGAGCCCGACCATCATGGGAGCTGCGATCGTGAGTTCCAGACCTCCGTTAGCGAGGGTGAAAACTCCTTTTGTTCCCCGGTAGGAGGCTGCAATCTGGAGATTGCCGGCGGGACTGAAAGCCATACCCTGAGGTCGTCCCAGTCCCCGAAAAACGACGTGAGGTTCACCGTCGTTCCCGATTTTGTAGATGCAATCCTGGGTCGAGAGAGTGGGGCCTGTTACATAAAGGTGATTGTCGGCGGACATGGCAAAGTGGTAGGCGGAGATGCTCGGCTCCAACTCCGAAAACACCGAAACACTCCTGTCGTCCGCAACCTTATAAACAAGACCACCTCGGTCACCAACGAAAAGATTGCCAAAGGAGTCAAAGGCCAGGCCCGTTGCCAGGCCCAGTCCATCAGCGTACTTCTCAACCCGTTTATCCAGCGTGGACCTGTAGGCAATCCCCGTGTGTCGGCTTGTAATGTAGAGGCATTGATCGGGCCCCATAGCCAGGCCGGTCGGATTCATGATCTCGGCAAGAAAAGGCTCTTTGGTTCCATCGCTGGCGATCACGAACACGCTGAAAGGGACTTTCTCGCCTCGCGTTCCGCTGAAAGTGACGTAGATCTTTCCTTCGCTGTCAACCACCGGGTTACCCACCGCATGCAGGTCGGTCACCAGAAGATGACCCACCGTGATCTCAGCAGTGTCGTGGTCCTCTCCGGACATTACTTCAACCTGTCCGCCAAGAGGACTCTCGGGTACCCTCACTGTCAACCGGGAAGGAGAGGCTGCCACCGGGATGGCCGGCTCCCCCCCAATGGAGATCTCCACCTCGGCGGGATTAGTCAACCCCTCCACTCCGATCTGAATGACTCCCCCGGGTAGAGCCTGTTTCGGCTGTACCGACGTGATGCGCATGGGCCCCCAACTATAACATGCACTGACATGCTAGACTGGTCTCTTTGGTTTATGCCGGGAAAGAGATCAGGAGAGGGTCCCATCACTGTTCGGGGAGCCGAACAGAACAATCTCAAGAACATCGACGTCACGATTCCCGACAACCAGCTCACGGTCATCACGGGGGTGAGTGGTTCCGGGAAATCCAGCCTGGCCTTCGATACCCTCTACGCGGAGGGACAGCGGCGTTATGTAGAGTCTCTTTCGGCCTATGCAAGGCAGTTTCTGGAGAGACTCCAGAAGCCCCGGGTCAAAGAGATTACCGGGATCCGCCCGGCCGTCTCCATCCGCCAGAAAAATACCACCCGCAATCCCCGCTCCACAGTCGGTACAGTCACGGAGATCTACGACTACCTGCGACTTCTCTATGCTCGCATTGGCCGGATTCACTGCCGTTCCTGCCAGCGCCCGGTTCGACGTGACACTGCCGATCATGTCGTCGAGGAACTCCTGGGACTCCCGCAGGGGACTCGCCTGACACTCGTCTTTCCCTACCCGCTGAGCAGGATGGATCTGAACAGCTATTCGGAAAAAGGATTGTCGGCGCCGGCGCTCGTGGAGAACCTGCTTCGACACGGCTACCATCGGCTGCTCCTCGATCCGTCCGAGCCAGCCAAAATACTGCATCTCCCCGGCCGCCAACCTCTCAGCGAGGATCAGCTGAAGAGGTCGCGGATCCTGATCGACCGGCTGGTGGTTCATGATGATGCCGCAGATCGACTGGCCGATTCGATCGAGACCTGCCTGGCCGAGGGAAATGGAGTCGTCGAAGCTCTGATTGCCTCTGAGAGCGGATCCCCCGAGATCCTGCACTTCAGTGAACACCTCGAGTGCCAGTACTGCCAGATCAGTTACCGTGAACTGGAGCCCCGCCTTTTTTCTTTCAACAATCCCTACGGGGCCTGTCCGACCTGCCAGGGTTTTGGCAACACCATCAGCATCGATCCCGATCTGGTCATACCGGACTGGTCCGTTCCTGTCTATGATGGCCCTGTCAAGCCCTTCACAAAGCCCAAATACATGGGTTTTCAAAGGCACCTGGTGGACTTCATTCGGGATCAGGGGATCGACCCGGCAACCTGTTACGCTGACTTGCCGGATGCGATCCGTACCCGGGTCTGGGAGGGTACGGATTCCTTCCCGGGCGTTCAAGGCTTTTTTCGCTATCTGGAGCGCAAGAAATACAAGATGCACGTCCGGATCCTGATCAGCCGCTACCGGGGTTACACCCGCTGTCCGGACTGTTCCGGCGAGCGACTCTGCCAGGACGCGAGGGACGTCACGGTGGGAGCCCACCGGATCACGCAGCTGACGGCGCTTCCCATCGCCAGGCTCCGGGACTTTCTCCGCAATCTCGAACTGACACCCGAGCAGCAGGCGGTGGCCCGCGAGCTGTACGAGGAAATCTCCCGGCGAGTTGGATTCCTGGTCAAAGTCGGTCTGGAGTACCTGGCACTCGACCGCCTGACCTCGACTCTGAGCGGCGGCGAAATGCAGAGAATCCACCTGGCCGCCTCACTCGGATCCGCCCTCATCGGGACTCTGTACGTTCTGGACGAGCCCACCGTGGGCCTGCATCCACGAGATGGGCTGAAACTGATACACATTCTCCGCCATCTCAGAGATCTTGGGAACACAGTGGTGGTTGTGGAACATGAGCGGGAGATGATCAGTGCCGCCGATCAGATTATCGACATGGGCCCGGGAGCTGGCGAACTCGGAGGGGAAATCATTCACTCCGGGAATCTCCAGTCTCTGCTCGACAATGCGAACTCGATCACCGGAAAATACCTGAGCCGGAAGTTGCGCGTCCCCATTCCTGTTTTTCGCCGCTCCGTGAACCACCACAGCCTGGCCGTGCGGGGAGCCCGGCAGAACAATCTCAAGAACCTGAATGTGAAGATTCCGCTGGAACTACTCACCTGTGTCACCGGCGTGTCCGGTTCGGGAAAGTCCACTCTCGTGCAGGACGTTCTGTACGCCGGCATCAAGAAACTGCGAGGGGAATGGAAGGCGGAGGTCGGTGCTTTTGATTCCATCGATGGCTGGGAGTTCCTCAGCGATATCCTGCTGGTCGACCAGTCACCGATCGGAAAGACACCCCGCTCCAACCCGGTTACCTATTTGAAGGCCTTTGACGACATCCGCAAGATCTTTGCTTCGCTGCGAGAAGCCAAAACTCGCAACTTTGGGCCCGGCCACTTCTCGTTCAACGTTCCCGGGGGGCGCTGTGAGGTTTGTCATGGAGCTGGAACCGAGACCGTCGAAATGCAGTTTCTGGCGGACGTCCAGCTGGTCTGCGAAGAATGTCGGGGCAAGCGCTACCAGAAGAAGCTGCTGGAAGTCACCTACAAAGGAAAGAATATCGAGCAGGTTCTAAACCTGACGGTTTCCGAGGCCGGAAGGTTGTTTGCAGGTCACACTCCCCTGCTGCGAAAACTCCGCCTGCTTGAGCAAGTCGGACTCGGCTATTTGAGGCTGGGCCAACCTGCCACAACGCTCTCCGGAGGCGAGGCCCAGCGGATCAAGCTTGCATCCTACATGGCACGCCGGACGAAGGGGCATCCCCTCTTCATTTTCGACGAGCCCACAACCGGTCTTCATTTTGACGACATTGGCAAGCTCCTGCGTGCTTTCAGCCGGCTCACAGCCGCAGGAGGCTCCGTGCTCGTGATCGAGCACAACCTGGATGTCATAAAATGTGCAGACTGGATTATCGATCTCGGCCCGGAAGGCGGTGAACGGGGAGGGCATCTGGTAGCCGAGGGGGCACCAGAAGTCATCGCGGCAAGCAAGAACTCTCACACCGGTCAATTTCTGAGAAAGATCCTCAAGGAAGAGAAGCAATGAGAATTCTGTTCGTAGGCGATATCGTCGGAAAGGGAGGTCGTCGAGTTCTGCTCGAACAGCTGCCTCGCCTCCAGTCCCTTCACCGGGTGGATTTCACGATCGCCAATGTGGAAAATGCAGCCGGCGGGTTCGGTCTGACGCCGAAACTTGCCCGCCAGATGTTTGAACTGGGAGTGGATGTCATGACCTCCGGGAACCACATCTGGGATCAGAAAGACATCTACCCTTTCCTGGATCACGAACCTCGCCTGCTGCGTCCTGCCAACTATCCAAATGACCTGCCCGGGAAGGGTGTCATTACCACCGACAGCTCGATTGGAGTACCGATCGGTGTCATCAGTCTCCAGGGCAGGGTCTTCATGCCCAGCATTGACTGTCCGTTTCAGAAGGCGGAACAGATTCTGGCCCGCCTTTCGGGAGAAGTAGCCGTCGTCGTTGTCGACTTTCACGCAGAAGCCACTTCGGAGAAGATGGCCATGGGATGGTTTCTGGATGGGAAGGTATCCGCCCTGATCGGAACCCATACCCATGTACCGACAGCCGATGCCAGGATTCTCTCCGACGGAACCGCCTACATAACAGATGTGGGGATGAGCGGTTCCTATGAGTCGGTGATCGGGATGTCTCGCGAGCGAGCCATAGAACGATTCCTGACGGGACTTCCGGGGCGCCTCCATCCCGAGACTTCGCAGCCACGGTTGTCCTCGGTAGTTCTGGATGTCGATCCCGCGGATGGAAAGGCCAGGTCCATTGAATGGCTGGGCTTAATCCGCTAGCGCGGATCGGCTACTGGTTGAAAGTTGAAGGTTGAAAGCGCGTGGAACGTGGAACGTGAAACGTGGAATTATTTGGCATAGTCGACGGCCCTCATTTCGCGGATCACAGTGACCTTGATCTGGCCCGGGTATTTCACCTCCTTCTCGATCCTCTTGGCGATGTCTTTGCTGATCCAGAAGGCCTGCTCATCGGATACCTCGCTGCTCTCGACAATGATCCTGATCTCGCGCCCAGCCTGAAGCGCAAAAGCCTTGGCGACACCCTGGAAAGAAGACGCGATCGTCTCCAGCTGCTCGAGACGCCGGACATAGTTCTCCAGCACTTCACGCCTGGCCCCGGGCCTGGCCGCTGAGACCGCGTCGGCAGCCTGCACCAGCACGGCCTCAACCGTATCGAACGGGACATCGAAGTGGTGGGCCTCTACGGCATGCGTCACTTCCCGAGACTCACCGTACTTCTTGACCAGTTCCACACCGAGCTGAAGGTGAGTTCCGCTGAGTTGCTTATCCACCGCCTTGCCGACGTCGTGAAGGAGACCCCCACGGACACACACTTTGGTGTTCGCTCCGACCTCTTCCGCCATCAGCCCCGCAAGAAAAGCGACCTGGCGGCTGTGGGCCAGGACGTTCTGACCATAGCTGCTGCGATACTTGAGTCGTCCCACATGCACCAGAAGCTGCTCGTGCATGTCATGGATGCCGAGTTCGAAGGCGGTCTGCTCCCCTTCCTCGAGAAGCGCCTTGTCCATGTCTTTCGAAACCCTGCCCACCACTTCCTCGATCCGTGCGGGATGGATGCGCCCGTCCTGGATCAGCTGCTCGATTGTTCGCCTGGCGATCTCCCGGCGCAGGGGATCGAAAGCCGACAGGATGACGGCCTCGGGGGTATCATCCACGATCAGGTCGACACCAGTAGCCTGTTCCAGGGCCCGAATATTCCGTCCCTCCCGGCCGATGATGCGCCCTTTCATGTCATCGCTGGGCAAGTCCACAACCGAAACGGACGATTCCACTACGTGCTCTGCAGCGCAGCGCTGAATAGCTTGCACGACTATCTTGCGCGCCACAACCTCCGCTTTCTCTCGGGCTTCATCCTCGATTTTCCTGGCCAGCAGTGCCGCATCATGGCGAGCCTCCTCCTCGATCACACTCGAGAGCCTCCTCTTGGCCTCCTCCGCGGTGATCCCGGAGACTAATTCCAGTCTTTGCACCTGCTCCAGTCGCAATTCATTCAGCTCGCTTCTCAGGTTCTCTGCTTTCTGCTGCTCCACCTTCAGCTTCTCCCCGGCGCCTTCCACCTCACCCTGCTTCCGCTGCAGAGACTTTTCCAGACGCTGCAGAGCTGTTTGAGTTTCCCTGGATTCCCTCTCAACAACTTCCAGGTTTTGCTTCTTGTCTCGAATCTCGGCCTCCGCATCGGTTCTCCAGTCCAGGATTTCCTCGCGGGCCTCGAGCAGCCGTTCCTTCTTGACTCGCTCGCCTTCTTCCAGAGCACCTTTGTGCAGTTCTTCTGCTCTGGCTTGCGCATCGGCCAGCTTTCGTTGAATGACTCGAGTTCTGAGGTAGTACCAGATCAAGACGGCAGCGGCCAGGACGACCGGGATCAGCCAAACAGGCGACGGATCCAACATAATGACTCTCCCTGGGAGGGCTTGTTGGGGAAAGAAGAGGCACCCTGCTCAGCCGTGTGGCCGTGAAGATTGAACCTGCACCTAGCAGGTGGGACATCTACCCTCGACTGCGCACAGCCGGTGGACGCGAAATCCCTAGTAGAAACTGTTGGCTCAATTTCTACTGAACCATCACGAGCCTCGCAGGGAGCAAGGAAGTATATCCCAGGCTCGCCAGAGGCGTCAACTCGAGCTAACCTCTTGAAACGGTGAAGCCAGAAGCTCTGTGAGGCGGCTGGTCGACTCCGAGACACGACGCTCGAATTGCTCCAGCTCCTCACGTGTCGAGATGTAATCGTCAGCTATGTTCAAAGCCGCCAGAATAGCAATCTTCAGCGTATCCACAGTAAGGGTCTGCTCGGCCAGTTCCGACATCTTCTCATCGACGTACCTGGCCAGCTCGTGAACGTATTCTGGATTGTCTCCACTTCGGACCCGAAAGGTCTGATTGAAGATAGTTACCGTGGTTACTTGTTCCTGTACGGGTTCCATCTGAGTCACCGGGCTGGTCTCCAGCTTTCCGCTAGACCTGACCCTTTTCCAGGGTAGCCAGCGAGTTCAGCATTCTCTCAACACTAGACAGAGTCTTCTTCCGATCCTTTTCCAGTAGCTTCACCTGATCACACTTCCCACGAAAATCCCTTTCCAGCACCTCCAAATCCTGTTGCAATTCGGTTACCTGCTGCCTGAGCTTCACGCTCTCTTCGCGGAGGCTTCGAAACCGTTCCACAAGCTGAACGGCGACCTCTTCAACTTCGGTGAGGACTGTTTTTGCAACAACCGACATGGGCAGCAAGTTCAAGAACGAGCCTCAATGCGAAAACGAGTGGACAGTTCAGCAAACACCTGCCCGCTGAATCCGTTCGCTTCGTCTTGTGTCAAGGTCCGTTCCAGGTTTGCGAAAGTTAGCCGAACAGTCAGGCTAATCTTTCCGACGGGAAGCTTTGGGCCTCGATAGAGATCAATCAGATGAACGTCCCGAAGTTCGGGGATATTCAATTGTTGAACAACTTCTGCAATTCTACCGAAATCAATCTCCGTGTCAACCAGGAAGGAGAGATCGGATTCCACGGACGGGTATTTCGGGGTTTCCTGAAACCTCGGATCCAGCAAGGGTTTACTGTAAAATGGATCAAGTGATAACTCCGCTACAACCAGTGGCGTCGAAATGCGCAGGGGCTGCTGCAGATGATCGGCGAGCGTGCCCAGGATTCCCACCTCCTGGCCGTCCAGTTCCAGGGAGATTGCGCTCCCTTCCTCGAGAAACAGTCTCTGCGTCTTCCGGTATCTGACTGTCTGGCCCAATCCGCTGGTCAGAGAGGACACCACACCCTTCAGATGGAAAAGAGAGAAGACTCGATCCTCCCCCGGACTCTGCCAGTGAACCGGATGATTCTGACCGGTGGCCACCAGTCCCAGGCGGCTTTCTTCGACAATCCGCTCGGAGCCCATCCAGAAGACCTTGCCCAGTTCGAAGAGCTTGACTCGTGTTCTTCCACGATAGGTGTTTCGCCGAATCGACTCCACAAGACCCGGCAGCAGACTCTTTCGCAAATGGCTGTGTTCCTCGGTGAGCGGGTTGTCCACCGGCACCATTTCTGTCGGCTCCTCCCAGAAGCCCTTTTCCCTTTCGGGATCCGTGAAAGCCAGATTGACCGCCTCCGAAAAACCCTGACCGACCAGGAGCTCAATCAAGGGGCGCTGACTTTTCCTGGTTGAAAGGAAGGCTCCAGTTCCTTTGCTGCCGGGAAAAGTACTCTCCACCCGATCATAGCCGTTGTGACGTAGCACTTCTTCGACGAGGTCTTCCTCCACGACAACATCGCCGCGAAAGCCCGGCGGTACTACCTCCCAGTCGCCGGCCGCTCCCCCCACTTCGAACCCCAGGGAGTCCAGGATTCCCTCCACTCTTTCATCCTCGATACGGACGCCGGTCACCTGGCGGATGCGACCGGAAGTGAGACGGATGGCGGCGGGGTGAATCGGCTGTGGATATTCGTCGAGCACCGGACCCGCGCAGTGGGAGCCCACGGCGATCTCCTCGATCAGGCGGCTGGCCAGGTGGAGACCCAGAGGCGGCAGATCCGGATCACTGCCCCGCTCAAAGCGATAGGAGGACTCGGTGCTGGCTCCCAGTCTCTTGGAGGTGCGGCGTACCTGGAGAGGACTGAAATAAGCGCTTTCCAGCAGGACGGTTGACGTTTCTCCGCTGACTTCGCTCTCGAGACCTCCAATCACTCCGGCGACCGCCACCGGCTTCCGGGCATCGCAGATCATGAGTACCTTGTCGTCCAGCTCCCGCTTCTCACCGTCCAGAGTCCTCAGTCTTTCCCCGGGGCGGGACCTGCGAACCACGATCAGTCCCCCCTCCAGCCGTTCGAAATCGAAGGCATGAAGGGGTTGCCCGATGTGGAGCATGACGAAATTCGTAATGTCGACGACATTGTTGATGGGTCTCTGCCCCAGGATCTCCAGCCGCTGCCGCAACCAGTCGGGCGAACTCTCCACCTTGACATTCTCAATCAAGCGTGCCGTGTAGCGCGGGCACAGGTCAGGATCCTGAATTTCGACCGAGGCCAGGTTCTCTTGATCCCGGACCGGCGGAGGGGTCAAATCGGGAAGTTGCAGAGTGGCTTCGTAATGAGTACCGAGTTCCCGGGCAATACCCCAGTGATTCAGACAATCCGGCCGGTTGGCATGAATCTCGAGGTCATAAACAACGTCCTGTCCATACTCCTCCCGGCCTTCCAGGGCGAAACCGATCCGTGCCAGGGCGAGCGCAACCTCATCGGGAGGTCGGTCCTCTCCCTTCAGGTCGAGAAAGTCACAAAGCCAATTGTATGAGACCTTCATGGGGTCGCCCTCGAAGCTTCAAAACTGCTGCAGGAACTGAATATCGTTCTCGAAAAGCAGACGCATATCATGAATCTGGTACTTGAGCAGAGCCAGTCGATCAATCCCCATCCCCCACGCAAACCCGGTGTAGCGACGGGAGTCGTATCCGACTCTCTCAAACAGACCGGGATGCACCATGCCGGCCCCCAGAACTTCGATCCAGCCCGTTCTCTTACACACCCGACACCCTTCACCCTTACAGAAAGGGCAACTGATATCCACTTCGGCGCCCGGCTCGACGAAGGGAAAAAAGCTGGGACGCAGGCGAATCTGGGTCGTCTTCAGGAACAGCGCCCTGAGAAAGACTTCGAGTGTCCCCTTGAGGTCGGAAAAGGTAACGCCTTCGTCCACAACAAGTGCTTCCAGTTGATGAAACATCGGGCTGTGGGTGGCATCTGCGGCATCTCGTCGGAAGACCCTGCCCGGCACAGCAATGCGGAGGGGAGGCGTCCGCTGCTCCATCGTCCGGATCTGCAGCGGAGAGGTATGGGTTCGCAAAAGCATTCCCCCCGGCAGGTAGAAAGTGTCCTGACTGTCCCGGGCCGGGTGTCCCTCCGGAATATTCAGGGCTTCAAAGTTGTAATACTCAGACTCAACCTCCGGTCCGTCGAGCAGCTCGAACCCCATCCCGACACAGATTTCCGCCATTTCTCGGGCCAGCCTCCGCAGAGGGTGGATGTGACCGACTTCGGCGGGAACTTCGGGAAGGGTTCTGTCCAGCCTCTCTTCGCCGGAGGCCGCCTCTGTTTCTTCCAGCTCTCCCCTGCGACTGGTCAGAGCTTCCTGTACCTGCTGGCGCAGGTCGTTAAGCGCCTGTCCAAGAGCCCGGCGATCCTCTTTGGGCGCGCTTGCCAGGCGACGCATCTGCAGGGTAACGAGGCCTCGCTGGCGACTCAGATACTTGTCTCGGACTTCAGCCAGATCCCGGAGAGAGCCCGCCCTGGAAAGATCGTCGGTGAACTGTCGCCAAATCTCCTCTACCCGATCTGATTGCATGGTTTCCCGCAAGTAGGAGGGCGATGAACGTCTGTCAGCCAATGGCCTGGCGGGCGGTTTGGGCCAGCCTTTTGAAACCTTCATCATCGCGGACTGCAATGTCCGCCAGCATTTTGCGGTTCAAATCGAGGCCGGCAACCTTGAGGCCGTGAATAAGCTGGCTGTAAGAGAGGCCGTTTTGACGCGCTGCTGCGCCGATCCTGATGACCCACAACCTCCGGAAAACCCGTTTCTTGCGGCGGCGGTCCCGATAGGCAAAAGCCAGGGATCGCAGGACCTGTTCTTTCGCGGCCCGGTGAAGTTTGCTCTTCGTTCCCCAGTAGCCTTTGGCAGACCTGAGGATCCTCTTTCTCCGCTTGATGCGGGTCGTTCCCCTGGTAACTCTGGACATCTTTTCTACCCGAGATTTAGCATCGCTTTGACGCGCTTCACGTCAGCAGATGAGACGAGAGAGGACTTCCGCAGATTGCGCTTCCGCTTCGGAGACTTTTTCGTCAGGATGTGGCTGTGGTGACTACTGTGCCGGCGAATCTTTCCCGTGCCGGTCAACTTGAAACGCTTGGCAGCGGCCCGTTTCGTCTTCAGTTTCATTTTCTCAACCTGGAGTTCTTTCTTTTCTCAGAGGATCATTGACTCTTCTTCGGGGTCAGGATCATCGTCATTGTGTAGCGGTCCATCTTGGGCTGTACTTCAATGACAGCCAGATCCTCCACCTCTCCTGCCAGTTTTCTGAGAATCTCTTCTCCGATCCTGGGATGAGTGACTTCCCTGCCCCGAAACATCACGGTTGCTTTCACCTTGTTCTCGGCCTTCAGAAATCGGATCGCGTGCTTCTTCTTGAACTCGAAGTCGTGCGGATCGATCTTGGGTCTGAACTTGACCTCTTTTACATGAATCGTCTTCTGGTGCTTCTTCGCTTCATGGGCCTTCTTGCTCTGCTGGTACTGGTACTTTCCGAAGTCCATGATTCGGCACACTGGAGGTCGCGCTGTGGGAGCGACTTCAACCAGGTCCAGACCACGCGACTGTGCGATCTCCAGGGCCTCTCTGGGGCGCATGACGCCCAACTGTTCGCCCTCGTCCGATATGACCCGAATCTCAGGTGCCCGAATCCGCCGATTTACTCTTGCTCTCTTAATACCCGTCCTCCAAAAAAGTCACAGTTTACCATTCGCTGGATTTCAAACATATCAGAAAAAAGGGTTCCTTACCCCCACTCAGGCAGCGCTGACTGTCCTTTCTTCCACCAGTTTGCCGACCCTCTCCGTGAATTCCTCCAGGCTGGCAGGACCCTGATCGCCCTGCAGGCGATCACGAACCGAGAGATTCCCCAGCTCCACCTCCCGGTCGCCCAGGATGATCATGAAGGGCAACTTCTGCAATTGCGCCTCCCGGATCTTGAAGCCGACTTTCTCGCTTCGCAGGTCGGCCCTCACTCTCAGTCCGGCTGCTGCCAGTTGCCCGGTCACTTTGCTGGCGTACTCATGGTGT
The DNA here is from genome assembly GCA_965205345.1 of Acidobacteriota bacterium. Classification (GTDB taxonomy): domain Bacteria; phylum Acidobacteriota; class UBA6911; order RPQK01; family CBDAPI01; genus CBDAPI01. The sequence goes on along the minus strand of CBDBGQ010000057.1, from coordinate 280,714 downwards.
CGTTCGCTGATCGGCAGGACGAGCACCTGTACGGGCGCCAGCCAGACCGGGAAGGCACCTCCGTAGTGTTCCAACAGGATACCCATGAAGCGTTCCAGAGAACCCAGCAGGGCCCTATGAATCATGACCACGTGGTGTTCCCCGGAGTCCGACCCGACATACGTCACGTCAAAGCGCTGGGGTAGACTGAAGTCGAATTGAAAGGTACTGAGCTGCCAGGACCGACCCAGGGCATCGATCAGGTTGATATCGATCTTGGGACCATAAAAGGCCGCTTCGCCAAGCTTGCGCTGGTAATCCCAGCCCTTGCGCTCGAGAGCCTCCACCAGGACTTTCTCTGCTCTCTCCCAGTCTTCCGGGTTCCCCGCGTATTCCTTGGGACTGTCTGGATCCGATACGGAGAGCGCCACCTCGAACTCCTCGAATCCGAAGGCGTTGAGAATAAACTCGGCCAGATCGAGCGTCTGTATGACCTCTTCCAGAACCTGGTCAGGACTGCAGAAGATGTGAGCATCATCCTGCGTAAACCCTCGTGCCCGGAGCATCCCGTGAAGTGTGCCTGACTTCTCATAGCGATAAACGGTACCAAACTCGGCAATCCGCATGGGCAACTCCCGGTAACTGCGTTTCGCCGACTGGTAGATCACGATGTGCCCGGGACAGTTCATGGGCTTCAGAACATACTCCTCATCATCCACGGGAAGCGTGTACATGTGCTCCCGGAAATACTCGTAATGTCCCGAGGTTTTCCAAAGACTGCTCTTGGCGATATGCGGCGTATAGACGAACTGGTAGCCTCTCTCCTCCAACTCCTTGCGCAGAAAATGCTCAACAATTCCTCGGACCACCGCCCCCTTGGGATGCCAGAAAATCAATCCCGGCGCCACTTCCTCTTCGACGCTGAAGAGGCCCAGCCGCTTGCCCAGCTTTCTATGGTCTCGCTTGCGCGCCTCTTCGACTCGGGCCAGATAATCGTCCAGGTCTTCTGGCGTGAAGAAGGCAGTGCCGTAAATCCGCTGGAGCTGTTCCCTATTCTCGTCTCCTCTCCAGTAGCTCCCGGCGATGGAGAGAAGTTTGAACACACCCAGCTGCTCGGTTTTGAGAACATGCGGCCCGGTGCAGAAATCAATGAGCTGTCCGAGTTTGTAGGAGGAGAGAACCTGATCCGATCTCTCCTCTATCAGTTCGATCTTGAGCTCCTCGCCGAGGGCCCGAAAGGTTTTCATCGCCTCTTCTTTGGACAGAATACTGGGTTCAAAGGGCAGGTTCTCGGTGACCAGGTCCTGCATCCGGGTTTCGATCCTGGGCAAGTCCGCGTCGATGAACCGGTGGGGGGTCTGAAAATCGTAGTAAAAGCCCTCGCTGATGGGAGGTCCGATTCCCAGATGCACGTCCGGGTAAAGGTCGGTGACGGCCAGAGCCATCAGGTGGGAGGTCGAATGGCGGAGTATGGTCAATGCCTCTTCCCGGTCACCCACCGTTTCGATCCGACCGTCACGAAAGACAGCCGGCAATTCCTGGTCCAATTCCCTGCACTCCGAGCGAAAAAAATGGTAGGTGCGAGCGGATTTGAACCGCTGACCCCTTCCGTGTCAAGGAAGTGCTCTACCCCTGAGCTACGCACCTACTGAAGAGCCATCATAATGTCAGGATCCAGCCCTTCGACAGTCTCCAAAACACAAACTGGCCACGAGGCGACCAGACTTCAGCCTCCGTGGCCAGTTCGCAATTCAGTTGTTCGGGATCGCCTTAGTACTTAGTTGATGGCGGTCTTCAAAGCTTTGCCAGGTGTGAACCTGGCGACCTTCCTAGCCGGAATCCGAATGGGCATGCCTGTTCTGGGATTCCGACCCATTCTTTCACTGCGCTGAGAGACAGAAAAGGTGCCGAAGCCGACGAGGGTTACTCTCCCGCCACCGGCCAGACTTCCCTCGATGTTACTCAAAACAGAGTCGACAGCAGCTTGAGCCTGGCTCTTGCTAATCCCTGCATCGCCGGCAACAGCTGCAACTAGATCTCCCTTGTTCATTTTCCCTCCTTGTCAAGCTTTAAAAATGAGTTCTTCAACCTGAGCTGCACTGACCCTTCAGGCAGCCTTCTTTAAGATGCGCCTGCGAACCTCATCCAGGCCCTGTTCCAACTGCTCGCGAACGACTGCGTCCTCAAGTTCTCGATAAAACTCTTCCAGATTCTCATCCCCGAACTCTTCCTTCGCGTTCTCGAAGTAAAAGTTGGTGACGAAGTCCGGAGTCGGTGACCTCTTCTCGGGCCGCAAACCGGAAGTTCGCACGGTCTTCCTCTGGATAGGCTCGCCATTGGGCCGAACGATCAGCGTAGTGGCCAGAAAAATCACGGAACCGTCGGTAAGTTCAAACTTCTCCTGAATCGTGCCGTGACCATTCGTGCGCAAGCCGACTGAGAAAACCCTCTGGTTGTCGATCAGTGCCGCCGAGAATGCTTCTGCCACTCCACTGGTCCCGCCGTCTACCAGCAAGCCAACAATTTGCGTTCCGATCAGCGGGTCTTCCTCTGACAGGAATTCCCGAGAAGTGCCACCTCGGCCTGCCAGGCTGGCAATCAACTGGCCACGATCCAGGAAAAGATCGGCAATGAGAGCGGCTTCCTCGATGGTTCCATGGCTGTTACCACGAACATCCACCAGAATCCCGTCGACTCCCGCTGCCAGCAACAATTGAAGCCTGGAACGCACATCCTGCGAGACTCCCGCATTGAAATGGGGAATGCTCAACAATCCAATGCTGTCCTCAATCACGGTGGCCTGGACTTCTCCCGGACTGGTGACGACCCGGGTCAGTTTCACTTCAGTGGGTTGTGATCTCCGCGGCCGCACGACCCGGATAGTAACACCAGTCCCCTGACGCCCCTTGAGGCGATTGACGATCTCCCAGAGACTCATCTCTGTGGTCACCCTGTCTTCGAGCGACTCCACGATGTCTCCGGTGCGCAGTCCCGCCCCATCCGCAGGGCTGCCGGGGATGACGGACACAACATAGCCGTAGCCATGCCGCTTGGAGAGAATCAGACCCGCTGAAGCCTCCGTCTCTTCCCTCTCCTGCAGGCTCGCAAAGATGTTCCCTTCCACAAAACTGGAGAAGGGATCCACCACCTCGATCATCCCCAGCAGGGCGCCGTTGATGGCGCGGCCCATGTTCGGCTCCTCCACGTACTCTGCCCTGAGCCGGGACAAGACGGTGGTAAACATCTCCAGCTGGCCATAGATATCATTCTCAGCTGAAACGTCCGTGAGGATTCCTCCGACCAGTCCGTAAAGGACAATAGCCGCGGAGAGAAAGATCAGAACTAATTTTGGTTTTCCAGACATCTGGCTTTTCTTCGATCCTGATATGATGGAAGTCCACGGGGAGCCCTAAGGGGGACCCTCAAATTATAGCTCGAAACCCAGGTTCCAACAAGGAAACTCGCGGTGAAAGATCACACTGGTACCGTCTCCCATCCCCTACGCCTCATGGCACTCGACGTCGGAACAAGGAAGATTGGTATCGCCATCACAGATCCACTCCGGCTTTATGCCCGCCCCCTGACGACTCTGCGGCGCAGTGAACTCATGAGGGATCGGGACCACTTGCTGGATCTCATTCGGGAATATGAGGTTGGCAAAGTGATCATTGGCCTTCCCCGGCATCTGGACGGCGACGAAAGTTCCACCACCGATTGTATACGCCCGCTGAGCGACAAGCTGCAACAGGCTCAGGTCCCGGTGGAATGGCAAGACGAGCGGCTTTCTACCAGGCTCGCCGAGGAGTGGATGTCCCGGGCGAAACTACCCGTCAAAGACCGTACACGGCTGCGCGACCAGTATGCAGCCGCGCTCATCCTGCAGTGGTACCTGGAGGAGCAAGATTGAGCAGGCGCCGGATCGTTCTTCTTCTCCTTTCGTTGACGGTCGCTCTCATTTTGATTTCGTGTACGTCCTTCTGGTTCATTCACGCTCATCTCAGTCAACCCTTCCAGGCTTTCTCGGGGGAAGCTCAGATCTTTGTTTCCCGGGGAGAGAGAGCCCGTGATATTGCCGCCCTACTCGAGGAGGCAGGCGCCATCTCATCGGCTCGACTGTTTCGCTGCTACCTGCGCTACCTGGGAGACGGATACTTTCTGCAGACGGGCGAGTACCGCTTTAATGGGCCTTTGAGTCCGATCCAGGTGGCAGAGAAACTTCATCGGGGCGAAGTTCATCGCTACAAGATCACTCTGCCCGAGGGACTCTCTCTCGAAGAAGTGGCGGAACGCCTCGAGTCTGAGGGCTTCGGTAAACGGGATCGATTCCTGCAGCTTGCCGTCGAGCCGCACCTGATCTCGGATCTCGACCCGGAGGCCGAGGATCTGGAGGGATATCTGTATCCGGAAACCTACTATTTCACTTTCGACGCAGACGAGGAGGAGATTCTCAGGACTCTGACGAATGGCTTTCGCACCGTCTGGACTCCGCAACGACAGCTTCGGGCCGAAGAGCTCGGCCTGACTCTCAGACAAACCCTCTCACTCGCTTCTCTGGTTGAGAAAGAGACGGCACTGCCAGCGGAACGACCCCTGATCTCAGCCGTTTTCCATAACCGCCTGCAGAGCAACATGAGACTCGAGTGCGATCCCACCGTCATCTACGCGGTCCGGCGGGTCAAAGAGTTTGACGGGATCATTCATCAAAGTGATCTCGAACTTGATTCGCCCTACAACACCTACAAATATGCCGGGCTGCCACCGGGCCCCATCGCCAATCCGGGCCGGGATTCGATCGATGCCGCCCTGCGCCCCGCTCCCGTCGGGTATCTCTACTTCGTAGCCAAGAACGACGGCAGCCATTTCTTCTCCACCAACTACCGGGACCATCATCGGGCGGTACTGGCCTATCAACGGTAACGCGTTCCGCGTTCCCGGTTAAAGGTTGGAAGTTGAAAGGTTGAAAGTTCGTGGAACGTGGAACATGGAACGTGAAACGTGGAACGCGTAGAATAGAGGTATGCGGTGCCGAATCGGCCTTTTCCTGACCTGCATCATTCTTGTCGTCACCACCGTTTCCGCTCAGTCCTCCAGAAGGCGCCTGCCTGCACCCTTGAGCATCCGTGCACCCCTCGACACTGCCTGGAAGAGCATGCGTGAAGTTCTCGAGCTGAACAGGTTTGAGATCCTTGAAGAAGATGTGTCGAAGGGGTCCATCCTCACCAGGTCCCGGGAATACATTTCGGGACCGCTGGCGGCAGATCACATTCGCAAAGTCGCTGATCGATCCAAACTCGTGGATGGCGACTGGGTCAAAGCTGACTATCAGTATCAGGTGCATGTCCAGTTCATCTCGGAGACCCACACACTGGTCTGGGTCGATGCTCGGATCAGGGGCCTGAAGCGTGCCTTTGTTGGCGGTGACGAATGGCTGCAATTGCACTCAACCGGAAAATTGGAAGAAGACCTTCTGAACCTCTTCGGCCGGCACCTCTTCGGCCAGTCTTTTGCCCTGGACCGACCCCGACCCGGATACTGGGAACGAAAACCGGGCCATGTCCGGGAAGAAGTGGAACCCCCTCGCGCCATTGGGCCAGAGCGGCCTCCCGGGAAATGACGCTTGACTCCAACTCTCAACCCAGAAGTCATTCAGATTCTCGATCGGGCCGTCAGGCTCGCTTTGATCACGTTTCTGATTCTGGTTGCCTGCCTCGGTCTGTACAGCTTCTACATTTTCAACAGCAGAAAGCTGACCGGTTCCCGCGGGGAAGACGGCTTTTCCAGACGCTGGCAGATCTTGCGGCCTCTGCTTTATTCGATCGCCCTGTCTGTGGTCCTCGGTGGCCTCTCGTTCCTCTTCTATGCATTCGTCCCGGCTCCCTTTCTGGACAATTTCACAACAGCAGAGAGTTGGAACAGGGTCCCTCTCCGGATCACTGCTCTCGATTTCGATCGTTTCCACGATGGATTCTCGCTGAACGGCCAGATCTGGAACCAGAGCGAGGAAACCCTGGACGACATTCAGATCGTGGTTTCCGTCCTTGATCACAATGAGGAACTGCTGGATGAGCTGCTCGTCTCCCCCGCCCCTACGCATCTGGAAGCCGGCCAGACGGCTTCCTTCGAGGTCCACTACGCGGAGAATTCGACTTTGATCCACGGCTATCTGCTTTCTTTTCGTAGCAGCGATGGCACGCGGATCAATCACGTAGCCGGTTTCAATGTCGAGTGAAGCCGACCGGAAGAGCGCTCGCAGCCGGGAACTCCTGACCCTCGTCCCTTATCTCAAGCGCTACCGCTTTCGACTTCTGGTGGGCTCCCTGATGGTTCTGCTGACCAACCTGGCGGCAGTGGTCTCTCCCTGGATTCTACGCTCTGCAATCGACGACTTGACAGTGGGGGTCAGCCATCAGAAACTGCTCCTCTACGCTGTACTCATGCTCTCGTTCAACCTGGCTGAGGGCTCTTTTCGTTTTCTGATGAGGCGCATTCTGATCGGCCTCTCCCGAACCATTGAGTTCGATCTCAGGAATGATCTCTATGCCCAGCTCCAGCGTCTCTCTCCCTCCTTTTATAGTTCCTATTCGACGGGCGACCTCATGGCCCGGTCGAGCAGCGACCTGAATGCCGTCCGCAGTGTGCTCGGACCAGGCATCATGTACAGTTTGAACACTCTTTTTACAGCCGTTCTGACGGTCACCATCCTGCTTCGCATGGACCTGACCCTGGCTCTGGCTGCTCTGCTCCCACTGCTGCTGGTCACGGCCAGCGTCAAGTTTTTCGGAAAGCGTATTCACGATCGCTTTGAGAAGATCCAGGAACGATTCGCGGAGATGACCTCTCAAGCCCAGGAAAACATCAGCGGAAGGAGAGTCATCCGAGCCTATGTCCAGGAAGGGGCTTCGACCGATCGTTTCGGGCACGCGAATCAGCAGTACCTTGTCGAAAACCTGGGACTGGTCAGGCTGTGGGGTCTCTTCAATCCCCTCCTGACTCTGCTGCTGGGGCTTTCCACGGTCGTGCTTCTCTGGCTGGGAGGCCTGCGCGTCATGCAGGGTAGCCTCACTGTCGGTGAACTGGTCGCATTCGTGGCCTACCTGGCTATGCTGACCTGGCCAACCATTGCCCTCGGCCACGTGATGAACGTATTTGAAAGGGGCTCCGCCTCGATGGGGAGAATCAACCGCATTCTCGAGACTCAACCGGAGATTCTGGATGGTCCCGACGTCCGGCCCCTCGAGATCCGGGGAGAAGTCGAGGTCAGGAACCTTAACTTTTCATACAACGGCTCGCCGGTGCTATTCGACTTGAACTTCCGAATCCCTGCAGGGTCCACAACTGCGATCGTGGGGAGAACCGGAAGCGGCAAATCTACTCTGGCCAGTCTCCTCTGTCGCTTCTATCCGGTCCCCGAGAACACCATTCGGGTCGACGGCCGGGACATCAATCACATTCCACTGTCCCTGCTCAGGCGCAGCATCGGGTATGTCCCTCAGGACAGCTTCCTCTTCTCCGAAACGGTGGCTCGCAACATAGCTTTTGGTCGGCCCGCCGCCTCTGCATCTGAAATCGAGGAGGCAGCTCGAACCAGCCACATCCTGCCTGACGTGAAAGATTTCCCTGAAGGCTTTAGAACGATGGTTGGAGAACGAGGGGTCACCCTTTCTGGAGGGCAGAAACAGCGCGTATCCATCAGCCGGGCCTTTCTGGTTCAGCCCAGGATCCTGATCCTGGACGATGCTCTGTCCAGTGTCGATACTTACACGGAAGAGGCCATTCTGGGTAACCTGCGAAGAGAGCTGGCTGAGAGAACAGCTATCCTGATCTCCCATCGCATCTCCACGATCCGAGAGGCCGACCAGGTTCTAGTTCTGGAAAAGGGACGAATCGTCGAACGGGGAACCCACGAGGAACTCATAGTGCAAGAGGGCCTCTACTCGGAACTGTACGAAAAGCAGCTTCTGCTGGAGGAGCTGGATATTCAATGAATTTGACGGACACCGGCCAGCTCACCAAGTTCTATGATGCCGTGCTGGCGAGACGCCTGCTCACTTGCCTGCGTCCCTATCGCAGGGTGGTCGGCGTCTCCGTGACTCTGCTTCTGATCCTTTCCGGGTTGAGGCTGGTGGGACCCTACTTGCTCAAAATCGCAATTGACGAGTCCATTCCACGCAATGACACGGGTCAACTCCAGACTCTCACTTTTCTTTTTGTCCTGGTCCTCTTTCTGCAGTTTGGCGTGGGCTTTGTGCAGACCTATGCCACCAACTGGACGGGCCAGAGGATCATGCACGATCTGCGCCTCCGAATCTTCCGCCATATCCAGAAGCTGGACGTCGCCTATTTCGACAAGAACTGCACGGGCAGCATCATCACGCGGCTGACGAATGACGTAGACGTCCTGAATGAGCTCTTCACATCGGGAGTGGTGAGTGTTTTTGGTGACGTTTTCTCGCTGCTGGGCATTGTAGTCGTGATGCTGTGGATCAACTGGAAACTGGCGCTGGTGTGTTTCTCGGTCATCCCTCTTCTCTTCATTGTGACCCTGCTTTTCAAGCAAAGAGTCCGGGGCTCCTACCGCAGGGTGAGAGCCGCGGTCGCCCGAATCAACGCCTTTCTCCAGGAAATGATCACAGGAATGCCGATCGTTCAGGTTTTCGTCCAGGAGGAAAGGAAGCTCGAAGAGTTCAAGGAACGGAACCGCGAACACAGGCAGGCGAATCTGGATTCTATTTTCTATTATGCGATCTTCTACCCCGTTGTCAGCCTGATCGGCACCCTGGCACTCGCCTTGATCCTCTGGTACGGGGGCCTCCAGGTCTTGAATGGTGTACTGACCCTGGGTGCGGTCGTGGCTTTCGTCCAGTACTCGGAAAGGTTTTACAAGCCGATCAGTGATCTCAGTGAGAAGTTCAACATTCTCCAGAGCGCCATGGCCAGCTCCGAGCGGATCTTTGACCTGCTCGACACCAGGGCATCGGTCTCCGCTCCAGCAGTTCCTCAAATTCCTCCCCAACCCGCGGGCAGTATCGAATTCCGCAATGTTTCGTTCCGCTATGACGCCAACATGCCGATTTTGAAGAACCTTTCCTTTCGGGTTGATGCCGGCGAAAAAGTGGCGATTGTGGGAGCCACAGGCGCGGGGAAAACGACCCTCATCAGCCTCCTCAGTCGCTTCTATGATGTGGACCGGGGCCACATTGCAGTCGATGGAGTCGACCTTCGTCTCTGGGACCCCGCACAATTGAGGCAGCGCATTGCCGTCGTTCTCCAGGACGTATTCCTTTTCAGTGGAAGTGTCGCTGACAACATCCGGCTCTGGGACGGCCTCGTCTCCGATCAGGCCATGAAAGAGGCCGCCCACCGCGTACTGGCCACGGACTTCATTGAGTCCATGCCGGATGGTTTTGCAACCATTTTGAACGAACGCGGCCAGTCGATATCGAGCGGCCAACGCCAGCTCCTCTCGTTTGCCAGGGCACTGGCCCGCAACCCGGAGATTCTGGTCCTGGACGAGGCGACGTCCTCCGTGGATCCCCATACCGAGCACCAGATTCAGATTGCACTTGCCAAACTCATTGAGGACCGTACCGCCCTGATCATCGCCCACCGCCTGTCCACGATCCAGAACTGCAACCGGATCCTGGTTCTTCACAAGGGTGAGCTCGTGGAAGAGGGCAGTCACGCCCAGCTTCTGGCCCGGGAGGGAATTTACTTCAAGCTCTATCAGCTCCAATTTCAGGACCAGCTTTACGGCCGGCGGAGTGCACCCCGGAAGGAGGTGCCCGGGGCTTGACACCTAGCAGTCCGTGGTGAGAGTCCCGCGCCAGGACGCCCTTCTACTACGCCTTTCTGATTGACCAGGCGGGGCTTCTGTAGCACTTCCCCCGGCGCTTCCTTGATGGGTAACGCTTCCGGCGAAAAGGGGGAGGTAGACTCAGGGCGGCTCCCGGGAGGATTTAAACGGTCGCTGGCCTGAGTCTACCTCCCCCTTTCAAGATGTCGCGGCCTGAGGCCCCACATTTGATCTCAGATCTCAGATTAGAGAGTCGGAGGCGGCTCGGGTGGGGCGGCAACCGTTTAAATTCTCCCGGTTGCAGCCCCACCCGAGCCGCCTCCCACTCTCGGACCCCAGAGCTCAATCGTCTTCCCTGCTCCGGGGACCCTTGATAAGGGACTCGCGTGTTCGGGCACTGTTGAAAAGGCAATCTCCCCGGGACCGAAGATCACGCCAAAGCATCCTTTTCAGGGCTGGAGAGGGACCTCCGTGGCACTGCTATAATGAGCGGCACTTCTGAATCACAGCTCTTCAATGAGGACGACACGGGGTGAGGACGGCTTCGATTCAAGAGGTCACACAGCTACTGCTGGTCTGGCGGCATGTCTCAACCCTTTTATCGCAATCGGAAGAATAGTCGGGACGAACTCGTGAACATCTGTCTCCTCTCCCCCTACCACGGGGGAAGCCACAAGGCCTGGGCCCAGGGATACCGCGAGCACAGCAGACACCGGATCCGCCTCCTGACCCTCCCTCCCCGATTCTGGAAATGGCGAATGCACGGGGGAGCCATCACTCTCGCCCGGACGTTCCTGGAAAGCGCTGAATCGCCGGATCTTATTCTTAGCACCGACATGCTTGACCTCTCGCTGTTTCTCGGCTCGACCCGCCGCCAGGTCGGTCGATCCCGGGTCGCGCTCTATATGCACGAGAACCAGTTGACATATCCCCTGCCCTCAGACCCTCAAACGGGCCCGATGCGGCGTCAAAAAGGCGAGCGCGACCTTCACTATGCCTTTATCAATCTTGCCTCCATGCTGGTCGCGGACCGGGTCTTTTTCAATTCCAGCTACCATCTTGAGTCCTGGTTCGACGCCCTCCCCTCCTTCTTGAGGGGTCTTCCCGAACTGAAAGAACTGGAGACAATTCCCGAACTGCGACAAAAGTCCCGCGTTCTCCCGGTCGGGATTGACCTGAAACGGCTCGATTCCGATCCCGCCCCATCGCCATCAGACAAGTCCGCCCTCCGATCCACCAGTCTGGCCCCGCTGATTCTCTGGAATCATCGCTGGGAATTTGACAAAGACCCGGAAGCTTTCTTCACAGCCCTTCTCCACCTGGAGAAAGAATCTCTTCCCTTTCGACTCGCCGTTTGCGGTCAGAGCTTCAGTCACCAGTCCACAGTCTTTGATGAGGCACAGACCCGGTTTTCCAGCCACCTGATTCACTTCGGCTTCGCGCCTGAGCAAAGATACCGGGAGCTTCTGCTGGAAGCGGACATCACTGTTTCGACTGCCAGGCATGAGTTCTTCGGGATTGGAATCCTGGAAGCCGTCTACAGCGGTGCTTTTCCGATTCTGCCCGCCCGCCTCAGCTACCCCGAACTCCTGGGAGACCAGACTGGCGGGCTTTGTTTTTACGAGGATCCCAGCGAACTGGTCTCGCGCCTGCGCTGGGCAGTCAGCCGGCCCGCAGAACGAGCGCGTGCGACCGCCGGCCTCAGAAAGCTTGCAGCCAGATTCGATTGGACGGAACTGGCTCCCCGCTACGATGCGGAGATGCTCGAGCTGTGTGGATAGGGAATCAAGAAATTGAAAATTGAAAATTATTCGCTTCGCTCATTGCGTTACCAGGGCAAGGTCAACAATGCCTTGAACCGACTTGCTCGGAAAGATGCACTTTGGGGCGCCGACTGTCTGAAAATTGGGGACCCGGAACCCTTCGCTGACGTGGAGAAACACAGTCAGCGGGCGCAGACCGCTGGCGCTCCGGGTTACAGACGGCGCCAGCTCATCCCGGGCTGCTAACGGGCTCCGCGGCCCGAGAAGACCGCTGGAATCGTTTGTAGCATGATCCTCAGATCCAGCCACAGAGACCAGTTGTCGATGTACTGAAGATCGAGATCCATCCAGCGCTGGAAGTCGATCTCACTCCGCCCGGACACCTGCCACAGACAAGTGATTCCCGGTTTCACACTGAGTCTCCGCCGCTGGCGAAAGGAGTAGAACTCGACTTCCTCGGAAAGGGGGGCTCTGGGGCCGACCACACTCATCTCGCCCTTGATCACATTCCAGAACTGGGGGATCTCATCCAGACTGAACTTTCGCAGATACTTTCCGAGGGGAGTCACTCGAGGATCATTCCTCATCTTGAAAACAGGCCCGCTCATTTCGTTCAGATGTCGAATCTCCCACAGCTTGTCTTCCGCACCGTCAACCATGGTTCGGAACTTCACGAGTGTGAACCTGCGGCCAAACAGGCCACAGCGCGTCTGCCGGTAGAAAACCGGCCCGCGACTCGTCAGCTTGACTGCTATCCCGACTAGAAGCAGCAAGGGTGACCAGAGAATCAGACAGCCTGCTGCCACCAGGAAATCGACAATCCGTTTGAGCACAACATCGAAGCTGTGTTCCGGCACCGTGAGCAAAGTGATGAAGGGAATGCCGTCCAGGTACTCCAATGAGACTCTTCCGCTGTTGGGAGGGAAAAAGTCGGCAGCGACCCGGGTTCGGATACCCAGTTCCTGACAGACGGCGATGATCTCCTGAAATCCCTTCAGGTCAGCAATGCCGGAGTCCGCAAAAATGATTTCATCAACCACCAGACCCTCACTGATCAGGATCCGCAATTGCTGCGGAGACCCCAGTCGGTGGACCCGGGTAGAAGTGGACTCATCCCCATCTCGATCCGACAGAAAACCCACCACGTTGAATCCCCAGTGTCGAAGCGCTTCCAGCGAAGTGATCAGCCCTCGAGCTTTCTCCTCTGCTCCTACCATCAGGATATGGATCTGGTTGTGTTGGCTGATATTTCTGCTGCGCATGATGCCGTCCAGCGCAGCGCGATTCAGGGAAAGGAGAATTCCCGTCAGTAGCAAAAAGGCAAAGAAAATCGGACGACTGACCTCCAGCTTCAGTGTGTAGGTCAAGAAGGCCATGCACATCCCGACCAACATCAGAAACCGGGCGACTCGGCCAACCTGCCGTCTGAATGGCCAGTGCAAAACGTCAGAGTACTGCTGGGTCACCAGCAGCAGAGCCGACCAGACCGGCAGGCAGACCAGAAAGAAATACAGGTACTGCAACAGGGGGAGCAAAACCGGATTCAAGTGCTGTGCAAGTTCCAGAGGCAGAAACTTGACCAGGGACCGGAGCAGATAGGCGGCGATCAGAGCTGCCAGACCGGAAAGCAGGTCCGCAGCAAAGAGGATCCTGCCGTAAAGAACGCTGTGGTACCTAAACATTCAGTCGCCGAGAACGAACAGTCACTCCAAGCAGGAATCTCCGGCTGCCTCCCTGCGATTCCCTTCGATAATGCGGGTATTTTAACAGTCGGGGGCGGGCATTGATAGTTCCACGTTTCACGTTTCACGTTTCACACATCGTCAAGATCCCTCACTCGCGGCACTCTGGAGAGCAAGAATCCCTCCCCAAACCTGCAGTCTGCCAGGCTCCCCATGAACCGGTTGTGGGCCCGGACGCGGTCCAGGAACTTTGCATCTGTCAGAATCGTGTCCGGTTCTTCCGATTGTGGGTCGTGCAGTTGGGAGGCGTGGGCCAGGATGGCCTTCTCCTTGATCTCGATCGTCTCCGAGATATCCACCACCACATCAGGCCTGTCTCGGGAATCGAACTGCAGCCAGGAAGCAACGACCCCGGGACGATGACGAGGATGCTCGGGCTCCAGTTTCGCGAGTCCTGCGTGGTGTACGGCCTCTCTAACCAGGACGGCCGTGTTCCAGTGGTCCGGGTGTCCAACCGCGGAGTGACTTAGAATCCACCCGGGCCGGCAGGCACGGAACAGGCGGATCAGTCGATTTCTGCTCTCGGCATCCGGCCTGATCTCGCCATCCGGCAGCCCCAGGTTCGTGCGAAAGCGAACTCCCAGAATCTCCCCGGCCTTTTGTGCCTCCTTGCGGCGGGCCTCAACCGTCCCCCGGGTCCCCAGCTCGCCCAGACTGAGATCCACCAGCCCGACCCGGCGGCCCCTGGCAACCAGTTGAGCGAGGGTCCCCCCACAGCAGAACTCGATGTCGTCCGGGTGGGCACCGATCGCAAGTACGTCCACCTCTTCTGTCATTCCCTGCCCCCGGTGCTCATAACCGTGGACATTTCTGCCGCCTCCACGAAAGGAACAACAACCCTTCGAAGCTCCTCTTGCTCTTCCTCCTCCAGGGGAAGAAGAGGAAGGCGGCAAGCTCCCCCCCGAAGGCCCGCCAGATCCATTGCAAACTTTAGACCCGGTATCCCGAACCGAACGGTTACCGCCTGCGCGACCTGAAAGAGGTCAGCGAGTTGCTGCCTCTGGCGGGATGCTGGACCCTCTGTCAGCAACACGCGAATGGGCAATTCAGGCAGGGCACAGGCCACGGCCAGTACCGCAGCACGAATCCCGAGCGACGTTGCCGGGCCCAACAGCTGAGCTGAGCCAAGGACCACCTGAAACGAGCTGCCCTTCACCTGTTCCAGCACGCGCTGAAGATAAATCAGATTCCCGGAGCTGTCCTTCATGCCTGCAATGCGCTCGTGTTCCGCCAGGGTGGCGATCAGCTCCGGTTGGAGCTCGATCCCCGAGTACTGGGGAACGTTGTAGAGAAGCACCGGCGCGGGCGCATGCTCGGCGACCCTCTCGAAGTACACTCTCAGGGCCTTGAAGCTCATTCGATTCTTGTAATAAGAAGGTACGCCTACCAGGAAAGCCGTGGCCTGCATGTCACTCACGGAGTCGATGAAGTGTTTGGCCTGGTCGAGCGTCGGGGCACTCACCCCGATCAGGAAAACCCGATCAAGCGGCAGACAGGCACGCGCCAGCCGGACCACCTCGATTCGCTCGGAGGGAGTCAGATGGACCGCCTCTCCATTGGACCCCAGGGCGAGAACTCCGGACAGCCGTGAATGGGCGTAAAACTCGAGGTTCTTCTCCAGGGCCGGGTAGAGAACCCGACCATCTTCCGAAAAGGGGGTTGTCAAGGGCGGAATCACACCGTCGAACAAAAGCTTCTCCTCACGCCAGAGAGTCGTGCCGTATTCTACCCGAGTCTGCAACTGTCCTCAGGATTTCTTTCCGCGTGGTTTCTCCAAGGAAGTACTAAGACCCTGTGATCTTCCAATTTTCAAACTTTAATTTTCAATCTTTAATCTCTTAGTGTTTCAGGCCCGTCTTCGACGCCGACTCACCGACTGTAATGCGGTCTTCCAGCTGCAGAAACTTCTTTTCGCCAATTCCCCGAACGTTCATCAAGTCCTCAATCCTCTTGAACGGACCGTTCTTTTTCCGGTGATCGATAATTCTCTGCGCCAGAGCAGGCCCGATCCCGGAAAGGGCTTCGAGCTGTCGTGCAGACGCCAGGTTCAGATTGACCTTTTCCCCCTTCACGGCCAGAGTCCAGGCAAAACTGTAGAGCAGAATCACCATGGCTACGGCCGCAATCGCATTTCGCTGTGTCATCAGTAGCTCCTATTCTTGAGTTTTGGTCTCAGTAACAAGAACGACACAACTCCGAGGAAGTGCGAGATCTAATGGGGGTTCTAGGTTCTGGGTTCTGGGTTCTGGGTTCTAGGTTCTGGGTTACTGGTTGAAGGTTCAAGGTGCGTGGAACGTGGAACGTGGAACCTCATTAGTGAAACCAGAAGACCACGATCATGGCCGCAATGCCCAGGAAACTTCCGAAGGGAAGCTCGTAACGGCTGCCCTTTTTCAGGATGTACATGTAGAACCCTCCGATCAGGACTCCCAGGATGGAACCCATCAACACGACGGGCCAGACAAAACGCCAACCCACGAAGGCACCGACCATGAACATCATCTTGACGTCCCCAAACCCCAGTCCCTCTTGTTTGCGAATCCGGTAGTAGAGCTCGGCCACAAGCCACAGTGTTCCACCGCCGATCAAGGATCCGCCAGCCGAGAACAGATAGGCGGCCCGGTAATCCCCCTGCGCGACGCCCAGGATTTCGGCTTGAAGAGGAGCACACGCCAGCCCTACCAGGGTGCCTCCAATGGTGAGGGGATTGGGAAGGATCCGCTCGTTCAAATCGACCACAATGAGCACGATCAAGACACTGCAGAAAAAAGCATTCAGAAAAAACGGTGGCGAGATTCCGAAGCGCAGAAAGAGCACCGCAAAGAGACTGCCTGTGGAGACCTCAACGACCGGGTAAATCCAGCTGATTTTCTGCTGGCAGTGCCGGCACCGGGCCTTCTGGAGCAGGTAGCTGAAAAGGGGTATGTTTTCCCTCCAGCTCAGGCGATGACCACAGGATGGGCAGGAAGAGCCTGGAGCCACCACCGAGGCCCCTCGGGGCAGGCGAAAGATGCAGACGTTCAGGAAGCTTCCGATTGCCAGGCCAACCAGGAAAAAGAAGATAGCGTGGAGCAGCATGAACGGTCGATTATAAGGAAAGCCAGGGACGGAGTCGAAAAGGGAGGCCGGTCCCACGCAAAAAAAAGGGCCGCCTCAGGTGCGGCCCAGTAAGCTCTATTCGGTCGAAATCCTAGCGCCCGGGATCCGGCTCGGGATCAGCGGGTTTCTCGCGCTTCAAGGTGGGACGATCCGACTTCAGAGTCGGTTTCTCCTCCTCGCTCCGATTCGTGTTCGTCTTGCGCTTCAAGGTGGGACGCTTGGCTCCCGACGTTGAGGCACCGCCTGGTTGGACAAGCTTGTTGTCAATCGCAATCAAGCGGGACTTGACGCGGTCGAACTCCGAAGTGGTCACCAGATACTCATCCTTGACTGGCAAGAAGGAAATCTCGTTCTGAACGTGGACAATCCGGCTTTCTACGGCAGGATGGGTCCTGAAAAAACCGGAAAACTTCCCCGGCTTGTTCTTCTCTTTAGCCTCCAGTTTCTCGAAAAAGGTGATGAATCCGTTCGGATCAATGCCCGTATTCCAGAGATACTGAGTGCCCAGCTGATCGGCTTCTCCTTCGGACTGCCGTGTGATTCCCAGGACCGAGAGAGAAAGCCCCAATCCCAGCCCTTGTCTGATGGCAACCTGAGTCCAGTAACCTCCGATAAACAGAGCGGGTATAGCTGCAAACTGAAGAAGCTGTCCTTTGGTCATCCGCTCGGTCGCGTGGCGGGCCGAGACATGAGCGATTTCGTGGGCCATCACTCCGGCCAGTTCGGCCTCCGTGTCCGCCTCCAGAATCAATCCCTTGTTGACAAAGAAGTAACCACCCGGCAGAGCAAAAGCGTTCACATCATCCGTGTCGATCACGCGAACCACAAAGGGAACCTTGGCATCCGAGTGCCTCACGATATTCTGAGCAAGTCGGTCGATATACTCATTGACCACGGGATCCTCAACCAGACGCGCCGTCCGTTCGATCTGCTGCGCGTACTGGGCCCCGAGCTGGATTTCCTTTTCCAGGGAAACGAAATTGGGAAAGAGTCCGGCGACCTTTCCATTGATTTTCCGATTTCCGATGTCCTCGACATCCTCGTGCCGGCGCCCTGCAAAGGTCACCGGCGTCAAGAGCAACAGAACAATCAAAAAGCAGGCAACCGGTTGGGCAGGTAGTCTGTGCATTCCAGGAAACTCCTAACTTGCTTACTAGTATAGACGACTGTCATTTATAATTCAGCGGCTATAATTCAGCGGCGTCAATACCAATGTCTTCAGTTTATAAGACGCGATGCGGTCGTTGATGTTTCATTCTCAATTCTCCAGTGTCAGCAAGGCAGGGAGGTCTATCCACGATGAAAATACTCTCGGTTGACCAGATGACCCGGATCGACCAGCTTACCAGCGAGCAGTTCGGCATCTCCAGTCTCATTCTAATGGAGAACGCCGGCTTCCAGCTCTTTCGGGCGCTGGAAAGAGGCTTGCCAGGAGATCTTCAGGAGCAGAGAATCGCCGTCTTCTGTGGAAAGGGGAACAACGGCGGTGACGGATTTGTGCTGGCGCGACTGCTGGACCAGCATGGATACAGAGTGGAGGTTTACCTCCTGGGGGCGACCGAGGAGGTCTCAGGAGATGCACAGATCAACCTGGCGGCTTTTCTGAAGTCCGGCCGTCAGGTTCTCGAACTGGATCAGGAGTGCTGGACAGAAGTCGCACCCGGGCTGGGTCGTTTCACAGTGGCTGTCGACGCGCTGCTGGGCACGGGACTGAGCAAGCCCCTCGGAGGGCTCTACGCCCGGGTCGTCGAGGAACTGAACGGTCTTGACCTGTTCCGCCTTGCGGTGGATGTCCCAACCGGCCTGGGTGCTGACTCGATGGAAGAGCCGGCCCTCTGTTTTCGAGCCGACCTCACGGTCACCTTCACGGCCCCCAAAGTTGCCCACCTCCTGAACCCTGCCCGGGAACACCTGGGAGAGATCCAGGTTGTCCCCATCGGGACTCCCGGCCTGCTGCTCGACTCGGACGAGTGGAACGTCTCTGTCATCAACGCAGGTGCTGCTCGTTCGGGACTTCCCGAGCGCCGCGCCGACACTCACAAGGGCAGCTATGGTCATGTGGCTGTGGTAGCAGGAAGCCGGGATAAACCGGGAGCTGCCTGCCTGACCTCCTGGGCGGCCCTGCGTGCCGGATCAGGACTCGTCACCTGCTTCACCGCGCGGTCTGCCCAACCCATCGTCTCGGCTTCTCACGCCGAGATCATGACGGAGCCGCTTGCCGAAACTGCAGAGGGTGCGATTTCGGTCCGGGAGAATTTCTCGGTTGAGGAGTTGCTGGCAGGAAAAGCTGCTGTTGCCATCGGCCCGGGCCTGGGCCGGGCTGAGGAAACGGTTTCTCTGGTAATGGCCCTGCTCTCCTCCCTCCAGGTCCCCGTCGTCCTGGACGCAGATGGCATCAACGCCTTTCAGGGGAAGACAAAGAGCCTGCGACGCAGCGTTGAAAGGCCCCTCATCCTGACTCCCCATCCACGCGAATTCTCCCGCATCAGCGGGATCCCCACCGCAGACGTTCGGAAGAACCGTCTCGAGATCACTTCCCGTTTCAGCCGGGAATTCCAGCTCTGGCTGGTCCTCAAAGACTACCGGACCCTGGTGGCAACTCCGGACGGCAGGGTCCTGGTCTGCCCGGCGGGTAACCCGGGAATGGCGACGGCCGGAAGCGGAGATGTTCTGACCGGCATCATCGCCTCGCTGGTCGGGGCCGCCTGGACCGGGGGACGACGGTCTGCACAAGATCTCACCAACTCGATCGCAGCGGCCGTATACCTTCATGCCAGTGCCGGGGATCTTGCGGCAGCCAGTGATTCCATGCCCTCCTTGACCTCCACCTCGATCCTTGACCATCTCGGGCAGGCGTTTTTGGACCTGGAGGACCTGGAGACCACAGCTCAGTGATCCGCTTTCGGACCTCTCACGAGGAGGAGACAAAGCAACTGGGTGCAGGTATCGGAGCCCTTCTGACTGCGCCTGCCACAGTCTTGCTGGTCGGCCAGCTGGGCTCAGGCAAGACGGTGCTGGCACGCGGGATCTTTCAGGGCCTGGGAGTAGATCCGTCCCTGGTCCGAAGCCCCACCTTCAGCCTGGTGAACGAGTATCCTTCTCCCCGGGGCCCTGTTTTTCATGTCGACCTGTATCGTCTGGACAGGACATCCGATTTCGAGTCCATTCCCCTGGAAGAGATTCTCACCGAGACGACGATCGCAGTGGTCGAGTGGGCCGACAAACTCCCTTTCCCGGTCGCCAACTCGATTCGAATCGAAGTCACGGCTGACGACTCTTCTCATTCCTTTCAGATCGATCCGGAAATCCCCGGGCTTCACCAGATCAAGTCGGATTCGTTGAATTGACTCCAGCAGCCCGCCGTGGGTTTGCGCCCGCAGGCTGTGTTTCTCGTCGTCAGGGTCGGGTTCTGCGCCCCCAAATCTTCAAACTGTCGGCGTCTCAATGTGCATCGACTTTGCCCAGTGATGTTCAAGGCAAGAGTCAGGCGTGCTAACCCGGATTATGCATGAGATCTGAATCCGAGTGAGATTTGGGCCCAGAAAAAAGGCCGTAGCTCTCTGATATAAAAGGGTTTACATAAACAACGACCCTAAACAGGAGCTACGGCAATGTTGAAAGCAGTCTGCCAGAATACCCTGCTATTTCACAGCCACAGAAAGATCACGGCGCGTTTTGATGGGGGGAGTCTGACTTCCGACGCAGGATGGTTGTTGTTTGGATCGCTGGATCGGCAACATCGGTTGTGCGAGGGCTTCAGTTCGTGTATTTCGGAAAGCCGGGACCGACGCTACGTTCGTCATGACCTGTTGAAGTTGATTCGACAACGAGTCTTGCAGATCGTGGCCGGCTACGAAGACTGTAATGACGCCGATACGCTGCGCTCCGATCCGATGCTCAAGACAGTCTGTGATCAGTTGCCCGAGAGCGATCCCGATTTGGCCACCCAGCCGACTTTCTCCCGTTTGGAGAACTCCGTCACCAAGAAGGATCTGATGCGTCTGAGCCAGTGGCTGCTAGGCCGTTATGTGCGCTCCCTGAAGAAGAGACGTCCCAGCAAGATCATCCTGGATCTGGACAGTACCGACGACCACACTCACGGTCAGCAGGAGTTCTCCTTCTACCATGGGTATTACCGAAACCACATTCTGCATCCTTTGCTGATCTTCGATGCCGACACGGGCGACCTGGTGTGTGTCGTGTTGAGACCTGGCAACAAGGGGGCTGCCTCTCACATCGTGCCCATTCTGAAGCGAGTCGTGGAGGCCATCCGACAAGGAGTGGGGACGGATGTCGAGATTGAGATTCGGGCCGACAGCGGCTTTGCCACGCCTCGGCTCTACGAGTTCTGTGAAGGTGAAGAGAATCAACTCCAATATGTCATTGGGTTAAGTCGAAACCCTCGCCTGCAGCGAGTGGTCGAGCCGCTGCTGGATTCGACTCGGCTGCAGTTCGTTGAGCTGGAGGAAAAACAGCGTCAGTTTGACGAGTTTCTTTATCGAGCCAAGAGCTGGGATCGATCCCGTCGCGTCATTGTCAAAGTGGAGGTCGATCAGCGCGGGATCAATCGTCGCTTTGTGGTCACCAACCGGGACGATCTCTGCTCCCAATCACTTTATGACCACTATACAAACCGAGGGCAGACCGAGAACTTCATCAAGGCCTTCAAGAATCATCTGAGCATGGACCGACTCAGCTGTCATCGATTCCTGGCCAATCAGTTTCGACTCCTCCTGCATGCACTGGCTTACCAGATGTTCGTGCGCCTCCGCGACTATCTGCACGGGACTCCCTGGCACAAGCTCGAAATCGAAACCTTACGTCGTCGTGTCCTCAAGATCGGGGCCCGCATCCGACAAACCACTCGACGCATCTGGGTCCATCTTTCCTCAGCCTTTCCCGAACAACCCCTCTTCCACCTCGTCTTGAGTCGCCTCAACTCCAGCTAGCTTCTCCCAGTTCCCCAAAAAACCGCTTCCGATACTCATCCAGGCCCAGATCTGTCTGAAATTCACTCCCCCAACCACTCAAACGCCTCCCCAACCGATATTCTTCGCAAATCCGCCTGTCACACCTGCCCGCTTCCGAGTTGGGCCACTTCTCGACTCGTTTTTCAACACCGGACTACGGTTTTTGCATAATCCGGGCTAGTGCGGGCTGCACTAAACTAGTCAGCCTCCTTCCGACGCTCTCTCCGCCGGCGCCATGGCATTCTGGGCTGCCCCTATCTTTTCGAAGACGGCCGCGACATCATCAACATACAGGAGATTCCAGTTCTGACTGGCGATCGCTCGTTCGTAGAGGCGCTCGTCTCCAGGGTCGCTCCTGCTCAGAAAGAGATAACGGACCCTGTAAGGCTCGAGGCGCTCTTCCCAATCTGAATCTCTCAAGACTGCAAAATAGTCCAGCGCGAAATCGTAGGCAAACAGGTGAACCCGGCCATCAATGAAGGAACGGTGCTGAGGCCACAGTCTCCAGAGAAAGAAGTCACCGAAAATCTGTGGATGGAAGAAGTTCCCTCGTAGCGAAGCAGATTCGATGAAATCGACCGCCCGGGCCGGAGTAGATGGCTCCCAGAGAGTCCTTTCCTTCAGCCTTGGATAGACCCAGGGCGAGGCTCCGATGACGACACCGACCATCAAGACCAGAAAAACCAGATTGAAGCGCGGATGACCTGCTGCGGTTGCCCCTCGATCGACCTGTGATCGACTGAACCGGGAGAACGAGCCAAGCTGCCTGGCAATGAGGGGGGGGAAAACGATCGCGAACCAGATGGCGTTGCGCAGTGCCGAGAATCCAAAGCTCGAAAAAACCAGGTAGAGTACCAGGTCAACCGCGCCCGCGCGCCGGTTCACGACTAGAACCAGAGTCGTTGCCGCGAAAGGCAGGTAGAAAGCCAGTAGACCCGTCCAGTCCAGGATCTGGGGAGCCTGCCACTCACTGACGAACTGCTGTGACGGAGGGTCGCTCAAAACGATCAGAACGGCCCCGTAAAGCCGAAACCCTGCTGGGTTGACCAGAGTGGCCACGGCTGCTGCTGCCCCGATGAGCGTGAGCTTCCGCAGCCACCTGGCGGACATCGGCTCCACGCCCCGGATGGTCGCGATCAGCGCGTCCAGCCAGAAGATCCCGATCAACCCGAGGCCCAGGACAAATTCCCCGTGCAGATTGACCCAGGCCACCATCAGCACGGGCAGCAGCCATAATCGATCGCGATCCCGCCATCGGAATTCGCTCAACAGCTGATAGGAGAGCGCAAAAAGCAGAATCGAGAAAACCTGGGGACGCACATTGCTGAAGATCACCAGAGGAGCGATCAAAATGACGGAGCCCAGGGCGCAGACGCGGGGACCGCGGAGTTCTCGAAAGCAGAGGGAATAGACAGACAGAAGCGCCAGCGCCAGCAGCACAGCGTTCCCTGCCACGATGAGCCGGAGACCACCGAGCAAGTAAAGGCTATAGAAGATGATCTCGGCCAGCCAACTCTGCAGAAGAAACGGCTCCCCACTGGAAGTGAAGGAAAAAATGTCTGTCTGGGGTAGCGACCCGGTTTCGACAATCACCTTTCCCATCTTGAGATGCCACCAGAAATCGAGCAGGCGGAGCGGGGTGCCGAAGGTGACCACGATCAGACACACGAAAGGCAGTAGAGTCCAGAGGTGCTGGATCTTGAGCCCGCCCTTCAAGTCGAGTAGCGCACCTTCACGGTTTTTCTCTCTCTCCTTTATCTGTCGCATGGGTCTACTGATCTCAATCTCTAATCTCGACCGCCGGGCCCAGAACAGAGAGACTGAGCTCAAGGGCCCTTTTTTGCACACCTCGGGCTCTCGCGTCGAGCAGGGTGACCCGGTGTCCGTCTGCCTCCACGAAGGTCGGATGATATGAAAAACTGACCGTGTAGATACGCCCACCGTACCGGGCCAGTCCAATCTCGAGGAGGGCGGCGGTTCTGACTTCCCAGGGCCTGAAATCTGAGATTAGAGAACCCAGAGAGTAAGCAATCAGTCTCCCCTTGTAGACTTCCGGCCCCTGCAGCACATGCGGGTGAGAGCCAACGACCAGATCAAATCCGCCGTCAATCAAATCGTGGGCAGCCGCCCTCTGGTGTTCACTCGGCGAGAAGTCCCACTCCTCTCCCCAGTGACAGTAAGCCACCAGAAACTCCGCTCCGTCGCCTCGTGCCTGTTTGACATGCTGGCTGATCATCTGAAGGCCCCTGTCCCGCCAGACGCCCGACCACTCGAGGAAATTGAGCCTATGGACGGGCAGGTCTCGAGGAGGAAATTCCAAGTCTTCCGGGCCTCGGACGATCGGGTTTACACCGTAGGTATAGGCCAGGATTCCAACCTTGATGCCTGCAACGGGTCTCACGTACGGTCGGGCCAGTTCTTCCTGAGATTCCGCGGTTCCCAGGGGTATCATCCCACTCCAGCGGATGATTTTGATGGTTTGTCGAAGACCCTCCATTCCCTGATCGAAAGCATGGTTGTTGGCGGTCATCAGAACATCCACACCGACCTCGCCCAGCGCCCTCACGTGCTCTACCGACCCATTGAAGCGCACCGAGCCCGGCCCGGGCCCCACCGGTTCAGAGGGTTGGACCGGAAACTCGAGGTTGGCAACTGTCAGATCGGCATTCCTGATCAATTCCTCCAGACCCGCATAGCTGATGTTAAAATCGTCGAACCGCTGTTCCCAGTGCTGCATGATGTCACCGGCAAACAGCAGGCGCACCTGGGGATCTGTCTGGCGCTTGAGCTGACCTGGAGAATGGGGCTCACTGGTTTCCATGCGCAGATCGATTGGATTGCTGGCCGGTCCGGAATCGGTAACCACGACTCCGATCCAGACACCCAGGGTAGCCAGCACCAGGTAGGCACTGACGATGTTGGTGATCGTCACGACCCGGTCGGATGCTTCCTTCAAGGCGGACTCCTCAATCTGTAGACCCTGTACCTCGAGTTTTCGAAAACGAGTTCCAGACGGGGTTCTGATTCAGTGTGCAGAGGCAGATAGGGAGGGATCTCTTCGCCGCTCCTGTCGAAAACAAAGTAATCAGCGTCGGTCTGTTCCAGGAGCCGGGCGATCCGCTGGGGCCGGTTCGCCTGGGCATAGGTGCGCTCGAGCTGGTAGACCACAGGCCATCCCCGATCTCGCAGGGCAATCTCATCCGGTACTGAGACCAGTTCCAGCCGGCGACGCCATTCGGGTACCAGGAAAGGAGTTGAGGCCGGAAACATTTTGAAATCCACGAAGGCCCCTCGGCTCGTATAGGTCCTGAACTCCTGAAAACCGGGGGGCACCATAAAAAGGTCTTCCCGCATGGTGTTTGCGACCACCCAATCGAACAACTGCTGGTGTGCTGGAAGCAGTGTCCGCTCCTTCCCTGCCTGATTCCGTACGGAGCCCAGTCCGACCACAGCCAGCAGTACCAGGGCCCCAATAATGAAAATGGTGGCACGGTCGTCGCGTCTGAAGAAGATCAGCAGGCCGGAAACGACCAGCAGCGCAAACAAAAAACCGGTCCACTCGACATATACCGTAAACAGAAACCCCAGGCCGAGCAGAAAGATAATGCGCAGACTCGCCAAGAACGGAGTCCGGAGGTTGGCGGTCTCAAACATCGCCTCCAGAGCTGCCACACTCAAGACCGCGGCCAGGACCACCAGCACGGGGGTTGTCCGGCTCAGATGAAACAGGTAAGGCAGAGTGGAGACGTGGCGCCAGGTTTCGGGGAGCAGGTCTCCGTGGAACACCACAAAGGTCCCTGCCAGGAAGGCGTGACCCGAAAGCAGACCAGCAATCTCGGGTGTGCACTTGACCGATCTCAACTGGGTCAACAGAATCGAACCGACCAGCCCCAGAACGAAGAGGAGAACCAGGGTCATGGCGGCTCCCGAAGTCGTCAGATCGAGCGTAAACTCGTGTGATGTGCGGAAGAGATAACCCTTTTCGATGAGGTCTGAGGCAGGCCAGGATGGCCCCCCGGAGGAGCGCGCCAGAGCAGCCAATATCGGTACGATTACGGGGGTAGCAATGACGGTGGCTGCAAAGAGAATGGACAGCAGAGCGGCGAAATCGCCCAGAGCTACAATGGTTGCGATGCCGAGCACGATGACGGCATGGGCACCGACGACAGGGTGAGCTGCAGTAGTGTAACTTTTTTTCTGTAATTTCTGGTCAGGTCTTGGGTCGGAAAGACAGAGGTCTGGGACAGGATTCTCCAAAAACAGAAACGAGAATCTGGCAAGGAGAATCAAATGAACCCAGATCTGGAAAAGAGAGTACCACGGGAGATCCTGGCGGAGTTGATCGAGGAAGGAACAGAAGCCTTTCGAGGAATCCTGGAGAAGTTGTTCAACGTGGCGATGCAGTTGGAAAGAAGCGAGTTTCTGGGAGCGGAAGCGTACGAGAGAACAGCCAGTCGGCGAGGCTATCGAAACGGATTCAAAGGCAAGCGGATTCAGACTCGAGTGGGAGAGCTGCACTTGGAGATTCCACAGGTGCGTGGGTTGAGGTTTTATCCCAAGTCGCTGGAGAGGGGTTGCCGTTCGGAGAAGGCCCTGAAGCTGGCCATTGCCGAGATGTATGTGATGGGCGTCTCGACGAGGAAAGTCACCGAGATCACGGAGCAGCTGTGTGGGTTGGAGATCTCGGCCACCCAGGTCTCGAGAGTGGCCGGGATGCTGGACGAAGAGCTGGAAGAGTTTCGAAGCCGGGAGCTGGGAGAGTATCCGATCGTGTATCTGGATGCCCACTACGAGAAGGTTCGAAGAGGCGGCAGGGTGCAGGACGTGGCCATCCTGAAAGCCATAGGAGTCAATCGTTTCGGGACGCGAGAGGTGTTGGGTCTGAGCGCCAAGATCAGCGAAGCGGAGGTGCATTGGCGAGGGTTTCTGGGAGATCTGCACAAGCGTGGACTGAGAGGGGTCGAGCTGTTGGTCAGTGACGATCACGAAGGACTGAAGGCGGCCAGGCGGGCAGTTTATCCGTCGGTGCCCTGGAACCGTTGTCAGTTTCACCTGAGCAAAAACGCCCAACAATATGCTCGCCGCAAAGAGGACAAGCCCCGCATCGCCCAGGCCATGCGGGACATTTTCGATGCCCCGTCTCGAGAGGATGCCGAGGAGCTCAAGGGTAAAGTCGTCAAGAAGTTCGAAAAGATTGCACCGGAGTTCGTGAGCTGGCTGGAAGACAACCTGGATGAAGGGCTGACAGTGTTTGATTTTCCGAGGAGCTGGTGGCGAAGGATCCGAACCATCAACGGACTGGAGAGACTGCACCGGGAGATCCGGAGACGAACCCGGGTGGTGGGAATCTTTCCCCACGACGCATCGGCGCTGCGGCTCATCTCGGCTGTGCTTGCAGAGATACACGAGGAGTGGTTAACCGGCCGGCAATACCTGAACCTGGCCGGCTGGAAAAAACAAGTGGAGCAATTCTTCCCTACAGGCTCTAGCAGCCCGTGGTGAAAGTCGAGGATAAGGGGTCACACAGCGACACTAGACTGACCCCATGGCAATGGGGAAAAAGAAACGTCGACAGCAAGAAGACCTGTGGGTCGCCACCAGTGAGCTGCCCCGCACCGCCGGCCATCCCTTCTACGAAAGACTGAATGGCCTTTTCAACGAACACGGCTTTGACGACTTCGTGGAGGGACTGTGTGCGAAGTTCTATGCAGACAAGATGGGGCGACCGAGCCTGGCTCCGGGAGTGTACTTTCGGCTGCTGCTGGTGGGGTATTTCGAAGGGATCGGATCGGAACGAGGAATAGCCTGGAGAGCAGCTGATTCTCTGGCACTGCGAGAGTTTCTGGGATTGAAACTGAGCGAGTCGCCGTCTGATCACTCCACGATCTCCCGAACCCGACGACTGATCGATGTGGCTACCCACGAAGCAGTCTTTGACTGGGTACTGAAGCGGATCGGGGCGAGCGGCCTGCTGCGGGGCAAGACGATCGGCATCGATGCCACTACGCTGGAAGCGAATGCAGCGCTGCGCAGCATCGTGCGCCGGGACAGCGAGCAGGGGTATGAAGAGTTTTTGATGGAGCTGGCGAAAGCCTCCGGGATTGAGACGCCGCGACGGGAAGATCTGGCCAAACTGGACCGCAAGCGCACGGGCAAAGGATCGAACCGGGTTTGGAAGCACCCGCATGATGCGGATGCGCGGATTACCAGAATGAAGGACGGGCGGACGCACCTGGCGCACAAGGCGGAGCATGCAGTGGATCTGGAGACCGGAGCGATTGTCTCGGTGACGGTACAGGGAGCCGATCAAGGGGACACGCAGACCATGGTGAAGACCCTGACGGAAGCGGCCGAGAAGGTGGAACAAGCGCTGCCGGAGGGACGAGGCATCGAAGAGGTGGTGGCCGACAAGGGGTATCACAGCACGCAGCGGATGGTGGACCTGGATGCGGTGGGACTGCGCAGCTATGTGAGCGAACCGAGGCGAGGGAAGCGACGCTGGCGAGGAGACCGGCAGGGGCAGGAAGCGGTGTATGCGAATCGGCGGCGCATCCGGGGAGAGCGAGGGCAGCGGCTGCTGCGGCAACGAGGAGAGCAGCTGGAGCGACCCTGTGCGCATCTGTACGGGAGCGGAGGGATGAGACGGCTGCATGTACGGGGACATGAGAATGTGTTGAAGCGACTGCTGATCCAGGTGAGCGCCTTCAATCTGGGGATGCTGATGCGTCAGAGCCTGGGTGTGGGAACGCCGCGGGGTCTGCAGGGGCGGATTTGCGCCCTGATGCTACTGATTTTGTCGCTGTTCAAGCGTCTTAAGGGCCTGTTCGGACTGATTCCGGCTGCTTGGCCCGAAAAACCCAACTCAGCGACCCCTTCGCTGCTTCCACCCGTGGGTACCACCTGAGCTCAGAAAACGTACTTCCACCACGGGCTGCTAGAGGAAATTACAGAAAAACGGTTGCTTAACCCGAGCTGCCATGCACAGTCCCAGCAGGACTCCGGTGCGCAGCGGCTTCGCCTTGAGCCAGGCCGTGTACACCCAGAGCATGAAGCACAGCGCCAGCCACTGGGTGTGAAATCCATCCCCAAAAGCGCCGTCGTGCAATCCCCGCCCCAGGCCCGGAGCCCGATTCGCAAAAGCCAGTATGGCCGCAGCCGGAAGCAGCACTCCACTTCCCCCAAGAATCCGCAGGAGTTTCCACACTGCCAGCACCGTGAAAAGGGAAAGCAACAGCACCACTATGTAGAATCCCAGGGCAAGTCCAACGGTGTGTTCTGAGAGCCAGGCGACAGCGGCCCAAGCCGGTGCATGGAGGATCGAGGTGGAGACAAACACGTCGTCCGGAAACAGGTCATGGTTCAGGAACCTGCGAGCCAGGGGCAAATAAGCGAAATCGTCCACCGAGGGGAACGGTCGAATTCCATTGTTGGCCCGCATGACCAGGGTTGTCGTCGTAACCAGCAAGGCGCTCAGCCCGTAAGGGAGGATCCCTTTCAAGTCCCCGAGGGTCAGACTTCTGGCATGGTCGATGAAGGACCGCATAGGGTTACTCTTAGAAAGTTCGGAATTTGCGGAGTCTGAGATCTCTGTGTTTCCTACTACTGTGGCTCTCTATCGTTAAGTATATGCAATCGGAGGTCGGCAAGCCTTGTGATCGCGCTTGCATTCCTGGCGGGCCTCAGCCCTAGCCCGGATTATGCATGAGATCTGAATCCGAGTGAGATTTGGGCCCAGAAAAAAGGCCGTAGCTCTCTGATATAAAAGGGTTTACATAAACAACGACCCTAAACAGGAGCTACGGCAATGTTGAAAGCAGTCTGCCAGAATACCCTGCTATTTCACAGCCACCGAAAGATCACGGCGCGTTTTGATGGGGGGAGTCTGACTTCCGACGCAGGATGGTTGTTGTTTGGATCGCTGGATCGGCAACATCGGTTGTGCGAGGGCTTCAGTTCGTGTATTTCGGAAAGCCGGGACCGACGCTACGTTCGTCATGACCTGTTGAAGTTGATTCGACAACGAGTCTTGCAGATCGTGGCCGGCTACGAAGACTGTAATGACGCCGATACGCTGCGCTCCGATCCGATGCTCAAGACAGTCTGTGATCAGTTGCCCGAGAGCGATCCCGATTTGGCCACCCAGCCGACTTTCTCCCGTTTGGAGAACTCCGTCACCAAGAAGGATCTGATGCATCTGAGCCAGTGGCTGCTAGGCCGTTATGTGCGCTCCCTGAAGAAGAGACGTCCCAGCAAGATCATCCTGGATCTGGACAGTACCGACGACCACACTCACGGTCAGCAGGAGTTCTCCTTCTACCATGGGTATTACCGAAACCACATTCTGCATCCTTTGCTGATCTTCGATGCCGACACGGGCGACCTGGTGTGTGTCGTGTTGAGACCTGGCAACAAGGGGGCTGCCTCTCACATCGTGCCCATTCTGAAGCGAGTCGTGGAGGCCATCCGACAAGGAGTGGGGACGGATGTCGAGATTGAGATTCGGGCCGACAGCGGCTTTGCCACGCCTCGGCTCTACGAGTTCTGTGAAGGTGAAGAGAATCAACTCCAATATGTCATTGGGTTAAGTCGAAACCCTCGCCTGCAGCGAGTGGTCGAGCCGCTGCTGGATTCGACTCGGCTGCAGTTCGTTGAGCTGGAGGAAAAACAGCGTCAGTTTGACGAGTTTCTTTATCGAGCCAAGAGCTGGGATCGATCCCGTCGCGTCATTGTCAAAGTGGAGGTCGATCAGCGCGGGATCAATCGTCGCTTTGTGGTCACCAACCGGGACGATCTCTGCTCCCAATCACTTTATGACCACTATACAAACCGAGGGCAGACCGAGAACTTCATCAAGGCCTTCAAGAATCATCTGAGCATGGACCGACTCAGCTGTCATCGATTCCTGGCCAATCAGTTTCGACTCCTCCTGCATGCACTGGCTTACCAGATGTTCGTGCGCCTCCGCGACTATCTGCACGGGACTCCCTGGCACAAGCTCGAAATCGAAACCTTACGTCGTCGTGTCCTCAAGATCGGGGCCCGCATCCGACAAACCACTCGACGCATCTGGGTCCATCTTTCCTCAGCCTTTCCCGAACAACCCCTCTTCCACCTCGTCTTGAGTCGCCTCAACTCCAGCTAGCTTCTCCCAGTTCCCCAAAAAACCGCTTCCGATACTCATCCAGGCCCAGATCTGTCTGAAATTCACTCCCCCAACCACTCAAACGCCTCCCCAACCGATATTCTTCGCAAATCCGCCTGTCACACCTGCCCGCTTCCGAGTTGGGCCACTTCTCGACTCGTTTTTCAACAGCGGACTACGGTTTTTGCATAATCCGGGCTAGCAGTCCGTGGTGAAAGTCCGCACGCGGTCGCGCGCCGGGATCTGCGTTCGCTGGAATTGGGACTACTGGAGAATCCATAGGGTGCACCCCACCGTGGTATTTTAGCGAACGGCACGTACATGACACCGACTCATTCATCCCGGGCAAGACGGATCTGCGTTGCTTACTTTGTTGTTGTCATCCTCTCCTTTCTACTCTCTTTGACCAAGATCAATCCCCTTCTCTTTCCGGGCGATTTCATTTCCTTCTATGGAGCTGGCTTCATGCTGTCGGATGGTCATGGGCAGGACCTCTACGATGTTGACCGGCAGGCTCAGGTACAGAAACAGCTCCTTGCTGAGACCGGGTGAAATATGAATGGTGTCGCTAACAAGTTCTTCTATCCGGCTGCCTTTGGCTGGGTATTCCTCCCCCTGACGAGCTTGCCGCTGCTCTCCGCCTACGTTATCTGGAGCTTCCTGGGAATCGGCTTTCTGATCGCCTCCATCTACCTGCTCCGTCGCGGAGCTGCCGGACCCATGCCCGCTGTCTGGGTACTGGTCTTGGCCGGGCTGAGCTTCTTTCCAATCCTGGAGTGCTTACTGCAGGGTCAGTCCAGTCTCTTCTTCCTTTTCTTGCTGGCCTGCTTCTATGTGCTGCATCGGCGCGGCATGGGTTTCCTCGCAGGCCTGATTCTGGGAGCCGCGTTCCTGAAACCACAACTACTTCTGATCCTCTTCCTCATGCTGCTCCTGCAGCGAAGATGGCGTGTGGTTGCGGGGTGCCTGGTGTCCGTTCTCCTGCTGGGTTGGATTTCCGTGCTGACAATCGGACCGACTCAGGTGTCGGGCTACATCGCGTCCGCCCCACAACTCCTGGAAGCTCCCGACATCAAGACAGAACGGATGCCCAATCTTCGAGGGACCCTTCTTCGACTCGATTCCTGGCTCGGCCTCGGCATTCCGACCAGGATCACCCTGTGGGCTTCGATCCTGCTCTCTATCGCCTGTTTGCTCGGTTTTGTTCCTGGCTGGCTTTTCAGGCGAGGCCGCCCGGATTCTGTTCTGCCTCTCATGATCGCCCAGTCCGTTCTGCTGGGCATGCTCCTGACTCCCCATCTCTTTGCCTACGATTTGGCTTTAGGCGTGGTGCCGTTCCTGATTCTGTTTGCCAAAATCCAGGATGAGCCCTCTCGCCTCCGTCTGCTGCAGGTGACCCTGCTCATTCACACAAGCGCGTTTTTTCTGAACTTCCTGGTACCGAAACCATGGCTGGAACAGACCATCTTCGTCGGTCTCGTTGTGACGGTGTGGTTAACGACTCTGAGCATTCGTGAGTCCACAAAACAACGAGAACCCCTCTTGACTTGAAAATCGTAGATGAAGAAACAGGGACAGCCTCTTCTCCGCTACCGCATTCTGATTCTCCTGCTTGGGATCCTCGGGGTACTGGGAACCCGGCTTGTAAATGAATCCCACTACGGTGGCCTGGGAACCGCAGACTTCATCCAATACTGGAGTGCGGCCTCTCTTCTCATAGATGGGAAGGATCCTTACGATCCCGGACTTCTGCTAAAGGTGCAGCGAGACCTGGGTCGAACTCAGCCACAACCCCTGCGCATGTGGAACCCTCCCTGGCTGCTGATCGTTCTTTTACCCGTCCTATCCTTCGATTTCGGCCTTTCGACAGCAGTATGGCTGACCATCAATCTGGGCATCATCCTTTTTTCCGGCACCTTCATCTGGCGCTTCTTTGGAGGCTCGACCGGAGCGGGTCTGCTCGTAGCCTGGATTACCAGCGTCTCCTTCTTCCCTTTTCTTCTGTGCTGGGGGGTGGGCCAGACCAGCTGCCTGGTCCTGCTCGGGGTTGTTTTTTTTCCTGCTGTCTGACAGGGTCGGGAATCCCTGGCTGGGTGCCGCCGGATTGCTGCTGGTTTCCTTCAAGCCGCAGAATGTTTACCTTTTTTGTCTGGTCGTCTCGGTGTGGGTCCTGCGAGAGAGAAACTGGAAGCTACCGGCTGCCTCGGCAGTTCTGCTGGGTGTGGCAGCGGGAATTCTGACCCTGCTCCGCCCCCCCTGGGTGGCCGATTACCTGCGAGCACTCGAGCAACCTCCCCTTTACTGGGCCACCCCAACCGTGGGAGGGATCTTGAGGGAGTACTTCTCGATTCAGTCCTCGGCAGTTCAGTACCTGGCCCCGCTGGGGACGGCCGCTGCGACTCTGCTCTTGATCTCCAGACACCCGAAGATTGTGTGGAGATCAAGCATCAGCCTGCTTCTGCTGGTATCATCGCTCAGCTCTCCCTTTGGGTGGAGCTATGACCAGGTTCTACTCTTGTTTCCCTGCCTGGAGAGTCTCGTCCGGGTTCTCGCCCCAGGACCGTTAGCCCCGAGTCGCAGGGTATTGACCGTTCTAGTTATTTTTGGATATTCGGGATCGTTGTTGGCATTCAACTTGCTCGGAGTCAACGAGGTTCATCGCTTTTGGTTGAACCTTCTTCCCCTGCTTGCCTTCTTCCTCTCTGGCCGCTTGGGAGAAACCTCCCTCCCAAGAGGCCACCAAGGGAATGCTTAGCCGCCATTTCTCACCGATGGGACCTGAAAACGCCGCCCTGTTTGGTATAAAGCGTTTTGAATGAACATTTTCACACGCAAACGGAGGCGGCCCTTATGAGAACAGAGTGTAAACAAGTCAGGTTCGAATTTCACCAACTATCTCAACGCAAAGTGAAGGCGCGGTTCGACGGTGGAAAGATCACCTCCGATGCAGGGGTGCTGCTGTTGCGAGAGGTCGAGAGGGGGACGGGTCTGATCGCCGGACTGGCTGAGTGTTTCAGGGATCATCGGGATGCGCGGTTGATCGAACACACGGTGGAGGAGTTGTTGGGGCAGCGCATCTACGGACTCTGTCTGGGGTACGAGGATCTGAACGATCATGATCAGTTGCGCACCGATCCGATGCTGGCGGTGGCGGTGAATAAGGCCGATCCGTTGGGGGA
This sequence comes from Acidobacteriota bacterium, assembly GCA_965205345.1. Taxonomy (GTDB): domain Bacteria; phylum Acidobacteriota; class UBA6911; order RPQK01; family CBDAPI01; genus CBDAPI01. The sequence continues at coordinate 247,047 of CBDBGQ010000057.1, read as the reverse complement.
GCGGCGGCGGCAGGCCTCAGATCGGGGGAAGGCGCTGGCGGGCAGGTGTACGCTGAACCGGTTGGAGTTGACCGGAGCCGAGGTCGATGAGCAGGAGCGGTACAAGAAGATCGCGATGGACCCGGACCGGATCGACGGCTGGATGGTGGATGCCTTCGTGGAGTCCCACGAATCGGCGCCCGAGGAGATCGTGCTGGATCTGGATGCGACCGACGACCCGATCCATGGCCAGCAGGAAGGCCGGTTCTTTCACGCTTACTACCGCCACTACTGTTATCTCCCGCTGTACATCTTCTCGGGGGAGCATCTGCTGTGCGCCCGGTTGCGGTGTTCCAATATCGATGGGGCCGCGGGATCGGTGGAGGAACTGGAACGGATCGTCGGCCGGATTCGGCAGAGCTGGCCGGAGGTCTCGATCGTCATCCGGGCCGACTCGGGCTTTTGCCGGGATGACTTGCTCCGCTGGTGTGAAGACCATCACGTGGATTACGTGATGGGGTTGGCCAACAATGATCGGCTCAAGTCAGAGAGCGCCGAAGCGATGACTCAGGCCGAAGCCGAGTTCAACGCCACCGGGACACCGGCGCGGGTGTTCAAGGATTTCCGCTACCGGACTCGCCACAGTTGGACCTCGGAGCGACGCGTCGTCGGCAAGGCCGAGTTCCTGGAGAAAGGCGCCAATCCCCGATTCGTCGTCACCTCCCTGTCGCCGGAACGCCTGGGGGCCCGCGCCGCTCTACGAAGACTTCTACTGTGCGCGGGGCGACATGGAGAACCGCATAAAAGAACAGCAGTTGGATCTGTTCGCCGACCGGACCAGCGCGGCAACGATGCGCGCCAATCAACTCCGGCTGTATCTGTCCTCCGCCGCCTACATGCTCATGCACGCCTTGCGTCGTCTCGGACTGAAGCAGACCCCCCTGGCTCGCGCTCAGTGTCAGACGATTCGCTTGAAGCTCCTGAAGATCGGCGCCCAGGTCCGCCTCACGGTCCGCCACGTCTGGATCTCCATGTCGGAAGCCTATCCCTACAGCGAGGTCTTCGCTGCCGTCGTTCGAAACCTCCAGGCCATTCCTCTGCGCTGCTGAGGTCTGTCCCGATCAAACGCCCCCAAAAACGAAATCGTTCCATCGCTCAGGCCGAGCTCTGCCTGAATGCATTCCGTCACGCTCTTCCGAACCCGAAAAACGCTCCATTCACGACCCTCCACACCACCGCATCACTCGACCTGGACCGGATCGATAGCGAAACTCTCAGAAAACCGTTCCGGCCTGCCAAAATCACCTTCATTTCCAAATCGGTGATCTATGCGGGTTAGTACTCCCGTCCATGAATACGGCAGCGTTTGCGGATGGGTCTTGCGAGGTGAGGTCGCGAAGAGAGGAGGAGGCGATGCTGGGCCATCGGCGACAACGAACGACAAAGAGATCGCCCGCAACCCCCATCCGCCCTGCGGGTTGCTACCGTATTCATGGACGTGAGCACTTAGGAGATCCTGCTATGAGATTACGCGCGCCTGTACATGCTTTCTTCCTGTTTCTTGTGCTCACCTTCCTCGGGTCAAGCCGGCAGGCGGGTGGCGTGACCGATTGGTTTTCCAAATACAGAAGAGATCAGAATGTGGGTCGAGTTGTAGTGGGCCAGACTCGAGTGGAAGGGGAGCTGCGAGGCAGCCAACTCCTGCTCTCAGAGCGAGACGCCATTGAAATGGCTCTCAAGAACAATCTGGGCGTCAACCTTCGGAGACTCGACCGGGTTTTCTCGACCTGGGAAGCCGAGAAGCTGAGGAGTGAGTACGATCCCATCACCTCCTTTGGTTTCAACTGGGACCGAACCAATGCGCCCACCGACAGCATTCTGGCCGGTGGGGACACGATCACCGACATCTTCACGAACTATGACTTCTCTTTCCGCAAGCCTTTCTCGAAAGGAAGCAGCATAGAGGCCGCTTTTTCAGGGGCACGCAACCGCTCTACAAACTTTTTTGCCAGCCTGGTCCCGGCTATTGACACGGACCTGAAGATCGAGTTCCGACAGAACCTGCTGAGAGGGCTCGGGAAGATCGACACGGAATATCTGCTGGAAGTGGCCCGCAACAAGATCGACATCAGCGAGATGGAGTTCACGCAGCAGGTGCTCGACACTGTCACTGAGGTGCAGACCGCCTACTGGGATCTTCTCTTCTCGCTGCGAGACATCGATGTCAAGGAAAAGTCTCTGCAACTCGCCCAGGAGATTCTCTCTCAGAATCAGGCGCGTTTTGAAGTCGGCTCAGCGGCCCGACTGGAAGTGGTGGAAGCCGAGGCCGAAGTCGCCTCCCGCACAGAACAGCTGGTTCGCTCAGAGTTCCGCAGCAGGCAGATTCAGGATCGACTGGTTATTCTGATCACCTCTTTCGAGGATCCGCGCGAGTTGAATGCGGCGATCTTACCCACTCAGAGGCCCTTTGTTCCCGACCCGGTGTCGGACAGCTTTGGCCTCCTCATGTCCAGGGCCAGGGAAAGGCGCCCGGAGCTGCTGCAGGCCGATGCAGAGATCGTCAACAGTCGCGTGGAGCTGGACCGAACCAGGAATCAACTGAAACCGGAGCTGGACATGGTCCTGGCCTTTCGGCTGATTGGTCTGGGCGGCAACCGGGTGATTCGCGATTTCTCCGGTGGATTTGAAAATCCTCCCATTGTGGGCTTCGAACCGGGCGGGGTCGGCAACTCTTTCGAGCAGCTCTTCAGTGGCGATTTCTACGGTTACACCGTCGGCCTCGACCTGCGCCTGCCCTTCGGCAATGTGGATGCGCGAGCGGACAATGCAAAGGCCCAGATCAACCTGCAGCGGGCTGAGCTGCAGCGCCAGGATGCCGCCCAGCGGGTCGCCCAAGAGATTCGGGAGGCTTTGACCGAGATCGAGATGAACCGGGCAAGTCTGGAAGCCGCCTCCGCTACCGTTCGACTGGGCCGGGAACGCCTCGAGGGGGAACAGGCTCGATTCGAAGTCGGACAGAGTACGACTCGAACCGTGATCGAGACCCAGCGGGATCTGCTTCTGGCGACGGTCACCGAGCTTCGAGCCCAGGTCAACCTGATCAAGAGCCATGTCCAACTCGACCGCGCGACGGGGACAACTCTGGAAAAGCACCAGATTCAGATCAGGCAACAGCTGAGCCTGAATCTCCAGTAGCCCCTAAACCTGGTTCCACGTTCCACGTTCCACGTTTCACGTTGCGCGCTCATCGTGGAACGTGGAACCTGGAACGTGGAACTATTCTCCATAGTAGTCGAGACCGAGGTGGGTGATCTGCTCCTCGCCCTGGAGGTGCCTGAGTGTGTTCTTGAGCTTCATCAGCTGGATAAAGATGTCGTGCTCCGGATACAACTCGGGCAGCGTCATCGGGCTCTTGAAGTAGAAGGAGAGCCACTCCTGAGTCCCGGACATTCCCGTACGCTGGGCCAGGTCGAGAAAAAGAGCAAGATCGAGCACCAGGGGAGCCGCCAGGATGCTGTCGCGACACAGGAAATTGATCTTGATCTGCATCTCATAACCAAGCCAGCCGAAGATGTCCAGATTGTCCCAGCCTTCCTTGTTGTCACCGCGGGGAGGGTAGTAATTGATTCGAACCTTGTGACAGAAGCCCTTATACAGGTCCGGATACACAGCTGGCTGAAGAATGTAGTCCAGGACACCCAGCTTGCTCTCTTCCTTCGTCTTGAAGGACTCGGGATCCTCCAGAACCTCTCCGTCCCGGTTGCCCAGAATATTGGTTGAGAACCAACCCGAAAGACCCAGAAGCCTGGCCTTGAGGCCCGGAGCGATGATGGTTTTCATCAGTGTTTGACCGGTCTTGAAATCCTTACCGGCCACAGGTACCTGGTTCTGCTCCGCCAGCTCCTGCATGGCAGCTACGTCCACGGTGAGATTGGGAGCTCCATTCGCGAACGGAATCCCCAATTTGAGGGCGGCGTAGGCATATACCATGCTGGAAGGGATGTACTCGTGGTTGGAGCGAAGTCCCTCTTCCAGCCGGGAGAGGCTGGAATGCACCTCGGCGGGTACTATGTAGACCTCGGTACTTCCACACCAGATCATGACAGAACGCCGAATCCCGTGCCGCTCCTGGAACTCTCGAATGTCGTCCATGACCTGCTCGGCCAGTTCCAGCTTATTCGAGGCCTGCTTGACGAATGAGCCGTCCAGCTTCTTGACGTAGCGCCGGTCGAACACAGCCTTCATCGGACGTATCGCCCGTAATTCTGTCTCCAGGTTGCTGAGCAGTTCTCTCTGGAGCACGCCAGCCTTGGTGGCTGCTTCGAAACAGTCGTCTTCAAAGATGTCCCAGCATCCGAAGACAAGATCATCAATTCCGGTCAGGGGGACAAAATCGCGGATCCTGGGGACGCGCGCCGAAGTTCGCTTTCCGAGACGGATGGTCCCGTACTGAGTCAAAGATCCAATGGGCTCACCCAGCCCTTTCTTGATCGCCTCGACTCCGGCGATAAATGTTGTACTGACGGCTCCCAGCCCAACCAGGAGCACTCCCATTTTCCCTTCCGGCTCTTTCACTTTCACACCTCCTTGTGTCACTGCATTCCCATTCTCTTAGTACTCCCTTTCAACCCTAACGTTTTCAACCCTAACGTTTTCAACCCTAACGTTTGCGGTGAAAGTGATTACCTACACTTTTCGAACCATTTGTGAAATGTCTGCTACCTGCAGGAACATCTCCGAAATTCGGTGAAGCAAGCGCAACCGGTTATGCCTGAGTTGCTGATCCTCGGTCAGGACCATGACCTCATCAAAGAAGCGGTCCACGGGTCCGCCCAGGGCGGCCATCCCGGCCAGCACATCTCGATACTCTCCCGATGCCAGGGGCCCAGCCAAATGCGATTGCAGATCCGAAAATGCGCTGAACAGGTTCTGCTCCGCACTCTCAACCAGCAGAGACTCGTCGACCCCTCCGTCCTCCGCTTCCCGGGTGCTGAGAATATTTCGAATGCGTTTGAAGGCAACAGCCAGTGCCTCGAACTCAGGCTCTTCCCGGATTTCCTGAAGGGCTCTGGCCCGGCGGCGAGCACCGACAATACTACCCATCCCCGCTTCCATAATGGCGTTGACCACATCATATTCAATGCCCTGCCCCTCCAGGATCCGGCGCAGCCGTTTTCCCAGGAAGACCTTTATCTCGCTTCGCAGCTCGACAGAGTCTGCTTTCAGGCCCACGCATGCAAAATCCAGCAGATCATCGACTTCCCAGTCCACACGGTGATCCAGGAGTATTTTGATCAACCCCTGGGCCTGCCGCCTCAGACCGAAGGGATCGCTCGAACCCCGGGGTCGAATCCCGATACTGAAGCATCCGGCAATCGTGTCGAGCCGGTCAGCGATGGAAAGGAGGGCGCCGTTGCGGGTAGTTGGTGAAGAATCGTCCAGAGAAATGGGCTGGTAATGCTCGTAAATCGCCTTCCAGATGTCCTCCGGATATCCTTCCTCACGTGCGTAAAGACCTCCCATCACTCCCTGGAGCTCACTGATTCCGAACACAGTTTCTGTGGTCAGGTCGATCTTACACAGCAGCGCCGCCTGGTCGAGAGTCTGGTTGCCCGGAGAGAGCCGACGACAGATCTCCTGGAGACGTCTGACCTTGTCCAGGTAACTCCCGAGTTCCTGCTGAAAAGTGACCCTGGCAAGGCTCTCCACACGCTTTTCCAATTTCGTCTTGCGATCCGATTCCCAGAAAAAGACAGCATCCTCGAGGCGGGCACGGAGTACACGCTCGTGTCCAATCCGGATTCGTCCGTCCGGGTCGCCTGCCGCGTTGGTGACTGTCACAAAAAAAGGCTGGAGCTCTTCCGAGTCGCCAATCACAGCGAAGTACTTCTGGTGATGTCTCATGACGGTCACCAGAATCTCCCGGGGAAGTTTGAGAAAAGAACTCTCGAACTGGCCCAGCACAGCAGCTGGATGTTCGTTCAAGAAACAGGTCAACTCCAACAGTTCTGGATCATCTACAACCGTGCAGCCGCCGGGTGTCAACTCGGCTAATTCCTGCGCGATTTTGGCGCGGCGTTGCCCGGCATCCACCAAAACGAAATTCTCTCGCAGCAATGCCACATAGCGGTCCGGAGAGGGGATTTCGACTTCCGGTGCCCCCAGAAACCGGTGTCCACTAGAAAGTCGATTGGACCGGATCCCCTCGAACTCAAAATCCACGATCTCTGTGTTCCACAGAGCGACCAGCCACCGGATGGGGCGGACAAACCGAAACCGACTCTCACGCCAGTACATGTTCCTGGGCCATGCAATCTGAGCAATCACCATTCCCAGTCCGGACGCCAGTACTGCGGGCAGGGGCAACCCCGGATTGACCTGCTGAAAACCCATATACTTTCCCTTGTCGGTTTCAATCACTTCGAGCTGATCGGCCGGGATTCCGTGTTGGTGTGCGAAACCCTCCCCAGCTCTGGTCAACTCGCCATTGTGGCCACGGGCTACCCTCTCAGGAGGGCCGATGATCGTTGATTGCTGGTCGGACTGGGTGTCCGGGAGGTCCTCGGCCAGCAGGGCCAGTCTGCGAGGCGAACTGTAGAGGTGGATCCCATGGGCTTGCACCGAAGACTCGCTCAGAAGCTTCCGGAATCCACCTTCCAGCTGATTCAGGGCCGGCTCAATCATCTTGGCCGGGATTTCCTCGATCCCCAGCTCAAACAGAAACTTGTTCATTACTCTTCACGTATCGCTCGGCTACGCTCACCGCCAGGCGTCGTACCCTGGCAATGAGTTCCACCCGCTGAGTCACACTGATCGCCCCGCGGCTGTCCAGCAGGTTGAAAGTGTGCGAGCACTTCAGACAATAGTCATAGGCGGGAAGGACGCAGCTCTCGCCCAGTGCCCTCTGACTCTCCTGCTCGTAAAGGTCAAAGAGCTGAAAAAGCGTCTTGCTGTCTGCAACCTCAAAGCTGTACTTCGAGAACTCGAACTCCTCCCTCCTTCTCAGAGCGCCGTAGCTGTGATCCTCATTCCATTCCAGATCGAACAGACTGTCTTGATCATTCAGGAAAGCCGCAATCCGTTCCAGGCCGTAGGTGATTTCGGCTGAGACCGGCATCAGATCCTGGCCACCGGCCTGTTGAAAATAAGTGAATTGCGTGATTTCCAGTCCGTCCAGAAGCACCTGCCACCCAATCCCCCAGGCGCCCAGGGTCGGGCTTTCCCAGTTGTCCTCCTCAAATCGAAGATCATGCTTCTTCAGCTCGATTCCCAGATGTCTCAGACTCTCGAGATAAAGGCTCTGCACGTCGGAAGGGGACGGTTTGAGGACAACCTGAAGCTGATGGTGCTTGTAAACGCGGTTGGGGTTCTCAGCATATCGACCATCGGCCGGCCGCCGGGAGGGTTGCACATAAGCCACCTTGTAGGGCTCGGGTCCAAGCACCCTCAGAAAAGTCTCCGGGTGCATTGTTCCAGCTCCTACTTCGAGGTCGTAGGGCTGTTGGATCACACATCCCTGTTCCATCCAGTAGTCCAGGAGCCGATGAATGAGCCGTTGAAATGTCATTGTTCGGAAGTGGTTTGAAAAGCTGGAAGGTTGAGACCAGCTGCAAGGGAGTACTAGAGCAGCTCCTTTAGCATTCTTAAACTTTTCAGCTTCTTTTCCAGGTGAGATTCTATCAGCTCCTCAGAAAGCCTTCCTAGCCTTTTCAATTCTCCTTCGTTCAACTCATCACTCACCAGCTCGCGAGGGTGTTTTGCCATGAACCGTCTGCTTCTCGAAGCCAGCTCTTGGGGCAGCCTGGAGGACAGATGGGGCAGAACTCCCTCCAATCTCAGCAGCCACAATTCAAAGTAGCGGGCCAGCTGGACTACTGGAATAGAGGTCAGCGATCCCAGAACAGCCAGGCTCAAACGAAAGACCGGCTCGGCGGCTTCTCCTTCGTGAGTGAACTCCTGCAGCAACTCCGCGAAATAGGCAAAGTGGAGTTTCGCCTGCCAGTCCAGTTCATAAGCAGGAAAGGCCTGAACGATCTCGAGATCACGAAGAACCGCCAGTTCCTGGCCTTCTCTGTGAGAATACTTGAGATGGGCGTGAGTCAGCGGCTCGAGACCGCTGCCGAATTTGCTTTTCCGCCCGCTCCGGGCCCCGTAGGCGATGCTCCTCAGCTGACCCGACTCGCGGGTCAGGAAGACGCCAATCAGATGCGCTTCCGAATAAGGATAGCTTCGGAGAGTCAGCGCTTCGGACCGGTGATGGCTCATCAAGTTTCCAGCACGCCCAAGAAAAGAGTAGCCAGGCCCAGAAACGAGAAAAAGCTGATTACGTCAGTCAGGGTGTGCAGAAAGATACCGGAGGCCACGGCCGGGTCAATGTTCAGGCGGTTCAGGAGCAGCGGAATCAGGGTGCCCAGAATTCCGGCCAGCAGGATGGTAGAGACCATGGCACAGGCCAGGGCCAGGCCAACCGAGGGATTACCGTCCGACCAAACGTAGCCGACACCTCCTGCCAGCACACCGAGGGCGATCCCGTTGGAGATACCCACTAGCAGCTCTTTAGTGAACACATCCTTCATATTCTTCCAGCCGACTTCACCCAGAGCCAGGCTTCGGACCATCAAGGTGAGAGCCTGTGTTCCAGAGTTCCCACCCATCCCGGCCACGACCGGCAGAAAGATGGCCAGCATAGGCAAAGCGGCAATGGTGTCCTCGTAAAGGTAAACAACCGTAGAAGCCATCAAGGCCAGAACCAGATTGAGCCCCAGCCAGGGGAGCCTTTTCCGGATGGAGCTCCTGGCGGTACTGCGTACAGAGTCGTCGGCTTCGACGCCAGCCAGATGGAGGATATCTTCGGTGGCCTCCTCCTTGATGACGTCGATGACGTCGTCAACGGTAATCACTCCTACCAGTTTGTTCTCGTGATCGACCACCGGAACGGCCAGCAGGTCGTACAGGGCCACCTGGTTGGCTACTTCTTCCTGATCCGTGTCCGTGGCTACGGAAATCACGTCGCTCGACATGATCTTTTTCAGTGGAGTGCTGGGTGAAACTGTCAGCAACTGGCGCAGAGAGATGACACCAACCAGGTGGTTCCGATCATCCACAATGTACAGGTAGAAGACCATCTCAAACTCGTCTGCCTTCTGGAGAGTGTGGATAGCCTCACTCACCGAGATGTCCTCCTGTAGTGCAAAAACGTTCGGGGTCATGATCCGACCGGCCGTCTCCTTCTCGTAGCGGAGAAGACCCTGGACCTGGACTGATTCCTCCAGTCGCATGGTGTCCAGAACCTGATTGGCGAGTTCCTCCGGCAGAGCCGAAACAAATGCAGCCCGGTCGTCCGTTTCCAGTTCCTGAAGTAGGCGTGAGGTTTCTCGGCCGGAAAGGGCAGTCAACAGGGCAATGCCGCGCTCCAGACCAAGATCCGTCAGAGCTTCTGCAGCCAGTTCGAGATCTTCTTTCACGAGCAGGGAAAAGATGCGGAGTTGATCGCGATCATTCAGCTCCTGGATGATCTGCGAGATGTCGCCGGGATGGAGCTTTTGAACAAGGCGGGCGGCATGACCCTGAGCACCACGCCGAAGCAGCTTCCTGACAGAGTTGGCCATGACCATCAGCTTCTGGACGTGCATCTCAAACTCCGTGGAAAGCTGTCTACTCTACCAGAAACGGGAGGCGACTTACTAATGGCAGCCCCTGGTGGAAGCCCCACGGACTGTTAGCAGCTGTTTAGCGCCTTGCCTTTGCCCTTGCCTTGCGTTCCATCAAGGCTCTTGACCAACCCGGTCATTGATGCCAGGTCAGAAAAGCGCGAGAGGAGTGACGGGCAAAGGCACGGGCAAAGGCAAGGGCAAGGCACAGGCAAGAAGAGGACGCTGAACACGTACGACTGTTAGCTGATCGGCGTGTCTCGAGACGTAACTCGGCGCCTGTGGCCAAATCGGTATTTCGAGAACTGGTACATGCGCGCCAGCGGCCCGCTCAGGAGATACGAGTAAGCGAGGATCAGCAGCGCGTAGCGGGAATAAAAGAAGATGCCCGCCACCAGTGTCGCCAGTGTGAGGATGACGAGATGTGACTTCCCCTGCCCCAGATCCAGCTGCTTCAGAGAAGGATAGCGAATGGTACTGATCATTAACAGGGCCGTCAGATAGGTCGCACCGACCATGGCGGGTTTAAACAGAGGATTGGCAGGGGGCCCCGGGAAAAAATGAACAGTGGCAGCGATGAATCCAGCTGCGGCCGGTATCGGGAGGCCAGCAAAATGCTTCAATTCACCGAGCTGCGTATTGAAGCGGGCCAGGCGCGTCACCCCGCAGATCAAGAAAACGAAAGCTGAAAAGCGTGCAAATCTTCCGAAATCTACCAGACCCCAGGAATAGACAAGAACCGCCGGGGCAATTCCAAAGCTGATGACATCCGCCAGCGAGTCGAGCTGGACTCCAAAATCGCTGGAGACATTGGCCAGCCGGGCAACTCGACCATCCAGACCGTCCAGGATGACAGCTATGCCAATGGCGATGGCGGCCTTCTCATATTCGCCACTCAGAGTCGCAATGAGAGAGAGGAAGCCCGCAAAAATGTTCCCGACCGTGAATATCGACGGAAGGATGTAGATCGTGCGCTTCAGCTTGCGCCGCGGGCGGATTCCTCTAATCTTCAGTTCCTTCACTGTTGCTCTCCAGTCTGGCCAGAATGCTGGATCCGCCGCGAACCCTGTCTCCCTTCTCGACAACGACCGCAAAACTCGCCGGAATGGTGATGTCGACACGGCTTCCAAACTTGATGAGGCCTATTCTATCACCCCGCTTGACAGTGTCTCCTTGCTGCTTCCAGGCAACGATGCGCCTAGCCACCCAACCTGCAATCTGGCAGAAGGTCACTGAAGCCTCGCCCTCGATCTTCCACATCATCTGTTCGTTCTCAACGGAGGCCCGATCGTCAAAGGCCATCAGAAACTTGCCCGGCTGGTATTCCTGAATTCGGATAGACCCACCAATCGGAGCCCGATTCACGTGCACATTGAACACTGACAGGAAGATGCTGATCACCGTTCCGCGAGCCGAGTCCCGGAGTCGCACAACCCTTCCGTCGGCGGGGCTGACAATGAGACCCGGTTGCTGCGGAATCGCACGCTCCGGGTCCCGAAAAAAGGAACCGAAGCCGAATCCGACCAGCACCAGAAGTCCCCCCCAGGCCAACCACCCAAGCGCCAGGCAGATCAAGGCTCCCATCAATGGAAGCAGAAGGAAGGGAATTCCCTCTCTTGCCACGAGTCCTCTCATGCGGGCGGCATCCAGCCTAAAAAAAGCACACCGAACCGCCGACCAATGGTTGGGAGCGCGACGCGAGGCAGACCGAGGCGGGTCTAACGAGTCGATGCTGAGTTATTTATGTAAGGGATGACCTGAATCAGTTGTTGACTGCCTGGGAGCGGTGGTCATTGATCATCAACTGCATCTGGTCCTTCAAAGCCAGCTTCTTTTTTTTCAACTCCGTTTGCCTGAACTGTTCCTGAGCACTCAGATAGGATCGATGTGTGAACTGCCTTAACTCCGTCTCATACGTCTGGTGCTGCTCAAAGAGCTCTCGGAAATCGTCGCTATTATTCCGCAGGTACTCCTTGACGACATGTTCGTCCATAAAGTGGACCCTCCTTTTGATCTGGTTGTAGGCGAGCTTAAGGCAGGAAAACGCTGCATTCGCATCACTGAATCTAACAGATGAAAAACCCAGGATCAACCCCTCGGTTCCGATACCGGAAGAGGCTCGGACCGGTGGCAAGAAAGGTCAGGCCAGGATCTTTTTTCCCAGAGCCGAGCAGACCAGCCCCACCGCCAGGCGAGCCGTACGGTTAGCACTATCGATGACAGGGTTCAGTTCAACCACACCCAGGGATCGACAGCGTCCTGATGCAAAGACCATCTCCATGGCGAGGTGCGCCTCCCGATAGGTCAAGCCACCCTCGACTGGCGTTCCGACCGACCCTCGTGGTCGGAAAGAAAGGGGACAGTCTACTTTCTTTCCGGTGCTGGAAGCTTCAGGAGCACAAAGGTCAGCCACGACGGAAAAAAGTAGACTGTCCCCTTTTTTCCGGCAGCACACCGGGAGCGACCGAGGGATCCATTGCGTCCAGATCAAGACTGCAGTGAAAGCTCGGAAATATTAAGATCCATCGGGACTCCAATGATGCGCACTTTTTCAGCACGTTTCTCGGGATTCACGCGCGACCTTAGTCTTTCGAGTTTCGACGCTTCTCCTGGGAGCGGTTCGTGCCGTCATAGGCAGCGATGATGAGCCGCACCAGGCGATGTCGCACCACATCTCTTTCATCGAAGTAGGCGAACTCGATGCCCTCGGTTCCTTTGAGGACACGTTCAGCGTCCTTGAGACCAGAGACTTGACCGGGCGGGAGGTCAATTTGAGTCACATCTCCGGTCACTACCACCTTGGAATGGAGACCCATTCGAGTGACAAACATCTTCATCTGCTCCACGGAACTGTTCTGCGCCTCATCCAGTATGACAAAGCAGTTGCTCAGTGTGCGTCCCCGCATGAAAGCGAGGGGAGCGATTTCGATGATGTGCTGGTCCAGCAACTTCTCAACCCGGGCCGAGTCGAGCAGGAAAAAAAGCGCATCATATAGCGGACGGAGGTAAGGATCGATCTTCTCCTGCATGTCACCGGGCAGGAACCCGAGCTTTTCGCCGGCCTCGACCGCAGGTCTGGACAGAATGATCCGATCGACCTTGCGCTCCAACAGAAAAGCCACTGCCTTGGCTACTGCCAGGAAAGTCTTGCCAGTGCCAGCCGGGCCGATAGCGAAGACCAGATCAGTCCCTTCCATCTTGGCCACGTAGCGGTTCTGATTAACACTGCGGGGGACGATTGTCCGCGAGGGAGTCTTGAGAACAACCGGCTTGGGGAAAAAATCGTGCAGCGTAACCGCCGAGTCCTGGGCGATCTGCTCAAAGGCCTCTCGTAGCTCACCGCTGGAAAACTGTTCCCCCCGGCTCACCATATCCGCGAAGTCGCGGACGATCTTCTCGACCGCGTCGACGTTCGTCTGGCTGCCCCGAATCGAGAGCTCCGAGCCCCGGGCGTGGATCTCGACGTCAAACAGGTTTTCCAGAAGGTGAATGTTTTGGTCCTGGAGGTCGAAGAGTACTTCGGCCCCCCGATCAGGAAGGGTAATCCTAGTCAAGCGTCTCAGAGGTTGCGATAGTCACGAATCCTTGCTTTTCGAGTTGAGCAGTTGACTCAAGCGCGATTTGTATCGGGCCCCGGTCTTGCGGTGAAGGCCTCCCTTCTGAGTCGTTTTGTCGATCACGGAGTACACGTCGGTGAGTAGTGATCGGGCATCGTCCAGTTTCTCTTCGGCAACCAGCGTTCTGAGTCGTTTGATCTCCGTGCGCATCTGACCCCTGGCAGCTCTGTTTCGCAGGCGCCGCACAGTGTTCTGTCGCATCCGTTTTTTGGCCGACTTGATATTTGGCATAGACGTCTTGTTCCTTCGTATTCCCGCTGGAGAGAAACAGTCATTATAGGAACCATCAACGACAGGCGTCAACAACAAGTTGCTCCAGACTGAGCTGCTCGTCAACGCCTGTGGACTTGCACATCCGATCCGCCTCCCGCACCCTCAAGACAATCCTCACGAGTCGCCGGTGGGGCGTAGCCTCAAGTTCGGACTGGCGGCCTCGATAGCTCCATATCTTTAGATCCCGTAGCAGGACGGAAAACTGCTGCCCCGCCTCCAGGCGTTCTTTGGCAACCAGAAGCCTCCGGAAATTCCAGTAGAGCAGGCTCAGAATCTGAGGCGCTGTCAACCCCTGATCGAAGAGTCTGCTCAGCACCCTCAGAGCCTTCCTGGCGTCGCTCCTTGCCAGACAGCCAATGAGGGCAAAGACGTCGTACTCCTGGGATTGCCGGGTCAGGGCCAGGACTGCTGATCGATCGACAAGCCTGGTCTCAGCACAGTGCATCGACAGCTTGTCCAACTCCATACTCAACCGGTGGCGGTCCTCACCCACCAGTTCGATGAGAGTTCGTGTCGCCGGACGGTCAATCTTGAAATCCCGGGCTCGAAGACGCTTTTCGATCCAGGCGGCCGTGTTGGAGCTCTCGGCGCTCTTGATGACCGCAAGCCTGGGCCACCCGGCAGGCTTCTTTGCCAGTTCCAGAATGACAACCGTGCGCCGGGCGGGACTCTTCAGGTAGGCTTTCAACTCCTTCCCTGCGAGATGGGCGTTGCGGATGTAAACCCATCGTCTTGGACTCATCCAGGGAAGAGTTCGAGCTTCGCCTACGACGTCGGACTCGGAGTCCTGCTCCAGATCATAGGTACCCCAGTCAAAGCTCCTAGCCTCCTCGGAAACCTGGCTCCGCGCCAGCTCAAAAACGGAGTCCCTCAGGAAAACGTCCCGGCCGGACAGTTGGTAGATGGTTCCAGGGTCCACGGCATGCTTCTGGAACTCTTCAAAATCCATGGGTACCTGCCGGGCAGAGTATACGAGTGGACACTAGAGACTAGAATCCTTCCAGGATCGAAGTGACCACGCTGGCAGCGAAGTCCTCGGCGATTCGATCCAGGGCCGGATTCTGTTCCGTAAAAAATCTTTCGACATCGATGTTCAATTGATATTGCTCTCGAAACACGTAGCGATCGTTCTTGAAGAGAACTCGACCCGTGCTGTTCTCGCGAAACTCGATCTGGACAGCCAGCGTCACCAGAAAGGTCGTTCCAAAGGAACCTGGCCGAAAGTCACGGGACTCGCCGAGAGTCTCGAGATGACCCCACTGAGCACCGCATCTGCGTCCGAGTTCCCGCTCCGGACCGCCCAGCTCGTCTTTTCGACAAACTTCCGAACCATGGCCTCCGCCAGTTTCTGTTCGACCCGATAGGTGGTGGTTGCGTTTTCAAACGGTTGAACAGCCACCGAGCTGATCCCCAGATCGAGCCGGTTGCGCTCCGCAACACGGTATCCACAGGAGCTGAGTGAGCAGCTGACCAGCAAAATCCACAGGCTGGAATGAAACCACCGCCATCCGGAGCCAAACCCGGGATCAACCATCTCGTTTCTCTTCTTCCCCAATCACTTTAGCACGAGCAATCTCCCCTTGAGCCTGATATTTGCCCTTGCGATCAGCATAGGAAGTGCGGCACAGATCATCCGCCCCCAGAAACACAACCTGGGCAATTCCTTCGCCGGCATAAACCCTCACGGGGGACGGGCTCGTGTTAGAGATGGACACGGTGACAAAGCCTTCCCACTCGGGTTCAAAGGGGGTGACATTCACGATGAGACCGCAGCGGGCATAAGTCGACTTCCCGGTGCAGATGGTCAAGACTGATCGTGGAATTCGGAAATACTCCAAGCTCTTGGCGAGCACGAAGTTGCCCCCCGGGATGATGCAGTCATCTCCTTCCATTTCCTCAAAGGGCAACTCACCTGAGCGCTTGGGATCGACAAGGCTCTCTCCCCCTCCCTGAAAGACCAGGAACTTCCGATCCAGGCGCATGTCGTATCCGTACGAGGAAACACCGTAGGAAATGGTCCCTTGACTCACCTGAGACTCCTCAAAGGGCTCAATCATTCGGTGCTCGTGCGCCATTCTGACGATCCAGTGATCCGGTTTCACACCCACAACACGGTTTCTCCTTTCCAGCTGAGACCCTGCCAGTATCGCCTGCCACCCTCACACATACAATTGCCGTGTCTTCGGTTACTGGTTTCTGGTTTCTGGTTCAATGTTCGTGGAACGTGAAACGTGAAACGTGGAATCTCCCTCCCTCTCTTGACAGGACAAATCTAGCCAAGTATTTTTAAAATCAACACTTAAGGGAGGTTGCCGACAGTTGTGATCAAGGCGGATATTGTCAGTCGTTTGGCTGAGAGAATGGGGATTACCAAAGTCAAGGCTGAGATGGCTTTCGACTCGTTCCTTGATGCTCTGCGCCAGGCGATGAAGCGGGGAGAGCGGATCGAATTGCGCGGCTTCGGTGTTTTTGTAGTTAAGCCCAGAAAGAGCGGAATCGGCAGAAACCCCCGCACCGGAGCAGAAGTTCCAATTCCTCCCGGTAAGACCGTCCGTTTCAAGCCCGGCAAAGAAATCCGTTTCAGCCAGTAGCCCCTCTCCGTGGATACTCCTCCTCCTGCGTTTCCGCCCAACCTTTCCGGGACACCGGAGCATGAACCGGTGTCCCCCGACCGCCCTGGTTCCGTTCGATTGGCTGTTCTGCTCCTGGCCGTAACCGTTTTGACCACTCTGATCGCCGGGTTTCTTTCCCACATCAGTTTTGTGGCCTCGTCTACCGATAGCGAGATTCCGTTTGCAAATCCCCTTCAGGAGCCGACAGTCCTTCTTCAGGGGCTGCCTTTTTCGCTGGCGCTGCTGGCCATCCTGCTGGCCCATGAGATGGGGCACTACCTGGCCTGTCGCTTCTACCGTATCCGCTGTACATTGCCTTATGTAATCCCGGCTCCGCCCTTTCTCAATCCGTTCGGAACTTTTGGTGCAGTGATTCGGATTCGCTCTCCCTTCCGCTCCCGCCACCAGATCTTCGATGTGGGTATTGCCGGTCCCCTGGCGGGGTTTCTCGTGATCCTGCCGGTTCTTGCTCTGGGCGTATCGCTTTCGACCCAGTTTCACTTCCCAGAACAACCTGGGCTCTTGATCCAGTACGGCGAGCCATTTCTTTTCAAACTGGCCGTGTGGAGTTTCTTTGATGGAGACCCTTCGGCCATCAATCTTCATCCAATCGGCTGGGCAGCCTGGTTCGGGCTGTTCGCAACAAGCCTGAACCTGCTTCCCTTTGGACAGCTGGATGGCGGACACATCGTCTACGCCCTGTTTGGAAAAAGATCTCACCGTCGACTGTCTGTAGTTCTCTTAGCTTGCCTGGCGGGCCTGGGTCTCCTTAGCTTGCGGACACCAGCTTATCTAGTGTTTGCTACGATTCTGATATTCCTGGGACCCCGTCATCCCCATCCGGTTGAACAGGAAGAGCTGGATCGAAAGCGCTGGTGGATCGGGCTGCTGGGAATGGTGGTTTTTGTCCTCTGTTTTATTCCCGTCCCGGTGACGGTCGTTGAATAGGTTCTGGGTATTAGGTTCTAGGTCTTGGAATCTGGAAACAGTCGGCGCTATTGTTTCACCGTCGTCAACAGGGTGTGTCAAGACAATCATGGTCTCGCCCTGGAAAGGCAGTGAGCAAAGTGAACAATCTGGAATCTGGAATCTTCAACCCAGAACCTAGAACCCAGAACCCATCCCTATCCCCCAATATAGGACATTTCCACCTTGGAACCACCGGAAGGAAGCTTGGACCTCAACTCCGAGTATCGGTCTTTGCGCAGCTGCCAGATGCCGGACACCAGCTCCAGCAGTTCTCCGTCCGTGGCTCCCTGGCGCAGTGGTGTTCTGAGATCGTGACCGAGCGACGCAAAAAGACAGGTATATAGTGCTCCTTCCGGCGACAAGCGGGTTCGGGTGCAGTCCCCGCAAAACGGCTCCGATACGGAAGAGACCACTCCAATCTCTCCCTGCCCGTCGCGGTAAGCCCATCGCCGAGCGACTTCCCCCGTGTAGTTCGGGTTCAATGGCTCGAGCGGGTAGTGAGAGTCGATGAGCTCCAGCACTTCCCGGCTGGGGATGACTTCCGAGGGCTGCCAGGCATTCGTGTTTCCCACGTCCATATATTCGATGAAGCGTAGTACGCAGCCACTGCCGCGAAAAAAAGCAGCCAGCTCGAGGATGGCCTTTTCGTTGATCCCTCGACGGATGACGGCATTGATCTTGACTGGTGTCAGTCCGACTCGCCGGGCTTCTCGAATCCCACTGAGGACTTCCTCGACCGGAGCCTCCAGGTTAGCGATGGAGGCGAATTCCTCCTGATCCAGCGAATCGAGACTGACCGTGATCCGATGCAGACCTGCTTCCTTGAGGTCTCTGGCGTGTCGCTTCAGAAGCAGGCCGTTGGTGGTCAGCGTGAGGTCTTCGATCCCCTTTACGGAGGCTAGACGTGACACCAGTCTGGAAAGCTCTCTGCGCAGCAAAGGCTCTCCGCCAGTGATCCTAACCTTGCGCACGCCGAGGCGGACAAAGACCCGTGTGACGCGGGTGATCTCTTCATAGGTCAGGAGTTCCTTTCTTTCCAGGAAGGCATAGTCGGAACCAAAGAACTCTTTCGGCATGCAGTAGGAACAGCGCATGTTGCACCGGTCCGTCACCGAAATGCGCAGGTCTCGAAGAGAACGTCCCAGTAAGTCTGTTGGCATTCGGTCTCATTCTAGCCCAATTTCAATCTGGCCGGTCATTGCAGATCGGTGAAATCGCGTTCCACGTTCCACGTTCCACGTTCCACGAACCTTGAACTTTCAACTTTTAACTTTCAACCGTTTGCCGCACGCGCCGGTACACCTCCAGCGTCCGCTCCGCCATTCTGGCCGCTGTCAGGTCCCGGTGTACCCGGCGGTGGCCTTCCTCGGCCAGTCGGCTCCTACGCTCAGGATTGTCCACAAGCCCCGCTAGAGCGGCAGCCAGCTCTCCCCGGTCACCGGGCGTGAAGAGGACACCTCCTCCCGTCCGCTCAAGGAGTTCTGGAAAGGTGCCGTGATTTGGCTCCACAACAGGAACGCCGCTGGCCAGTGCCTCCAGAACATAGAGCCCCTTGGCCTCCCTGGACTGCGCAGGAACGCAGAACACCTCCAGGGAGCGGAGAAACTCCAGCTTCAGTCCTCGATCCAACACCCCGTGATACTGAAAAGACTTCTCCAGGCCCGCCTCCCGGATTCGGTCGACCTGCTGCTCGAAAAAAGGACGGTGAGCTTCTCCCAGCCAGCCGGCGGCGTGCAACTCCACGGACTCCATCTCTTCCCTGGATTTGAGGCGAATGAAGCTCTCAACCAGCACATCGAAACCCTTTTCAGGGCACACTCGGGCCAGGTATCCGATCCGCTTCACTCCTCTACTCGTTGGGGATCTCCCGGCTGTTGCCGGGAACCCGTCAGTGTTCAGGCCCAGCGGAACCCGAAAGATCCTGCCTGCAGGAATGTGGAGCATCCGTGACATTTCTTCTCCATAGGCTCGACTGAAGACAATGAACCCATCGATCAGGGGAACCATCTCCCGGATCTTGTCCACCACTTTTTTCCGATAAGGTTCCTCGAGCTGATCCAGGAAAGCATCATCTCCCTGCAGCGTGGCCACTACAGGGACACCCAGCCGTGACTTCATGGCTGGAACCACCCCGGCAATGAGGACGTTCGTCAAGTTCACCAGATCGGGTCGAACCGAGTTCCCCAGGAAATCCACCAGGCGTGCCACTTCTTTGGCCTGGAAACCGTCGATTCCCCTCAGCATCGAGAGCGCCAGATCACCCACAAGACGGGCCTCGATCTGAAGGTTGCCGGCTGCCATCCTCTTCAACAGGGCGGGATGGTCCAGCGCCCGGTCCAGGGAACGAGGAAGTCGCCGAAACAGCGCTGATTTCTGTTGCAGAAACACATTGATCCCGCCAAAAAAGACCTGGTTGAGACTGACATCCTCTTCGTCCAGTCGGAGGGGCGTGTAGGTGGGAATCAAAACGGCGTCGCAGCCCAGCTTCTGCAGTGCGGTGACCAGCGCGTTATCCCGCAGACAGCTGCCGCAGATCATCCCCGCGGCTCCGGCAGCGATGTAAGCAACTCTCAGTTTGTCCGGGTTCCGCATCCTTAGCTCAAACCAGTCGGCTGATTCCAGGCCCGATGGCTTCCAGAAAATCGGTGATCATCCGGGCCGTCAAGCCCCAGATGACCTCGTCCTCGTAATCATAGAAATGAACCGGAACGCTCTGGCCCAGGCGCTCCCAGATCTCGATCCTGGGTTCGGCCTCCAGGAAGAATCGCAAGGGCACCCAGAAAACGCGTGCCACTTCCTCTGCACATGGAGTGATGTCGGGAGACCCGTTAATGAATCCGGCGAATGGCGTCACCCTGGAGTGGGTCACCGCCAGGTAGTCATTGAGCCGACCAGCAATCTCAATGTTCTGGGAGCGGATTCCCAGTTCCTCGAAGGTCTCGCGCAGCACTGTCTGCTCCAGGTTGCTGTCCGCTTGCTCACGCTGCCCACCGGGAAATGAAACCTGCCCTTTGTGAGTGGAAACGGTGTTTGTTCTCCTGGTGAGGAGAAAGCTGGGCTCGGCATCACGCTCGGCAATCCCCATCAGGACAGCCGCCCGGGCCCGGTACTCGCCCTCAAAGGGACGGCTGGGGAAGGCCGCGAGCCCCTGAATGACTGCCTTTCTCAAGTGTTCGGACATGGACGTTGTACTTCCCTGAATCCTCACTTTTCACTCTCCATTTTGCACTTTCCACTTTACCCCCCCCTCTATTATGGGGGAATCGGGCCTTTCTCCAATTTTCAGGGGTCGGTAGTACTCTCAGGGACGGAAGAGTTTGCCGCCATTATCATCCTGGTTCGCCCCCTTCAGTTTGCCACTCTGCCGGTGGGCAAGCAGCTGGCTGCGGTGCCTGACCTGAACCGGGTTGAGTGAACTGAATCGTTCAGATGGCGACTCTAAGTAAGCGGCAACGCCGGCAAGGAGGAGTCTTCGGCATGAATCTAAAGTCCGTTCCCCGCAGGGTACTCGTCAGTATTGTTCTTTTTGCCCCCGTCCCGGGAATCGCCTTCGGCCAGACCACCCATCCGTCGGCCCTGGAGCTGGCCGACCCCGCCACGGTCCGTACGGCCCAGCGGACGCTCCGCGACAGGGGTTTTTACTCGGGCCCCATCAACGGGTTGGTGGAGGAAGAAACCCGCAAGGCCCTGCTGGACTTTCAACAGGCAGCAGGCATCAACGCTACGGGTATAGTCGACCGGTCCACTCTCGAGGCTCTGGGCATTCTCGAGGATGACCGGAGCCTGTTGAAGAAGATCGGAGAGGGCGCCGTTCAGACGGCTCAGACCGCGGGTGAGGCCATGGCGACCGGTGTGACAGTGGCCGGGAAGAGCACCGCCAAAGGCGTAACGGTGGCCGGGACCAGTACAGCCAGAGGAACGACAGTGGCTCTCAACAGCACTGCCAGAGGACTGGAAACGGCCGGCAAGGGAGTGGTGAAAGGTGGTGAAGCAACCCTCGAAACCGCCGGCAGAGCTGGCAAAACGACGACCGGCGGCGTCAAGAAGGCGGGACAGGGCGTCACCGATTTTCTGGGTGTCAGCCAGTCCGACAACAAGATCCGCAAGCAGCTCGTGAAGAAGCTGGATCGGGATCCTTACCTCCAGGACAGCCAGGTTCATATCCTGGTCGAGAGGGGCGTGGTGACCTTGACCTTTTCGGGTGGCTCGCCGGAAGACCATGACCGGGCCTCCGCCATTGCCCGCGCGGTCAAAGGGGTGAAGGAGGTCGTGGTCCGGACCCCCTGAGGGGTATTTGGATTCCCCTAAACAGTCGACCGTGTCACCAGTGACACCACTATGAAGGCGACGGCCGAGACCCCTGCTGCCAGGACTTCGGTCGGAACCCCTCCCAGGCTGTGCCCGGTCACAATCCCGTAGACAGCGGCAGCGGTTCCCAGGAGCATGGAGGCCAGCGCTCCCTGTCGGGTGGCGCCGCTCCACACCACACCTCCCAGAACCGCCACGAACACCCCGGCCGTGTAGAGAATGTAGGAGATCAGAATCGTAGTGAAAATCTCCCGGCTGCCCAGAGCGATCAGCAGAGCAAGCAGTCCCGCCAGGGCGGTGACCCACCTCGAAACCCGAAGTTCGGTGGCGGCATCCGGATTGCGATGCACCAGGCTGGCCAGCCGTATGTCCTTCACCAGATGGGAAGCCGCGGCCGCCAGCAGAGAGTCAGCCGAGGACATGATGGCAGCCAGGAAAGCCGCCAGGACGATACCCCCGACCAGCCCCGGCATCATCTGTAAAATCACATCGAAAAGAACAGTCACTCCACTGGCATCCCGAACCGACACTCCCAGTCCCGCCGCTCCCATTCCGACCAGGACCGGCAAGAAACTCAGTGGAATCAGGACAGCCCCGGCAATCAGTGCCCCCTGCCGGGCCACTTTCGAATCTCGTGCGGCAAACAGCCTTTGATAGAAATCCTGTCCGATCAACGTGTACATGACGGTCGGAACCGAAAGCCAGAGCACAAAACCGAACCCGTCCCCCCACAGTTGTGTGAAGTGCGGCGTGAGCTCTCCCTGGCTGATCCGTTCCCCCAGCAGAGTCAACAGACCTCCCTGTTCCATCGTTCTCTGGAGTACCAGGACACAGGCGAGCGCCATGCCCGCCCCTCCGACAAGAATCTGAACCAGATCGGTTACAGCCACCGCCCACAGGCCACCCAGCACCGTGTAGCTGACGAAAAACAGGGCCGCCAGAATGGAGGCGGTCCCTGGCTCCAGACCCAGGAGGCTGCCGGCCGCTCCGGCCACCTGGACCTGAGAAGCTGTGATTCCAAGCAGCGCGGCAGTTGAGAGAACCGCCCCCAGGATTCGAATCAGCCGGCTCCCATAACGCTTTTCCAGGTATTCCGGGACGGTGTACAGGGAAAGGGCACGAAAGCTGCCGGCTGTCAGCAATCCGAGCAGGATCAGCCCCACTCCACAGGCGATGCCGTACCAGGCGGCGGAGAGGCCGGAGGTGAATCCTTTTTGAGCTCCTCCTGCGCTGAACACCCCCCCGAAGTGAGTCGCCGCCAGAGTAGCGGCACAGAGAGGCAGTCCCAGCTTTCTGGAGGCCAGCAGGTAGTCATCCGGTCCTTGAATGCGGCGCTGGCACATCCAGCCGATCAGGAACATTCCTGTCAGATAGACGGCCACGACCACCGTGATCATTTCGGGCTCCCGGTACCGGAGGATATTCTAGTGTCCATGTTCCATGGGCTCGCTGTGTTCGTGAAAAACACCCCGGCTGTGCAATTCGTCGTGCAGTTTCCGGTAAACGGATGTCAGCTTGAGCCGCATTCTCCGGTAAACCCTGTCCTCTGCCCGGGTTCCCACCGTATCCAGAAAAACCAGGGCACCCTCGATCTGCTCCAGGATCGTGACCGCGTCGGCCGCAGCATGGAACTCCGAACCGGCCACCTCGATCATCACCGGCGACGTGTGGGCAGTGATGACTTCGGTCTTGTCCGGGTAGTGCCCTCGAACCAGCAATGCGACCCAGCTGCTCCGGTCGATGGGCACCGACCAGTGGCCTGAGTCTTCCCCAGGATCGACCGCCCTGCTTTCCCGAATCTCACCGTTGATCACCAGTTCAACTCTGCTCATCGGGACGGTCACACTGGCCAGCTTCCAGTCCACATCCACACTTCCCCCTCCCCGGCTCATCTGGAGGCGGCTGCCCGCCGGCTCTCCTTCTACACCGAACTCGAGGAGCGGTCCATAGGTGATAAAGGTGTTGCCCGATTTCACGGCCTTGATCCACGTCTCGTAGGTGAATTCTTCGTCATCCGGAATCCGGGTGTAGGTTCGAATCGCACCGACTTCAACACTGGCACTCATCTTGTCGGTTCCCCCCACCACCGGCACAAAGTATCCACAGTTGAGATATCGGTAGTAGTCGGAGAGGGAATAGGGATCAATACCTCCATAGGGGTTGCCCAGAGAGGTCATTTCCACCGCATCAATGTCGCCATTGACCAGATCGGCGGCGTTTTCAGCGCGGGGATTTGGAAAATGGGGGATGACAACCAGACCCCCCTGAGACCTGCATTTCTGGGCCCATTCCATAAGCAGAGCATCGACCGGGTCTCCCAGAGCCGCTTCCGGGGGCCCGGCAGCACACATCGGCGCGATGATGTTGCCTCCGTAACCCAGCAGCGAAATGTGTCCGAGAACATGCTGGCGGTTTTCCGTGCCGACCCGTACCAGCCACTCACCGTCGCCTCCCGCTTCCCTGGAACCAAAGGTGGTTTTTCCGTCGAAGTCCCCGACATTAGTCATCAGCTCGCCCCACTGGCTGGCCAGCAGGTTGACGACATTGACCCCCTCTGCCTTGCCCTCCAGCAGAGCCGTCGGAGGGGAAAGAAAATGAACGTGGGTGTCAGCGGTGACCCAGTTTTTCTCCCGCCAGTTCAAGACCTTTTCGATCTCAACGGTAAACCTCTCGGTGTCGGGCCGGACTCGCACCACTTTTCGCACCGGTCTCATCTCGAAACCCTTGCTCACCTCCAGGTAAACGTTGCCCACAGGCAGATCGACCAGGGCTTCCCCTGGAATATAGGCGCAGAAGTGTCTCCTCTGATGCAGGTACTCTGCCCCGTAATCTTCGAACCACGTGCCGTTGGGAATGCGATGGTGGTCCACGGGAGGCAAATATTCGCCGCTTTCCCCATGGAGGTGCAGCTTCGCCGCTACCGGTTGACGGCTCCCTTTCTCGACGACTCGGATCTTGACTCGCCGGCTAGTGGGGGAGATCGGAGTCAGCCAGCCGGACGCTCGCCCCCCGGTGAGCTCTGAGACCGGTAGGGTGATGCCGCCCTCCAGATGAAAAAGAGCGTCTGGGTGAGCCGTGTACTCTACCTGTACCTGGCTGCGGGAAATCTCAGGCACCTGATTGTCGTAGGTTTCATCCCATGAGTCATCGGGATAGATCTTGGCAGGCTGGGCCGAGATGACCTGCCCCATGTCCAGTTGAATTTGTTTCATCAGCCCCACTTCATCGAGGTCGTAGTCAAGACTGGCTCCCTGAGACAAAGTGAGCAGCGCTTTCCGGCGGCTCCCCCAGCGCAAAGGAAACGAGGAAGCGGACCCTGCCGATATCGCAGAGATGACAACTCTTCCGGTCCTGGGCTCAAAGCGAAAGGCCCTGATCTCGGTCTCTGGCCGGGGGTTTTCCCAGGCCCAGACCCAGTTGTTCCAGAAAGTCAAATCCGCCCCCACGGCCCGCCTTTGAGTGAAGCCCCAGGTTGCTTCCCGGCTCGTACTTCGCTGCTCGTGAATCGGTCGGATCGGGTAGGGGTGGTTCTGGGGGACTGCCTGGAAGCAGAGTTCCCCCCAGCGACGCTGCAGCATGCCGATCTGGTGCCGTCGGCGAATCTTCACACGCTCCTCGGAACCGTCCGCATACACAATCACATAATCGGCCACGTGTTCCGGAAGACGGCCTTCTCCCCGGGTGGGGGAAAGAAACCCTTGTTCATTCCACTCCAGAGGCTCCACGTCACTGGTGTGCAGAAAGCAGATCCACTGAGCCTTCAGGGGACCGATTCGCTCCCTGACAGGCTCGTCTTTGAGGAAGAGAACCGCTCCCACTTCAAAGGGAATGCCCCAGGAAACGAGCGACCCTCGAGCGGCTCTTTCCAACCTGCTCTTCAGGGGGTCGGAGACCTCCTCATTGGCCAGCCCCTCCAGGCTGATGTTCCCTCGCAAAGGAACAGAGGCAAAGCGAGGGGATACGGCATGCGGGATGGCTTCGGCTTCTGCCTGGGCGGCCAAGCCGGTGGCACCGGCCGCAGCCGCCGAGGCCTCCAGGAACGCCCTTCGTGAAATCGTCATGGTCGTCTACTCCTGTCTGAGGATGGATGACCGTTTGTAACACAACGGGAGAGAGGACTCCACCACTCGCTGTCGCTCGCGGCGTTCCAGGTTCCACGTTCCAAGTTCCACGGTTTGGGATCTCCAAGCGTGGGACTTCCACCACGGGCTGCTAGGGCGACTGATGACGTGGAACGTGGAACGCGGAACGGGCCGAAGGCCCTACCGTAGCGCCTCTTCGAGGACGGTTGCCGCGTCGGTCCGCTCATCCCGATACTTGACGATCAGGGGACAGGAGACAGAGAGTCCGTGCTGGGCGGCGAATGACCCTGCCAGGTTTCGGCTGCCGGGAACCACGACTGCCCCGGGTGGGATGATCAGCGGGGAGCCGTCCGCTTTCCGATAGACTTCTTCTTTCACCAGATCAAAGAGGGGCGTGGACCCCGTGAGGATCGTACCGGCCCCGATGACAGCCCGCCTGGAGACGATCGTTCCTTCATAGACGCCACAGTTCCCACCCACGAGCACCTCATCTTCGATGATGACGGGCATGGCTCCAACAGGCTCCAGGACACCCCCGATCTGGGCTCCGGCACTGAGGTGCACTCGTTTCCCAATCTGGGCACAGGAGCCGACCAGGGCGTGGGAATCGATCAGGGAGCCGGCTTCCACACAAGCGCCCACATTGACATAGGCAGGAGGCATGATCACGACTCCCGGAGCGACATAAGATCCATCCCGAACCGAGGATCCGCCCGGCACCTGTCGGACTCCATCGGAGACGCGCAGCTTCTTGAGAGGAAACGTAGACTTGTCGAAAAACCGGAACTCCGGGTTGATTGAATAGTCTGTCAGCACCCCCCAGCGAAAACCCAGCAGGATTCCCTTCTTGACCCAGTGGTTGACCTGCCACTTTGAATCAACACGCTCGGCGGCTCGAGCGGCACCAGAATTGAGGAGGCACTTGAACTCTGCAAAAAGTTCCCGGGCAGCTTCGTCGAAGTCCCCGCTTTCCCCTCTGTAAAGCTCTTCAATTCGTTCCTTCAAGTCCTGCACAGCTTCCAATCCTTTTCCCTTCCCTTACTCCTACGCCCGATCAGATCCCTTCCACCGATGGCCATCAGAATCGTGGCTTTGCGGACCCTTCCAACACATCCTCCAGCACATCATCGAAGGTGAAGAACCCCTTTCTTCCCTGGATCCATTCGGCTGCCAGAAAAGCGCCCAGAACGAAAGCGCTGCGATTACGCGCCACGTGCTTCAACTCGATCGTGTCGGACACGGAATCGAAGAAGACACTGTGGATGCCCGGGATGCTTCCGCCCCTGGAGGAGGCCACCTGTAATTGCTGGGGCGCAACAGGCCCCGGGGCGTCGTCGGTTCGGAGTTCACTTTTCCGCCGCACAGCTTTCATCAGGATATCGGCCAGGGCAAGTGCCGTGCCGCTGGGACTGTCGACCTTTCCGCGGTGGTGGGTTTCGTGAACAAAAAGATCGTAGTCATCCAGCTCGTCGAACAACCTCCCGGCTGCCTCCACAATCCTGAGAAAGGCAGCGACCCCAACGGAGAAGTTGGGAGCATAGACGACCGACATTCCCGATGTCAGCACCAGGTTCCTGATCTCATCGAGCTGCTCGTACCAACCCGTCGTACCGATCACGAGGCCAGCCTCTCCCTCCGCCAGAGTGCGGATGTGGTCTATGACTACCCCCGGATGCGAGAAGTCAATGAAGACACCAATACCCCGGCTTAGAGCGGCTGTGCTCAGCGGCCGGCTGCGGTCAAACGTCGAAATGATCCGGTGCCCTTTTTGAGGCGCCAGACGGGTGACCTCCTGACCCATTCGGCCGCTTCCAATCAGCCCGATATTGAGATTCATTCTCTTTTCGCAGTTCCTGCATGCGGCGATCTGATCTGATTCGTAGGGGCGACCCTGGTGGTCGCCCGTCAAAACGGGCCGGCACAAGCCAGGCCCCTACAAGAGGATCTGATCTGAATGGACTTCGGGAGTCCTCCTACACTTTTTCAACCCGACTCAGTAAACCATAGCCTTCCATCGCCTGCACCAGTTTCTCTGTATTCTCAGCAGACAAGGGTGCCAGAGGGAGCCGAAGTTCTCCGACATCCTTCCCCATCAGGTTGAGAGCCGTTTTGACCGGAATCGGATTCGTTTCGTAAAACATGGCCTGGCAGAGAGGAAAGAGTTTCCCGTGTAACTCGGCCAGCCTGGCAAGATTCGATTCCCGGTGCGCCTCCCACAGATTTCGCAGATCGCGGGGCACGATGTTTCCCACAACCGAGACGACCCCCACTCCACCGATACTCAGGATGGGTACGAACAGCGAGTCATCGCCCGAGAAAACTCGAATCCGCTCTGCGCAGCGACTGACGATCTCTGACACCTGGTTGAGATTCCCACTGGCTTCCTTGATGGCGACGATGTTGTCGATGTGACTCAGCCGTTCCACCGTCGAGGGCAAGATGTTGACACCCGTTCTTCCCGGAACGTTGTAGATCATCAGGGGAAGATCCACAGCCCGACAGACGGCTTCAAAGTGGCGATACAGGCCCTCCTGGGTCGGTTTGTTGTAATAAGGCGTGATCACCATCGCCATGTCGGCACCCAGCCGGCGCGCCTCTCTGGTCAATTCAATCGTCCGGGCCGTATCGTAGGTCCCGGTGCCGGGCACCACCACGGCCTTACCCTTGGCCTCTTCGATTACGATTTCGAAGACACGATAGATTTCCTCCCGAGAAAGAGTCGGCGACTCTCCAGTGGTGCCGCAGGGGACAATCCCCAGGCTACCGTTTTCTACCTGGAATCGAACCAGGTCCCGGAGGCGTTCCTCATGCAGTCTTCCATTCTGGAATGGCGTGACCAAGGCAATAAAAGGACCTTCTAATCTCATGGTTTTCCCCCTGAAAATGGTTGAAGCGGGATGTTGAGGGTTACTTCTTGGCAGACAGACGCTTGAGATGAGCGGGCCGGGAATCGGCGTGGAGGACAGAAGGTAAGCTTGGCTGGGTCTGTCTTCTCATCTTCTTTTCGGCTTCTGCGTCCATTTGGCCGACTACATCGCCGCGACTGCGAAGTGCTGCCAGTAAAGGCAGTGTCTCTTATACCAGAAAACCAACCACAAATCGAGGGGCACTGTCCCGACATTTCAGATCTTGAGTCACACTCCAGCGCGTTTTGTTCCGAAGAGCTTTTTTGTCATTATTCTACACAGGGCTTCTGTTAAGCACGCTGTTATACAGCCTGCTGCCGTCATTAGAGGTTAGACACCATTCGCATTGAAGAGGCAAGTCATGACTAAGACGATCTCCTATTCAGTGGTGGGCTTCGTGCTCATCACCGTATTTAGCTGCGCCCCACCCGAAACCACAGTAGAGCGCTACGACCTGGTTGTGCAAGGTGGTCGCGTGATGGACCCGGAATCCGCTTTGGACGCAGTCCGCAACCTGGGTATCCGAGACGGCCGGATCGAAGAGATCAGCCCGAATAAACTCCTGGGGGAACGGATCGTCGACGCAACGGGTCTCGTCGTTGCACCCGGTTTCATCGATTTGCACGCGCATGGCCAGTCCGAGGAAGCCTTCCGTCTAATGGTTCAGGATGGTGTCACGACCGCGTTTGAGCTCGAGGTAGGGACAGGGGATGTCTCCGCCTGGTATGGCAAGCGCGAGGGCGGACAAATCCTCAACTACGGCGTCAGTATAGGGCATATTCCCGTGCGCATGAGGGTCATGGGTGATTCAGGGGACTTCCTGCCGAGCGGACCCGGCGGCAGTGAGCGAGCAACTGAAGAACAGATAGCCGAGATGGAGCGCCTGATCAAGGAAGGCCTGGGGCAGGGGGCGGTTGCGGTCGGTTTCGGTCTCGCCTACACGCCCGCGGCGACAACGGCCGAGTTCGAATCTATGTTGCGGATTGCCGCCGATCATGGCGCGTCGGCACACATCCACGTGAGAGGGGCATCCAGCCTTGCAGATATTCCAGATCCGGAGGGTTTGAACGAGGCAATCGCCAGCGCAGCGGCTACCGGCGCTTCGTTGCACGTCGTCCATGCTAATTCCAGCGGGGGTGCCTCCACTGCGGAGTTTCTCCGGACGATCGAGCAGGCCCGTGATAGCGGTCAGGACGTGACCACCGAGGCCTACCCCTATGAGGCCGGCATGACGATGATCGAATCTGCGCTCTTCGACGGCTGGGAGTCCTGGGAAGACGATCGTTTTCCGATCCTTCAGTGGGCGGAAACGGGTGAACGACTTACCCGCGACAGTTTCGCCCGATACAGGACGGAAGGTGGGAAAGTGATCATCCACAGTCGCACAGTGGACATGACACGCACCGCCATAGAGAATCCCCTGACTATGATCGCCAGTGACGGTCTCATGGAAGACGGGCGAGGCCATCCTCGTACTGCCGGGACGTATTCGAAGGTGCTTGGAAAGTACGTACGCGAGGAAGGGGTGCTTACGCTCATGGATGCCCTGCGAAGGATGACGATCGAGCCCGCACGACGGCTGGCAGGGTACGTGCCGGCGATGGAGACGAAGGGCCGCCTGAGCCCAGGCGCGGATGCCGATATCACGATTCTTGACGCCGGGACCGTGATTGACCGATCCACCTACACCAACCCAACCCTTCCATCGGAGGGTATTCCATACGTACTGGTTAACGGCGTGGTGGTGGTGGAGGGCGGCGAACTCGTACCCGATGCCCGCCCCGGACGGGCGATTAGAGTACCGTGACTCGCACTGTGGAGATGGCGTCTAACGAACCAAGAATTGTTGTCGCGCGAGTCCGCTCAAATGAAATTCACTCAGTGACTGTGAGGCGGTACCCATGCTGTGAGCGTGAATCTGCTCTGGCGCGGACCGGTGGGCGAGAGGATCAGAGAAAGGAATTCGTCCCTGTCCTGGCCAGCGTTTTCCGTTTCGTCAACACGACTCCGATAGGCTACTGTTCTGCGGCAGCTTCCGACCGCAACTGCTCGGTGACGTCGGTAAAATCGTAGGGTCGGCTCCAGGCCGCAAAATAGCTCCTGTCCGGCAGAAGTTCCAGGCCGGCGTCGAAATAGGCGCTCAGGACAACTCGAAAGGTATTGACCGGAGTGAGGCTCTCATAAAGGGCATCTTCCGCACCCGGCAGATTGAGTGCATTGAGTATGCTCAACCGTTCTCTCAAGTCGGTCGATGCCGCGTCTTCCTGTTCCAGACCTGATCCCGGCCCATGATCTCCCTGCAAGATCATGATGGCCGAGCCTCCAGACTTCTCCTTGATCCGCCGCACCAACTCTTTCAGCTTCGCATTCATGAACGTTAACTGGTCTCGGTATCCCTCAATGTACTCCTCTTGAGTTCCCGAAAAGTGACTCCCGTCAGCGAGATCGAAGCTTCCCTCCGGCTGCTTTCGCTCTCCATCCGCTCCAAAGACAAAGGGAGGATGCGGGCAGATGATGTGCGCGAAAGCGAACACCGGGCCGCCATCTTCCAGAGTGGCCAGTCTTTCTAGAATATAGCGAATCCGATTGCGGTGAAACTCAAACTGGTTGAGGAATTCGAACCGGTTCATCAGAAGGCCGATCGGGGTAAAGTTGGGGGATTATACGCAATGCTTGACAACACCAATTGATTCATGTACGCTGTTCCTATGATGAAGAACCCAACAAAGCGACCTGGAACAAATGGAAAATCCCATCGGGAAGGTGTCACAGTTATGCAGCTCATGGATATGTTTCCCGATGAGAAAGCGGCTACCAAATGGTTCGAGAGCACCTTCTGGGGTAGCGACCGATACTGCGGCCACTGTGGGAGCAACAACACTCATGACGTTCCCAACCGTAAACCCATGCCCTACCGTTGCCGAGATTGCCGTAAATACTTCAGCGTCAGGACCGGGACGCCTCTCGCCCATAGCAACGTTGATCTTCGCAAGTGGGTTGTGGCGATCTACATGGAAATTACCAGCCTCAAAAGCATTTCGAGCATGAAGCTGGGTAGGGATATCGGAGTGAGACAGCCTACGGCCTGGTTCATGCTCCACCGCATCCGTGAAGCTTGGTCCGGTTCTGACGACACCCCGCCGTTCTCGGGTCCGGTCGAAGTGGACGAAACCTATGTTGGAGGAAAACGCCGGAACATGAGTGCTTCCAAACGCAAGGCACTGGCCGACACGGGCTGAGGTCCAGTTGGCAAGATGGCCGTGACCGGTATCAAGGACCGCACCACCAACAAGGTCAAGGCGGCGGTTGTTCCCGACACCAAGAGCGAGACACTGTGCCGCTTCATCATGGAGCACGCCGAAGGGCCTGAGACCAAGGTTTACACCGATGACGCGCTCACCTACCACGTCCTGCCGAATCACGAAACGGTCAAGCACTCGGTCGGTGAGTATGTTCGTGGCAAGGCTCACACGAATGGCGTCGAGAGCTTCTGGAGCATGTTGAAGCGAGCGCATACCGGAACCTTTCACAAGTTGTCTCCTAAGCATCTTGATCGCTACGTGAAGGAGTTTGCGGGGAAGCACAATCTGAGGGATCTTGACACTCTGGCTCAGATGATGGCAGTTGTTCGGAGACTGGCCGGGAAGCGTCTGCCTTATCGCGCCCTGACCGCTGATAACGGGATTGCCTTCAGGCGCTCGCTCATAAGAGCGCTGGCCAAGTCCTCGGGGGTTGCATTACCGTAGTCGGGTCTCTTCATGAGTCCTCCATTCTCCTAGTCATTGAAAACGACATCTTCCAGGGCTAAACTGAAAGCCTCACCTATCGAAAACTGGTGGCTTAGCCTGCCGCAGTCGTTAAATCTTCCGAACTATCCGGCGGGAAAACAACGATTGCGATGTTAACTTCCGGCACCTCGCCGCCCGCAAAACCCTTTTCAAGATGGGACATTTTTTCGTTTATTAATTGATATCTATTAAACGTATCTTGGACTTCAATGCCGACTTCACTATCTGAGAAGAGCACAACCCTAGTGAAACTCGGGTTTTCGAATGGGAGAAGAATATGCTCGACTGTGTGATTTTCATTGCTATACTCGTCCTGTAAGTGAATTGCCCACGGATTTGCTTTGCTAGTTCAGCATCATCAAGCCTAACGTGTTGAACCGCCACCGATAGATCTTTAGACTTCCAGTTCCGGCCCTGTGATCCACAGAACAGCTTTCCCGTATTTCTTCCAATCAGAGCCTCATTTCTGCCCAGACAATCGGAAAGTTTTTTCTCCTTGTCCTCGACCGATCCCTTATACTCGTCTCGCTGGCCCTCAACAACTGTAACTCGGTTCATAGCTAGCTTAAGTTTCGCATCCAGTTCTTTTAGGTCCGCCTCTTCCTGCTGGGCTTCTTCTTTGTTCTTATTGCGTTCAGCGGTGATACCACTTAATTGCCTTCCGGATTCATCTTTCTGTTTTTTGGGTTCTCTGCCTTTGCTCCAGTGCTCATATTTTGTGAAGGCCACAAAAAGCACCACCCCGACAAGAGCCACCTCTAGCCAATCGGGCATGTTTGTAATGAAATCTATAAACCAGCTCATGATGCCACCCGCGATAGAGGCAAACTTCGCCCGAGTACCTTTGTAGATGTCCGCCGCCAGCTGAATGAGGTTGGCAACCGATCCCGCATCCCGCAATTTGCTCCACCAACTCAATCCCCACTCGCGCACTTTACACACCCCTCCCTGTTCTGTCAAGCATTGTGGATAATCCCCTAAAGTTGATCAGGAGATTCTCAAAGTCAGTCAGCGCCCAGGCCGGTTTGTAGAAACGATCGGCCCCGACTCCACCGTCGGTCCCGTTATACCCGGAGGAAAAGACAATCGTCTCGTAACCCAGGCTCTTCAGGTACTGAGCCGTCCTGTTTCTCCTAATGGCACGTGCCAGAGGACGCCGGTTCTGGCTGTTGGATCCGAGTTCCCGAGCGATTTCGTCCAGGTAGGTGAAATTCAAGGACGACGTCAACGACAACATCGTCTGGCTGTAATTCGAACCACCCCTCGGAACGACGTAAAAACCCTCCCGCCACAAGAAGTCCAGGAAATCAGAATTGTCGTAGCTGTAGACCCTCTGAAGCGTCTCAGCACTTCCGTAGCCATCCATGATGACGTAGTAGATACTGGGCAACGGGCGGCCTCGATCACCCCCCCGCCGCCATCTCTTCGACGGAGGGATCCGAGGCAAGTTCCGTCGCAGTCAGAAACGGCCACGCAACAGACACCACCTGAATTCCGAACAGCCCCGCCGTCACCAGGTTCAAACCAAGAGTCACGGTGTGCAATCCCAACTCCGGCCGGCGGATCACCCAGGCCACACCGACGAGCATCCCCACCCACAACGTCACTACGAACCAATGCTGCACTAGGATACGAGGGAACCACCCGGCATTCTCCAGGGCCCAGTAAACCCCGCGGTAGGAAAAGAACTGCAGCACCAGGACAAATGTGACCAGTCCCGACTTTCGCCAGCAGCCCAGGGCCCATCTCCCAAGCACGAGCGCGAGCCCAATCACCCCCACCGCCCAGACGACCGGCCAGAACACCTCGTAGGGAGAAATCAGCTCGTTGGAAGCGTTAAAGGCCATCGGAAAGACGATGTAGAAAAGGGCGAAGAAGAATGGATGTAATGGCAGGTTTCTCATGCGTTCATGAGTCACCCTGAAACGAGCTCTTGTCAATAGGTGTGCAAAGAATCAGGCCCATGAGACCTTTTGGGAGATCTCTGGAAGTGCGTCTTGTTTTGCCCTCGTTCCGTTGCCTTCCTGCTGCACTCGTCTCCCTCCCCCACGCTTCTTCTTTTTACATCCCAAAACACCCGGCAACCCCGACCCTCATGGCCCCTTGTTGGCCCACCTTGACCCTCATTTCAGTACTTGCTACCCTCAGCTTGAAAAGCAAATTCCTATCTTTCTCGACGGATGGCGCTAGACGGAAGAAAATCCTTCCATCTAAGGCTCCTAACATCGACCTATTGCGGCCCAAACGAAAGCACCAGGCGACAGCGCAAGGGAATAGCCTTTCAGAACAACCGATGATCCCTCAGTTGTCCTATTTTCGCTCCCTACCGAGCGCCGACTTGCTGCAGTGCCTCTTAACTTATCCAGACCTTGCGGAGTTTAGATGGATCCTCTCTCCACTCACCGAATACTCCGGAAGAAACTGATTATCAGGGCTGGCGACTTGTTGAGTGCTCGCCAACTAGCGGGCTGCGAGTGAATCGTCTTAGCGCGGTATTTGTGCGCCTGTTCGTTCGGTGGATGCCGGACTCATTCGCAGTCGCCCTGCTCCTCACGATCCTGACGTTTGTGCTGGCCATCACTGTCACAAACCAAAACCCTGCCGACGCGATCGAGTCCTGGGGCAACAGTTTCTGGAACCTGCTGAAATTCACAAATCAAATTACCCTCACACTGCTGCTTGGCTACGCCCTCGCGAACACGACGCCAGTGCGGCGGGCACTCGTACGCGTTGCGGGCCTGGTTCGCACCCCTGCAAGTGCGTACATCCTGGCGAGCTTTACGACTGGGTTTTGCGCCCTCTTCTCCTGGGGCCTGAGCCTGATTGTGGCCGGGACCATGGCTCGCGCGATTGGTCAATCGTGTCGCAGCCAAGGAATCGGGATCCACTACCCGTTGCTCGTCGCCGCATCTTTTTCAGGCTTCGTCATCTGGCATCAAGGTCTCTCTAGCTCCATCGGGCTCACGATGGCAACACCCGGGCACTTTCTTGAGAGCAGTATCGGCGTCATCCCGATCTCGGCAACACTCTTTACGCCGTGGAACATCGCACTGGTGCTCTTCATCCTGATTACGATGCCACCGTTAATGGCAGCGCTCCGACCGACCGGAGACGAAGACGTAGATGAAATGCCAACTGACCTCGTGACAGTCTCGGGGCCGGTCTCACGGAGTGAAGAGACAGAGCCGACGCCCGGAAGCCTTATGGAGGACTCGTGCTGGGTGACGCTGAGCATTGTCATCGCCGGCGGGGCGTTTCTCTGGATCCATTTCGTGCAGCGCGGCCTCGGTCTCAACCTCAACACTCTGAACTTTGTTTTCTTGCTCGCGGGCATGTTGCTCGCCGGGTCGCCCATTCGCTTTGTGCGGATCATCGCAGACGGAGGGCGCGTTGCAATCCCCTTCTTGCTGCAGTATCCATTTTATGCGGGAATAGCGGGAATCATGTCGGACTCTGGCCTGGCGCGATTGGTCGTCGAGTTCTGTATCTCGATTTCAAGCGCCAGCACGCTGCCGCTCTTCGGTTTCCTGAGCGGTGGCCTCCTCAACTTGTTCGGCGCCGATCCCGTCGGGCGGCGGTCAGTGGGCGGTGCAAGGTCCCATCATGATGGCTGCCGCCCAGGAGATCGGCGCCGACCTGCCTCGAGTGGCGATGGCGGTTGCCCTCGGTGATCAGTGGACAAATCTGATTCAGCCACTCGCACTCGTACCGGTGCTGGCAATCGCCGGCATCAGCGTCCGCCACATCATGGGGTACACATTCATCGCGCTGCTCTGGAGCGGCCTGATCTTTACGTTGGCGTTGGTTCTTTTCTGAACAAAGTCTGCATCAGCTCTCGACCAAGTGCTGGGTCCAGTGCTGAGCGATAAACGCTTGCGTGTCTTGAAACTCGTCACTCGGGACTGCGGAGTGAGGTCCCGGGTTGGCGTGCAGGTGCTTCTGACGTGGAAAACCCTTGTCACCGCCTCGTTGACCCACGCTGCTTGGCCCGTCCGGAATCGTCTAGCTGGAGACAATGTTTGCCAATCGTCTAGTGGTCCGTGGGGACGAGGCGTTTGAGTTCTTCGAACCAGTTCTGGATGAGCCGGATGCGGGTGGGGAAAAACTCTTCCGTGATCGCTGTCATGGCAGCTTCATCCGGCACCTTCATGTGCAGGAAGCGCCCATCGGGCGCCACATCGTAAGAGCGAATCGGAGTTGAGACCCTGTATCGGCGGTCTTCAAAAAGCTCAACCGGCAGACCCGGGATCAAATGCTCGCCGTCTGTCTCGATGCCCACGGAATAGCACTTTCCTCCCTGGCGGAAAAAGATCTCCTGCCCGTCCCGCGACCAGGCCGGTCTCGTTCCGCCCTGTGTTGAGATCTGAACTGCAGGCCCGGGCCCCGGGTAGGGCCGAGCGTAGATCTGCCAAGGCCCTGAGTCGTTTGAGCCATACACCATCCATCTCCCGTCCGGTGAAAATTCGGGCCAGCGCTCTCCGAACCTGGTCTGCAGAAAGGGCTCTACTTTTCCCTCCCGTGACAGCGTCTTGATACCGTAATCGCTACCCTCCTCCGCTGATAGGAAAGCCAGCCGCCCCCCGTCCGGGGACCACGAACTAGGCAGCAATCCTTCCAGGTCCTCTGTCGCCAGCTTTTCAACCTCCCCAGGCCCGGAATGGACTCTCTTGGTGTAGAGACTGACAGGGCCCTCTCGATCCGAGTCGACCGTAAAATACTCCGCTCCAGGCCCCCAGATCGCCCACGAGTGGTTCCCCTCAAAGGTCTGCCGGCGCAGCGTCTGCCGATCCAGATCAAAGAGCCAGACATCCCTTGGAGGGTAGCGGTCGTTGAGCAGGATCTGCCGGCCATCAGCGGAAACACGCCCAGCGCCATAGTCCCTCGGGGGTCCCACGCCCAGGGGCTCCTCCCGCCCCTGGCGATCGACCCACACAGGAGTAGACTTTATTTCCGGAAACACCGATCCCGGCACGTAGGCCAGCATGCCGGTTAGGGAAAAGCTGAACTGGGCAACTCCCGTTTCCCAAAGTGAATTACGAGTGTAAATCGAATGGTTGATACCATCGAGTACCGGCACTTCGGGACCGTTGACTTCAAGCCGAACCGGATCAAAAGGAACCGCCAGCAGTCGGCCTTCGCGGGCGAAGACCAGGTGACCCGAAGGCACGTAGCGAGCATCTGAGCCTTCCTGGATGAGAAGTTTGCGCTCACTCGTTTCCAGCGACTGGGCAAAGATCTGAGCGCGCTTCCAGTCCAAACCTACATTTTTATGGCGCAGA
The DNA here is from genome assembly GCA_965205345.1 of Acidobacteriota bacterium. Classification (GTDB taxonomy): domain Bacteria; phylum Acidobacteriota; class UBA6911; order RPQK01; family CBDAPI01; genus CBDAPI01. Next base: position 209,584 of record CBDBGQ010000057.1, on the reverse strand, counting down.
GCGGTAAAGAGGACAGCCTTTCCGTTGGGCAGGATGTGCGGGAGTCGATGGCTGATCTCCGCGGCTTCTTCGTCCAGTCTGGTGATCTGTTCGGGCTCGCCTCCGGAGGCAGCAACGCGAAACAGGCCACCACCAATTCCAGCAAAAATGATCGTGTCATCCGGCCCCCAAGTGGCACCGTAGCCGCCACCACTCTCACAGAGTTCAACCGGCTCGCCTCCAGCCAGATTCACCTTCTTTAGTTCTCCCTGTACCGTTACGAAACCCAGCCAGTTTCCATCCGGCGAGAAAAGGGGTTGTCCGGCATCCTCCGTACCGGGGATGGGCCGGGCCTGCCACTGATCCAGCCGGCGCAGGTAGATTCTCATCTTCCGAAAAGCTGTGTAGTTGGATACAGTTCCCGAGACAAAGGCCAGATGTGTGCCGTCCGGGGAAAGGGCTATGGCATGACGATAACCGGACGCCAGCCTCTCTCCCTCCGGCAATACGATCTCATGGTGCAGGGAGACCGTGTCGGATCCCGGTACGGCAGTCGGTTTCAGGTACCAGACGACCGCTGCCGTCACTGCCACAGCACTCACGATCAGCCCCAGGACCCACAGCAGGGGGATGTCTCTTCTGGCAGGCAACGACCGTGGAGTCACCACCCCGAGGGCTGGTTTCCGGATCACTCTCGCCGCAGGCTGCGTTGGAGACCTGGCCTCTTCTTCCAGTAGCTCCGCCAGGACCTCTCTGACTTCTCCAATCGAACCCTGACGCCTCTCCGGTTCCTTGGCCAGCATCCTGCCCAGCAGCGCCTCCAGTCCTTCCGGTGTCCCTTCTGTGTATTCTTGTATCGGTGGCACCTCCGCCATCTGAATCGCCGCCGCCGTCTCCATGGGGAGCGTCTTCCGAAAAGGAGTCACCCCCGTCAGCATCTCGTACAGCACCACTCCGAAGGAGAAGATGTCACTGCGCGGATCCACCTTCCTGCCTGTCACCTGCTCCGGGGACATGTAGGGTATCGTCCCCTCCGTCGATACGTCCCGGGTCAGCGTTTCTGTATACTCCTGCTCCTCTCCCTCCAGCAGCGGTACCCACTTCGCCAACCCGAAGTCCGTGATCTTTACATGCCCCTGTTCAGTCAGCATGATGTTGGCCGGCTTCAGATCCCGGTGCACGATGCTCTGAGAGTGTGCCTCTTCCAGGGCCTCGGCCATCTCTACCCCAATCTCCAGAGACTCTCTCAGTGAAAGCGAAGAACCCGAGAGCTTCTCCTTCAGGGTCTGTCCCTGCACGTACTCCATAGAAATGAAGTCTTTCCCCTCCAGCTCTCCCACCGTGTAGATCTTGCAGATAAAGGGGTGATCCAGGGCTGCTGCCGCCCGGGCTTCTCTGAGCAGTCGTCTACGGAAGACCTCATCCTCCTGTTTGTCTCGGGAAACAAACTTCAAGACCACCTTTCTTCGCAGCAGGGTGTCCTCTCCCAGATAGACCTCTCCCATGGCTCCCTGGCCCAGTCTCTTCACGATCTCGTAGCGGGAGACATCCGGCTCCGGCTTCTTGACTTCGGGAATCAAACGATAACCTCGCCGCGGAATCGTCTGGATGACCTCCCCCTGGTCTGGTCCACCATCAAAGGCCTTGCGCAGGGCTGAGATGGCATTGATCAGAACCTGATCGCTGACAAAGGCATCCGGCCACACGGCCTGGATAATGCGCTCTTTGGATAAGACCTCATCCGCATGCTCGGCCAGGTAGACCAGCACTTCCATGGCCTTCAGCCCAACGGAGCTTTCTTTCTCGTGTCCTACAATGCGGTTGAGGTGGGTCTGGATGAGCCAGTCGCCAACCTGGAAGTCTCCCTCCAACGGAATGCTCCTTCACACTGATGATTGAGCGGAAAAAACCGGGATTCAGGTTAGCACACACCGGGGGAAGGAGGGAGATAGGGGTTTCGCCGAGTTCAAGGGAGCCGGGAGCGTGAGCGACCGGAGAACCGGGGATCTCCCCTCCCTCACGAGTCGAGCAGCCCCGTATAGCCCCAGTCGTTCCAGGTCGTCCTGGATGAAGCTCGTGCGCAGATTGCCGAAAGGCTCCTGGATCTCGATGATGCGGCCGTTCGCCGCGTGGATCGTAGACCTCGACCGTGTCGAAGTCGCGAGCTCTGTCGTCATCGCCGACACCCCAGCCACCGATGGCGTACATCCTGCCTCTCACGGTCGCTGCTGACAGCGCGTTTCGAGGGGTCGGCAGATCAACGACGCGGCTCCGCCTATCCGACTCAGGATCGTACTTCTCGACGGTCCCAAGCTTGTCCGGACCGGACCGCGTACCGCCGATAAGATAGACGTCGCCGTCAGAAATGGCTACGGCGAGCAACCCGCGGGCAATTGGTGCCGGAGGCGGGATTCGAACCCGCACACTCGTTTGAGCGCCACCCCCTCAAGATGGTGTGTCTACCATATTCCACCACTCCGGCACGATTGGACCCTAGCTCCCGGTCGAGTTCTCGCCACCTTCTCCGGAACTCTCTTCTGCGGGGGGTAGAGTGGCTTCGGGCTCGGTCTGGGGCTGTCCACCAGGAGCCTGTTCCTCGGCACCGGTAGCTTCAGCCGGAGCCGTGCTGGTGGGAGTGTTCGTCATCACGCTCGACTCACCCCTCTTCGCCCAGCCCGCCAGGATCAGGCAAGTCACCATGAACAGGGCAGCACCCACAGCCGTGAACCTGGTCAGCAAAGAAGTCGCCGACCGGGTCCCGAAGGCTGTCTGGCTGCCGCCTCCGCCAAAGGTCGAGGCCAGGTCCCCCGCCTTCCCCGACTGGAGCAGCACGACCAGGATCAGAAAGCAGCAAACCAGGATATGTAAAGCTACGAATAGGATCATTTCTTCTTTCCCGGACGAAAGGTGAAGGGACTACCCGGATTCGAATTGGACGATTCCCAGGAAGCTCTTCACATCGAGGCTGGCCTCTCCAACCAGGACCCCGTCAATATCCTCCTGCCGCATCAAATCTGAGGCATTGTCAGGTTTGACGCTTCCACCATACAAGATTCGCACTGAACTGGAGAGTTGCGGAGAGTACTCGCGCGCTGTCCAGCTTCGAATCCACTGGTGGACTTCCTGGGCTATTTCCGGTGTCGCCGTCAGCCCTGTTCCGATGGCCCAGATGGGCTCGTAAGCGATGATCATACGGGATAGCTCGGAGGCTGTCAATCCATCCAGACAACTCGCTAAGTCACCCAGAATGATCTCTTTAGCCTGTCCCGACTCACGTTCATCCTGAGTTTCCCCGGTGCACACAATAGGGATGAGATTGGTTTCCAGGCAGCGCCGCAGCCGTCGATTGACCCTCCCTGATGTCTCCCCGAAGAACTGCCTTCTTTCCGAGTGTCCAATGATGGCATATCCACATCCGACGTCGAGCAACAGCTCGGCTGCGATCTCGCCTGTCCAGGCTCCCTGTGCTTCCCAGTGAACGTTCTGGGCTGCCAGACCAATGCCTGAACCGGACAATTCCGCGCCCACGGCGGCTAGCGCCGTAAAAGGCGGGGCCACAACAATGTCGACATCCGAGACACCTTCTGCGGCGTTTCGGAGTTCCCGCACCAGTTGCCGGCCTTCAGCGACAGTCTTGAAGCACTTCCAGTTGCCGACGATCAGCGGTTTTCTCTGCATTCGAACTCTCTTGGAAACGTACAATTCCAGCACAACACAACAACACACTCGTCAACGGTGGGCTGACGCCTCACGGTTCTGTTCTTCCCTTCGATCGGTCACAGCCTATACCGGCAGGCGGTCTTCCCGCGTAAGTGCAACGGTGGGCTCTCGCCTCACCGTTCTATTTTTCCTTTCGATCTGTCAGAGCCTCAACTCCTGGGAGTGGTTCTCCCGACAGGAGCTTGAGGGAGGCCCCTCCGCCCGTGGAGACGTGGGTGATCGAGTCGCTTACTCCGGCCCGTCGTACGGCTGCGGCGGAGTCACCGCCACCGACGATGGAGGTCGCATCAGCCCCAGCCACCGCCCTGGCAATCTCCATCGTTCCCGAGGCACAGCTGCTGATTTCAAACACGCCCATCGGACCATTCCAGATGATGGTCCCGGCGTCCGCGATAACCTGCTTGAACTGCTCGACCGACTGGGGACCGATGTCGAGCCCCATTTTCTGGTCGGGAACGGACCTGGTCGGACAAGGCTCGACCTGGACATCCCGGCTCAGAGTCGACCCCACCAGGTGGTCGACCGGCAGTAATACTTCAACACCTGCCAGACGGGCTTCCTCGAGAAGCTCTCGAGCGAGGCCCACTTTGTCCTCTTCCACCAGCGATTCACCGCATCCGACTCCCTGGGCGCGCAGGAATGTGAAGGCCATACCGCCACCGATCAGGAAAGTGCTCGTGAATGGAAAAAGTGATCGAATGATCCCGATTTTGTCTGAAACCTTGGCTCCTCCCAGAATCGTCACAACCGGCTTTTCGGGGTCGTCCAGAACCCCGTAGAGGTACTTGAGCTCCTTAGCCATCAGAAAACCGGCTGCTCCGCCACCCATGACATTCGGTACACCTGCGGTAGAGGCGTGGGCTCGATGAGCGGTCCCGAAGGCGTCATTGACGTACAGATCAGCCAGAGAGGCCAGGCTGCGGGCGAACTCGACATCGTTGTTTTTCTCGCCACGGTGAAAACGCAGGTTCTCCAACAGCAAGACCTGCCCGGGTTTCAGTTCTGAGACGGCTTCTTCGACTTCCCCGCCCATACAGGAGACGGAAAAACCAACCGGTCGGCCCAGCACAACAGCGAGCTGCTCAGCCACCGGGACCAGCGACAGATCTTCCCTTCTTTCCCCGCGGGGCCGACCCAGATGGGAGGCCAGCACTAGCCGGGCGCCTCCCTCCAGGGCGAATCCAATCGAGGGGAGAGCGGCCTGGATCCGCGAATCATCGGCGACATCCCCCCCTGAGAGTGGAACGTTGAAGTCCACTCTCATCAGGACCCGCTTTTCAGCCACATCCAAATCTGAGATAGAGAGCTTCCGGGGAATGCGGCGCACCGGATGACCTCAGCTGCTGGCCACCGGCTCTCCGCGCCGGCGGGAAACCATTTCCGTCAGATCGAGGACACGATTCGAATAACCCCATTCATTGTCATACCAGGCGAGAACCTTGACCATGCTCTCACCCAGGGTTCGAATGAAGGGACCGTCCACGGTGGCCGAGTGCGCATCACCGCTGAAATCGCAGGAGACGAGCTCCTCATCCGTGTATCGAAGGATGCCTTTCATGGCCCCCTGGGCTGCCCCTCGGAAAGCCTGTCTGATTTCTTCGGTGGTGGCGTTGTTTTCCAAAGTCGCGGTCAGATCCACCAGGGATACCGTAGCCGTGGGGACCCGAATGGAAATGCCGTCGAGCCTCCCTTCCATTTCCGGGAGAACCAGAGACACGGCGGCCGCCGCTCCCGTGGTGGTCGGGATCATTGAAAGAGCTGCAGCTCGCGCCCGCCTCAGATCCTTGTGTGGAAGATCCAGAATCCGCTGGCCGTTGGTGTAACTGTGAATGGTCGTCATCAGGCCCTTCTTGATCCCGAATGCATCGTGCAGGACCTTGGCCACCGGAGCCAGGCAGTTGGTCGTGCAGCTGGCATTGGAGATGATGTGATGTCGGTCCGGGTCGTAGGCCTCTTCATTGACTCCCAGGGCAAGCGTTACATCCGGCTCCTTAGCAGGGGCTGTGATGACTACTTTCTTCACCGATCCGCGCAGGTGCTTCGATGCATCCTCGCGGGCGCGGAACAGACCGGTCGCCTCGATGACCACATCGACTTGCGCCGATTCCCACGGGATCCTTGCCGGATCCCGCTCTGAGAACACCCGCAGATCTGAATGACCGACCATGATGGAGTCTCCATCGTGACGGACATCCGGTTCGAGTCTCCCATAGATAGAATCGTACTTCAGGAGATGGGCCAGCGTCCTGGGGTCGGTCAGGTCGTTGACGGCCACAAACTCGAGATCCGACCCTTTCTTGAGAGCCGCTCTGAAGACATTTCGCCCGATTCTTCCAAATCCATTGATTGCAACTCGCGTCGCCATTGATTCCTCCCTATTCGTTCTCAGCCCGAGGGCCGTCCCAATACACGCAACAAAAACCCAACCAGCATAACTCAGGCCGAGGATTCTGTTCCACGTTTCACGTTCCACGCCATGAGGCGCGCACAAGAGTAAGCGAGAGACGTGGAACGTGGAACGTGAAACGTGGAACTCACCCGTCGTAAGGGTGCTCCCCTTCCGGCTGGGTCTGAAACCGCCTGTGCCCCCACAGCCAGTGGGACGGGAACTCTCGAATCACTTCCTCGATATGCCGATTGATCTCTGCTGTCAGACGCAGCACTTCGGCTTCCGGGTTCTCTTCCTTCAAGGCGTACAAAGCCGGGTAAAAGCGAATCCGGTAGAACCCGAGCCGGTAGTCCGGGCAAAGGAACCCGAGTACCACGGGAGCTTCAGTTCGGACCGCCAGTGCCGCTACACTCGAGCTGGTAGAAGCAGGCCGCCCGAAAAGTGGAGCGTAGACTCCTTCACTTTCCTGTACATTCTGATCCAGAAGAAAACCGACGTCCTTCCCTTCCCGAAGCAGACTCATGACCTTGCGCAGAGCCCTGCGTTTATCTACGACGCGGTTTCCAAATCTACATCGAATCGTCTTGCTCCAGCGATCGAGCCAGGGATTATCCAGACGACGCACCAGGAAACTGAGGGGATAGCCTCGGGCCGCATGGGCCGCCGGCAGCAACTCCCAGGCACTCACGTGGGCGGTGACGAACAAGATTCCCTTTCCGGAACTTCGGGCTTCCAGGTAGTTGGCCAGCCCGTACTGGCTCTCGTAGCGGATGCGGCGGTGCATCTCAGCAGATCCCATTCTAGGAAGGCGGGAGAGCTCCACGGCCTGGTCTCCGAGATGCTCAAAGCTGTCCCGGAGCACCTGGCGTCTCCAGGCGACGGAGCGGCCAGGGAAAGCGATGGCCAGATTCGTCATCCCGACGGATCGGTGTTTCGAATCTACCATCCAGACCCAGGCGGCCACGGTGCGGCAGATGGAGTGGGCCAGAAACCGGGGCGTCCAGCCTAGAAGGAACAGGCCCACTCGTACGACTGCAAACAGGAACCAGTCCTTCGCGGCTTTCACGGTTCTCAACCGTAGCACAGACCCGACCTCTTAACGGCATGGCGTAAAGTGGGAACCACTTCCATGCGGCTATCCTTGAAGGTTGAAGGTTCGTGGAACCTGGAACGTGGAACCTGGAACGCGGCCCCCCCTACACCGCCCCCCTCAACAGGCCCGCATAGGGCTCGGGGATCTTGCGAGGCCGCCCCTCTGGACCGGTGACGATGTGCTTGGTCCAGCCTTGGGCCAGACGGGTCCCACCCTGAAAAGCCAGCACTTCATATCGGAAGGACAGGAACGTATCCCGGAAAGTCTCCAGAGTGGTTCTGACCAGAAACCGGGTGTCATAGGTCAGCGGCCTCTGGTAGCGGCAACCGGCTTCAGCGACCGTCAGAAAGCACTCGGTTTGCTTCTCCATCTGCTTGTAATGCAAGCCGATGGCCCGGCAGAATTCGACCCGACCGATCTCGAAGTAGATGAAATAGTTCCCGTAGTAAACAACTCCCATCTGATCCGTTTCGGCGTAGCGGACTCGCAGAGAATGCTCGTTTGTGTAGGACATGTCACTCTTTCTTAGCGCAGGAACTCGCAATCGGCAAGAAGGAAGGAGTGCAAAATTGAACGCGTAGGGTTGAAAGTTGAAGGTTCAAAACTGAAGGCTGGCAGAATAGATCTGCGCGACTTCCCCGTGCTAAACTCCTGCCTTTGTGCGCCCGTAGCTCAGCCGGATAGAGCGCCGGTCTACGAAACCGTAGGTCACAGGTTCGAATCCTGTCGGGCGCGCCATTTGTTTTCGGTCCATTCCGGAGACATGGGTTACAGATTATACTGAAGACATAGGTAACACTCTTGGGCTGAACGGATTTTCGATGGGCTCGAGCCTGCAGGTCTCGTGATCAAAGTATCCGAGGTCGTACTGCATGAAGCTGACGAGCCAGATTCTGTCGCTAACCTGTTTGACGCCGACTTTCTGGCCGGCGAACACAGTGCTTAAGTTGATCTTCCGGCGTTTGTAACAGATGCGGCCACAAGTGGTAACGGTGGCCGTCCAGTCATGGAACGGATAGTCGAGATCGCCTAGTCCCTTGTAGGGTCTGGGTGAACTTGTATAGAGATCGGCTGGGACCTTCATATCCAGGGCTTGATGGGGCCTTTCCTGGTTGTAGCGTTCGATGAACTCATCGAAGCGGACCTGCTGTTGTAGGAAGTTCTCGGAAGCGGGCCTGGTCGCCTCGGTCTTCAGGGTCAGGTGCATGCGCTCGTGACGGCCGTTCTGTTCCGGGTGTCCCGGCTTGATGCGCTCGATGTTGATCCCCAACCTCAACCACCAGACCGAGAGCTTGCTCAAGCCAAACAGGGAGTTGGGGCAGGCGAAAGGGATGCCGTTATCGGTGCGGATCGCTGTGGGCAGCCCGAAGTCCTTGAAAGCCCGCTCAAAGACACTGAAGGCATAAACTTCCTTGGTGGTAGACAGCGCATCACAGGTGATCAGATATCGGCTGGCGAAATCCGTAACGGTCAAGGGAAAGCAGTAACGTCGGTCGGTGAGCATGAACTCACCCTTGTAGTCAGCACACCACAACTCGTTGGGCGCTGTCGCTCGCGACAGCGCTGTTCCCTGAGCTTTGTATCTGCGCCTCTTCCGGCGCTTCACCAAGCCGTTTCGATCCAGGACGGCATGCACTGTACTGATGGCGGGACAGTGGACATCGGGACGGACACGTGTCAACAGTCTTTCCCGAGACACTTTGGTGAACCCCATTACTGATAGTCCTTCATCTCAAAAGTTAACGATCAGCTTTTCGGGAGGGTCTGCATCGGTAGACCGGCCCTCGGTGCCAAGAATGAGTGAGGACACGGGTCTTGCCGTTGGGAAATCTCTCCGGGAAGAGTGCGATGAAGCTGGCCTCCAGAATGTTTGGGATCAGAAGCGACAAGAAACTGAGGATGGTGGAAACCTCGGAGCGGTGAGGAGAGGTCTCCACAATCGCTGCGGGAGTGTGCAGGCCGATACCCGAGATGGCGATGGTCGCGGTTATACCAATCGAAGAAATCCCGACAGAAGTCTCTGGCTTGCTGAATGGTGCCGAAACGAGCCGGGAATTCGGGACGGTACTTGAGCCCGTCTATGAAGCTCCGGGATTCCTGGAGTAGGCCGATTGCTGCGTCACAGACATCGAGGCCGAGAGTGAGAGCTTGGTGACTGCGCCGAGATCGGCCAGTAGCAAGGCCGAGTGCTTTGGAGACTCATCGACGACGCCAACGATCGGCATGCAGGGTGAGACCACCCGCTACGCATCTGACCTGCTTGGAGTAGCTCTGGGCGATCGAAGACCTTGGCCAGGCGGGAGCTTTCCTGGGTGGCCACCATCCAGCCCAGGCACAGTAGCGGCTGAAGATGTCCAGGATCAGCGTAGAGGTACGTAATAGCTCCAGAAGTTTGACGGGCCCCTTCAGCTTGGTGATGTCCCACGACCAGCATTGGTCTCGGGCAACGGTTGGCCAGAAGTCTCTCTGGCTTGAGCAGCGATTGAGAACGGATGGCGAGCGCTGATGCGACGAAGCGTTGCGATTCTAACAATCCAGACGTTTGAGTCCAGAATGCCGGTACATGGTTCGAATCGAGCACAAGTATCTGCCGCTTCGTCCAGCAGCTCCGCCCATACGGCGGCAGGAGCTTTGTCGATAAACTGTCGGCTGTGCAGGACCTCCACAACGGCTTCCCTTTCGGGCGGGCATCCCCAGGCGCGTGGGGATGCCCGCCCGAAAGGCCGAGGATCCGTTGCGCCGGTCCGTTCGCAGCCGACAGTTTCTCCCGATACAGACTCGATGGCGGCAGATCCAGTAGCCTGACAGCCGGCACGGACTCCGTGGACGATTGTGAGAATCGCAAAGCTTCGTCCATCAGCTCTCGTCTCCGTTCTACTTCGCATGCTCGCCAGAGACGATTCCCAACAGTTGCGAGAACTTTTTTTTGCCAGATCCAGCCATGGCTTCAATACTTCTCGAGCTTGCGTTTCAGCTTCCGATTCTCAGCCGGCCACTTGAACTCAGTTGATGATCCAGAGGACATGACCAAGCTTTGCCTTTCGTCCCCGTCAAATGCGAGGGGTCAATGCCTGCTAGCGTGATCCTGTGACATCGCGTTCAGCGTCGCCAGGTGGTGGGCTTCACCAAGCCGTTTCGATCCAGGACGGCATGCACTGTACTGATGGCGGGACAGTGGACATCGGGACCTCTCACCGTCCCGACCCGTCGCAGTTTCTTGTCGCTTCTGTTTTCTATCCGGATCTTGGGTGCACCCCATGTGCACTACCTCAGGGGTCGCGATCGTTCCCGGATCATTGGAGTGCCTGCGGATACTCTTCTTGAGGTTAACGATCAGCTTCTCGATCTGCATCGGTAGCTGGTTGGCATGGCGGTAGGGCCGCCTACTGCGATCTGTCAGACCATCGATGCCACAGTCCTTGTAGCGGTTATAGATCTTGTAGCCGGTCTTGCGGGAAATACCGAACTCACGGCACAGGCCGGCCATCTTCTCGCCATCGAGCAGGCGGGCAATGAATCGGAGACGTTCTTGCACGATCTGACACTCCTTCCAGGGCATAGCTTCCTCCCCAAATGGGAGAAAGTGTTACCCATGTCTCCGGAATAAAGTGTTACCTTTGTCTTAGTAAGCACACTCAATAACTTACGGAGACGCCTCATCCCTACCCCACCTGCCGATTTCGTTCCTACCTTGCTCCGATCGAGCAGCCTCAGTGACCGGGGCTGCTTGGAACATCGATCTCGGTTGGACGGCGCGCTAGGAGAAACCGATGATCAATTCCTCACTCGACAAGATTGAAACCGGAGAATATTGGGCCGGAACAGTATCCACTAGTTGGATTGGCCAGGCGGGCTTTCTCAGCCTGGGAGTCCAAACGATTCATAGGGATGACCGGCGACCAGAAAACGGACCCGTTCTTCCATTGCGGAGGCGCAAAGAAACATTCATCAAGGCCCTCGGCAAAGGCCTGAGCTTCCCGTTGCACAGCTTTGACGTCAGTCTGCGGCCGGGCCAGGCACAATTACGGCTTTCCACAATTCTGGCTTTCATAGAATGACGCGCAACCCTTCTTTTTCGGCAGCCAAGGCCAGACGTTGGTCGAGGCAAACAAATTCCAGCTCAGCCGGGTTGTCCTCAGCGACCAACAAGGCTGCGCCGAGCTGAGCGGCATCGGCGGCTCGGAGAGGGTGCCGGGCGAGAAGGGCCAGGGCCCGGGATCTTGTCGCAAAAAGATCGATCACCTCGTCCCATTGTTTCGCAAGAGCCCCAAAGGCATCCAGACACTGGCGGCGTTGCTCTCTCGAAAGGAGGCCTTCCCGGAAGCGCCGCTCGACCGCACTGGCCAACTCCACGGAAGACCAGGTCCAGGTTACGATTCTGGAGTCCTCTTCCAGCCAGTTCCGCACTTGCTGACTCTCAGGTTCGGAAACCACCAGTGGAACCAGCGCCGATGCATCCCAATACCTCACAAGCGGTCAGCTCGCTCTTCTTCGAGAGCCTTCAAAATGCTGGTTTCGAGCTTGATGGGCTCCTTCGCCAGGAGCGTGCCGACCGCCCCGCTTCCCGGCCACAGTACTCCCCCTTTGATCAGCCGAGCCCGCCGATCAGTGTCGCGCAGGGGGGTAACTTCCAGTCGGCTGAGCCTGGCGATGGGAACTCCCCGATCCAGGACCTGGATCTCGCCTCCGCGCCGCACTTCTCGCAAGTAACGCGACAAGTGAGCCTTTAACTCGGAAATCGAAACTCGTGTCATATGACTATTTTAGTCTCTTCATCTGAACTAATCTAGTTACGTTTGTCACGAACGCACTGAGGAATGGGTGGGGTTTCACGACTTGCGTCGTTTCAGAGCAGCCTCCTTGGCTCCCCGCTTGAACGCCTTTTCGGGATTCCTCCAACGCTTTCCTGTGCGTGGATTAACGAAGATACACGGCGCTTCTTCAGGGAAGTGTTCTTAATTGTCTCCAGCAACCTCGGAAAGCACGATCTCACCTGGATTCCTGGACTTTCCTGAGTCGTCAAACATGTGCGAAGCACGGAACATACCTGACGGAGGCTATCCGAGGTAACTGTACACCGGATCTCAAGCAGTCTTGGTGAGGAGTACTCCGCCCTCAACAACAGTTGCCTGAAGAAGCACCGGGCGTCGCCGTAGCAAGGATTCCAATCCGCTCCCGTTGATTGCAGTTGGTGGAGGGTTGATCGTCATCGGGGCGATCGGGACGTTTTTCGGCAACTGGATCAAATCGTCGATCAGTCGTCAGCGCGAATACCTTGCCGATGCATCAGCGGTGCAATTCACGCGCAATCCCGATGGCATTGCCGGGGCCTTGAAACAAATTGGTGGCAGTACCGGTCATGGTATTCTTGAACATGGTTCGGCGCCGGAATTCAGTCATATGTTTTTTGCCACGGGTGTGACGGGGATGCTCTCTTCCATGTTTACAACCCATCCACCGTTGGAGCAACGTATCCGTCGCATTGAGCCGCGCTGGGACGGGGAATTCCCAAAGGCACGTCAGCTGCGTGTTGGTGAGGGCAGGCCGAAACAAAGTCTCAAGGAAAAACCGGTTGCACGACGCGAGAAAATGGCGCAGGCCGTGACGGTCATGGCGGGCATTGAGGTGATCGGTCAGCCGACACCCCAGCATGTTGCCCATGCAGCCAAGTTAATCTCTGAAATTCCTGATACCGTAAAAAATGCCGCGCGCGATCCCTACGGCGCACGGGCGGTGCTCTATGGCCTGCTTTTGAATGAAGAAGCGGATGTCCGGCAACGCCAGGTTGACCAGCTCAAACAACACGCCGAACGGGGTCTGGCCGAATTGACTGAAGTCATGTCCCGGCAGATCGCTGCATTGGAAAAACAACATCGCCTGCCGCTGGTCGACATGACGCTGGGTTCCTTGAAGGCATTGTCGCCAACACAACACCACAATTTCAAAGTCAATCTCGATGTCCTGGTCAAAGCTGACAGAAAAATCGAGTTTTTTGAATGGGTGTTGCTGCGCATTGTGGATCATCATCTCGGCCAGCCACAACGTGCACGTCCTCAATATTATGGGCTTGAACGTCTGCAGTCTCAGTGCAGTACATTGCTTTCCGCTCTGGCCTGGGTAGGGCATTCCGATCCAGGCCAAGTGAGTAAAGCTTTTGATGCCGGGGCCGCAGTGATCAACATACAAGGCCAGAAGCTATTATCAAGAAAAGAGATCAATTTCAAAGATCTCGGTACAGCACTGGATGTGCTTAACACAGTGGGAATGAGCAAGAAAAAGATCCTGCTCAAAGCCTGTGCTAACACTATTGTGGCCGATCAGGAAGTTACGCCCAATGAGGCAGAGCTGATGCGTGCCATTGCCGAAACCTTGGGTTGCCCGATGCCGCCGTTGTTGCCGGGGCAGACACTGGTGTAGACCTATTATCATGCCCGGTAAAGAACTCCGCGAGTGGCTCCACCGGGGGCGGGTGTATGATCGAATACCGTACCCAGAGCCAGGTGTTCGATCATCTAGCCTGTTTTCGGAACCTGGAGTTCGATTTCTGTGAAGGAACGATGCCGGCAGGAATGATCAACTTCACCCGGTATTTGGCTAACCGTTACGGGAAAAAAGGAGTCCGAGCGAATTGCCTCAGTCCTGGAGGCTACCTGGCGGATCGGCCCGAGCCATTCTTGAAGAAATACAGAAAGCGTTGTCCACTCCGACGAATGGCGGAAAACGATGACATCAAGAGGGCCGTGGTATTTCTTGCTTCCGATGCCTCAGCCTATATCACTGGAACAAACCTGATGGTGGACGGAGGTTGGACAGCCCTATGAGAATCCTCAACCCGTGAACCAGAATGGTTGGGTCAAGATCCTATTGATTGGTTACTTTCCCGTGGTCGCTATCGGTTCGTTGAGATCGCTAGTTTCGACCCAGGATGGCTTGCTTGTTCCTCCGTTGTTGCTCGATGTAAGTCAACCTGCAGGGCTAAGCTTTTCTCATGTCGCTGGAGCATCAGGCACGACACACATCGCGGAGACGATGGGGTCGGGAGGAGGATTCCTCGACTATGACAATGACGGCTGGCTGGACATTTATCTGGTTAATGGAGGCGCCAGACCGGGGATCCAATCAGTCTCGCCGACGACGAATGCGCTCTTCCGCAATAACCGAGATGGCACCTTCACCGATGTCAGTACAAAGGCCGGAGTCGGTGACACTTCCTACGGGATGGGGTGTGCTTTTGCCGACTATGACAACGATGGATTTGTAGATATTTACCTGACCAATCTGGGCCCAAATGTTCTCTATCACAATAATGGGGACGGGACCTTCACAGACGTTACCGCAAAGGCAGGTGTGGGAGATCCACTTTGGAGCACCAGCGCCGCCTTTGCAGATTACGATCGCGACGGATATGTCGACCTTTACGTCTGTAATTACCTGGAGGTTCCCTTTTCGTCCGTCAGCGCAGAGATCAACGCCTACATCTACAGTGGCGTTCCCAATACCCTCTACCGCAATAAGGGAAATGGAGTTTTCGAGGAGGCTACCCTGAAGGCCGGACTGAGAGAGGATCCGCTCTACAGTAAGAGTTTAGGTGTCATTTGGCTCGATATGGACAATGACAACGATTCAGACCTCTATGTAACGAACGACACCACCGCCAATTACCTCTTTGCAAATAATGGTGACGGGAGTTTCCAGGACATCTCGCTCCAGTCGGGAACGGCCTTCAGTGGGCAAGGCCTTGCTCAGGCCGGAATGGGGGTCGATGCCGCGGACTTGGGAAACGGTTATTCTAGTATCCACGTCACGAATTATTCGCTCGAGAATAATAATCTATATTGGAACTACGGTTCAGGGACCTTCACGGACCAGATCATCGAATCTCGTTTGGCGGGTTCCAGTTTTGTGCCCCTGGGTTTTGGGACCAACTGGTTCGACTACAACAACGACGGGTTACCCGATCTCTTTGTGGCCAACGGACATGTCTTGGAGAACACCCGTCTGGTTCAACGCAGTACGGAATACCGTCAGACGAACCAGTTGTTTCTCTACCAAGGTCAGGGCACGTTCTCAGAAGTGTCCTCCCGGGCGGGCGGCTATTTCAAACATAAGAACGTTTCCCGCGGCTCGGCAGCTGGTGATTTCAATAATGATGGCAGGGTGGATTTATTGGTAACCAATAGCAATGGAAAGTCTGACTTGCTTGAGAACCGTACTCGCAGCTCCCATCACTGGCTTAAATTCAAGTTGAACGGAACTGACTGCAATCGTGATGGGATCGGAGCAAAGATTCATCTGAAGGCTGGAAAGCAGCAACTCACACAGGAGGTTCGAGCCGGCAGTAGCTACCTGAGTCAGAGCGACCTGCGTCTTAATTTTGGACTCGGCAATGAGACTCGCGTGGAGTCGATCCTAGTGTCCTGGCCCTGTGGGAAGAAGGAGAGCTTGATACCCCCGCCGCAATTGAACCAAACGATTTACATAAAGGAAAAATCCTCGTAGAGCAGTAATTAGTACACAATGACACTTGAAATGAGGCTCAACTGGTTGCTCCGTCCTCTGGGTCCAAAGCTTGGACGAAATGAAAAAGAACAGTGCGTTGTCCGTTTCTGGATAGTGGGGGCCTTGAGTGTAGCGTTGGTGGCTGCAGAGGCGTCCAGTCAAGAAACGCTTTGGGAGAAGTACAATGGTGACGGAGAGAAGGCTTACGAGCAGGGTCTCTTCGTGTCAGCAGAGAAGCTGTTCTTGGCTGCTCTCGGGGAAGCCGAAAAGTTCGGAGACCTCGACATTCGCCTTGCCACCACCTCCTACAACCTTGGCTTGCTCTACCACGCCCAGACCAGATATCAGGAGGCGGAAGCGCTCTACCAACGCGCGTTGGCCATCAGAGAGAACGTGCTAGGACCGGAACATCGTGACGTAGCCACGATCCTTTACGACCTCGCCTCGCTCTGTCACGTGCGAGGCAAGTACGGGAAGGCGGAGACTCTCTATCAACGCTCCCTGGCCATCATCGAGAATCAGCCGGGATCCGAGGTCCGTACAGTGGCCACGATCCTCAATGATCTCGCCGGACTCTACCGCGACACGGGAAAGTATGACGAGGCAGAATCTCTGTATCGGCGCTCGTTATCGATCAGGGAGAAAAAACTGGGCACAGGACATCCCGATGTGGCCGCAAGCCTCAACAATCTGGCCGAACTCCACCACGCTGCGGGGAAATACGTCGATGCGGAACTCCTCTTCCAACGCTCCCTGGCTATTAGGGAAAGAGTGCATGGGCCGGGCCATCTCAACGTAGCGACAAGCCTCAACAACCTTGGTGGGCTCTATCGCTCGATGGGAAAGTACACCGAGGCGGAACCACCTTACCAGCGCTCACTGGCCATCAGGGAAAAGGTACTGGGGCCGGATCATCCCGCTGTCGCTACCAGCCTCAACAACCTGGCGGGGCTCTACCGTGCCCAGGGGAAGTATTCTCAGGTGGAGCCCCTCTACCAACGGGCTCTGGCCATCAGGGAAAAGATACTGGGACCAGATCATCCCGATGTTGCCACCAGCCTCAACAACCTAGCGGGGCTCTACCGTGCCCAGGGGAAGTATTCTCAGGTGGAGCCCCTCTACCAACGGGCTCTGGCCATCAAAGAAAAGTCCCTGGGAGCCAATCATCCCAGCCTGGCGGAAAGCCTCAACAACTTGGCTGGCCTCTACTCTGAACAGGGAAGATACACTGAGGCCGAGCCTCTTTACCAGCGGGCTCTGGCCATCGCAGAAGAGGTCTTGGGACCCGAACATGTGAATGTCGCTACGAACCTCAATAACCTTGCGGAGCTCTACCGTGCCCAGGGGAAGTATTCTCAGGCGGAGCCCCTCTACCACCGCTCGCTGGCCATCGTGGAGAAGGTGCTGGGACCGCAGCATCCGATCGTCGCTGCCAGCCTCAACAACCTGGCTGCTTTCTCCTATGCCCGGGGACGATATTCCGAGGCGGAGCCCCTCTACCAACGGGCTCTGAACATTAGAGAGAAGGTACTGGGTCCAGACCATCCGGGAGTGGCTGGGAGTCTGAACAACCTGGCCGAGCTTTACCGAGCCCAGGGAAGGTACGCCGAGGCGGAGCCCCTCTACCAACGGGCTCTGAAGATCGTGAATGAGGTGCTGGGATCTGAACATCCCAACACGGCTGGCTCTCTCAACAACCTGGCGGAGCTCTACCGCGCCCAGGGGAGGTATCCCGAGGCGGAGCCTCTCTATCAGCAGGCGCTGGCCACCGCCGAAAAGGCCTTGGGACTGGATCACCTGAAGGTTGCTATCTGCCTCAACAACCTGGCGGAGCTCTACCGCAGCCAGGGGAAGTATGCCAAAGCCGAACCACTCTTGAAGCGCACAATTGCCATCCGTGAGAAGGGACTTGGGCTGGAACATCCCGATGTGGCCATGAGTCTGGAAAACTACATAGCCCTGCTACGAAAGATGGACCGCAATGCAGAGGCGGACAAGCTGCAGAGCCGGGTTGAGGAGATTCGCGCCAAGTCTAATAAAAGGCCTAGGGGCTAAGAAACAGAATCGAAGTATTCGGATCTGCCTTCAATGTAAATGTCGCTCGGCGACCAGCACATCGATCGACCGCGCTTGAACCTTGATCTCGCCGCGAAGTGTTGCCACGACCCGCATGCCGGCTTTTTCAAACCAGCCCCTCTTTTTTTCATCCCGCGACGCCACGAAGGCCTGGAGAACTTCAATATCCCGTCCACGAGCTTCGGCGACCAGGTGCTCAATCATACGATCGACTTCGTGTTCGTAGTTATCATGAGCCACCACGTCCAGGACCGCCTTATGCGCGCGGCCCCCGCCCGGTCCCGGTGTCAGAGTGCCGAATCCTAAAATACGGTGCGCTGAACGACCAACCAGCATGCACAGCACGCCGCCCCGCTCGTCAACCTCGTAGCGGACCACCGGAAAATTGGACACACATCGGTTCAGATCGACAAATTTTCCGGACAGCAGGCCTCGAGAATAGTCGAGCACCAGGCTGTCCAGCGGCTGCACGACCAAGCAGGCCATGCCCGGGAGGTCACCCCAGTTCGCCGGGCGGATCGACGTCGGCTGCCCCGGGGCAAAGAAGCTCGATTCACAATCGCCCCGTTCCTCCAGTACTCGGCGCATTACACCGCCATTCCACCACTCGAATCCGCACCGAAAATAAACCGACTTCGGGCTGCGCGTGGCGCCGAGGTAGCAGACCTGACAGCCGGCACTCCACGCACAATCAACCACGGCGTTGGTCATTTGAGCCGCGATTCCCAATCGGCGAAAATCGGGATGGGTCAGGACCGAGGCCACGACGGCGACTTCGGGATCCCTCTGCGGGTGGCACACCAGCGCGGTGGCGACCGGACGGCCGCTGACTCGTCCCAGCGCCGAACGAATATTGAGATGCTCACTGTAGTCACCCTTCATGGAAGCCAGCCAATCGAAATCGGTCTTGTCCCATTCGGTTTGCCAGAGCGCGATCAACTCGTTCTGGCGGGCCCGTGGGATCGGGTACGTCCAGATCGATATCTCCAAGGGCGGGCCGTTGTTGAGTGCGACGGCTTTGACTTCAGCCATCTTTCAAGCGAACTCGTTCTGCGAAAGGGTCTCCGGTCCGACTTGACCAGGCCGAGAGATCTGCTCGTAAAATCGCTTTGACCTCTGCCGTTTCTGGCTGGCCGGCCCGGTTGGTTTTTCGGGGCGAGGGGAAAGAAAGACTAAATGAACCCCCACCTCAGTAGAACCCCATCTCTTCTATTTCGAGCTCCGACGAAAAGCCCGTTCTCGAGGTGTAGTTGCTGCTGCTGATGAACATGGAATCGATTTCTGACAAAGGCATCTCTTCCCTCGAGCGACCTACCCGGTAGAACTCTTCAAACGGGACCCGGCAGAGATTCTCCCTCCCAGGATGAAGCTTGAAGGAGCCGAAATACCAGCGGTCACCACTTCTCAACTCGACGAAATAGCGGAGATATTTGTCCGATACCGCCCGGATGTAGAATCCCGAATAAGCGGAAAGATCCAGTCTGTCCCTTTTGGCGAGAGCGCACCACCTGTTCTCTCCGCCGGGGACAAACCTGGAGAGGGTGTACCTCAATCTTCCGCCGCTGCGGCTGGGTTTGAAGGAGGCGACCGAAGCAGCGTCCTTCTCCACCCTGAACGACGATAGATCAATGGGATCAGGTACCCACTGTGCCGGAACGCGCTCCTCTTCGTCGGATGGTCCCGAGGGCTGGATAGAAATTGGATTCGATAGTATCCAGGGCACTTCAGGTGAAAGGAACGAATGCTCTACAAGATAAACCTCTGCACGATAGATCCCCATACCAGCTGGCCCATATTCGAGTGGCGCATCCAGGACTTCTCTCACCACCTTGCCATCCTTCCGCAACACCACCCGCACCTTCTGCGCAATCGTTCCTACGGATACCCGTAGAGTTGCTTCGCTGCGGATGAGGCTGCCACTGCGGTATGACCCACTGCCTGCCTGCGCCGTAAACTCGAAGCTCTGGGGCTCGCCGGCAGCTCTCACGAGACAAAAAAAGTCCCCTTCCCGAATTGCCTGCAGTGGCGATCTCCGGTAGCGCCAATCGATGCCCAGAGCCAGTGAATCGAACAAGGTCGAATACGACGGCAGGGGCACAGGCAGAACGTTCGCCAGACGGAATACGCCATGGGCGTTCACTGCGAGGAATCCAGACACTGAACCCCTTTGGAGCAAATCATCCCATCGCAACAAGGCCTCAGATGGATGCGTCATACCGGTCAGGAAGTAGTCCCTCGAGAAGGGGAGATAGATGAACAGCAACACCAGGCGCGGCAGGCTTATCCGCTTGAGTATCGAGGACATGTTCATGACTTCGATCCCCGAGGGTCTGAAATCCGCGTCCCAGTAGCTCCAACCCAAACCAGGATCGTCCGGATAGGCTATGACCGAATAGCCGCCCCACTCGTTGATGTCTTCGACAGCGTCAGGTGGGTGCGGAGGAAGCCTGAACAGAGGGACTTTGTTGGCCCCAAAGAAGGTGAGGTGCCCGTCCACCATGGCTACCTCAGAACCTCCAACAACCTGCACGCCTTCGAGTTCGGCCCGGTAGGTCGTAGCCTCGAAATGGGGCGTCCCATGGTCCGTGAGCAGGACAAGGCCTACATTCGACTGCTTTGCCGCCTTTGCAATCCCGTGAGGTGGCAACAGGCCATCCGACAAAGCCGAATGGACGTGATAAACCCCCCAGAGATAGGCATTCGATCGTTCGGGAACGTAGCGAGCCAAAGACAGGCCATAGCCGATGTAGACCAACAGGGAGATAACCATCAGAGCCGATGCCCGCTTTAAAGAGGGCATGATGGTTCCTCACAGGGTTCAACTAGAACAGCTGCCATCTCTTCTCCAAAAAACCACGGCTGCAGGAAAACAATCATGAAAGTCCTGGTTACCGGCGCACCCCTGACGACTACGATCGTGCTCGCTCCTCCACCATGTCTCTCTCCTCACGCGTGTCCCGGCACCAAAACCGCACAGGATTACTGGTTTGGCTAAGCAACTGTTTTTCTGTAATTTGACTGAGAGTGATCTGAGATCGGATTCTCCTGTGGTTTGAAATCGACCAGGCTGAGGTACTGTTTCCCGATCAGCCAGTCTTCGTGAATCTCCTCGACGACAGCGGTGATGAGTCGTAGTGCGGACTCGGTGTTTGGAAAGATACCGACGACCCGGGTACGCCGGCGAATCTGACGGTTTAGGTTCTCCAGCCCGTTGTTGGTGCGAATGCGCCGCCAGGTAGAACGTGCAAAACGAAAGACCGTAAAGCCTTCCGGCAGATTGGTCTCCATCCAATCGGCCAGCTCCGGGTTGCGGTCGTAGTATTGCTCGACTCTGGCCCGAAGCATCGCCTCAGCTTCGCCTCCAGACGGGGCATTGAAGATGTCTCGAATGTCAGTGGCGATGGCGGCACGTTGGTCGGATCGGCGGGCGTATCGCTGAGCATTCTGGCTCAGGTGAAACTGACAGCGTTGCCAGGGCACTGAAGGAAAGACAGCTCTTCTGGCAGCTCGTAGTCCTGAGTGGTCATCGCTGACAATCAGCTGCACACCCTCCAGACCACGCTTTTGAAGCTGCTGCAGAAACTCTCGCCAGTGGACCTCCGCCTCGCTGAGTCGGCAGCTGACCCCAATCACCTCCCGCTTGCCCCAGCAGTTGACTCCGGTCGCTTTCAAGACGGCCACATCCTGAATGCTGCCCTGGCGACGGACCTTCTCGTAGTGGGCATCCAGGTACACAACTGGATAGCTGCCCAAAGGGCGGTTGCGAAACTGCTCGAGTTCGTCGTCCAGCAGCTTGGAGATTCTTGAGACCTGGCTGGCGGAGATCTCGGTGCCGCACAGCTGCTCGGTAATCTCAGTGACCTTGCGCGTCGACACGCCCATCACGTACATCTCGGCGATGGCCAGCTTCAGGGCTTTCTCCGAGCGGCACCCTCGCTCCAGGGATCGGGGATAGAAGTCCAGGTGACGTACTTGTGGAATCCGGATTTGAAGCTGTCCCACTCGAGTTGACAGCGTCTTGGCCTTGTACCCGTTGGCGTGGTCTCGACGCTGCTCGCTCCGCTCCCAGCGTCGAGCTCCCAGAAACTCTTCTCGTTCCATCTGCATGGCGGTGTTGAGCAGTTTCTCCAACACTCCTCGAAACGCGTCGCTGCCTTCTTCGATCAGTTCTTTCAACAATTCTCGTGGTAGCCTCTGTTCTGGGTCTGGGGTCATTCGGATCCTCCTTGCTCTTGTCTTGAGTTTTTGGAGAAATCCTGCCCCAGACCTCTGATCCTTTTAGCTCACCTTCCTCAAATTACAGAAAGAACGGTACACCCCTGGGGAAAGATTCCCACCACCCGGGTTCGTCTCCGGATCTCCCGGTGCAGTCTCTCCAGTCCGTTGATGGTTCGGATCCTTCGCCACCAGCTCCTCGGAAAATCAAACACTGTCAGCCCTTCATCCAGGTTGTCTTCCAGCCAGCTCACGAACTCCGGTGCAATCTTTTCGAACTTCTTGACGACTTTACCCTTGAGCTCCTCGGCATCCTCTCGAGACGGGGCATCGAAAATGTCCCGCATGGCCTGGGCGATGCGGGGCTTGTCCTCTTTGCGGCGAGCATATTGTTGGGCGTTTTTGCTCAGGTGAAACTGACAACGGTTCCAGGGCACCGACGGATAAACTGCCCGCCTGGCCGCCTTCAGTCCTTCGTGATCGTCACTGACCAACAGCTCGACCCCTCTCAGTCCACGCTTGTGCAGATCTCCCAGAAACCCTCGCCAATGCACCTCCGCTTCGCTGATCTTGGCGCTCAGACCCAACACCTCTCGCGTCCCGAAACGATTGACTCCTATGGCTTTCAGGATGGCCACGTCCTGCACCCTGCCGCCTCTTCGAACCTTCTCGTAGTGGGCATCCAGATACACGATCGGATACTCTCCCAGCTCCCGGCTTCGAAACTCTTCCAGCTCTTCGTCCAGCATCCCGGCCACTCTCGAGACCTGGGTGGCCGAGATCTCCAACCCACACAGCTGCTCCGTGATCTCGGTGACTTTCCTCGTCGAGACGCCCATCACATACATCTCGGCAATGGCCAGCTTCAGGGCCTTCTCCGAACGGCAACCCCTCTCCAGCGACTTGGGATAAAACCTCAACCCACGCACCTGTGGAATCTCCAAGTGCAGCTCTCCCACTCGAGTCTGAATCCGCTTGCCTTTGAATCCGTTTCGATAGCCTCGCCGACTGGCTGTTCTCTCGTACGCTTCCGCTCCCAGAAACTCGCTTCTTTCCAACTGCATCGCCACGTTGAACAACTTCTCCAGGATTCCTCGAAAGGCTTCTGTTCCTTCCTCGATCAACTCCGCCAGGATCTCCCGTGGTACTCTCTTTTCCAGATCTGGGTTCATTTGATTCTCCTTGCCAGATTCTCGTTTCTGTTTTTGGAGAATCCTGTCCCAGACCTCTGTCTTTCCGACCCAAGGCCTGACCAGAAATTACAGAAAAAAAGTTACACTACTGCTCCACTTGTTTTTTCCAGCCGGCCAGGTTCAGGTATTGCCGGCCGGTTAACCACTCCTCGTGTATCTCTGCAAGCACAGCCGAGATGAGCCGCAGCGCCGATGCTTCGTGGGGAAAGATTCCCACCACCCGGGTTCGTCTCCGGATCTCCCGGTGCAGTCTCTCCAGTCCGTTGATGGTTCGGATCCTTCGCCACCAGCTCCTCGGAAAATCAAACACTGTCAGCCCTTCATCCAGGTTGTCTTCCAGCCAGCTCACGAACTCCGGTGCAATCTTTTCGAACTTCTTGACGACTTTACCCTTGAGCTCCTCGGCATCCTCTCGAGACGGGGCATCGAAAATGTCCCGCATGGCCTGGGCGATGCGGGGCTTGTCCTCTTTGCGGCGAGCATATTGTTGGGCGTTTTTGCTCAGGTGAAACTGACAACGGTTCCAGGGCACCGACGGATAAACTGCCCGCCTGGCCGCCTTCAGTCCTTCGTGATCGTCACTGACCAACAGCTCGACCCCTCTCAGTCCACGCTTGTGCAGATCTCCCAGAAACCCTCGCCAATGCACCTCCGCTTCGCTGATCTTGGCGCTCAGACCCAACACCTCTCGCGTCCCGAAACGATTGACTCCTATGGCTTTCAGGATGGCCACGTCCTGCACCCTGCCGCCTCTTCGAACCTTCTCGTAGTGGGCATCCAGATACACGATCGGATACTCTCCCAGCTCCCGGCTTCGAAACTCTTCCAGCTCTTCGTCCAGCATCCCGGCCACTCTCGAGACCTGGGTGGCCGAGATCTCCAACCCACACAGCTGCTCCGTGATCTCGGTGACTTTCCTCGTCGAGACGCCCATCACATACATCTCGGCAATGGCCAGCTTCAGGGCCTTCTCCGAACGGCAACCCCTCTCCAGCGACTTGGGATAAAACCTCAACCCACGCACTTGTGGAATCTCCAAGTGCAGCTCTCCCACTCGAGTCTGAATCCGCTTGCCTTTGAATCCGTTTCGATAGCCTCGCCGACTGGCTGTTCTCTCGTACGCTTCCGCTCCCAGAAACTCGCTTCTTTCCAACTGCATCGCCACGTTGAACAACTTCTCCAGGATTCCTCGAAAGGCTTCTGTTCCTTCCTCGATCAACTCCGCCAGGATCTCCCGTGGTACTCTCTTTTCCAGATCTGGGTTCATTTGATTCTCCTTGCCAGATTCTCGTTTCTGTTTTTGGAGAATCCTGTCCCAGACCTCTGTCGTTCCGACCCAAGGCCTGACCAGAAATTACAGAAAAAAAGTTACACTACTAATGAAATTTCCGATCCATCCTACCAATACCGAAAAGTCTGGGGACACGATGTTGACTGCTCGTAAGCCCCACGGCGTCGGCACGAAGAGATTCACCGTCTTAGTGCTGGTCGCGGCAGTGCCGGTGATTATGGCGGAGCTGGCAGCGGGCCAGAATGTTTCTAATACGGTGGGCAAATCGACTCAAACGATCGAACCATTACACGCTGATGTCGGAAACCGCGAACCAATCCTGCTGGCTCACCGAGGCTTGGTGCGGCATGCTCCCGAGAATACGCTGCCCGCATTCGCCGCCGCCGTAGAGCTGGGGATCTCCATCGAGGTGGACGTCTACCAGACCCGGGACGGCCATCTTGTCGTGATTCATGACGATACGGTTGACCGGACCACCAACGGCAAGGGACGTGTCGTAGAGATGACACTGGCCGAGATCCGCAAGCTGGATGCCGGGAGCTGGGTTCATCCCCGCTACACCGGCCTGAAGGTACCCACGTTGGAGGAAGTCTTCCTTCTGGTCCGGCAGCAGCAGCGCGTCCCCGTGACCCTAGCAGCCCGTGGTGGAAGTACGTTTTCTGAGCTCAGGTGGTACCCACGGGTGGAAGCAGCGAAGGGGTCGCTGAGTTGGGTTTTTCGGGCCAAGCAGCCGGAATCAGTCCGAACAGGCCCTTAAGACGCTTGAACAGCGACAAAATCAGTAGCATCAGGGCGCAAATCCGCCCCTGCAGACCCCGCGGCGTTCCCACACCCAGGCTCTGACGCATCAGCATCCCCAGATTGAAGGCGCTCACCTGGATCAGCAGTCGCTTCAACACATTCTCATGTCCCCGTACATGCAGCCGTCTCATCCCTCCGCTCCCGTACAGATGCGCACAGGGTCGCTCCAGCTGCTCTCCTCGTTGCCGCAGCAGCCGCTGCCCTCGCTCTCCCCGGATGCGCCGCCGATTCGCATACACCGCTTCCTGCCCCTGCCGGTCTCCTCGCCAGCGTCGCTTCCCTCGCCTCGGTTCGCTCACATAGCTGCGCAGTCCCACCGCATCCAGGTCCACCATCCGCTGCGTGCTGTGATACCCCTTGTCGGCCACCACCTCTTCGATGCCTCGTCCCTCCGGCAGCGCTTGTTCCACCTTCTCGGCCGCTTCCGTCAGGGTCTTCACCATGGTCTGCGTGTCCCCTTGATCGGCTCCCTGTACCGTCACCGAGACAATCGCTCCGGTCTCCAGATCCACTGCATGCTCCGCCTTGTGCGCCAGGTGCGTCCGCCCGTCCTTCATTCTGGTAATCCGCGCATCCGCATCATGCGGGTGCTTCCAAACCCGGTTCGATCCTTTGCCCGTGCGCTTGCGGTCCAGTTTGGCCAGATCTTCCCGTCGCGGCGTCTCAATCCCGGAGGCTTTCGCCAGCTCCATCAAAAACTCTTCATACCCCTGCTCGCTGTCCCGGCGCACGATGCTGCGCAGCGCTGCATTCGCTTCCAGCGTAGTGGCATCGATGCCGATCGTCTTGCCCCGCAGCAGGCCGCTCGCCCCGATCCGCTTCAGTACCCAGTCAAAGACTGCTTCGTGGGTAGCCACATCGATCAGTCGTCGGGTTCGGGAGATCGTGGAGTGATCAGACGGCGACTCGCTCAGTTTCAATCCCAGAAACTCTCGCAGTGCCAGAGAATCAGCTGCTCTCCAGGCTATTCCTCGTTCCGATCCGATCCCTTCGAAATACCCCACCAGCAGCAGCCGAAAGTACACTCCCG
The DNA here is from genome assembly GCA_965205345.1 of Acidobacteriota bacterium. Classification (GTDB taxonomy): domain Bacteria; phylum Acidobacteriota; class UBA6911; order RPQK01; family CBDAPI01; genus CBDAPI01. Next base: position 183,298 of record CBDBGQ010000057.1, on the reverse strand, counting down.
GAGCCAGGCTCGGTCGCCCCATCTTGTCTGCATAGAACTTCGCACACAGTCCCTCCACGAAGTCGTCAAAGCCGTGTTCGTTGAAAAGGCCATTCAGTCTTTCGTAGAAGGGATGGCCGGCGGTGCGGGGCAGCTCACTGGTGGCGACCCACAGGTCTTCTTGCTGTCGACGTTTCTTTTTCCCCATTGCCATGGGGTCAGTCTAGTGTCGCTGTGTGACCCCTTATCCTCGACTTTCACCACGGGCTGCTAGGCCTGAACATGAAGAACAACCTCGCCATCGGCCAGCCTGAGCAGCCGGGGATCGAAAGGAGGGTCGTGGACCTGGTGGCCAGATACGATCTCTTGGACCAGGTTTTTGTCTTCGGTCAGCCTCGGGAGTCCAGCCAGCGGTTCAAGGAGATCAGTCCCAAGATTCGGACCACGGCCTGGATCGTTCGAAGCTCCGACGAATTTGCAGGGGCTTTGAAGGAGCCTCTGGCGGATTGCATCTGGGTTACGTTTGTCCCAACCCGGGATCAGATGCGCCGGGCCCACGCCCAGGGTAAGAAGGTCTGGCTGGGTCTGCACATCGGCGACAACCGTCCCGACATCTGGGACGAGGCCCGCGCCAGCCAGATGGACGGTATTTGTACCGATTGGCCGCTGGAATGCCGACTGCATTGGCACAAGGCCATGAACAGGGGTGTACCGTTCTTTCTGTAATTTGAGGAAGGTGAGCTAAAAGGATCAGAGGTCTGGGGCAGGATTTCTCCAAAAACTCAAGACAAGAGCAAGGAGGATCCGAATGACCCCAGACCCAGAACAGAGGCTACCACGAGAATTGTTGAAAGAACTGATCGAAGAAGGCAGCGACGCGTTTCGAGGAGTGTTGGAGAAACTGCTCAACACCGCCATGCAGATGGAACGAGAAGAGTTTCTGGGAGCTCGACGCTGGGAGCGGAGCGAGCAGCGTCGAGACCACGCCAACGGGTACAAGGCCAAGACGCTGTCAACTCGAGTGGGACAGCTTCAAATCCGGATTCCACAAGTACGTCACCTGGACTTCTATCCCCGATCCCTGGAGCGAGGGTGCCGCTCGGAGAAAGCCCTGAAGCTGGCCATCGCCGAGATGTACGTGATGGGCGTGTCGACGCGCAAGGTCACTGAGATTACCGAGCAGCTGTGCGGCACCGAGATCTCCGCCAGCCAGGTCTCAAGAATCTCCAAGCTGCTGGACGACGAACTCGAGCAGTTTCGCAACCGCCCTTTGGGCAGCTATCCAGTTGTGTACCTGGATGCCCACTACGAGAAGGTCCGTCGCCAGGGCAGCATTCAGGATGTGGCCGTCTTGAAAGCGACCGGAGTCAACTGCTGGGGCAAGCGGGAGGTGATTGGGGTCAGCTGCCGACTCAGCGAGGCGGAGGTCCACTGGCGAGAGTTTCTGCAGCAGCTTCAAAAGCGTGGTCTGGAGGGTGTGCAGCTGATTGTCAGCGATGACCACTCAGGACTACGAGCTGCCAGAAGAGCTGTCTTTCCTTCAGTGCCCTGGCAACGCTGTCAGTTTCACCTGAGCCAGAATGCTCAGCGATACGCCCGCCGATCCGACCAACGTGCCGCCATCGCCACTGACATTCGAGACATCTTCAATGCCCCGTCTGGAGGCGAAGCTGAGGCGATGCTTCGGGCCAGAGTCGAGCAATACTACGACCGCAACCCGGAGCTGGCCGATTGGATGGAGACCAATCTGCCGGAAGGCTTTACGGTCTTTCGTTTTGCACGTTCTACCTGGCGGCGCATTCGCACCAACAACGGGCTGGAGAACCTAAACCGTCAGATTCGCCGGCGTACCCGGGTCGTCGGTATCTTTCCAAACACCGAGTCCGCACTACGACTCATCACCGCTGTCGTCGAGGAGATTCACGAAGACTGGCTGATCGGGAAACAGTACCTCAGCCTGGTCGATTTCAAACCACAGGAGAATCCGATCTCAGATCACTCTCAGTCAAATTACAGAAAAACAGTTGCTTAGCCCCATGAACAAAGACCGATGACACCACGCACTACCGCTCACCATCTTTGGGATGATCGGTTGCAGGTTCGCGATTCTTCGCCTCACCAGCCCAATGCGTAGCAGGACCTGCGCGGATCCGCACCGGTGGCCATGACACCGGTCTGGGGATCCCGGCGAGTGATGGTGGCTCCCATGCCACAGACGGTGGCGGGCACCAGCCGATGTCCCAGTGCCTGGAGCGCTTTCCAGGTGGAGTCGGGGAATCCCTTTTCCAGGGAGAGTTGACCTGGCAGATATTCGTGTGGATGGAAAGAGTTGGGAGCCGCGTCGCTGGCAAAACGGGGAACCTCGATCGCCTGCTGCGGATCCATGCCAAAGACCAGCGTGTTGAGCATCAGCTGGAGGTTGGCCTGGGCTTGATGGTCTCCTCCTGGACAACCGTAAGTCATCACCGGAGATCCGTTCTTGATCACGAGGTAGTTGACCAGGGTAGTGCGGGGGCGCTTGCCCGGAACCAGGACGTTGGGATGACCCTCCCCCAACTGGAACATCTCGATCCGGGTGCTGAGTGCGAAACCCAGCTCCGGGAAGAAGACCGATTTCCCGAAAGAGCCCCCACTGGGAGTGGCACAGACCAGATTGCCTTCCTGATCGATCGCAGCGATGTGGGTGGTACCCTGCTCCCGCGAAGAGGGAGTCCCCGCTCCGCCCCCTGGCTTGGAGCTGCTTGGAATGGGAGCCGGGGGCCGATCCCCTCGAGAGTCCACCCAGGGATCTCCGGCCGGCGGCAGCTCCGGATGCGCACGGTCAGGATCGATAAGCCGGGAGCGACGGATGGCATAGTCTTTGGAGAGGAGACCGTCCAGGGGAACCGCCGCAAACTCGGGGTCGCCGAAGTGGGCTTCGCGGTCGGCCAGCCCCAGTTTGAGGGCTTCCACCACCGTGTGGATATAGGTCGGGGAGTTGTGTCCCATGGTCTTCAGGTCGAAGCGTTCGAGAAGGTTGAGCGTCAGCTGGAGGACCGGGGCCTGGGACCAGGTTGTTTGACCGCAGATTTCATGTCCCAGGAACCGGGTGCGGGCGGGATCCTCGAACCGGGCCTGGTACCCGTCCAGGTCTCTTAGCTCCAGAATGCCGCCAACACTCTTCGCGGAGTTCACCAGAGTCCGAGCCAGGTCTCCCCGGTAGAAGTCGTCCCGGGCTGACCGAATGCCGTCGAGCCTCGGACCCGAAGCCCCGTGCTCCGCCAGCCGCTTGAGGATCGTCGCCAGCCCCGGCTGCAGCAGCAGTGTGCCAGGCCGGGGAAGAGCCCCTCGATGGTAGAAGATCTCAGATCCCCCGGGGGGATACAGCGCAAACTGTTCTCGGGTCGCGTCGCAGTCGAGGGCATCGACCATGTATTCATAGTGTGGAAAACCACTCTCCGCCAGCTGGATGGCCGGCTCCAGAACGCGAGCCAGGCTCAGGGTCCCGTAGCGCTCCAGCAGAGACAAATAGGCATCGACTACACCCGGGACGGTGAACGAGAGGTGGGCCAGGGAACCGGGCCCGGTGGGTATGCAGTCGAGTCCCTGGTCCCGGTAGAAATCAACTGTAGCGCGAGCCGGAGCCGTACCCTGTCCGCTCAGTGAGAGGAGATCCCCACTGGCAGCATGGTAGAACATGAAGACGGACTCGGCCCCCAGTGAGTAGGACGCAATCGGTTCAATCACCGCGGCGGCGAAGCCCGCGGCCACCACTGCATCGAAAGCGTTTCCGCCGGCGAGCAGCATCTGCATTCCGGCCATCGAAGTCAGGTAGTGACCGCTCGAGATCAGCCCCTGAGTGGCGTAGATGACCGGTCGCCCGGTGAGAGGCCGTCCACTGGCGTCGGTTTGAGCCTTGATTGGTTTTTCCATGGCGACTTCCGTGATACCTCTCTCTCTCGGCCAGACACGATCCGACTATGGTGCCTCGGAAACTTTTGAACGACGGCGCCTGTCCGCCGATCCGACTCTCCTTCAAGGCCTGGACTCCGTGCTTGAGACAGCACCGCAATGGAAGGTCTATTCGTCTTTCTGCTTGGCCGCATACGATTGGCTGCCAAAGATCTCTCGGACTTCTGTTGCGGTATTGGCCTTTTGTAGTCGGCCGATGCGGGCTTCTTCTTCCTTTTGCAACGCCCGCACATTTTTCAGCACGGCCTCGACCCTATCGGCAGGGAACTTGCAAGCTCCGTTTTCGTCCATGTGGATGATGTCGGCTGGCGACACGTCCATGCCCGCCACCATGACGGGTACATTGACCGCTTGAACGGCCATACCGCCATGGCCGGCAGTCACACCGCTGAGCATATATTGGAATCTCATCGGGCGAATTTCGTCCAGGTCGCGCGAAGGCCCATTCGAAATCGCGCCAATGCAGCCCACCGCCTTCATGGCCGATGTCATGTTGCCGCCGGCCAGACCCACTTTGCTGGCGATCTCCGGCGGAAACTTCTGCTGGAAGACCAGTATGGTCGGCTTCTTGGATGCGTCCAGCGCGTCGATCACATCCATAAACGTTAGCCGTGAATAGTTCGGGTCCGGCAGTCCATAGACACAGGTCACCGCGTAGCCCACGGTCCTGCCTAACTCCGGATACATGCACCGGATCGATTGATCCGTGTACCAGTTCTCAGTCCAAGGATTGTAAATTCCCAGGCAAAGCGGATAGTCCGGATAAGTCGCGACTACGTTAGTGATCGACGGGGTATCGAAATTCCTCAATTCCGCTAACATTTCCTGCTCAGTCATCTTCTGACTCCTTGTTGGTTTGCACGCGCGGTAATCGGTTTCAGCAGAGGGCGCACGAAGAGCTAACTTCCGGAACGCGGCCATTCGTGCTGTCGCTCAGGTCGATCCAGATAGGGCTAGCCCAACCCATGTTATGGTCCTCCTGGAGCACGCGGAGATAGTAGAAGTCACCGCTTTCTACCGGTACTCGATCGGTCACTTCATCTCGAAATTCGTCACCCGACGGATAGAATACGGCGTAGTCCTGGTTGTTCTTCACCAGGGTCCCGGCCGGGCGAGCCGTCGTCCCCGAGAAGAACAGGGTCCCGTTGACGTTGGTCAGCCAAGCCGGCGTGGAGCCTCTCCGTCCCGGGGGCCCTTTCACTACCTGAACTGGAAGGCGTACAGGTCGGTATCATTCATGACGAAGCGGAGTCGGACCGGCTTTCCGGCGAGACGACTCACGTCCGACTGCCCGTCCCAGGTGACCATCCGGTTCATCTCGTTGGTGGTGTGAATACGGTCGCAGTCCGCCAGCCGAAAACCCTCCAGAGGATTGTTGAGCTCGTCCAGTATTTCTACCCTGAGCGTGCCTAAGGCTGAGGTGTCGACGTTCAGGACCAGCTCCCTACCCTCAAATTTCAGGACGGGGGTGGTAAACTGCCCTCCCGGGTAAGATGCTCGAACAGAGACAAACCCGTCCATTCGCAGAACCAGCCGACTGAGCGCTCGAATATTCTGAATGGGACCCAGTCCCTCCCTTCGAACCGCTTCGCCTTGAGGCTGATAGCCCCAGGCATGTATCTGATCGCTGCCGCTGTAGTACATGTACATCTCGCGCCCGTTGAGAGCGGGAACCAGGCCCAGAATCATGTAATTGGTTTTGGAATCAAATTCGCCTTTCATCCCCAGATCCACAAAGGCACGGCGGTCATATCGGTGCCAGTCAATGCCATCCCGACTTGCTGCAAAACGGATGTCCAGTGGTCCTGTGTTGGCAGCTGTCTGACCTTCCCGAGGCATGGTTTCTCCTTTCTTATCCCAGAAAGATTCAAAGTCGAAGACTGGATCGTTTTCGAATTCGCGGAGGAACCTCCTGTGGTAGTGGTAATAGGCCGAGGGAAACATGTAGTAAGCATCCTGGGCCCAGGGATACTTCACAGTGGCATTCGTATAAAAATCTATGACCTGGACATTACGGTCTTCCTTCGAATCGTAGTGGTGGGGATCGAGGTGATCAGCAGCCAGTACGACAGGTGTAACTTCGGCATTCAAGAACCGCTCGAGATGGTCCGATTCGCTGCGGGCAACGGCTCTGCCCTGTGATCCGGGAGGACGCAGATTTCGCCGGATGTAGGCTACATATTTGTGGATGCGATCATCCCAGAAGATCACATTTTGGGAATCCAGGTGGTGCTTCTCCGACTCGAAAACGATGACGGATTTGCGTGTCAGGCTCCAGTGAATTCCATCTGGGGAAGAAAACAGGTGCAGGGCGGAAGCGGGGAGCGCAGGGGGGTTTCTAAAGTAAGCGAGCTGGCGAAATCTCTCTTCAGCAACTGCGTTGGGATCCAGAAACACAGAGGTGCCAATGAGTTCCTCTTCGACGCCTCCGGCACCGTAGCCGAGAACGATGTTGTTCTCCTTACTTCCAAAGATCTCAGCCAGACCCAGCACGGGTTTTTCCCAGTGAATCCCGTCCTGGGAGCGTGCATAGGCCAGACTCTGAAACCTCCCTTTACTCCACATCGGTTCGCCAGTGTCGGGATCCCTCTTCTTGGGAGCCCTGGCGCCGTACCAGAGATGATAAACATCCCCTACCTTTATGATGGTGGAGGAGCCGGAAATCACGGTTTCCCAGGGGTGTTCTGGCGCAACCGTGAGCTCCTTCGTCTTGACAGGCTGGTGAACGACCAGCTCGACGCCGTCCGAGACCTCCAGGAAGCGCCCGTCGATGAACACCTGCCTTCGGCCGGCGACATCCAGAGGGTTGCTGTGGGCAGGCAGGGCCGTTTGAGCCGTCAGCACAGCCAGCAGGGCAAACCATATTGCTCGCATTCTAAGTCTCCTTCCAATCCAAGCTTAACAGACCTCTCGGGGCTCCACCACAGGTTCTTAGCTTTGGATAGCCCCTGCGCTTTAAGGCGTGCCATTTAACTCTGCAAGAGATTACAGGCAAAGTTCCTCTTTCAAGAAAACGGGTGTCCCACCTCGTGCACGCGAGAGATGCGCTCCTGTAATAATTCGACTTACCTCCAGAGTGTCATCCATGATTCCCGCGGGCGGCCGACCCGATTGGATCATGGAAACCATCTCGACCAGCATCCTTCGCATCATGGAGAAGGGATCGACGATCGCCAACTCGTGATGTCCCAGAGTTCCGTGCACCGAAACTTGCACGGTCTTTGCCATGGGATGGAAAACTTGAAGTAAGGCGCGACGGCGATCAGGGTAGCCAACCTCGACAGTCCAGTCGCCGCCTTTCACAGCATGGGTATTGCCCCCTCCATCATGCCACTCTATGGTTCGAATTGGGTCCAAACGGCCGAGAACCTGGACTGAGACTGCATCTCTCGCCCATAGTTGGACCAGAACCTCGGCCAGATGCCAGCCGTAGCCAGACCAGTCCATGGCTGAGAGGCCTTGGAAAAGAACGGGCTCTCCCAGCGCCGTCAGCTTCGAGGCCAAGTCCTCGAGCGCTGGGTTAAAGCGCAGATTGGAGCAGCTCATGATCGGATAGGCATTACCAGTCAACTGCCAGATTGCCCGGACGTCTTCCCATCGGCTGGCCAGGGGCTTGTCGATGAAGACGGGAAGATTCCGCCGCAAGAAAGGAGTGGCGAGCAAGAGGTGGGTGTCACCGGCGTTTTCGGTGACTAGCACGGCATCGACCTTTCCTAGAAGCTCGTCAGGGTTGACAGCTACATTGGGAATATGGCAAACCCATGCCACGTGCCGCGCAACCTCTGGACTTTCCGCCCAGATCCATTCCACTCGAGCTCCTGGGATCTGCCGTAACTCCGGAGGTGCAGCCTCTAAATACCGTTCGATATTCGGATAAGCCTCTTGCAAAGGTTCCCGCCGATAGCCGTTAAAGAAGGCTGACATCGAGTATGGGTGGCCGTGAGAGACGCCCAGAATTCCTAGACGAATCTGATTCGAATTGGCTTTCATGGAATCATTGGAATCCCTCGATTCCTTCACCCATCGGAAACTCGCTTTCCGCAGTCGTAATTGATCCTTTATCGGAATCTCAGCCCGAGTCAAGTATTACTTTGTCTGAACCCACTTCCACTGGCTCGAACTGCCTTCCACTTTCAACTGTGAATGGGGCACCCTCTAAAAACACCCTGTTGACTTTCAGCGTCCCCCCTTTCTACACTCCCTACTGGATTCTATCGCAGCCTCTTATCACTGTGACAAAGGAAAGAATGAACACATCGAAACCCCTGCGGTTGCTTGTTGTTACAGCTCATCCGGCCGATGCCTTTGACAACGCGGCAGGCACCATCGCAGCCCACGTCGAAAGGGGGGACCATGTGGAAATTGTGTCGGTGACGCACGGAGCTCGCTCCCACGCGCCGAACGTTTACGATGACGTTCAGGAAGGATTGGATGAGCGATCAGAGAGATCCTTGCTCGAGGAGACGATCGAAAAGAAGAGAGAGGAATTCGAAAAGGCTGCCCGGGTTCTGGGCGTCCAAAGAACACATTTTCTGGCCGAAGACGATGAGCCTTTTATGGCCAGTCGACAAGCGGCTCTAGACGTAGCCGAAGTGTATCGGAAAGCCCGCCCGGACATTCTGATTACTCACCATCCCACGGAACATAATCATCACGACCACCCTCTGGTGGGAGAATTGTCTTTGCGCTGTGTTGTCACTGCCGCACGCTGGCTGGAGGGCTCGCAACTGGCTCCCTATCTTATTTCAACCGTTTATTTCTATGGTGTTCAAAGCCGCCGAGACGCGACCCTTGTCGACGCGGCGATTCGACTTCCTGCGACTCACGTGGTTGATATCACCAGCGTCATCGAAAAGAAGAAGACAGCTCTCAGTTGCTTTGCGAGCCAGAAATACCAGGGAGCGGCCTACGACACTCCTGAGTACATGAACCGCAGGATTGAAAGCCTGGAGGGTTCCTGGGGCCTGATCAATGAATTCCGCTATGCTGAGGAGTTCATCGCTCGCCAACCTCATCGACTGCAGTCTCTACCCATTTCACGATGCCTGGCTTAGAATCGCACCAGGCCCCCGGATGACAGGAAGTCAAACGGATGGCTACCCGATAGTTTTAAAATCATCTTGACAGAGGAGAAGAGGAATGCTCAGCCGTGAGAACATGCAAGGGCTTTACGTGTTGGTCGTCACGCCATTCGACCAGGAGTTGCGGCTCGACAAGGAAGCCTACCGCAAGAACGTGCGAAGACTGGTAGAGATCGGAGTGGATGGAATCATTACCACTGGAACGAACGGCGAGTTTTTCGTGGTCAACGAGGAAGAGCTACGAGAGATTGCACGGATAACGGTTGAAGAATGCCGCAGCAAAGCAATGTCGATCATTGGCGCCAGCGCAGTCAATACACAGGAATCCCTGCGCCGTTCACAAATTGCCATGGAGGAGGGTGCAGACGGAGTGATGAACGTCATTCCTTTTTATCAGAAGCTATCCAAGAATGAGGTTTACCAGTACTTTGAAGATCTTGCCAAACACTGCCCGGATGTTGGAATCATTGCCTACAACAACCCGATGACCACGAAAGTTCTGCTCGACGATGACGATTTCGTCCGACTCCAGGAGATTCCCAATTTCTGCGGGAGCAAGATGATTGGGGCAGACGTGGCATTGTATTTGAACTGCCTGCGGCGGACGAATCTCAGACACTTTCCCCTGGAGCAGATGTGGTCGATCAGTCGTTACATTGGTGGAAACGGAGTTATGGCCAGCTTCATTTATGCATTTCCGGATTTCATGCTGAAATGGTGGAAAGCCATACGTGAGGGTAACGCATCAAAGGCCGTGGCCATGCAAAAACAGTGTAATGAGATTCTTCAGGAGGCCGTTTTGGTCTTGGCAAGGGAGGGTTACAATGACACTTCCCTCACCAAAGCAACGGTCGATGCCGCCGGCTTCTTCCAAGCCGGTCCTCCCAGACCTCCCAGCACCGCAGTGCCCCGGCAACGGATCGAGAAGCTTAGAGCCACCTTTGAAGAAAGGTTCCCTCACTTCCTCGAGGAAACCGTAGCGACATGAAAAAGCTGGTGCAGAGGCAGCCGGAGTAGAAGACTCTATGTTACCTTTTTAGAGGTTCCTTCATCTCAGGGGCCAGGCTTCTCCGGTCTTTCATGCGATGACACATGTACAAATACCAGCCATACATGAAGGCAAGTCTGACCTGTGAGTAGGACTGTCCCTCAGCTTTTCGACTTGACCGAGAAAATAGCTCTGGTGACCGGCGGCGCGGGGCATCTCGGCACCGCAATGTCCGAAGCCCTGGCCGAGGCTGGTGCGTCGGTCGCTGTCGCCTCGCGAAACTTGGACAACTGCCGCGCTCTGGCGGGACGGCTTGGGACCCAGCATCTGGGATTGAAGCTGGACATCAACAGCGAAGAAAGCCTCCGCGAAACCGTGAATCGCACGGCACAGCATTTTGGGCGGCTGGATGTGCTTGTGAATTGCGCCTCCAGTGGCCCGCCTACAGACCTCGACGAGGCGACAGGAGACGAGTTCGACAAGGCTCTGCACTTGAGCATAACGGCGTACTTCATTGCATCCCAGCAGGCGGCCCGGCAGATGAAGCAGAGCGGAGGGGGATCCATCATCCAAATCGCGAGTATGTACGGGGTCGTCTCGAGTTACCCGGATGTGTATATCGGTTCTGACATAAACTCGCCTCCAACCTACCATGCTGGTAAAGGAGGAGTGGTTCACTTGACGCGCTACCTGGCTGTTCACTGGGCCAGGGACAATATTCGAGTGAATGCCCTCAGCCCAGGTCCGTTTCCCCGCCCTGGACGCTTCGAGGCCCAGCCGGAGTTCTACGAAAAACTTAAAGAGAAGGTGCCGATGTACCGGTTCGGAGAGCCCTGGGAACTGAAAGGTGCGATCGTGTTCCTGGCCTCTCAGGCTTCGTCCTTCATGACCGGACAAAATCTGCTTGTGGACGGTGGATGGACCGCCTGGTAGCACAGCTCAACTATGTCCATCATGACTCAGGAGGTGCCGTCCAGAATGGCGATGGAAAAGTTGGCATCGTGGGCCTTGGCTTTCTTGGTCGAGGCATTGCTGCTTGACGTTACCCAAGAGCAGGTAAGGGAGGAAGACCTCGCGGGTGAACCGGACGGTCTGAGAGCCGGTACATATCTTCTATCTGGGGGTCGCTCAGGCGCAAATTGATGGCAGCTTTCCATCAAAAGGGATTGCAGTTACAACTCCGCACGCGGGAAAACGAAGCCTCCATCGATCCGCAAAGTGGATCCAGTCACATAACCGGCTTCGTCACTGACCAAATATGCCACTCCTTTTGCAATCTCCTCGCTTTTGCCTAGCCGCCCGAAGGGAAGCTTCTGCCCCCCGACCATCAGTTCCCTTTCGGTCGAGATTCTTCGCTCGCCGGGAGTATCTATCCATCCCGGCTCGACGATATTAACTCGAATCCGGTTCTTGGTTAATTCATTCGCCATCGTGCGCGCCATCTGGTTGATTCCAGCTTTGGCGGTGTTATAAGGCAGGGCATTCTTGAAGGGAAGCGAGGCATGGACTGAACTGATGACGACAATGCTTCCCCCGCAATCCTGCTCTACCATCTGACGGGCTGCAAATTGGCTGCAGTGGAACACCCCCCAAAGACAGACATCCAACGTGAATCTCATGTCCCGTTCGCTGAGTTCAAGGAAAGGCTTTCTGATGCTAGCCGCCGCGTTGGCCACCAAAATATCGAGGTGACCTAGTTCAGACACTGTTGTCTCGATCAGCCTGCGGCAGGCTGCGCGCTCCGAGACGTCTGCTCGAACAACGATGGCGCGTTTGGCGAATTTCTCAACTTCGCGTGCTACCTTCTCTGCCTCCTGACGGTGTTCTCGATAATGAACCGCGATGTCAGCTCCTCTTCTCGCGAGCTCAACAGCACAGGCGCGACCGATTCCCCTGTTGGCGCCGGTAATGAGAGCAATCTTACCTTGCAGGCTCATGTCGTCACTCCAGGCAAACTCTGATGCGAAAGCAACAGGAAATCCATGTCACTGGCCAGTTCCTTCCCCTGGGGCGCTGCCTTTCATCGACGATCACTGCCGACCCGAGGAAAAACTCTTCATTGGTTGTTGATGGCCTTTTTCAGCTCGACTATGGCCTGGGCCATTTGATGGCGCAGATCAAGGTACCAGGCGTCATTCTGGGACCAGTGGACTGAATTGTAAAAGAACCGCGGGATCTCGTTGAGCAGGGATTTCGCTGGGGAGGCGTCGATTCCTTTGACCTGGGCTCGAGCCACCAAGTCTTCAAGTATTCTTGCATATTCATAGTCGTCTACGCCTTCACGGTAGGTCATCAGGCGCAGAGAAGGGACAATGGTCCAATCGGGTTCGGGCGCGGGGCCATCTTTTCGCGGTGGATAGAAGTAGGACATGGCGCCGTTGCCCCATCGGGTCCAGGGGTGTTCCCAGGGGTTATCGGTTTCGCATCCGACCGAGTCCCACATGAATGACGCCCAGCACAAATATCCGCTGCCGCCATAATTGAAGACTTCCAGTGCAAAGGCCCTGTTGTTGATTCCCGGGGAGTCGATTGTCACCCGTGCGGTTGAGGTGACGTAGGTCCAGAGTTTTTCGCGGGTGGGTTCAATATCATAGTCGGTGAAATAGTATTTTTCCCACCATTGGTAGTTTTCCTGCGCTTCCGGAATGTAGATGTCGATCAAGCCGTTGAAAGCGTAGTTTTCGTCCTCAGGGTTTTCTCTGTAATCGAATGCGGGAGAACTCTGAATCGTCCAGGCAACTTTTATGCGGGCGGTCAGGGGGTTGGACTTGAGGAGCCTCAGGAAGTGCAAGAATTCACCGAAGCCGCGGTAGTGAGTCTCGTCAACCAGAATGTAGGCGTAATCGAGCCAGCCGTGTTTTTCGAGATTCCGGGCGATGGTGGCATAGAAATCGAGCAGCAGTCGGTCGTACTGCTTCTGAGAGATTTCGATCACCTGGTTGGGGGGAGGGCCGCCCCAGGATTGATCCGTTTCTTTCTTGTTGATACCGACGAAGGTTGCTTGGCGGAACGCCTGCCAGGCCAGGGCAATGTGAGGAGCCTGCCTGTTGTATTCTTTCAACTCTTTGCCGGGAAGATGCTTAAACCTGTAAACCACGCTGGGGTTGGTGTGCACGAGCGTAAAAGCATTCACCTTTAGATCATCAATGTAGTGTCTCAAGGCGCTGTTCCATTCGCTAAAGTCCCAGTCCTGTAATTTGAAGAAATTGCCAGGCCGGTCCACCTTGTAGCCTGCTGGCGGAGGAGTCCAGTTCATTCCAATTTCGGTGTACTGAACCGCACTGTGGGGGGTCATTTTGTTTTCGGCCATGAGATCGTAATACTGGCGGGCGAGTCTCTTAATATCCTCTTTTGATGACAGGTGGTGGTAATCGACCTGGGTTTTCTTAGGGGGTGTAGACTGGGTAATATGAGACCCTCCAAATGCCGTCGTGAAGGTGGAATACTCCGGCAGTTGGAAGTCGTAAACTTGCAATTCGAGCGGGATTCTCATTGAGGATCTGCCCTCGCCGTCAATAGCGAGATGGCCGCGATAAGTTCCGGCAGGCGTGCCCGCAGGGGTTTTCACCGTGACCCACAGGGCGTAGTTGCCTGCATTGGGGGAGAGTTCTGTGGGGCTGACCGACAGCAGCGGATCCCCCATCGGCCCCACATATTTCACCGGTGTGATGTTGGAGGGCCGGCTGATGGGAACGTACTCCACCGCATAAAAGCTGATGTTCGTCGAGGGGATGGAGTATTCTCCGAATCGCAGCGAAGTGGCTCGAATGCTTTTGAAGTGAAAAGACTTCCTGGGATTCAGGACAACCTGGAACGACTGTGCCTCATTGGCTGCAGAGCTGATCTTTATGGCAGGTGACGACTCTGAAGGTAGGGGTGTCTGAGGGGTGAGCTTCACGGTGGTCTCGGCAAACCAGGCTGTGAGATGGTCATCGGAGGCGAGTACGTACTGAGTGGAGCCTGTATACTTTTGGGCCTGCCCCAGGCGCACGATTTTGGCCCAAGAGGCGGCTCTCTCGGGGTGTCTGCGCTGGGGGACCATCAGATGATGCCCATTGAACGGCTGATAGTAAAGCATCCAGTTTTTCCTGCCTTCTGTCTGCAACCTGGCAAGGAATCTTATCTGGACTTTCTGGAGTGAAATCTCTTTCACTCCTGTGACCCATCGGCTCTGTATATCGAGCTGCATGGGCGTGCTGTCTGTGAGGAACAGCCGCTCGTGTCTGGCCAGCTGTCGGGGCAGCATTTTGGGCTCGTAGGACGCCTGGTAGGCGTTTTTTCGCCGTTCATGCCCCAGGGGCCAGATGGGATCGTAGCGATAGCCCGGTGAGCGGCCGCCACCTTGCGAGGAATAGCTGAGCAGATAAAAAGCGCCCTCTTCAACTTCGATCTCGATCGTTTCCTTGCTGCCCAGCAGGCCGGGATCAATCAACTCTTCACTTTCGGGAATCAGATAAAAACCTGCAACCGGTTCAGGGTCAATCACTCTTCCCTGGGAGTCGACTTCCACGACCTTCAGGTGATTGTAGGCAAACCAGAGGGGATCGTAGTGCATTTCTTCGAGCCTGTTGACGGCTGAAGTGATCTCGAAGGCATGGATGGGAACAGTGGTCCATCCGGATTGTTCTACATCCACGACCAAGGGAATACGATACTGGAAGAAGGGATCGTGCCAGGTATTCTGTGTTTCCCCGGCACACGATGACAGAGTACTTCCCGCAGCCACTGCAGTCACCAGCAGGATGACCGAATGTAGTCTTGGATGGTCCATGGTTCACGCCTCCCCGGGCAGTGGTCGACTTCCCGGTTGTTGTCCCTTTCCAGTTGCTGGCGGATCCTGGCCAGGTGGGGTCAGCCGATCAGCGATCATGCCACTTGGAGAATCGACGGGTACCTTTGGGTAGGCTCCTTCAATCGCAGAAGTGGGCCCGGCTGGGCGCACCAAAAAAGCCGGCCATCAAACCTGATAGCCGGCTTTTTTCTTGCCAGTTATAACCCTGGTGATCCCTGTTCAGAAAACGAACTTCACACCAAACTGGACGATTCGCGGGCCCGAAGAGAAGCCCTGCGTCCCAAACCCGCTGCTTCGAGGGTTCGTATTGACCGCGTTGCGGTGGTTGCCCCAAAAGTAGTGCGCATTGAAGAGGTTATAGGCTTCAAACCGAAACTGGGCGTTAAACCGCTCACCGATGTAAGTGTCCTTGATAAGAGTAAACCCCACGTCCCTGGGCCCCTCATCCCGAACCCCGGAAAGACGAAGGGGAAAGGTGCGCAGATTGAAGGAAGGCTGGTTGGCGGAGCCCCTCTCAAACCCGGCATCCTGGTTGAACATTCGCGTCCACTCCTTGTTTTGAACCGGGATGTCTTTGATGTCGCCCCGGAAAATAATATTCCCCCACTTCACGGGGATTCCACTTTGCGCGTACCCAATGAAGGTTGTACTCCACCCACTGATCAGGTAACTGGCAGCGCCCGAACTTGCTCCAAAGCGCTGGCCCTTGCCGAAGGGGAATCTATAGGTGCCCGCAAAGCGAAAGACAGCAGGACGGTCGTTAATGCCGATCGTATATTGCGGCTCCGGGTCAATTCCGAAACCATTGAGGTACGACAGCGCCTCCATGGTCTTAGACCAGGTGTAGCTGCTCTGAATCTCCCAGCCCCAAAGCTCCTGTGCCCGGAATTCTACCTGCAGGGCATTATAGTCAGTCAGGCTATTGCTCGCGTCGGCCCACGAGCGAAGGTCCGAAATATGGGGCCAAGGTGTCAGCAGTTGATGCCGCTGGATTACCGACGCCACTCCCAGAGAACCACCCACGCCCTCAACTCCCTGGAACGGGTTCGGGATCCGCTCCGTTATGTAGTCGATATGGGCCTGATCCCGCTCTATCGATCTGGTTAAGTACTGCCCCCGCAGCTTGTTCAGTTGGCTAGCAGAAACGCCAAACCCCCTCGCTCGGTTCCCCACATAGCGCACCTCCACGGTGGCGTTGGGCGACAATCTGCGCTGGATGCCAAACTGAAACTGGTGAGCCCAGGGGTTTCTGCTACTCCGATCGAACCCGTGGGGCATCCAGATACGCTGGCCCAGATCGGTTTTCAGTCCAGCGCTAGACCCCGTGGGTTCGCTTATGCCATCCGGGAAGAGATTGTTCAGACTGCCTGGAAAGGTTAAGCCGCCGTCGGTGCTGGAAAAGGCGTGTGTGGCCGAGTCAAATCCGGGAACAGGGAGCTGGGCAGCGAAGTAACGCTGGTTCAGGGGGACGTAAGTATACGAGTAGCCGCCTTTCATGACCGTTTTGTCATTCCAGCGGTAGGCCACGCCGATGCGCGGAGAAAAGTTATTATTGTCAGCATCGTAAATGGTTCTGGGTTCTCCACCGACTCCGGCATAGAGCACGCCTCCCATCAGCCGAAACTGATCCACCGGGATTTCCGGAATCGGGTTGAGGGCATAATTTGCCTGGACCTCTGCCGAGATAGGACTCTCCACGCTAGTATCCCATTGTGTAACTGCCTGGTCATGCCGCTCGGTGGAGGGACCTTCGCGCGACCACCGGAGCCCGAGGTTCAAGGTGAATCTGGGTGTGATTTTCCAGTCGTCCTGTAAATAGATGGCTGTGTAGGTGGAATAATTCGCATAATCCGCACGTGTGCTCTGGTTGGTATTGGAATGGAGGCCCAGCAGCAGGTCTGACAGACCGTGGCCCCGGGGGGGCGACGGGGAGTTGTCGAAGGGACCACTGCTAAATTGACCTGTGAAAGACATTCGGGCTTGATCGCTTCGAATAATGTTGTAAATATAGCCCCTCCACTCGCCCCCAAACCTGAAACTGTGGTCCCCCGAAACCTTGGTGAAGTGGGCGGAGGCGCTTCGAATCTCATCAACCTGCCCGCCCGGATCGAAATTGGTAAACCCGTTGTGGCCAGAGATGGCACTCAGTTTGGGGTAACCGGTGATTTCAACATAGGGAAAGCCCGCAAAGTCGGAGTCAATAAACTGGTTCATATTTGTGGGGAGATCATCCCAGGTCAGCCCCCCCGCGTTGTTCCGACTCTTTGAGGTATGCCGATTGTTCGCGACGCGAAAGTCAGCCACGAAAGTGGGGGTAATGGTCCAAACGTCGCCGACGGAGAAATTCCAAATCTGGTGTCGGGTACCGTGCACGTCGACGCACCCGCAGCCCGGACCTCCCGGGTGGTTGTCCCACATGGTCCACCCGCTAGAAGGACCGTCTGAATGGAGATACCTGCCAAATAATGTGTGCGAATCGTTCAAGTCATGGTCGAGTCGAAGAACCGTGTGCCGGTCCGTTCTGGGAAGTGGGGTATAGCCGCTGTCGTAAAGATAGTTGCGAAATCCGTCTGGCTCCGCACCACTCGGATTATTGGCAGCTAGGAAGAAGGGGAGGAGAGGTGCCGCCATCGGGCTGATAAGATTGGATGGAATGATATTGTTTTCGAAGGGTTGGCGCTCGACTCGCCCGTCCTCGTTCAGAACCCCGGTGAATGGGTTGTAGAGCTGATACTCCGGGCCCAGTGCCAGCAGGTCCGAAAAGTCGCCGGCCTTATTTGCCGCGCTGGGTACGGTTGCCTGAGAATCACCAAACCTGGTCTGTCCCCAATGGGTCCAGCCCAGAAAGATGAAGGTCTTGTCCTTGATAATCGGACCTCCTCCGGTAAAACCGTAGCGCTTGTAGGGAAAAGATGTTCTCTCCTGTCCAGCCCTGTTGCGGACCCAGGAGTTGGCGTTGAACTTGTCATTGCGCCCGAAGTAAAAGGCCTCACCGTGAAACTGATTGGTGCCCGTTTTCATGATGACATCAATGGTCGTGCTGCCGGTATGCCCCACACTGGCATCGAAGGTAGTGGTTTGGATGCGCACTTCCTTCACCAGTTCCGTGGTCGCATTAAAGGAAACAGCACCCCCGTCGACAGCGTTATTCCGCTGCGTGTTGGGAGTTCCGTCCATTGTAAACTCTGCAGTTCCCGTGGGCATTCCGTTGAACCGGACCAGACCGGCTCCAGCCCGCTGATAGGGCTCCTGGTTCGTACTCTGGCTACCATACCCTCCAGCTGAGTCGGCCGAGGGTGAAAGAAGGAACAGATAAGTGGGATTTCCCTGGCCCATGGGCAGGACAGCTAGCGGCTTCTGCCCAAAGGCGACGCCCACTTCGGCATTCGCCGACTGGAGAAGCGTGGGATCAGAGGTCACCGTCACGGTGTCTGAAACCTCCCCTACGTCGAGACTGAGGTCAACCCGCACCCGCTCGGCGCTGGCGACGGGTATGTCCTCAACAACAGCAGTTTTGAAGCCCGTTAGTGCGGCCTCAATCCTGTACTGGCCGGGGAGCAGTCCTGGAGCCTCGTAGTAACCGCTGTCATTGGTAATCGTTTCGTGGGCAATGTTGGTGGATTGGTGGATAACCCTCACCTCGGCTCCCGGGACAATGGCGCCAGTCGGGTCGACAACGCTGCCCGAGATAATGGCCCGATGTGCCTGAGCCAACAACGCCGAGCCGGCACCCATCAGGCAAAGCACACACACGGCGATCCAGATTCCCTTATTCACGGTCCACATCATTACTTTCTCCCTTTGGCGGATTACCTCGTCCACCTAGATGACAAAATCACACTTCTGACAAGATCAAATAACCAGGCAATTTTTGCCTTGTTGGAAAACGAACGATCATATTGTAAACGTTACTTCTAGCAAGAAAGGTGCCACATTACTCAAGAAGCTTACTAAGTGCAGTCATTTCTTTACTTAGTCAACTGGGCAGCAGCCCGAGCAACCCTCTGGATCCAGTAAATTGATTTTTCAAGAGGCAAAAAAACCAAAAATCTGGATTTATTGAGTGCTTTTGCCGTCCTCCCGTACCGCTTTGTTTCTCATATGAAACGACTGGCCCGCTAAGGGATCGCAGTCGCTCCAAAGCTTGGAGGTAGTTTCATATGGAAAACCCAAATGTCGAAGTTTTGCGTATTCCAGGCCCGGAAGTCAAGTGTTTTCACCCTTATTTTTCGAGGGGTGTCGTCGCTTTTCTAAAAGAACCCATTGCAAAAACCCATTGCCGGGTTTCGTATTTGAAATGAACGATCAGAAGTCACTCATTCTCACGACCTGAGACGTCTCGTATTTGCCGGCGATTACGTCGAAGGCTTCCGCGGCTTTCGCCAGGCAATATTCGAAATGTTCCTCGCTATGAAGAGGCGACAGGTACCAGAGCCCGCGGCCGATCAAACAGATGCCGCGGTCTTTCATTTCTCGAACAAACGATTCATACAACTGAGTATCAGACTGCAGGCAGTCCCTGTAGTTTTCCAGCCTGTCGAGGGAAGAGAAGCCGAAATAAAACATCGGTCCAGGCCCTTGCAGCAGGACAGGCAGGCCCAGCTCCCGTCCGAGTTTCTCGAGTCTCCGCATAAATGACCGTGTCTTTTCGAACAGCGATTCGTACAGCTTCGGAGATCCCTCCTCGAAACTCTGGATGGTTGCCAGGGCAGCCGCTACGCTGGTCAGGTTGGCATTCAGCGTGCCCGCCTGAACGACCAGCCCTGAGGCGATCAGTTCCATCAACTCCGACTTTCCAACCAGGGCACTGATTGGAAAACCGTTTCCCATCGCCTTTCCGAAAACAGCCAGATCGGGGGTTACTCCCAGGAACTCCTGGGCACCACCCAGGCCAAGTCGAAAGCCTGTGATGATCTCATCAAAGATCAACACGGTGCCATGTTTCTCACACAGCTCCCTCAACTCCTCCAGAAACCCCTCGGCTGGAGGGATACAGCCGTTGTTGCACATGATCGGTTCAGCGATGGCAGCAGCGATGTCCGGACCGCTCTCTGAGAAAGCGGTTCGCAGTGCCTCCCGATTGTTCCACGGGAGAATCAGAAGATCAGTCGGTTTCTCTGGTTGACCGGCGGACCAGATGATTGGGGCGTATTCTTCCGAGGCCTCATGCAATGTGGCGCGGGAGGGATTAATGCTGTAGGCAATATTGTCGTACCAGCCGTGATAATGCCCTTCAAACTTGATGATCTTCCTGCACCCCGTGTAGGCTCTGGCAAGTCGCAAAGCGCAATGCACCGCCTCCGATCCGGAGGTGGAGAAGCGAACCAGCTGGGCACACGGAATGTGCTCAACCAGCTTCTCGGCAAGCTCAAGCTCCGCAAGATGCTGTGCGGAGAAGAGTTGTCCTTGCTGGGCCGCTTCGCACACCGCGCGCACGACTCGGCGATGGGAATGTCCTAGAAACATGGGCCCCTGGCTGAGCGTGAAATCGAGATACCGGTTCCCGTCCGCGTCCCACAGATAAACTCCATCGCCCTTCTGGAAAAACAGGGGATGGGGAACCTCTCCGGAGCGGAACTGGCTGGACACCCCTCCCGCTAGAGTGCGGACCGCACGTTCGAAAAGCTGCTTCGACTTCTCATACCTGTTCAAACACTGTCCCCCGAGTTGAAAGCGTGCATTGACTTGACCTGCTCATTTTATTTATAAAACACAGGTTCCATTGTTTCAAGACGCTTCTCACATATACACACTCCGCGTGGATGAACATATCTCCGGTCATCCTCACTGTCAGGTTCAGCGAAGATTCACCGCTGGAGCGGAAGGTGGTCCATGTGACTGAGCCATCCTGGGCAAGGTTACTCAAGGTTACTTCAAGAGGAGTCTGACGAGGTGACATTCCAGTGGGTTGACTGGTTGCTGGTCATTATTGCACTGGCGGGGACCTTCCTGGCTGGATTGGTCGTGCACAGGCGCGTGCGGAGTCTGTCCGACTATCTGGTGGCTGGTCGTGGTGTGGGTTTGCATTTGGGCGTCGTGTCTCTGTTTTCGACTGAGATGGGCATCGTAACTTATATGTACTTTGCCGAACTCGGTTATCTGGCCGGTTATCTGAGCTTTCTGGCTGCCCTGATCGCGGGTGCTGTTTTGATCTTTCTGGGCAGGACCGGCTTTGTCATTAAGGCCTTGAGAGAGCTCAACATCATGACCGTATCGGAATACTTTGAAATCAGATACAGCCGGGGCGTAAGAGTGCTGGCAGGCGTATTGATGGCGGTGGGCGGTGCGCTCAATCTGGGAGTGTTTCCCCGCGTGGAGGCCAGTTTTCTCAATCTGATCACCGGAATCCCCGAAAGTCAGTTAGTTTGGACCATGGCCGTGCTTCTGGTTATAGCCCTCACCTATACGGCTCTGGGAGGCATGTTCTCGGTGGTCGTGACTAACTACTTTCACTACTTATTGCTGAGCTTCGGAAGCGTTCTTGTGACCCTGGTGATCTTCAGCAAGATTGGCCTCTGGACCGTCTTCAAGAGCGTGCAACAAAGGTTGGGAGAACCCGGTTGGAACCCTTTTTCCAACCCTGAGTTTGGCCCTGCTTTCATCCTCTGGCTGATCCTGATCAACATAGCGCTGCTAATCAGCTGGCAGCCCGTTGCGGCACGAAATTTCGCGGCACGGGATGCGGCCGTGGGGAAGAGGATATTCGCCTATGCGGGGGTGCTGTTTTTCTCTCGGGGAGTGCTCCCGATGTTTTGGGGGATGGCTGCTCTGACCTATTTCAGCGGTGATGGCGCGGCGCTGTCCGCCATGCCCCTGATGCTGAGCGAGATCGTCCCCAGCGGCCTCATGGGATTGGTCGTCGCCGGTATGCTGGCCGCCTCCATGTCCACATACAGCAGTTACCTGCTATCCTGGAGTTCGGTCATCTCACAGGATGTCATCGGCCCGGTTTTGGGTAAGAGGCTGGACGAAAAGAGTCAGATCCGAATCAATCGGGTGACGATTGTCCTGCTCGCACTTTTTGTCCTGGGTTGGGGAATCTTTTACAAAATCCCAGGGCCCACCTACTTCTATCTGGTCATCACGGCAAATCTCTTTGCAGCGGGCAGCCTGGTAGCCATCGTTGCCGGCCTGTATTGGCGGAAAGCCAGCAAAAGCGGGGCCTATCTGGCCTTCCTCGCGGGCGCCCTGGTGAGCGTGATGTTTTTCTTCCTTGATTTTCCAACCCCCGTTCTGGGCTTCTTAAGCTTTGTTGCCGCCCTAACTGCCATGCTGGTGGCGTCCTGGGTAGAGCAACGCTGGCGAGCGACCAGGCAAATCGAGGATCTCTCCAGCTCCAACCGCTCGGCCCAGGGAGACCCATGAGTATCTGGCTGATCTTCTGGATCGCCTTTGCAGCATTTTCTTTTCTATCTCATCTGGTGATCACTTTGCTCGTCCTGCTGCATGGCTGGAAAGAACTGCGCGAATTGCTCACAAAAAAGTGAAGTGAAGGCCACCGAACCAGCAGTCGCTATTGCCAATTATTTAACAACGGCAGCCGCCAACCGTTGCAGGCCTTTCCGCGAGTGTGATCGCGCCCCTCATTGTGGGGCGGCGGTCGGGGAAGTACCTTTCAATTCTTCAAACAGATTCAGGAGCTGAGTGGTGATCTTGGGAGCGGCCTGGACCTCGAGATAACTGGAGCGGGCGCGCCAGGTTTCGTATCCCCCCAGATCGTGATGCTCGTGGGTTGGCAGATACCCGTTGTACCCATTTGCCAGGGAGATCGTGAAAGTGGGGTGAAGCGGACTTTTTGCCTTGAGTTGGAGCCCGATCTCAACGAAAACTTCACACGGAATTGCCGCGATGCCCAGATCGCCAATTCTGAAGGTCTGAAGAATCAGGGACACTCGAGCCGGGAAGTCGCTCAGCAGCATCGTCTCGCGTGCGTAAATCTCCTCCCCAGTCTTCATGACCGGACCCTCTGCGCGCATCATAACTTGCCTGGCGCGGATGACCTCCCCTTCGTCAGGGAGGCGCACGCCCAGCTCCAACTCTGTCTGCCTTGCGGCCAGGCGAACCCAGTCACGATAATGGATCCGCTGGTAAACCCGGTACGCCTCAGAGGCCACCCGATCAGCCACCAACTGGATCTGCTCGAAGGGAGCCTTCGACTCCCTCTTCCCCCGAAAGTTAATGTTATTGATATCTCCGCTGGTCCCATTGGACAGTATCCCCACAAAGGGGGGATCGCTTCGATCAGCCTGCAGCAGCAGCTGGATTCGATCGGCGAAAGCACCGAAGTAGTCCGCCGAGATTTGCTGGTCGGTCCCACCCACATAGTGCAGAGAGTAGTTAGCCAGAAGAGCGATCGGCCTTCCCGTTTTGGCCTGCACTGATAGAACTGAGAGATCCGGGTCGGTGGGCCCGGCCGGCTCCAGCAAATCCGGACTTCTCACTGGCGGATTTGTCTTCACCCTGTCGATCCCGCCAAAAGGGTTGGGCGGAATGGTTCCGGTCTGCATGTGCCAGCGCCGGTTGAAGACCTGATCGGGTACCTTGCCGACTCCCCAGCCGATTCTGGCGGGTTCCAGGTTGTTGCCTGCTCGCCGAACAGCATCAGCGATCCTTCTGCTCAGGAAGCGCAAGTAATCGGCGTCAGGCTCGCTCTGGAAAACAGATACTGCGGTGGGCGCCGAGTGGGTATGGGTGGCTGACATGAGCAGGCTCTCGGGCGGGAGGCCGATGGCCTCGAAAACCATTCGTTTGGCCTGGTCGTAAACTTGGCGTCGGATCATGCAGCTGTCCACCACGACAAAGGCCAGCCGGGAGTCTCCGTTGTCTAGAACCAGGGCGCGTGCGTACAGCTCGTCGTGAATGCTTTCGGCCCTCCGGTCGCGCATTCCGCCATTGATTGAGCTACCCAGTGGAGACGTAATGTTGCTGGTTGCAGCACCGGCCCGAAACTCCCTGGTGGTGTTTTCGGCAGCCCAAGTCCGGGTCGGAAACCAGACGGATCCGAGTGGCGAGATGAGGAGTGCAATGGGAAGCGCCCTTCTCAAAGACAAGAGGCGCAGCAGGGTGCCCTGCCGGTAGAAAACTTCAAAGGGTCCGTGCATTTATCTAATCTCCATCTCCAAGGGGTCGCAGCTCTATTCTGCGGAAGTAGATCTCTGCTCCCTCTGACTGGAACAGGATCCTTCCCTGTTTCAGGCTGGAGTCGGTTCCTTTATTGACGATCGTGCCGTTAACCAGGTAGGTAAAGGTGTCGTCTTTGACAAAAGCGTCCAGCCGGTTCCACTGACCTGCAGGTTTTTCCAGATCCTCTCGCCCGCGAAAGCCCAGCTCGTCCACCCAGTCCGGGTCGCGGCCGAACCAGTTGATTCGGCCGCTCTCAAAAGTTTTGGCCTGGCCTGGCGGGTCCCACACCCATTCGCCGTCCCGATCCTTCCTTACAGTGACGTTCAATCGAGTCGGGATGCGCTCGCCTGATTTCGAGAATCCGTTGACAAGAATGAAGTCTCCTGTCCCTCCCTCGATAATCTGGAATTCGACAGACTGCATCCAGGGGCTGTTGAACTCCAGCGAGGCGTTTCCCTCCGCACCCTGGCAGTGCAGCAGGATTCCGCTGTCTCGGGTGCGGTCCTGGCGCCGCCCCCAGCTGACCAATCCCCATCGAAACTCGACGATCAAGTGGTAATTCCTGTACCGATCCCTGGTTATGAATCCTCCCCAGTCCCGGCCGCTGACGCGCATAGCGGGCCTCCCATCGATCCGGTCCACGATTGTGAACACGTGATGGGGATCTTCATACTGATAGTCGGCGAGCCAGGTATAGAAGTTTGACAGGTCCTTGCCGTTGAACAATTTGATCGGCTCGGTTGGGGTGATTGCTTCGTCCTCCCCCAGGACCAGCACAGTTGGCAGCCCGGCACTCAAGAGAGTCAACAGGGCCAGTTTGGGAAACGCCAGGGGCCTACTTATTTTTCGAGAGGACATGCTATGAATCTGCTCCGTATTTTTAGCACAGGGGCGGTATAGACCTCGCCTTACCCGCTGCTCACTGCTGGTTGGAAGCGCCTTGGGGTGTCGGCCACTTCAGGTGCTTGTGGAGGAACTCAAAAGTCCCTCGGCCGTTAATTTCGTGCTCACCATCAAAGAACTCGATTTCGGTCCTGTCACCCACACCCAGCTCATTGTAAAGACGCCGGATCTTGGCGTACTCGTGGGCAACCCATTCGTCCAGGCCCACTTCGTCCCGATGACCTCGCTCGACCATAAATGGTCTGGGAAAGATCAAATAGGCCATCTCCGCATAATTGAAGGTAATGCCGAGTTTGAAGTCGGGCATCTCATATTCTTTGGTGAACATATAGCTTCTGGGCCAGTCGATGGTAACGTTTTTCCAGATCCACTCGTTGAAATCGGCGGAGCAGATGGACAGACCGTAGCCCTGCACGATGGCCGGGACGCGCATGGCCGTTTTCCCTCCGTAGCTAAGACCGTAGAAGGCGATGCGCTCTCCGTCGACATGAGGCAGGCTCTTGAGCCAGTCCACGATCTGCAGGTGCTGTCCTACGATGAAAGAAAACAGGGAGAGCTTGAGGGGATTGGCCTTGAATTGCAGAACTCTGAATTTGTCCTGACCGCGGTACGGGTTGTGAGGGGCGAAGACGATAAAGCCCCGCTCGGCCAGTCTGGCCGCAAAGGCTCGATAGGCCTGAAAACTCGGGCTCGCTTTCTCGATCACGTCACTGGGCAGGCCCTCCAATCCGTGCTGGGCCACCACGACGGGCCGCTTCTCTCCAGGCCGGAGGTCCCTGGGCAGGAGAAGAATGCCCCAGGCGAAGACCTCAGGCCAGACGTCCAGGACCACGTCGTAGCCGGTCCATTTGGCTCGCTCGTAGCGCAGACGGGAGCGTGTATTGGCAGGCAGCCTGGGGTCGTGGACCTTGCCGATGACCTCTTCCCAAAAGTATTTCCTATATTCTGCGGCTGCTTCGGCGAATTGAGCAGCTGAGCCATAGGGTACTTTCTCCAGGAAGAATTTGTCGCGGGTGACACTGGAAACGCGAAGAAAATCCTGGAGATGGTCTTCGATCTCCCTGACCTGTCGCCGCTGGCGGGCTTGGGGATCAAACCCGGCTCTGAGGTCCTCGGCAACAGCCGGCGACGGCCACGAGTGCGGTGCAGGACTTGTGCCCGCAGTCAGGGCTTCAACAAACCGTTTCAAGGCGTCATCGGAGCCTGGCTTCACGGGTTGCGGGCTCGCCCCCGCAGGAACCAGGTGGGCCGACCGTTTAAACGGTGAGGGCAGTTTCTTCTGCCATTCTTCAAGGCGCCCGAATTCTCGCCTCACCGCATCGCTGGAGGGCGTGGAAAGCCGTCCCGGAGCTGCCACGTTCTTTTGCCACTCCCGGGCAGGAGGCCGGCCGCTGAACTCCGGCGTCGGGCTGTACTCGATCACCAGGTCACGGGGCAGAACCAGGCTGGCAATCTCGGCGTCGCCGAACTCGTCAAGAAGAGACCAGACATTACGGTAAATGGGTTCGCCCCAGACTCCCTCACGTGGTCCGAAGTACCCGCTAACCAGACACGCATCTATCCTGGGATCCGCAGCCGCGGAGTAGAGGGCGATCAAACCTCCTTCCGCGTAGCCGGCCACACCGATCCTGCCAGTTTCCCCCGACACCTCCTGCAGCCAGTCGACAGCTGCCAGCACTTTTTGAACCTCATAGCCAATCAGATGTCGACCCATCTCGTAGGCCATCCGGTAGAGCCACTCGCGGTGGGGCATGTTCGTCATGCGAAGACCATCCGTGTGCAGGCTCGGATTGCCTGAGAATTGACTGGAACGGCTGATCAGCGTGGGCACGATCACCCTCAGTCCGGCCTCGGCCAGTCTCCGGGCGAATTGCGAGTCTGCCTCGACGCCAGGGCTCAGACCGACCAGCTGCTCGGGGGTCTGATCGGCGTCAGCCAGAGCCACCACGCTCGCGCTCGGTGCGCCTTTGGGTTCCAGTAACAGCCCTTCTCCGTGAATTCCATCCAGCACATCCCAGCGAACCTGCAGGACTCGATAACGGTTCGTTTCGGCCACCAGAGGCGAGCCCGGGTGGACACCAAAATACTCAACTCGGGGCCGCTGCCGCTCTTCCACGACTCCGATTATCTCTCTGAAATGCCGGCGGTTCGGTTCGACCGACCTCTGGTATGCCTCAGCCGAAGAAAACTCGCGGGACCAGTGTTGTTGGCGCCGTTGGACCGATCTTTCCAGTCGACGCATCAGGAACCGGTCAATGCCGTCCACCATTCGGGCCGACAGATCACCTTCCCAGGTGAGGGGTTCCGTGCCGGGAAGAGTGGCCGGATTCTTGGCCAGCATCGGAAAGGTGAAAAGGAAAAGAGCCGAGGAAAGGAGTCTGTAGGAAAGCCTCATGAAAAAACTCCTACTCGTGGGCATGAGAAGAAGACTGGAACTGACAACGAGTGCGGATTCTATGCCAAGCTTCAAACAAAGACAAGGAGAGCCGGGCGGTGGAAGTCACTGCCCCAGAGCAATTGCCACGGCGAGGGCGACCACGACGGGAATGCTTGCAGCGATGCTCCAGCCCGTAAGGGCCAGCTTGCTCCGTCCCCTCGTCGGCAGCGCGCACAGAAGGAGCCCTGCAACGATGTTCACCGCCAGCGCGACCGGGGGGATCCATTGGAAGCTGAGTGGATCCAACCCCGTGATCATGTCCCAGAAAGCCACCAGGATGGCGGCCGTGATCCCGTAGATGGAGCCGAAAATGGCGCCGAAGGGCGTCGCCC
Source organism: Acidobacteriota bacterium (assembly GCA_965205345.1). Taxonomy (GTDB): domain Bacteria; phylum Acidobacteriota; class UBA6911; order RPQK01; family CBDAPI01; genus CBDAPI01. The sequence goes on along the minus strand of CBDBGQ010000057.1, from coordinate 155,712 downwards.
AGGGTACAAAGAGTGCCATGAAGAAGAGCCCGAAGAGCGGCGCCACCAGGAGGTTGACAGTCTTGCTCGTTACCTCCAGGTAATTTCCAGGTACCTGGTCAACCACCAGATTGAGCATCACGATGATGGCACCGATCGTCAGCGTCAGGACTCTGGAGAACCACAGCTCCCGCCGAGGATCGATAGGCCGGCGGCGGAAGGGCCCCACGAAATCCTTCACCACCACAGCCGTAACCGCATTGACTCCTGAGTCCAAGCTCGACATGACCGCGGCAAAAAGGGCGACGAGCACCAGCCCCGAAATCCCCACGGGTAACTGGTTGGCGATGTAGAAAGGGAAGAGCTGGTCCGCCGAATCGCGGATCGTTTCGCCGGCCGGGATCAGCTGGCTGTTGCTCATATAAAAGCCCAGCAGCGACAAACCGACCAAACCGAGCACCAGTGAGAGAGCCACCGCCGAGCAGGCGTTGACCAGAAAGGAGCGTCGCGCCGTGCGCACGTCGGGAGTCGCCATGTAGCGCTGGATCGTCGTCTGGTCCGATCCCGCCGTGCAGATCCACCAGATCGTCTGGGAGAGGATCGAGCTGACTACCGTCACCCGCACGTGCGGATCGAAAGAATAAAGCGGCTGGCTGTCCCAATGCGGAGCCCACTGGGTCGGAAACCATCCGAAGCCATCCATGCTCAGCGTCACTAAGACAGTCGTCAGCAGCGCTCCACCGAAGAGTAAAAAGAACTGAACCACATCGGTGATGATCACGGCTTTGAGACCACCGAGCGCCGTGTAGCTGATCGCCACGACGCCGCCGATGAGGACGATATACGGCTGTGCCGTCTGCGGCAGGCCGAGCATCGCGACCAGGGCTTCGGCGCAGATGTTGAGCATCAGCCCCATCCACACCAGACGCATGGCCACGAACATGATCGCCCCGAAGAGTCTGGCTCCCAGCCCCAGGTGCTTCTCTAAGAGCTCGTAGGCACTCGTCACCCGGTGCTTCATGATGGCCGGGATCAGCCAGTAGCCAACAGTGACAAAAGCGATGGGGTAAGCGAAGATGCTGCACAAGGTCACCGGGCCGCTCTTGATCATCTCGCCGGGCACGGCAAGGTAGCTGATGGTGCTGAGGAGGGTCGCGTAGATCGAAATACCGACAGCGAAAGAGCCCATCTTGCCGCCGGCCAGGAAGTAGTCTTTGGTGTTCTGCTGCCGCCCTGCGAATCGAAGCCCCAACCACACCATGCCCAGGCTGTAGAGGCCGATGAGGATCCAGTCGAATGTTGACAGTCCGCGAGCGTGAGCGGCTCCGGAGGCGGTTTCGCTGGCAGCCCCCAACTCCTGCGCACTCACTCCGGGAAGAAGCAGCGCACAGAGAACGCAGACAAGAATCCCTTTACGGCAGATCAGATACACGTCGGTCTCTTACTATAGGAAACGGCGCAAGCAGCTCGCAAACCTTAGAAAAAAGTCAATATGCCGTCCACCACCACGTAATGGTCATTGACTACCGGTATCAAACGCCACTTGTCAAAAGCCGTACAAGGGTGCGAGATACCGCTTCTTATCATATCGCCCACCTGGAGCTGGGTGGGACCTTCATATTTCAGAAAAGCGTGTTGATCGTGGACGGCAACGATTTCGCAAGGGGGAAGTTCCATCCAGCCCACATCGAGACGGTAAGCTTGGTGCGGAATGGGTAAATGATTGTCATAAGGACAATCCCTTTTGCCCATGCCTACAAGGGCTAATCCCGGCTCGGGCATGGACTGAATGTAAGCCCATACCTCCAGGGCCTCCTGCAAAGGACCCTTGAACCCCCTCGTTTCAGCGGCCTTCAGGTATTCAGCGTAACCGGTCGCATCGCTGGTCAAATAACAGCCACTGCGCACCACCACGCGAATGGGTTTGGAAAACTTGACCTCCTTGAAAACGTGCACCACCCGATCAAAGAAGGCCGTGCCCCCGGCGGAAAAGACCACCTCATCTACACCTTCAAAGTCATCTTCGGATAACCCCTCCAGGGTTTCCACCAAAGTTTTCAGGTAAGCATCCACCCGGGTCAACGCCTTTTTTGGGGGGCCCGCAATGACCCCTTCAAAACCTTCCACCCCGGCAAGTTGAAGAAAATCTCTTTTCTCCTTGACCGACTGCACCACCGCCCGGGCTTCCTCATTTGTGCGGCAACCGGTTCGCCCCCCTGAAAGGCCCACTTCCAGCAACACTTTGAGGGGTCTTCTGAGACCGAAGGCCTGGGCGGTTTTGGAAAGCTGCGAGACCTGCTCTACCGAATCCACCAGGCAGAAAAAATCAAACTCGGGATCCTGGTTGAGCTCTTCAACCATAAAGCGGATGTTTTGCCGGCCCACCAACTGGTTGGCCATCAATATGCGGTGCACCCCAAATCCTCGGTAAACTTGAATCTGGTTCACTGTGGCCGCCGTGATGGCCCAGGCGCCATCTTCAAATTGCTTCTTGAAGATTTGAGGGGCCATGGGAGTCTTCCCATGGGGGGCAAACGAAACGTGGTGTTCTTGAAGAAAAGCTTTGAACACCTGACGATTATGATCCAGGGCGGATTGTTTAAGCACCAGCAAGGGCAAGGGCAGATCTTCTTTTAACACCCTCCACCCCTTGCCGGCAATGTCCTTGAGCGCGAAAGGCTCAGTCCCTCCCGGAATACCTTTTGTTCGATCATCCAAGAGCGTGTCGAGAATGCCTTGAATATTCAACGGAAGCTACTTTCCTTTGGGGGCCACGCCATCCACATCCGGATAGCCAAGTGTCTCAGACATCGGTAAGATCTACTCTCCAGGTTCGAGCTACATCTCTCGGCGGCCCAACCATAAGGGTTGTATCCGGAGTGCCGCCAGAAGGCAAGGCTTTTTCAGAGGACGACAAGTTCCGCGCCTTGAACCGCTGAAAGGACGCAGCCGAATGCACTACATTGATTCTCATGTCCATGTCTGGACCGACACCTTTGATCGTTATCCTCTGGATCCCGGCACGAAAGTTGAAGAGATGGGGATTCGCCGATTCCTTCCAAATCAGATCCTGGCGCACGCCAAGCGGAGTGGGGTGGATAGGATTGTGCTTGTTCAGATGAGCTACTATGGAACTGACAATCGCTACATGCTGGATGTAATTCAATCGGCCCCCCACACCTTCCGCGGTATTGCTGTCGTCGATCCAATGTCTCCTGGTCAGGTTCAACGAATGCGCCGTTTGAAAGCACAGGGCGTCCGCGGCTTTCGCATCGTGATCGCGAACAATGCCTCCATTGGCTGGCTGCGAGAAGGTCGATTCAACCGGATGTTCCAAGCCGGAGCTGAAGAGGGGCTGGTGATTTGCGCCCTGATCAACCCCGAGGCCCTGCCGGCACTGGCAAGAGTCTGCCAACACTACCCTCACACACCCACCTGTGTCGACCATCTCGGTCGCATCGGGATGTTGGGTCCCATCCGTGAAGAACAGGTTCAAGCTCTCTGCAGCCTGGCGCGGTATCCCGGAGTCCGAGTAAAGGTCTCCGCCTTCTATGCACTGGGCCAGAAGCGGGCTCCCCATCTTGATCTGGCTGAGCTTATCCGCCAGGTCTACGATTCCTTTGGGCCGCAGAGACTCATGTGGGGCTCGGACTGTCCGTTTCAAATACTGGAAGAACCGTATGAAGATAGCATCGCGTTGATCCGTGACTATCTTGATTTCTTGACCATCGAGGACAAAGAGTGGCTACTGCGTCGCTCGGCCGAGGAGCTATTCTTCAGCTAAGTACTCACTTTGAAAGGGAGTACTAAGGGTATCTACGGTTTGCTGAGGCCGATCACAAAGATGGCAATGATGAGGATGCCCAGCCCGTAAGTCATGATTCGGACTGGCTTCCGCCCACTTCCCTTCCACTCGCCCGTGGCCATCCCCAGCAGGTTGGCGACAATCACCATCGAGGACATCAGAATCGCCCAACCAATCGAAGCTCCGATATCTCCCAGCTTGTTCGCCCCGGATCCGTAAAAGATCATCCCTCCGATCCAAAGGGCGCCCATCCCCGTGCACAGGAAGAAGTGAGAAGGGGGCGAAGCGACATATCTACCGAAACTCTTGTGCCGAACAAACAGGTGTACGCAATAGCCGGCGTTACAAACAAACAGAGGCAAGGTGATGATCGCCCAAAGCGGGTTGGAGGCGAAATGTTCCGAGGTTCCAAACTTGAGGGCAACCTCGGTGATTTCCGAACCGAAGGCAAACCCCAGATTCCCAAAGGGCGACAAGACGCCCGACAGAAGACAGAATAGCAGGCCCAGGGCGTAGGAACGGGGCTCATTTCCGGTCACCGACCTCCCACCTCCCGCCAGGGCATCCTCCTTCAGTTTGCCCGCCCACGAACAGACCGAAATCCCCGCCAGTATGATAAGCACTCCCACCAGAATAAGTACTCCGTTCCATGATCTCAGCGTTTCGGGTGACAGAACCCAGAGGGGAACAAGGGTTCCGATGGCAGCGGTTAGCCCTAGAATAACGGCGAACCCCAGGGCCATTCCCAGATAGTCGACGCCCAGTCCAAAGGCGAGTGCGCCCAGGCCCCACCCAAAGCCGAGAAGCACGGTCTGAGCGATTGTGTTGGTGCTGGTGCTCCTCAACACGTTCACCAAATCTGGAACGGTCGCAACCGCGATGAGCCAGGGGAGGATCAGATAGGCAGTGGAAGAGAAAATCAGCCACACATTCTCCCACTTCCATTGCGGTGCATATTTCATGGGAAGCATGAAACTTCCTTGACAAATTCCACCCAATAGCACTAGCGCAAGCCCCAGCGTCAGGTTTTCAGTGATCATCTTGATCCCACTTTCTTCATGACAACTCCACCCGTAACTTGTCCATGGCCTTCATCAGCTTCAGCGTTTCTCGCCAGGTGACTCCTTTTTGCTCCCCCCGGCAAGAAGTCACAAAATCGGCGTCCTGGTCCCGGATCGCTCCCACATAGATCTCCCGTTCTTCACCTCTGAACTCGAGCTGCTCCAGGTCTGAGTGGACATAACTAAATCCATCGGTTTCCAGCGAGTGCAAATCGCCGACGAGTGTCATTTGTATGCGCGGCAAACATGAAACGTAGCAGATGGAAATCGCCGCGGGCGCACCACCGGGCAAACTCGCCAGAATGGAGACGCTTTCGACCTCACCCAACTTTGGCAGCGCCAAACAAGCCACTGGTTCGGGGGCTCCAAACCACTCCATCAACAGATCCATCGGGTGTGCCGCGTGGTGGAGCAGCGCATCGTCCTTCCAGCTTCGTTGGATTGGCACATGATGGCGAACATAGGTCAGCTGGCGCATGCTGCCCAGGATTCCCGCAAATATGCTCTCCCGGATTCGACGATAAGGAATCAAGTACCGACTCGTATGCGCACAGCGAAGAACAACCCCCGACTCAAGTGCCCGATCTGCCAGATCCTCGGCCTCGGCAAGATTCTCACAGGCAGGCAATTCCACCAGCGTGTGTTTTCCAGATTCAACGCAGAGCCGAGCTTGTCCGTAGTGAACCCTGGAAGGCGAACATACGACGACGGCATCCACCATCGACAAAGCCTCCTGCAAGTCTGCCGTAGATTTCTTGATGCCATGTTTGAAGGCGAAAGCCTCAGCTTTTTCGGCTCTCGGGCCGAAGACCACCTCAACGGTCACGCCGCTGTGCACAAGCTGCCGGGCATGAATGGAAGCTATCGTCCCGTAACCCAGAAGCGCTATTCGCACTCCTTAAGTATCTCCTCAACCTTGCGGTCCAGATCGATCCATCCGGATCGCTTGAGAAGCTGGACCAGTTCTTGTTCCTGCCGGTCGTCCAAGGGAAGGAACGGACTCCGCGAGTAGCCCCCGTTCAAACCCCACAAGTTAAGGATTGACCGGTAAATGACCAGGTCGCCGACCGGACCTACTTGCCCATGCGTATACAAATGGACAAGGGGAAGGATCTCTTTCCAAATGCGCAGCCCTCTCTCGGCATCGTTGTCCTGGACGCAGGCATCGTACATGGCTTTTGCTGCCTTCGGAACCACGTTGAGAACTCCACTAATCCAGCCGTGGGCCCCCGCCAACAGCGCCTCAAACGGGGCCAAGAAGGATCCATAGAAAATCGCCATCCGGTCCCCTACCAGGTAGCTCAGGTCGTGAACCGGAACCACGGTTTCGTAGGTGGATTTCACCATATGGATGACATCTTCGTCGACGAGTTGGGCGATTTCCAGCGGGCTGAAGTCCACGCAGGCCGTATTACCCGGATTGTTGTACAGCATTATGGGGAGATCTACGGCACGTCGCACCTGTCGAAAGTGCTCAATCACCCCGGGCTTCGGGGGGCGCTGATAGTAGGGCAGAATGACGAGCACGGCAGCCGCTCCATTTTCCTGGGCGGCCTGACAGAGCCCGACGGTCACCTTGGTCGCATAGTGGCCTGCGCCGTAAAGGACAGGGACCCGGTCACCGGCAACATCCTTGGCCAGGCGGAAAAGGCGAATCCGTTCCTCATCTTCAAGCGCGATAAACTCGCCACTTGTCCCCGTAATGGCGAGGCCATCTACACCCTGACCAATGAGCCATTCCCAGTGGGCCGCCGTGGCTGCTTCGTCGAGGTTGTTTTGACTGTCAAACATGGTTAAAGCAGCCGGGAAGATGCCACGAAAGGGTTGTAAAGAATAGGGCATTCTCTCCTCCTTGAGAATTGGAGTGACCGGCTCACCAGTCTACCTCGTGCCCATGTGACGTTGGTAGGGATAGTTGGAAAGAGCCGACTCATTTAACTCGATGCCAAAGCCGGGTGAGCAGCGGGGCACCCGCAGATGTCCGTCTTCGAACTGAGCAGGCCGGTCTACTATTTCCGAAAATATTTTACGGTCCGATTCAGAACCAATGGTCTCGAGGATGAAGAAATTGGGGATCATCGCGGCAAAGTGGAGATTAATGGCAGTGGCCACCGGCCCATTGGGATTGTGTGGTGCCATTCCGATATAGTGAGCTTCGGCCAGGGCGGCGATCTTCTTCATCCCAGTGATTCCCCCGCAATTCACCACATCACACTGTAGGACATCGACAGCTTGTTTTTCGACAAACTCTCTGACGGTGTAAATGGTTGCCCATCGTTCACCAGCCGCAATCGGAGTTGAAGATTCTCGCTGCACGCGGACCAGAGCGTCCGCGTTCTCAGGGGGCACGGGCTCCTCGATGAACATCAGATTCAGGCCCTCTAGCGACCTGCAGAGTCTGATCGCCGACTTCACGTTCAAACGTCCGTGACAATCAACAGCGATTCCCAGCTCAGAACCGCCGGCCTCCCTGGCCGCTACGAAGTACTCCCGAATCCGATCGATGATGGAGGCATCGAAGTACTCTGTTTCCTTTAAGCCGGGGTCCAGGACACCACTTGACCCGGAGTAACCCGCTCCCTTTTCGCTTTCTTCTTCAGGGGCACCATAGAACAGGGGAAGAGTTGTCTTGATGGCGCGATACCCCCTCTTCATGCAGGCCTTCACCCTTTGCGAGAATGCTTCCGGGGAGCCGCCGGCCGAACAGTGGCAATAGACCGGTACCCGCTGCCGCGTAGGCCCACCCAGTAGTTTGTAGACTGGTAGACCGCAGCTTTTTGCCAATATATCCCAAAGCGCACAGTCGATCGCACTGATTGAACTGCTGTGCATCGGTCCCCCAACCCAGAACGAATCTCGATACATCTTTTCCCAGTGGCCCTCTATTTCGGTCGGGTCCTGGCCTATCAAGTACGGCTTGAACTCCAGAATAGACTGTTCAAGGCTGAGGGTCTTGCGCTTCATCACAGTTTCCGAGATTCCTGTTATGCCTTCATCGGTCTCAACCTTCACAAAGATGGCATTACGAAAGTTCAAATTAACGATGTAGGTTTTAACATCCGTTACTCTCATCTCACCCTGCTCTCAAACTTCGATCCTTGCGGGCTGGAAAAGAACAGAAATATTCACGTTTGGAGATCAATGATTAATTCCCCACGACATGGAGACGTGCCCCACTGGCAGCAAGTGGCTCTGACCGTTTCTCTCCGATCAGGATAGTCTGACTAAGGTTGACTGCGTATTCTCCGTATTTGCGCAGCGAAATAGGCAAGTGAAAGGTCATGCCGGCTTCGAGTTCCCGGTGATTATCTACGCGAATAAAGTAACCAAGTTGCTCAATCCAACTGGGGGGATAGCCGATTCCGACCGGGTATCCAAAGTAATGGTGAAAGATGAAGTCTTTGAGAAGTGGTTTTAGAACAGCCACAGCAAGCTCGGCAACTTGGCTAGCCCGAACGCCTGCCCGAGCCTTCTCCAGGATCACCTCCAGCGTCTCCACAACTGCTGCCTCGACACGTCGGATTTCCGGCGCCGGCTCTCCCAGGACAGCCGTCCGCATCAGTGGTGCAGTGTACCTGCGTACTTCGGCAGTTACTTCCAGAAAAACGGTCTCCCCCTTACGCAGCCGGTGGCCATGAAAAGTGCTATGCGGGCTACCGGCCCGATAACCTGCTGCTACGACCGGTCCCCAACACACCGTATCGCTTCCCTCCCGATACATCGTTTCCACGATCGCGGCCCCGATCTCAGAGTCCCGTGCACCTTCCGACATCGCTGCGTATCCCGCTGCTATGCCCAGATCGGTGAGTTTGGCAGCCTGGCGCATGTAAGCGATTTCGGCCGCAGATTTCACCAGCCTGCAATTCTCAACCACTCCAAAAGCATCCACCACTCTGGCCTGTCTCAAGCCGCCCATGACGCCCTCGAAATGATCCAGAGATAAGGCTCGACTCTGACGCTGTATGCCAATAGTTCCTGAGGAGACTCCCAATTCGCGGACCACGGCCAGAGTGGTGTCAATCGGATCTTCGAAGGGACCATAAGTCCTGACTTCGGAGAGCCACGATGAGTTTTCGCTGCGCGCTTTCTCAAAGTGCGAAATGACGAGAACGGGATCGTGCCCACTGGCCACGACAAGACACTGGTAGTCGAAATGACTCTCTGTATCCATCCCCGACAGATAAAAAATGTCAGGGGGGCTGAAGAGCAACACCGCATCCAGGCCGTCTTCTGCCATGGCGAGCTGCACGCGCTCCACCCGCTGTCGATATTCCATTTCCTGGAAAGCCGGTTGTCGGGGAATGGGCATCACATTAGTCCTGCTCCCTCCACCCTTCTGCTTGTCTTCGGCAGAACACCCGAGCGAGCCTGGATAGGGGGCTGTCTTTGTTCAAAAACGGGTAAGAGCTCACCCCAGTTCAAAACGTCAATGGTATCAGTTGTGGTGTCAGGAATCCTTGTCCGGGTCAAAAGCCCTGCCGCTGAAAGCTGAGATCGTGGCTTCAACGGGGCGCTGCTGCTGAACTGCTGTTAGAATCTGAAGCTCAATCTTGGTGCGAAAGGCTATGCATGGGTTTCCTCGAAGTTGGATGGGCCGGACCCCCTGTATTGTTGGTCAGCCGCGCCCATCTTGTAGATAAAAACTTTACGTTCCGGGGCGCCTCGTGAAAGGTGTGGACAGATATCGGCAGAAAGTGGCTGGCTCTCGCATCCAGGAGCTCGACACGCCCGCTCTCCTTCTGGATGGACCGGCGTGCCAGAGAAACATCCGGCGTATGGCGGAATTCTTTCGCGGCAAACCCTGTCAGCTCCGGCCACACTTCAAGAACCACAAGTGCACGGCGCTCGCTCGACAACAGCTCCAGGCCGGCTCCGTCGTGGGCATGACCTGTGCCACAGTGGGGGAGGCGGAAGTCTTGGTCGATAACGGCTTTGACGATGTTCTGATCGCCAACCAGGTGGTCGGCAGCGGGACGATTGCCCGTCTGGTCGACATGGCGTGCAAGGCCAAGGTTGCCGTCGTTGTCGACCACCAAAAACAGATCGAGGCGCTCGCCAAAGCTTCCACCGCCCACGGCGTGAGGATCGGAGTTCTGGTTGAGGTGGACATCGGCATGGGGCGTTGTGGAGTCGAACCGGGGGAAGCGGCCCTCGTCCTAGCCCGGATTATGCATGAGATCTGAATCCGAGTGAGATTTGGGCCCAGAAAAAAGGCCGTAGCTCTCTGATATAAAAGGGTTTACATAAACAACGACCCTAAACAGGAGCTACGGCAATGTTGAAAGCAGTCTGCCAGAATACCCTGCCATTTCACAGCCACCGAAAGATCACGGCGCGTTTTGATGGGGGGAGTCTGACTTCCGACGCAGGATGGTTGTTGTTTGGATCGCTGGATCGGCAACATCGGTTGTGCGAGGGCTTCAGTTCGTGTATTTCGGAAAGCCGGGACCGACGCTACGTTCGTCATGACCTGTTGAAGTTGATTCGACAACGAGTCTTGCAGATCGTGGCCGGCTACGAAGACTGTAATGACGCCGATACGCTGCGCTCCGATCCGATGCTCAAGACAGTCTGTGATCAGTTGCCCGAGAGCGATCCCGATTTGGCCACCCAGCCGACTTTCTCCCGTTTGGAGAACTCCGTCACCAAGAAGGATCTGATGCGTCTGAGCCAGTGGCTGCTAGGCCGTTATGTGCGCTCCCTGAAGAAGAGACGTCCCAGCAAGATCATCCTGGATCTGGACAGTACCGACGACCACACTCACGGTCAGCAGGAGTTCTCCTTCTACCATGGGTATTACCGAAACCACATTCTGCATCCTTTGCTGATCTTCGATGCCGACACGGGCGACCTGGTGTGTGTCGTGTTGAGACCTGGCAACAAGGGGGCTGCCTCTCACATCGTGCCCATTCTGAAGCGAGTCGTGGAGGCCATCCGACAAGGAGTGGGGACGGATGTCGAGATTGAGATTCGGGCCGACAGCGGCTTTGCCACGCCTCGGCTCTACGAGTTCTGTGAAGGTGAAGAGAATCAACTCCAATATGTCATTGGGTTAAGTCGAAACCCTCGCCTGCAGCGAGTGGTCGAGCCGCTGCTGGATTCGACTCGGCTGCAGTTCGTTGAGCTGGAGGAAAAACAGCGTCAGTTTGACGAGTTTCTTTATCGAGCCAAGAGCTGGGATCGATCCCGTCGCGTCATTGTCAAAGTGGAGGTCGATCAGCGCGGGATCAATCGTCGCTTTGTGGTCACCAACCGGGACGATCTCTGCTCCCAATCACTTTATGACCACTATACAAACCGAGGGCAGACCGAGAACTTCATCAAGGCCTTCAAGAATCATCTGAGCATGGACCGACTCAGCTGTCATCGATTCCTGGCCAATCAGTTTCGACTCCTCCTGCATGCACTGGCTTACCAGATGTTCGTGCGCCTCCGCGACTATCTGCACGGGACTCCCTGGCACAAGCTCGAAATCGAAACCTTACGTCGTCGTGTCCTCAAGATCGGGGCCCGCATCCGACAAACCACTCGACGCATCTGGGTCCATCTTTCCTCAGCCTTTCCCGAACAACCCCTCTTCCACCTCGTCTTGAGTCGCCTCAACTCCAGCTAGCTTCTCCCAGTTCCCCAAAAAACCGCTTCCGATACTCATCCAGGCCCAGATCTGTCTGAAATTCACTCCCCCAACCACTCAAACGCCTCCCCAACCGATATTCTTCGCAAATCCGCCTGTCACACCTGCCCGCTTCCGAGTTGGGCCACTTCTCGACTCGTTTTTCAACACCGGACTACGGTTTTTGCATAATCTGGGCTAGCCCGGCGCATCTCCTCACAGCCGTCCTTGCTTTTCGAGGGGATCCAGGCGTTTGAAGGCCACCTGGTCTACGTCGACGACCGCCGTCTGCGTTCGGAGCGCGCCTGTGAAGCCATGGGCCTCGCGGTGGAGACACGGCGCCTGATCGAGGGCAGCGGCATTCCCGTCCCAGTGATCAGCGGCGGGTCGACTTCGACGTATGACAGCACTGGAGTTCTTGACGGAGTCGACGAACTCCAAGCCGGCACCTACGCCACTATGGACTGGCGATATCACCAGGTAACAAGCGACTTGGAAATCGCTCTCTCGGTGCTTGCCCGCGTCATCAGCACCCGTCCCGGCGAGGCTGTGCTCAATGTCGGAGTCAAAGGTGCGGGAGGAGAGTTCGGACTGCCGCGGATCAAGGGCCACCCGGAAGTGGTCGTGCCCTTCTTTCTGGCCGAGGAGCATCTCGTCCTGAGAAATGCGCCTGAGTGGAGCATCGGTGAGTCTGTCCAACTTCTTCCCAGCCACGCTTGTACTACGTGCAATCTCTATCGCGAGGTCCATGTTCACGACCATGGGCGGGTCGTCGACGTTTGGCCGATTGAAGCCTCCGGCACACGGGCCTGACCTGGTGCTGGTTGCCGTATTTATGAAACGCGGCTCACCGCTGCACTGCTCTTGACGAGGTCGTAGTGCTCGAGCACCTCGCGGACGCGTGCGTACTCGGCGGAGCCCAGCGAGGGCAAGGGCGGCACACACTTTCCGCTGCCGAATCCGAGAATTGCCAGGGCGGCCTTGACCGCGGAATAGGGTGATTCGGACAGGCCGTACAATGTGTCGCAGAAAGCCAGGAGGCGATTGTGGAGGCGAGCAACTTCCTCCCACTCGCCCGCGTCGGCGTGCCGGTGCATGCTCACGATCCAGCTGGCCAGCAGGTTACCCGGACCGCCCAGCATGGAATAACGGGCACCCAGGAACAAGGCTGGGCCGACGAAATAATCCTCCGCCGACCAAACGATGAAATCGCCGTCGCGATGGACATTGGCCAGCAGCCGTTGCAGCTGGAGGAAGGTTGAGAAATCCTTAATCCCGATGACCCCTGGTATGTGGCTGACGGTCTGCACGTCCTCCGCTGCCAACGGCGTGTGTGCCTCGGAGTTGTTGTAGAGAATGATCGGCATTCCGCTTTTGTCTGCCAGCTGCTTGAAGTATTCGATGATCATCGCGGTGGTCATCCGGTAGCTGTAGGGTGGAGTGGCCAGAATCATATCGGCACCGGCCGAGCGGGCCGCCTCCGCCTGCTCGAGGGTCCGTGACAGACTTTGGTCGCTGACGCCAATGATGACCGGCACACGGCCGTCAACATGCTGCACAACCTCGTCCATCACTTGCCGCCGGGTCTTCTCGGGCAGGGCCGGCTGTTCACCCATCCACCCCAAGGCAAACGCTGCGGCCGCCCCCTCGCCAAGCACGTGGTCAATCAAAGCGCGAAAGGCCTTTCGGTCAAGAGACCCGTTGTCGTCAAGCGGCGTCGCCAGCGCCACCGTCATGCCGGGCAACCTTGCCAAGAGTTGACGATCTTCTTCATTGCGAATCATGTTCGTTTCCTCCTCACGCCCTTTCCGGACCCTGGGATTTTGAAGAATTTCAGAGCAGGGCAAGGATCTCTCATAGAAAGGGTCCCCAGGGCTGTTTGTCCAGCACTTGACGCGCGTAACGCAAGAAATTCAACCCGATCAGCCCTTCAATCTCTTTGTCGGTAAAACCGCGGCAAACCAAACCCACTGTCCAATAAGGCCAATTGGTCCAATCCATGGCCCCAGGAGTCCATGGCGCGCTCCAGGTGGGAAAAAAGATGCGATCAGAACCGATCGCAACGTGGTCGATACCGGCCACTTTTATGGCGTGTTCTAAATGCTGAAACCAAGTCCCAAAGGACAAAGGACGCTCCACCGGGTGGAGCATAGAATCAAGGGTATAAATGGCAACGATACCCCCTCTCTTGGCCACCCAGCTCAAGACCTCGTCGTCGAAGTTTCTGGTGCCCGTCTTGGGGGGCCGTTCAACCCCACGTGCATATTGGTTAGCCAACAAATTATCGACATATTCCGGGTCGGAAGACACGTCATAGATCTTGCTGCAACCGGTGTGGCTTATCAGTACCGGTTCGCTGGAGACTTCAATAATGTCGAGAGCTGATTGGTGGCCAGAGTGGGCGAGATCCACCATCATTCCGAGCTCGTTCATGCGCCGAACAACCTGTTTACCCAGAGATGTGAGACCCGTGTCCTTCTCTTGTATCCAAGAGCAACAAAGGGCGTTTTTCTGCACGTACGTTAACTGAGACATTCTCACACCCAGGGCGTGGAAGAGATCCAGCTTTTCTATCGGGTTCTCCGATTCGGCAAAAGCACCCACCCCCGCCAGGTGTAATATCGTGCTCGGCTTGCCCTGCTGACGTGCTCGATCGATGTCTTCGATTCCGGAGACTCGTACCACTTCATCGATTTTTTCGTATGCAAAATGACTCCAGGCAGTGTGCCTGAGGGCCGCCTGCAAATCGTTCTCAAAGGGGTGAGCAACGTCTTCCACTCCCAGATCAACGCCGGTCAGCTGGTATAGACCTCGACATTCCCGCCGCCACTGGGGATCAAATGCGGATTCGAATGTTTTCATCCTGCGCCGCATGTCAGCCAGACGCTGGTCGACCTCGGCTTCACCCAAGTCCTGCTCTTCCAGATCCCTGCGCGTCTTGTCGAGGTCTTTTTGCAGGCGCTCACCGATCCAACTCTGAGGAGAGTTGATGGGCACGTTTCCTTGCACCTCCGCTACAAAACTCGTGTAGTGAAGATCCAGCCCTCTGCGAATCTGTGATGAGGTAGGTTTCAGTTCGGCCAGGATAGCTTCCCGGCCCGCTTCTATTCTTTCCCCGAACCCTTTTCTCAACCCTGATTTGCCTACCTCCGGATGCAACACTTCCCGCTGTCCGCAGCCACCGAGCGTAGCGGCGCCTATACCAAGTGTCGTTCCTTCCAGAAAACTCCGCCTGGGAATCGTATATTTGCTCATTCGGTTCACCTTTGAGTGCCGGTTTTCGAGTACAAGAAAAGCCGGCTATTCAGCCGATGTCCACCATACCATTATTCAAGGCGGTCCTCGAACCAGACGGCAACCAATCCAGTGTCTTCAGGGCTTGTGTATAATCAGGGTGTGAGACCGCCCATTCCTTCTTTTGAAAGGATTCTCTGTCGACTGCTGATTGCTCTTCTGCTGTCCTGTCTGCCGAAGGTTCCGATCCAGGCTGGAGCCCAGGAGAACAAGTCCAGGAAGTCCCAGCCTCAAGGTCAGCTCAAAGAGGATGAGGAAGACTACTTTCAACGCTGGTTGGGCGAGGACGTCGTCTACGTTATCTCCAAGCAAGAGCGCGCAGTCTTCAAGAGGCTGACGACCCCGGAAGAAAAGGAGCAGTTCATCGAACAGTTCTGGTTCGAGAGAGATCCCGACCCCCGTACGGCGTTCAACGAGTTCAAGGAAGAACACTATCGCCGGATCGCCTATGCCAACGAGAGATTTACCAGCGGCTTTCCCGGATGGATGAATGATCGAGGCCGCATCTACATCATTCACGGGCCACCCGACGAGATCGAAGCGAACCCCTCTGGCGGGAGGTATGATCGACCCCTTGAAGAGGGGGGAGGAACAACCGAAACTCATCCGTTTGAAGTCTGGAGGTACCGCTACGTAGAAGGCATTGGTACTGATGTCATCCTCGAGTTTGTAGACCCTTTTGGGAGTGGGGAATACAAGCTCGCCCTCAACCCCGACGAGAAGGATGCCATGCTCAATGTGGCCGGCGCAGGTAGTACCTTTGCTGAAATGATGCAGCGCGACGAATCCCTGGAAGGGACTACCTTTTTGTCGGCCGGAAACGCCAATCTCCGAAGCTTTCGATCCAGGGACACCCCCTTCGACCGCTATGAAACGTTTACTAAAATCCGGCACGCCAAGCCCCTCAAGCATCGTGATCTGAAAGGCCTGGTGGAGGTTGACGTCACTTACCAGGACCTTCCCTTTTCTCACCGGGTCGATTATTTCGGCCTCGACGAGACGCGCGTCCTGGTACCGGTAAGTGTCGAAATCTACGATCGTGAACTCGCTTTCAGTGAGGAAGAGAATGGAAGACGGGCGCGCATGGCCGTATATGGAATCGTAACCAATTTGTCGAATCGGATTGTGGACGAATTCGAAGCTGATCTGGTGAGCGATTATCGGGCCCAGACCGCCCGCTCCGTCTATCAAAGGGTTCTGGTGCTGGAACGAAAAGGCCGCTACAAGCTGGACCTGATCATCAAGGACCTCAACAGTGGGCGCGTGGGTGTACGCCGTCTGGGTTTGATTCCACCGCCTCACCGGTCTGAGCTTTCAGTCAGCTCGATTCTGCTCTCGAATGGAATCAAACGACTGGAGAGCGCCCCGGAGAGCGATGAGATGTTTGTCCTGGGAGACTTGCACATTCGACCGAGCCTGGACAAAGTCTTCAGGCCCTCCGAGAATCTCAACTTTTATCTCCAGGTGTACAACGTTGCCCTGGATCAGACCGCAATGAGGCCCTCACTGAGGGTCGTGTACCGGGTGGCAAAAGATGGACACCCGGTCGCGCAGATGATCGACATAATGGGTCAGTCGATACAATATCTCTCCGAGCAGAGAGTAGTGCTGGTCCTGCCCATGTCCCTTCAGAGCTTTGAGCCGGGACGCTATGAGATCACCGTGACAGTGAAGGATCTGATCCAGGAAAGAGAGGTTCGGGTCTCCGACCGCTTTGAGGTGGCAGCGGAGGCCCGTCGCTGAGAGCCCTCCCGGGCCCGTTCTCAAACCTTTCCCATGCCTGACCACAATGAATGCTCAAGGACGGCCCAATTCCTGAGCTTTTTTTCTATGTACCTCGGACCGCTCAACCTGGCCAAGGCGTTCATAGATGTGGCCCAGTTTTCATGGGCCTCCGCCAGACCTGGCTTGAATTGGATGGTTCTTTCCAGAAGGGCTAGTCGGTGGTCCCAGATTTTCTTGCTCAGCTCGTATAAGGGGGGGGCGGCTGAGGCTTTTTCTTTGCAAAGATTGGTGGCAGTGTAAAACTCAACCGATCATAGGCTTTCTTGGAGGCTGAAGGAAAAGATCTCTGCATCCTTCAGGCGGAACAAAAAGTAAGCTTGTCGATCTCCTACTGCCTTGAGGTTTGCCTGGTTTTTCCAGCGGACCTGCTGATGGATTTCGTTTTTGGTGAGGGGAAGACACTCCTGATGGGAATAACCTGGAATTGGGAGGTGGTCGTTGCCGATTAACTCCACCGTCAGGTAGCCCTTGGAAGCATCAGCATTGATTTCCAGTTCCAGCTCTTGGCCCTGCCAATCAAAGGGTTTACTCAGAAAGTAACCTTCTTCCCCTTCCGCTGCAATGCTCATGAAGCCGTCCAGCCGCAGTTTGCACAGCCCGATACCGGCCAGGCGTTTTGGGAACACGGTGCCGTAGTGAGAGCAGTTGAAGGCTGAGTAATAAATCCAGATTTCGTCGCCCATGACCAGAAAAGGGCTGGTAGTGCCCAGAATCATATAGCTGTGATATGGGCCTTCGTCAGCAATGTCGATGAAGGGTGTGCGCTGGGCGCTGCGATTCCATTTGATCCCGTCGGCGCTGGTGGCCAACTCGATGCGTATCGTATCGTCGCTGGAATCGGTATGGTAGACCCAGAGATTGCCGATGTAATAATCCTCATATTTGTCCACCGTCATACCGTAAAACTGAGTTCCAATGGGATCTTCGAGGTCCGGAGCCAGAACTTCCTCGGGCACCGTCCAATGGATAAAGTCCTGGCTGGTCGAACGGCCGATGGTGCGGAACGGGTGGTTCCGCTTTCCCCCTGCGCCGAAAGGCCATCCTCCTTCAGTGAGGCGATGAAATGGCCGGTCAGGGTAGTGATAGAACCAGTCCTGGGGCCGGAGGTAGGCGACGTACTGGTTGAGGGATTTATCCTTGCCGAAGAGCGCGTAGGTGTCGCCCACCTCGACGCGCCCGGTCAGGACAGGATTGTTCCGGTAGGGTGTCCAGTGAATTCCGTCCGGCGAAAAATAGACGCAGACGCCGTACCAGTTCCCCACTGAGCCGTCACACAACGCCTTCCACTTCTTCTGGGGATCGTCCTCGTCCTCGTCATACATCACCCCGCCCCAGATGTGACCTACCCCGGGACCGTCTAAGACGATGTTGTTCTTTTTCGAACCGCGCCACTCTACAGCGCCCAATTCCGGCTTGGCCCAGTGAAGCCCGTCATCGGAGACCGCCATGCACCACTTGCAGTGCTCTCCGGCGTCGGGTTCTTGCGTCCAGCACTGGTAATACATGCGAAACTTGCCCGTGTCCGGGTCGGGGTTCAGATAATGCCCACCGAAGTAGCACAGGGCCCCTTCCCAGGGCTTGTCGCCTTTGATCAAAGGGAAATCTCCGTAACGCAGGGGCTGATGCATCACCCGTTTGACACGGGCGCAGGGGCCGTAAAGGCCATCGTAAATCATTCCCTGGCTGTCCACCTGTTCGGACCGTTTCAATCCGGCCTCCCGGCCGAAATGCCAGCCTGTGCCCAGCTCCAGATTCTTGTTGTCCAGGAATAAGTATTTGTCCCTTCTTTTCGCTGCCGGCTGGCCGGCCAACTGAACCGCAGATAACTGTGAGCCCAGCAGCGGTGTCACTGCCGAATGGGCAAGAAAATCACGTCGCCTCACGAATGCTCCTCCTTCATTCTCCCCCTCGCATTGGGAAAACTTTGTGCATAAAGCCGCTGATCGATTTCTCTATAGCAATGGTTCTTGTCGGGTGAGCTTGACGTCGCGCTGCTCCTCAGAGGAGCGCACTAAAGCCAGGGCCACTTTCAAGGCCTCCAGGGCTTCTTCGGCTGTGGCTAGAGTCGGGGGTTCACCCCTGCGCACACAATCGACAAAATAACTGGTTTCTTCCTTGATCGCCCCCCGGACCTGATTATTGAACCACGCGTCATAAGAAACGTTGGCAGTCTCACATCCCCCTTCTTTCCAGAAGTGCAAGCCTGAGGGCACAAAATGGATGTTGGCAATGCCCTTGGTTCCGATGACCTGCATGGAGTCATTTGTCATGACTCCGGCCCGATCCGGAATGATCCAATGAGTCTCGATGCAGGCCACCGCTCCACCCTCGAATTCCAGGAAACTCCAATTGATGTCCGGATTCTTTCGTCCCTGGACATTGCGTGTGAATGCCCTCACATTCACCACAGCATCCTGGGTATACCACAGACACAGGTCGATATCGTGGATGGAGTTCTCAAGGATGCAATGAACCCGATCGCCAAAGAGCTTATAAAGCTTCTTGGGGCGATTTCGGCGCGCATGAATCGAGACGACCTCTCCCAGGTCACCCGCGTCGACCTCGCGCTTGACCGTCGCATAGTGGCTCTCGAATCGCAGAATATGTCCGATCATCAGATAGATGTCGGCCTGCTGAGCGGCCTCAATGATTCTCTGGGAATCTTCCAAGGAGGTAGCGATTGGCTTCTCTAAGAAGATGTGCTTGCCCTCTCGGGCTGCGGCCAGGACAGGGTCGAGATGATCCGCTTCAGGTGTGACGACACTGACGATATCGATCTCCTTGTCAGCGCACAATTCGTGGTAGTCCGGGTAACAGTTTGAGATACCGTACCTGGTTGATATTTCCTGCAGACGATTCTCCCGGATGTCACTGATCGCAACAACCTCAACACCAAAAAGCGTTTGGTAAACGGCAATGTGGAGTTCGCCGAAACTGCCTACTCCAATTACCCCCACCTTGACTCTATCCATAACGGCTTTTCCTCCAGTTTGAGTGAGATCTACCCAGGGTGAGTACTGGGGGTGTTGCCCGAATCATCCTGGATCGGATGAAGGCCGTAGGGCACGCCAATCTGGCGTGCCGAACGGTTCAAAACAGCAAGATTTGACCAGAATTTGCCATCGAGTTCAGTTCGGCACGGTTGATAACCGTGCCCTACAGGCAATGTGAAGGCAACTACCGGTTTGAGCAACAGCCCCTGTGTACTAAGGCGCAAATTGAAACGCATAAAGATCGGTGGATCGAGACACGAAACGGAGGCGCATCGGCTTTCCGTTGAGCGCAGATAAATCCGTCTTTCCGTTCCAGGATACGGTGTGGTGGAGAAAATTGCCGTTGATGGGATCGCAGTCCTCTAAGGAAAACCCCTCGAGATTCCGCCCGGCCCCGTCAAGGATTTCAACACGGGCGACGCCCATAGCCGAAGTGTCCAGGTTGAGCTCTAAACGAGACCCTGAAAACACCAGCGGTGGAGTCATCAGCCATCCCCCTTCCCAAGCACTACTCGCCGCCATGAAACGGTGCAAAAGAACGACTGCCCGCCGGAAATGCTCCTTCCGATAGTTTTCCGCTTCCTTTCCCTCCGGCTCCGGGCCAAAGCCCCGGCTTCGGTCCCGGCCGCCGTGAGTGGTGTCGCTGCTGTTGTAATAGAGCCAGAGTTCATCTCCCCGGCGAATCATACCTGCCACCATATAGATCACTGACGCTCGTCCAGACCCGGGAAGCCCCAGGCCGATAAAAGGCCGGCGATCCGGTCGAGACCAGTTGATTCCGTCGCGGCTGACCGCCACCTGGATGTCCAGCAGGCCGTCGTTTCCCCGCTTTGTCGACAATCCCTGTAACGGATTATTGACCTGCGGCGGAGCTCCGTAAGGAGGGCCATCGTAGTGTAAATAGGCAGACGGAAAGCCTAGATAGACATCCTGGGCGTAGCGGTAAGGTACCACGCTCAGGTTGTAATGATCAGAAACCAGGGGATCGTTGTCATCGTAGATTAAGACTACCGGCAGCTCGGTGGTGAGCGCAGGGGGTATCTTTTTTCCCCATTTATAAAACGGCTCAACCCCTTTTTTGAAAGGCCAGGGCTGGGTGATGTCCTCTACTTCTGCTCGTGAGACAGTCCGCCGGAAGGGGTCCCAGGATCTGAGATAAGCGACATACTTCTGGATGCGCCAGTCCCAGAAGGCTTCGTTTCGGGTGTCGCAGTGGAAAGGCAGAACCGGCTGCCGCACTCGCTTCCAGTGGATTCCATCCGCCGAAAAGAAGACGTAGATGCCGCCATCCGTTCCCGGTGATTCCGCCCACCGGGAATCGGGGGTTATCGCGCCAAGGTACTTGTAACGCTGTTCCGGCTCGGCCACCGGGTCAAGGAAAACGGTTCCCCAGGTACCCGCCATCACGATGTTGTTCTTCTTGGAGCCTTCGTATTCGATGATTCCCAAAGAGGGTTTTTCCCAGTGCAGGCCGTCCCTGGAGAAGGCATAGCACAGGAACCTTCCGTCGGTGCTTCTGCTCGCGGGATCCCATCCATCTCCTTCGTACCACCACTTGAAAAGTCCCTGATCCTCGATCATGGTTGCCCAGCCGCCCCCACCTTGCTCCCAGGGCTGTTGGAAAGTCAGGACATCTTCCTCAGGAAGCATGGGCTTGTTGAGTCTCAAAACCACGTTCTCGGCCGTTTCGATAAAGCGGTGGTCAATGAACAACTGAACCTGCGCACCAACGTCCAGGGCCGGGCCGGCCGCCTTCACCCGAAGCGAACTCATTGGGAAAGCGCAGGACGCGACCATTAGAACGGCGAGCCAACATCTTGTCATTCGAATCATGATCCTAGAATTTACTATTTGAACTCGAAAGAGTACAGTCTCGGAAACCGTGTCCCCACCAAATGGAATCTGACTCGCAATGAGTCAGTGGTGTGGGGGCCGAGTGAGGAGGCCAGATGCGGCGTGCTATTTTTTTCATCTGGATCGTTTTGATCCTGGATCCGAAACCCTCAGCAGCGTCCACCGATTGGTTGGATACTTACTATCAATACCGCATGCTGGCGACGGTGGAAGCGGAACATGCCGGTTGGAACGTAGTGACTGTGAACGAGAAACAGATCACCGCTGCCATCAATCGGCTCGAAGAGCTACATTTCGATCCTCTATGGTTCGCCTACAACTACGCCCTGGCTGTCGAGGTCGATGAGGATGGAAAACTCCTGAACCGGGACCTCGAAGCCGGCTTCTACATGATCCCGCAAGGGGAGAACCTGGCCCGGGATTCTCTTTCCAGCGGGGCGGAGACGGTCGATATCCCGGTAGAGCCGCGGCAGTATTACCTGCTCCGTTACAGTGCCTCGGGCGCCGGCACATCGCCCATGCACCGTTACAATCCAATCTTCCCCATCGGACACACTCTGCGAAAGTCCAATTACACGGTCTCCTATGAACCCCCACTGCTGCCCAAGGCGTTGACCGAGCACGAGCGGTTGTTCATTCCGGACGTCAGCCCACTGCGCCTGGACGTTGGCGGCCGATGGGTTCGGGGAATTCAGAAGATCTCGCTACACGGCGTTCAGATCGTGTTTCTGGCGAGGCTGCGCCACCCTGGACGCACGCACCTCATGCTTTACTATCAGCCGATGGGGGGACACCACCTGATGGTGCCCCAGAAGCGCCGGCCAGAGCTGCCTGGATCGACCGCCCGGCTGAGCCGGCTTGCCTCGGTAGAGAAACATGTGGGCAAGACGCGTTACCAGCTGGCGAGTGGTGACGATCTGGACGTCTGGTTCGCTGAAACCACGGTTAAGCTGACGCCGCAGACGCCCGTACCGGGCAATACAGCCGATCGAATCACGATCACCTCTGCCAGGAACGAATCGCAATCGTTCCAGATCGTGCTCCGACCCAGGACTTCCATCGAGTTCAAAGGGGTCAAGACGACGGATCTCCGCAAGGGTTCAGATGTGATACCCGCCTCGGCAATTGACTTCCGGATGGTTGAGTTCGTCCCCATCTTACGGTCATCCCACATCACGCCTGCTCGCTACTTTGGCTCGCTAGGCGACCCGCTGGTTCCGCTGAGGCCCAGAAGACTCACAGGCCTGGGGGGCAATACGGCAATTTGGGTGACGGTCAAGACGGCCCCCACAACTCCAGCAGGGACCTACAGGGGCACGATCATCATCGATCTTGCCGGTCGCCTCACAGAGCTCTCGCTCTCCCTGGAGGTATACGACTTCCAACTGCCGGAGTTCTCCGCCTTGAACGTGAATGTGGGGGGACAGTTTTTCGCTCTATCGATGGACGACACCAGCAACAGCACGGTGCTCGATTATCACGGCCTCAAAAGCAAGGCAGATCTGAAGAGGCTGGCCCGCGACTACTACACGCTCATGGCGGAAAACAAGTTTTATCCCAAGAATGTCGCGCTTTACAGCGAGATTGGGATGAAGTGGACGCCGCCGCCGTACGGGTATAACGTGGACAAGCCGGACAATTACTTCCGGCTGCACGACTGGGACTTCACCGAGTTCAATGAGACCCTGGCCTACTTCATTGACCGGCTCAAGGTGAACACCATAACCATTCAGCACACGAATCCAACCGTGTGTCACCTTTTTAAGCACCTCCCCGGTAAAGAACTGGATGGATTTCCAGAAACCGCGCCCCATGTCACGATGGCCTGGCAGACCTTCCGGGAGCGGACATTTGTAGCCTACGGAATCAGGGAAGGCGATTCCTCCCGAGATGAGGCCATCGAGATCAGCAGGGACCAGTACGATCACCTTTTGGTGGAGTATTATCGGGCCATCGCGAAGAACCTGGACGAGCACGGTTGGCTGGATCACGCCTTCATCATGATCGACGAGACCATGGACCAGGCGCGGCTTCTGCATTTTCTCCGAGTTCTCAAGTCAGATCCACTGGCTGCCCGCCTCAAGGTGGGAGCCTGCATGCAAGGTTTTGAAAGCTTCCATCACAAAGAAAAGCCGGATGAGACCCAGTATGCGTTCAACGGTCTGTACGACTACTACATTCCGCAACTCGATGAAAACTACAACCGCTGGGAAAAGTACCTCTTTCCCGACTACGACATCGAGCCGCGTCGCAGCAAACTCTGGAATTACGCTGTCGCCACCAGCCGGCTGGTGATCGATACCCCCGGCGTGAACAACAGAATAATGGGCCTCGACATCTTTAACCGCGGCGGCTCGGGCTTCCTGGTCTGGGATACGATTCATTGGGGCAGGACACGCCAGCGCGACCCGAACCCCTGGAGAAACCCACACAGTGTGTGGGGCAACGGCGCGGTGTGCTTCTTTTATCCACCCAGTAGAGAAGGGCGGTCCAGTAAACCCGATTTCACGGTGACCCCGTCGCTGCGTGTGATGACGTTCAGAGAGTCAGTCGATGACTACGATTACGCTCGAATCCTCGAAGACCTAGTGGTCCGAGGCAGGGAGAATCGGGCTGATGTCAGCGCCGGCGAACAGGTCATCAGCAATATCGGCCGCTTCTTCTACAGCTCCGTACACTGGTCCCAGAACGACGCCTGGTACCTGGAACAACGCGACCGGATGGCGCGGGCTATCGTACAGCTTGAAGGCGCCATGAACAGATGAGCTTTTCCATACCGCCTGGCCGCCGGCGGTGCCGACGCGTTCGGACTCCTTTACTAAGAGAGGGTCTCACTGCCGAATGCCCCAAAAGAGGCATGCGGGCCAAGCCGGAGGTCGCAATCTTCCAAAAGGCGAGTGCACAGTTTCGGTACTATTGCCAGGTGTTCGGTCTGACTCCGGCGAGTGTGCAACGTGTTCCAGCAGAGCCAATCGCAGAGTCGCTCGAGGACTTGATTAAGTAACGGCAACGAAAGGTTCAGAATGCGTCTTTCAGGCACCCCTTTGATGGTAGCCTGCTCCTTGAGTCTTCTTTTCTCCCAGTCCCACCTCAATCAAGACCTCCTGAAAATGGCCAAAGAAGGACAGGATGCCCTAGTTCGAACTTTACTGGACGCCGGTGCGGCTATCAATGCCAGAGACGAAGACGGTCGTACAGCTCTAATGCTGGCAGCTATGGAGGGCCATCTCGATACCGTGGCAGCGCTACTCGATGCAGGTGCCGATGTTGAGGCAAGAGACAACGATGGAAAAACGGCACAGGATCTGGCAACTGCAGAAGGTCAGAACGAGATTGTGCAGGTTCTGGGGATTGACCCCAAGGAACGGCAGCTTTGGGAAAAGCACAATCTTGCCGGAATGCAAGCGTACCAGCGGGGTCGCTATGCGGAGGCCGAGACCTCCTTGCGTATGGCCCTCGAGCTGGCAGAACAATTCAGAAATGGAGAATACCTCGTTGGCACCAGCCTCAACAACCGGGCATTGCTCTACCACGAGCAGGGCGAGTACGCCGATGCAGAGCCTCTCTACCAGCGGGCTTTGGCCATCAGGGAGAAGGCCCTGGGGCCGGAGCACCCCCAGGTAGCCCAGACCCTTAACAATCTGGCAGGGCTGTACCGCGAGCAGGGCAAGTACGCCGAAGCGGAGCCTCTCTACCAGCGCTCGCTGGATATCCTGGAGGTGGCGGCCAACCTCAACGATCTGGCATTGCTCTACCACAACCAGGACAAGTACGCTGAGGCAGAGCCTCTCTACCAGCGGGCCTTGGTCATCGCGGAGAAGACTATGGGGCCGGAGCACCCCCAGGTGGCCGCCAACCTCAACAATCTGGCAGGGCTGTACCGCGACCAGGGCAAGTACGCCGAAGCGGAGCCACTCTACCAGCGCTCGCTGGACATCCTGGAGAAGGCCCTGGGGCCGGAGCACCTCCAGGTGGCCGCCAGCCTCAACAATCTGGCAGCGCTGAACCACAACCAGGGCAAGTACGCCGAAGCGGAGCCACTCTACCAGCGCTCGCTGGCCATCAGGGAGAAGGCTTTGGGGCCGGAGCACCCCCAGGTAGCCCAGACCCTTAGCAATCTGGCAGAGCTGTACCGCGACCAGGGCAACTACGCCGAGGCGGAGCCGCTCTACCAGCGGGCTTTGACCATCAGGGAAAAGACCCTGGGGCCGGAGCACCCTCAGGTGGCCGCCAGCCTCAACGATCTGGCATTGCTCTACCACAACCAGGGCAAGTACTCTGAGGCAGAGCCTCTCTACCAGCGCTCGCTGGCCATCAGGGAGAAGGCCCTGGGGCCGGAGCACCCCCAGGTGGCCGCCAGCCTCAACAATCTGGCCGGGCTGTACCGCGACCAGGGTAAGTACGCCGAGGCGGAGCCTCTCTACCAGCGCGCTTTGGACATCCTGGAGAAGGCCCTGGGGCCGGAGCACCCCCAGGTAGCCCAGACCCTTAACAATCTGGCAGAGCTGCACCGCGACCAGGTCAAGTACGCCGAGGCGGAGCCTCTCTACCAGCGGGCTTTGGCCATCAGGGAAAAGGCCCTGGGGCCGGAGCACCCCCAGGTGGCCGCCAGCCTCAACAATCTGGCACTGCTCTACCACAACCAGCGCAAGTACTCTGAGGCAGAGCCTCTCTACCAGCGGGCCTTGGTCATCGCGGAGAAGACTATGGGGCCAGAGCATCCCCAGGTGGCCGCCAGCCTCAACAATCTGGCAGGGCTGTACCTCAACCAGAGCAGGTACGCCGAAGCGGAGCCACTCTACCAGCGCTCGCTGGACATCCTGGAGAAGGGCTTGGGGCCGGAGCACCCCCAGGTAGCCCAGACCCTCAACAGTCTGGCACTGCTCTACCACAACCAGGGCAAGTACTCTGAGGCAGAGCCTCTCTACCGGCGGGCCTTGGTCATCGCGGAGAAGACTATGGGGCCAGAGCAGGTGGCCGCCAGCCTCAACAATCTGGCAGGGCTGTACCACAACCAGAGCAAGTACGCCGAAGCCGAGCCACTCTACCAGCGCTCGCTGGACATCCTGGAGAAGGGCTTGGGGCCGGAGCACCCTAACCTGGCCTCCAGTCTGGAGAGCTACGCCATCCTGCTGCGCAAGACGGACCGCAATGCGGAGGCGGATAAGCTGGAAAAACGTGCACGGGCCCCCACCTCAGCTCGCCCTGGCGAGAATCCGTTGCCGATCCTGCGAGATGTGACTCAGCGGGCAGGTTTGAATATAGTCACGACCTGCGGAAGCATCGAGAAGAAATTCATTATTGAAGGGAGTGGAAGTGGCTGCGCCTGGATCGACTACAACGACGACGGCTGGACCGACCTCTACATCGTCACTGGAATCTCTCACGATAACCTGTTCGCAGGTGAGGAGAATGCAACTCGTGCTCCTAATTTTCTGTTTCGTAACAATGGAGACGGTACCTTCGCCGAGGTGACCGGGAAAGCGGGCGTCTCAGGAACAGGGCTGGGTAACGGCGTTGCGGCGGCGGATTACGACAACGACGGGTTGATCGACCTGTTCGTGACCAATTACGGTCGCGACCTTCTCTACAGAAACAATGGGGACGGGACCTTCACAGAAGTAGCCGGGAGGGCGGGCGTGGCAGGCGGCCCGGTGTGGAGCACCGGAGCAACTTTTGGAGACTACGATCGGGACGGCTGGGTCGATCTTTATGTGGCACGCTATCTGGAGTTTGACGTTGAAACCCCCCCTCTTCAGTGCGGCTACCGGGGTATCCCGGTCATGTGCGGTCCCAAAGGGCTGACCGGATCTCCCGACGTTCTTTATCGCAACAACGGCGATGGAACCTTCACCGATGTGACCGTCTCAGCCGGTGTGGTGGACAGAAAGCCCCTCTACGGCTTCTCTCCCGTCTTCGAAGATTTCGACAACGATGGTTATCCAGACCTCTTTGTCACCAATGACACCCATCCCAACTTTCTCTACCACAATCAGCAAGACGGCACCTTTCGGGAAGTGGCACTGCTTTGGGGCGTCGGCTACAACCAGCAAGGCACCGCCCAGGCCAGTATGGGTGTGGCGGTGGGGGATGTGGGGGGCGATGGCTTCATGGACCTTTTCGTGACCACTTTTTCCGACGAGTATTACCCCTTCTTCCGTAACGCTGGCGGGGGAATGTTCGAGGAAGTCTCTCAACGGCTGGGCCTGGCTGCGAAGACCTTGCCATACCTGGGATGGGCGACCTTTTTCCTCGACTTTGACAACGACGGAGCCCTGGACCTGTTTGTTGCCAACGGGCACCTCTACCCCCAGGTAGAGCCATCGCACGGAAGCTATAGGCAGCAGGATTTCCTGTTGCGCGGGAGCGGGGA
The DNA here is from genome assembly GCA_965205345.1 of Acidobacteriota bacterium. Taxonomy (GTDB): domain Bacteria; phylum Acidobacteriota; class UBA6911; order RPQK01; family CBDAPI01; genus CBDAPI01. The sequence goes on along the minus strand of CBDBGQ010000057.1, from coordinate 127,955 downwards.
CTTCGGCTTTGTAGAGGTAACGGATCAAGTTGGACTCAACCAGGTTCCGGTCCGGTCCAGCCGGGGGGGAGCCTACTGCGATTACGATAACGACGGGGATTTGGATCTGTTGGTTCTGGCCATCGACGATCGGCCTACTCTCCTCCGCAATGATGGAGGGAATCGCCAGAATTGGATTCAGCTTATCCTGAGTGGTAGGCGCAGCAATCGCTCGGCAGTCGGCGCCACCGTGAAGATCGTGGCCGGCTCGAAGACTCAGTTCGGTCGCGTGCGAAGCGGTGGAAGCTTCCTCTCACAGCACGATCTTCGCCTCCATTTCGGTCTGGCCAACGCAAGCCTGGTGGACCTGGTCGAGATCACCTGGCCCAACGGCCAACGCCAGACTCTGCAGAGTGTCAAGACGAATCAAATCATTCGTCTCCAGGAAGGCGAGGCCTATGGCCCCACGAGGTGAGGCCATTTCATGGGTTGGCACCATCCCCGGCGCCTCCTTGCTAACTCCTGACTGGATCTTGCGTTGTGGTCTGGGATAAATCCAGCGGGAGCCTGTTGACTGGCTGGGTGGTGTTCGGTGTAGAGGTGGCGTGACGCTGTTCTAGGCTCCGAAACAAAAACACTCGGGCGGCTTACGCGCGGGCAGTAGCTGATGGGTCTTCAGCGAGCCTCATGGTTCCCAGTCGAAGGTGTCTAGCGGGTAAATTGGACGAGGGACGTGGGGGTAAGGTGAACTTCGCAAATTCGGTGAACTGACCCCTCGTGTATCCACCAGGATGATTTTCGTCGCCAAAGACTCATACTGAGAACGGAACCCATTCGGGGACTTAACGACCACGATCTTCTGGTTCAACGGCTCAATTCCCTGGCTGCGATATAACTCCGGATCCACGGTCATGACTGAATTTTTGGAGACGACAATTTGAATCGCCCCGACCCTGATCACGGCGGTGGGACCCATGTCGGCCCGCATCCCCGTGTTGAAGGCGCCTTTAAAAGTGAAACAGCCCTCCGAGAGAAACCGTATAGCACCTTTCAGGCTTACCGGCTGGCGATGCTCAGGGTCCAACTTCCCACCAATTGTTCCTCGGTAAAGCTCCCCTGTCCCTAACGCCCACGCTTTGGCAGCGGCTTCAGGATCCCGCACCCACACTGCTGCCGGGATCTCGGGTGTCAGGGCAAGAAGGGCCCGGACCAGATCGGCGCTGTCACCTGGAGAGCCCGAACCGGTGCTGTCGGAACACTCCGAAAGTACCACCGGTTGCCCTTCGGCTGCGAGCGCCATCTGGACCGCCTTTTCGGGAGAGAAAAGCTCAACTTCGAATTCTTCCTTTCGTCCCCATAACGCGCGAGCCATTTCGTCGGCGCAAGCTTGTGCGAGATGATCATCGCGATTTGCGACGGTCAGGGTAGCACAACCCATTTCAGACACATCAAGCCACGGCTGGACAGGAAAACAGGAGACGGACAAGATGCTTGAATTCGCGTGACGAAAGTTCTCCCCCTGACGGAACACCTCGGCCAGCGGTCCTACTGTGGTCTGGCTGTTTTCAGGAGGAACGATCAAGGGGATCTTGCGCATTGCTATTACAGGCCGAATCCTTCCACTTGTGATTCCCAAGAGCAGTTGCGCCGCAGCCGCCCCAGTCTCATACATGTCCACATGAGGATAGGTTTTGTAGCCTAGTATGGCGCTCGCCTGGGTACGCATAGTTTGTGTGAGGTTGGCGTGAAGATCGAGGGTAAGCACAAGGGGTACTTGGCTAGGAACCGTTTCGCGGATCGTCTCGAGCAGGACACCTTCGCAGTCATCTGTCCCTTCAGCACACATTGCCCCATGGAGTGCCAGAAGCAGACCGTCCAACCTACCTGCAGAGTCAACCGCATCTGAGATTGCCGATCGAATCCTTTCAAATTCCTCTCCTCTGATACGACCGGCTGTGATCGCCCAGCCAGAGAACAATGGGACAAGATCCACTTCCCTGAGGACGTCGATAAAACCGGCAATCTCGGTTCTTGTTCCGCTCCAGCACTCTAAGATATCAGGGCCGAACAGAAGCCCGAAATCCTCCATCCTGGTTGAGATCGGAGAAAAGGTGTTGGTTTCCTGCAAGAGGTAGCCAATCCCGATTCGAAGGCTGTTTTCGTGTGTCATGGATGTGCGAACAAACTGATCGGTTTTCGGCCGGCCATCATATCCAACTTTGTCCCGGAGATCGCCGGGGCCTGGCGCAGAGGACAACTCCTGAAATCATGACCAGATCCGCCTCAGCAACGAGGAGCCCGGAGCCCGGAGTGTGAACGCCGCGATGACTGTTGCCGGTCGCATCAACCGTTGGCAGGAAGTCAGTGAAGCTCAAGACTTGACGCCAGTTTTTTCAGTACCTCTCGCACTTCGGCGATCTGCCTTTCCAAGCTTTTCTTGTGCCTCGAAGCCTGACTACCGATTCTGTCACTGGGGTGGGCGAGTTGCTGCTCGAGTTCCTGAAGGTATTTTTCGGAGAGGTCAAGGTAGTGATGGGCGGTTTCGGGATTGTGAAACCCGCCGCCGGCCACGCTGACATATACGGGTGTCGTATGTGCGACTTGAGCAATGGCCGCACGACTTCGCGCCGCGATCCAGATCCCATAATCAACAGCAAGCTCCAGATCGATGGACAGTTCTTCCATGCTCTGGCCCGTCTCCCGGGCTGAAACTGCTTTCAGAATCTTTCCATGTCCTACGATTTCAAGATCACTCAAAGGGATTTGAGAGCGCTGCCCGTAAGCTTTGGCACGGATACGTATCTTTGTCCCGCGGACAACATTCAGCGTATCCCCTGGGATTCGGTCATTCACCGTCAGTTCCAGCATCGGTCCGCTGGTGACAAATGTGTGACCCGCTTTCACACCTGCCAGCCAGCGATCGAAAGAAAACTCATCCCCGGTGTAGGTATAGAACCTGACATCGCCAATCTGGGAGCATCCCCCTGCCCCACCGATCTGGGAGCACCCCTCCGCTACACCGAATCGGGGTCCCCTGCCACACCAGGGAAAATCAGACCCGGCCAGAGCCGTAAACTGAAAGCCCAGATCCAGGTAATGATAATAGTGTGAGAGGGCCAGGGGGCCTTCCTGGACACAGAACTGCATCAACTCCAGGAAGTCGATCTTTTCTCGCAGCACGTTCAGCGTCAAACCCCGGTAACCATGAAAGGACGTCGCCTGATGGGCGTAGCCGGTCACACCGCCCAGTTCATGCACTCGGTCGAAGACTCGATCGTAGGAGTAATAGTCTTCCCGAAAACGAACGAACTCATCTGCCCCCAGAGATATGGTGTGACCGATTTCAGAAGTGCGTGGTCCTTCCTGACCGGAGACCAGGATGTAATCACCTTCTCGATAGCGACCCTCTTCACCCCATGCATACTGGGAGTAGTAGGTGGCCCAGAAATCACCCATCTGAAGAAGATTGCCTACGTGAACGTCCTCCGCCGCAATCCAGCGAAGGATCAGGGGATCTTCGCGCGGTGATCGCCTCAAGTGAATATGGTCATCGCCGGAATACCAGCCCCGCTGCGGCATATCGATCCAACGCTGAAGCTCAAAGGTCCGGGAAAAAGCTTCACCGGGTCCAAGCTTCAAAATGTGAGTTTGCTGGACGAACTCAACTCCTTTGGAGAGCGTGAGACGATAGGTCCCCGGGGCCAGCCGGGCTTCAAACGATCCGTCCGCATAGAAGGCGCCGTCCGGCTGCAGGGCGAATCCCTCGGCTCGATCATAGGTGCCGTACATCACAGCAATCGCGCCACGAGGGATGGGCAGAGCAGCATCAGAAACCTCTACAGCCCCATTGGGGACACGAAGGGCCTGACCGGCTGCGTCGGTCAAGCGGACACGCACCGGGGTGAGCCGGCCCGTCGCGGCATCTTTGACGCTGACTGAAAGCACGGCCTCCCGGGCGGAGTGCGCCGAGTAGACCAGGGTGAAAACAAACAACGCCAGATAGACAATGCGGACGGCAGTCGACCTAGAAAAGGGCAGCTTACCTGGTGTGGACCACAAGTGTTTCCCTCGCTTCTTCATTCAGGCGCTTTCTCGCGGAGGTGCACGCGGTAGGCGGGGATCTGCTGGATCCGCGTGAGGCGCAGCAGTTTCAGTTTCTCTTCAATCGTATGGGGTGTGTAGATGTAGTCCTGTTCCCACTCATAGCCCAGTCGGGAATCGCGCCGCGCCCCTTCCAGAGAAGCTTCCGTGCGAACGATTTCCTCCTCGAGAATCGCACTCATACGGTCGAGCATGAGTCCCGGTTCGACAAGATCATCGGTTTTGGAGAGGCCAAACCGTAGGTCTTCAAACTCGATGAGAGCCTGCTCGCTGCGCATCATCCGCTGCAGCTGCTCCGCCAGCAGCACCTCGCGAAAGGCGCTTCTCTTCTTAGGCTCCGGTGCCCGGAGCGCGGCCCGGCGGTAGGCTTCCAATCCTTTTTCCATTTCATCCGCCGCCAACAGCAGGTACTTACTAAAGACGGGGATCGTGAAGAAGCGGGCATAGCGTTCGGCCACATTCACCTGGTTGCTGAAATCCGGGTAGAGGATCAGCCTGCTAGGAACATACGGCCAATAGGGATTCAGTTGGGAACTCCTCGACCAAAGCTTCTGGTCGTTCCAGGAGTGTGCGAGGGTCATGGCACGCGGCTTCGGTTTCTGGAAGAAGAAGGGGGCCGCCACAGCGTTGTTGGTGCCCCAGTTGGGCCCGGTGTCGGGGAAAACCCGGATAGCGCGGCTGAAGTGGTCCCAGGCCTTCAGAACGTCCTCTTCCGAACCAGGGCCGAATTCCCGGCGGGCAATCTTTCGAAGCAGTTCGTCAAGGGGCGGGGCGTCGCTCCAGCTATACCAGGCACGAATCTCGGCAATGAAATTGGGCTTGAATCCGTAGCTCCAGCTCTCCAGGGTACCATCGATTTCGTACTTCTTCAGGGCCTCGTAGCGCGCATACCACTGGTAAGGGAACGGCAAGTAGGGGAAAGTTCCAAACTGCCAGCTCGCCCAGGTATCGGCCTTGGCGTAGACTCCGCGCATGCCACGCCGCTTGGCCTCTGCGATTTGGGCTTCGGTAACTTCAGCGGGACCGACCTGATTGATCGCGTAGTCGCGCAGCCAGCCGCGCTGCCCATCGAGTTCAAAGCTCTTGCCGTTTTCGAAGGTCAAAAGCGGGATCGTGTCGAGCGGCAGCTGGCTAATCACGTACTGCTTGAGCTCCACCTGCTGGGGCCGGAAATCAATGTTGTACTCCCAGGGAAGCACTTCAATCGCCGGATTGATTTTTCGCGTTTCTTCCGCAACGATGCTGACGCCCCTGGCCCAGTTTCTGCTCCATTCACGCAGATTCTCGCCCCCGCCGGCACCGAACCAGTTCTTGAAAAAGAAGCCCTCCGTCAGCAATACGTAGCCCCGAATCTCGGGGAATTTCGTTACGATGTCCCGGACCAGAGCACGCAGTCCCGCCTCGTTTTCGGGTTCTCCCGTATAGAGATAGAGGATGGGGCAGTAGAGATCGATGCCATACCCGGCTGCCCTTCGAATCAGCTCCCGTAGACGGTTCTCATTTTGCGGCTTCATCTTGTCCCAGTGCGGGCCGACACCGGGTGCGTTGTTGGGATTCACATAAATAGAGGTAAAGATTGAATCGAATCCATAGCGCGGTAACAGGGCGAGATACGGATCAGGCCATTCCATCCACCCCAGTCCCGACAATGTCATGCGCGCCCTGTAGAGGCTGTGACGGCTGGTGTTGAGATTGCTGGGAAGAAAGGGCGCTTCGCGCAAGCTCATGCGCTGCTGCAGATTGTAAAGACCGTACATCGCACCCCGCTCGTCAAACCCGCAAATAACAATGCGTTCCGGGGAGACGATGATCTGATAATCCTTACTCCCCTTGAGGGCGGATCCGCAATCGAGAAGCTGCTCCCTGCTACCGGCCACGATCGTGTTCTGGAGATTTTGCCAGCCTGCCAAAGATCCTCTTGTTTCCACACTGAGGTACACATCCATGGCGCTCTGCAGGTAAACACGAAGCTCCTCGACACCCTGGCGCAAGGCGATCCCGGCGTCGGAGTGCATGATCAAGATCCAACCTTGCGCGGAAAGCGCCATCTCTTCGGGGGTTGGTTGAGCGTTCCGGTCACGCTGCCGTGGCGCCAGGCCCTGGCTGAGAGCCTTATGAAAATCGTAAGGCTGTTCAATGGGGAGGAGGGGGAGGGCTGTGGAGGCGAACTCCGCTGAACTGATCTGATCCCGCGGGACACGCGAGCATGAGCCTGTGGCCAGCAGGAGGGGCAGTAGGCCGATTAGAGTGAAACACATACGCATGGTCGTTCATCCTCTTTAGCCCGGTTCCAACACTCTCCCTGCCAGTACACCCGTGTGTGTTCCTTTGTCCACCGCCAACTGACCGTTCACCAGAACGTAGCTGATTCCAATCGGGTACTGGTGGGGATTTTCAAAATCGGCCTGGTCGATGACCGTGGCCGGGTCAAAGACGGCAATGTCTGCGACCTGGTTGACAGCCACCCGACCACGGTCGGTCAGGCCAAGACGGTCGGCAACCTGTCCACTCATTTTGTAAACGGCTTCTTCCAGGGTGAGAATGGGGTCATCTCTCACGTAGCGTCCGAGTACCCGGGCATGGGCGCCGTATGAGCGTGGGTGGGGCTTGCCCTGACCCAGTTTTCCACCGGGTTGAACAGCCAGCCCATCCGAGCCCATCATTCCCATTGGATGGCGTAGGAAAGCGCGCATATCCCCCTCGGTGCGGTAATAGAAAATGATCCGAAGACGGGCCTCGTCGATCTCCATCAGGGTCAGGGCCGCATCCAATGGATCAAGATCCATCATTTCAGCGGCTTGCTGAAACGTCAGGCCCTCGTACGCTTTTACCTCCGGGGTGTGGGCTGTGCTAACTTGCAGTCGATCCCACAGCCAAGGCCAACCCTTGAACAAGCCATTCTTGGCCATATCGGCCCGGATCTCACGCCGGGTTTGCGGATCACGGAGGCGGGCCAGCAAGGCGTCCTGGCCACCCGATTGGGCCCAGGTCGGCAGACATTGGCTGAAGCCGCTGCTACTGGCAGCATAGGGGTAGACATCAAAGGTAACATCGAGACCCTCTGCAACAGCCTCTTCGCAAACGGCGATCACGGTATCGGCCTGACCCCAATAGGGAGGATCATTGACTGCCATATGGGATACTTGCACCGCAACGTCGGCCTGCCGGCCAATATCGATGGCTTCCTCAACGCCCTTGATATGATAACCAGCCCAGGCCCGAATGTGGCTGGTATAGAAGCGCCTCGGGTAGGCAGCCATAGCCTCAGCCAGGGCCACAATCTCCTCAGTATCACCGTAGGCACTGGGAGGGAGGGTCAACCCGGTGGACAGACCAAACGCCCCCTGCTCGAAGGCTTCGTCAGTGATCTTTTGCATGGCCTGAATCTCATCCGGTGTGGCCGGTCGATCTTCGAAACCGACGATTGTGCCTCGAATGGCACTGTGCCCAACCAGCGGAGCGATGTTCACCCCAACACCCTGCTTTTCCACAACATCCCGATACCCCCTCAGGTCGGTCCAGGTCCAATCTACCTCCTCGCCAAAGAGGACACTGAGACAGGCACGCAGTAAAGATGTTCGTTCAGGAGAAATGGGAAAGGGGCTATATCCGCAATTGCCACTGACTTCGGTCGTTACCCCTTGCCGAACCTTGCTCATCCCGCAGGGCTCGACCAGTAAAGAGAGATCCGAGTGGGTGTGGATATCGATGAAACCCGGCGACACTACGAGCCCAGCCGCATGGATCACCCGAGTCGCTTCAGCGTCCTTCAAGTCCCCGACAGCAGTAATCTTGTCGCCCTCAATGCCGATGTCAGCCTGTACCGCCGGCCGGCTGCTGCCATCAACGACTAATCCACCAACAATCAGTATGTCGAACATCTGGTGACCGAATAGGCAGTTAAAAAACTAAGTGTCGTAGGGAGGTGGGATCCCAAAAAGAACCCGTACCGCCAGGCCCGCCATAGTTTGTGACCACGACCCACTGAAGAGCGAGCACCCAGGAGAAGGTATGGTCTCTCCTTTCAGACAGTAAAACATAGAGACCTGGGAAATGGAAGCGGAAAAAAACATGAGGATCAGCCGCCCTCAGAAATCTTCCTTTGTTCTGTCAGGTGATCAATCCATCCATTTGACCGGGGGATTGACGAAGGGGCAGAAATCGTCATAATGTTGCCCCAGAAAGAAAACAAAGGGTCCAATCGGGTTCCTCGGAGATGCGCCAAGTGACTTTGCTTTTTGATTCTCATTTGGATCTGGCCTGGAACGCTGTCTCCTTTGGCCGCGATCTGACGCTCGGCCTTGAAGAGATTCGGGCCGGCGAAGCGCATATGACAGATAAGCGCTCGCGGGGTCGGTGTACGACGAGCCTTCCGGAGTTGAGGAAAGCCGGCGTCGCGGTCTGCGTTGCTACCTTACTGGCCAGAAGCGGCCTCGATCAAGAGCCCCAGCCGAGCTACGAGCGGACTGACTTGGATTACCTTGATCCCTCTATGGCCTATGCTGCCGCCCAGGCTCAGTTGGCCTACTATCAGTTGTTGGAAGAACAGGGACACCTCCGATTCATTCGCGACGCCAAGGCCCTCAAAACACACTGGCTCGAATGGCAGCAGACCCCGGATGAGGTCCTTCCGATCGGTCTTATTCTGAGCATGGAGGGAACCGATCCGATTGTCTTCCCAGATCAGGCGGATCTTTGGTGGAACGCAGGCTTGCGGGCGGCGGGACTGGCCCATTACGGTCGCAGTCATTACGCCTACGGCACAGGAGTCAACGGTCCATTGAGTGACATGGGGATTGAACTGCTCAAGCAGTTTCAACGATTGGGGATTGCTCTCGATGTAACCCATTTGTCCGACCACAGCATGAGCCAGGCCCTGGATCAGTTTGAGGGAACCGTTTTGGCCAGTCATCACAACTGTCGCGCGCTGGTACCACACGAACGACAACTCACCGATGAGCAGATCCGGCGGCTCATCAAGAGGGATGCGGTCATCGGTACCGCACTGGATGCCTGGATGCTGTATCCGGAATGGGAGATTGGGAAGACCTCGCCTCAGGTGGTTGGGCTCAATGCCGTTGCGGATCACATCGATCACATCTGCCAGCTGGCCGGCAATAGTCTCCATGCGGCTATCGGCACCGATCTGGACGGGGGCTTCGGTACAGAACAGACGCCCCGTGACCTGGACAGCATCGCCGATCTTCAAAAGCTGGTCGGGATTCTCTCCGACCGCGGTTACAGCACCACTGATGTCGACGGGATTTTCCACGCCAACTGGTTGCGTTTCTTCAGCCGTGCACTGCCCGCCGGGTGAAAGACAAGGCAGGACGAGGGCGAAAATGGGTACTCGAAAAGGCCTCAGACAAGTCATCACGTGTTTTCCTCTGGCTGCCTCGATTCTTGTTCTGACCGGGGGTGCCCTTGCCAGGCCTTGGCAGCCTGGTATCGGCGAGGAAGGCAACGTAATACTCATCGAGAATGATCACGCCCGACTGATCCTTTCTAAGGACGGGCAGACGAGGGCCTTGCTCGACAAGAAGACAGGGACTGATTACCTGGACCATTCGATTCCCGTTCATTTCATGACCGCGAGACGGGGAAATGTCGAATACGGCTCATCGGGCCTGGTGAGGGCAGGCAATCTTATCACTGTTGAATTTGGTGGCTCGGGTATCGTGGCCAGCGTCAGGATCGGAGCGAAGAGAGCCTATTTCACCATTGAGGTGGTTTCGGTCAATCAGAATACCCTGGATGAACTGATTATCGTCGATCTTCCCCTGACCATCTCGGAAAGGGTCGCCAGAGTTCAGGAAAAAAGGGAGCACAGTGAGACCATCAATGTCGGCCGGAACGACAACTTCGGGGTCTCGGTGATGTCGGTCAACCTGAACACAGAGAGCAAGACAGTCCGCTACGAACCAGCGGCCTTCAGGTCGACGTGCTACCCCCGGTTCGGCCTGGAGGGGGCAAAGGCGGCTATCGTGGCTGGACCGCCGGATCAGATCCTCGAGATCATCGGGCAGATTGAGCTGGAACTGGGAATGGCCCATCCGACGCTCGGCGGCCAGTGGGGAAAGATATCTGAGGAAGTGAAGAAGTCCTACCTGTTTGTGGACTTCACGGAGGAAAACATCGAGCGGGCAATCGCTCTGGCCCGGGCCGGGGGGTTTGGACAGATTCTCAATTACCGCTCCGTGTGGGCCGTCTCAAGTGGAAAGTACGAAGTGAACCGCAAGAACTTTCCCCATGGTCTTGAAGGCCTCAAGGGAGTCATGCACAGGATCCATGAAGCAGGTCTGAAGGGGGGCGTCCACATGATGTCGGGCGGGATCAGCAAGAACGACGGGTATGTGACGCCGGTCCCCGATCCGCGCCTTGCCAAGGACGATATGAGGGTGCTTGCTGCTGACATCTCCGAGGCGGCCACGACTCTTCCTTTGACCACTTCGCCGGAGGGACTCCCGGCGCAGGAGCTTTACGCGGAGAGTGGGATGAGTCTGGTCATTGATAATGAAATCATAACTTACCAGGGTATGCGTACCCACCCGCCCTATGCCCTGACGGGCTGCACCCGCGGTGCCTATGGAACACAGGCTGCCCCTCAGCTTAAAAGGGCAAGGGTTTATCACCTGGCTCAAAAATGGGGCCTCTTCGCGGTGGATGGGAACAGCGACATGCTGGAAGAGGTTGCCCAGAATGTTGCGGACATTGTCAATCATTGCGGGTTCGACATGATCTATTTCGACGGTTTGGACGGGGTGGAGGTGAACGGCCCATTTTTCTATTACGTTGGCAAGATGGTCAACGAGACGACCAGGCGGTTTCAACGTGAGGTCCTGGTTCAGGGAAGCAATCTGGCCCACATCAACTGGCACAACTTCTCGCGGCTCTACACGATTGACTTTGTAGCCCTGGATCCAAAGCGCTGGGTCGATCACCATTGCCGTCAAAGGATGGCCAATGCCCGCAATAACCTGATGCCGGCCGAGCTGGGTTGGCACGGCTTTTTCCTGGAGGGGAACTCCTCGGAATCGACCACGCCCGATGTGATCGAGTATGTGCTGGCGAAAACGATTGGCTGGGAGGTTCCCTGGTCGTTGGAAACGCGCATGCAAACGCTGGAGGGCCACGGAAGGACAGACGAAATTCTTGCCCTGTCCAAGGTATACGAGGACCTGAGACTGAACAATTATTTCTCGCATCGGGTAAGAAAAGTCCTCCGCACTCCAAAACAGGACTTCAAGTTGATAAGGGATTCGTCGGGTCGCTGGCAGATCCACCCGATACGATATGGGCCGGCACGGCTGCTTGTCTCCCGGGGCGAGGCCGGGGGCTTTTGGGCTCTGAACAACGAGTATGGAGATCAGGCCCTCAAGGTTCGGGGCAAAGCCCGCCCTTCTCGTGCAGGTTTCGGTCACGGCGAGAATATCGTGCTTGCCAGGGGCGACGGTTCCGGGCTCTGGATGGGAGACACGGCCGGTTCAGACTTCACTCTCTCGATTACACATTCGGCCGAACAGGTCAAAGTCGGAGCTGGGAGTTTGAAACTGACTGCTGAGAACAGAGCCAGTGAATCCAGTTCTTGGGCCGCCCAGACACTCGTCTTTGAGCAACCACTGGATCTCAGGAGGAACCGCGCTCTGGGTGTGTGGGTGTACGGCGACGGAAGCGGTGCCGCTTTCAACATTCGACTCAAGTCAGGGGGGTTCTCTCGAGATCACCTCGTCAAGTTGGACTTCAGGGGGTGGAGGTACTGTGAATGGGCCGAGCCTGCGGGTGGAGAGATTTTGGACTATCCGCTGCCCGGCTATCCGCTGAGGAGCCTGAGGAGCTTCAACTACAGAAAGGTCGGATTGATCACGTTGTTTATCACCGATGTCTCTCCCCACTCAAGAGTGACGGCCTACCTGGGGCGAGTGGAAGCCCTTCGAGAACGGCCGAGTACGCTGAAGAACCCGGCCATCGTGGTGAACAGTGAAAGGATCGTTTTTCCCGTGACGCTTGAGAACAACCACTACCTGGAATACTGGGGCAACGGCGAGGTGACGGTGTACGACCAGAACGGCCACACGATTGAGAGGACTCGTTCTCAGGGAAAGCCGCCAACCGTCCGGGCAGGAAGCAATCGGGTTGCGTATCGCAGCGAGTCTCCCAGTGGAGAAGCGGAGCAAGCTCGAGTAGAGATCATCACCATCGGCCAAGCTGTTCCAAACTCTTGAGGCTGCCCTGTCAGGATCACCAGATCTTCATCGAGTCCTTGAACAACTTGGCGAGATCCTCGGCACCCGCGGGTCGCGGTGACAGTTTCGTGACCCGGTGTTGGGGCAGTGTCGCTTCGACGAGTTCAGGAATGTCCTCTTCAGTAAAGCCCATTTTCAGAAGACCGTTGGGGACATCCAGCTTTCGCATCAGGTCAATAAGCGACTGGACCAGGATTTCACCGGCATCGGTGAGGGAAGCACCTTCCACGTCGACTCCCAAAGCCGCAGCTGCGTCCAGGTGCCGCGAGGGACACGCACTCGCGGTGAAACGAAACACCGCCGGAGCTGTGAGGGCCACCGATACTCCATGGGGCACCATGGGGTGGTCCTTCGGATATGCATCCGGATAATAGTCCCGTACCATGCTGCTGATGGGATAAGACATCCCATGACAGAGATGAACTCCTGCGTTTCCAAAACCCAGACCGGCGTAGGAGGCGGCCATGATCATCTGGGTTCGGGCCTCTTCGTCAGCAGGGCTTTCATAAAGCCGTCGAAGATACTTGAAGACCATCCGCATCGACTCCATGGCCCAGATGTCGCTGACGGGATTGGAACCTTGATAGGCTGGACGCAGCAAAGGGCTCTCAGGGTAGGGGCGCTTCGTGAAGGGTAAGGCCGTATAAGACTCGAGAGCATGGCAAAGGACATCAAGACCGGTCGAAGCGATCACCGGCGGCGGTAGCGTCCGAATATTCTCTGGATCGACAAGACCCAATGTAGGTTTGAGCCGCCGGTGGGCGATTCCCGTCTTGGCTCGTTTCTCGGATAGATCGAAAATGGCGACTCCGGTAGCCTCGCTGCCGGTGCCTGAGGTAGTTGGAACTGCAATCAAGGGCTTCAGCGGACCTGGGACCGGTCTTCCTTTTCCCAGAGGTGCATTCACATAGGCTAAGAATTCCGCTGGATAGGTCGAATACAAATTGGCCGCCTTGGCGGTGTCAATCGTGGAGCCTCCGCCCACGGCCACGAATCCGTCGTATTCACCTTTTGAGGCGACCTCAATTGCTTCCTCAAAGGATTTGTCATTCGGCTCGATTCGCACTCTGTCGAACAGGTCGTATCGAAGGCCTTCTCCCTCCAGCGACTCGCAGACAGTCTCCACCGGTCGAAGTTTTGCTAAATTCCTGTCGGTCAAGACCAACACCCGAGCAGCCCCAATCTCACGAAGATCCATTCCGATTTCGGCCGTCACGCCTACCCCGAAACGCAGGCTGGAAGTGGCCATCTCGAAGGCAAATTCTGTCTTATTCATAAAACAATCTCTGTGAGAATTGTGCCCGGTCGGGGCTCGTGACTCAACTCCGCTATGAACAGCAAGGAAACCCCCTGGCAGTCGCGGTGTGCTGGTCCCACGCTTCTTCGGTCTGATTTCGATTACGGGCAGGCCTTGAAAGGCTTTGATGCTATCGTGTCTCTCAACCAGTCGATAACGAAGAACCCGGAGAGGACGATGCCTGCCCAAAGACCAGCCCGAATCCCCATTGTAGGCGCGACTCTCACTCTCACGGCTTCACTGCTTACAGGCTGTGTCAGGGAACCCGGCCTGGAGGAGCAAGGTGCCGGACAGGGTGTGCCCAGCCTGGAGATTTTTAAGTATCCGAGCCCCGTCCTTGACAATGGACCACCCGGCTCGTATGACGAGGGCTACCTGGGCGAGCCCTGTGTGCAGCTGGTCGATGGCATCTACGAGATGTGGTATGAAGCCATCGAATATCCCCCTTATGACGCCGGACACCGGTGGACTATCGCCTATGCCTCCTCCCGAGACGGAGTTCACTGGGTCAAAGATCCTGCTCGACGCTTTCTCCCCAACCCGGTCTACCCCTGGTGCAACAAAGAGGTGTTGGAGCCTTGGTGCTTCAAGCAGGGGGGTCTTTACCGGATGTACTTTTCGGCCAACGGCATCGAGCAGATCGGCTACGCCGACAGCACTGACGGTACTCACTGGAAGAATTACCGTCTGGTCCTGGGTGCGACGCAGCTGGAGGGAAAGAAGATCAACGGCCTGCCGATTCTCACTGCCAGCGAACCTTCCGTCGTTGAACGGCCTGAAGGGGGCTACATCCTGTACTTTCAGGCCGAGACTTCCGGTAACTTCGACCACATCGGCTATGCCGTGTCCCCTGACGGAGTAGACTTTACTGTTCCCGCCGATGGGGATGGCAACCACACTCCTGCCTGGAATGCCCGCCACGCCTGGCAGCCGGCCCGCGGGTTGGCCGGTCCCTGTGTCGTCCGCCATGGAGGTTTGTATTATCTGTTCTGCAGCACCTGGTCGGCGCCTTACAATCTGGGGTATGCCGTTTCCCGGGACGGACTCCACTTTGCGCCCGGGGCGGGGAATCCTCTGGCAACCACGACTCCCTTCAGCTGGGATAACTGGGCAACCTATGAGCCAGGCGTCCTGATCCTGCCGGACGGCCGGGTTCAGATGTGGTGGAACGGGGTACGGGAACAAGGAGGTCGGGCAAACGCCCGGTACGTGGGTGCCATCGACTACGGCTTCGGATACCTTGATGGCTCACCCTCAGACAGTCTGGTCTGTCACTGGCCTCTGGATGAAGCCGGGGGCAACCATTTGGAAGACAAAACAGCGTTTGGGCACCGGGGCCGGAACGAGGGTGCCGTGGTGGGACGACCGGGTGCCCGTCCAGAGACGGGAACGGCCTACGAGTTCGACGGTCAGGACGACTTTTTGTGGGCTCACCACATGCCGCTTCTTGGGCGCGCAAGCTTCGGGGTCTCATTTTATCTGTGGCCGGGCGACGTGAGCCGCCCACAGGCTCTGGTGAGTAAATCCAACCTGGAAGGGATGTTTTCGGGCTTCCCGAGCCGGGAATGGCGCATCGGGATCGACGGCCAGGGACGGCCTTTCTTCGAGGTGGGAAGGTCAGACGCTGCCGATGGCTTCACTCGGTGTTGGGGTTCCCGACCAGTTGTCTTGCAGCAGTGGCAGTACATCCGGGCGGAATACAGTGAAAAGGCCGCCAAGATTAGCCTGTATCTGGACGAGCAGCTCGTGGCAGCGGTGCCTCACCCGGGCGGAAGGAGAACGGGCCGTTCCATTCTCTCGGTGGGAGCGGAGCTGGATTTTCAGAAGCCCCTCCAAAACAGAGCACCATTGAGTCGGGACATGACCCGGGACATGGGCAGGTTTTTCAAAGGCACTCTGGATGACATCCGCTTCTACACATCCGCTCGATGAGTCTCTCGTCAACCCGCCAACTCTGCCACCCCGACTCCACCAAAGCGATTGCCGTCATAGAACATGTAGGTGTGTCCCGCGGAGTGCCAAATGGAGGGATAGCAGGTCATTTGGCTGTCCCAACCCGACTCACTGACCTCTAGAACCGGGTCGGGCGACCACTTCCACCGTATTCCGTCCGGGCTCTCGGCGTAGTGAACGCGGTAGAGAAGGCGCTGGTCTTCTACTACGCTAAACCACATTCGAAAGCCGCTCCGGGTCTTCTCCACGAAAGGCTTGGAACAGGTTGAAAAGTAGGAGTCAAGCCTGGGCGGAATACTGATCAGCGCCCCCGCGGGATGTGGCCTGAAAGTATGGCCCCCGTCGTTCGAAACGGCAAGGGCAATGGAAATCTTGCTGTTCATCTCAGGCCAGCGCACGACGGCCGTATACCACATCCAGTACTGAGAGCCGACCTTCATGACGGCGCAGGAACCAGTGCCATGCTCGTCGCAGGAAAAGGGCCTTCCCAATTCAAGCAGGGCCCGGCCGCTGCGCTTCCAGGTCAGGCCGGCGTCGTCGCTCTCGGCCAGAGTGGTGCGATAGACTTTGAACTTTCCGAAGGAGTGATATTCTCCGCCCCAGCCAGTGTAATACATGTGCCAGTGTTTCTCGGTGACGGGCAGCACCCAGGGATAACTCACCCAGTGGGAATCGATCGACCCGGGCGCGCCGAAGTCCAAAAGAGGCTTGTTCGATGCTTTCCTCCAACTCAGGGGGTCGGAAATGTCAGCCTCCGCAAGGCCGATTCGCCTCCGCTGACCCTCGATGCTCATGTAGTACATGCGCAGTTGATCGCCGGCCCGGACTACATGAGGAGCGGACGGGCACCGGTCCCAGCCACCTTCATTGTGGCAGGGGAAGAGGAGCTTCAATTTCCTCCACCTCTGGCCCTGAAAGTGGGTCGAGAGCCTCATCCCGGTGCTCGACCCCAGTAGAGGCGACAACGTCGTTGCATAGATAAAGTTACGCCGGTTCATGTCAATCCTAGCGACCTCCATCGCCACCATCTCCTTCGTTGCTTCGGCAACCCTAGTGTACTAGTCGTTCAGTTCAATGATCCACTCTCTCCGATCTCGATCAGCAGATTCCCGTACCCGTCGACTTCAACAGCGCAGCCGCCGAGGATCAAGGTGGTCGAGTCGATTTCCTCGACGATTGCCGGTCCTGAGAAGCGGTTTCCGGATTTGAGTAGGTAACGATCGTAAATGTTCGTCATCTCGGGACGCTCGTGCGGGGTCAGCCAAACCGGTCGTTGCTCCTTTAGAGCTGCTTCGGGCGATGCCTTTCCACGAGGAATCTCGCGGCGCTTCGGGCGGGGCACCGACCCCAGAGTCGACAGGCGTATGTTCACGATCTCCGTCGGCTCGGTATCCACTGCAAAGCCGTAGCTGCGGCGGTGAGCTGCAAAAAAGTCCTCGTTCAACTCCGAAACGAGATCTTCGTCGAGAGAGGCATTCCGCAGAGGGACTCGCAATTCGGAGGACTGTCCACGATAGCGGATGTCAACCTCTCGGACGAAGCGGATATGGGAGCAGGCCACGCCTTCCTGCAGGAGGAGGTTAGTCGCTTTTTTCTCAACCTCACCGTAGACGGCTTTAAGGACTCCGATGTCCAGTTCCGCGGTTGGGGTGATATAGGTGCGCACGTAGTCATGGCGCAGATCAGTGGCAAGAAGTCCCAAGGCGGAAGTGACCCCCGGGCTGGGTGGAACCAGAACCGTGCGGATGTGCAGAGCACCGGCCAAGGCAGCTGCGAACAAGGGGCCGGAACCGCCGAAGGCGACCAGCACGAACCCGCGCGGGTCAATCCCTTTTTGAACCGAGACCAGCTGCAGAGCCCCGATCATTCCAGCATTGGCGATCTCGATCATTCCATTGGCCGCCTCCGCGACACTCATCTTCAGGGGACCGCCGATGCGGCGGCGAAGAGCCTCCTCGGCAAGTCCTCTTTCCAAGCGGAGCTCGCCTCCCAGAAAATATTCTGGATTCAGGCGGCCCAAGGCCAGATTGGCATCGGTGAGAGTCGGTTCCATCCCACCCTTTCCATAGCAGGCAGGACCGGGATCGGCTCCCGCACTTTGGGGGCCAACCGCCAGCGCTCCTCCAGGATCGACGTGGCCGATGCTGCCGCCTCCCGCTCCAATCTCCACCAGGTCGATCACCGGTGTCTTGACGGGGTAACCGCGTCCCTTGTTGCGCGTGGTCGTCGCGACAGCCGCCTGACCCACTTCGAACTCGCTGGCTAGACGTGGCCGGCTGTCTTCGATCAAGGCCGCTTTGGCTGTAGTGCCGCCGATGTCCAAGGCGATCAGGTCTTTGAATCCTGTCATCTCCGCGACGAACGCTGCCGCGATGACGCCGGCAGCCGGCCCCGATTCTACCAGTTGAACCGGATTTTCTCGAGCCGTATCTGAGGCGATGATTCCGCCTCCCGAGGTCATCAGGAAAAGGCCCGAGCCAACCTGCGCAGCTTGAAGCCGGCCTTCCAGGCGCTCGACGTAGCTGCCCACTTCTGGTAAGAGTGCAGCGTTGACAGCTGCAGTGCTCGCCCGGGCGTATTCTCGGTATTCAGGGCAGATATCCGAAGAGGCGCACACCGGCAACTGGAACTCTTCACGCAGAATCCGAGCCGCTCTCCGCTCGTGGGTTGGGTTCCGATAAGAGTGGAGAAAGCAGATCACGACTACTTCCACCTTGTGCCGCTTGAATCGTCGGCCGCAGCGCCGGACCGCTTCTTCATCCAGCGGGACCAGGACCGACCCGTCCGCGTCAACCCGTTCCGGGACCCCCTCGCACAGGTGTCTCGCAACCAGAGGGACCGGCTTATCGTAGAAGACATCGTAGATGTCGGGACGGATCTGCCAGGCGATTTCGAGAATGTCCCGGAACCCCCGGGATGCGATGAGCCCCACACGAGCCCCTTTGTGTTGGATGATGGTGTTGGTCGCGACCGTGGTACCGTGAACAGCGAAGGAAACCTGTTGGGGCTCGACTGCGAGGCTTTCGAACGTCCGGATGAGCGCGTTCATGAAGCCGATGGAAGGATCGTCAGGGGTGGATGAGACCTTGACTGGTCGGAAGTCGCCCGTCGATTCGTCGAGGACGACCGCATCGGTAAAAGTGCCACCGATGTCGATTCCAACCCGGTAGCGAGGCGAATCGCTCATTCTTCGTGCTCTCCCTTGAGCCGCCGTCGCAACTGCCTGGTCCCAACATCGTCGGCCGTCCAGGTCCGGTGGTTGAAGATCACTCCATAGACTTCCTGCGCGGCGCGGGCCGAGACCTTCCCATCCCTCACATCCCGGACCACGGCATCTGCATCTCGCTCCAGGGGAGAGCCATATCCTCCGCCACCCGGAGTCTGGACACTGACGCGACCCCCTTTCGGAACAACGATGCTGACCTTAGAGGGCAGCTCTCGGGACTCTCCTTCGGGGTCCAACACGAAGTGGGCAGGCTCGCCCGAGCCGCCCCTCTCCAGACCCCAGGGAGGAAATCGGGTCCCGTCCGACAGGACCGTGAAGCGGGTATCACAATCTGGAAAGAGGAAGTCGCGGCGAATGCCCAAACCGCCGCGGAAGCGACCCGGACCCCCGCTATCCTCTATCAGCTCGTAGTGCGCAAAGCGGATGGGATAGTTAATCTCGACTTCCTCAATTGGAGCGTTTTCGGTATTGTGAATCATGGTCTGAATGCCGTCCGGTCCGTCTTTGCCGGGCCGTGCGCCGTTCCCCCCGCCGATGGTCTCCATGTAGCAGTAGTATTCGCCTGTCCTGGGGTCGTCACCGGCGAATCCGAGATTACAGATTATCCCCTTGCCGCACGCGGGAACCTGCCCGGGAAGCGCCTGGTGCATCGCCGTCATGGCGAGTTCGGCCGAGAGCTGGCCCACCTCCCAGGCTCCAACCACCGCAGCCGGCCAGAGAGCGGTCAGGACGGTGCGGTCGGGTCCGATCACCTCAAGTCGCCGATAGAAGCCGTCATTCACCAGGATTCGAGGGTCGATCAGAGATTTTATGACCAAGGCGATGGAGGCAAAGGTGTTGGAGCGGGTGGCATTGAGTGGTCCGGACTGCTGGGGCGAGGAGCCTGTAACATCGAGCTTGGCATACCCTTCTCGGAGATGCACGGACACGGCGATCTTGACCGCCTCGGGATCGAAACCGTTGCTGTCGCGGTAGCCCTCGGCAGAATAGACTCCTTCCGGCAACCTCATGATCTCACTGCGAGTCCACCGCTCCGAATAGTCAAGCAACTCGTCGAAAAAGGTCCGGACGACCTCGAAGGAGTGCTCCTTCACCAGTTTCTCAATGCGGCGGGCGCCGACCACGTTGGCACCCACCTGGGCACGCAAGTCTCCACCGGTTTCGCGGGGCGCCCGCACGTTATTCAGGATCAAGCCGAGCAAGCCCTCTTCGATTTCCGCACCTTTCATGATCCGAGTGGGGGGGATAATGATTCCCTCCTGGTAAATTTCGCGGTTCACCCCCAAACTACAGGGCGTGCTACCCCCCACGTCGACATGGTGGGCCATATTGGCCAGATAACCGACACAGGTTGAGCCGACGAAAACAGGTGCAATCAAAGCGACGTCGTTCAAGTGGCTGCTGCCTCGGTGAGGGTCGTTCAAGATCAGGGCGTCACCATCTCGCAGCCGCTCGGGACCGTATTCTCGCAGCGCGTTGGGAATAGCATGCTTCATCGAGGACAGGTGGGGGGGCTGCGAAAAGGATTGGGCAATGACACGGAAATGCTGGTCGAAGAAGGCACAGGAGAAGTCGGCGCGCGTTTTAATGTTGGTAGAATAAGCGGTGCGCCGAATGGTGAAGGCCATCTCTTCGGTGGCATTGAGAAAAGCGTTCTTGAGAACCTCGAAGGTGATCGGATCCATACCGAGGCTTTCCTGATTCGGCCCGGGCGCTGATCGTTCTACTTTTGACAATCTTGTTCTCCCCAAAGAGCGGCCGCAAACGCTGCTTTCAGAGATTGCATGAATTCCCCTCCGCGAGCGCTGCCAGCCTGAACGTAACTCGTTATACCACTGGGCCAGTCAAGGCGAAACCAGATCGGGGCCAATGATCTCTGGAGGGAAGCAGCTTGCTCCATCCACCAATTGTCGCAGACTGCCGCTTGACTCGGATAATTCATAAGTTTTCGTCGCTGCAGTAAACAATTTATGAATGATCCGGGTCAACTTGACACTGCCGTCATCCGACATGAAACTGGTACCGACGGAGGGTGCTGAAATGGACAGGCGAGACTTCATGAGGACTGCGGCCGGCTATCCTGCTGTTGCGTTTACTCCCGGCACGGCTGTCCCGAAGGCGATCAGTAGCTGGCAATTGGAATCGCCGGCAGGCTCGTCTTCGGTCTCCGCCCTGAGAGCATCCTGGATCGACCAGAGAATTGACGAGAGACGAGAAAGCGCGGCACGCAGGGTGAGCGAGTATGTGATCTCCCGGATTCAAGGCGGTCGCTATCACCCGCCCGAGGCCCTTTTCGCCGAGAGCTCCGGATATCAGGCCAGCATGGCCGCCACCCTCTCTCTGGCTGGAAAACTGCTGCAGGAACCCCGCTACATTGAAGCGGCCTCCCGGATGTTCGACCGGTTGCTGGACGCTCGAGTCGAAGACATGTGGTCTCTGGACTGGTGGTGCCCCTTCCCAACTTTCCGTCCCTGCCCTTCAAACCGGAGGGAGCAGAACCAGCAGGTAAACGACCGCTACACGATCCTGGTGCTCTACTGCCTGGGACTCCACCACCGAATCACAGGTGATGAACGGTACCTGCAAGCCGGCCGCAAAGGGATGAAAGCCATATTCGCCCGGACCGATTTCTACGGACAGCGGGAAACTCTCCTTCATCTGACCCCGGAAGCGGCCACCCTGGCGATCCTGGCCTGGGAGCAAGTCTTGCCCGAGTACTCCTCCAGGAAAGGCCCTTTGATCGAGTGGGGACTGGAAACCTTCGTGGACATGGCCCCCAGGGATTTCCCCTTTTTCACCATGTATCGAACCATGCTGCTTTTGGCCGCCACCGGAACCGAGCACCTGGAGACCGTGGTGCGTCCCGGGATCGATGCCTTGCTGGCCGAGCCCGCCTGGCGTTACCAACACAACCGGCTGGCCATGCGCCACAACAAGAGCACCGACGACCACGTGAACATTCGGGGCAACGGCGCCATGGCCATCATCATGCGCCTCTTCGATCTGGCGGCCGGGGGAAAGGTCTACACGGGAAGCGAGCACTACCGGTACCTGAGTGGCTGGATGGACCGGATGCGCCAGCCTGACGGTATGTGTTACGGATGTGAGGACATCCCGGAATACCGAACTCAGGACTCAAAGGTTGTCGGCAACCAGCAACTTGCAGGTGGAAAGCTGTACGGCAATGGTTCTCCGGCGTACTACATGCAGCTCTGGTGGATCCTGGGAGGATTCTTCCTCAGCTAAAAGTTGAGAGGTAAAGGAGGGAGGACTGGAGGGTGCTTCGGGTCCAAAGTGAGATCTTCCGCCGCCGTGACCACCACTGCCTCCAGCGCCACCGAAATTCCAATTGTGGGCTGCCGGTCGCTGCAACGCCCCCCCGCAGGTAGCGCCTGGTTCGGGGCTTACTTCTCCAGACGCCATCCCGCTTCGTCGGCAGCCAGTGCGGTGTGACCCTTGTGCCGGTCGTACACCCTGTGCATCTCCTCGATGCTGTCGAAGTAGCCCACGATGTGGGCCGCACTAAAGGATTCGCCCGCCTGGACCGGCTTGCCGTGGATTTCCTCGATCATGACGATGATGTTCCCCGGTCGCTGGCTGCACCACGCCTCATAGACGACAGACGGGTCGAGCGTAAGACCCGCCAGCCACGGGCCGTCTTCGCCCGTGTTCTTGTCCCGCAAATGGTAGGCACGAATGAAACGCTCCGGTGTCCTGTGTGTGTCGCGGCGGTAGCCGAACTTCAAGTCGGGCGGGAACGGGGTGAAAAACTCGCCGGACGGAACACGCACCCCTCCAGGACCGCTGAGGTAACTGAGGTACATCTCACTGAACGTGTCACCCTTCTCGTGGCGCACGCAACCCGGCGTGTCGTTGCGCAGAAACATCTCCTTGGAATCGTTCACGCTGTCGATCTTGTCCATCAAGACGAAGAACCGCTCGCCTGCCGGAAACACGATCAGTTGCGTCCATCGCGATCCGGCCTTGCGACCGGGGGCGGCATACTCGTACTGGTACGTCGTCTTCACCGCGACGAAGTCTTTGCCGCGGATCACCTCCGGCCGGACCGGCTTCATCCGATGGCAAAGCTGCGGCCCCTCGACCATCCGCTTCCGATGGCTGCTGCCATGGGCCATCAGCGCGTAATGCCGCCTGCCCGGCTCGGTCTCGTTCTCGTACCACGTATACCGCCCGACCCCATTCCCGTCCGGCGCGAAAACCTCCTCCTCATACCCCTCGTCGCTGCCCGCCTCCATGAGCCAATCAATGACCATCAGGCCATCGCCGACCTCGCGAAAGCCGGTGGTCTTATCCAGAAACGATCCCTTTTCGATACCGGTCATCCACTGCTTGGGGTTCCTCTTGGGAATGACCGCTTCGAGTTTGTCCGTCTCGATCTTGATCGCGCGGTCGTCCTCGCTCACGCGCGCCCACTGGGTGTCTTTGGCCGGCTGGGCCGGGACCGATGCGGCGCTTGCCATCGCGATGAGCAACGCCAATAACAACTGGGGGAAGAAGGCCATGGAAAGTCGCATGAGATAGTGCTGAAACGAGATCCTCCCCTAAGAAGTCCCTGAGTTCATTCCGCGGTTCGCGTCGTCCCAGAGCCTGCCCATAGATAGTTTCTGCGTATCACCCGCACGCCGCAGATTTGCCGCCTATTGCGATCGCAGCATTTCGCTGTAAATTGAATCATAGCCGTTGGTTGCTGGTTTGTCACGCTCCCCCGCGCCTTCCATTATTTCTCAATTGCGCGTAATGGCTTTATGTCCATGGGACATCGTCCCAAGGTGATGGCATACAAGAGAGGCATTTCATTTACTCCCAAATGTATTAGTATGTTGGATACATTGAAATCCACAGCGATCCGTCATTGGAGGGCTTCTGTCATGGCCAAGGCACACCCCATTATTGTTCTCTTCCTTTGTTTCGTATTATTCGGGCTTGCGCTCGCCCAAGAAAGGCCGGACGACACACCCACTCAACCGCAGCCTTCACCTAGCCCGCAACAACTGGAGTCTCCCCGGATCGAGCAGCCCCTCTATCTTACCGGCACAGTGATGTACGCTGACGGCAGTCCGGCAGACATGACGGCCAAGGTCGAACTGTGGTGTGATGGGAGGGTTCGCCGTCAGGTCCACACTTTTAGCGGCCGCTTCACCCTTCAAGTGGGCGGCAGAAACCTCCAGGCCACCGTACTTGATGCCAGTGTTGGAAGCGAGGATGTATTCGGCGCCGGCAGCTCCCCTGGCCTGAACGGGGAGGGCTTCGGGGGCTCCGAGGGATTAGGCCAGGGTGGCCAGTCCCGGCAAGCCAACAACCCTGATCACATGAATCTGATCAGCTGCGAATTGCGAGCCGAACAGGCGGGCTTCCAGTCGGAGACTATCCCGCTGACCTTTCGACGCCCCCTGGACAATCCCGATGTTGGAGTTCTTGTCCTCTATCGGGCTGGGAGAATTGTCGGCACGACAGGCAGTGTGACCACGATGTCGGCTCCCAAAAAAGCCCGCAAGGGGTATCAGAAGGCTCTCAAAGAGGTAAAAAAGAAGAAGGCCAACTATCAGAAGGCTGTGGCCGAGCTGGAGAAGGCCACCGACCTCTATCCGGAATTTTCCGAGGCTTGGAACTTGTTGGGAAAAGTTCGACTCCAGCTCAAAGACGAGTCCGGTGCTCAGAAGGCCTTTGAATCGGCCGCGGACAGCGATCCCAAGTATCTTCGACCTCAGGTCGCGTTGATGGAGCTTGAGTCCCGGCGGCAGGGCTGGGACCAGGTCAGTCAGTGGAGCACAAAGGTCATAGAGTTGCATCCTTACCACATGCAAGCCCACTACTATCAGGGGGTCGCCAACCTCCATCTGCGTCAATTGGAACAGGCCGAGGAGTCGCTCACCAAAGTTAGAGCCAGCCATAAGGCCGATGACTACCCGTATGCCGGTTATCTGCTGGGCCTGATGCTGGCGGATAAGGGCAACTTTAATGATGCCGCGAAAGAACTCAAACATTTTCTGAAAATCCGCCCCGAGGCTCTGGACGGAGACCGCGTCAAAACCGTTTTGAGCGACTGGGAGAAGAAAGGCCTCATCAACGGCGCCGAGAAGAATTAATCACTGTCCCCTAACAGTCTGTGACGCCAGCTACAGACAAAGGGCGTGGTTGGACAAACCTACCAGCTCGAAGTCGGAGCACCGGTCAGAATTGTCAAGGCAGTCGGAGACATAAAGGCCGGAGAAATGGTATCTGCACTTGAGCCGACGTTTCATCTGCCTTCAATGTAAATGTCGCTCGACGACCAGCACGCACAGCACGCCGCCCCGCTCGTCAACCTCGTAGCGGACCACCGGAAAATTGGACACACATCGGTGCGGTTCCGACTGACGTCGCCCTGTCGCTTGTTACGCGACTACCAGCCGGGCTGCTCGAATGTGGGTTACACAGGCTTGAGTACACCACCAGCTTGACAGAATGTCTCCGCCGGGAAGGCGGGCTGTATGAGGCTTACCGAAGGCAATATTCTCATGACTGGCAGGGTAGCTCGGCTTATGGCTAGTGCCCAAAAACTCCTGCCCTACTGCATCCCAGACCATCACCTGGCTTTGCAGGTCCCAGCTATTTCCCTCGTCACGGCTAAGAGCCACCTTGACTCCGGGCGTCATTCCTTCCCGATCGCTGTAGGTAACAACTAACTCCCCTTTTCCCGAATCCACCATCCAGCTTGTCTGGGCTGGGATTCCAGTGGGGCGTGGCCTGCTCCATTGAGTTGCCGCCTCGTCGGAAACTACATAATGAAGGTCGTAATTCTCCTGTCCACCGATACTCTGTGTCCACTGCAGAGCACCAATCCGCCCGTCGACCATGCCAGTGTATCGACTGTGCGAATACATTTTGGAGGTGTCAGATGCGCTGGGAAAGTCGACCCGGTTGCCCCACGTTCTGCCTTCATCCTCTGAAAAACACGCAAAACCTTTGATGTGGAGAGGAGAAGGGTCATGCCAAGTCTTCCAAAGCTCACACGCCAAGAACCACCGACCGTCATTCAATTCGATAACCGACGAAGGAACGTCAACGACTCCCTCTGCCGGGAGATCCAAGATCTGAGGCTCAGACCAAACCTGCCCGTTATCCCGAGACCGCAGCAGAATCTTTTCGCTTGGTTTGCTATCTCCGGTTTTGGGGTTAAAGCGAAGTGGATCCGTAGCCGAGACTTCAAAGCGGCTGGCTAGCATAATCAGGGTGCCGTCGCGGAGTCGAGTGGCATGGGGTGCGTTGTAGCTATGGTGAACATCATCGTTAGCTGGATCCCAGGCCAGTCCTTCTTCGACCCAGGTCGAGCCACCGTCCGTCGAACGCATCTGCCCTATCCTCCCATCCGCTGAGTAGAAAGCTTGCCCAATCCGACAAAAGCACAACAACTCATTGTCACTGAGGGGGACTACATTGGGTTGAAAAGCGCAGATCGCTTCGTGGCCGGGATCCGGATTCCGATAAATGCTACTCTCTTGTAACGTCTTTAGCGGTGTCATGATTTTCAACCTACTCTGCTACGGAGCAAAGCAGCAGTCAAGCTCGCGTTTCTCCCGCAACGGGCCTTCCAAGTGTGCCACAATGCTTCCCTGCCTTCCCTTTGGGACCCGGATCGACCAATTGCGTTACGAGTAGGGCCTTCCCTGTCCCATTTCAATTATTTCCCTTTGCACGGCACACCTGGACCACTACACCGATACAGGTAAGGTCTGATCTGGGGGCTTCTTCAGTGGTAAAGCAACAGCCTGTCCACTGAATCTCAGAGTGAAACGTAGTGCTTCTCGAGGAAGATCACTCGAATATGCAACCAGCGGCTGCGTCGACGAGTTCCGCAACGGTTGGATGGAGTTTTTCGGATGGACACCGGTCACAACATCCTGATGATCGGGGCACCTGGGGCAGGAAAAACGATGCTCGCCCCCCGGATCCCGAGTCACTACGCCAGGACATACCTGCCGCCGAAGCTCAACACGACGATGTCCGTGTGGGGAATCTTGTAGTTGCGGGCGGCGATGGCTGTCAAGTACTCGGCAGGGTGCCCGCCCTGGGATCGTATGGGAGGATTCACAAAGCCGAAGTGGCAAGGAATGACCACCCGGGGCTGCAGAATCTGGGTGAGGAGGGCCGCAAATCCCACGCCCAGGTTCGTATCGTTAATGGGAAGCAGGAGATAGTCCACGTCCAGGCTGCCGATTTCCTCCTTATGGGGGTGGTCGAACTTCCCGTCCCCAGGATGGTAGATGTTGCCGTACTTTGTTTTCAGGAGAAACCCGCAGGACCCTGGCGAGTGCTCGGCGTATCGAATCTGCACCGACGCCACTTCAAGATCGAAACTGGAACCATAGCGGGCCTCCAGAAGAAGATCCCGAGGAACTCCCTCCCGGATCAAGACCTCATGGCAGGCCTTGGAAGCGATGATCCTGGGGCGGAGATGCGAGATGGCCTTGATGGATCGGGGGTCAAAGTGATCCGCGTGCTCGTGGGTGATCAGGACATGGTCTGCCTTCTCCACTTCTCCGGCCAGGAGGGGAAAGGGCGTGGCCTGAGTGTATGCCTCCTTCGGGTCGTAGTGGCTCAGCTCCACCGGGAGCTTCTCACTCCGGATGTATCGCTCCCTCAAGCTGATGTACAGGGGATTGTCGCCCATAAGAATGGGATCCAGAAAAATGAAATGGCCCCCCAGCCTCAGGACAAAGCCGGCGTTCACCAGATACCAGATGGCATCGTAGTCTTCCGGCCCATAGACTTCCTTCCGGATGCTCCTCCGGCCGGCCTTGTGGATGCCCTGGCGGGCGGGCTTCTGCCTCGTTTCTGCCTGCCTGCCTGCGGCCCGGGCCGCAGGGCCTAGAGCAACCGCCGAGAATCCCCCCTGCATAAACGCTCTTCGATTCATGTCTCCTCCTCCAAGAGAGTAACCGTTACATTTAGGTTGGGGCCCAATTCCTCTTGCGCTCGCCGCGGCAATTCTGATATCGATATCCCATAAGTAAATGGATGTGGCGCTGCCGGCCCCAGCGATAGTGTGAAACCTGTGTCCAAAGAAAGCAATATCCGTGCAATCCTCAAGACAAGGTCAGGAAGGGAGCTTCGCGTGAGGCCGCTATCTGAGGGAGATGGTCCGGCGCTGCAGAGGTTCAACGCCGGGCTTTGGGAGCAAACGCGGTCGACCTTTCTCCCCCATGGATACGATGAGATCACGGTCGCGAACTACATAGAGAGATCTAGCCAAGAGATCGACCGTGCCTATGTAGTGCTGGGGGAGGAAGAGGTCATAGGCTACTTCTTCCTTTGGAACACAAAAGAGCCCACTGCCGTTCTCGGCATCGGGATTACCGATGCGTACCAGGACCAGAGCTTGGGCACGCAGATGATGGAAATCCTGATTGAGGACGCAAAAGCGATTGGACTGGAAGGAATCGAGCTCACCACCGTGCTTGACAACGAACGTGCCTTTGGGCTGTACAGGAAGATGGGCTTTCGATACCTGTATGACGTTGACAACGTGGCTGGAGACGGGCGGGTCGTGAGAGAGCGGGCCATGTTCCTCCCCTTGCGGGTGGGAGCAAAGCCCCAGCTGCGCAAATTCGGACCCCCGGTGTGAAAGGGGGCCTGGGTGGCCTGCTCAAGTGCTGTTCAGGACTTCTCTCGCAGATCAACGCCGAAGAGAATTGCTGCGAACGCCAGCCAGGGGAGCACCCCGATCAGGAGAAATGTGAGCCCTGTCTGGCCCAGGTCCGACAGACGGCCGATGTAAGGACTAAAGTAGCCGTAAGCCAGGTTCCCCAGTCCACCCAGCAGGCCGGCGCTGGCACCCACGTTGGCCGGATCAATGTCCTGGACAAGGGTGAGATAGATGACCAGAAAACTTGTCACTCCGGTTCCAGTCAGCATCAGGAAAAACACGGCAAGATAATCATTGGGAGTCACGCCTACCAGGGCTGCCGCGGACATGAGAACACAGGCCGAAGCAAGAGCGACTTTTCTGGCCGTGGCCACGCTCCATCCCTTTCCCACCAGTTTCCTGATGACGAGACCAACCAGAATATTGCCCGCTTCGAGGCTGGCATAGATAGTGATTGAAAGGGCGTTCCCCGCAGCGAAACTGAACCCCCTTTCACTTTTCAAGTAGAGGGGGATCCAGTCCGCGAGAAAGTAGTTTACGCTGTTGATGATGATGGCGGAGACAGCCAGCAGCCAGAACGCGCGACTGGTGAGGATGCGTCCCATGACGGAGGTTATTTGCTGAAACGAACGTGTCTCTCCTCCCAGTCGATGAGACATGGGACGCGTAAATCGGACCCATCCAATCACCCAGACGGCACCCAGCAGCCCGGTCGCGACGAAAGCGGCCCGCCATCCGAAATAGATGGTCACGAAGGTGACAATCACCGGGGCGATCATGGCACCGGCAGCGGCCCCACTGTTGAAAATTCCGTTGGCCAACGCCCGATCACGAGGAGGTACCAGTCGCTGTGTCACCTTGAGCGCCGCCGGCCAATTGAAGGCCTCGCCGGCTCCCAGCATGAAGCGAAAGCCGGAGAGCATTCCTACCGAACGCGCCAGGCCGGTGAGCACTCCGGCCAGCGACCACAGTGCCACTGCCGCCGGGTAAATCAGTAGCGGACCCCAGGAGTCCACCATCCAGCCACCGGCCAGCTGGAAAAAAGCATAAGCGTAGCGAAAGGCCGCTATGATCTCGCCCAGTCCTTCTTTGCTAAGGTTGAATTCGCCGATGATCCTCTCGGCAGTAAGCGCCAGAACCTGGCGGTCCAGGTAGTTCAGGACTGTGGCCAGAAACATGAAGCCACACAGCCACCAGGTACGGGCCGAGGTCTTCTCCGCACTCCCGTCGGTAGCGTCTTTCACACCAGTCTCCTACTCCTTGGTACTCCGACGCGCCGCACTAGTGTGCTGTCCGGAAAGTTCACGCCGCTACTTCGGGCGTCTTTTCGCCGACAGCTTTGTTGCGCTACCTCGAAATACTCCCGGCATTGCTGCGTCGCGCGCCTCACTGACGACGAAAATCCATCCCGAATTAACGACGCGAACTTCCCGGACAGTACACTAGGGCGTTTTCGTTGCCCTATTTCAACTTGAATGAATAGAGTTTGGGGGATCCCCCTGTGGCGGCCAGATGGAACTTGATCTGGAACGAATCCACCTTCAGCCCGTGGAGGCCCCTTCCATTCTCCCATTCGACTCTCCAAGCCACCGAGTCCCCCTCAAACCGGGTACTCTCCTCTCGGGAGTACCCCGGCAGGGGCCGTCCGGAGGCGGGATCGATCAGCTCGGCTTGCAGAAAGCCGCCCTCGCTGCAGTCGGCGTTCAGGTAAAGTTCAGAAGCCGTGCCGCGGCCGATGGGAATGGTGGTGAGACTCCCTCGAGCCCGGCCCTTCACCAACTCCAGATGGGTAAAGCCGTCCAGTCTCAGCGTAGCCAGGCCCCCCGAGGGCTGCCCTTCCGCCAAGGTGGACCGCTTCATGTTGTAGCCTCCGTAGTACAGCTTGATTTCTTCATCGTCCACCAGGGGCACGGAAGATGCGACCATATCAGAGTCCCAGGCGTCCGGAGCGCCTCGAGTGATCACCTTTTCGCCGGGTTGGATAAATACAAAGTACTCTCCGTCACGGCTAGCTGCCAGTTCCAGATCCGCAACGTGGCCGTGGTGCTGGTATTGATACATGGCCAGGTAGTAGCCGTGGTACTTCCACACCACCGCATTATGGATCTGTTCCACCTTTCCGCTTCTCACGACGGGTATGTTTCGGGCAAAGGGGTCAAAAATGGGGTTCTGAGGATGCCCCGTCCAGTGAACGGCATCCGGGCTGTAGCCATAGGCTCCCCCGCGGCGGCTGATGTTCAGGGAAGTAAAACCGTAAGCCTTGTACCTCTTTCCCGGGTCCTTTTCCGCCTCGTCGAAGAAAAGGCTCTGCGGCACAAAAGAACTGAGCCCGCCGGCCGGAAAGTAAATGCTCCCTACCACCTGCTCCCTCCACTGGATTCCGTCAGGTGAGGTGAACAGGGTCCAGCGCTGCCTCTCCTTCTGGGGCTTGCCGGGTTCCGCCGGATCCCACTTGAGCAGTTTATACCTTTTCTCCGGGTCCGCCTCGTGGTCGTCACGATAGATTCCCCCCGCAAAAATGGGCTTGTAAACCGGGGCAGGGGGAAGTCCCGGAACCAGACTTGTACGCTCCCGGCCTCCAAAGGGAACCATCCCCAGATCGACTTTACTAAAATGGTAACCGTCCTTACTCTCCGCATAACCGATCCGCCGCAGGGGTACGGGGCCCGACTCAGGCCACCTGGACCCTGGATCACGGAAGACTCCTGAGTACCACATTCGATACACGCCATTTTCTTTCAGGACGCCCAATTGATTGGCTCCCCCCGCATCAAAATCCCCGGCTGCTCCTCTCTCGATCAGCGGGTTTCCCTTGTATTTCGTGGCCTCATTGACCTTCAGTCGCAGCCCGTCCAGCCCTTTCAACTCCTTCAGGTCCAAAAACAAGACTGTTGTTCCGGGTGTGGCCGTTAGAGACGGGACTGGCATCATGTGATAGGCCGTCTTGGGAAACCAACTTTCATGGGTGATGGAGACACCGATCCCCTCGGCATCCTCGGCCATTTTCTCCTCCACCGCCAGCCGCTCGATGGAGAGATGATTTTCATCCATTCTGGGCGTATTGCGCGTGAGCCAGTAGCTGTTCAAGAGCGGACTCCACTGCTTTTCCAGCCAGCGGGCGTAAAACACGTGCTGGCGGGTGCCGTCGATGAAGAAAACCCAGGGGATGCCGTAACGGTCGACGGCAAACCGGGGCGAGTGACAGAAGTCCCACGCGAACCTTTCGTCCTCACCGGTGAGAGGAAAGCTTTTCGTTTTTTCGTCCCCGGGAAACACAAATCTCAAATCCGCTGTTCCGGTTTCAAGGACAGCCAGTATTCCACCGGCTGTCTCCACCAGGGCCGGCCGATACGCCCACAGCTTCCAGGGTCCGGCGGGCACGGAAGAGGAGGCCCGGGTTTCAAGAGCAGTCCCTTCGGGCGTCTCTTGCAGTTCTGAAGGATCTTTGCTGAGATAGAAACCACGCCCTTCCCGGTTATGCCACGCCAGGTGAAAGCGCCCGCCGCTGTCAATGAGGAGAGCGGGTGGGGCATGGCTGTCTCCGGCGGCGACTTCGAAAGATTCCCATTTTCCACCCCTTATGCTTCCCAGCTGCACGGAGACGTCGTCCCCCGCCCCGGTCGTCCATACCAGCCAGACATCTCCATTGGGCGCCTGCCTGATGTCACCCACAAGCGAACCCGTCTTAGCCAGAATCAGCGCTCCCCGCCGCCCGTCGGCTGGATTCACCCAGGGTAGATCCTCTCCGGCCTTCAGGCTCCTCTTGAGTCGACCCAGGCTCATCACGCTGTAACCGGAAAGACCCTTTTCAGTGCTCCAGACGAAATGAAGACGGCCGGCGCCATCAAGGGCCATGCCGGCCAAGCCTATCGATTCTCGGGCACTCCGGGGAGGGACGAGGTCGGTCGGGGGAAGAAAATCCTCAAGTGATCGAGGTCTGGTGTTTTTCGAGATTCGAAGTGCGAAGCCCGCCCGTCCCCCGGATCCCCTCCTGGCCGTCAGGAGGTAGCAGATTCCCTCGCTGTCGCGGACCACCCACCTGCTGATGGCCCGATCGAACTCTCGAAGCAGCAGCCTGCTTGGGCCGGCAAGAATGGGAGAACCTACGTGTAAGAGAGCCGGAAAAGTGAGGAGTAAAAGGCAGCAGACCTTCGGCATAGAGAATTTCAGATTCCTGTCCATTCGATCCTCCTGTTAGCGGCCTACCCCCCCTAGCGGTCGCGTATACGACAAAGGATATCATTCTCAAAACATTGATGCATTGTTGGTATATTGATGTATGCTCCCATCGACAATGGTCACAACGGCTGGGAGAAAGTGGATATGGTAGATGCCCAACCAGCCGGAGTCAGTCGCGAGAGGGCGAATATAGATTTAGGAAAACTCATCGACCGCGACGAATTAGTCGGTCTGCTAACCGACCTGATCTCGATTCCGAGCGTCAATCCGAGTTTTCAGAAGGACAGTAATGAAAAGAAAATAGGGGATTACGTCAGAGACTTCTTTGGGCGCTCGAAGATCCCCTGTGAGATCCAACAGGTCGCCCCGGGTAGGAACAACGTCATTGGTAGAGTGGATGGAGCCAATGGGAGCAACAGTTTGCTTTTTGAGGCTCACATGGACACCGCCTCCGTCGCGGGAATGACCATTGACCCCTTCAAGCCCGAAATGGACGTCGATCGGATCTATGGGCGTGGGGCTTGCGATACCAAGGGTGGTTTGGCGGCAATGTTGTACGCGATGAGCCTGGTAAAGCAGTCAGGGGTCCAGCCCGGTTCAACCCTTTTGCTGGCCGCCACGGTCGATGAAGAGTATTCATTTCAGGGGGTAGCGCATTTAGTCAGTTCGGGGATGAGAGCCAACGGGGCAATCGTTTCTGAGCCGACCGAATTAGATGTCGTCATTGCTCATAAAGCTTGCCTGCGCTGGAGAATCGTAACCGCTGGCAGGGCAGCCCATAGCTCGAAAGCTCATCTTGGCATCAATGCCATTGAGAAAATGATGAAACTAATTGAGGCCATCGGGGAAAAACTCATCCCTACCTACGAGCAGAAGCAGCATCCGCTCCTGGGTACTCCGACGCTAAACATTGGGCTCATCAAGGGGGGTGTGCAGGTCAATACCGTTCCTGACTCATGCACCATTGAAGTTGATCGAAGGGTTTTACCTGGAGAAAACAAGGCATCTGTGTGGAGCGAGTTTGAGCCACTATTAGAAGAGCTGAAGCAGGCTGATCCAACCTTCGAGGCTACCATGGAAGCTCCAACTCTGGAGGACTTTCCGCTGGAGACTCCAGAGGATGAAAGGGTGGTATCCTTAGCCCGAGAGGCGTGTAATCAAGTTTTGGGTAAAGCTCGAGTGTGCGGTGTCCCCTACGGAACGGATGCAAGCAAGTTAAGCCGGGTCGGAATACCCAGCCTGGTCTTAGGCCCGGGCAGCATCGACCAAGCACACAGTTCGGACGAGTACATTAGCATTGATCAGGTCCTCAAAGCGGCGGAGATCTATGCTCGAATCATGCTGAATTCCTAGCCAAACCAGCTTCACTGTTTCTTCGAGTGTGTTGCCCAAACCGTGAGTTGGCCTGTGCATTGCCGATAGGGCACGGTTATTAACCCTGCCGAACTGGACTCCATGGGAAATTCTGCCAGCCCGAAAAGCTCGGCACGCCAGGTTGGCGTGCCCTACAACACCCCGACCACGCGCCAGATTGGCGTGCCCTACGGCTTTCATCCGACCCCGGTAGATTTGGGCAGTGTGGCGAATCGCCTGACTTTGACTGTTTGGAGGTATTGGTTTTGATGTCGGGTCGACACCTCTTCTCTAGGAGTTTTCTGCTTTGGGGTATTTCAGCACTTCTCTTTCCTGGATGTGGAATGGAAAAGACACCCCCCTACTCCCCCCGGGAGGCGCTGAAAACTTTCAGACTGCCGGAGGGCTTTCGGATTGAGCTGGTTGCGGCCGAACCGGAGGTTGTCGATCCTGTGGCGATGGCATTCGATGCACAGGGTCGTTTGTTTGTCGTTGAGATGCGCGATTATCCGATGGAAGCCGAGCCCAGAGGCAAGATCAGATTATTGGAAGACCCCAACGGTGACGGGCGTTATGAAAAGAGCACGGTTTTTGCCGAGGGTCTTCATCTTCCCAGCAGCGTAATGCCCTGGAAAGAGGGTATTCTGGTTACGGCCGCGCCACATATCTTTTATCTTGCCGACACCGATGGGGACAATCACGTCGACGAAAAACGTATTGTTCTGACGGGTTTTAATCCCTACAATCCCCAACTCCGCGTGAACGGGCTGCTCTACGCCATGGATAACTGGATTTATGGGGCCTACCCAAAGGTGGGTCCTTCCAGACTCCACCCCGAACAGTTCGGACGCCCGGGTGAACCTGTCCACTTCCCCGATCACCCTGAGGTCCCTGCACTGGACCTCCATCAGCTGGGCACGGATTTTCGGTTCCGACCCGACCTGTTGAAACTTGAGTCTGCAGCGGGGAATTCGCAGTTTGGAAACACTTTTGATGCCGCAGGGAATCGCTTTGCGCTCTGGAATAGCAATCACATCCGCCACGTTGTGGTTGAAAACCGATACCTGGCTCGAAATCCCTACCAGGGTGTCGCTTCGGCAATGCATTTTCCGTCCGACCACAAGGATCAATCGATTGTTTACCCGGTCACCGAGAATCCGATTTACATTCACGAGTCGCAATTTGGAATGGTCACGTCTGCCTGCGGCAACTCTGTTTATACGGGTGGGAATTTTCCGCCCCTGTATGAGGGCGCTTATTTTGTGTGTGAACCTGTACACAACCTGGTCCACAGCGACTTTTTGATTCCCAGGGGAGCCACGTTTGTGGCGAAACGTGCCCTGCAAGAAGCCGAGTTTCTGGCTTCAAGTGATCCCTGGTTTAAACCAGTCTTTACCACGGTCGGGCCCGAGGGAGCGTTGTATGTCGTGGACTATTACAGGAAATATGTGGAGCATCCAGACTACGTTCCGGAAGGAATGGAGGGTAGATTTGATCTGCGCGAAGGGGAGGACAGGGGCCGCATCTACCGTGTTCTTCACGAAACCAGCCGACCCACTCCCAGACCACAGTTGCAGGAAGCCGCTTCCGCCGACTTGGTTAAGGAACTGTCCAACCCGAATATGTGGTGGCGAATCAGCGCGCAACGGCTGCTGGTGGAGCGTCAGGATCAATCGATCGTCCCGGCTGTGCAAGAACTGACTGGCAAGGCTCCATCGGCCGCAGGCCGAATTCACGCTCTTTGGACCTTGCAAGGGCTGGGACGCCTGGAGGCCGACTTAGTATTGCAAGCGCTGGACGATGACAGCCCTGTGGTCCGCCAGCACGCCATTCGACTGTCCGAAGGCGTTCTCTCTGATTCGATCCAGAGAAAGCTCCTGAAAATGACCGAAGGTCGGGATGACCGGGTGCTGTTTCAACTGGCCTGTACATTGGGGATGCTTCCAGATGAAAAGTCCTTCCAGCCCCTGAAGAAGTTACTCACCCGGTACCTGGATGACTCCTGGTTTCAGGTTGCCGTCCTGTCGGCAGCCTCGAAAACCGCGACACGATGGTTTCGAGTGATGACAGGAGAAAAGGGGTTTCTTGAAAAGGAGTCGAAGGGGAAAGAAGAATTTCTACAACGAACTGCCGCAATCGTCGGAGCCAGGCAGAAGGTTGGCGAGATTGCGGAGATTCTCACTCTTGTTGATGGCAGAAATGAAGAGACGGGACTCTGGTGGCGGACCGCCAGTTTGAAAGGACTGGCCGCAGGGTTAAAGCGAGGGAGTGAGGGGCGGATAAGCCTCTCTGCGGCAGCACAGCATACCCTGGTTCAGCTCTTGGAAGCATCATCTCCCCCCATCGTGGCGGCTGCTTTGGAGGTGGCAACGAATGTCCAACTTTCTCATTCACCGCAGCTTCGTGCTTCTCTGCACAAGGCCGCCCAGATTGCTTTGAATCCGAAAACGAACTTGCAGCTGCGTGTGAATGGGGTAAGGTTGTTAGGACTTGATCCAACTGGAACCTCCATTCGGCTCCTTGGCCAACTTTTTGTCCCACAACAACCTCTCAAGGTCCAGGTTGCAGCGGCAACTGCCCTGGTGGAACAGGGGAGCCTCGAGTCGCTCGAGGTTTTGCTGGAAGAATGGGGCCAGTACGCCCTCCCCGTTAGGGAAGTCCTCCTGCGGGGGTTCTTCAACAATACCGGTCACCTGCATGCCCTTCTGGATGCAGTCGAAGACGAGAGAGTGATGCCCTGGACTTTGAGCCGCATCAGGATAAACCAATTGATCCACTCCCGGGAGGAAGACATCCGCCGGCGCGCAGCAGTTCTATTTGACGAAGTTGCGCCGAGTGATCTACGGAAAGTCATCGAGAAATATCGTCCCGCTCTGAGCATGAAGGGTGATCTTGAACGGGGCAAGGAGGCTTTCAAGCTGCACTGTAAAGTGTGTCACAGAGTTGGCGAGATGGGCTTTGAAGTCGGGCCCGACCTGCTCAACCTTTCCAGCCGCTGGTCAAAGGGCTTTCTCTTGACCGACATCATTGATCCTAACGCCAATATCGCGCCCGGCTATGAAGAGTATGTGATTGAAACCAAGGATGGCAGGACCATCACCGGGGTCATAGTTGAGGACGGTGCAACCGCTGTGATACTGAGACGAAGAGAGGATGACCAGGATACAGTTCTTCGCCACAACATTGCCAGTCTTCGCGCCACAACCGTATCAACAATGCCTGAGGGTTTGGAAGATGAGATCGGCATCAGCCAGATGGCCGATTTACTCGAATATTTACAGGCCGTAGGACAGGGACAGAAGTAGATAGAAGTCCAAACCTGACTTCCGGATTCGGGAGCGAGAAAGGAATCGAGATGAAAAGAAGCGGAAAAGCACAGAAGACCAAGCTCAATCGAAACCGGCGCGACTTTCTGAAGACAAGCTCACTGATGGGCGTTACCGGATTTGTGTCTTCGGGCAGCACCTCGACTGCCGGAGAGAGGTCGGGAGAAACTTCGAGAGGGGGACCTGCCCCCTTTCAGGCCACGGGTATTGCCATCGAGAATAAAGAGTTTCGGCTGGTCGTGGGCGAAGACGGAATCGCCCAGAGCCTTGTCCACAAAGCGAGTGGCCAGGAGTGCCTCCTGCCGGGGGCGCAGACTCCGGCCTTTTCAGTAACACAGGACCGACCCTATGAAAATGAACTTCAACTTCGCTATCCGGCCAAAAGAAAGACCTTCCCGGCAAATTCGGTGCGGCGGGAGGGTGATCGCCTGATCGTCAATTTCGAGTTGGTGGATCATGAAGTCGTCATTCGGCTGAGGATCAGCGACTCCTACATTGGCTTCACCCTTGAGACTGCGAAGTCGGATATCCATTCAGGCCTTCGTCCCAAGCGGGCCACGCCACTGGATGAGGTGATCTTCCTGCAGCTACCCGTGAGCAACCGGACCCATTTCGGTGAATGGCTCAATGTGATGTGGGACGACAAGGTTGCCGTCAACCTGCTGGCTACCGACCCTTATCCTCAAATTGATTCCGCGCCCCGGGACGGTTACCAGATTCTCAAGGCAGGGGCCGTACGGGAGGTAAAAGCAGCGGGAGTGGGGGCAGCCCTGGTAGTGACGAAAACAGAGAACCTGCTCGACCGGATTGCGCAAGTCGAAGAAGACTTTGAGCTGCCTGGCGGTGTGGAGAGTCGGCGCAGGAAGGAATACCCGTACTCATACTACTGGGTGAGCGATGTCCATCCCGGCAACATAGATCAGCACCTCGAATGGGCTCGAAAAGGGGGGTTTCAGACGTTCATGATCTACTATCGGGCTTTTGCCAAGAGCCCCGGGCACTACCCCTATCGACCGGAGTATCCAAACGGAATGCGAGACCTCAAGAATGTGGTTCGCAAGATTAAAGGCGCCGGAATGATTCCGGGCCTGCACTTCCATTACAACAAGGCCTTCGACATGGATCCTTATGTGACACCCAGGCCAGATCCCCGACTCTATCTTGCCCGCCTTTTCACGCTGGCGGCACCCTTGGATGAGAGGGCCACCACCATCCAAGTGGAAGAAAACCCCGGCGGTTGCGAGCTGGCCTCTGCGGTGCCCTATCTGAAGGTCGAAGATGAGCTGATCCAATACGACAGCTACACAACGGTTCGACCCTTTCAATTTACCGGATGCAAAAGAGGGGTATTCGACACTCGCCCTTCCTCGCATGCGCCAGGTGCAAAATTCGGTCTGCTGGGCGAGATCGCCGGCGTAGTCGGCGTTTTTGACCAGAGAACCAGTATTCAGGAAGAAGTTGCTGAGCGTCTGGGACGTCTTTATCGGGAAGCCGGGTTCAAGTTTTGCTATTTCGACGGTGCCGAGGACGTTCCCCCACCTTACTGGTTCAACGTCTCGAGAGCCCAGTGGATTGTAGCCAAACAGTTGGAACCAAAGCCCCTGTTCTCGGAAGGGGCCTGCAAATCACACTTCAGCTGGCACATCCTCACTCGGGGTAATGCGTTTGACCTCTTCGAGCCGGAAGTCATGAAGGATGCTATTCGAGTGCATCCCTGTGAGGAAGCCCCTAGAATGGCGCGAGATTTCTCCGGTTTGAACTTCGGCTGGGTGGGCTACTGGGAGCCCAGCGACGAGACCATCGGTACGCAGCCGGACATGCTCGAATTCGTCACCAGCCGAGCCGCGGCCTGGAATTGCCCCATATCGTTCCGGGGAAGATTGAAGGAGTTCCAGGCTCACCCACGAACGCCGGACAATCTGGAAGTCCTGAGACGCTGGGAAGAAGTGCGGGTACAAGGCTGGCTGAGCCCGGCTCAAAGGGATTCCCTCAAGAATCCGGAGCAGGAGCACCATCTGCTCATTGACGGGGAGGGAAAGTTTGAGCTGGTTGCCTGCGATCAGATTCTCGACGTTGCCGGTGGCGATTCGGCAATTCGCGCTTTCGTCTTTGAACGAGCCGGCAAACCATACGTGCTCTACTGGCACACCTCGGGTCAGGCGAGCCTTGACCTTGCCCTGCCGGACACTGGACTGCGGTTGCTTTCAGAGCTGAGTGAGCCAGAGATCGCGATCCGAACGAGCAGGACGGGAATCTTTATTCCCGCCGGAGGTCGCCGCTATCTGGAGAGCACCAGGATATCGAGAAAGGAACTGATTGAAGCGTTTCAAAGGGCTCGGATCGTTTAGACGACTGGACTCGACAGTCTGAAGAGGATCTCATGACCGAAAATTCTCATCATCGCAAAGGAGGTGGAAAGTGAACGGGACAACCCATCGTCGCATCTTTTTGAATCATATCCTCTTGATAACAGCAGCAGCAGCCCTGCTACCGGTGGTACCGGCCTGCGCGGGTCGGAAGAGCACCGATGAGGTCGTCCCTATGGGGTCGCGTCGCGAGTTGTTCCTGGACGACTTCATGATCGAGCAGCTCTCAGGCAAAACTCATCTTCAATTACATCATCCGGTCTTTCGCGAGGTCGTGATCGAATATGACGCACCCTGGGAAGGAAACGCCAGCTCATGCCGCTCCCTACTCCAGGATGGCGACACTTACCGCATGTACTATCGCGGTTGGAACTTCAACACCCTCCCGGGCAAACTCGAATTCGACGGCAAAACGGTTGTCTGTTATGCCGAAAGCCGGGATGGAATTCACTGGGTCAAGCCCGACCTCGGCATCGTCGAATACGAGGGATCGAAACAAAACAACATCATTCTGGATGGAATCGGCACTAGCAATTTCATGCCTGTGATCGACGAGAACCCCGCCTGCCCGAGGGAGGAACGCTACAAGGCATTGGCCGGCATCAAAGCGGAGGGTGGACTGTTTGCCTATCAGTCCCCGGATGGCATCCACTGGTCCTTGATGCAGGAAAAACCCGTCATCACCAACGGTGCCTTTGATTCTGCTAACCTTGCCTTCTGGGATCCCAGCATCGGCCAGTACCGTGCCTACTGGCGAACCTTCACCGCCGGCGTCACCGAAAAGGACAATTGGAAACCGGCTGGATACCGAGCCATTCGAACCGCCACTTCTGCAGATTTCCTTCACTGGGACAACGAAGCTGATTTGACCTATGTCGATTCACCGGATGAGCATCTGTATACAAACAACGTGGCACCCTACTACCGAGCGCCCCACATCCTGCTGGGAACACCGCAACGATATATCGATCGAGGTTGGTCAGCTTCGATGAAAGCTCTTCCGGACCTCGAGAAACGAGAATTAAGAGCCAGCTCGGATCAACGCTATGGGACTGCTTTGACCGAAACCCTGATCATGGCAAGTCGTGATGGTGTGAAGTTCAAGCGCTGGAATGAAGGGTTTATTCGACCTGGCATTCAACGCGATGATTCGTGGTATTACGCTCACCAGGGAGTGGCCTGGAAGATGCTGGAAACGAAAGCGGCCCGAGCCGGAGCCCCCCCTGAACTGTCTTTCTATGCCTCGTCGGGTTATTGGCACGGCCAGGGTGTAAAGATAAGCCGCTACACACTGCGCCTGGATGGATTTGTCTCGGCCTCGACACCCATGCAGGGTGGCGAGTTGCTGACCCGAGTTTTGAGGTTTGAAGGAAGCCAGTTAACGGTGAATTTTGCCACTTCGGCGGCGGGCACACTCAAGGTTGAAATACAGGACGCCAAGGGCCATCCGATCCCCGGCTACTCGCTGCCAGAAGCGGATGAGACCTTCGGGGATGAAATCGATCGAACGGTTTCCTGGAACGGTTCCACGGATGTCAGCAGCATTGCGGGTCAGCCTGTACGTCTGCGCTTTACCCTGCAGGATGCGGATCTGTATGCGTTTCAGTTTGTGTATTGAGTTCCAGATCGAACACTGATACGGTCCATCGGACCGAAGCGGGAGGTATCGCATGAGATTTGCTGGCCTGAACCGGGCAGCCATCACGATTGTCGCCACAGGAGCGTTGCTGGGTGGGCTCGAACTTGCCGCCACTCCAAAGCAGAAAGGGCGGAGTCCGCTACGTACGTTTTTTGTCTTTGAAAGCGAAGTGTGGCTGGAAACTCGAGGAGCGAAACTGGTCTTGCAGCCTCTGACCCGCCACCCCACCCCGGTCATCCCCAGGGGAGAGCAGGGGGCACCGGACTCGCATCGAGTGGGCATCACTACGGTGCTCCCCGAAGGGGATCGCCTGCGCGCCTGGTACGGCGCCATGAGGACACCCACAAAGGGGCGGTCCTACGATCTGCACAAGGACATTGCCATCGGCTATGCAGAGAGCCGGGATGGTGTTGCCTGGGAGAAACCCCGTCTCAACCTGATTCCCGGCGGAGAGAATCTGCTCATCCACGGGGCATTTTACATGACGGTCCATGCGGACCCGGAACACGGATATCGGGCCGCCATCATTTTTTACCGCCCCGACGTCGGAACGCCCGGCGCAGAAGCGGGCGCCACCCTTGGCATGGGCACCAGCCGGGACGGGCTTCACTGGAATTTCGAGCTGGACCCCGCCATCTCCATTCGCCATTTTGAATCCTACGGCCTGTTTCACCGCGACGGTCACTGGTGGGTTCTGGGACAAGGGGTTCCTCCCTTCTTCCCCCCCCCTGCCGGAAGCTCCCGGCGCGTCATGTACGGCTTCCATTCGGAAGATGGAGAAGGGCTTGAACTCTATCCTCGACCCCTGTTCCAGTACGAAGGAGATCCCCGTTTTCCCGACGGCTCGATGCAGACCCATGTGGGGGCGGGAATCTGGGATCGAGGCCGGGTCCTGCTGGGCTTCTCCGGTCACTTCTGGCCGGGCGGATTCAGCGCTACCGCTTCCTACAGCATCGGACTCCTCTACAGCTATGACGGAATCAAGTGGGCGGAACCCTTTCCCAAGACTCCGATCTTCTTCCCTTCCGCTAGAGGCAACTGGGACGGAGGCTGGGTCTTCCAGGTCCAGCGCCCGGTCTCGCGGGGCGATACAACGTATTTCTACTATGTAGGAGCGGATCGGGGAAACGAGTGGGCAGCCCGATCTGCATTGGGGCTGGCCACCCTGGGCAGAGACCGATTCGCGGCCTATCTGCCCCGGGAGGAGAGCGAAGCCAATCTGATTACCGTTCCCATTCGCCTGCAGGGCCAGGAGAGCGTGTTGTATCTGAATGCCAAAGGCCCTCTCAAGGTTCAGCTCCTGGATACTTACCTGCGACCGGTGTCGGAGGGAGTCGGGATGGAGGGAGACAAGCTTCGAGTTGCCATCATGGATCTACAAAAAAGGGACCTTGCTCAAACCTTCCGGCTGTCTTTCACCCTCAGTCCGGGAGCGGAGCTGTATACCTTTTCCCTGGGCCCCCCTGAGTCGAAGCTGCCTCCCCTCAGTGCCTGGGAGTAGCAAGAGCTGATCTCACCCATTGAGTCTCGAAAGGGAGAAATATGGAAAAGTTTGAGAGCATCGTGCGGTCGCACTTCGCGACACTTCTGGTCCTGGCCGGCTTGGGCATGGTCACTGTGAAGAGTCCCGAAGGCAGGTCCGTCGGCCAGGAGGCCAGAGTTGCCCGTTTCACAGAGCACCTGATCTGGAGCGGCTACACCTATAACTATGGCATCTGTGCGGCCGATATCGACGGCGACGGGGATCCCGATTTGACCAGTTCCGATGCTGGCGGGAACAACGCCCTCTACTGGTTCGAAAACGATGGCCGGGGCAACTTTCGACGGCACTTTATCACCAGAAACGCCCCCTACCGGCTGGAGCGCCACCGGGTAGCTGACATCAACCGGGACAGCCGTCCCGACGTGGTCATCGTGGAGAACTTCTTCGGAGACGTTAAATGGTATGAAAATCCGGGGGACTTCCGAGAAGGCGTGCTCTGGAAGCGTCATTATATTAGCCAAGGCGGTCTGCTCGGAGCTTATGACGTGGACATAGCGGACATCAACCTGGACGGCTTCCCGGACGTGGCCGCCTCCAGTTGGCGCCTGGGGAACAATTTCACCTGGTTTGCCAATCCGGGCGCTAGCGGGCAGGAGCCGTGGGCAGCCCAGCTGATCGACACCCTGCCCGAAGACACCCGCACTGTTCGAGCGGCGGACTTTGACGGGGACGGACGGCCAGATCTTCTGGGAACGAGCGCTGCAGCACGGATCGTGCTCTGGTATCAAAACACGGGCCAGTCTGGGCGAGATCGATGGAAAAGGCACGTCATCGACCTCACCATGGGCGTCCAGCCGGTTCATGGCGAGCCCTTTGACATAGACCGTGACGGGGATTCAGATGTAGTGATGGCACTGGGTGGCTGGGGTCAGAATCCGGGAGGTGGCGTCCTCTGGTACGAAAACCTGGGGATGGAAAAGGATCGACTACAGTGGAGGAAGCACACCATCAGCCAGGAACTCCCCAGAGGCTTTGAGGTGGTGGCCGGCGACCTGGACGGGGACGCGGATGTGGATGTGGCAGCCACCGGGTACGGATCGGGAATCCTGGCCTGGTTCGAAAACCCTGGTGATGCCCGGGGACGCTGGACCCGGCACCTCCTGAAAGAAGGATGGAGCAACGCCAATCAGGTCGTCATTGACGATTTCAACGGGGACGGCCGGGCCGACATTGCCGCTATCGCTGAGAGGGGCTCCCTCGAATTACGCTGGTGGCGTAACGAGGGGAGTTTTGCGGTTGTCCCTCCAGCCGCCCTGGACGTATCGAATCAGCTTCAGTTGTTTCTGGACGAGTGGTTGATCGAGTCGCTGGACAACGTCAGGCAGGTCCTGCACAGCCCCCAGCCCCGAGAGGTGGTCATCGAGGCGGACCGCCCCTACGAGGACGGGCTCATGTATGATCCCGTCGTCATCAAAGAAGGCGCCCGCTACCGGATGTGGTACCGCACCAACTATTACTCGCTGCCTCCCTACACGGGCTATGCCGAGAGTGCCGACGGAATTCATTGGACGAAACCTGATCTGGGGCTGATCGAGTACGAGGGCTCGAGAGAAAACAACCTGGTATGGCCAATACCCGGAGGCCGGGGGCGCTCTTTGTCAATCTTTAAGGATGAAAACCCGGCGGCGCTCCCTGAGGAGCGTTACAAAGCCATTGGCAGTGAACCGACCGTGGGGGGCGAGAAGCGGGCCGGCATTTATGCCCTGGTTTCTCCCGACGGCCTGCGCTGGCGTTTGCGCCAGCCGGAGCCTATGATCATGGCGCCCCGGGAGGATCCCCAGTTCGATTCCCACAACATCGCCTTGTGGGACTCCGCCCGGCAGCAGTACGTAGTTTACGCTCGCGGGTGGTATCGAGAGGGAGCGCCTCCGCTGGAAGGCAAGCAGGTCGGCGAAGAATTGAACCGAATCCTGGTGGAGATCCCTTCCGGGGAAGTGCGCCGCTTTACACGGATCCGCGACATCCGGCGCTACACGTCTCCGGACTTCCGCACCTGGACCGGCCCCGAATATATCGACCTGGGAGCTACCCCTTTGGAGCA
The DNA here is from genome assembly GCA_965205345.1 of Acidobacteriota bacterium. Taxonomy (GTDB): domain Bacteria; phylum Acidobacteriota; class UBA6911; order RPQK01; family CBDAPI01; genus CBDAPI01. The sequence continues at coordinate 83,063 of CBDBGQ010000057.1, read as the reverse complement.
TCTATACAAGAATGCCGCTACCCCCTACTATCGTCGACCCGACCTTATCCTGATGTTTCCCAAACGCTTGGTGCCTGACCGCAAGTTTCACCCAGATTACCCGAAGCCTTATCTTGAAAACTTTCCCAAGAACTGGTCTTTCAGCGGGCTCTCCGACGTGGTGTTCATGTTCAGCCGCGATGGATTCCACTTCGACCGCCGCTTTATGGAGGCTTTCCTGCGCCCGGGTCCGGATCCGAAAAACTGGGCCCCCCGCGCTATTGAGATCGGTCCCACCCTGGTGCCCACAGGATCAGGGGAGATGTCCCTGTATTACATGGAACATTACTATCTCCCCGACGTGCGCATTCGGCGCGGAGTGTTGCGAGAGGACGGATTCGTCTCGCTTCGGGCCCCTTACCAGGGAGGATCTGTACTCACGAAGCCTCTACGTTTCTCAGGTGCTGAACTCCGTATCAATTACTCGACTTCAGCGGCGGGAAGTATTCGAGTGGAAATTCAAAGTGCTTCGGGGAAGGCGCTCTCGGGCTATAGTCTGGAGGACTGTCCCCAGATCTTCGGGGACGAAATCAACCGCCTTGTCACTTGGAAGGCCGGTTCCGGCCTGGCCCATCTGGCCGGCCAGGCCATCCGCCTCAAGTTTGAAATCAAGGACGGAGACCTTTTTTCTTTACGCTTTGAGTAGACTCGCCACTCAGAGTCTAGCCGGGCTAGCCCGGATTATGCAAAAACCGTAGTCCGGTGTTGAAAAACGAGTCGAGAAGTGGCCCAACTCGGAAGCGGGCAGGTGTGACAGGCGGATTTGCGAAGAATATCGGTTGGGGAGGCGTTTGAGTGGTTGGGGGAGTGAATTTCAGACAGATCTGGGCCTGGATGAGTATCGGAAGCGGTTTTTTGGGGAACTGGGAGAAGCTAGCTGGAGTTGAGGCGACTCAAGACGAGGTGGAAGAGGGGTTGTTCGGGAAAGGCTGAGGAAAGATGGACCCAGATGCGTCGAGTGGTTTGTCGGATGCGGGCCCCGATCTTGAGGACACGACGACGTAAGGTTTCGATTTCGAGCTTGTGCCAGGGAGTCCCGTGCAGATAGTCGCGGAGGCGCACGAACATCTGGTAAGCCAGTGCATGCAGGAGGAGTCGAAACTGATTGGCCAGGAATCGATGACAGCTGAGTCGGTCCATGCTCAGATGATTCTTGAAGGCCTTGATGAAGTTCTCGGTCTGCCCTCGGTTTGTATAGTGGTCATAAAGTGATTGGGAGCAGAGATCGTCCCGGTTGGTGACCACAAAGCGACGATTGATCCCGCGCTGATCGACCTCCACTTTGACAATGACGCGACGGGATCGATCCCAGCTCTTGGCTCGATAAAGAAACTCGTCAAACTGACGCTGTTTTTCCTCCAGCTCAACGAACTGCAGCCGAGTCGAATCCAGCAGCGGCTCGACCACTCGCTGCAGGCGAGGGTTTCGACTTAACCCAATGACATATTGGAGTTGATTCTCTTCACCTTCACAGAACTCGTAGAGCCGAGGCGTGGCAAAGCCGCTGTCGGCCCGAATCTCAATCTCGACATCCGTCCCCACTCCTTGTCGGATGGCCTCCACGACTCGCTTCAGAATGGGCACGATGTGAGAGGCAGCCCCCTTGTTGCCAGGTCTCAACACGACACACACCAGGTCGCCCGTGTCGGCATCGAAGATCAGCAAAGGATGCAGAATGTGGTTTCGGTAATACCCATGGTAGAAGGAGAACTCCTGCTGACCGTGAGTGTGGTCGTCGGTACTGTCCAGATCCAGGATGATCTTGCTGGGACGTCTCTTCTTCAGGGAGCGCACATAACGGCCTAGCAGCCACTGGCTCAGACGCATCAGATCCTTCTTGGTGACGGAGTTCTCCAAACGGGAGAAAGTCGGCTGGGTGGCCAAATCGGGATCGCTCTCGGGCAACTGATCACAGACTGTCTTGAGCATCGGATCGGAGCGCAGCGTATCGGCGTCATTACAGTCTTCGTAGCCGGCCACGATCTGCAAGACTCGTTGTCGAATCAACTTCAACAGGTCATGACGAACGTAGCGTCGGTCCCGGCTTTCCGAAATACACGAACTGAAGCCCTCGCACAACCGATGTTGCCGATCCAGCGATCCAAACAACAACCATCCTGCGTCGGAAGTCAGACTCCCCCCATCAAAACGCGCCGTGATCTTTCGGTGGCTGTGAAATAGCAGGGTATTCTGGCAGACTGCTTTCAACATTGCCGTAGCTCCTGTTTAGGGTCGTTGTTTATGTAAACCCTTTTATATCAGAGAGCTACGGCCTTTTTTCTGGGCCCAAATCTCACTCGGATTCAGATCTCATGCATAATCCGGGCTAGTGTACTGTCCGGAAAGTTCACGCCGCTACTTCGGGCGTCCCGAGTTAACCCCGCGGACTTCCCGGACAGCACACTAGTGAACCAATCGTGAGCCCGGGAATTGGGCGTACCAACCAAACCAGAAGGCCCGATGGGAGGGGAGGCGCCCCAATCTGCCGCCCGAAGGGCCCAGCAGTCCATCCTCCGTGACCTCCCAGCTCAGCCCAGTGGAGTCGAGGAGCTTCGATTTCCGGTCCCAAGAGGAAAAAGTCACTCCGGTTGCCTCATAGACTCGGCTGGCGCCGGATTGGTCCGTCAAAATAACGATCTGACGGCTTCCCACAGTGTCATGATAAACGTCGTTCTTGTTCAGAAGAGAAGTGTCATAGGCGACGGGTTCCCCCCTCCAGAGCAAAGCCAAAACCTCTTGCTTGTTCTTGAGCCGTTCGTCCAAAACAGGGACCGGAAACATGAGCTCGTGGGTGCTAAAGTAATCTCGATAGGCAGCTCCTTCTCTATAATCGCGATCAAAACCGGTTTCCAGCGACAGCACCTTGGTGTCCGGGTGGCGTTCCCGCCAGGTTCGCCAAGTAGTCGTTACGATGGGAAGGCGTGCCAGCTTCAGCCCGGAACCTGCGAGTTCCCCCGTCACCGGTACCCCTTCCAGGGATGACCAGAGCGATCGCGTCTGGCGATCGTACATGAGTTTATTCGAGCGATACAGAAATCCGCTGGTCTCGAAATCGAACTTCCGGGATCCGATGGTCTGACGGTACAAGACAGCCGACCCACAGAGGGTGCAGTAAGCACAGGTCACATCGACACCACCCACGGTATCACTAAATAATTCATGCCAGGCCAGGATTCGCTTCGGATAAGCGCGTGCTTCGCCGTTGATGTAAACTCCGAAGACCACATTTTTTTCTCCCAGGTAATTGGCTTCCCCAGCCTCAATAACCTTCGGGTGCTCCAGTGAAATTCCAAACACATGGACTCCTCCCAAAAGGATTTCATCCAGACGGATGGTATGTTTCATTCCGGCACCAAAGAAGTCGGACAAACGTCTGTCGATGGACGCATAAAGTCCGGCTTTGTAGGTGGGATAGCCAGGATGCATTTCGAATTCCTGGTGCCACATCCATTGAAGCCATTCGTCCACTCGACGTGTCCTCTTTTCTCGGGTTGTTCTCTCCAGTAACTTCCACAATCTCGTCGCCCGGGGATCGCCCGGATCCATAAGGAATAGTACTTCCAGAATGAAAGGAGCCAGCGAGGTGTCCCAATGGCTCTCCACAATTTTCTCGGCCTTCTGCTGAGCCGACTTATCTGTTACGACCAGATCGATCATGGTGCTGGCCGGAACTTTTTCCTCTGCTGTTGTCACTGGTTCCTCTGCTGTTGTCACCGGAAGACTGGTGCTTCCTTCCTTCAGCACGACAACCTGCCCAGGTTGAAGGTCTCGGAGAGAATCTCGGATTCCACTTGGCCAGTAAACCGTCATCTCAACGTTGCCCTGGTACTCTCCCAGGCCAAAATGAGCTCGATAGTCGCTGGCCGAAAGATAGCTGCCGGCTGAGGTGATCTGGGAGACCAGGCGTTTCTCGCCAAATTTGAGCTCCACAAGAGCCCCAAAACCGTTTCGGTTGGATTTCTTGCCGACCAGTCTCAATTGCAGCCAGGGATTTCGGTTGCCTCCCTGGTTGCGCAGAAGCACCGGGCTTCCGCCACAATTGCTGACCAGCACATCCAGGTCTCCGTCATTGTCGTAATCGGCCCAGGCCAGACCCCGGCTGACCTGAGGAACCGTCAAAGCTTCTCCACGATCAGAGGTGACGTCCTCGAACCGGCCGCCAATGTTCTCCAGTAGAAGTTTGGGTTGCCGGTAGATTGCCCCTGCTTTCAGTTGGGCCGCGTTGTCCATAATGTGCCCATTGGCAACAAACAGATCCAGATCTGAATCATTGTCCACATCGATCAAACCCAGGCCAAAGCCCACAAAGAGTCGGCTGGGAGCCAGAACACCGGCACGGGAGCTCATGTCTTCGAAGAAGCCGTCACCCCTGTTCTTGTAAAGAGCCAGGTATTCCAAGTCCAGATTGGTCACCGCCAGATCCAGAAGCCCGTCCCCGTCATAGTCTCCGGCCACGACTCCCATGCCTGCCTGCGGCTCCCCGTGTTCGTCAAGAGCGGTTCCGGATAACAGCCCCACCTCGGAAAAAGATCCATCTCCCTCGTTCTTGAAGAGAAAATTGTCGACTCCATCGTTGGCCACGTAAATGTCGATCCGGCCGTCCCGATCATAATCCAAGGGCAACACCCCCAGACCCTTTCCTTCAAACTGAGCGACGCGGGCTTTCTGACTAACCTCGGCAAAGGTGCCGTCGCCATTGTTTCGATAGAGGACATCGGAGACACCGTTGAAGCCCTCGGGACCACAGGTGGCCACGATGGATCTGTGTTTACAGATCGGATTATTTTTCTCAAGTGAATGGTCTGTGTAACTGACCACATAGAGATCCAAGAAACCGTCATTGTCATAATCGAAAAAGGCTGCACTCGAACTCCATCGACCATCGCCTCCTACACCCGCCACCTTGGACCTATTGCGAAAGGTTCCGTTCCCATTATTGCGATAAAGGACATCGGGACCGGCAAAATTGGTGAGAAAGAAATCGTCGAACCCGTCATTGTCGTAATCGCCAACGGCGACTCCCATTCCATAATATTGATTGGATTCAATTCCCGCCTGGGAGGTCACCTCCTGGAAGGTGCCGTCTCCCCGGTTTCGATAAAGGGAGTGATTGAAGGAGAGATTCTTGTCGGTACCCGGAGTCCACCCGCCGTTGATGAGCAAAATGTCCTGGTAGCCGTCTTTGTCAAAGTCGATAAAAGCACATCCTGATCCCACCGTCGCCACGGCGTATTTTTTGGGAGTAGGCGAATTCTGGTGCAAGAACTTGATACCGGCTTGTGCGGTTACATCCTGAAAGGTTATGGAGGAGTCGGGAGACTCGACCAGGGCCCAAGTTTCGACGGCAAGTAGCGGGAAAAGCACCGCGGTCAAAAGTCGACGCTGCATCTACTCGGGATTCCTTCCGCTGGTCAGTCGGAGGTAGATCTCTCTTTCTCTTTCGGCTTCCTGAACGGCTCCAATTCTAGGCAGCGTAGTGGCAAGATTTAAGTGAGGGATGGGGTCATCCGGGTCCATTTCTATGGCCCGACGATAAGACTGGACAGCGCCCCGAAAGTCATCCTGCTTCAAAAGCAGATTGCCCAGGAGGTTGTGGTAGTCCGCATTCGTCGGGTTTAAGTCAATGGCCGTCTTGAGGGCGTCGAGGGAGCCAGCTACATCAGTCTGCTCCAAGAGCCTGGCCAGCACAAAGTGGTATCGTGCGTCAAGCGGATACACCTGAATCGCCTGGCGAATCCAATCGGCCGCACGTTGACTGTTACCCCTCCTGAAATCGATTTGGGCCAGGCGATAGAAACCCAGATCCATGTGGGGGGAAGCCTCGACGGATTTAAGAAAGGCCGCATAGGCCTTCTCCGGCGCAGCTTGCTTGGACAAGAGGTCCATTCCCTGCGCGTAAAGCCCTGGGCCTCTCTTCTCCACAGCCAGCCTTTCCCTGGCTGCTGTCCTCAGGAATTGGAATCGTTCCAGAGCGGCAGCCGCTTTCTCCTTCATCCCCAGTTTTCGGTATGCATCAGCCAGCAGATAATGGGGTTCCACATAGTCCGGGCTGCCCTGCAAAGCCAGCTTCAGCTGTTCAACCGCTTTCTCGTACTCTCCCAGTTTGAGGAGCACAAAGCCCAGGTTCTTGTGAACATCCGGTCGATCCAATCCTGACGAGATAGCCATCTCTAGATTCTCAGCGGCCAGGCCAAAGGTCTTTTGATCAGCGCTGTAAAGTAAACCCAATTCCAAGTGGGCCTCGGCAAACGAGGGAGCCAGGGCAACGGCTTGCTCCAATTCATCTTTCGCTTCCTCGAATTGAGTCAGCCCCTCATGGCTGACTCCCAAGAGGTAATGTCCATAGCTGTCGTTGGGGTCCAGAACCAGGCCTTTCTGAGCTGAAGCCAGTGCTTGATCAAACTGGCCCTCCTGGATGTATATCCGGCACAGGAAGCGAATACTGGGGAGAGACTCCGGATGTCGCTCCAGAAAGGTCTGCAGCACTTGAATTGCTTCTCTGGCTTGCTTGCAGTGAAACAAAACCGAGGCCAGGGCCAGCGAATAAAGATCTGAGTTCTCATCCAGGCTCATACTTTTCCAATACTGGGCGATGGCTTTCTGGAACTGATTTTGGGCCTGGTAGAGGATTCCCAGTTGATAATTGAGCATGGGATCTTGAGGGTTCGAGCGAAGACGATCTTGCAACAGCTGCACAGCCTGCTCTGGTGATTCCTGCTCAAACGCCCACTTGGGGAGCGTCTGGTTCGCCGCGCCGCAGGTTTCTGGTGAGCGGATGGCCAAGGAATCGCCTGATCGATTTTCCTGAGACCGGGCCCAGGCCCCAGTCTGAAAGAGGAAGACCAGTAGGCTGGACGCAACTACAGGCCGCATAGAATGTCCTCTAAGTCTCTGGCTCAGCTTACATCGTTGCATCAGCCCTTTTCGCTCGAGGCTGCTGACTGAAATCCAGGGCGAGAATAGAGCGCTCACGAAGGACGAATTTTCCCCCATAGTATGTTGACAATACCTAGCATACAATTGTGGGGGTCGATCTAGCCATACATTCGCGTAGAGCCAGCACTGTCGATTCGTTCGGCCATCAAGCTGTTCATCTCCACACCGTGTGGCCGTCGTCCACGACAAGGAGGAATCTTCACATGAAGTCGAATGCAGCACCTCTTCTGTTTTGCGTCTTGGCGGTTTTGACGACGGTAGACGCTTTGGCGGAGTTCAAGGCTGGGGCAGCGGTGGTGGACGTGACACCCCTGCAGCTACCTGTTGTCGTCAACGGCGGCCTTGTCAGCCGCACTGTCGGCGAGGTGAAAACCCCATTGAATTCACGGGCGATCGTGCTCGACGATGGCCGAGTGCGTCTCGGCATTGTGGTTGTCGATAGTTGCTTGATGCCGCGTCCGTTTTTGGATGAGGTGAAGCAACTGGCGGCGCGGCGCACGAAGATCCGAGCCGATCGAATGCTCATCTCCGCGACGCATACGCACTCCGCGCCGTCGGTCGCGGATAGCATGGTGCTCCCTGAGCCGACTTATTTGCCGTATCTTCCAGGGAGGCTCGCTCAAGCCCTGGCCGAGGCGGAAGCCAACCTCGAACCCGCTCAAGTGGGCTGGGCCGTCGTGAACGCCGAGAAATTCACGGCCTTGCGACGCTGGATTCGCCGGCCCGATCGAATTGCCAACGACGTGTTCGGCAACCCCACCGTACGCGCGACCATGCACGCCGCCAGCAACTGGGACGACGTAACCGGCCCGTCCGGGCCAGAGGACCCCGATCTGTCGCTGATTTCGTTTCAATCGCTTGACGGCCGCCCGATCGCGGTGCTGGCCAACTTTTCCATGCACTACTTTTCGGGTGAACAGGGCATCAGCGCGGATTACTTCGGATTGTTCTGCGAAGGGCTGAAGTCCCGTCTTGCCAACAACCATGACGACGGCGATCCTCCCTTCGTCGGGATCATGTCACACGGCTGCAGCGGCGATATCTGGCGACGCGATTACGCAAAACCCCCGGCCTCCAGGTATGAGCCTACCATCGAAGGTTACTCGGCGGAGATGGTGGACATCGTCCTGGGTGCCTATGGCACGATCGAATATCGCAAGGATGTGGACTTGGCCATGGCTGAGAAGCGACTGGACCTCAAGTATCGTGTCCCGGACGAACAGCGTCTGAAGTGGGCCCGTGGGATCGTCGAAGCGATGGGGGATCGGATACCCAAAGATCGTGTGGAAGCCTACGCCCGTGAGCAAATCGCGATGCACGAACGGCAATCGACCGAAATCGTGGTTCAGGCCCTCCGCATCGGCGATATAGCGGTGGCAACGACACCCACTGAAACTTATGCCCTGACCGGCTTGAAGCTAAAGCTGCAGAGCCCGCTGCCCAAGACTATGGTCATGGAACTGGCCAACGGCGCTGATGGCTACATTCCGCCACCCGAACAGCATTTTTTTGGAGGCTACAACACCTGGGCGAAACGCGGGGCTGGACTGGAGATCGAGGCCGAGCCGAAAATCACCGAAGTCGCGCTCCAGCTGTTGGAAAAAGTGGCCGCGCGGCCCCGGCGTCCGTTCAAACAGAGCCGAGGTCCCGCCTTCGACGTCCTCCTGAAAGCCAGACCGGTGGCCTACTGGCGACTCGATGAATTCGCTGGTTCCCGAGCTGTAGATTCGTCTGGTCAGGATCGTGACGCGCTGTACGAGCCGGGTGTAGCGTTGTTCCTCGAGGGCCCGCGCTCGGAGACTTTCTGCAGGGAGAACGAGCAGAATCGAGCGGCACACTTTGCGGGAGGACGGCTGCAGGCACGAATCGCCGACCTAGGTGATCAGTATTCCGTGGCCCTCTGGTTCTGGAATGGCATGCCGACAGATGCTCGCGAGATCACCGGCTGGATGTTCTCACGTGGCCGCAACTATGGTCTAGAAGGCGACCACCTCGGCCTGGGAGGCATGAGTCATCCGGGTAAACTTACCTTCCTACGCGGTGAGGACGGTGAGGGCGGAAAGCTGGTGGCGGGCCGTACAGAGATTCAGCGCTGGAGTTGGAATCAGGTTGTGTTCGTACGCGACGGTGAAGTAGTGCGGGTTCATTTGAATGGAAGGCGCCAGCCCGAGATCGAGACCGAGTCACCCGCGGACTTTCCGGTCCCGTTTGACAAGTTGTTCTTCGGCGGCCGCTGCGACAATCAGTCCAATTGGGAAGGCCGCCTCGATGAGGTGGCGGTGTTCGACCGAGCTCTATCAGCAGAAGAAATAGAGAAACTGGCTCATTGATCGCCAACCGAGCCGTGCCTTCACTCCTCCACAAACTGGAAGGCGAAGAGCTTGGCCTTGTCCAGATGGAATCTCAGCTGAATGGGCTTGCCCTGGAGCCCTCTCAGGTTGGCCTTTCCCTTCCAGGTCACTCTGTGACCGATCTCGTCTCCACTGAAAGGATCCGAGTCCTCCTTGCTGAAGCCCGGGAGGGCCTGCCCCGTCTCGGCATCCAGGAGCTCCGTCCGCACCGTCCCATAGCCTGGACCCACGTACTTGTCCACCCCGGTGGCATTGATCTTTAGCACTGTCCCCCGGAATCTCAGAGGACGGGTGGTGAGTGCACCCTGCCCGGTGACGCTGACGAAGCCGTCCAGGCGGAGGATGGCCAGACCCACCTGGCCCCTTTGGGGCTCCTGCCGCTTCTGGAACCAGTGATGGCCACTGAATCCCTCGTAGTAGATCCAGATCTCGCCCAGATCCTTGCGGACGATGCCGTTGTGCACCGCGTAGACCAGATCCTCATCCCAGCTCCCCGCCGGTCCGTTGGGGATGAAAACCCGCCTCTCTCCCACCCGCTGGAACCTCTCCCCGTTCCGACTCCAGAGGAGCTGGACGTCCACCCGATCCATCCAGGGGGATTGGGCGTGGCCGGAGTCCATGGCCGCCGGGGCCACTCCGAACATGTTGTGGTAGACCGACGTGAAGCCCACGTGGCCTCCCTCGTAGAGCATCACCTCCAGGGTGTAGAAGTCTCGGCTTCCCACCGGGTCCATCTTGTCTGTATGAAAGCAGATGAATCGGTCGTCCGGGTCCCAAATGCTGGGGGGGCTGTCCCATTTGAGGAAGTCGGTACTGGTGGCAAACCCGGCCGTGCGGATTCCGGCTCCCTTCGGGTAGACCGGTTCCGGGTCCATCCACCTCTTCAAGGAGGTAAAGGTTCTGAGGTAGAGGACATATCTCTTCCCCTTGGGATCCCACATGAGATTGTTGTTAGTATCGGACCAGTAGGGAACGGCGGGGCGGTCCACCGCGTAGGCCTTCCAGTTGAGGCCGTCCGAGGAGTAGGCCGGGTACATTCCCTCCTTTCCGTTGCGCTTCTGGAAGTAGAGCATCTTGTATCGCTGGGCCTCACTTTTCGCTGCAGGATCCCGGAATATGGCGTTGCTGTGGGCTTCCGGATCAAAGGGCAGCGCGATGAAGTTGGTGTCGTAGCCCAGGTACTGCACCTGCCCAAGCTTCGGCTTGACCGGCTAAGCAACTGTTTTTCTGTAATTTGACTGAGAGTGATCTGAGATCGGATTCTCCTGTGGTTTGAAATCGACCAGGCTGAGGTACTGTTTCCCGATCAGCCAGTCTTCGTGAATCTCCTCGACGACAGCGGTGATGAGTCGTAGTGCGGACTCGGTGTTTGGAAAGATACCGACGACCCGGGTACGCCGGCGAATCTGACGGTTTAGGTTCTCCAGCCCGTTGTTGGTGCGAATGCGCCGCCAGGTAGAACGTGCAAAACGAAAGACCGTAAAGCCTTCCGGCAGATTGGTCTCCATCCAATCGGCCAGCTCCGGGTTGCGGTCGTAGTATTGCTCGACTCTGGCCCGAAGCATCGCCTCAGCTTCGCCTCCAGACGGGGCATTGAAGATGTCTCGAATGTCAGTGGCGATGGCGGCACGTTGGTCGGATCGGCGGGCGTATCGCTGAGCATTCTGGCTCAGGTGAAACTGACAGCGTTGCCAGGGCACTGAAGGAAAGACAGCTCTTCTGGCAGCTCGTAGTCCTGAGTGGTCATCGCTGACAATCAGCTGCACACCCTCCAGACCACGCTTTTGAAGCTGCTGCAGAAACTCTCGCCAGTGGACCTCCGCCTCGCTGAGTCGGCAGCTGACCCCAATCACCTCCCGCTTGCCCCAGCAGTTGACTCCGGTCGCTTTCAAGACGGCCACATCCTGAATGCTGCCCTGGCGACGGACCTTCTCGTAGTGGGCATCCAGGTACACAACTGGATAGCTGCCCAAAGGGCGGTTGCGAAACTGCTCGAGTTCGTCGTCCAGCAGCTTGGAGATTCTTGAGACCTGGCTGGCGGAGATCTCGGTGCCGCACAGCTGCTCGGTAATCTCAGTGACCTTGCGCGTCGACACGCCCATCACGTACATCTCGGCGATGGCCAGCTTCAGGGCTTTCTCCGAGCGGCACCCTCGCTCCAGGGATCGGGGATAGAAGTCCAGGTGACGTACTTGTGGAATCCGGATTTGAAGCTGTCCCACTCGAGTTGACAGCGTCTTGGCCTTGTACCCGTTGGCGTGGTCTCGACGCTGCTCGCTCCGCTCCCAGCGTCGAGCTCCCAGAAACTCTTCTCGTTCCATCTGCATGGCGGTGTTGAGCAGTTTCTCCAACACTCCTCGAAACGCGTCGCTGCCTTCTTCGATCAGTTCTTTCAACAATTCTCGTGGTAGCCTCTGTTCTGGGTCTGGGGTCATTCGGATCCTCCTTGCTCTTGTCTTGAGTTTTTGGAGAAATCCTGCCCCAGACCTCTGATCCTTTTAGCTCACCTTCCTCAAATTACAGAAAGAACGGTACACCCCTGCTTGACCCAGTGAATGCCGTCTTGGGACTCGGCATAGAAGATCCAACGCTGTGACCAGTCCCAATTGACCATCAGGCCGTAAAAACGGTACAGGCCCTGATCCGGATCGAAGAATATCTGCCCGCAATCGCCGCCGTGGGAGAGACCCCCCTTGTGCTCCCACTGGGTATCGAGGCGGATCACCGGATTGTCCCGGTGCTTCACGGGCCGGTTCATGAGGCGATAGACGCGGGGCTCCATAGATTCGACGATGTAGTCGTCGATGAAGAGCTGCTTGTGGGCACCGATGTCCAGGATTTGGGAGGAAGCTGCCGTAAGTGGATAGGCCGGCGTGAATAGGGCGATTGAAACAATTATACTCAGTGCTCGCGCCATGGGTATCACTCCTGGGGAACGATGGATCCCCGCCGGATAGGGGAATTGTAAAGGGGGAAGTCGTTGACAAGCCACCAGATTTAATATCAGGATTCGGAAGAGCACCCGAAGTAACCGTACTCTGAGTACACTAGTGTACTGTCCGGGAAGTTTGCGGTGTTAATTCGGGACGGGGTTAATTCGGGGATTTTCGTCGCCAGCTAGGCGCGCGACGCAGGAAGACCGGGAGTCTTTCGAGGAAGCGCAACAAAGCTGTCGGCGAAAAGACGCCCGAAGTAGCGGCGTGAACTTTCCGGACAGTGCACTAGGGGAGACGACGCCTCCGGCTATTCGGCATGAGAGGTAGGGGGAAGTGTGACCTTAGGTGATGAAACTCGATACCGTGAAATTGAAGTCGCTGGGAAGCCTCGCCAGATGGGCCAGGCCATCGGGGAAGCGGCCAAGGAGGAGATCAGGGGCTTCGTCGACGTTGCTTTGGAGCGCGTCAACCTGACAACCCCCGTTACAACTGATAAAGCCATGAAGCTTGCCCGCGACTGTATTCCTTATGCTGAAGAATACAGCCCGGATTCAGTTGAAGAACTGAAGGGAACGGCGGAAGCATCGGGGGTCACTTTCGAAGACCTCATGATGCTGCAGGTGCGGAATCAGTTGAAACCCGAAGAAGAGGCCGGCTGCACCTCCTTTTCCATTGCTCCGGTCACCAACCAGAACAATCACTTCATCATCGGTCAGAATTGGGACAACGATCCTGCCCTCGACCCGTTCACCGTTGTGCTAAAACGCCGGCCGGAGGACAAGCCGGCTCTGATGAACATCACTCAGGCGGGGCTGATTGGATACATCGGCCTCAACCAGGCAGGCATCGGCATCTGCCTGACCACGCTGCCCGCGCCAAGCCGCGACCTGGGCGTTCCGCACTATTTTCAGGTCCGTGAAATCTACCAAAAGAATTCTCTTGATGGCGCCATTGAAGCAGTCCGTCGCGCCTACCGGGCCATCCCCGCCAACATCTGCCTTTCAACCCCACAGGGTCCCGCTGACCTTGAAGTCACCATCGACGACGTCCATGTCCTCCGCGACGAAGCTAACCGCATCGTCACCCACACCAACCACTGCGTACATACGGAACTGCTACCCATCAATGATGAGTTTCCTGAGCTGATCGAATCCCACACGCGCATTGCCCGCATCGACAAGCTCCTTTCCGAGCCAGCCGGACCCCTGGCACTGGATCACTTAAAGGCGGCCCTATCCGATCACGAAAACCATCCCCGTTCCATCTGCCGACACGTCAACGACCATCCTCATACCGGCTACTGGGTAAGTGTCTTTTCCGTCATCATCGAAGCCGATGACGGCGTGATGCACATCAGCCGAGGAAACCCTTGTGAGCGGCCCTATGAGACCTACAGCCTCAACTAAACGTCATCGAGTGCTGTGCTTAGCAAACTGAGCCACGAGTTCCTGGCAGTATTGACTGAAGCCGACCACGTCTGCACCAATACTGACGAACTGATAACCGCTCTCGAACAAACTTTGGAGAGCATCTGGACCGCCTACCGTCCCCGCAAATTTTCCGTGCGCGCGAGCGGTCTCAACCACACGGGTCCGAGCTTCAAGCACGCGTGGGTCGTTGAATTCCCCGGGGACTCCAAGCCCAGAACTGTAGTCTCCAGGACCGAAAAAGATCATATCAATGCCTTCCACCGCACAAATCTCCTCCAGATCCTCCATTGTTTCAGGGTCTTCTACCTGCACAATCACAAACCGCTCCTGGTTCGCCTCTCTGACATAATCAGGAATCGAAATGTTGCAGTAAGCACCATCGGCGCTGCCCCCATCCAGAGCTCGTCGACCCAGCGGAGGAAAACGAGTCATTCGGACAATGTTCAGACTGTCCTGCAGGTGCAGCAAGTGCGGTACCATGATTCCAGTGGCATCGATCTCCAAAGGTTTAATATAGTCGCTGTACGAACCTCGTGGCACACGCACCACAGTGTCCACATCATAAAGTTTTGCGGCTATGACTTGCTTTTCCAGATCGGACCAGTCATTGGCTGTGTGCTCCCGGTCGATCCAGATGCAGTCAAAACCGCTAAAGGCCGCGATTTCGGCCATGACCGCGCTGCTGGTTTTGATCATGAAACAGCTAACAAGTTCGCCCCTGCGTAGCTTTCGTAACACCCTGCTCGGTCTCATGTGCATTCCCATTTTTCCTCTTTCCTGAGCCTGTTGCTCAACTCTTTCTGCGTTTTGTGTGAGGTTCTCCGGTCGCTAACTCTCCCGGCTCCGTTTCAGGCTCCCCGAATCCAAACGGAGCCCCAAGATTAGGTCCAGCACCCCTTTGGCTCTCAAGCGGCATCCCAAGTCGTTTCCGGCTCAAACGGGAACATGGGTCTGCGACGACGCTGATAGGTGAACCGTGCCGGGTTGGGCGCGGTAATGCCAGGTGAATCGACTTCGATTACCCGGGCGGACACGGGCTCGTAGGCCGCACGAGGCGCTATAGCGCCTTTGGCGATGAGAACGGTTTTCGATTCCGGCTCAATTCCGAGACTCCTGATCTGCTCCAGACTGAACGGGGCCATGCGAAGCGAGGTCAGAATGATGGTGTGCTCTTGGGCGGTTTCCACCACGGCCGTCAGTCCCTGACTGTTCCACCTCCGGCCGCCATGGCGGGGCCTTGTCTCAATGAAGTGGCCATCGTGAAGCACTCGAACTCGTCCTGCAATCTCGAGAGGTTCACCGTGCAGTTGATCCGTCTTACCTCCGGCTTTGAGGGATACCGTGTTTCCTACACCTGCCTGTAAGCAAGTCCGGACTCCGTCTGGATCGTAAAGGATCACAAGCGCATTTTGCATCCCCGCCCTGTGAACGGCGGCAAAGACTTTCGTGCCATCCCCGGGACTCCCACCTCCGACATTGTCACCTGCGTCCAGGAGCGTGACTGGAGTTTCATCGCTTCGGCGAGCTTCCTCGACTGCCTCTTCGATCGGTAGCCCTGTGACGTTCCAAGCTTCCCTTAAATCCCAGGCCTGGCGAGCCAGAGCCGCAGCTTCCCTGTGAGCCAGTTCTTCATCTCCATCCGCGATCACCAGGAACGAGGCTCCCATCTCCTCGACATCGGCGTAGGCGAATCCAAGTGCAATGCTGGCAGAAATGATGCCAGGTTTTGGGATCAATTCCTCCAATTTGCGGTAGAGCCCCATCATGGGTTCTCGATCCGTATGCTGCGCCAGAATATGAATCTCCAGCGGGGGCTTCACAAGTGCCTGGATGGGATGGATCTTCCCTCGAATAATGTCGGCCAGGATTCTAGCTGCCTCGCGGCCGCGCTCCCGCTGGTCCAAGTGGGGATAGGTTCGATAAACCGTTGTAGCGCTGACGTTCGAGATCATCCGCTGCGACACATTTGCGTGCAGGTCGAGGGTGAGCACAACCGGCAGATAATCCCCGACCGTCTTCCGAATCCTCTCAACACTTTCCCCATCCGCGTCGGGAATATGCTCGGCCACCATGGCCCCGTGCAACGAGAGCAGTAGTCCATCCAATGATTCAGCGGAAATGGTTTCAAGCAATTCTCCCACGATTTGCTCAAAACACTGCTCTTGCAGTGGACCTGCAGGTTGGGCCGAGGCCGTCAGGAGGGGAATGATCTCAAACCCTAATCTCGGTGTCTCTTCCAGCATCCCCCCGATCTCATGGTGAGCGTCTTCCCAGTGTGAGCGGATTCTCTCACCAGAAACAAGACAGGTCTCTTCAAACATGTTACGGGTTGTGGAGACGGAATTGAAGGTGTTGGATTCGTGCATGAACGATACTAAGCCAACTCTCTGCATAGCTCAGACGCCAATTGGATTTTGAAGCTGCGAGGCTGCTTTAAGGGCGAGTCTAACTGATCGCCTCGTCCCTGTCTGCCGTGTTCGCGCCCAACTCGCGGATGTAGATGTTGCGGAACCAGAGCTTGTTGCCATGGTTCTGCAACTCGATTTGACCGCGGGCATAGATCGCTCTGTCCCGCTCCCAGTAGTTCTCCATCACGATGTTGTCGAACACGAGCTTCCCGTTCAGCTTCACGGTGACACGTTCGCCGACCATTTTGATGTAAAACGTGTTCCACTCGCCGACCGGCTTGTCCGCCTTGACCAGCGGGAAGCGCGGGTTCTTCTGGTTGTTCCACAGCCCGCCGGAACCCTTGTCGGCACCGGACCGATGGAGCCTTTCAAACTCAGTGTCCCAGATCTGCACCTGCGGGCTCCCGCGCAGATAGATGCCGCTGTCGCCGCCTTCGAGGATCTTCCAGTCGACATACATCTCGAAGTCGCCGTAATCGGTCGCTGTGCAAAGGCTGTCTCCCTTACCGTCGAACTCAAGCACGCCGTCGACCACTTGCCAGTGAGCCCGCATTCGTTCGTCGGCCTTTTTCTGAGCCTCGGCCAGTTCTTCCGGAGACATCTCAGCTCGCTTTCTCGGATTGGCGACCAGCCCTTTCCAGCCGTTCAGATCCTTACCGTTAAACAGCGGCACGAAGCCTTCAGGTACTTCCGCGTAGGACGGCGCCAGCAGCGGGCCCAAAGAACCGATGGCCGCAAACGTAATCAGAAGGAAAGAAATTTCCCAGCATCTCATACTCAATCTCCTCAGTTCCCAGACTCGTAAAATCGTGTTATTCTCGCTCTCCCGAATTCGTTGGCCGACTAGTACATCGCTCGGTCATTCTACTTTCGCTCCGGAATATACTACTTCAGGAAACACCATTATGAACCAGATAAGAAGAAGAGAGTTCCTACAAGCTACAGCACTGGGGCTCACAGCCCTGGCTCCCTTGACTTCCTGCGCCCGCAAGCAACAGCAGAAAACCTTGATCGACATCGGCTCGCGGCGTGAGCTGTTTGTCGATAACTTTCTCATCGAACGGTTTGAGGGGAAGGCCGAACA
Source organism: Acidobacteriota bacterium (assembly GCA_965205345.1). Taxonomy (GTDB): domain Bacteria; phylum Acidobacteriota; class UBA6911; order RPQK01; family CBDAPI01; genus CBDAPI01. The sequence goes on along the minus strand of CBDBGQ010000057.1, from coordinate 65,879 downwards.
GCGGCTACACCACCCAATTCCGCGTGAGATCGCACTCGTCCACGATGCGCCTTGGGAAGGCACCAGCAGTGGTTATCATACCGTTTTTCAGGACGGAGACCTCTACCGGATGTACTATCGCGGGTCACAGCTCGAAGTGAAAGAAGGCCAACTCATCACGGACCGTCACAAAACGGTCTATTGCTATGCGGAAAGCCGGGACGGAATCGGTTGGACGAAACCGATCCTCGGTCTGTTTGAGTTCAACGGGTCGAAGCAGAACAACATCGTGTGGGACGGCGTGGGCGTTCATAACTTCGCACCGTTCAAAGACATGGGCCCGAACTGTCCTGCCGAGGCCCGCTACAAGGGGCTGGGCGGATTGCGAGCAGAAGGCGGTCTATTTGCGTTCAAGTCGCCCGACGGCATCCATTGGTCGCTGATGAGCGACAAAGCGGTCATTCCCGACGGAGCGTTCGATTCACAAAATCTGGCTTTCTGGGATCCGACACTTGGGAAGTACCGGGCTTACTGGCGGACTTTCACCGAGGGGATCACGACGGAAAAGGTCTGGAAGCCGGCCGGCTACCGAGCCATCCGCACGGGATCCTCCAGCGACTTCCTCAACTGGGGCGAGGAAGCCGACCTGACCTACGAGGACTCGCCCGACGAGCATCTCTACACGAATCAAATCAAACCCTATTACCGAGCACCGCACATCCTGATTGGCTTTCCAGTGCGTTATGTCGAACGTGGCTGGTCCGATTCGATGCGCGCCCTGCCGGAGCGTGAACATCGCGAACTGCGGGCCGAGGCCCACCTGCGATACGGTACGGCGATCACGGAAGGGCTGCTCATGGCCAGCCGGGACGGCGTGAGATTCAAACGGTGGAACGAAGCCTTCCTGCGTCCCGGAATCGAGCGGCGGGACACATGGAACTACAGCCATCAGTTCACGGCGTGGCATCTCGTCGAAACGAAGTCGGCACTCAAAGGAGCGCCGAACGAACTGTCTCTGTACGCCAAAGAGGGTGGCTGGACCGGGACAAGCTGTGCGATGCGGCGTTACACACTCCGCCTCGACGGCTTCGTCTCGGTGAGTGCCCCGATGAGTGGCGGTGAACTGGTGACGAAACCGCTAAGCTTTTCCGGACGCGAACTTCACCTGAACTTCGCCACCTCTGCTGCCGGAAGCATCCGGGTCGAGCTGCGACGTCTCGACGGATCGCCGATACCGGGATTCTCAATAGCGGACTGCAATGAAGTCTTCGGCGACACGCTTGACCGTGCTGTCACGTGGAAAGCCGGCAGCGATGTCGGCAGGCTGGCAGGAAAGCCGGTCCGGCTGCACTTCCAACTGAAAGATGCCGATCTGTATGCGTTCTGGTTCGACGAATAACTCGGATCTACAGTCTGAAGGAAGATCTCATGACCGAAAATTCTCATCATCGCAAAGGAGATGGAAAGTGAACGGGACAACCCATCGTCGCACCTTTTTGAATCATATTCTCTTGATAACAGCAGCAGCAGCCATGCTAGCAGTGGTACCAGCTTTGGAGGGTCAGAAGAGCACCGATGAGGTCGTTCCTATGGGGTCGCGTCGTGAGTTGTTCCTGGACGACTTCATGATCGAGCAGCTCTCAGGCAAAACCCATCTTCGACTACATCATCCGGTCTTTCGCGAGGTCGTGATCGAACATGACGCAGCCTGGGAAGGAAACGCCAGCGGATACCACACCGTACTCCAGGATGGCGACAGCTACCGCATGTACTATCGCGGGTGGAACTTCAACACCCTCCCGGGCAAACTCGAATTCGACGGCAAAACGGTTGCCTGTTATGCCCAAAGCCGGGATGGAATTCACTGGGTCAAGCCCGACCTCGGCATCGTCGAATACGAGGGATCGAAACAAAACAACATCATTCTGGATGGAATCGGCACCCACAATTTCATGCCTGTGATCGACGAGAACCCCGCCTGCCCGAGGGAGGAACGCTACAAGGCATTGGCCGGCATCAAAGCGGAGGGTGGACTGTTTGCCTATCAGTCCCCGGATGGCATCCACTGGTCCTTGATGCAGGAAAAACCCGTCATCACCAACGGTGCCTTTGATTCTGCTAACCTTGCCTTCTGGGATCCCAGCATCGGCCAGTACCGTGCCTACTGGCGAACCTTCACCGCCGGCGTCACCGAAAAGGACAATTGGAAACCGGCTGGATACCGAGCCATTCGAACCGCCACTTCTGCAGATTTCCTTCACTGGGACAACGAAGCTGATTTGACCTATGTCGATTCACCGGATGAGCATCTGTATACAAACAACGTGGCACCCTACTACCGAGCGCCCCACATCCTGCTGGGAACACCGCAACGATATATCGATCGAGGTTGGTCAGCTTCGATGAAAGCTCTTCCGGACCTCGAGAAACGAGAATTAAGAGCCAGCTCGGATCAACGCTATGGGACTGCTTTGACCGAAACCCTGATCATGGCAAGTCGTGATGGTGTGAAGTTCAAGCGCTGGAATGAAGGGTTTATTCGACCTGGCATTCAACGCGATGATTCGTGGTATTACGCTCACCAGGGAGTGGCCTGGAAGATGCTGGAAACGAAAGCGGCCCGAGCCGGAGCCCCCCCTGAACTGTCTTTCTATGCCTCGTCGGGTTATTGGCACGGCCAGGGTGTAAAGATAAGCCGCTACACACTGCGCCTGGATGGATTTGTCTCGGCCTCGACACCCATGCAGGGTGGCGAGTTGCTGACCCGAGTTTTGAGGTTTGAAGGAAGCCAGTTAACGGTGAATTTTGCCACTTCGGCGGCGGGCACACTCAAGGTTGAAATACAGGACGCCAAGGGCCATCCGATCCCCGGCTACTCGCTGCCAGAAGCGGATGAGACCTTCGGGGATGAAATCGATCGAACGGTTTCCTGGAACGGTTCCACGGATGTCAGCAGCATTGCGGGTCAGCCTGTACGTCTGCGCTTTACCCTGCAGGATGCGGATCTGTATGCGTTTCAGTTTGTGGATTGACGAGCACAGGTGGATTCACCTACCGGATTTGAAAGGAATACAGCTTGGCCCGACTAAAGACGAATTTCAATCGCACCGTCTCTCCACTAAGGGCACCGATCTCGGCGTCCCCCCAGGACACCCTGGAGTAGGTGTCACCCTCGGGAATCAGTTTGGCGTCGGCCGCCTCAAACCCTGAGATGGGGTCCCCTCCTTCATTCTGCAATTCCACCTTCAGGTAGCCGGCTGCGTCGGCGTTCTGATTGAAAAGATCTTTCCACCTGGCCGCTGGGCCTTCCGGTGCTCCCGGCAAGAGCTCCACGTTCACATACAACGCATTTCCCTCAAACCGCAGAGGACGGGTCAGCACATAGCCTTCGCTGGTGGCGTCAAATGAGGAGAATCCATCCCGCCTGATTTTGACCAAACCGATCTGACCCGTGTGCTTCCTGGCAGGCGCGTTGTGAAGATTGTCAAAACCGGAATAGTAAATCCATAGCTGGCCGTCTCGGACCACCGGCGCAGTCACTGGAAACACCATCCCACTATCGAAACTCTGACCGCTGTACTGATTAACCATGTAGCCGAGAACCAGGAACATTCGACGGTACACGCCGCGCTCCCAGTGCACCCCGTCGCGGCTCGAGACCAGCTGGGCGTCCATCGTCTGCGGAGAGGTGTGAAAGACCCAGAGCAAACCCAGGTACTGCCCTCCGTAAGGAAAGGCCGAAAGCCCGTAGAACTCCGTGTCAGGCGGGTCGTGCTCGTCCGGTTCCAGAACTAAACGGTCGTCGCTCCAGTGAATAAAGTCGTCACTGGCCAGGCGGGAGACCTTGCGGGGCCCTCCCGGACTGGTCTTGTGATAGAGCCAGTACTGCCCGGAACCAGGATCTCGCATGACACTGAACGTGTCGCCACTCGCCCAGCAGGGCACCACGGGATTACCCGGATGGTCCGTCCAATGGATCCCGTCTGGGGAAAAAGCCGCCCACACCCCGCATTTCTCACGATCGTGGGTCTGCCAATAGGCCATCTTGTATCGACGGTCGGCATCCGGATCCGCCTGGTCTTTGATCACGGAGTGATTCCAGCTCGACCAGCGCAAAACGATATTGTTGGCTTTCGAGCCCTTGAAGTCGACCAGGTTCAGGTCCGGCTTCTCCCAGTGAATCCCGTCCTCGGAGATCGCGTAACAGATAAATTGTTGGATGGCTGAGTTCGTCATGGTGGGTAAAGTGTTGTACCACATCTTGAAGAGTTGGCTCTCTTCATCATAGATAACACTGCCGGGCTGAAGCACCAGGAAGCCTTCCCAGGGTCGGTCCGGTTTGACGATGGGGTTCTCTGCAACCTTCCTGGGTCGCGTGTTGTAACCACCATTCAGGGTGCGCCACACGCGTTGCGTCCGATCGACCAGAAAATCGTCGACGAATAGCTGGACGTTTCTACCCAGCACAAGCACTCCGCTGCTGTCTTGCGGCGGTTTGCACGACGAACCGGTCAGCAGAAAAGGGAAGGAAGCAGCTACGAACATCAAAGAGATCGTCCGCAACCGCCATCCTCCCCACGGGTTGGGGCGGGACAGGCCCCTCTCTTTATTTCTCATCTTCGCCGATGACACCAGATCGACTCGCGGTTGCGCCTTGATCCGGACTCGGTCACGCTCCCTACAGATGGTGGGCGTATCAAACTTCTGTTGTAATGCCCGTTCGTCAGAAGTTAAAGGGTCCACGGTTTTCGGTAGACACGGTGCAGGAGCCGATTTGCATCCGACTGACCAAGAATGCGTTCTTGTTTGTCGTCCCAGTAGATCTTTTCCCCGGTTCGGTAGGCGATATTCGCCAGCAGGCCAGGTTTTGTCAGCTGATGGCCATAGGCTACATTGCAGGTAGTTTCCGTATTGCGAGACTTGACTCCGTCCAGAAACTCCCGGAGGTGGCCGGGTGAGTCGGCTAGACTCGGCTCTGGTCGGGGAAGATCCTCCACCTTTTTCCCCGCAATGAAGACTTCATGTTCTTTGTAGTTGGTTACCAGTGTCGCTTCGGTCCCCTCAAAAATGCAGCCAATGCTCCCCATGTGTTCAAAACCGGGCAAGGGGTTAGGGTGAAAGGTATAAACGAAAACGAGTTCGGGGAACTCGAGAACCACCTCCAACGTATCGGGCGTTTCTGTTCCATCGGTAAGAAAAAAACGTCCTCCTATGGCAGAGACGCTGCGTGGGGCAGACAAATCCATCGCCCAATAGACAACATCTACAATGTGACACCAAAAGTCAATAAAGGTACCCCCTGAGTAATCCCAAAAATGGCGATAGGTTCCGTGAGAACGCAGAGAATTGTAAGGTCGTTTGGGGGCCGGTCCCAACCAGAAGTCGTAATCTAATTCGGGGGGTGAAGCACAGTTGGGAGGGGTTCCTCGCCCCTGGATCGCGGATGTCTTCCAGCAGTTGACTCGCGTGACTCTCCCCAGAAAGCCGCTCTTTACCAACTCGACAACCCGGCGGTAATTGGGCAGGTCATTGTGGATGTGGTTTCCCATCTGAGTGACTCGCTGGTTGGCCGCAGCCGCATCGACCATGGCTCGCCCCTCAACGACACTGAAGCTGAGGGGCTTTTCGACGAAAACATCCTTGCCGGCTTGACAGGCCCAAACGGTTGGAATGGCGTGCCAGTGATCCGGTGTGACGACCACGACGGCGTCAATGTCTTTGTGGTCCAGCAGATAGCGGAAGTCAGCAAACGCCTCGGGCTGATAGCCTCGTTTTTTCTTGACTTCCAAAACCGCTCGCTCGAGGTGGCTCCTGTCTACATCGCAGACGGCCCCGATCCGAACATCTTCATGCTCCATGAATTCCCGAAGCCGACCGAGCCCCTTGCTGCCCACGCCGATCATGCCCAGCACAATCGTGTCATTAGGACTTTTACTTTCAAAAGCTGCTGCTCTGGTCAACCCCGTTCCCAATCCTAACCCGGCGGCCCCCAGAAACGTCCGCCTTGTTACTTCAGTTCTCTTTTTTTCTTCTTGCATTTGATCGACTCCCTTTCACTGAAGAGTGGCTGGAAAACTGGTCAAGCTTCGATTGGCCTGGAATGGGCGAAGCTCCTCTGCTTCCAATTTCTTATAAAGCGAGGAGCTTTTGGGAGTTGCCACTGAGAATGGCACCGCGTTCCGTCTCGCTGATCTTGGCCCGGGTTACCTTCACTAAGCCACACTGGGGGTACTGCAGAGCCATTCCCGAGCCGAAGAAAAGCCGTTCCGCCCCTACGGTCTCGGTCAAGAACGCGACCTGACCCATGAGTTGCAGGCCGGAAGTTTCCAGCATGAGGTTGGGGTGCTTCTTCATGCCGGAAATCGCCTCTCGCCACTCATAGTTGACTCCGCAGATAACCACCTTGGTCTGGGGATAGCGCTCTGCCAGGCGGCAAATCTCGGCGACCGGATAGCTGGGCATTCCCCAGTTCTGGATGGTCCGCACGTGGGCCATAAGAACCATTCCCAGACGGGCCGCCTCTGCCAGCACGGGCTCCATGTAATAATCCTCGTTGAGTTCAAATCCCTGGTGCTGTGGAAATAAGCGCAAACCTCGGACACCTTTTTCTTGGTATTGTTGAAGGAGGTCGATCATTTCCTGGCTGGCAAGCGGCTCCCAAAATCGGGCTCCCGACGTGGACCCAAACGTGACGAAGGGGATAAAGCGGCGGGGCTGAGCAGAGGCCAGCTCGAGAATTTCCTCATTCCCGGCCCTCCAGTCGTCAAAAATGCCGCGTGTCGAGCAGAGCGCCAGGCGATCAATGCCGTGCTCGTCCATCAACTCCAGCAGCTCATCGCTCTCTTGGATAGGTGTCTTCCAGTAGGGCCAGGAGCCAAAATAGCCGGTCAAGTCGATGACCACCGCTACTGCCTCCTCTCCAGCCCCAACAGCCTGCTCATATTCTCTCCGAGTATCAAGCGCTTGGCTTGACTGCTGATCCGCGCACCCGTGATCTTGGCGAGCTGAACATGAGGGTCCAGCAGAGGCAGGTCCGAACCGAACACGATGCGCTCCGGGCCAACCGCTTCGACAGCTGCCTCGATGAAACCCAAGTCGGTGGTCGAACTGGCAGTCTCTAGATAAATATTGGGGTAGCGCTGAGCCGCCAGGATCGCTCTCCGCCAGTTCCCCTCTTCATCACCGTTTCCCATGTGGGCCATAATCACAATGGCTTCCGGCACCTTCTCGGCGATCACTTCCGTATCGGTAGGCCTTTGATGGGCCAAAATCGGGATTTTCAACTCTGCCGCTTTTTTAAACACCCTGATCCAGTTGGAGCTGGTAGCGGGAAGAGCAGTATTGTGGATGGAAGCCGGGGTCTTGATTTCTCCAAGCCCTTTCAAGCCATAGCGGACCACATTTGTTTCGATTGCGTCAAGAATTTCTGGGCCGTGATCAGCAGAAGGAATGTTGACAAATCCGACGATTCGGTCGGGAAAACGCCTGGCCGCGTCTATGGCCATGGCGTTGCCGAGCTGCATGTCGTAATGATAGGTCGTAACCGGTGAGCAGCACAGGATATCAATGCCCACCTCATCGGCGACTTCGACCAGAGCGGCAGGATCAGCGTACTTTCCACCAGCACCCAGGTGGGAGTGGCAATCAACAACCAGCGGTTTCTGGGAACCGAGCTCACTCGGTGTACCAAAAGGAGCGGCCTGCAGGTGGTGAGCTACCCCAATCCCCGTGGCCGTTGTTGTCAGGAATCCCCTCCGGTTCACTTTGACCAACTTAGTACTCACTTCCCTTCAGCGGGCGGAGTGTACCATAACGGATTAGCTCTCACAAACAACTCAACTCCCAGCCGTGAGGCTCCCAAATCCGTGGATGATTCATTCCAGCTTGGGCTCCGACTTGGGCTCGGAACTGTAGTGTTCAAAGGATGGAATAAGTGGACCAGCACTGATCCCCCCGTCCACACTGATGACTTGTCCGGTAATCCAGTCGCTGTCCCGACTGGCCAGAAAGACAGCTGTGCCGGCGACGTCTTCAGGGACACCCCATCGGCCCAGCGGAGTGTACTGCATCCAGGCCTGGTATAGCTCGGAGCCTTCGGGGGGAGGGGGATCCTTGGGTACCGGCACCGCACCGGGTGCAATGCTGTTGATCTGAATATTGAAACGGGCCAGATCAAAAGCTGCTCCCCGTGTGAAGTTGATGATTCCGGCCTTGGTGGCTTCGTAGAGCGAACCAGAATATGTGCCACCGAGGCCGTGAACCGATGAAATGGTAATGATTTTTCCTTGTTTTTGCCTGGCCATTAGGCTGGCCCCGTAACGAACCGTGAGATAGGTACCGATCAGATTTGTGTGGATCACTTTCTGGAAGTCGGCGAGGTTTGTCTCCAGCAGTGGTTTCCGCACCCCTACCCCGGCATTGGTCACCAGAATATCCAGTCTGCCGAAGATCCGTTCTACCGTCCCCATCATCGCCTCGACTTCGTCCTCTTCGCCGACATCTGCCTGGACCAACTCCGCACGTCTTCCCCGCTTCCTTACCTCTTCGGCCGTCTTCTCTCCAGCTGCCTTGTCACTCCGGTAGACGACCACACAGTCTGCCCCCTCCCGAGCAAAAGCAATACACATTGCTGAGCCCAGTCCGCCCGATGCTCCGGTCACCAAGGCGATTTTGTCTTTCAGTCTCATGTCTCCTCCAAGCCTCACTGATTAGTCGCAGTATCCCTTCCTTCATCTTCAGCAACCGACTCGAACTGTAGCACTGGGAGGCGAAACCTACTGTGTTCTGCTTCTTTTGTGGTCAGTATCTCAGGGTTTACGAGAACAGCATTCTCAAAGGAGAGGAAGATGAATGGTAACAAGCTGTTGAGTAGTGTAACCTTTTTCTAGTGTGCTGTCCGGGAAGTACGCGGGGTTAATTCGGGACGGGGTTAATTCGGGGATTTTCGTCGCCAGTGAGGCGCGCGACGCAGGAATGCCGGGAGTCTTTCGAGGTAGCGCAACCAAGCTGTCGGCGAAAAGACGCCCGAAGTAGCGGCGTGAACTTTCCGGACGGTGCACTAGTTTCTGACCCACTGCCCTGAGAAAGAAGGGAGTCTGGGCCGGGATTCTCCCAAAGATTAAGAGGAGGCAAGCGTGGCTGAGTTTCTGTATCACAAGCAGACCTGCGAGGAGATCGCTGAGCGGGTTGACCCTCAAACCGTCGTGGTCATCCCCACCGGTTCGGTGGAGCAGCATGGCATGCACCTGCCGTTGGAGACCGACAGCCGAATCGCCGAAGCGATCGCCAGACGGGCAGCCGAACGGGCCTCGAAAAAGATCGACGTGCTCGTCACGCCAACCGTGTGGACGGGGTATTCGAACCACCACCTCGACTTCCCCGGCACGCTCTCCCTCAACATGGACACCTTCATTAACGTTGCCATCGATCTAGCGATGTCCCTCGTCCACCACAGGTTCAAAAAGCTCGTGTTTCTGAACGCACATGGAGGCAACAGCGTGCCGTTGCAGGCTGCCGTCAACCAGATCAGAGATCGAACGCAGGGCGATGTGCTGGTGGCGGCAGTCGACTATTTCGATCTGCTCAGGGAAGAGCTAGCCGGGGTCAAAGACTCGCACGCCGGCGAGATGGAGACCTCCTGCATGCTCTATCTCGAAGGTCAGTGGGTCCGTAAAGACAGGATGAGCCGATTTACCCCCCAATGGAGGTCGAGCCCTTACTTCTCTATCGGTTGGTGGCATCCACCGTCAAAGGTTCACCTGGGTTTTCACATCAAGGATTTCTCAAAGACCGGTGTTTACGGCGATCCGAACGAGGCCAGCCCGGAGAAGGGCCAACGGTTCATCGAGAGGGCAGCGAAAAAGGTGGGCGAGTTTCTCGTCGACTTTTCCAAATGGGAGTTCAGCAATCTGTTTGAGATCGAGGACTAGTGTACTGTCCGGGAAGTTCACGGTGTTAATTCGGGATGGATTTTCGTCGTCAGTGGGGCGCGCGACGCAGGAATGCCGGGAGTCTTTCGAGGTAGCGCAACCAAGCTGTCGGCGAAAAGACGCCCGAAGTAGCGGCGTGAACTTTCCGGACAGTACACTAGAGAGTCAGGCAAACATTTTCGAGCGATTCGGGGGAGTATGACGATCAAATTACGTGTCGGCGTTGCCCAAATTCCGCCAACCCCTGTACTAGAGAAGAACCTGGCCAAAATTGTCGAATACATGGAGAAGGCCAGCGACCACGAAGTTGAATTGCTTTGTTTCCCAGAAACGCATCTGCCTGGTTATCGAGTGGGTGTGCTGGATCCAGACACTCCCTGTGATGAAACGGGTCTTTTCAAAGCGATAGAGACGATTGTACGAAGCTGCCGCGACCTTTCTCTGGGAGTCATTGTCGGCACGGAGACGCCGAACAAGAATGACAAACCATTCAATACTGCCCTGGTAATTGATCAGAATGGGGAGATCATTGCACGGCATCACAAGACTAAGTTGACGCCGAAGGAGGCGATCGCCTACTCCCCGGGGAAGCGACCAACCGTTTTTAACTTTCAGAACATTCCAATGGGAGTAGTGATTTGTTTTGAGGGCTTCCGCTTTCCCGAGACAACAAGGGAGTTAGCCAGAAGTGGAGCCAAAATCGTTTTTCATCCTCAGTTCAACCATGTCTTACCAGGGATGGAATGGAAATTACCTGTCCACGAGGCGTTGCTCATGGCGCGTGCTGCTGAGAACACACTCTATCTGGTGTCGGCAAACATGTGCCACGCGCGCAATAATTGCCGCTCCCTTGTGATTCATCCAAAAGGGCTGATCGAGAAGGCTTCGGTTCTGGGTCAAGAAATGCTGCTAGTTGCCGATCTGGATCCCGAGCTCGCTACTCACGCATTCGTTCGAGAGAATCCACTTGACATGTCAAAGGGTCTGGCTGAAGGTGAACCACAAGTCGGAGGCCCTTTCACTGCCTGAACTGGAAGGCGTACAGGTCGGTATCATTCATGACGAAGCGGAGTCGGACCGGCTTTCCGGCGAGACGACTCACGTCCGACTGCCCGTCCCAGGTGACCATCCGGTTCATCTCGTTGGTGGTGTGAATACGGTCGCAGTCCGCCAGCCGAAAACCCTCCAGAGGATTGTTGAGCTCGTCCAGTATTTCTACCCTGAGCGTGCCTAAGGCTGAGGTGTCGACGTTCAGGACCAGCTCCCTACCCTCAAATTTCAGGACGGGGGTGGTAAACTGCCCTCCCGGGTAAGATGCTCGAACAGAGACAAACCCGTCCATTCGCAGAACCAGCCGACTGAGCGCTCGAATATTCTGAATGGGACCCAGTCCCTCCCTTCGAACCGCTTCGCCTTGAGGCTGATAGCCCCAGGCATGTATCTGATCGCTGCCGCTGTAGTACATGTACATCTCGCGCCCGTTGAGAGCGGGAACCAGGCCCAGAATCATGTAATTGGTTTTGGAATCAAATTCGCCTTTCATCCCCAGATCCACAAAGGCACGGCGGTCATATCGGTGCCAGTCAATGCCATCCCGACTTGCTGCAAAACGGATGTCCAGTGGTCCTGTGTTGGCAGCTGTCTGACCTTCCCGAGGCATGGTTTCTCCTTTCTTATCCCAGAAAGATTCAAAGTCGAAGACTGGATCGTTTTCGAATTCGCGGAGGAACCTCCTGTGGTAGTGGTAATAGGCCGAGGGAAACATGTAGTAAGCATCCTGGGCCCAGGGATACTTCACAGTGGCATTCGTATAAAAATCTATGACCTGGACATTACGGTCTTCCTTCGAATCGTAGTGGTGGGGATCGAGGTGATCAGCAGCCAGTACGACAGGTGTAACTTCGGCATTCAAGAACCGCTCGAGATGGTCCGATTCGCTGCGGGCAACGGCTCTGCCCTGTGATCCGGGAGGACGCAGATTTCGCCGGATGTAGGCTACATATTTGTGGATGCGATCATCCCAGAAGATCACATTTTGGGAATCCAGGTGGTGCTTCTCCGACTCGAAAACGATGACGGATTTGCGTGTCAGGCTCCAGTGAATTCCATCTGGGGAAGAAAACAGGTGCAGGGCGGAAGCGGGGAGCGCAGGGGGGTTTCTAAAGTAAGCGAGCTGGCGAAATCTCTCTTCAGCAACTGCGTTGGGATCCAGAAACACAGAGGTGCCAATGAGTTCCTCTTCGACGCCTCCGGCACCGTAGCCGAGAACGATGTTGTTCTCCTTACTTCCAAAGATCTCAGCCAGACCCAGCACGGGTTTTTCCCAGTGAATCCCGTCCTGCGAGCGTGCATAAGCCAGACTCCGAAACCTCCCTTTACTCCACATCGGTTCACCGCTGTCGGGATCCCTCTTCTTGGGAGCACTGGCGTCGTACCAGAGGTGATAGACATCCCCTACCTTCATGACGGTGGAGTAGCCGGAAATCACGGTTTCCCAGGGGTGTTCTGGCGCAATTGTGAGCTCCTTCGTCTTGACAGGCTGGTGAACGATCAGCTCGACGCCCTCCGAGACCTCCAGGAAGCGCCCGTCGACGAACACCTGCCTTCGGCCGGCGACATCCAGAGGGTTGCTGTGGGCAGGCAGGGCCGTTTGAGCCGTCAGCACAGCCAGCAGGGCAAACCATATTGCTCGCATTCTAAGTCTCCTTCCAATCCAAGCTTAACAGACCTCTCGGGGCTCCACCACAGGTTCTTAGCTTTGGATAGCCCCTGCGCTTTAAGCCGTGCCATTTAACTCTGCCGAGTGGCTTCCTAAAACCGTACTGATAACGAGATAAAGGACCCTCATCTCTGCGCTGCTTGGACGCAACAGAGCAGCACGTTCGACTGATCCGAATCAAGAAAATGCGACCCGTGTGCCCAGGCTCTTCGCCACCGCCTGGTGGTAGATCGTCTTCACAATAGTCGTGTCCTGAATGCCGATGCCCACGCCGTCATAAATCGTGATCTGGTCAGGATCAGTGCGGCCGGGAAGATCGCCGTTGATGACTTGGCCGAGGGTACCCACATAGCAATCCTCTCCCAGCACTCCCTTTTCCACGGCCTGGCTGACCTCGCCGCGCTTCAGAGCGTGTTCGGTGACGTCGGCGAATATTCGGCATTTGGGCAGCAGGGACATCTCACATTCGATCTTCTCATGCAGGTCGGTGCCCATGCAGCTCAAATGGGTGCCCGGTCTGACCCAATCCGCCTTGATGATCGGCTCACGGCTGTTCGTGGCCGTCACAATGACATCGGCCCTGCTGCAGGCGGTCTGGGCATCTGAGATTTGAATAGGCGGTCCGATTTCCGATGCCAGGTCGGCCGCCAGTTTCTCCGCTACTTCCCGAGCCATATCAAAGAGAAGAACCTTCTCGAAGGGACGAATCGTGCTCACGGCCCTCAGGCATTGGCGCCCCAATTGACCCGCCCCGATCACTGTCAGTACCTTCGCGTCGGCCCGGCCCAGATGTCGGGTCGCCACCCCGGCCGCCGCCGCGGTTCGGTACATCGTGGGAAGCGTGCCATCACAGACCATCAGCAATTCGCCCGTGACGGGATCGAACGCGTGGATCCAACTGTTGGTTGTGGGCAGTCCCCTACTGGGATTGTCCGTGCGCTCCTGGCCCACTTTCATGGAAAGCAGTCCAGCCGCTTTCGTGTATCCGGTGATGCAGGCGGCATAGGTGGTGCCGGATGGGCCTACGGGAATCTCGAAGATCGCCTTGGGGGGAAGGTAATCATTGCCCTTCTCAAAGGCGCCCATGGCTTGTTCGATCGCATCGATCCCGTCGACGATTCCCACCTGGGCACCAATCTCCTGGCGCGTCAGAATGATTGTTTCTCGAGCCATGAGCTCATCCTTTCAAATGCTTCCTCAATCGTCTCCATGGACGTGGCGTAGCTGATGCGCAGCGCATTGTTGCAAGTCTCGCCGAATGCGCCCCCGGGGATCGTACACACCCGAGCCTCCTGGAGCATTCGCATGGCGACATCAAAGCTGTCAGCTCCCTCCGGCAAAGAAGGCATGATAAAAAACGCCCCTTGGGGCTTGTAAGGTGTCAGATGGGGGGCGGCCTTGACCCGTTCCACGACACGATCGCGCCGCCTCCTGTATTCTGCCACCATCTCGTCCACACAACTCTGGTCGCCGGTCAGGGCGGCCACCGCGGCCCATTGGGTCGGCGTGTTCTCACAGGTGCTGACAAACATGTGATATCGTTGCAGATCCACAATATTTCGCCGGCTGGAAATCGCCCACCCCAGCCTCAAGCCCGCCATGGAATAGGTCTTCGAGCAACTGCTGGCCATAATGACATTGTCCAAAGTGGGCGAACTGTCCAGAACGCTGGCATAATCAATATCATCCAGAATCAGGCGATCATACACCTCGTCGCTGATCACGGTGATACCGCGCTCGGCGGCGGCTCGGCAGACGGCTTCCACCGTTTCCCGGGGATAAACCGTACCGGTAGGATTTCCGGGAGAAAGAAGCATGATCGCGCAGGTGTTCTCATTGATCGCGTCAATGATCTCCTGCGGATCGACCTGATAACCGTTCTGCGCAGTGGTGGGGATAAAGCGCGGGATGGCCCCCATCATCTTGGGGACGTGGGCGAGAACAAAATAGGGCTCGGTCATGATGATTTCCCTGCCCGGTTGAACGCCCGCGGTCAGGGCCATGAACACCGCCTGGCAGCATCCGGTGGTGACCAGCACGTTTTCGGCATCCAGCTCGATTTGGTAACGGCAGCTGTAAAAAGCAGCGATGGCCTCGCGGAGTTGGGACAGGCCGGCGTCCAATTCGTATCGTGTTTGCCCGTCGCGGAGCGCGCGACAATGCGCTTCGATCACATGCGCCGGCGTCGGAAAGTCCGGCTGGCCAATAGACAAGTGGAGCACATCGTCCATCTCCGCTGCCATATTGAACATCTTGCGAATGGGAGAGAATGGAAGAGCGCTCAGGGCTGGATGCCAGTCGATCGCTTTGCTCATAATCTGCCTCTGGCTTTAACGTCTGTTGTGGCCCGCGGGGTCAGCATCAGGCTCAGAAAAAGAGAAGTCAGAAAAAGGAGTACGGTGAACAGTCTCGGCTTCATCAGGGCTCGGCCCAATGCTAGGACTTCCCGACCATGTTTACAAACAGTGCTCCGTGACTGGATTATCGAGCATAACCTCCGGAATGCGCAGTGACAAATTCCCCCGGATCAGAAGGCCACATTCGAGGCCAGCTCGCGAGTTCGTTCGGCAGACCTCTCCGGCTCCCATGATTCCTCCGCCGATGACGACGGCATCAGGCAATCCCATCCATCACGAAACCTCCAACTGATCTGCCTGTTACGGATCTGGAAGCGAAAGTGGAAACTGGTTGAGTCGCTCGACACCTTTTGGGGTAACCCAATAATTGCATTCGAGCCGGATACCCCCACGCAAATCTTTACCGTAAACACCGGGCTCAATCGTGATGACATTGCCCGCCTCAAAAGTGTCATCAAAGTGGGGGTTAATTCGGGGGTAGCTTTGCGCGCGTAACCCCGTCCCGTGTCCGCCGTGGTGAAAGAGTGCGTCGGATTTGATCTTGTTCTGCATCGCCTTCATGGCCTCAAAAACCCTGCGACAGGACACATTGGGTTTGACCATTTGCTCGGCCATGAGCACAGTCTGCTCGGTCAGTTCCCAAGCTCTCCGTTGAACCTCGTCTATGCTGGTAACGGGGAAGGTCCGGCAATTGTCCGACCAGTAACCCTGGTAGTTCACCCAGGCATCAATGATGTAGAGCTGACCTGCTCGGCAGCGCTGATCCGTGGCAAACCCTCCCGGCTGGCCGCAGCGGAAATCGCCGTTGTAAAAACACTCACAACCGGCCGCACTGGTGACTGCCGCCTTACCCGCCGCCAGCACCTCGGCCTCAGTTATGCCTTCTTTGATGGCCTCTCTCACTGCTGCGTAACCGATATCGTTGAGCTCGTTGGTGCGGCGGAGCAGCGCAATTTCATCGCTGTCTTTGATTGCCTGCATCCGGAGTAAGTCATCATCAATAGGGATCAACTTCCCGCCGCTGCGCTCCGCAACCACATGAGCTGTCTCAGCAAGCAACGATTCGTTTTGCACTGCAATCCGTGTTGCCTTCGGAAGCTGAGTCCGAAGCACAGCGACCAACTCAGTATTGAGCTGAAAGTTCAACGTAGCCATCGTCTGGAGGGGATAGAGCAACTGTGCATCGGCAACTGCATCAGGATACTCACCCTCGACGATCAGAGTAGCCATGCCACCAGCATCTATGATAAGGGCCCGGGGATAAGTCATTTCCTTGATCACGCCGGTAAAGTAGTAGACATCACGCCAGTCAGTGATCACTGCCAGATCAAAACCGTGATCGTTGAGGTACTTGATGAATCTTCGCTGCCGGTCTTTACATCCGGCCTTGGTAAGTATTGTCTGCATCCCTGGACTCCTATACTGAATATTCTAGCGCCCCTTCGAGAGTAGCGTAACTTTGGTTGCTTAACCCCTTCGAGGAAGCTTGTTCGATGGAAGTTGCACGAGGAACTCCAAACTATACACCTTCCAGTGAGCTACCATCAGAAGGTGTGTAAATAGCATAGGCGGTGAGTATCCTTCCGGGTTGATTTAAAACCCAGGGCCGAAAGGCCCGCAACGGAAGGAGTACACACCGCATGAGCAAGCAGAACATTGAGGAAAGTGTCGAGTCAAGAGTTTGTTTCGAGGAGCTGGAAGATTGGGTGCGGGAGAAGATCCAAGGCTGGGTTCAAGAGCTGCTGGAGGAGGAAGTCACGGAGTTATTAGGGCGGCGTAAGAGTGAGCGGCGAAGGGCCGTGGACGCTCCGTCGGGCTATGGCAATGGATATGGGAAGCCGAGGCATCTGACGCTGAGCTCGGGGACGATCCAGGTTCGAAGGCCTCGAGTGCGGGATCTAGAGGAACACTTTGAAAGTCGGGTGTTGCCCCTGTTTGCCAAGCGGACGCGGCAGGTTCGAGAACTGATCCCTGAGCTGTACTTGCATGGTCTGGCGCTGGGGGATTTTGATCTGGCTCTGAGAGGGCTTTTAGGGGAAAAGGCGCACCTGTCGTCCTCCACGGTGGCCAGATTGAAAGAGCAGTGGCAGGCCGAATGGGAGGTCTGGCAGAGTCGACCCTTGAATGATCTGGAAGTGGTGTATTTATGGGTAGATGGAATCTACGTCAAGGCGGGTCTGGAGAAGGAAAAGGCAGTCCTGCTGGTGGTGCAGGCCGCCTTAAGTGACGGAAGCAAAGCCGTGGTGTCGGTCACGAGCGGCTATCGGGAATCGACCCAGAGCTGGTCGGAAGTACTGCGCGACTTGAAGCGCCGGGGGATGGGCTGTCCACGGCTGGTGATCGGAGACGGCCACCTGGGCATCTGGGGAGCTTTGCGCAACGTCTATCCCCAGGCCGAGGAGCAGCGCTGCTGGAATCATCGGATCGTCAACCTGCTGACCAAGCTCCCTAAGCGAGTGCACAAGCCGGCCTTGCTGATCCTGCGGCAGATCCCTTACGCCGAGACTCGAGAAGAAGCACAACGACTCAAGAAGGTTTTTCAGCACTGGTGCCGGCAGCGAGGGCTGACTCTGGCGGCTGAGCTAATCGAGCAGGACTGGGACCGGATGGTGACCTTTTACCTGCTATCCAAAGAAGCAGTGGCAGCATCTGCGAACCACCAATCCAGTGGAGTCACCGTTTGCCGCTCTTCGGCTGCGAACGGACGCGGCCAAGCGATTCAAGAAAGTGGAAAACGCCCAGGCGGTGATCTGGAAGATGCTGCTGGTGGCGGAGCAGCGATTCCGCCGGTTGAAGGCACCGGAGCTGATGAAAGACGTCTACCAGGGCGCCAAATATGTCAATGGAGTCCCGGTCAACCAAGTCCCGGAGGAGAAAGCCGCCTGATGTTTTTCCACACCTATTGACAAGAGCTCCCTTCCAGTTCCTAGAATAGACTAGTACACTCGTTCGGATTTGTTGAACCTGTTGGGGATTCAGGCCAGCCGGTAAGACTTCCGTTTGTGACAGAACACCTTGAGAGGAGGAGATCGGTGCGATACCATCAGACCATTCTTGTCAGTTGCGAAATTCCCTGGGATGACGGGGACAATCTTCTTGAGGAGATCTTTCGAAAGGAGATCCGGTCTGTCCTGAAAATGGGATTCATTGACCTTTACATTTTCGGGACCGCGGGCGAAGGGTATGCAGTCGACAGTCATCAGTTTCGGCGAATTGTTGAAATCTTCCGCGGGGAAACCGACAAAGAAGGATTACACCCGCAAGTGGGAGTGATCGACCTTTCGACCCCTCGAATCCTCGAGCGGATAGGCTTCGCTCACCATCTCGGCTTTCGAGCATTTCAGATTTCCCTGCCCTGTTGGGGCGCTCTCAACGACAAGGAATTGCTGACCTTTTTCGAGGATGTTTGTGGAGCTTTTCCGGATTCGAAGTTTCTTCACTACAATCTGCCCCGGGCCCGTCGGGTCCTGACGGCCAACGACTATCAGAGGATTGCCGACGAAGTTCCAAATCTGGCTGCTACCAAGAACACCGGTGTCGATGCGCACGAAGTCGTCCGCCTCATGAAAAAGGTCCCGGAACTTCAGCATTTCTTTGCTGAGGCTATGTTCCCCCTGGGCTGTCTTTACGGAGAATGTTCGCTGTTGAGTTCCTTTGGAGCCATGCTTCCATCCAAGTCGAAAGAGTTTTTCCAGTACGGACAAGAGCGAAAGTTCGACAGGCTCTTTCCCATGTTGAAAGAGTATCTACAGCTCATTGAAGATGTTTTGGAACCCACGGGATGGCGGAACCTCATTGATGGCGCTTACGACAAGATGCTGGTTCGATTAGGAGGACTGGACTTTCCCCCCAGGCTCTTGTCTCCCTATGAGGGGTTCTCGGAGGAAGTTTTTCAGGAATGCAGGCGCGTTCTTCATGAAAAGTACCCGGACTGGCTCGGTTAATGGTAGAAACTGGACCCCTCCATCGCTCTCAAGTGAGAACTGCAACAAACTCATTCCTCTGACGTTTGACCGTCGTCGATGATCAAGGATTCTCCGGTTACAAAGGATGCTTCGTCAGAGGCAAGGAAAGCGAAACTCGGTGCACCTCAAGGGATGTTGGTCGCCGGGTCCTCGAGAGCTTTCTTGAGGCGCCCCAGGAATTCGGCGGCCAACAATCCATCCACGAGACGGTGGTCGCAGCTGAGGGTCATCGTCATCAACCGCCCGGCGCGAATGGCGCCATCCTGTACGATCACATCCTCCCGAACGGCTCCCACGGCGAGGATGGCCGACTCAGGTGGATTGATAATTGCGCAAAATTCCTCCACTCCGAACATTCCAAGATTGGTGATCGTCAGGACGCCTTTTCCCATTCCCTCAACCTTCCCCCTGCGCGCCATCTCGATGATACGCCGGCTCTCTGCTGCCAGTTGTCCAAGCGTCAAGCGGTCGGCCCCGGTGATCACTGGGACGACGAGGCCTTCCTCCGTCCCCACGGCGATGCCCAGGTTCGCCGAAGGCATTTCAACCACTTCATCCTGGTCGATACGGCTGCGGAAGGAGGGAAAGTCACGAAGGACCCGGCCGCAGGCCAGGGCAATGATGTCGTTCAGAGTGCATGCTGAAGTGTTCTTTTGTTCCTGATAAAAAGCCAAAAGCGGGCCGGCGTCGATGGTCAGACGCATATAGAAGTGAGGGATCTTCTGCTTGGAGAGCGAAACGCTTCGGGCAATCGCCTTTCGCATGGGAGTCATGCGTCGTTGTACAGACTTGAGGGTGGCACCCGCAGCCCGGACCACGTCGCTGGGAAGGATGCGGCCTTTGGGACCGCTCCCGGTGCCGAGAGTGGCCAGATCAATGCCGTAGTCTCGGGCGGCCTTTCGTGCTGAGGGTGAGGCCCTGACGCGGCCTGGTTGGCTGACCCTCCGACTCTCCGGGGCCCCAGGATCCGGAGGCGGTGACGGGACCCGGGTCTGGGCGGAGGATTGCCTGCAGGCCTGGGCACTTTCGGCCGCCGGCCCTGGAGCGCGTTCCTCTGGGCCTTCGACCCAGCGGCTCGGGACTTCTTCAGTGGCGTCCCCCACCAGCGCCAACACCGTGAGGACGGGCACCGTCTCGCCTTCGGGACAGAGGATTTTGCGCAGGGTTCCACTGTGCGTGGATTCGACTTCAAGGGTCGCCTTGTCGGTTTCAATCTCCAGGAGAATCTCCCCCTTTTCCACCTGTTCCCCTTCCTGCTTGTGCCAGAGAAGGATGGTCCCCTCTTCCATGGATTGTCCGGCCTGGGGCAGGGTGATCTCAAACATGTTTTGCCCAACGCGGCGCTTGGCCGCGATTGAGATTATGAAACAGATCGTCCGGAGTCAAGCACAAATTGTCACGTTTTTATTGAAACTCTTATTCATTTCTTATTTAATTTAGGTGAGAATCTGAATGGAAATGGACAAAAGAAGCAACAACTTGCAGGAACGACGGCAGCGCATCCTGACTCAGATCTACAAAATTGGACATGTGAGCGTCAGAGACCTGGCCGAGGACATGACCGTTTCCGAAGCCACTGTGCGCCGCGACCTGCGCGCTTTGGCCGCCAACAACCAGCTCGAAGTGGTGTACGGAGGCGCCAGCCTGCCGCGCTTTTCCGACTTTTCTTTCCGTTCCAAGTCCCTTCGCAATGTGGGAGCCAAGCGCGCGATTGGACGATTGGCCGCAACATTGGTGTCGGACGACGAGCAGCTGCTGGTTGATTCGGGAACGACCTGTTTTGAGATGATCCAGTCGTTGAAGTCCCGGCGAGGGCTCTCGATTATCGTCAATTCCGCGCGTCTTGCCCTGGAGCTGGGCCAGAGCCAGGGCTTGAACGTGATCATGCTCGGTGGCCTGTATCGTCCCGACCGCATGGATGCCGTCGGCCCCTTGGCCACGGCTACTCTTGACCAGCTGAGAGGCTATCTGGCCTTTATTGGCGCTGACGGACTCAGCATGGAGTTCGGTGTGGCCGCCAGTGATATCGAGAGCGCTCACCTGTACCGTTTGGCTGTTTGCAACGGTCGCGAGACGATCCTTCTGGTGGACCACACCAAGTTTGACTCCGCCTCTCTGTTCAAAATCGTAGATTGGGATTTCATATCGCGTGTTGTGACGGATCAACGGCCCCGATCCGAATGGACCCAATTCTTGGAAGGCAAGGGCATCGATTTGATCTATCCCGATGAAGACTCGACGGAACCCGATTGAGGCTTTTACACAGGAAAATGTTGACCTAAGGGGAGTACGGCAATGCCAAAGAGTCAGATGATTATCCCGGAACAGGTTCGCCAAAACGGCCGTGTCGAATTCACGCCGATTCCAATCAACCAATACGAGAAGACGATCCGCCAAGAGCTGGCGTGCTACAGCGAGAAGAACTTAGTCAACATCTTTCGTGACATGGCCATCATTCGAGCCTTCGAGAGTATGCTGAACGAAGTCAAGCTGCGGGGCAACTATCAGGGAATCAAATACAGTCACAGCGGCCCGGCCCACCTGTCCCTCGGTCAGGAAGGAGCCGTCGTCGGACAAGCCTTCCTGCTGGGTCCCGAGGACCACATTTACGGCAGTCACCGAAGCCACGGCGAAATTCTTGCCAAAGGGCTTTCGGCGATTGAAAAGCTGCCGGAAGGTTCGCTGCTGCCGATCATGGAAAACTACTTCGACGGTGAGTGCTTGCGAGTCGTCGAAAAAGATGCCACCGGATCCGTCAAAGAATTGGCCACGGACTATCTCCTCTACGGGGCACTGGCGGAAATATTTGGACGAATGAGGGGCTTTAACAGGGGCATGGGAGGTTCGATGCATGCCTTTTTTCCTCCCTTTGGGATCTATCCGAACAACGCCATTGTCGGGGGCTCGGCGGACATCGGCGTGGGTGCGGCCCTGTACAAGAACGTCAACCGAAAAGCCGGCATCGTCGTGGTCAACATCGGGGACGCGGCCGCCGGGTGTGGACCCGTGTGGGAGGCTCTTTGCTTTTCCACTATGGCCCAGTTCAAAGAGTTGTGGGATGGGCCCTACCGACGCGGCCTGCCGCTGATTGTCAATTTTGTAAATAACTTCTACGGCATGGGAGGGCAGCCCGTCGGAGAGACCATGGGATTTGAAGTTCTCGCTCGCCTGGGAGCTTCCCTGAATCCCCAGCAAATGCATGCCGAAAGGGTGGATGGATACCACCCCCTGGCGGTGATCGATGCCATGGCTCGAAAGAAGAAGATCATCGAACAGGGTGACGGCCCGGTTCTTCTGGATACGTTGACCTATCGTTTCAGCGGACACTCTCCTTCGGACGCCAGTTCCTACCGTGAGAGATCGGAAATCGAGGCCTGGAAGCGCGTGGATCCGCTGGTCACCTATGTCGAGCAACTTATCGAAGTCGGTGTCTGTTCGCCCCAACAGCGCGATGCGATTCGGGAGCAGGTCGACGCAGCAATTTTAAAAGCCTATAAAAAGGCCATCGATCTGGAAATCTCCCCCCGTGCTGATCTCAAGATGGTGGATTGCCTGCTGGATCGTACCATGTACTCAGGCGAAACAATCGAGGCTCTGGCGGAGGGCACTCCAGAGGTCTTAATCCCCAAGCATGACAATGCCCGCGTGCAGCAGCTCGCACGGCGCAGTCGATCGGCCTTTGACAAAAACGGCAATCGATTGCCCAATATCCGCTGCATCGGAATTCGAGACGCGCTGTTCGAAGCAATTCTGGACCGTTTTTATGTTGACCCCACGCTGATCGCCTACGGAGAAGAAAATCGCGACTGGGGAGGGGCCTTTGCCGTCTACCGGGGCCTCACCGAGTCTCTGCCCTATCACCGACTGTTTAACACTCCGATCTCCGAAGGAGCCATTGTAGGTACGGCTGTCGGCTATGCCCTTGAAGGAGGACGTGCCCTGGTTGAATTGATGTATTGCGACTTCCTGGGACGAGCCGGTGACGAGATCTTCAATCAACTGGCCAAGTGGCAGTCCATGTCCGGCGGGCTCCTCAAGATGCCTGTCGTGGTTCGCGTTTCGGTGGGTTCCAAGTACGGAGCACAGCACAGCCAAGACTGGACTTCACTTTGTGCCCACATTCCCGGCTTGAAAGTAGTGTTTCCAGCCACTCCCTTTGATGCCAAGGGGCTCATGTACTCGGCACTCACGGGTACGGATCCCGTTATTTTTTTCGAGAGCCAGCGCATCTATGATCAACCCGAGGAGTTTGTCCCGGAAGGTGTGCCCGAAGGCTATTATGAAGTGCCCATCGGGGAACCCGCCCGCCGAAAGGAAGGCGGCGACCTAACCATCTTGGCCGTGGGTGCCACCCTCTATCGGGCCCTGCAAGCGGCAGAAACACTTGAAAAGCAGTATCAGATGTCCTGTGAAATTATCGATGCCCGCTCCATCGTACCCTTCAATTATGAAAAGGTGGTCGAATCGGTTCAGAAAACACGTAAGATCCTTCTCGTTTCCGACGCCTGCGAGCGAGGGAGCATCCTGCACACGATGGCTGCCAAAATCACACAATTTGCCTTCGATGAACTGGACGCTCCCCCGGTTGTGGTCGGTGCCCGAAATTGGATCACTCCACCCGATGAGATTGAGGATGCCTTTTTTCCCTTTCCCTCTGATATCATTGACGCAGTTCACGAACACATTCAGCCTTTAGCCGGCCATACGGTGGCTCGCGAATGCAGTATTGCCAACCTTATGGACAGGAGCGCTCGGGGACTCTGAAAACTGACAGCGTTGCCAGGGCACTGAAGGAAAGACAGCTCTTCTGGCAGCTCGTAGTCCTGAGTGGTCATCGCTGACAATCAGCTGCACACCCTCCAGACCATGAAGCTGCTGCAGAAACTCTCGCCAGTGGACCTCCGCCTCGCTGAGTCGGCAGCTGACCCCAATCACCTCCCGCTTGCCCCAGCAGTTGACTCCGGTCGCTTTCAAGACGGCCACATCCTGAATGCTGCCCTGGCGACGGACCTTCTCGTAGTGGGCATCCAGGTACACAACTGGATAGCTGCCCAAAGGGCGGTTGCGAAACTGCTCGAGTTCGTCGTCCAGCAGCTTGGAGATTCTTGAGACCTGGCTGGCGGAGATCTCGGTGCCGCACAGCTGCTCGGTAATCTCAGTGACCTTGCGCGTCGACACGCCCATCACGTACATCTCGGCGATGGCCAGCTTCAGGGCTTTCTCCGAGCGGCACCCTCGCTCCAGGGATCGGGGATAGAAGTCCAGGTGACGTACTTGTGGAATCCGGATTTGAAGCTGTCCCACTCGAGTTGACAGCGTCTTGGCCTTGTACCCGTTGGCGTGGTCTCGACGCTGCTCGCTCCGCTCCCAGCGTCGAGCTCCCAGAAACTCTTCTCGTTCCATCTGCATGGCGGTGTTGAGCAGTTTCTCCAACACTCCTCGAAAACGCGTCGCTGCCTTCTTCGATCAGTTCTTTCAACAATTCTCGTGGTAGCCTCTGTTCTGGGTCTGGGGTCATTCGGATCCTCCTTGCTCTTGTCTTGAGTTTTTGGAGAAATCCTGCCCCAGACCTCTGATCCTTTTAGCTCACCTTCCTCAAATTACAGAAAGAACGGTACACCCCTCTGAATCAAAGGGAGGATTGCCAAAGACAATGGTCGACCAGAGCTGATAAGAGGGGAAGAGCGGTCACGGTAGAAGACATCAGTTGATATCGGCCTGCAGTGGGCCGGCCAACCCCCGGAGAAAGTAAAGGACTCCGGGCTGACGCGGCATCCAGGTGGATGGGATGTGACGTGTGGTGGCATGGCGGAGGGTCACCCAAAGAGACAGACCCTGCCACTGCATGCCGCGTCCCAGTTCTCCGTCCGCACCCCCGATGACGTATCGGCCTCGGTGAAAAGCTTGGGACCAATGGTGTTGGCGAAGGCGGGCACAAGGGTGGTTCTGCTTTTGAAACTCGTAATGGCGTTTTGTTCAATGGTAAGAGGGTGCAATTGGGCTCCCAAACGGTGGGTCTGTTTACGCCACTCTTCGTCGCTGTTAAATTCGGCACCAAATTGGGGCTCCCAGAAACCGATGTGAAAGGAACGTCCGATCCCAAAAACAACCACCAGCTTGGCACCCTCCTTCTGGAGCGCCGAGATTCGCTGATGGTACTCCGGCAGCATTTCTTTGGTCGCAAAGAACCGCTGCGTCGAGGGCACGGTTGCCTCACCCAATGGGTCATAGAATGCGTTCTCCATGGCTCTTTGAAACGCCCTGGGGTCGCTCCCGGGAAGCGTGTTCCCCTCAGCATCACTCCATTCGTCCATATTGAGCGCGGTGACATGATCGCAGGAAACTTCCCAGGCCTGCAGAAAGTAGATGGCCCACCGATACATTCCCATCGGACCGACCGGCAAGATCAGGGCCAGCTTTCGTCCCTCCTCACGACAACGCCGGATTTCCATGGCCAGTTCATGACCCATCATGGTATCGAAGTCGGCTACCGTGTCCGCCATTTGAATTGAAAAATCGCTGTGCCAGTGCTTCTGACGCTCCAAGATCGCAGCCGGATCGTCGGCAACACAGGCGTCTACCTGCTCCAAATCCCAGGCCGCAGGGAAAAAATGATTCGAGCAATGAACCCCTCAGTGTCGTCATCAGGTTTATCAATTTCAACCGCCCTTTTGTCTTTTAGGAATCGTTACATCATTGGGGCCATGGCACAGGCCGGTTTCGCTAGCACAGTGCCAGCCAGTCATCGAGAAAGCCAGGGGCACACGTGGCCATCCCGAAGCAGTACGTTTCTTGGTTTCGGACCAGGAACGGATTCCCCCTAGAGCGTCAGCCGCTTCCACGTTGCAGGCTCCAACAGCGCAGGCCATTGTGATAGTTTCTTCCGGCTCCAGACCACGCAAAAAGCCCGCCAGAAAACCTGCGATTGTAGCGTCGCCGGCCCCTGTGGTACCTGCTACTTGGGCTTTAAAGCAAGGTGACCACAGCTGGCGCCCGGTCCAGGATGCCCGTTCAGACGGTGTCGCCCGGCCCATGCTCTCCCAATCGGGGTGGTCTGCAGTCCTCAAGTAAAGACCCATCTCACCCAGTTTCAATCCCACGATTTTCGGCCCCATCGAGAGCAGATCGTCGCCGATAGAACTCACCAGTTCAGGTGTTACGAACGACGGTAATTCGTCAGAGTGTTTGGCGAAGATCTCCGGGTACAGCGTGCACAGCACTTCCTCCAAACTGGGCAGGAAGATGTCCACGTGGCGAAGCGCGCCGGAAAGAATGACAGGCCAGTTCACAGTGCCCGAGAAAGAACCTGGATCCGGCAGCGTCATGTCCAGAGAAGTGGTGACCCCGGTCGCTTTGGCTCTTCGGAACAGGTCCTTCAGTTCAGCGCCATCGTCTTCAATCATCCGTTTCATCAAGGGGGGATAGCCGAAGTGAAACAATTGTGAGTTTTTCAGCAGATCATATTTGACATCATCCGCTACAAAAGTGTCGTTGCAGGACGGGCAGTGGAGGAACATCCGATCTGCGCCTCGAGGACTCAGTATGATCGTATAAGAGCTCACTTCGTCGGGAACTTCGATGATGCCCTCCACCAGAGTGGAGGCATGGCCAGCGATGACCTCCCGAATCGCACGGCCAAACAGATCGTTACCGATCTTGCCCATGAGTTGAGTCTTGATTCCCAACTTGTGAAGAGCCAAACCGGTGTTGGCGACCGGTCCTCCCGTAGCCACGTAAGCCGCACCGACTTCCACCAGCTGTCCGGGTGAGAAACGAATCTGCTGGCTCTCGATGGTCGGGATAATGTCCAAGCAGATATGGCCTGCGACGACAGCCTGCGCTTTACCCATCTTTTCGTTCCCCGACCCTGCGCTGTATCGTTTGAAGGGCCCTGCAGGTTAATCCGATCAATTCCTGGGCATACTCGTCCTGCCTGCTTCCCCAAATTTCCCGCAGCAACTGGGTTACCGTTTCATCGGATATGCAGGATGAATCCTCAGGCAGTGTCGCGAAGGTCCTGTGAAGACTCTCGCGACGCTTCATCATGGAAAGGATTGCTGCGGCGGCCCCGAGGGCAAGGCACCTGGGCTCCACGTTGTATTGGAGGGCGAGGCGCATCGTACCAAAGAGCCTGTCGTCGTACCCCAGTTTGCGAACCGGATCGCGTGCAACCCTGGAGACAAGATCATGCAGGTGGGGATTAATCATTCGCTCAAGAAGATCTTCGGCATATTCCCGGTAGCCTTCAGGCGTAAAGAGTGGGTCACTCAGGTTCTGATGGAGTCTCAGCAGAGCGGCTCCCGATTCGTGGACAAACGCTTCGTGAGCGATTTTCATAATGTCTGGATCCTGACCTGCTTCGGCGATCGTCTTCATCCCCTTCAGGTCGGCCAGGTACGCAATCAGCGCATGAACCGCGTTGTGGCCGTAGAGTTTGGCCTCTTCGAAAGGGAGCAAATCATCCTTTTCAACAAAGACTGCGATTCCTCGCTGGTGATTGTTCAGGTTAATTCTGGAAATGAGAATGGTGTTGAATTCTTCCACCAGAACGGCTCGCGGCAAATGAGGCGTGACTGTCTCCAGACCGATCCTCTGGATCGTGTCCGATTCGACAATGACACCACTCATTTTTCCAATCACCGTGTTGAGAACCTGCACTTCCTGGAGAGTTCTTGGAGGGACATTGGAGGATATCGTTTCGAAAAGGATTTCGGCAGCCTGATTATGATTTTCCGCAGTGTAAACGATGGTTGGTATCGCGGCGCGGCGACTCGAAAGACCCAGACTAATCATACTGGCGACGCTGGTTTCATTCGCCCCGTCATAAAAATCAATGCTTGGCAGCGCCGTACAGATCTCTTCCGATTCGGCAACGGCATCGATGATTGTCTTCCGGTCAGACTCGTGGCATGGGTTGTAGATTTCGATTCCTTCCAATTCAAAAGTTCGGATGCCATCCTTATGGGCGACATTGATCCGGCAACACCCGTTGTTGCTTCGGACGGCATGAACCAGGTCTTCATCGATTTCTGCCATCAGGAAGCGTCCGAAGTTCTTCGATCTATAAGCTTCAAAGAGAAACAAGCCGCTTTGTATGGGCCCAAACCCGAAACCGACAAACGTTTTGGCTCCTTTTGTGCTCATATCCATCCTGGTGGCTGTTTCAAAGGGTAAAGAGCCAATCCATGTCTTGAGGACCTGCCATTATTGGCAGAATTCTTTAGTAAAAGCCGACAAAGGTGATCTCAATGGCAAGTCCGGGCGGCCTGACCAAGTCGTCAATGTACCCGTGAACCCGAGTGCTCAGCTTTTTGATGTTACCTCAAGAAGTGCTCTTCTTTGGCCTTATCCCAGGAATCGACCCAATTCAATTGAGAGGTGTGGGTGTGAGGATAGAGGATCACCTTGCCGTCGACCTTGTTCTCTCCCATCATCTGCAAAACATTTGGGGCATGGGGAAGCGCACCGACAGCGCAGACGTATTTACCGGGATCGATGTCCTGGCAGGCGATCGCGTCCAGCGTAGCCTTCAAGTCCGATGGCTCGCCTCCGCTGGAACCCACGACTCTAATCTCATCGTAATGGACCGCAATGGCATCCAATTGCAGGAGATGTTGCCCGCGAGGTAAACCACCGAACAGATTGGCCACACCCCCTTTGCCAAGAAGCCCGAGCGCCTGTTGTTGAACCGACTGTATACCCACGGCGAGAACAATGTCGTCAGCGCCGGCTCCGTCCGTGAGGCAATGGACGAACGCCTCGAGCTCATCAGCCTGAACGGCGGCCACAGCAATTCCCAGCTCTTTCCCTTTCTGTTCCACCGCTTTCAATGCTTTGTCGAGCCGATCCTGCACCAGGTCACTGATGATCAAATGGCGGGGCCGAAAGCGCACAGCCATTTCCAGATGCATTCTGCCCATGACGCCGGCGCCGATGATCACGGTCGTCCCCCCCCGCAGGAGTCCCAGCCTGGAGACCCGCTCCTCAAACGGACTCTCCTTATAAATATGGACGTGCCGCTGCTGCGCCGAATAGACACAGGAGATGGGTTCAGCCATCGAAACTGAAAAATAGGGGAGCTGGTCGTGTGGAAGGGTCAACAGGCAATTACCCTGCAGGATTTCCTCCTGTATCAGGATGTACTGAGCCAGACAGCCGTTGAGCGTGTAACCCACGGCGCACTTCTTCATCCCTGCTGCGCCGTCCGTGTATCGCTCACGGTGGTTGATCGGCGCCACATCAACGGCAGGTTGGATCCCGAAGCGCTGTCCGGCTTCGTATTCACCCCGTAAGTTTTCTCCGACCTTGACCAGCGTGACAGCTCCCTCGTCCCCGAGAATGATCGGAAATTGCTCCAAGTTCCAGCCGTTCAAAAACGTGTGTTTGCTTCCCTGTGAAAGGACCTTCAGGATTGACGAGCACACACCGGCCGCGTCCACTCGGGCCAGCAGCTGGTTGGGACCGACCTGAGGAACAGGAATCTCCTGACAGGACAGGTTGCTTGGTCCGATACCGGATAGAACAACAGCCTGCATTGTTTCGGGCAGCGGTGACTCCGCCTGCCTGGGATCTTGCTGTTGTGACTCGCCCACCACAAGGGGCAGGATATCGAAATTTCAATGAAACGGGAAGGGCCCGGGGCATAGACGGGGGGCAAGGAATGAGGGGACAATCTACTCGTCCTTCTTGGGGACTGCACATTCCGGGCCAAACCGGCCACTGATTCCGATTGAAAGCGGCCACCTGTTCCGAGACAAACCGGCCGGGGATTCCGAGGCAAAGTCGGCCACTTTTGAGCAACTTTGCTCCCGGAAGGTGGTTCGGAATAGCCGGATGGTCACGTTTCAGACGGCGGAGGTCGCGGTAAGCGAGGAGATATGTGTCTCCGCTTATTAGACTTTGAGAAAAGCACCTGGACAACCCAGGAATCAGAGGCCGTTCTCAGCGGAAATACGACGAGAGAATGGTTGACGCAAGGTTGGAGGGCGGATAGGGTTTGATCCTTCATCCCGGGGAGGCCAGACGAAATCGGATCTGAAGTTGATATGAGGAATGTCAGCTTGAAGGAGTTTTGAACGCGTGTGGCAGTACATCGAATATCTCCCTGTCGAAGACCAGTCGAACATCATCACGCTGGGTGAAGGAAATACACCTATCTGTGCGCTCCGCAGAAATCTATTTCTCAAGCTCGAATACCTGAATCCTACAGGCTCTTACAAAGACAGGTTTGGCAGCTGCGCCTTGTCCTGGATGAAAGAAAAAGGCAAATCTCGGTGTTTGGCGACGTCCTCGGGCAACACGGGAGCCGCCCTGGCTGCGTACTGTGCCCGGGCCGGCATACCCTGCCAGATTTTCATCCTTGAAGCGACGCCCCAGGCAAAGGCCCTTCAAATGCTCGCTCATGGCGCCACTTTGCAGCGAATCCGAGGTTTTGGAGTGTCGGCGGAAATCACTTGCAGGCTCCTGAAGGTATTGAAGCAGAGAGCTCAATCCGAAAAGGCAGCCCTTTTAGTATCAGCCTTCACCTACAGCCCAGAGGGGATGGAGGGAGTAAAAACCATCGCCCACGAACTGGCCGATGAATTGGACTTCATTGAGGATGTTTTTGTCCCCGTGGGAGGAGGTGGGCTCCTGACGGCTGTCTTTCGGGGCTTTTCCGAATTCTTCCAGGCAAGAAAGATCGAGCGGATACCCAGAATCCATGCCGTCCAGCCCGAGGGATGTGCAACGGTCACGGGACCTCTCAGCAAAGGAGAGAAGGCCGCCGTCTCCGTCCAATGTACTTCACAGGTCTCCGGTCTTCAGGTGGCAAGCGTTATTGATGGAGATATGGCGTTGGAGGCGGTGCTGGCTTCGGAAGGGACCGGCCAGACGGTCAGTGACTCCGCCATCTATGATGCTCAAAGGATGCTTGCCAGTGAGGGAATCTATTGCGAGCCGGCAGGTGCCACTGCCTACGCGGGTTACCTCCAGGCCGCCTCTCGCGGTCAAGTGTCCGCCGCAAGCCGGGTGGTTTGTCTGATGACTGGTCACGGGTTTAAAGACCGGGAGTCCATCCAAAGAATGACTTCCAGCCGCACGATCGAGACCTCCGATGCAGAGGAGGTCTCCGACCCCCGAGATAGATGAAGTCCGTGGCTCAGGGTGACGGCATTCGCCAAACCCGGAAGGAAACTCGGGGCTTCAGCCTCCTACCCTGGGTCCCTGGGGGCTTGTCTGCAGAAGCGTGATTCTCTGGGCGCCCGGTAGCGCACGGCCAACTGGGGAGTCTCCAGCCTCCGGTAGCCCCGAATGCGCGATTCCAGGGCAAAATCGAGCATACCGCTGGTCAGCAGCGTCCTCTCCACCGGGTAGCTTGGCCGCCCCGTCTCAAACATCTTCTCGATGTTCTTCACCAGGCAGGCAAAGTGGTGGTAAGGCGGGCCATGCTGGAGCCACATGAGAGTCGATACGGGCTCAGCACGACCCTCCACATCCACTGCCACGGTAAAGTCTTGAACGGCACCCGTGAGCAAAAAGGCGGCCGCCGCGAGCCCGTCTCTGTAATGGATGAGAAACGCAGTCGGTTCCTTGACGAGCCCGGGCAGATCCCCGGGCCGGAGGCTTTGGCTTCGGGAGAGGGCCGCGTCAAAGAGGCGCTTCGCCCAAGGGGTGCGCTTCAGGTACTCCCACACGGCCTCGTACTGCAGGCACTCGACGGCGGCCACCCCCGTTTCCCCGCCGCGGCGGCGCTCCACCATGCACTGGAGCGCCTCCAGCAGATGGAACCCATAGATATCCAGTCCGCTGTAGCTGATGGCAACCGCTTTGTTGATTCGTGAGTCCCAAGGCACCTCGAGCGCCGGCTCTCGGTAGGCCACCGGAACGGATGATCCTGCCATCATCGGGAAGTTCAGCTCCCTCGAGATCTCCACCATGCGCCGGGCCTTGACCCAGCTGTAGGAAAGGTGCTTATCGTTGAAGACAGGGACCGAGCGGCCGCTGCGGCGAAACACGTCGGTAATCTCCAGAAACATTTCAAAGCGCGGGTACAGCTTCTGGCCTTTTTCATTGCTGGGGTAATCCCCGTGCTCACCGATCAACAGCACCCCGTCCACCGCCAGTTGGTCACCGCCCAGTGTCAGCGTTTCGTAGATGGTGGGAAAGATCGGGACGCCGTGCCTTCTGGCCATCGCGCGGCTCATGTCATCTTCGGGCACCTGTGCCGTAAACATGGACACAATACGGGAGCGCGGAGCGGGAGCGCGGCCGTCCTGCCGGTATCCCTCCAGGTATTTTCCTACAATGACATCTGCGTGGGACATTTGCCGGTAGACCGTCATTACGGCGCCGATCTTCCTGGGCGGGGCGGTAGCCGCCATCAGAGCATAAGCAGTCGAAGCCAGAAATGTTCGGCGATCTATGCTGGAGGACATGATCTGATGTTTCTTCCCGGCACTGCCCGAACAGGCTTACCAGCAAGCCGTTGCAAGGCCGGAGCAGCCTTCTCGCCGGAATTTTATGTCCCGCCGAAAAGTGCGTCAAGGACTCGTTCGCGTGGGATCAAGTAGAAGTTCCTGCGGCTTGAAAAGGGTCGGTCGGCAGAAAATGCTGGCGAGGAGGCCCAAAAAGAGAGAATATTGGCTCCAGATCCGCCCCGTCGGAGAGGAAATCAAGCGATGAGCCATTCGGAATGGAAAACCTACCAAAACGCACGCCGTGAGGCGCTGGTCGCCATTGCGATCTCGCTTGCGGCGATGCTCTATATCCTTGCTTACTGCTATTTGAGGGGGCAGTCGCCTGCAGATGGGGGGCTGAGTCTGGTCTGGGGAATGCCGGCCTGGGTTTGGTGGGGGGTGGTGGTGCCCTGGGGGGCGGCCAACCTGGTCACGGTATGGTTCTGCCTCTGGTTCATGTCGGATGATGACCTGGGCAGAGACCGGAGCGACGAGGCTGAGAAGGCCGACTGATGGTTCACACCGGCACCATCGTCGCATTTGCCACGTATCTTGCAGGAGTTTTTCTGCTGGCGGCGCTGGCCTACCGCTTTCAGAGGCGCCGTGCATTCCTGAAGGAATACTACCTCTCCGGACGGGCACTGGGCCCCTGGGCCCTGGCCTTCACATTTGCTGCCACCAGCGCCAGCGGCGGCACCTTCATGGGATTCCCCTCGCTGATCTACAGGTACGGCTGGATCCTGGCTTTGTGGATTGCCGGCTACGTGGTGGTTCCCCTGGTGACCATGGGAGTTATGGGCAAGCGTCTCAATCAAGTGGCCCGCCGCCTCGGCGCCATCACCATCCCGGATCTCCTGCGCGACCGCTACCGGAGCGCAAAGCTGGGTGTTCTTGCCAGTATGGTCATCATCATCTTCCAGTCGGCTTTTATGCTGGCCCAGTTCAAGGCAGGCGGGCTGATTATGCACACGCTGTTTGGCCTTTCATACGAGACGGGTCTGCTCATCTTTACCCTGTCGGTGGTGTTATACACCAGCTTCGGCGGTTTTCGGGCGGTGGTCTGGACCGATGTCATGCAGGGCGTCGTCATGGCGGCGGGAGTCCTGATCATGCTGCCCCTGGCTGTGAAAGCGAGCGGCGGGCTGGCAGCCGCGACGTCTGCCCTGTTCGAGCAGGATCCAGGGCTCGTGCACGTGCCCGGTCCTGAGGTCGAGGGCGTCCCTTTCCTGCCCCTGGGTCTGGCGATTTCCTTTTTTTCCATCTGGACGGTCGCGGGAACGAGCCAGCCAAGTACGATGGTCAGGCTTATCGCCTTTCG
The DNA here is from genome assembly GCA_965205345.1 of Acidobacteriota bacterium. GTDB lineage: Bacteria > Acidobacteriota > UBA6911 > RPQK01 > CBDAPI01 > CBDAPI01. The sequence goes on along the minus strand of CBDBGQ010000057.1, from coordinate 32,176 downwards.
GGATTCCCGTTCTCTGGCCCGCGCGCTGTTGCTGGTGTGCATTTATTTTTCACTTCTTTACATCCCGCTCGTGGTCATCTTCACAATCGCCCGGGCGATCCTTCCACCTCTCGAAGTCTCCGACCAGGTCATGCCTCTGATGGCGACTCGTATTGCCCCCCCCCTGCTGGCAGGGGTGCTCATTGCCGCACCTTATGCCGCCGTCATGTCCTCGGTGGATTCCTTCCTCCTCCTGGTCAGCTCCAGCTGCGTCCGCGATATCTATCAGCGAGTTTTTAACCCGCAGGCCTCCGAGACCACCATGCGGCGCATGTCCCACGCCACCACCGCCATAGTGGGAGGTGTGGTCATGCTCCTGGCCTTAAAGCCTCCGGAGCTGCTCCAGTACGTGGTCGTCTTTGCTTCTACGGGTCTGGCGGCGGGCTTCCTTGCGCCCATCGCCATGGGTCTATTCTGGCGGCGCGCTACGGCCCAGGGTGCAATCGCGGCCATGCTCTCGGGAGCCGGAACCGTGATCCTGCTCTACAGCGCCCGACCCATTCTGTTCGCCTTCGGATTCGCTGATCTGGCAACCAGCCTTCAGCTTCCCTCCCTGATTGGGTTGGACCCCTTTGTCTGGGCCGCGGCTGCATCCTGGACGCTCGGAGTCGGGGTTTCGCTGGCCACGCCCCTGCCGGCTGACAGGAGCATCATTGAAGCTTTATTTCCACCTCAAGAAAAGTGAGTACGCTGTGCTGACGCAGGAGCCTGCTTGCAATGCTCTGTCAGGACCGGGCGGGGAGCATCCATGAAATGGCGAGAGCAGAGCCAAAGGTAACCAGGGTTGAAAGTGGAATCACCCACATCCAGGCCAGTTCTTGCAGTCCAAAGAGCCAGTGGCCCTGAGCCCAGACCAGGCCCACCGACATTCCCGCCAGCGCTGACCCCATGGCCACCCGGCCGCTGCAGCGAACCTTGAGAATGGCCAGGAACATCATCCCTCCCAGGCTGCCCACCAGGAAGCTACTGATCCTTCCAGTGACGTCGAAGAGGTTCCCCCGCATCTCCTCCGGGATCCAGTCCAGGAGAAAGCAGGTCAGGATGGCGAAGATCCCGGCCGCAACTGTGACCACCCGGGCCAGGATCATTTCGCCACGCGGGCTGGCTGCGGACCTGCGGAGACGTCGATAGTAGTCGGTGATGACCACCGAGGAGACAGAGTTGATTCCTGAATCCAGGCTGGACATAGCGGCGGAGAAGAGGGCTGCCACCACCAACCCTGCCAGACCCCGCGGTAGGACATGGCGAATGAAGTGGGGAAAGACGCTGTCCACATCGGAGGGGAGTTGCGCCTGGTAGTAGGAGTAGAGTGCCATCCCACACAGACCCAGGAGCAGCGTCATGACGGCACTGGCCGTCAGGTTGCAGGCGAAGGATCGACGGGCCGAGGTGGCCGAATCCGTGCTCAAGTAGCGCTGAACCGCCACTTGATCACCTCCGGCGGTACAGATCCACCAAAAGAGCGTCCAGTTGATCATCCCCACCCAGCTCAGCCGTACCGTCGGATCGAGGCTGAAGATTGGCTGCGGCTCCATTTCGGCTGTGGTGATGTCGTTCCACCAGGTCACCGGGCCGGTTCCAGCGTCGTGGATCACGTAGAGTATGGTGAAGAGGGCGCCGCCGAAGAGGATGAAGAACTGGACCACGTCGGTCCAGATGACTGCTCTCATGCCGCCCAGGGTGGTGTAGATGGTGCCCACCGCTGTCACTCCCAGCACCACCGTAGTGAAGGAGAGGCCGCTGATCGTGGCCAAGGCTCCCGAGGCCGTGAACACGATGGTTCCCATCCAGGCCAGGCGAATCAGTATGAAGATGGAGGCTCCGAAGAGCCGCGTAGAAAGATCGAACTGCTTTTCCAGATATTCGTAGGCCGTGGTGACCTGAAGTCGCATGAAGAAGGGGACGACCAGGTAGCCCACCACCACGAATACCAGGGGATAGGATAGAAGTACGGAGTTGGCACCCAGGCCGTTTTTGATGATCTCTCCCGGGATGGAGAGGTAAGTGATGGTCGACAGGATCGAAGCGAGTAGGCTCAGTCCCACTGCGAACCAGGGCATGTTCCGGCCCGCCAGGAAGTACTCCTCTGTGTTGCTCTGTCGCCTGCTGAAGTAGTATCCGAGCACCAGCACCGCGCCCAGATAGAGAGCAATCACCCAGTAGTCGATGGGGTGAAGGCCCTGGAACCGATCTAGAGAATTGCCCATTGCCAGAAAGAGCGTCATGGATTCTTGTCCCTGTCATGAGCTGGATCATGTGGCCGTGAGTCAGTCAGGCGGCGTGACACCTGCGGCGCTCGCCTTCTAATCCTCCACCACCAGGTGGTAGAGCAGGGGCTGCAGGTCTGCCGGCAGGCGGCTGTAGATGGAGGTGGGAAGGGCTCTACCTTGGGATCCGTCGCGGCGCTGCCGCCGGGGTCGTCGACGATCTGACTCCGGTCCCGGCTTCCCGGCCGCAGGGGATTGAGGTTCAGCCACCATGGGGCGTAGCGAACGATGACGCCGACTCGTTCCTCTTCGGTGATGTTGGGCGCGATGGAATGCCAGGTCCGGGCATCGAACACGGCCACGTCTCCCGGGTCCCCTTCAATTTGTATCTCGTCCTCGAAGACCGAGTCCGGGTCTAAATCAGTCCGCTGGCGAGGCGCGTTGCTGTGCAGATGGCTGCGGGGCACCACGATGGTTCCCCCATTGGCCTTGGTGTAGCGTGAGAGCATCCACATCGTAACCAGATTCATGATCACATCCGGGTAGGGGGCCCTGACGCGGGAGTACTGGTCCTGGTTATAGGGCCAGTCGGCGTGGACAGGTCCCCTTTGGATTCCGGGGCCGTTGATCACTCCGGTGAGCATGGAGATGCGGGCGTTCTCACCAAAGAGCTCTTCGACGATCTCCATGATCCGGGAGGGGTGTACCGTTCTTTCTGTAATTTGAGGAAGGTGAGCTAAAAGGATCAGAGGTCTGGGGCAGGATTTCTCCAAAAACTCAAGACAAGAGCAAGGAGGATCCGAATGACCCCAGACCCAGAACAGAGGCTACCACGAGAATTGTTGAAAGAACTGATCGAAGAAGGCAGCGACGCGTTTCGAGGAGTGTTGGAGAAACTGCTCAACACCGCCATGCAGATGGAACGAGAAGAGTTTCTGGGAGCTCGACGCTGGGAGCGGAGCGAGCAGCGTCGAGACCACGCCAACGGGTACAAGGCCAAGACGCTGTCAACTCGAGTGGGACAGCTTCAAATCCGGATTCCACAAGTACGTCACCTGGACTTCTATCCCCGATCCCTGGAGCGAGGGTGCCGCTCGGAGAAAGCCCTGAAGCTGGCCATCGCCGAGATGTACGTGATGGGCGTGTCGACGCGCAAGGTCACTGAGATTACCGAGCAGCTGTGCGGCACCGAGATCTCCGCCAGCCAGGTCTCAAGAATCTCCAAGCTGCTGGACGACGAACTCGAGCAGTTTCGCAACCGCCCTTTGGGCAGCTATCCAGTTGTGTACCTAGATGCCCACTACGAGAAGGTCCGTCGCCAGGGCAGCATTCAGGATGTGGCCGTCTTGAAAGCGACCGGAGTCAACTGCTGGGGCAAGCGGGAGGTGATTGGGGTCAGCTGCCGACTCAGCGAGGCGGAGGTCCACTGGCGAGAGTTTCTGCAGCAGCTTCAAAAGCGTGGTCTGGAGGGTGTGCAGCTGATTGTCAGCGATGACCACTCAGGACTACGAGCTGCCAGAAGAGCTGTCTTTCCTTCAGTGCCCTGGCAACGCTGTCAGTTTCACCTGAGCCAGAATGCTCAGCGATACGCCCGCCGATCCGACCAACGTGCCGCCATCGCCACTGACATTCGAGACATCTTCAATGCCCCGTCTGGAGGCGAAGCTGAGGCGATGCTTCGGGCCAGAGTCGAGCAATACTACGACCGCAACCCGGAGCTGGCCGATTGGATGGAGACCAATCTGCCGGAAGGCTTTACGGTCTTTCGTTTTGCACGTTCTACCTGGCGGCGCATTCGCACCAACAACGGGCTGGAGAACCTAAACCGTCAGATTCGCCGGCGTACCCGGGTCGTCGGTATCTTTCCAAACACCGAGTCCGCACTACGACTCATCACCGCTGTCGTCGAGGAGATTCACGAAGACTGGCTGATCGGGAAACAGTACCTCAGCCTGGTCGATTTCAAACCACAGGAGAATCCGATCTCAGATCACTCTCAGTCAAATTACAGAAAAACAGTTGCTTAGCCGATCCGGGGATCGGTCAGATAGGGGGCAATGGCCTGGTTCAGACGCAGGAAACCGGTGACGTATCCCTGGGGAAGCGGCAGGCTGGTGTGCCTGCGAACGGTGTCGGCGACGCTTTCCCGGACGGGGCCCACCTCATGGGCCGGGATGACGCCTTTTAGGATCACGTAGCCGTCGCGGCGTAACACCTCTATGGGCTTCTCATTCATGGCTGAATCTCTCCCGTCACGACTCCTTATCCCTAAGTACTCCCTTCCATACTAAGGATACCTAGCTTTCCGGCGCGGGGAAATGACAAGGGATCAGCAACACGGTAGAGTTAACTCAACAGAGTGGGCTGAATTGCCCGCTCCACCTCATGACATACCAAGACCAAGCAGGAACAAAGATGTCCTTCTCTCGCGCCTTCCGTTGCTTTCAGCCGCTGATCCTGCTTGTGGGGGCCTTCACCGCATGGGGTCAGGCCAACTCCATCGATGTGGGTTCCCAGATGCTGCTGCTGTTTGACGATCACGTTATCGAATCTGTTCAAGGTGTCTATCGCATCATGAACCAGCCTCTCAAGTACGGGGGCAATCCCATCATCCAGATGGACCGGTGCTGGGAGGCGGACATGCACTTCGGCAACTCTCCCAACCTTGCCTACGACCCGGATCGGGGTGTCTACCAGATGTGGCACCAGGTGGTGAACTACAACTGGTCGGACAACCTGGTTGCCTACTACGAATCTCGAGATGGTCTCCACTGGGACAAGCCCCTGGTGGGCCAGTTCGACTATCACTCTCGCTGGTGCAAGGGAGAGCCGTCCCGAAAGCATAACTTCGTCTTCGGAAAGCAGGTGGGTGCCCGGGCTCCCGGAGTGGCACGGGACGACCACGAATCGGATCCCGGGAAACGCTACAAGATGCTCTATCGTCACAACAGCAAGGATGACCCCAAATTGGATGGAGTCTGGGCAGCCTACTCGCCCGACGGCATCCACTGGAAGACCTACGACGCCAATCCGGTGTTCCTGAACAACGACACCCACCAGGTCTTCTTCTGGGATCCCAAGCGCGAGCTCTACGTGGCCCATATCCGCCTCTGGCCTGCGATATTCAAGGACCACCCTCTCTTTCAGGGGACCAGACGGGAAGGCAGGGTGAGGACTCCGGGGATTGCTACCAGCCCCGATTTTCTCAACTGGGATGCGCCCAAGGACATGAAGGATCCGGTAGAGGTGAACCAGAAGTATATCCTGGTACCCCCGGACGAGAAGGATGGACCCTGCACCGGCGGGTTCTACACTTTCGAGACGCTGCTCTATGAAGGAACCTACATCGGTTTCCTGACCCCCTACCACATCTGTCCCGAGATGGAGCCGATGACTCCTCCCAGACGGGATCTGGCCCGCAATCCGTGGTTGGATCGCATCGACATCCAGTTGGCCTTCAGCCGTGACGGTAGGACCTGGCAGCGAGTAGGTCAACGGCGGCCCTTCATCCCCAATGGTCCTGAGGGAAGCTACGACGCCGGAATGATCTTCGTGGCCCAGCCGCCGCTGGTGCGTGAGGACCGGGGCGAGATCTGGATCTACTACACCGGTTTCAAGAAAGGCCATTGGGGAGTGAGCCGGGGCGAGAACCAAGAGAGCTCCCAGAACCTCGCCATCTTGCGCCTAGATGGATTCGTCTCGCTGGCGGCGGGCCAGGGAAGCTTCACCACCAAGCCGTTGAGATTCTCAGGCAGGCAGCTGAAGGTGAACGCTGCCACGGCGGGAGATGAAGGAAGCGTTCGGGTGGAAATCCTCGATCCTGACACCGGCAAGCCCTTCCCAGGCTTTTCGCGGGACGAGTGCGAGACCTTCCGCGGGGACTCGGTCAGGCACACCTTCAGCTGGAGGGACAAAGCCGATCTGACATCTTTGGCTGGCCGCTCCGTCAAGCTCAGATTCCACCTGAAGCGCAGTAAGGTCTTCTCCTTTCAGTTCTCGTCAAGCTGAGGTCGGAACTCAATCGGAACTTATGAGGAGCGACTGACAGCTTTCCTGCTAGAATGGGCTCCCCAGAGCGATTGCCCAAACAGGCGGCCGTCGTTTTCTAGAGGAGGCAAGGATTGATTTTCGATGTCCACACACACGCATGGAAAGCGGATCATTTTACGGAAGGGTTTCGTCAGCAAGCACTGAGAGCGTGGCGCTCCGCTGGTCTCGATCTCACTACTCACCTGCAAGAATACCGTGCCAACTGTCAGAACGGGTCTGAGACGGTTAAAACCGTGGTTTTTGGTGGAAAAGCCAAATTGGCCGGGCTATGGACGCCGGACGAGCACGTGGCGGGGTACTGCGCTCAGGATCCCGAACATCTGATTCCGTTTCTTTCTCTAGACCCAACCCAGGAGAATTGGCGAGAAGAGATGGAGCGGGGACACCAGGAACTCAAGATGAAAGGGATCAAGCTCATGCCCATGTATGCAGGCTTTTATCCCCAGAGCCCCGACCTGGACGATTTGTGGCATTACGCCTCCAGACACACACTACCCGTGCTCTTGCACACGGGAACAACTTTCATAGCTCAGGGTCCGATCGACACCACATTGCCCCGGCACCTCGATCCTGTGGCGATTAAGTATCCAGATTGTCCCATCATCCTGGCTCATCTGGGCCACCCTTACGAGTCGGAAACCGTGGCTGTGATTCGTAAGCATCCCAATGTTTACTCTGACGTATCGGCCCTCCATTTCAGACCATTCCAGCTTTTCCATAGTCTCATGTTAGTCCAGGAGTATGGAGTGTGGGCAAAGCTGCTGTTCGGGACTGATTTCCCGTTCAGCGATGTGGACAAGTCAGTCCAAGCTCTTCGGAGCCTGAATGACATGGTGGAAGGCACGAATCTCCCACGTCTCAACCCGGAAGAGATCGAAGAATTGATTCATCGGGATGCGGCACCTCTCCTGGGGTTGGAGTAATGATGGCCGCCTGAGTCGCTTCTTCCACACTCAAGGGCGGGCATTGATCATTTCAAACTTGAGGTCGGTTCAATGGCAGTGCTAGAGCGGGCAAAATCCGCAGAGATTCTGTGCAGAAACGAGAAATACATTCCCGGCGGCGTGGTGTCAATTCACCGCAAGGTGGAACCCGACATCGTTTTTGGTCGGGCCAAATTCGCTTACCTTTGGGATGTCGATGGCAACCGATATCTGGATTACCACGCAGCCTTCGCCTCCCACCTTTTGGGCCATCACGATCCTGATGTTACCGCGGCCGTGGAAGAAGTGCTGAGGGATGAGGCCAGTCTTTACGGCACCGGAACGAACGAGCTCGAGGGCCGATTGGCTCAAATGCTGTGCGAACACATCCCAGCAGTGGAGAAAGTGGAGCTTCTCAACACAGGTACCGAAGCCAGCATGACATCGGTGCGGCTGGCTCGTGCTGTAACCGGCCGCGATCATGTCATTGTGATGCAGGGGGGCTTTAATGGATCCCATAATGATTGCAGCTGCAACGTTCTAACACCGCTGCAGGAGATCGGTCCTCGAGTTTCACCAGGGGAATATCGGTACGTCGCTCTGGGACCGGGGGTTCCCCGGGCACACCAGCAGCTGGTCCATATCGTCAACTTCAACGATTTGGATTCGGTTCGTTATGTTTGCGAACGATATCCAGTCGCCTGTGTTATCACCGAGCCGATTCTACAAAACATCGGCATCGTGAAACCGCAGCCCGGATACTTGGAGGGGTTGAGACAGCTTGCGGATGACTGTGGCTTTCTCCTGGTTTTCGACGAGGTCAAGACCGGATTCAGACACTCTGTTGGTGGGTACAGTCAGATGAGCGGAATGAAACCAGACCTGGTGTTTTTCGCCAAGGCCATCGCCAACGGGTATCCGCTGTCGGCACTGGGTGGCAAAAGCGAGTACATGGATCACTTTGCGCATCCTGACCCGGCCAAACGGCCCTTGCTGGCGGGTACCTACAACGGCCATCCCATCTCGGTGGCCGCCGCCATCGCCACGATAGAACGGCTGCTGGAAAATGATGGCGAAGTCTACCGGTCTCTGGAACATCTCGGGGCAAAGACCCAGGAGGGAATTGAATCAATCCTGCGGTCGCGAGGGATAACGGGAGTGGTTGCACGGCAGGGCTCCGCCTATTGTTTGTATTTCATGGACCACGAGCCCCGCGACTGGCACGACCTGGCTGAAAATCACGACTTCGACAAAGACCTCCAGATGCGGCGGGCCCTGATCGAACTGGGGGTCTATTTCTTTCCGGTCGCGACCAAGCAGTGTTCAATTTCCGCGGCTCACACGGACGAGGACATCGCCTTCACCCTGGAGGCTCTGGATCAATCCCTGGCCGGTCTATGATTTGCCGATTAGGAGCCATTTACCCCGATGACGCGTGGGTTGATTGCGAAGCCCAGGCCGTCGTGGACGAGTTTCGGCGCTTTATGCCGAAGGGAGTAGAGTTCATTTCTGCGGCAACGTTTATACCCGCAGTGGACGCCAGACTGGATGTCGCCGTCGAGCTGGCCGAGAACGGCGACATCGAAGAGGCAGCCCGAAGACTCCTCAGGCACCAACCCGACTGCTTGGCCTACTACTGCACCACCATGAGCTTCGCTCGAGGACCGGGTGGGGATATCGACATCGCACAACGTATTACAAAGGCAACCGGAAAACCCGCGACCACCACGAGCACAGCAATGATCAAGGCACTCCGGGCACTGAATATCTCACGCGTCGCCCTCGCCAGTCCTTATCTCTCAGATGTTGAACAGCAGTTTATTGATTTCATCGAAGCCCACAGCATCAAAGTGATGAACAGTCTTTCGCTTTACTTGAAAGATGGACACCCGATTGTCCCTCCCGAGAAGATGCGTCAACTTGCCGAGTCAGCCGATGTCCCGGAGGCGGAAGCGGTTTTTGTCGGGTGCACAGGACAAAAACTCGCCGAGCACGTGGAGGCTATGGAGGCGAAGCTCAACAAACCCGTTCTCACTGCCAATCAGGTGACCTCCTGGGATGCCCTGCAGCTCATGGGTGTACCTCCCTGCCTGAGCGGCCGGGGACGTTTGTTTTCACAAAGCTTACCCCGGCGGCGCTGACGCTAGTCTTCGTCGATCCCCCAATCCTTCAGCCGCTCGTCCTCGAGCCGGCTGTAAATGAGACGCTCTCCTACAAATCCTTCACGCCAGACACTGTGGCCTGCGGCTGTCATCTCTGCCATGTTCTTGACGATGGTGGCGAAAACGTTCCCCGGCGTTAGCCCCTCGGAGGGGGAAAGCAAGAGATTGTTCCGGTCGTAGAAGACCGCGAGATCTACGACTCCGCGCCTGGCCGCCTCCAGTTCTCGCGCTTCCGGGGGGAGCCGGAAGCCCGGGGGGAGGTGGAAGTACATCACGTCGCCTTTGGCCGGTGCGATGGTACAATTTTCGGGTCCCGTCTCTTCCTCGGCGAAAGGCGCGACGAGGGTATAGATCTCGTTGCTTGCGTATTTGGCGTGATAGACATCACCGGACTGTGGAAGGGCGCTCCACACGGCCTCACAGGTTTTGGGAGCTTCCTCATCGAGCATCCGCGCCACGCACCGGACGTTCCGCTTTTCAAGCATTATTTCGATGTAACGGGACAAGGTTTCGCCTTTCGCATGAGTGTGAAATACAGCAGCCACGCCCTCAGCTCCCCCTCTGTCACTTCGTTTCTTCGGAGACCATGTGAGTTTTGAGCACTCCGATTCTCTCGATCTCTGCTTCCATGACGTCGCCGGGGTGTAGATAGACCCCTTTCGGTGAACCGATACCTGAAGGCGTCCCGGTGGAGATGAGATCGCCCGGTTCGAGGGTAACGAAGCTGCAAATAAACTCGATGATCTCCGCCACGCTGAAGATCATGTCCGCCGTGTTGGCATCCTGATGGGTAGTGCCGTGGACACGAAGCTTCAATTTCAGGGATTGGGGATCACCGATGTCGGCCGCGGACGTAATACACGGACCGACCGGGGCAAAGCCGTCAAACCATTTTCCGTGCAGCCAGTCAAAGAAGCCATCCTGTGTTCGCTCATTGCGGTTGGGGTTGGGCCGAAACTTCCGGTTGGAAATATCGTTGACCACCGTATAGCCGGCCACACAATCAAGCGCTTTGGCGGCTGGGATTCCCTTGCACCTCTTTCCCATCACCACGCCCAGCTCAATTTCCCAGTCGATGAAGTCGGGAGAAATGGTCGGAATGGCTACAGGCTGACCCGATGCCCGAAACGTCGTGCCGGGCGGCTTCCAGAACAGATACGGAAAGGTTTGCGCTTTTTCTTCAGCCTCGTCCCCTCCTTCTTGAATGTGCTCTGCATAGTTTCCGGCCAGAAGGAAAAATTTGCCTGCCGCCCCTAGCGGCGGCAACAATTCCACGGAAGAGCTACTGCTGCGAAGTTCGTTCTTTTCCTCTGATTTCAGTTGGATGTAATGGTCGCCCAAGGTCTGCGCCAGTTGAGCATGGGATCCGTGAGGAAGAAAAAGGAGTGCTTCGCTCCACTCCGGTACCGGATCCACCGCTTGACCACCGTGATCGAGGTAGTGGTTGTGTAATTCTTCCAGATCCACAATCGCTTCATCGAAGTACCAGGCGGCTCTCGCCCTCCCTTCTTGATTGTATCGACAGATGCGGAGGTCCATAGTTCTTCCTTTCTGTTGCATTGATCGACCCAGAGCGGATTCTATCTTACAGCCATTTGGAATCCCACTCCGACTCCCAGAGAAGTACCGGCAAGAAAGGTAACGTCCTTAGGGTCCGGCTAGTGTGCTGTCCGGAAAGTTCGCGGTGTTAACTTCCCGGGCAGTACACTAGTCCAATCGGATGATCACATTCTTACGCTGGACATACGACTTGAGCGCATCCAAACCGTACTCAGACCCTAACCCGCTTCGTTTGTAACCCGCAAAAGGAGCTTGATAATAGAACTCATTGAAGGTGTTCACGTAGACAGTACCTGCCTCTAAAAGACTGGCTAACTGGTGGGCTCGGCTCAGGTTCTCTGTCCAAACCCCTGCTCCTAACCCGTAGTACGTCTCATTAGCCATACGAACCATCTCCTCCACCGAGGAAAAGCGGAAGACAGCGATGACAGGGCCAAAAATCTCTTCTTGAGCAATTTTCATCTCAGGTTGGACGTCGGTAAAAATAGTAGGTGGGAAATAATTACCCCGGCCAAGTTCAGCATCAGACAACCTGCTGCCGCCGAAGACCAGCTTGGCTCCTTCCTCCTGACCACTCGCCACGTACTGCTCCACCTTGGCAAGTTGTTCTGGAGATATTAACGGGCCCATCATGGTCTGGGGGTCGAGGATGTCTCCCACACGATAACGCTTAGATTCTTCAAACAGACCCTCCAAGAACTCGTCATAAATGCGATCGTGAAGAAACAGTCGCGAACCGGCAACGCAATTTTGCCCACTCATCAGATAAACAGCTTGCGCAGCACCGGGGATAGCCTTGGAAAGATCAGCATCGGCAAGCACAATGTTGGGAGATTTCCCTCCCATTTCCAAACTTAACCGTTTCGTTGTCTTTGCCGCAGCCTCCTGAATGATTTGGCCCGTTGGGACTGAACCAGTGAAGCTGATCATGTCGACCAGAGGATGATTAATGAGAGGCGTACCCGCTTCGTCGTCTGAGCCTGCGATTATATTGACGACACCTGGAGGCAAACCCGCTTCGAGGATGATTTCTCCCAGGCGAAGACAGGACAATGGTGCCAAGGGCGATGGCTTGAGAACACACGTATTTCCGGCTGCCAAGGCGGCAGCCAGACGAGCGGACGCAATCTCCAGGGGATCATTCCATGGAACAATGACGGCCACCACTCCCACCGGCTCATACAGTGTGTAGTCAAATCTTTGAGGGGATACGGGGATCTGCTGGCCTGTGAGGCTATAAGCAAGAGAAGGATAAAAACTAAAACAACCTGCAGCCCCAGGCAGATAATATTTTTTTACGTCGCTTATAGGATTTCCGGTGTCGAGCGCCTCCAGACGAGCCAACTCATCTAGACGAGCCAGGATGAGGTCTCCGACCTTTTCAAGCAACTCAACTCGCTGTTGAACTTCCAATTTGCGCCAGGTGGGGTTGTCAAATGCGCGTCTCGCAGACCTTACGGCGCGATCTATGTCTTCGGCCGTACCACTGGCCACCTGGGCGAGTCCTTCGTTGTTGCCAGGACAGGTGACTTCAAAAGTCTTACCGCCTTTCGCATCACAATATTCTCCATCGATGAATAACTGATATTGATTCTCCATTTCTAACGCACTCCCCCCGAAAAATCCCGTCCACCTTGCACAGCAATGACTTACGCAAATCTTGAGGCCGAGGTCAAGGCCTCGTATCCGGCGGGCCATGAGAGAGATTCATTGCCTGTTGCAGATCATCCTCCACTCAAGCTGATCTCGTCGGTTGGGCAATGCCAACCTGGACAAAGAACAGAAGGAGGAGAGGACAGAGGTAGCGCGAATGTGAATTCATAGCTGATAGTTTACCCAGATGGGGCTGGACCAGGCGATCTGGCGATCGTCCTGCATCACCCGAACATAGTAGTAACTGGTTCCGGAGGTCGCGTCCTGGTCCACGAAAGTCAGCTCGACATCCTGCTGGTTGGGAGTCGTTGTGAAAATGACTTCTTCGTTCTTGATGATATCTACCGTGGCCACCTCACTGGTACCGATCACACCGAACATAGTAGGTAACTGGTTCCGAAACCCCTCAAAGAGGTCGCGTCCTGGTCCACGAAAGTCAGCTCTTCGACATCCGGACTCGGTGTTTGGAAAGATGCCCCCATGGTTGATGGAGGTTCGCGCCGTTGTGGCGCTTCCGAAAATGACTATGTTAGGACCTCTTCGGGTGGCGAAACCCAACGAGCCTCCGGTGCTGGCGGTCGGTAACCGATGATAATCTGGTCTCACCGCCTCCAGGCAATTGAAGACCTTCGCCTCCAACAAAGTGTCCGAGGTTCACTGGTACCGATCACACGGGGCTGCCCGGTTCGATGTAAAGCGTTCCCAGGGCCACTCTCGTCCCGTTGTCGGCACCGAGGAGTGCCGTGACAAAGAGCTCTCCAGGACCGATGAGCTCTGCTCCCATGACACTCCGCCTCGCTGAGTGGTCCCCAAAGTCATCCGGTTGTGAGTCGAGAAGATGATGTGGCCGCTGTCGGTTGGTACGCTCGCCTCCACAGTAGCTCAGCCTTCGTGTCTCAGCGCTTCCGAAAGCTGAGTCCCCTCAATCTTCAGACGCTGGCGTGACACTGACCCATCACCCGTCAAGCCCAGAGTTCCGGGCTTTCTCCGAGCGAACATGCTCGATGCTCGTCAGGTGTAGAAGTTTCCCTCCAATCTGGCGTAGGAAGCGTTTTCCTTCTCCAGCTCTTGTGATTGGCCTGGTCTCACCCGCGAGCGCCAACGGTGAAAGTCTGCTCGAGCTGGCGGCCTTGAGGGATTTCTGCCAACTTTCCCTGGGCCACGCTCCCTCTCGCAGGCGTTTCTGGGTCTGTGGTCATACCTCCTTCTACGTCCAGTTGATAGGCGTTCCAGCAGGAAGGTACCGGGCCTCTCGAGTGGGTTGTGTGGTGTACACCATGGCGTAGGAAATGTGTGTCGAGTGGTGATCCGAGCTGGCAATGGTTCCCAGGCGATACCCCTTCCGGTAGGCGTTCCACAGGAAGCCGGCCTCCTGAAAGCCTCCCGGAGGTTTATCTTCCTCCGAACGGCCTGCCCGAGGCGCTCCTACATGTTCACTGGAAACGCGGGCGCCCTGGAAGATTTCCACGACCGGCTCCACGACCGGATCGTTGTCTCGCCAGTCGGTGCCCATGGCGGGGGAGCTGGAGGTGTGGAATCGAAATCCCTCCCGTCTCGTGGAGGGATTCGTAGAGCAGTTTGGTGTCATTCTCGACGAGCCTGTTGGTCGCCACCGGGGGTGGAAATCCTGAATAGTCCGAGTCCGTGAAGAAGTTGACGACGGGCACCCCGCGCCGGGTATGGAAGATATTGCGATGCCCGTTCGGGAACACGGCGCTGCGCTCATAGGCATAAAAGGTGGTGAAGCTGCGCGGGACATGGTACAGATCGCAGCTCTTGTCGGTCAGCCACTTCCAGTAGTCGTAACCTCCTCCCGCCTGGTGATCCGTGACGGCGCCGAAATCCATGGCTGCAGCATCCATCGTGTAGCGGTAGAAGTCGAACAGAGAGCCGTCAACTTGCCCCCCGACGTCCCAGGAGAGCTCCGTATGGCGGTGAAAGTCTCCTCTCACAATCCGTTGCTCCACACCGTGAACGAAGCTCCGGTAGGCTCGAATCGCTTTCACGTCTCGGGGTTCGTCGGCGTGGCCAGCCATGACCTCCACGTCCGGGAGCGCATTCCACGGCTTCAGAGAAGGGGCTCGCAAAGCTCCTTCGGTGGGGATTCGTGCGCTGTAGACCTCCTGGAGGATGGGCCGATGGCTCCAGACGTAGAGCCGCCCGTCGGTTGGCCAGGTCAAGAGCAGGCTCCCGTCCGGAGCGAATGCCCCGGCGGCCCGGGCCGAGTTCCGGCCCCAACTCCAGGGCATAGGCAGGACAGATCCCCATGCTTCTTCCTGGTAGAAGGTGACGGCATGCTCCCAGTAGATGCGTCCCCGGCGAACGGCCCCGGATCTTCCCTGGCGCTGAAACAGAAGAGCGACCCGATTGTGGTGCCGGTCGATCATCAACTGCGGATACTCGTAGGACTCACCTTCTCCGGGCACCAGGGGGTGAAAATCAGCGGCTGGAACCCTGCGCTCGGAACCGTCGAAGACCACCATGTTGAGATTGCGCGATTCATGAATCCGCACACCCGAAAGGTTTGACCGGCCGCCTTCGGTCGCTTCTCGCCAAAGGTTTGACCGGCCGCCTCCACGGCGACGTCGGTCGCTTCTCGCCAGTCCGGGTCAACGGTCGGGCCGTGATCCTTTGCCCAGTTGGGCCCGGCTTCGTCCCAGGCTACCCACACCCGATCCTGACCGTCCACGGCGACCGTAGGGTGAGCTTCGAAGAGGGGCGTATCGGCCACCGGCACCTCGGGGCCCAGAACGCCATTTTCGAAGCTGCGCAGATAAATGTCATAGTTCCCGTTTCGGTACGTGTCCCAGACAATGTAGGCCTTCCCGCTGCTGTTCACGGCGATGTGCGGTTCCCAGTCGTTGGCCGGGTCCGCCGTCACGCGAACTTCTTGCGACCAGCCGGACCCGTCGTGACGGCGAAGAAAGATATCCGAGTTGTCGCCGTGAAAGCCCTGCCAGACGACCCACAGATTGCCACTGTCATCGGAGATCAGGTGATGGTCGATATCCGGGTTGGGGTGAGAGCTCAGCCGCAGCATTTTGGACCAGGTCTGGGTCTCAGGATCCAGGGTGCGGGCATAGAGATCGAAGTTGCCCTGGACTTGTTGCGACCAGACCACCGTGGGTCTCTCCCTACGGTCCACGGCAACTTGAGGTCTCCAGACGTCCCCGGACACTCCCGGAAGCGTCGTGTAGGTCCGCCAGTTGTCTTCATACTTGGCCAGTCGCACCTCATCTTGATCCTGGAAGTACGACTGCCAGACTGCCCAGACCCTGGAGTCCTTTCCCACCGCGATGGAAGGATAGTCATCCTCGGCTGAGCCGTCGCTGAGGTTCACGGCGTCCGGCAGTCTCTCCGCCCCGGCGGCTCCATCCAGGAGCAGGACCGGATGGCCCAGCTGCAAGCTGAAAACTGGAATGGAAAAGGAGCCGCGGTCGGTGAAGACAAAAAGGCGCCCTCGGGCAGAAGCATTCCCCGTGAGGGTGAAGCCCTTGTTGATCGGGCCACCCGCGCTGAGCGCGAAATGATTCAAAGAAATGCTGTCCTCGGCCAGGAAAAGCCAGCCTTCCATCGAAGTGATATTTGCCTGGTCGGCAGTCACACTACCCCTCCACTGAATCGAGTCCGTGTCCGTATAGCCAAAGCTGATGCGGACGGCAAATGGCTCGGATTGGGCCCACCCGGTCTGGACCAAGGCGAAAAAAGCAAGGTGCCGGTGCCCAGGCGAGCATTCATGGCTGATAGTTCACCCAGATGGGGCTGGACCAGGCAATCTGGCGATCGTCCTGGATCACCCGAACGTAGTAGTAACTGGTCCCGGAGGCGGCGTCCTGATCCACGTAGGTCAGTTCCACGTCCTTCCGGTTCGGAGTCGTAGTGAAAATGACTTCTTCATTCTTGATGATCTCTACCGTGGCCACCTCACTGGTACCGATCACACGAATCTTCAGGGGTGGTACCGAGGAGGCCGTGAACTCTTCACCCATGAAGTGGTCTCCCATCCGGTAGTCGAGGATGATGTTGTCGGTTGCGCCGTAGGTGTGGCGCTTCCGAAACCCCTCAAAGATGGCCTCTCGAGTGGGTTGTGTGGTGTACACCATGGCATAGGAGATGTGGTTGGAAACGTGATCGGAGCTGGTGATGGTGCCCAGGCGGTACCCCTTCCGATAGGCGTTCCACAGGAAGCCGGCCTCCTGAAAGCCTCCTGGAGGCTTGTCTTCGGCCGAACGGGCTGCCCTGGGGGCTCCGAGGTGCTCGCTGGAGACGCGGTCGCCCTGAAAAATCTCGACAACGGGCTCTACCTCGGGATCGTTGTCTCGCCAGTCGGTACCCATGCCGGGGGAGGTGGAGGTGTGCGAGATGGCGATTCCTCCGGTCTCGCGCAGGGACTCGTAGAGCAGTTTCGTGTCGTTGTCCATGAGCCTGTTGGTCGCCACCGGGGGTGGAAATCCTGAATAGTCCGAGTCCGTGAAGAAGTTGACGACGGGCACCCCGCGCCGGGTATGGAAGATGTTGCGATGCCCGTCCGGGAACACGGCGCTGCGCTCATAGGCATAAAAGGTGGTGAAGCTGCGCGGGATGTGGTACAGGTCGCAACTCTTCTCGATCAGCCACTTCCAGTAGTCGTAACCACCACCGCCCTGGTGATCGGTTACAGCGCCAAAGTCCATGGCTCCGGCGTCCAGCATGTAACGGTAGAAATCGAAGAGCGATCCGTCAAGGCGCCCACCCCCGTCCCAGGAGAGTTCCGTGTGGCGATGAAAGTCTCCTCTCACAATCCGTTGCTCTACACCGTGAACGAAGCTCCGGTATCCTCGAATCGCTTTCACGTCCCGGGGTTCGTTGGCGTGGCCCGCCATGACCTCCATGTCCGGGGGTGCATTCCAGGGTTTCAGGGAGGGTGCCCGCAAAGCTCCTTCGGTGGGGATTCGTGCGCTGTAGACCTCCTGAGCGATGGGCCGATGACTCCAGACGTAGAGCCGCCCGTCGGTTGGCCAGATCAGGCGCAGGCTCCCGTCCGCAGCGAAAGTCCCGGCTGCCCGGGCCGAGTTGCGCCCCCAGCTCCAGGGCAGGGGCAGGACAGGGCCCCATTCTTCTTCCTGGTAGAAGGTAACAACATGCTCCCAGTAGGTTCGCCCCGGGGGGACGGGCCCGGTTCTCCCCTGGCGCTGAAATAGAAGTGCCACCCGATTGTTGTGCCGGTCGATCATCAATTGCGGGTACTCGTAGGAATCCCCTTTCCCGGCAACACGGGGAGGAAACTCAGAGATCGGGATGCGACGGGTGGATCCGTCAAGGACCACCAGGTTGAGGTTGCGGTATTCATGAATCCGCTCGCCCGGCGACGCTTCGAAACGCTCGGCCTGGTCTCTCCCCCGCCAATCCGGGTCGATAGTCGGGCCGTAATCCTTTGCCCAGTTGGGCCCGGCTTCGTCCCAGGCTACCCACACCCGATCCTGACCGTCCACGGCGACCGTAGGGTGAGCTTCGAAGAGGGGCGTGTCGGCCACCGGCACCTCGGGGCCCAGAACGCCATTTTCGAAGCTGCGCAGATAAATGTCGTAGTTCCCGTTTCGGTACGTGTCCCAGACAATGTAGGCTTTCCCACTGCTGTTCACGGCGATGCGCGGTTCCCAGTCGTTGGCCGGGTCCTCGGTCACCCGGACTTGCTGCGACCAGCCGGCTCCGTTGTTGTGCCGAAGGAAGATGTCCGAATTGTCGCCGTGAAAGCCCTGCCAGACTAGCCACTGGGTTCCGTCCCTACTCGAGATGAAGTGATGATCGATATCCGGGTTGGGGTGGGAACTCAGCCGCAGCATTTTGGACCAGGTCTGGGTCTCAGGATCCAGGGTGCGGGCATAGAGATCGAAGTTGCCCAGGACTTGCTGCGACCAGACCACCGTGGGTTTCTCCCCATGGTCCACGGCAACTTGAGGTCTCCAGACGTCACCGGACACCCCCGGAAGCGTCGTGTAGGTCCGCCAGTTGTCTTCATACTTGGCCAGTCGCACCTCGTCTTGATCCTGGAAGTACGACTGCCAGACCGCCCAGACCCTGGAGTCCTTTCCCATGGCAATGGAAGGATAGTCATCCTCGGCTGAGCCGTCGCTGAGGTTCACGGCATCCGGCAACCTCTCCGCCCGGGCGGCTCCATCCAGGAGCAGGACCGGATTGCCCAGCGTCAGATTGAAAACCGGGATTGAGAAAGAGCCGCGGTCGGTGAGGACGGTTATACGTCCCCCGTTAGAGGCTGTCCCCGTGATGGTGAAGCCCTTGTTGACCGGTTCACCGGCGCTGATTTCGAAGGTGTTCAAAGAGATGCTGTCCGCATTCATGAACAGCCACCCCTCCAGGGAGGTGATGGTGGCCTGATCCGCGCTCACGCTTCCCGACCATTTCACTGCTTCAGGATCCGTGTATCCGAAGCTGATGCGGACAGCAAAGGGCTGCGGTTGGGCCATGCCAACCTGGACAAAGAGCAGAAGGAGGAGAGAACAGAGGTAGCGCGAATGTGAATTCATGGCTGATAGTTTACCCAGATGGGGCTGGACCAGGCGAGACCCCAACTGCCGGGATGATGTAATTGTCTACGAGGTCGAAAAAGCCCAGGTAGTGCTTGAAGCGGTCGGGGTTGGTCTTGGCATCCCAGGCAGAGGTAGCCACGACAATCATGTTCAGATCCGGGATGATGAGGATGAACTGCCCGCCGTAGCCCAGGCCCACGAAGGTTTCGTGCCCTTGAGTGTCCCTTCTCCACCACAGGTAGCCGTAGCCCGTAAAGTTGCTTTTCTTCAGAAAAGACCAGCTCCAGCTCTCAGGTACCGGTTCGTCGGCAGAGACGCTGTAATCCGCTCTCACGTGCTCGGCCGTGGATTCCTTCACCCACTCCTCGGGCAGAACCTCTTTCCCGTCCCAGCGGCCGCCGTTCAGGTAAAGCAGCGCAAACCTGGCCAGGTGCCTGGCCGTGAAGTGCATCTCGGCTCCACCGATGTAGTTCCCTTCGGGGGATTTGTCCCAACGGCGGACTTCCATCCCGGTGGGCGCAAACAGGTACCGATCCGCGAACTCCAGTGTCGTCATCCCACTGGTTCGTCCCAGCAAAGCGGAGAGCGTGTGTGTGCCACCCGTGTTGTAAATGAACTTCTTGTCCGGTTCATCCACAAAGGGCAGGTCCAGAAAGAAACGCACGTAGTCGCCACTGGAGAGCCAGGCCCAGAATAGGGGTTGGCTCTCATTCCAGGCGTAACCGGAAGTGTGGTCCAGCAGGTGGCGGAGAGTTAAGCGGCGCCTGAAAGAGTAGGTCTTGGCCCGGCGCTTGGTCCACCCTTCATACTCAGCGGGTGGTTCGAAGTACTCCGGGAAAAACTCGGAAATGGGTTGTTCGAGACCCTTGACGAACCCCTCGCGAAGAGCAATTCCTGTCAGCGCCGAGAGGATGCTCTTGGAAACCGACTTGATGTTGTAAGCCGTATCCGAGTCGGCACCATGAAGGTAGGCCTCACCCACCAGGACATTATTCCTGAGGACCAGCAGGCTCAAGAGCGGTAGCAGGGTCTCGGCGTACCGATAGGCGGCTTGCAGCTTTTCAGAATCCATCCCCTGTTCTTCCGGAGCTGATGTTCGGAGTGGAGTGGAATTTCGCTCGACAGGAGGCCGGGCGCTCGGGTCGGGAGCGTCTCCTCGGCCGGTTTCGGGGGGAGCTCCCCCACAAGTACTCAGTGCTGCTGCCAGAGTTGCTCCGGCCAGGACTCTGAAAGCGCTTCTCATTCCCTTCGCCTTTCTACCTGCTGTGTTTGAACCGTGGAGTGATCCTACACGTTCCACGTTCCACGTTCCACGCTGCGCGCTCATTGTTATTCGCACCTCTGCCCAATATGGCCCGGGGTTCTTTGTATGAACGGAGACCTGGAAAATCCAACAGCAAGCTGATGCTGTTGATGATACCGCAGCGTGGCCGTCAACCTGGATTGGTTATACTCCACCTATCGAATGAGGACCGAGCTTTCACGGAGGAATCTTCTCAAGACGGCGGCGTTCTGGCCCCTGGCCCGTTTTGCGGCCGCTCAAAATCGGGATGCGGTGGTTCAGCGCGTTCTGCCGGGGCTGAGGATCGATCGGAACGCCGTAAACACGGTCGTGCTGGAGCGTAACGGCCGGAAGCTGGTCATCGACTGCGGAGAGTTCACCGACACTTCCGGCGTTGACTGGTTGCTCCTTACCCACCATCACCGTGACGTGTGGTGATCAGCTCCACTGTTCGGTGCCGCCGGAGTAAACATTGGCGTTCCGGAGAAGGAACGCAGCTTCTTCGAGAATGCCGAGGGCTTCTGGTCGCGTGCCGACCAAATCCTCGATCATCGCTACGACTTCCGGCCGCATCTGCTTACGGGCGTGCGGTCCGTGCCAGTCCGGGTTGGACTCCAAGGGGGGGATCGCTTCGACTGGCAAGACCTGCGCATTGAGATCCTGGACGCCCCCGGCCATACCGACGGATGCTTGACTTATCTGGTCAACTGGGACGGAACGCGTGTTGCCTTTACCGGAGATCTGATCTACGACACCGGTCAGATTCTGGAACTGTACAGCCTTCAGAAACGCTTCCCCGGCATGCGGGGAGATTACTGGGGGTTTGGCGGGGCGGTTGAGGAGGTGAACAAAAGCCTTCAACTTGTGCTGCAAGCCAAACCGGATCTCATCATCCCTTCACACGGCGAAGTGATGGACAACCCGCAGGAGGCTGTCAAGACGCTGATCCGCAGCCTCGATCGGGTGATGC
Source organism: Acidobacteriota bacterium (assembly GCA_965205345.1). Classification (GTDB taxonomy): domain Bacteria; phylum Acidobacteriota; class UBA6911; order RPQK01; family CBDAPI01; genus CBDAPI01. The sequence continues at coordinate 10,803 of CBDBGQ010000057.1, read as the reverse complement.
AGAACTATCTGCGTACGGCTGCCTGGCGCATCTATTTTCCGGGCATCTCTCCGACCGAGCCTCCCATGCTGGAACCCTTGGTGGAAGTCGGCTACCCTCCCTGGATTCACGACATCGCTTCCACCACCAAGGCCATTGTAGCCGCTGACGGCAGCGTCTTTCTTTCTGACTGCGGCAGTCCGAGGGCGATCCAGGAACTGGCTCGCCTGCAGTCGGAAGGAAGGTTCAAAAAGATAGAAGGAATCTGGATCACTCACTACCATGATGACCACACGCAGCAGGTCAACGTGGTGCGCAAACGATTTGGAGCCCGCGTCTATGCTCAGCAGGAACTGGTGGACATCCTGGAAAACCCAACGGCCTACCAGATGCCCTGTCTGTTTCCGGAATCGATTCGGGTAGACCATTCGCTCCAGGACGGGGAAAGTTTTCAGTGGAAGGAATTCCACTTGACTGCCTTTCATTTTCCCGGCCAGACGCTTCATCACTCAGGGCTCCTGGTGGAAAAGGAGGGTTTCCGGGTTTTCTTCACCGGAGATTCTTTCGCCAACTGGGGGGTGGATGATTATTGCAGCCAGAATCGCTGCTTTCTTGGTCCGGGGATCGGCTACCAGAAGTGCTTTCAGATCCTGCTCGAGACTCGGCCCAATATTCTTGTGGCAGCCCACTGGGGACCTTTGCCCAACTCCCGGGAGGTCGTGGCCCGGACCGCAGAACTCTTTACACAACGGGAAGAACTTTATCGTGGCCTTTTCCCTTATGAGAACCTTAACTTTGGCCTGGATCCCGGCTGGCTCAGGATCTATCCCTACCGGCATACGGCCCTTTCCGGCAGCAGGTTCGAGCTGGAAATGCGGGTGTGGAACCATTCAGACCGCTCCCTCAAAGTTGCCGTGGAGCCGCACTTGCCGGATGGATGGAGCTCAGACGCCAGCCGTTACGAGGAGGATGTTTTGCCCAAGCGCGAGGGACGCGTCCGGATGCGGCTGGCCGCACCTTCGAATTCAGTCGGCCGCCACGTGCTGGTATTTTCCGTTGTCGCGGAGGGGCGGCGACTGGGACCTATATGCGAGTCGATTGTCGATATCCTGGGTGGCTAGTGCTGGTGTGCCCCTCGTTTCGCGCGCGGTCGCGCGCCAGGGACTCGGAGGCGCAAATCACCTCTGAGTCGTCAGGTATTCCACCAGATCAACCAGTTCATCGACACTGATCTGGCGCTGCAGATCGGAGGGCATGGCCGATATCGAGGACTCTCGCCGGCTGACCAGATCGCTGCTGCTGTACTCCGACAGCACGCCGCCCTCCAGACGCAGCGTCAGCTTGTCGGGAGTCTCACCCAGGATAAACCCCGAGACCTCCTGGCCGTCACGAAGGGTGAAGTAGAAAAGCCGGTAATTGGAGGAAATTCCGGCGCTGGGGTCGAGAATCGCCTCATAGAGTCCGGCCTTGGGAAGTTTGTCTCCGATCCTGGAGAGGTCGGGGCCAAACTCGGTTCCCGTTCCCTCAATGAGATGACAGGTACTGCATTCAGCCCTCTCAAACACCTCTTCCCCCCGCTCCGGATCTCCAACGTAAACCAGTAATTCCGTCATTTGGGGAATGGCTTCGCCGTCTGCCAGAGGAGGTACGGGAAAGAACTGCTCTGCTTCTTCCCGCAATCTGACATTCATCGTGCGAGTCATGGAGGTTCCGGCGACTTCCAGCAGATCCTCCGGAAAGCGGTCCAACTTCGCCAGTTCGAGGAGCGCTCCCAGACCGAAGCGCGACGCGGCCAGGAATCGGACCGCGTGCTCGCGGAGTGGCCAGGGTTGATCTGGGTCCTCAATGACCCGGACCAGCAGAGGATGGGCCCGCCCGTCCTGGCTGTTTACCAGCACTTCGACCGTCTGCATGGCCCGGTCCACATCGCCCCCCAGAAGGAAATCCTCGATCAGGGAGTCCTCTTCTCCGTTCAGGAGAGTCCTGATGGCGACTATGCCGGTGGGATTGTCGCGGTTGTCCACCGCGACCCGCATGAGGCCAGGGTAGTGTTCTCGCAATTCAAAACGCTGAACCAATCTGGCAAACTGCTCACCGGGCCCCAGGAGCCGCAGCACCCGATCCACTGCTTGTCGCAAAGTTGGTTCGGAATCAAGATCCAGATCCTTCATCCGAAACAGCGCTTCGGAAGCGACAAAGGCAAGTTTCTCCGCAGGCCCCGCGGGCCCTTCCAAAACGAGCCGGCGCAGCTGGTCACTTTTCTCCCGGTTGTCGGCTTGAAAATCAAAGGCTCGCAGATAGCGTTTCGTGTCCTCCCGGCTGACCTCGGCCCGACTGATGATCCGGGTCAGGTATTCCGGTGTGATGCTGGCCCGGGATCGCCAGATGATGTCCCTGCCGGGCCGGGCGTGCCACACTTCGCCGACCCTTTCAAGCCAGGCCTCGAGGCACGCGTTCCAGCGTCCATCCGCTGCAATACCCAGAGCCTCCAGATACCAGCGGTCCCTGCCGTCATGCCTGGCTGCCAGTTCCGACCACACGGCGGGGACCAGCCTCGAGGGACTGTGACGCAGCGCCAGGGCACATTCGCGGCGAACTTGAGGCGAGGGATCGCCAGCCAGCTGCTTCGCCAGGGGAATCATGTCCATCTTCAGCTGGCGAGCGGCACGAAGCCCCACGATCCGTATATCTTCATCCTTATCCTGGATAGCCAGGTCTACGTATCTTCTGCCGAGTCCGGAGATTTTGGTCAGCAGCCACAGAGCCCGGGCCCGATGGCGCGTGTTGTGGGAACGAAAAAGCTCCAGCAGCGCCGCTTCTGCCTCCTCCTGCATCTCATTGAGAACCAGCCAGGCCCTGGCCCGCACAGCATAGCCGGGGTTTCGGAGGGCCTCCACGGCACCTTCCGGTGTCCGGAAATCAAACTTTGGAACCCGATAGGGGTGCCCGGCTGGAGCCACCCGAAAGACGCGCCCACGCTCCACATCGTACTGGCGATACCAGCCGACTACCGGGTCATACCAGTCGGTGACGAACAAAGACCCATCCGGTGCAACCGCCACATCCACCGGGCGAAACCACCTGTCGCGCTCCTGCCTGATCAGGTCGACCGTTTTTCCCTGGAAGCCGGCGCCGTTTTTTGTCGCTGTAGCTGCCCACACCACTCCAGGACCTGCATCACAGTGAATGACCTGGTCCCAGAACACCCTGGGGAGCAACCTCCCTTCGTAAACAGTGATGCCGGTCGGGGAACCTGCCCCGGTGTGGATCAAATTCGGGACCACACCCGGGTCGTTCTGGTGCCAGTGGCGCATCGGGATCTCATCGTGCTGGCCGGTCCGCGGTACGCCCCAGCCCTCTCCGGTGTTGGAGTCCTTGTAGCCAAAATCTCCGAACTCCATGACATAGTTGATCCGGCAGCCTGCGTTGCCGTCCTCGTCGTTATCCGACTGCCAGAGGTTGCCAAACGAATCAACCGTCACCTCGTAGTTGTTCCGAAAATTGTGCCCCAGCACCTCGAAGTTGCTGCCGTCCAGATTGCAGCGGAAGACCATTCCTCCCTGATAGGGACTCTCCCTGCCTCGCAACTCGGGGAACCTCTCACCTGCAAATCTGGCCACCACGCTGTTGCCGGCTTGATCGATGACCAGGTTGCCGTCCTTGTCGTGGATGTACCAGCCCAGGTCACCCATGTTCCAGTAGAGCTTGCCGTCGGGTCCGAACACGAAGGAGTGGGTCGAGTGGTCATGTTGAGGGGCTCCGGATCTGGTGAAGAGGTATTCCTTGCGATCCGGGCTGTCGTCTCCATCTTCGTCGGTAAAGACCAGGACATTGGGTGCAGAAGTGACGATGACCCGGTTGCCCACGATTGCGATTCCCAGCGCCGCATCGATATCGCGCCCCTGGTAGTACACCTTCGATGTGTCCGCTACCCCGTCAGCGTCCAGGTCTTCGAGGATGAGAATCCGATCCCCCTCCGGTCGGCTATCATTTCGGCCGTGCTCGCGGTAATTGAGCACCTCGATCACCCACACCCGGCCGCGATCATCGACGTCCAGGTTGATGGGATTGACGATCCTCGGCTCGGATGCGAAGAGGGTTGCCTCGAGACCCGGATACATCTTCAGGTTGGACACAGCTCCGGCCGCACTGCGCCTGGCTTGCAAACCTGCAGATGTCACCCAGGCGGGCTGCTCTGAGGTTGGCTGGACCCGGGGCGCGGTTTGACAGGCGAGGACAAGGAAGAAGGGAAGAACCAAAAGAGTTCGGGTTTCGTTGCGGAACCTCAAAACCCAAATCATCCAATGAGCTCCGATGCTCCCGCCTCCATCTTTTGGTGGACGATCCGCAGGATCTCTGCTTCCAGCGCAATGGCCCGCTGCTCCATTTCCCGACCGCGGGTGAGGAAATCCTCGACGGCTGGTTTGTCGGCCAGATCTCCACAGTTGATCTTCACATTCAGGAATGCCCCCATGACTGCGGAACGGGCACAGAGGGCACCGACCGCTGCATCCGAAACTGAGTTCGGGTTACCGATCTCGGCCATGGTCCGTATGACCTCCATCGACGCAAGCGCCTGCTCCATCACCTGAAACGGGACTTCGATGGCGCGGAGAGTCGCTGCCTGGACCGCCGAATCACGTTCCTGTTTCTCGGCTTCGGTACCCTGCGGCAAGCGACAGGCATCTATGATGCCATCGAACGCAATGGTATCTTCATCGACGAGCCGCAGCAGTTCGTCATAAAATTGTTTGCCCTTGACTGCCCAGTCGGAGAATTCTTCCCAACGCTCGTCCCAGCCGCGCTTGTGGGAACTTAGATTGGCGACCATGGTGGCCAGAGCGGCTCCCATCGCACCCATGGAGGCTGAAATCGATCCCCCTCCCGGTGCCGGCGACTCCGATGCCGTCTCTTCGACGAAGCTGCGAAGGGGCATCTCCACGAGTTCGCCGGCCATCCTGTCTGCCAGGACGTACTCGATGATTTTCTCTTCCGGTTTGAACGGCTCGAGATCATCCAGAGCCAGTGACTTCACGGCGATCTTGATGATCTCCCGGTCCGGAATCCCCAGCGATCTTTGCTGCTTGCGCAGGTAATGGCGGCCGGCATCCAGCATCGCCTTCAGCGGAATCAGGCCCACGATCTCCGACCCCGTCACCCGCACCCCCCGGGCCCGGGCCTTCCGGCAGACCTCGTCGAAGGCCACCTGGACCGGTGTCACACTGATGTTCGTCAGATTCATCGAAATCTGGGCCACTCCGTATTCCTCGATGAACCACCCGATGCCCTTGACGCACTTGAGCGTGCCCGGAATGTAGACCGGTTTTCCCTCCTCGTCCCGAACGATTTTTCCGGTCAGAGGATTCCCTTCCCGCTGGATGCGACCCTTCTCCCGGACGTCGAAGGCAATGGCGTTGGCCCGGCGCGTCGAGGTCGTGTTCAAGTTGACGTTGTAGGCAACCAGAAAGTCCCTCGCACCGATGGCGGTAGCTCCGGATCGGGGATTGAACTCGGCCGGGCCGAAGTCGGGCTTCCAGTCGGGCCGGGACAGCTTCTCCTTCAGACCTTCGTACTCCCCTGCACGCACGGCCGCAAGGTTTCGCCGATCATCGGAGAAGGCGGCGTTTTCATAACAATAAACGGTGAGGCCAATCTCCTCGCCCAGGCGGCGGGCCAGCTCGCGGGCAACCCTGACGGTCTCTTCCATGCTGATCCCGGCAACGGGTACCAGCGGACAGACGTCCGTGGCACCAAACCGTGGGTGCTCGCCATGGTGAACTCGCATATCGATTAATTCCGTGGCCCTGCGCAAGCCGCGGAAAGCTGCCTCCACAACTTCCCGGGGTGAACCCACAAAAGTGACGACCGTACGGTTGGTCGCCTGCCCGGGGTCGACGTCAAGCAGTCTGACACCCTCTACGGTCTCAATCTCATCCGTGATCCGCCGGATCACGGACATGTCGTTCCCCTCACTGAAGTTGGGAACACACTCGATCAACTGGGTCATGAAACGAACCTCCTCTGCCATCTTCTATGTTCGATGTGGGGCAGATTATGGCACAGATGGGAGCCCCTGTTCACAGTCCTCAGAAGGCGCCTCAAAATTGCCAAGCATCGAATCTCAAGCATCCAATCTCAAATAAGCTTCCATGGAAGCGAAGGGTTCGTTTTGAATGATTCTCACATTGAGGATTGAAAAGTATTTGAGATTTGAAGATGGATGCTTAAGATTTCAGTCTACCCTCGACCGACAAAGGGCATGCTCACCGGGAGGACTACTCCCTCCAGCAGGTTCAATTCCGGAGGCAGCGTGGCCATCATGACCACAATCCGTGCTATATCGTCCGGTGACATCGCCCCCTCTTTGCGAGTAGTCTCTTCCCGGCCTCGCCAGATCGGGGTGGCAGTGTTGCCGGGGTGCAGAATGGAGACGGCAATGCCGCTGCTGCGGGCATCCAGCGCCAGAGACCTGGTCAGTCCTTCCAACCCGAACTTGGAGGTGGTATAGGCAGCCGAGTCGGGGCGAGGGACCTTGGCTGAGACGCTCCCGATGTTGATGATCCGACCGGAGCGCCGAGGCCTCATGATTTTGAGCGCCTCGCGGCTGCACAGAAAGGCCCCGGTCAGGTTGACGTCAAGCACTCTTTGCCAGACCTCCAGACTCAGTTCCTCCGTCGGCCCTCCCCCGCTGATACCTGCATTGTTGACCAGGATGTCGACGCGACCGAAAGTATCCACAGTCTTCTGGAAAAGCGCCCCGACCTGCGCCTCGACAGTGACGTCGGCGGGCACGACGAGTGCCCTTCCACCTGCACCTTGAATCTCTTCGGCCGCAGCCTCCAGCCTGTCCCGCCGGCGCGCAGCCAGAACGGTCCTGGCACCCTCTGAGGCAAAAGCGGCGGCGATTCTCGCTCCTATGCCCGAACTGGCTCCCGTTATGACAGCAACCTGATCCTGCAGCTGACCCATTCATGTCCCTCCATTGTCGGACTTTCCATCACTTCGCACTCTCCTGCGGCCAGCGCTCGATGACAACCTTTTTCCGCGTATAGAACTCGACTGCATCTCTTCCCTGCCCGTGCAGGTCCCCAAAAAAGCTGTCCTTCCAGCCGCTGAAGGGAAAGGAGGCAACCGGGGCTGCAACTCCCAGGTTGATTCCGATGTTGCCGGCCTCCACCTGGTAGCGAAACTTCCGAGCCGACACCCCGCTTCCGGTAAACAGGCAGGCCATGTTTCCGTACCTTCCGCTGTTCACGAAGTGGATCGCCTCGTCGACTCCAGGAAACCGAAGGAGGGTCAGGACCGGCCCGAAGATCTCGGTTGACACAAGGGTCGCCTCGGGTTGTACCCCCCTGAGGATCGTGGGTCCCACGAAAAAACCCTTCTCATAACCAGTCACAACCGGTTGTCGACCGTCCACTTCGAGGCTGGCTCCTTCCTGTACTCCCTGCTCGATCAGAGCTCCAATCCGGTTCTTGCTCTCAGGTGAGATGACCGGGCCCATCTCCACTCCAGAATCCAGACCGCAACCCAGCTTACGGGAGAGAGCAATCTCCGAAAGGGCTTCGGAAAGAGGCTCGTGGGCGTCCCCCACGGCCACCACCAGGGATCCTGCCAGGCAGCGCTGGCCCGCGCAGCCAAAGGCAGATTCCCCCACAGCCCGGGAGGCCTCTCCGATATCCGCATCGGGAAGAATAATGAGAGGGTTCTTCGCTCCACCCTGGCACTGGACCCGCTTGCCGTTGGCTGCCGCCCGGCTGTAGATGTATCTGGCAACGTTGGTTGAGCCCACGAAGCTGATGGCCTGAATCAGCGGATGGTCGAGAATCGCATCTACCGTCTCTTTGGAACCGTTCACTGCCTGAACCACGCCGCCAGGGAGTCCCGTCTGCTCCAATAACTGCAGAATCCTGCCCATCGTTAGAGGGACTTTCTCGCTGGGTTTCAGAATGATGCAGTTTCCACAGGCAAGGGCACAGGGAGTGAACCAGAGGGGAATCATTGCCGGGAAATTGAAGGGAGTAATGGCAGCCACAACTCCGACCGGTTGACGAATCAAAGTCTCGTCGATACCGGTTGCAATGTCCTCGCTGTTATGCCCTTGAAGCAGGGCCGGCATGGCGCAAGCAGCTTCTACATTTTCGATCCCGCGTCGCAGCTCCCCTCGGGACTCATCCAGTGTCTTACCGCATTCGATGGTGATCACTCGAGCCAACTCGGAGAAGTTCTGCTCCAGCAGCTGCCTGAACTTGAACAGGTATTGGACTCGCTCGCCGCAGGGCGTCCGGCGCCACTTCGGGAAGGCAGCAGCGGCACTCAGAGCGGCGGCCTCGACTTCCATGGAGGTCGTGAGCGGGACTCTGGCGATTTCCTCGGCGGTAGCGGGGTTCGTCACACTCAGAGCCGTCGGAGCCGAAGACCTGCGCCAACTGCCATCGATGAAGTTCGGAACCACCTCGGGCACACCCACGATGGCTGCTATTTTAATGGTGAGAAGTGCCAGGTGGGAAGTGCAAACTTCGAGGTTGACACTTCCAGAGGTGGCGGTTAGACCCCTGCCACCTGCAGCTCTTGGAGCTGGTTGAAGCCTTTGGCAAGCTCTTTGTGGAAATTACTCGAGGACGCCTCGTTGAATTCGATGCGGCCGCCCTTTCCAATGAACCTGAACACGGTCTGGAGTGAGGACCTGACGTTCTGTTCGATCTTCTCGTAATCCTTGTCCCGCTTTCCCCATCCGTGACCGTCGAGGAGCTCTTGGATGAAGGGGTCGACCCTGGACCCGAACTCCGAGTCAACATCGATTTCCGGCAGAGCCAGGTCGTTCTTGATCTTGTGAATCTGCTCGTAGAGCTTCCGGATTTCGAACACATCCTTAATGCCGTTCTGAACCCAGCCAACGGAGCGCGTGATCAGTACTTCCAGATCCCCCGAGGCCTCAACGCCAAAGACAGTGGAACCCGATTCCGCAGAGATGAGTTCGACCGGCGCAGGCTCACTCCGGAGCAGTTGTGTGAGGCCCTCAAGGGCCGTTTTCCATTCGGCCGAAGCCTCGGCCAGTTGATCCAGGCCCTGAATGGCTGCCGACTCTTCGAAGGCGATACGAAGGTTGGCTTTCGACTGCGCTGTGGCAACCTTCGTTTGAATGCGTTTGAGGCCTTCTCCGAGCCCGTGAATCGCCTTTTCCAATTCCCGCACTTCGCCCGCGCGCACCTGCAGTTGCTGCAGAATCAAGCCGCGGTTCTCCACCGGCACCTCCAGGAGATCCGCAGCAAATTTCTGGGCCTGCGGGCCGAAGGTCAGACCCAGACCCAGATCCCGCGAGAGAGTCGTACGAACCTTGGCGCCCGTCTCGGGATCGAAGGATCCACTGGCCCTCTGTATATTGGCCAGGTTGGATTTCAAGAGATTTCTCTTCTCGAGATCCGGATCAAGGTTGTAGGCACTGGCTGCGGCCGCCGCCTCTTCGAACACCGTTGCAAGATCTGTTCGCTCAAACGCTGACCTGGTGTTGGCAACTAGCTGGTCCCAACTGATGAAGTCGCATCGATCCCACCCCCGTGGCAGATTAGTGATTAGTTTTTTTTCTTCGACCGATTCCTATTATGATCATTCTTTGGTGTAGTTTTTGTGATTTCGATCTCAGTTCTCGATCGTGAGGTGCCGAGCTTCGAAAATAAATGGCCTTCCTGGACAAAGCGATGAAGGGGACTGGAGCTGCTTTCGACTCCCCCTTCTCTTGAGTGTGCTGCTCCTCCTGCCGTGGCAGACCGGGAGTGTTGCAAGGGAAAACCAGTCGGCAACTCTTGATGACGGGACATTTTTCCAGAGCAAGCAGTTTCAGCGCTGGTACTGGCTCTATCAAAGACGGGCGGCCAGGGGACAGAGGATTCTTGCGGGCACCCTGCGCCGTGCAGCCCGCCATCTCGAGCGTGCAAGAGAACTCCAGCGGGCGGCTCAATCTCAAATGCCCGACCAGGCAGAAGCGGAGACGACACGGAAAGGTGGGTGAGTATCGGCCCCACCCCCATTGATGTCGGCGGTCACACCTACTATGCGGGTCGCACGGCCGCCGTTGCTGTTGATCCCGGAGACGCATCACACTGGCTGATCGGGGCCGCCCAAGGAGGAATCTGGGAAACAGCGGATGCAGGAAAGACCTGGGAGAGCCGCACCGATGGGCTGGAGTCACTGGCCAGCGGGGCGATCGCCTTTTCTTCGAGTCACCCTGGAGTGGTCTACGCCGGAACGGGTGAGTCGACCTTCTCCGGCACCTCCTACGGAGGCCTGGGTCTGCTCAAGTCCCTGGACGGCGGAAGCTCCTGGTCGTTTGTCCACCAGGACAGTTTCTCTGGCCGCGGCATCAGCGAGATCCGGATTCACCCGGACGATCCAGACATCCTGCTTGTCACTTCAGTGAGTGCAGTCAGCCCCGTACCCGAGTCTTCGTCTGTCGGGATTTACAGATCTCAAGACGGAGGGCGAGTCGTTTGTTCTCGAGAAGGAGGGACAGGCCAATGACCTGGAAGTCCACCCTGGCAACTTCGACCTTCAGTACGCCAGTCTTTCGTCCGTGTTTGGAAGCGAAGAAGACGAAGGACTCTACCGAACCCTGGACCAGGGAGAAACATGGGAGATGGTGAACGGTCCCCTGGGCCGACCTGGAGGGAGGGGTGGGTCGTATGGAGACGGCTCTCTCGCCGTCGCGGCCGGATCGCCTGGTCGTGAGCGTCCAGGATGCAATCACGGAGGATCCCTCGGATGGTCGCCTGCTCGGGATCTGGATGACGGACAAGGCCTGGACTGCCAGGCCCGATTGGACCCAGC
>CBDBGQ010000056.1:0-368125 GCA_965205345.1 Acidobacteriota bacterium | reverse complement strand
TTTTCACACGCAAACGGAGGCGGCCCTTATGAGAACAGAGTGTAAACAAGTCAGGTTCGAATTTCACCAACTATCTCAACGCAAAGTGAAGGCGCGGTTCGACGGTGGAAAGATCACCTCCGATGCAGGGGTGCTGCTGTTGCGAGAGGTCGAGAGGGGGACGGGTCTGATCGCCGGACTGGCTGAGTGTTTCAGGGATCATCGGGATGCGCGGTTGATCGAACACACGGTGGAGGAGTTGTTGGGGCAGCGCATCTACGGACTCTGTCTGGGGTACGAGGATCTGAACGATCATGATCAGTTGCGCACCGATCCGATGCTGGCGGTGGCGGTGAATAAGGCCGATCCGTTGGGAGAGCGGCGGCGGCAGGCCTCAGATCGGGGGAAGGCGCTGGCGGGCAAGTGTACGCTGAACCGGTTGGAGTTGACCGGCGCCGAGGTCGATGAGCAGGAGCGGTACAAGAAGATCGCGATGGACCCGGACCGGATCGACGGCTGGATGGTGGATGCCTTCGTGGAGTCCCACGAATCGGCGCCCGAGGAGATCGTGCTGGATCTGGATGCGACCGACGACCCGATCCATGGCCAGCAGGAAGGCCGGTTCTTTCACGGTTACTACCGCCACTACTGTTATCTCCCGCTGTACATCTTCTCGGGGGAGCATCTGCTGTGCGCCCGGTTGCGGTGTTCCAATATCGATGGGGCCGCGGGATCGGTGGAGGAACTGGAACGGATCGTCGGCCGGATTCGGCAGAGCTGGCCGGAGGTCTCGATCGTCATCCGGGCCGACTCGGGCTTTTGCCGGGATGACTTGCTCCGCTGGTGTGAAGACCATCACGTGGATTACGTGATGGAGTTGGCCAACAATGATCGGCTCAAGTCAGAGAGCGCCGAAGCGATGACTCAGGCCGAAGCCGAGTTCAACGCCACCGGGACACCGGCGCGGGTGTTCAAGGATTTCCGCTACCGGACTCGCCACAGTTGGACCTCGGAGCGACGCGTCGTCGGCAAGGCCGAGTTCCTGGAGAAAGGCGCCAATCCCCGATTCGTCGTCACCTCCCTGTCGCCGGAACGCCTGGGGGCCCGCGCCGCTCTACGAAGACTTCTACTGTGCGCGGGGCGACATGGAGAACCGCATAAAAGAACAGCAGTTGGATCTGTTCGCCGACCGGACCAGCGCGGCAACGATGCGCGCCAATCAACTCCGGCTGTATCTGTCCTCCGCCGCCTACATGCTCATGCACGCCTTGCGTCGTCTCGGACTGAAGCAGACCCCCCTGGCTCGCGCTCAGTGTCAGACGATTCGCTTGAAGCTCCTGAAGATCGGCGCCCAGGTCCGCCTCACGGTCCGCCACGTCTGGATCTCCATGTCGGAAGCCTATCCCTACAGCGAGGTCTTCGCTGCCGTCGTTCGAAACCTCCAGGCCATTCCTCTGCGCTGCTGAGGTCTGTCCCGATCAAACGCCCCCAAAAACGAAATCGTTCCATCGCTCAGGCCGAGCTCTGCCTGAATGCATTCCGTCACGCTCTTCCGAACCCGAAAAACGCTCCATTCACGACCCTCCCCACCCCCGCATCACTCGACCTGGACCGGATCGATAGCGAAACTCTCAGAAAACCGTTCCGGCCTGCCAAAATCACCTTCATTTCCAAATCGGTGATCTATGCGGGCTATTTGCGCCACGCGGCGGTCATGGGCCTGGCCGGTTGTGCCCGGGCAGCCGACCTCGCCGGACTGGCAGCGGATCCTTCACCCGCCGTCCGCATGAGCGCTGTTCTGGCTCTGCGCCGGCTTGGGGACCCGCGTGTATCCCGCTTTCTGAGAGATGCGCAGCTGGAAATCGTCACTACCGCAGCCCGGGCCATCCATGACGTTCCCATCGAGGCGGCTCTCCCCGACCTGGCCGCTCTGATTGGGGAGGAAAGGTTTCTGGACCTGGCCCCCGCCGGCGGGCTGTTGAAGGAGACGCTGACAGACTATCGTGATCAAGAGGTGCTGGAAGGCGGCGACCCATCGCTGCGCTACACACTCCCCCTGTTGCTGCGTGTAGTCAACGCCAACTGGAGAGTGGGGAAGGCGGAGCATGCTGAGGCCCTGGCTGGACTGGCCGGGAGCCGGGAAGCGCACTGGCTCTTGCGGGGAGAGTCGCTGAGGCGCCTGACGGAGTGGGATGTGGACGCCAGACTGGACCCCCTGCTGGGGGTCTACAGGCCGTTTTCGTCGAACTCGCTCGAGCCGGGCCGAAAAGCAGCCCTGGCTGTCTATGAAGGACTTCTGCACAGCGAGCGGGACGACCTGCTGCAGGCTACGATGGCGCTGGTGGGCCACTATGAAATCAAGGAGGCTGCACCGGTTCTGGCCAGGCTGGCCAGGCTGGGGGAAAGAAGCGACCCGATTCGCTCGGCGGCGCTCGAGTCTCTGACCGACATCGGGGGAGCAACGGCCCTGGAGACGGTTCGAGAGTCTCTCGATTCTCCCTCTCCCCGGCTCCGGGGAGTCGCACTGAAAATGCTGGCCCGGCTGGATCCGCCGGCCGTGAAGTCGCGCATCGAGAAAACCTTGCGTGAGGGGGAGAGGTTGGAAAAACAGGCCGCCCTGGAGCTTGTTTCGGAACTGGGAACGCCCGAGACGGACGCACTGCTTCTGGAGCTAATGGATCAACTGCAGGAGAAGACCCTCGACCCGGCGATCCAACTGGATGTTCTGGAGGCCTGCAGGGCTTCGAAAGTTCCGGAGATTGAAGCCAGGGTGGCCCGTTTCGAAAAGCAGGCTGACCAGTGGGATCAATTCGGGCTTTACAGGACGGCCATGGACGGAGGGAGCGAAGGAACGGGCCGCGCCATCTTCTTTTTCAATTCGGGTGCCGACTGCAAGCGCTGCCATGTGGTCGACGGAGTCGGTGGAGGCATGGTTGGACCCGACCTGAGCGATCTGAGTGAGCGACTGACAAGGGAAGAGATCCTGGAAGCGATTGTGGATCCCAACCGGACCATCGCCGAAGGCTACGAGATGGTCGACATCATCCTCAAGGACGGCCGCGACTTCAGTGGGCGAGTGCTGCGTGAAGATGAGGAGAAACGGGTCCTGGAGCAGGACATTTCATTTTACGAATTTGACTCCAAGGACGGCCTGGCGCCGCACAGTGAAGTGGATGTCGTTGCCGAGGAAGTTCCGGCTCCTCTCACGGAAGAGGTCGTGATTCAGAAGAAGTACATTCAAATCAGAAGGAGCTCTCAGTCGGGCATGCCCGAAGACGTGGTCGACTCGCTCCCACTTTCTCACCTGCGGGATCTGATCGCTTTTCTGGCCAGCAAAGAGCCGTAGGGCCGACCCTTGTGGTCGCCTTGCCCTTGCCTTTGCCTTTGCCCGTGCCCGTCCCTCCTCTCGCGTTTTTCTGGCCTGCAACGTGATTCTTCGCTTTGGAATGTGGGAGGCAGACTCAGGGCGGCTCCCGGGAGGATTTAAACGATCGCTGCCCTGAGTCTACCTCCCACTTTCGGTTGAAGGTTGAATACCTGGAACGTGGAACCGTGAAACGTGGAACCGTGAAACTCTTCAGTCGGGCAGGGCGAAGGCCACGTAGGTATCCCCTGACTTGGTCTTCAGCTTACCCCCGCCACAGGCGATCACGACATACTGTTTGCCGTTCACCGAATAGGTGGCCGGAGTCGCGTACCCAGCGGCCGGCAGCCTCGTCTCCCAGAGGATCTCGCCGCTGTCTATGTCAAAAACGCGAAACTTTTCATCCGGCGTTGCCCCGATGAACAAAAGGCCGGAAGCAGTCACGACAGGCCCCCCGTAATTCTGGCTTCCCGTGACCGGAATGCCCTGCAGTGTCAGTTCTTCGAACTCGCCCAGCGCTACCTTCCACAGGATCTTCCCCGTGTTCAGGTCAATCGCATTCAAGGTTCCCCAGGGGGGCTTGATGGCCGGGTATTCCTGGCTGTCACGGAAGGGGTTGTAACCCGTGAAGGAGAACGTGGGCAGCCCTTCGCCATCGTCGCCGGTCGTCTCTCTCCCTGCGGTTGGTTTGGCGTCGGTCCCACTGTGCAGGAAACGGGCGATCTCGATCACCTGCTCTTCGGAGAGCTGGCCGAAGGAGGGCATGGAGCCCTTGCCATCGCGGATGTTCTGGCCCACTTCGGAGAGCGGAATCCGATCGGCAATGCCGATCAGGGAGGGAACTTCTCCCATGAAGGACCCGCCCTTCAAGTCGGCTCCGTGGCAGCGGGCACAGTACTTCAGATAGTGGTTGCGGCCCTGCCCGATCGTGTCTGCCTCATCCGCCGCGACGATCTCGAACATGGTGATGATGTTGGGACCCTCATTGGCGTTGACGTAGAGTACTCCTGTGTTCGGGTCATAGGCAGCCCCGCCCCATTCGCCTCCACCGTCAAAACCGGGAAAGACCAGGGTTCCTTCCGTGCTGGGGGGAACGAACAGAGCTCCCCAGCGAATCCACTCAAAGATCTCGAGGGCTCTGGCATTCGCTTCCGGAGAAATCGTAGTGACGTCCTCGGGACCGAAGAACTGTCTCGTAAAAGGTTCCGGCAGGGTAGGAATGGGCTGTGTCGGCCAGGCCTGTTCACCCCTCAGACCGGAGGGGGGGAAGGGCTTTTCTTCGACCGGAAACAGGGGTTCGCCGGTTTCCCTGTCAAGCACGAAAGTTTGTCCCGTTTTGGTGATCTGGGCGACGGCGTCGATTCGGCGGCCGTTGTGCGTGACGGTGACCAGGTTGGTTGGCGCCGGCAGATCACGGTCCCAGATATCGTGGTGGATGGTCTGGAAATGCCAGATCCTTTTCCCGCTCCGTGCATCCAGGGCCAGTACCGAGTTGGCGAAGAGATTCTGGCCCACTCGATCTCCACCGTAGAAGTCGAACGATGCTGAGCCGGTGGGGGCGAAAACCATGCCCCGCTCCATGTCCAGAGCCAGCCCCGCCCAGGAATTGGCGCCTCCGTTCCCATACCAGGAATCCGGAGGCCAGGTTTCGTAGCCGAACTCGCCGGGCTGGGGAACGGTGTGAAAAATCCAGACCAGCGCGCCCGTCCTGACGTCAAAGGCGCGGATGTGCCCGGGAGCCGCACCTTCAACTTCATCCACGACGCCCCCAATGATGAAGAGGTCCTGGAAGACAATCCCGGGCGTCCGGGCTCCTACGTAGGGATCCTCCAGATGAGGAGCCATGCCTTGGCGCAGATCAACGACTCCCTGATCTCCGAACGCGGGGTCTGGTTTCCCGGTCTTCGCATCCAGGGAAAAGAGGTAGCGTGAGGCAGCGGCCAGGATTCTGGACTCGTTGCCGTCCGTCCAGTAAGCCACGCCCCGGTTTTTGTCCCGGCCCTGCTGCTGGCGGACGGTGTGCGGGTCGAACAGCCACAGCTCATTGCCGGTGGCCGCTTCCAGAGCAAAGAATTTGAGCCCGGCCGTGCTGCCATAGAGAACCCCGTCAATGATCAGGGGATTGCACTGCATCTCGCTGCGGTTGTCCTCGCGGGCATCTCCGGTGTGATAAGTCCAGGCCACTTCCAGCCGGCTGACATTCTCCCGGTTGATCTGGGTCAGGGGCGAGTACTGGGAGCTGGTCGGGTCCCCCAGATAGTAGGGCCAGTCGCGGTTGTTCAAGTCTTCGCGGCTGCAGCCGGCCCCCAGGCAGAGGAGGAGGCAGGCGAGCCAGGGAGTTCTGTGTCTCATGATCACCGGTCTCTACGTTGGTGGCTCTACGGTTAAAGGTTAAAAGTTAAAGGTTAAAAGTTAAAGGTTCCAAGTTCTCCGTTCCACGCTTTGAGCTGTTGTTCATTCTGGTGATCATGCAGAACAAAGCTGCGTGGCTGAAAGGAGCCAAGCCTCGAGAGGTACTCAGAAAACGACTCGGTTTCCGTTCCTCAAGTCGGTCCCGTGACGAATAAGTTGTACCGGTCCCCATCAATCGATATCGAATCTTTCAAAGACCTCCCATATCCTCTTTCTGTGAGCAAATCGAAACCTTTCGAATCGTTGCGAGATGTTTTATGTAAATCTCTACTTACACAAAACGTGTGGTGTGATCCAAGTCACGTTTTTCAGTGACTTTTGGGGCCCTGGTTCTTAAACTCGTTGCGAGGTCAGGGGGGTAGAGGAACTTCTCACATTACCCCCACTTTGTGGCTGAAGAGACTGCCAGTTTGAAGCTAGGAGGGCATAATGAAGGCTCATTTCGTTCTTTTCTCACTTATCGTTCTCGTATGTATGTGTAGGGGATTATATACGAAAGTGGCGTTTACTCTTGACACACAGCCACTTTCCTGTAAACTAGGGGCATGAGAAAGAAGGCCCCAGGCAAAGCGTTCCGCAAAGGCATTTCCCTCAAACAGATCATGCGGATGTTCCCCGACAACGCGACGGCGGAGCGGTGGTTCATCCAGCAGCGGTGGCCTGACGGCGTATGCTGCCACGACTGCGGCTCCGTCAACGTGCAGACGGGGTGCAAGCACAAGACGATGCCGTTCCGCTGCCGTGAGAAGGCATGCGGCAAGAAGTTCAGCGTCAAGACCGGCACGATCATGGAAGGCTCGAAGATCGGCTATCAGGACTGGATCATCGCCATCTTCCAGATCATGACTAGCCTCAAGAGCGTGTCGAGCATGAAGCTCCACCGCGACTTGGGTATCACGCAGAAATCCGCGTGGTTCCTCGCGCAGCGGCTCCGGGCGGCCTTGTCGCAGGATGGGGTGCGGTTCGCCGGTCCCGTTGAAATCGACGAAACATACTTCGGCGGTCGTCGCCGGAACATGAGCAACACCCGACGGAAGGCCCTGGCCAACACGGGCCGTGGACCCGTCGGCAAGACGGCGGCGGTCGGAGCGAAGGACCGCCGAACCAAGCGCGTGGCCGCGAAGGTCGTTCATGCGACGGACCAGCAAACGTTGCAGGGATTCGTCGAGGAACACGCGGCCCCTGGTGCGACGGTCTACACCGACGATGCGACCGCCTACGAGTCGCTACGGTTCAATCACGCCACGGTCAAGCACTCGCTCTCCGAGTACGTCAAGGGCGAGGTTCACACCAACGGGATTGAATCGCTGTGGTCGATGCTCAAGCGAGCGCACAAGGGCACCTTCCACAAGCTCAGCCCCAAGCACCTGGACCGCTACGTCCAGGAGTTTGCCGGCCGGCACAACGTTCGCGAGCAGGACACCATCGAGCAGATGGCAACCGTCGCGGACGGCATGGACGGCAAGCGGCTCACCTACGAGCGGTTGATTCGAGCTAACGGCCTGGAAAACGGAGCGCGGTCATGACCCTACCCGCCAAGCAGACCCCTCCAGAGGTTCAGATCGTTCACCAGGCCTATCAGCCGAGCAAGGCAGAACTGGACGCGGACCTACGGATCAAGGGCACCTTCAAACAGGCGATCCAGGCGTTGCTTCGGCCCGTGCGGATTCGGCGGTTGCGGCCAAAACCGCGTTCACGTATACTGCCATGATGACTTCAGAACCAGACGCGCGGACGGTGACGCTCAATCTGACCTATAACGGTCGGGTATGTTCACGGGTATTGATACCGGGTTCGCTTCTAATCGATCTCGTGACGCAAGCACTTCCTGATGGAACTGATCGCGTTCAGATGCCGAAATCCGGCCCTCTCGAAGCAGGCGGTCAAGGATCGCCTCATACGGTTCCAGCAACAGACGAACCATAGATCCCAATTCTATCGAGATGTTTTCGTGCATCATGGGCCTTGTCTAACGACCCACGTGGGGGTTGGAGACCAGTGCCGCGGTCGCCTTTGCCATCGCCGCATCGATGACCCGGTTCACCTTTCTGAACGACTGGTCGACGATGGCATTTGGCTTGGCCATGGCTTGATCGACCTTCGCCAGGACCTTGATGTCCTGAGCGAGCACCGTATTGAGCGCGAGGGTTGACGGGAGGGTGACATTGAGGATAATCTTGGGCATAGCTGTACTCCAGTAGCTGGTCTGAGGCTTAGGCACCCATTGGACCAGCCGGTTAAGGGTTATCCACCGCCCCGGCTGGAACCGGGGCGTTTCGCTGTACGGCTTCTAGCTTAGCGTACCTTTAAGCAGCCGTCCACCTATTTCGCCACTTTCGTATATAATCCCCTTAGAATATGTCGGAGGGGACTGCACCGGTACCGCCGATCAGGGGGGCAAGTCTGACTGCAGCGGCGATCCTGGAACCGAGCCGGTTTCGATCACCATCACCAAGGACGCCGATAAGGTTTCGGCCACTCCCAACAGCGACATCTTCGTGGGTGACACCTTCAGCATCACCCACTCGGATGGGGAACTCAGGGATAACACCGAGTTCGACGTGATCGGCAGTGGCACCCAGAGCCTAAAAGTCCGCACGAAATGCGACGAGCCGCTCGCCGTCGGCGACCAGTTCGGGAGCCTGCTGCTGGTCGAGTTGACCAGCAAGGATGGTGGAACCGTCACCCTGCCGGAGGCGGGTGAAGAGTGTTCCTACACACCGCCGCGGACTCGTTGCCATGATGATATAACCTTCCTCAACCTTCGCTACCTGGGGGGAGTTTGCGGCGACACCACAAACCTTCAAGAGGGGGCGCTCGGCTGCAGCGGCGGCGATCCCGGGGCGAACGTGACGGTTGTGCCCGCCGACGCCGACGTCATTGCCCTTGCCTCTGCCACTCCGCTCAACGTGGGTGACCTGGTCGGGTTTGTGCATACAGGCGGGAAACTCGAGTCCACAACCGAGTTCACAGCGACCGGTGACGACGACTCCCAGACCTTGAACATCCACACTTCCTGCTCCAAGCCCCTGAACCTGGGGGATCGTTTCGGTGCCTTCGAGGTAGTCCTGATCGCCTACGAGGACGGCACGATTGACAGCCTCTTTGCGATCGTCGACTACGTTTACACCGTGACCAACCCCAACGCAGGCAGTGTGACCGGGTTGACAATCACCGACGACCAACTGAGCCCCCCCCAATCGCCAATAACGTGACCCTGGGACCGGGAGAGACTCAGGAGTTCTTTGCGTCAGCGGTATTGACGGAGGGGATCACCACCAACGTTGTGACTGTGACCGGCGATCTCGACACCACTGAGTGCTTCGCACAGGAGTCGGCCACCGTTACAGTGAATCCTCCCGATCCATTCTTTGAGTGCAGCAAGCCTATCGACTGCCTGACCATGATCTGGGACGTCGACTTTGCGATCCGCATCAAGGCCTGGAAGGGGAACCCCGGCGGCACCCTGCTGGCCGAAATCGACGACATCACTCTGGGCGAAGAGGTGCAGGTCTGCGGTTTCTCCGGTGCTCCCAACGATGTGTTCTGGGAGGTCTTCGTGGGCGGTACCACCGGCACCGATGGTTTTATCGCCAATTCGGTGTTCCACCTCTCCTGCTCGGACGATAACATGGACGGCCCCGAGGACTGCGGCAAATCAATTGGTGCCGGAAAAATGGATCCTTCCCTGTTCATCGACCGCTGGCTCTTTGAAGGTATGGTGGACAGTGATGAAGACTTCAAGTGTAACCCGTAGGCTGCTGCTGTCTTCATGATCTGTACGAGGCCCGGGGAGTTTTTCCCCGGGCCTTTTGCGTTCAGAGTTCCGAGTTCTATGTCCATCTCTAAGAGCGAAGACGAAGTCAACTCTTCCATAGGGTAGAAACCTTCCTGGCGTAAAGGACCTCGCCGGTCGTCGGGCCTGAAAGAAGAGGCCGGTTGGGGTTCGCGAGGACACAATGACAACCCATACCAACGCCATCGTCGATACGCACCAGCATCTCTGGGATCTCGACCGGGTGCGCCTGGCCTGGCTCAATCTGGAAGGTAAGGAAGACACGGAGGGCCTGGACCGGAGCTTCCTGATGGACGAGTACGTACGCGCGGTCGAGTCACAGAGTGTGGTGGCCAGCGTCTACATGGAAGTCAACGTGATCGAGGAGGATCAGCAGCGGGAAGTCGAGTACGTCCTGGACCTCTGCCAAAGGCGCAGCAATCCGCTGCGGGCTGCTGTGATCGGCGGCCATCCCGACAGCCCTCATTTCCCAGGTTACATCGAGATCCTGGCGGGAGATGATTTCATCAAGGGGGTTCGCAGGGTTTTGCACGATCCCGACTGCCCCCCGGGAATGTGCCTGGCCACGGAGTTCGTAAAGGGGTGCCGGTTGCTGGGAGAGCTGGATCTGAGCTTCGACCTGTGCATGCGACCGGGGGAGTTAGAGGATGCCGTTCGACTGGTCGATCGCTGTCCCCGGACCCGGTTCGTCCTCGACCACTGCGGGAACATGCCGGTCACCTCTCAAGATGCCGGGTTGTGGCGGCAGTGGGAGGAGGGCATCCGGGAACTGGCGCTGCGTGACACCGTCGATTGCAAGATCTCAGGCATCGTCGCCAGTGCAAGCCCCGACTGGAAGCCGGTCGATCTGGAGCGAGTGGTGTCCTTTTGCATCGAGAGCTTTGGCGATGACCGGGTCTGCTTCGGAGGGGACTGGCCCGTGTGCACGCTGAAGGCGTCCCACGGTCAATGGGCAGATGCTCTAGAATGGATTGTCAGAGACCGATCTCCGGAGTTCAAGAGAAAGCTGTTTCATGACAACGCGCTGCGAATCTATCGATTGCAGAGTTGAGTTCTCAGGACAGCAGCCGTCAACCGCAAACAGTCAACGGCCAGCGGTCAACGGTCAACATCCGGTCCTCGCCTTCATCGTTCTGATCGTCTCCTTGTTGACGTCATCACTCTGGGCTGAAGTTTCCGGTCGCGTCACCTACCGGGATGGAAGTCCCTGTGCTTACTGCTGGCTCGACGTGCAGCTCGAGGATAGAAGTTACAAGATCCGGGCGGATGGAAATGGTTATTTCGAACTGGAAATCGACAAAGGGGAGCGGATCAAACGACTGCGGGCGTGGAATCTGGGCGGGGAGAGGATCGTGGAAGACGGCTTTCTGTTCTTTTCTCTCTACAAGGACAATCCTCAACTTGCGCCCGTGATCAAAGATCTAAGAAAACGGCTTCAGACCTACCGGGTTTTTGTCAACAGCTCGCTGGTTCAGCAGCTCAGTGTGGAGAACTGCTATTTCATCGTGGAGCGGGAAGTGTACCTTTTTGATCGAGTGTCGAGGTTTCGCTCAGTGGAAGTGGATCTCGGTCAGCTCGAGGTTCTCGAAGCCTGTACCGAGGATGAGCAGGCCTGCATTCATCTACAGCCTGCCAGGATCCTGGGGGTGAGGAATCGACTGGATCGAGGCGGGGCAGCCGTGTTTTTCGATCTGAAGCACAGGGACCAGATACCGAGTGTCCTCCATTCGATTGCCCTGCTGGCCCGGGCCTGCGGCAACCTGAAAACACGAGTCATCGTCCAGGGAGTGTCGCCTTCCGCCCCTTCCGGGAACTGAGAGTGGCGCTGGACCCGGCTCAGTGGTCTTGTGCTACACAGCCTTGGCTGTTAGCCTTTGCTTTGTGTCTCCTCTTGGCGTTTCCCCTGCGTTTTGCCGCCCGGAGTGCGAGGATGAAAGAACCTGGGCCGTCTGACCATGAGGAAAAAGGCGCCTTGTGGGAAAAAGAGAAAGAATGTCCTGATTTCATGCTATAATCCGCCCTCTGGTAAACTGGGTCATCTGACGAGGGTCTTATTTTCCGTCTGAACTGAGGTTTGATGATGAAAAGAAGAGTGCGAGGCGCGACAACGAAGATGGTCCATAGACGAAAAAAGCGCTACCAGAAGCCCGGGTTACGGCGCTTTGGCCGCCTGGAGGAACTCGTGCAATTCAACGCCGGAGCCGCCAACGACACCCTACCGAACAGTTATGCGACCTTCTAGATGATCCCCGGAAGCTCTCCGTGGCTCTCCTAGGCCAGCCTAGACTGCCGGTCGTTATTGTAGTACTTTTGCCCCAGCGCCACTCCCAGTTTTCAATACTTAGGAAACATAGGCTTCCCAGTTGAGATGTCACGGGCGGGTGTCAAGTGGCGTCTGGTTCAGACTTGAAGCCTTGCTATCAAACCACTGCAGAAAGCGTCCGACCAGAACGCCACGGGCCAACACTTCCTGGCCCTGAAAGAAGACTGAAAAGGAATCGGATTGTTCCCGTTCCTCCCAGGTTTTCCACAAGAGGTTGAGCCGCGGTATGTCCAAATAGTGTCTCAGCCGCTCTGAACCCTGGAACTGTAACAAAAGGTCTCCAATATCCCTGCGTAGGGGGCTCATTCGAAGACAGAGGTCCGCTCCCTGAAAACCAAACAAGGTACGAGTTCGAACCTTTTCCGGGAGTAGGCCGCGCATGGCCTCACGCACCAGCCGGCGGCTCTCACCGTGTCGAAGGAATTGATCTCCCGGCAGACCGTGGCAGAATTCCACCAGACGCATGTCGCCGGTTGGGTCCGGCATGTCGAAGCCAAAACCAAGCCGTTGGCCGTTTTCGATAATGGCTACGTCGTTCACCAAGGCATAGAAAGCCTGGGCTGTTTCCCTTCGCCACTGCGGCCGGGGTCTCCAATAAGGATCGAGGCCCAACGCTCTTCTTTTCGCGACTGGATCCATCTCCCTGGCAAAGTCGGAATTGAGGGGGAACATCGTCCACCACGGCGGTCTCTTGCCGTGTTTCAACCGAGACCAAAGACGAAGCATGTTGAGGGGAACCAGGGGATACAGGACCCGACCTTTCAGAATCCGCCAGAATGAATGCTCCACCCGCCTCAAGTATGCCGCTACTTCCCTCAAGACTCGCCACCAGTGTCCACGGGTGGCCAACTCCACCACGTGTCCTTGTCCTGACTGGGAAAAAAAGAGGTTGCCCCTCTGGCCCGTCAGCATTGCGCGGATCTTGGCAGATCTGGCCTGACGGCTCATGGCCACCAGCCAGGGGTAATACCCCGGATTGCGGATGGGGCAGCATATCAGCCAGAATAGCTCGTCCAAGTCAGTGAAGAGGTTGAGACGACGAGCCTGAATGTAGCGACCTCCAATCGTATCATTCGCCTCTTTTACAGCTTCCACGTAGTGGCTCTCATCGTAGATTTGTCCTTCTGGTCGAACAGCCTTGAACTCGCGAAGAGGGATACAGGAGAAAGCAGTCAAATCACGTCCTTCATGCTTCAGCAGGTCGGCTGCAGTGACGGCAACCGACGCAGAGTCAAGTCCACCACTCAACGAGATTCCAATCGGATAACGAGTTCTGAGCCTGCACTGAACCGACTTTCTGAACAGCTCAATGAAGGCCTCTAGATACTCCTCGTCACGATCCAGACAAATCCTGCGATCAGGGTCCAGGGCCCAGTAACGCCTTCTTGTGAAAGAACCTTTCTTGACCAGACAGATCTGCCCCGGAGCAAGTGGATTGACCTTTGAAAAGATTGTCGACTCGGGTTCGCAGTGGGTCGAGGCCATGAAGTCAACCAGTTTGGCTTCATTCAATTTCTTGGGGACGTCCGGCAGGGCGAGTAAGCCTTGAATGGCACTGCCGAATACAAAGGTCTCCAAGCCTTGATGGTAGAAGAACGGTCGAGCGCCCAGGTGGTCGCGGACACCGAAAAACTGTTGCTTCCGATCGTCCCAGATCGCGAATGAAAAGTCACCAATCAAGTGATCGACGCAATCCTCTTCCCACCTCTGGTAAGCGGTCAGCAGGAAGGCGCTGTCGGGAACCGTCTCCGGCTGAGCTATCTCCAGCCTCGTTGCCAGTTCGTCTCGGTTGTCCAGCCGGACATCGGCAGTCAGGATAAGGCTACCGTCTCGACTGACCAAGGGCTGTGATTCGAAGTCGTCTTCGGCAGTGACCCTCCTGAGGAGATGTCCCACCCCGAACGACTGCCGAATCTCCACGCCTCTGGCGTCCGGTTCGTGCTGTGGAATCGTGTCCATCATCAACTCGATCACCCGACGCTGCACCGGACGTCCATCCAGATAAAGTACTCCGGCAAATGCACTCATAGTTGCTTTGAGTGTACACGGGTCTCCTGAACCTTGAGGAATCTCGGTACCGCCTCGATCAGTTCGCCCTCAGGCAGGCGGAGATTCCTGGCGCCTTGCACCATCGAGAGAAGACCAACCGAGGTGGCGGCGTTTTGGAAAGATCCATCCATATCCTTTTCCGGACGACCTCGCAGTTTCCGGGTAGTTTGCGCGGCATTGCCGGACATCATATAGTTTGTCGGACTGCAACTTGAAACGCAGAACCGAGTTGAGCAACGAGCCCCTGGATTTCCCCCTCCCGAGGGGTTTCGACATACGGAGAAACAGGATGATCAAGGACACTCTTCTCGCGGCGACCCTGGCTCCGGGTCTACTGACCTTATCGATGGTCAGTCCGGTGGCCCAGCCTGGCTTGTCTCCCGACCTCTTTTCGGGGCTCGAGTTTCGTCATGTGGGACCGGTCGGGAACCGCATCAGTGTGGTGACAGGCGTCCCCGGAGATGCGAATGTGTACTACGCGGGTGCTGCCTCGGGGGGTGTGTTCAAGACCGAGGATGGGGGCGCCAGCTGGCAGGCGATCTTCGATGAGCAGCCCGCCCAGTCCATTGGGGCGATTGCCATTGCCCCTTCCGATTCGAACGTGGTGTGGGTGGGTACCGGCGAAGCTCACATCCGCAGCAATGTCTCGATCGGCAATGGAGTCTACCGTTCCACCGACGGAGGACGCACCTGGGAGCATCTGGGCCTGGAGAAAACGGGACGGATTGCACGTCTCGTAGTTCACCCCAAGGATCCTGACGTTGCCTGGGTTGCCGCCCTGGGACACCTTTACGGACCACAGCAGGAACGCGGCATTTTCAAAACCAGCGACGGTGGAGAGAGCTGGGAACGGGTGCTGTTTGTCGACGCCAACACTGGGGCATCCGACTTGATCATCGATCCAAACAATCCAAGGGTCCTGTATGCGGGAATGTGGCAGATGGTTATCTGGACCTGGGGGCGTCAAAGCGGAGGACCGGGCAGCGGCCTTTACCGTTCCAGTGATGGCGGCCGGAGCTGGCACAAACTGACGGGGAAGGGACTTCCC
Organism: Acidobacteriota bacterium; assembly: GCA_965205345.1. GTDB lineage: Bacteria > Acidobacteriota > UBA6911 > RPQK01 > CBDAPI01 > CBDAPI01. The sequence continues at coordinate 353,154 of CBDBGQ010000056.1, read as the reverse complement.
GGGACTCCCTGGGGAAAGGTGGCGCTTTCCATCTCGGCCGACAACTCGAAACGAATCTATGCGCTGATCGAGACCAACTCGCATGAGGATTTTCTGGAACTGGAAGAGCATCAGGGTGTGCTCTGGACCTCCAATGACGGGGGAGACAGCTGGCGCCTCACCAACAGCGACCACACTCTGGCGCAGAGACCTCACTACTATTCACGAGTCTATGCGGCGCCCGATGACTTCAACGAAGTACATTTTCTGTCCACCCGGCACAGCAAGTCGCTGAACGGTGGCCGTACGTTTGAGCGCTTCCCGTCGGGAGGCGATCACCACGACATCTGGATCGATCCGCTGCTGCCGGACCGAATCATTGTCGGGCACGACGGAGGGGTCGAGTTGTCAATGACCCGGGGCAGATCCTGGTTCAGACCTCAGCTGCCTAACGCCCAGATGTACCACGTTTACACGGACAACCAGGTCCCCTATTTTCTGTACGGCAACCGCCAGGACGGTCCGTCCTTTAGAGGGCCCAGCAATACCCTGACTCGGGGTTCGATCCCCATTGGCGCCTGGCACGCCGTGGGAGGCTGTGAATCCGGATTCGCGGTTCCAGACCCGGTCGACAACAACATCGTCTGGTCGGGATGTTACGAAGGAATCCTGGATCGCTATGACCACCGCACCGGCCACAGACGGAATGTGAGTGTGTGGCCGGATAACCCTGAAAGCTGGCCCGGGGAAGATCTAAAATACCGCTTCCAGTGGACGTTTCCCATTCTCATCTCTCCCTATGATCACAATCGAGTCTATGTCGGATCACAGTTTGTCCAGGTGACGACCGATGGGGGACAGAGCTGGAGGGTGATCAGTCCGGACCTGACCTCCAACGACAAAAGCCGCCAGAAGAAGTTTGGAGGTCTCACCCCGGATGATGAGGGGCCCACGATCTGGCCCGTTGTCTTTGCCCTGGCTGAATCGCCCCTCGAGGAAGGTGTCATCTGGGCGGGAACCAACGACGGCCGCCTTCAGCTCACCCGTGACGGGGGAGCGAACTGGAGAGACGTGACTGGAAACATTACCGGCCTGCCCCCTCTGGGCACCGTGAGCAACATTGAGGCCTCTCGTTTTGAAAAGGGAAAAGCCTACATCGCGGTTGACCTGCACCAGGTCAACGACCCGAATCCGTATGTGTTCAAGACCGAGAATTACGGAGAGAGCTGGCACCTGATCACCTCGGGGATTCCGAAAACGGTGTTCAGCTACGCTCACTGTGTCCGGGAGGATCCGGTGCGTCCAGGGCTTCTTTATCTAGGCACGGAAAACTCTCTGTTTGTTTCCCTTGATGATGGCCGGTCGTGGCACAGCCTGCAGACGAATCTCCCTCACGCACCGGTCCACTGGATCACGGTCCAGGATCATTTCCACGACCTGGTGGTGGCTACCTACGGCCGGGGGTTCTGGATTCTGGATGACATGACTCCGATCCAGCACCTGGATGAGCAGGTTCTCCAGTCGGATGTTCACCTCTTTGCGCCCCGGCCTGCCTACCGTTTCCGGTTCAGGGAGGCGGCTTCGAGCCAGCCGGACGATCCCGTAGCGGGCCGGAATCCCGAATACGGAGCCTCCTTGAACTACTATCTGGCCGCTGCTCGAGAGGATCTGGAGATGACCATCGAGACAGCGGATGGTGAGCGGATTCGAACTCTGAAGGACTCGCCGGCCAAGGCCGGAATCAATCGTGTCTATTGGGATCTCCGCTACGAACCTCTGTCTCGGCCGAAACTCCGGACCCGACCCAGGCAGCACTCTCACGTCTCCCTCGGGGATCAGGGGTACCGGCTCCTTCGAGAGGGAAGGTCAGTCGCCCCCCTGGTGCCCCCGGGAACCTATGAGATCCAGCTTCGAACTGGAGAGCAGGTCTTTACGCGGTCTCTCGAGGTTGTAAAAGACCCCAACTCGGCCGGGTCGCTGGAGGATCTCGAGCAGCAGAACAAGGTTGTGCTTGATCTTCGTGAGATGCTCGAGACAGCGACCCGAGAGATCGAAGAGATCGAAATGACGAGGAAACAACTCGGCGACCTGCTGATCCGGCTGGCCGAGGAGAGTCAAGCGGGGGAGATGCAGAAGGCAATACTGAGACTCGGTCAGGAACTTCGCGATGTGGAGGGCCATTTCTTCGACCTTCGATTGACCGGCGCTCGCCAGGACATCCTCTGGTGGCCGAGGAAACTCTACTCGAAAATGACCATCCTGCTGAGTGTCATCCAGCAGTCAGACTTTCGACCTACGGACCAGCAGTTGGAGGTCTACGAGCTCTACAAGACACAACTCGAGGGCATTGAAGGTGAATGGGACCGCTTGCGCTCGGAGGAAATTGCAGACCTCAATCGTCGCCTCAACCGTCGGGGGCTGGCGGTGCTGGGGAAGTGATTCGAGACTTTGCACCTTGCACCTTGCACTTTGCACCTTGTACTTTGCACCTTGTACTTTGTACTTTGTGGCGTGTTGAGAAAACCAGTGTTGAGCAAACCCGTGTTGAGCAAACCAATGGTCCCGGAGTTGTCTAAAGTATGAGCAAGGCGTCCCTTGAACTCACCTCCTCTGCTGTCCGTGTGAAGGAGATCCTGAGCGCGGAGGTTAGAAACGAAGTTGTCCTGATGAGCATCGAAAAGGGTGTGTATTTTGGCCTGAATCCAGTGGGGGATCGAGTCTGGTCCCTGCTGGATGAATTGGTTGCTGTGCAGGAAGTGTGTGCGACGATCGTGGAGGAATTCGAGGTCACACTGGAACAGTGCCAGGAAGAAGTTCTCGAAGTGCTGAAAGATATGCGGGAGCAGGGCCTGATCCGAGTTGCAGAAGAGGAGAAGGCCTAGGTACTCACTTTCGAAAGTGAGTACTTAGCTTTCTTTCACCGTGTCGAAACTGACACCAACACCTGTTCAGTGTATTCTTTTGCACTGCTGTTCCTTTCCCGGGGAAGAGAGCGGTTCGGAACTGAGAGCCCTCCTTTCCGGTTTTCACCACTGGGAACAGCTTCTGAACGAGGTGGAAGAAGCACACCGTCTCACACCCATGGTGTTCCAGCATCTGTACCGCGGGTGTCGCGACCTGGTCCCGAGCTCGCTAATGGACCGCCTGGCCGAGAGCTACCGAGTAAACGCTGCCAAAACGCTCCAGCTGACGGCGATTCTGATTCAAGTGGCGGAAAGCCTGAGCCAGGCAGGGATTCGCTGGATCTGCTACAAGGGGCCGGTCCTGGCTCACATCCTTTACGGGGACCTGGGTCTGAGACATGCCATTGATGTTGATTTCCTGGTTCCAGAGAGCCGGTTTGACGGCATGGATGAGATCCTCCTCTCTCACGGACTGGAGCGCCACACACCGCTGAACGAGGGATCGGACCTGCTCTCGAGTCTCCATTTTTTCAGTCCTGAAAGGGGCGTTCAGGTCGATGTCCACTGGCGCCTGTTCCGACCTTACTACGGAATGAAATTCGATTTTGACAGGCTCTGGGATCGGAGGCAGAAGGTGGAGGTGGGAGGGAGCACTCTCATCACACTTCATCCCCACGATCGAATCATCGTTTTGGGCAGTCATGGGGCCAAGCATTTGTGGCAGCACTTCAAGTGGCTGTGCGATTTTCGGCTGGCCGTTGACGATTGTGGCGAAAACGAGTGGCAAGCCATACTCACGCGTTGTCACAGGCTGGAAGCCGAGTCCCTGTTTCATCCTGCCCTGTGGACGCTCCATCACCTGCTGGGAATCCAATTTCCCCGGCTGGTCCAAGAGTCCCTGGACAGATCGCCAAAGCTGGCCCGTACCGGACGTCTAATGGCGCAGGCAGCCCTGTCCCCGTCCAGGACCGGATCGCTGTCCAGTGTTCTGCTCAAGCTGAAACTGATTCCGACCCCCCGACTGCGAATTCATTATCTGGCGGATGGGGTACGTCGGAGGGTTTTGGGTTCTAGGTTCTAGGTTCTAGGTTGTAGGTTCTGGGTTCTGGGTTCTAGATTACTTGAGCCGAGTTCATCTTTCATTTTATTCACTTCGCTCATTGCGTTTCCTTGGTTCGTTTGACTTTGCCTTCAACATGCAGCGAGGAACTGAAGCACACTGAGCTCTTGTTTTCTGGCTCGTGCTGGGGCCCTTCAACCGGTCGGCGTGAGAAGCCGGAGAGGAGCTAATGGCACTGCATCAGCAATTCTTTGGCACCGTGATGGACCACCTGGCTGGAATGAAAGAAGCCAAAAGCCTCGGCTCGGAGCAGCGCCACATCGATGAATTCAATCAAACCAGTGCAGCCATCAAGGAGACACTTCTGCGCTACACTCGCGCCCGTGAAAACACAACCCTGGCCTACAAGGTTGGATCTGCCGGGTTCTTGAGCCTATTGCTGTATTTGGCGGTCGAGCTGCTGCAGGTTCCACTGGTTGCACTCATGCTGCTCATCATTATTTTCGCGAGACTGTCTCTGCAGCTCCGCGGGATTCACACGGGATACCAGGAAGTTCTCCACATGATTCCTGCCTTTGGCCTGCTTACGGAGCGGTTGGAGAACCTCGAGGCGGCACAAGAGTCAAAACCCGGGTCGCCCCCTGAACCCTTGCAGCTCAAGCGAGAATTGTGGCTGGAAGATGTAAGTTTCCGTTACGACAAATCAGGTGCGACCTGGGGATTGCAAGGTGTAGACTTTCGAATTGCCGCCGGCAGCACCGTAGGTGTGGTTGGCCCGTCGGGCGCGGGTAAGACCACGCTGGCCGACTTGCTCATGGGATTGTTTGCAGCTGACAGGGGAACCGTGTACGCGGACGGAGTAGCTCTGGTTGGTGACCGTGTGTTCGCCTGGCGACAGACGATCGGGTACGTGCCGCAGGAAACGTTTTTGCTGCATGACACAATTCGAGCAAATCTGCTGTGGGCTCGGCCGAGGGCTCGTGAGAGCGATCTGCAGGAGGCTCTTCAACTGGCTGCCGCCGACGAGTTCGTCGCCGCACTGCCGCTGGGCCTGGATACGATTGTCGGTGATCGCGGTGTGTGTTTGTCAGGCGGTGAGAGGCAGCGCATCGCGCTGGCGCGTGCTCTGCTCCGGCACCCGAGCCTGCTCATCCTGGACGAGGCAACAAGCGCGCTAGACCCTGAAAACGAGCGGCGAATCCAAGACGCGATCTCGCGACTTCGGGGCGAGCTGACCATTGTGGTCATCGCACACCGCCTCTCAACGGTTCGGACGGCAGATCAGATCCTGGTTCTGGACAGCGGCCGATTGGTCGAAAACGGCACTTATGATGAGTTGGCAGCGCGAACCCAGGGCCGCTTCCGTGCCCTCATCGAAGCGGACCGTGGAGGGGCTTCTGCAGGATGAGTTCAATGGAAGCTAAGCACGTGCCCGGGCAGACTTCAGCAGCGAGTAAGGGTTGTGTGTCGAGGGCGCACACGATTGTGCCGGCAATGCTGATTAGAATCCAGGACGCCCTCATTCACTGTGCTTTTCCGACAGTTTTGCGACCTCGTCCAAGGCTTGTTGCCAGGTGGGAAAACGCTTGGGAAACCGTGATGACACTTCGCGCGCAATCTCGCCCAGGGGAGTTCCGATCTTCATTGTGTCCAAAATGAAATGATGAATCCGGCTCCCTTCGTTGAGCTCTGGCACGTATTGATCCGTTCGTTTGTGCAGTTGGGCGAGTGACAGCGGCTTGCCGTGAAAGGTCGATTGCTCAAATGCTTCCTTGAGCCCATCTGTTCGGCCCTTGGCGAGCACACGGGTGTCCCAACGCCACAAGTAGTCATGGCTCAAAAGATTCGCATTGAGGTTGATAGACACTCGATCGCCAATGGCCAGGTGAACCGGTTCTGTCCAGGGGAAGAAGGCGCGGCCATAGACCAACTCAGGCTCTCCAGGGGCATTGGAGAATTGAATGCCCTCTGCCAGGATAGAGTCGAACCACAAGCAAAGACCGTGGACCGTTCCATTGCTCTCCACATTCCAGTCTAGTTTTCCCTTCACATCAGAGTTTTTCAGAGTTGTGTAATCCAGCGTGGTCCAACGTTGCGGTTCTGAAAAGACGTGTTCCGCTTTCAGTTTTGGCGCCCTGTGCCAGGTGTTTGTGGTCAAGCGGCAGGCCGCCCGCATATCCAGATTGTAAGGGTTGTCGAGGTAGGGACCGACAATCTTGCGATAAAGATCCGGTGCCGACACCAGAGCGGCCCAGAGCGTGTCTTGCCGGGGAATCAGGGCGCCCCCTGGTGCGAGCAGACGATGGCGGGCATCGGCAATGGTTGGAAGATGATTCTCACACAGCGGCAGTACACCGCGCAGGTCGGAAACGATAACATCGGCTCGTTCGGGTAAGGTCACATCGGCTGAGACATCCTGAATGAAGACGAGGCGATCGCCGTAATTGTTCGCTGCCGCGATTTCCCGTGCGACTTGAATGCAATCACCAGGTTCGATCGCGTAGACCTTGCGTGCCCCGTATTGACAAGCGAGCAGCGCAAGAATTCCGGTGCCCGTTCCAATGTCCAGTACCACACTATCTGAATGGACCACTTGGCGTAGTGCCTTGGCGTATGATTCCATCCTGGCCCGATCAGCTATCATGTTTCCATAGCCGAAGATGCTGTAGACATGAACAGAACTCATGGGATCCTTTCGATACTCATGATTCTTGACGATTGGAAAGACTGCTTCAGACTGACAAGCGTATTTCTAACCCTAAAAATATCACAAGATGTCAGGGTGAAGATGACCCTGCACAGCGCAAACATTATTGTATGTATGAAAGGAAGTGCAAACCAGGCTGATGCGCTACACCGCCTACGGATAGAATTTTGAGTCGCAGCTTCATTTTCCGGAATTCTTGCCCGGCACAAATGGAAGGGTGGACGTTTCCATCCGCTATGGGAAGGTGCCAAGAACCCTGGCCAAACCCAGGGGTAAAGGGAGAAAATATCAAGCTGAGCCAGGAAGGTTCTTACTCAGGCTGAAAGGCGTTGGGCGATATCTGGTTTTGAATGGCCGGGAGGTTTGGATCAAGCGTGCCTGGTCTGGCTCGGATGAGGATCTGCGGGGGTATTTCTTATCCTCGGCCTTAGCCGCTCTGCTGCTGCAGCGAAATGTCGTGACCCTGCATGCCAGCGCCATTCGCGCCAAGGGGGGGAGCTGTGCTGTTTTTGGGTGGGTTGCGGTACGGGCAAGTCATCCTTGCTGGGGGCAATGCTGAAGCGCGGCTATGCCATGCTGGCCGATGATGTGACAGGTGTCGTCTTTGACGCCTCGGGTCGCCCCTTAGCGCTGCCAGCCTACCCGATGACCCAATTGTCAGCAGATTTGGCTGCCAAACTCCAGCAATCCGTTGACGGTCTACAACGTGTAAGCCCTGGCATAGAACGCTTTTATTTGCCTGTAACCCGGTTTTGCTCTGAGCCTGTTCCGATAAGAGCGATCTATGAACTTAAGGTGCACGGTCAGTCGGAGATCGGGCTGGAGCGGGTTGGGAATGAAGACAAAGTTCGGGTCGTGGCCGCCCATATCTATGGGATACCGTACCTGGATGGTCTGGGCCTGCGCCAGGCCCATTTCAAGTCAGTTGCTGCAGCTGCGAAGGGAATCAGAGTCGTCCGTGCCACCCGTCCCAGCCATCCCTTCCTGCTGGACGAACTGGCCAGCCGAGTCGAGGCGGATATCTCCTCCTGTCAATCACCAGGGTAATTCCCCCACCTCCGTCACCAGGGTAATTCCCCCATTTCGGGATCAACATCAGTGCAATATGCGGGCGGCTGGGAACATCCTCCTATCGGAATTAAGCGGTATGGTAGGATAAATTTCCGGTAGCAGGTCATGTTATTGTGCTGGTGGATTGGCAATTTCCCGGAGTTTCATGAGCTCTTGTCAATAGGTGTGGAAAAACATCAGGCGGCTTTCTCCTCCGGGACTTGGTTGACCGGGACTCCATTGACATATTTGGCGCCCTGGTAGACGTCTTTCATCAGCTCCGGTGCCTTCAACCGGCGGAATCGCTGCTCCGCCACCAGCAGCATCTTCCAGATCACCGCCTGGGCGTTTTCCACTTTCTTGAATCGCTTGGCCGCGTCCGTTCGCAGCCGAAGAGCGGCAAACGGTGACTCCACTGGATTGGTGGTTCGCAGATGCTGCCACTGCTTCTTTGGATAGCAGGTAAAAGGTCACCATCCGGTCCCAGTCCTGCTCGATTAGCTCAGCCGCCAGAGTCAGCCCTCGCTGCCGGCACCAGTGCTGAAAAACCTTCTTGAGTCGTTGTGCTTCTTCTCGAGTCTCGGCGTAAGGGATCTGCCGCAGGATCAGCAAGGCCGGCTTGTGCACTCGCTTAGGGAGCTTGGTCAGCAGGTTGACGATCCGATGATTCCAGCAGCGCTGCTCCTCGGCCTGGGGATAGACGTTGCGCAAAGCTCCCCAGATGCCCAGGTGGCCGTCTCCGATCACCAGCCGTGGACAGCCCATCCCCCGGCGCTTCAAGTCGCGCAGTACTTCCGACCAGCTCTGGGTCGATTCCCGATAGCCGCTCGTGACCGACACCACGGCTTTGCTTCCGTCACTTAAGGCGGCCTGCACCACCAGCAGGACTGCCTTTTCCTTCTCCAGACCCGCCTTGACGTAGATTCCATCTACCCATAAATACACCACTTCCAGATCATTCAAGGGTCGACTCTGCCAGACCTCCCATTCGGCCTGCCACTACTCTTTCAATCTGGCCACCGTGGAGGACGACAGGTGCGCCTTTTCCCCTAAAAGCCCTCTCAGAGCCAGATCAAAATCCCCCAGCGCCAGACCATGCAAGTACAGCTCAGGGATCAGTTCTCGAACCTGCCGCGTCCGCTTGGCAAACAGGGGCAACACCCGACTTTCAAAGTGTTCCTCTAGATCCCGCACTCGAGGCCTTCGAACCTGGATCGTCCCCGAGCTCAGCGTCAGATGCCTCGGCTTCCCATATCCATTGCCATAGCCCGACGGAGCGTCCACGGCCCTTCGCCGCTCACTCTTACGCCGCCCTAATAACTCCGTGACTTCCTCCTCCAGCAGCTCTTGAACCCAGCCTTGGATCTTCTCCCGCACCCAATCTTCCAGCTCCTCGAAACAAACTCTTGACTCGACACTTTCCTCAATGTTCTGCTTGCTCATGCGGTGTGTACTCCTTCCGTTGCGGGCCTTTCGGCCCTGGGTTTTAAATCAACCCGGAAGGATACTCACCGCCTATGCTATTTACACACCTTCTGATGGTAGCTCTTTTTAAGTCTCGTAACCCCTGACCTACGCTGATTTGTTATGCCCCAAGATATCGGAATTTTCAGTCCCTGTGTTGACTTGAATGAAAATTGGGTCCGTATTAAGACGGGTGAAGACATCACCATAATATCGTTGGTGGTATTTCGCGATTCCGAATACAACAATTCTTAGGTCTTTGTCAGCGGTCATGGCGACTTATTCTTTGGTATTTGTTTCGCCACATCAAGTTGCGGCGGCCAGCAGGTAACTAAAGTCTCGATTCCCCAAGCTCTCTATCCTGGCGTCGAGGTGGGTCCTCAAAGCGAGGCTTAGAAAAAGGAATAAAGTCACATTGCCCCAAATCTACGAAACGGTCCAATGGAAAGACCCAGAACCTAGAACCCAGAACCTAGATCAACTTCTTCTTGCGCAGGACAATCAGCTGGCAGGTCGTGACCAGGATGACGATGGCCCAGAAGAGGGCGTAACCCACAGGCCAGGCGAGTTCCGGCATGAACTCGAAGTTCATACCGTAGATGCCGCACAGGAAGGTGAGGGGAAGGAACACCATGCTGACTGCGGTCAAGCGCGTCAACACACGGTTGGTTCGATGCGCCACCAGCGACATGTGCAGATCCAAAGACTCCGAAAGGATGTCCCGGGTGACCAGGAGATCCTGCAGGCTGCGATCGAGGGTACCCAGCATTCGACTCAGAAAATCCTGCGTTTCATCGCTGAGGAAGGGGGACTTTCGAGTGGCCAGTTCGGTCAGCGTGGCCCGGGCCGGAAGAAGAACCTTTCTGAACTTGAGCATGTCTGAGCCCAGCTCGGAGACGCGTGAGAAAATGCTCTCGTCGACAGCGCTTACGAGGGCATCCTGAACAGTCTCCACCTGATCCTCGAACTCAGCCTGAATGGTCTGGTAGTGACTGATCAGGAAATCGGCGATCTCGTAGATGAAGAAGCTGGGAGTGCGGGCATATTCACGGAAATCGGTCCGATACTGCTCCAGCAGCTTCTGCACGATCGGGTTGGGGCCCCTGTGAACGGTAACCAGAAAGCCCGCACCCATGATCACATGAAGACGGCGTTCCAGGAAGTGAATCCCCTGCAGCTGGACGGCGCGGAAGGAAAAGTGCAGGCAGTCGTCATGCCTGTGATAGCCTGCCGACAGATCCCTGAGCACGTGACTCACAACGGACTCGTTCAACAGGTCGATTTCCTGCAAGAGAGACTTGCAAGTGTCCGATTGCTTCGAATCGAAGTCGAGCCAGACAAAGCGACCCTTTTCGATCTCTTGGGAGGCCTCCCGGAAATCGATCTCGGAATCGACCTTCTTGTCAAAATCGAGAGCTACAGCGCGACAGCATTCCTCGGTCGTGGATTCTCTCTGCTCCTTTTCAACTGCCACCGCAGAAGAGTTTAGCCGAATTGTCGATCAATCGTAATCTTGTCATCGTTTTTTGTAGGTGAGATGATGCAGTCCCAGGTGATTCGTCGAAACTTTCTGATTGTGGCCGCTGTGTATTTTCTGGGGTCGCTTGTGGCGGGCCCGCTGCCACCCTGGGCAGCCTCTCCCACCTGGCATTTTGATGTGGGACCCGTCTACCTGGGCCGCCCCGCGACCCTCACCGGCGACAGCCCGCACTACCTGTTGATCGTGAATAGCCTGGTTGAGGATGGAGACCTCGATCTGAGCAACAACCACCGACAGGTGTCGGAGGGAGACTGGGATGCCGGTACCCGTTATCGAGGTTTTCCGTTCGGAAAGCATGTGGATGTCGACCGGTTCGGTAGGGCATTGAGCATTCACCCCCCCTTCATGCCCATGCTTCTGGCAGCGCTGCTGTGGCCTTTTCAGGGGAGCGAGTGGGTGGAGTCTCTCTCCATTTACGCATGCCTGCTGGTGGTGCTGGCGGGAATCTACGTCTTCATGCGGTGGAAGCCCGAGCACGCCAACTGGGGTCTGGTCCTGGGTCTGGGAACTCCTCTCTTCTGGTACGGGCGTGATCTCTGGACCGAGCCCTGGCAAGCCACCATCTGGATTTTCTTGTTGGCCTGCCAGAGCTTGCCCCTGCTCGCTTTGCTGGCCCTGAGCGGGACCATGATCAAGTACACCTTCGTCGTGGTTCCTTTTACAATGGGAGCGCTCGAACTCTGGGGGGGGCAGCGCAAGCGGGGCTTGGTGCTGTGCGCCGGCGCCCTCGGGGGAGTCCTGGCAGCGTTCCTGTTCGCCCAGTACGCCTTTCGTTTCACTGACCACTTTGATCTCTTCCACATGTCCTTTCACCAGGGCATGGGTGCCTACCAGGCGATCGAACAGTTGCCGGCGTCAGAATCGAGTTCTGGCTTCGGGGCAGCCTTCCAACGGCTGGCTGCATCTTTCGGGAACTTCCGGGGGCGAGGCTGGAGGGGACTTCTCATCTCGCCTTCCCAGGGACTCCTTCCTTTCTTCCCTTTCTTGCTATGGGGACTGTGGAGCTTGCGTAAGGGAGGTCGAGTCTATCTCCCGGCAATAGTTTATTTCCTGATTCACGCCAGCTATATGGGGTGGAGCGGCGGGACGGGCTTTTCTGCTCGTTACCTGGTCCCTGTGTTGCCGGTACTCGTTCTGGGCGTAGCGGAGGCCAAGCGTTGGCCGTGCTGGCTCTTCCGGATGTGCCTTGCATACAGCCTGTTCTGGGGGTTGCTGGCGGGACTGCTGCCGGTGGCCGTGATGGAACGAGGCCCGGGCGAGGTGATTCTCTTTCTGACGGAGGAGCTGGGGCTCCGGAGTTGAGACCTCGGCCTCGTATTTCTGCAAGGAAGTACTGGTGGGGAGTCGAGTGTTACAATATCCGAGCCGTTAGATTGGAGGGAGCCGGGTGTGCGCCTCCCGGCTCAAAGATGAAGCATTATTCAGTATCAGTCATCATCCCGGTAGGTCTCAGAGAATCCCGTGCCGCGCTTTGCCTGGAGCAGTTCTCCAGGCTTTCACCGCCTGTCGACGAGATCGTCCTGGTCTGTGACGGAGCCAATCAGTCTGCCCGGCAGGCGGCGGAGAGTTTCGGGGCTCGACTCGTAGAGCTTCCCAGGCGGTTGGGGCCCGCGCATGCCCGCAATCAGGGAGCCTTTGCCGCCACCGGTGATGTGCTTCTGTTCGTTGATGCTGACGTCCTTGTTCCTTCCGACGTGGTCCATGAGATTCTCCAGGTGCTGGATGTTGAGAGCGGCGTCGTGGCCTGTTTCGGCTCCTACGACGATGCTCCGGCTGAGACCAACTTTCTATCCCAGTACAAGAACCTTTTCCACCATTACGTCCACCAGAATTCTCCCGCGGAGGCCTCCACTTTCTGGACCGGCTGCGGGGCCATTTTCCGCCACGTTTTCCAGGAACTTGGGGGATTCAATGCGACCTTCGCTCTTCCCTCGGTGGAAGACATCGAGTTTGGGTATCGGCTGTGGGATGCCGGCTATCAGGCCAGACTGGTGCACAGCCTCCAGGTCAAACATCTCAAACGCTGGGAGGCCAGGTTGCTCCTGCGCACAGATTTTCTCCGCCGCGCGATTCCCTGGGGCCGACTGATTCTAAAGCGCAACTCGATTCCGAATGAGTTGAATCTACAACTCTCCGGCCGTTTGAACGGCTTTGCAGCTCTGGTGCTGGGGGGATCCTTCTTGCTGCTCCCCCTCAACTGGCAGGCAGGCCTGGTGATGGCTCTTGTGGCTGCGCTCTCTCTCGTTCTTCTCAACCTTCCTCTTTACCGGTTCTTCTGGCGAAAGCGCGGGCTGCTCTTTATGTCGGGTGCGGTTCTCTGGAACTGGTTCTACTACCTGTACGGCAGTCTCGGTTTTGGAGTCGCACTGGTGCAGCATTCGCTTGACCGGTGGAAGCGCCCGGCGAGGCACAGCGACAAGAACGAGCAAATCGGAGTCGAGCTACCCCTTGAATGAGCCCCGGAAGGTAGCTGTCATCGGCGCCGGGCCGGCCGGCCTGACAGCTGCCCTTGAGTTGCTTCACCACGGCTTTGAGACGGTGGTGTTCGAGCGCTCCGCCCATCTCGGAGGGCTGGCCAGAACGGAAGAGTACAAGGGGAACTACTTTGACATCGGGGGACACCGTTTCTATACGAAGGTGGCGGAGATCCAGGAGTTGTGGGAGGAGATCCTGGGGGACGACTTTCGAAAGGTCCGCCGCCTCTCCAGGATCTACTACGGGGGTCGCTTTCTCAAGCATCCGCTGGAGCCTCTGAACGCGCTGTCCAATCTCGGAATCAGAGAGAGTCTCTACATTCTCGGCAGCTACCTTTCCATTCAGATCAAACCACTTCCCAGAGAAGACACCTTCGAGGAATGGGTGACGAACCGGTTCGGCAGACGGCTGTATCAGACTTTTTTCAAGACTTACACGGAGAAGGTCTGGGGCATTCCCTGTTCCAAGATCCAGGCGGACTGGGCAGCTCAGAGGATCAAGGGCCTTTCTCTGATCTCAACACTGCGCGAGACCGTCTTTGGAAGCCGGGACGTGAAGACGTTGATCCATGAGTTCCATTATCCGGTTCTGGGACCGGGAATGATGTGGAAGGAGGTGACCCGGCGAATCCTTGAGGAGGGGGGGGAGGTGCGTCTGGAAAACCCGGTCACCCGGGTGAACTGCCAGGAGGGCAAGGTCCGCTCGCTCACCGTGTCCCACAATGCCTCGGACTATGAGTTCGAGGTCGACAACGTCATCTCGAGCATGCCTCTGACCTCCCTTCTCCGGTGCATGCATCCTCAGCCTCCCCCGGAGATTCTCGAGGCCGCCGGACAGCTGAAGTACAGAGCGTTTCTCATTGTTGGACTGATTTTAACCAGCAGAGAGCTGTTTCCTGACCAGTGGATCTATATCCACACCCCCGACGTTCGAGTCGGACGAATCCAGAACTTCAAGAACTGGAGCCCCGACATGGTAGCGGATTCGGACACGACAACTGTGGGCATGGAGTATTTCTGTTCGGAGGGGGACGACCTCTGGACCATGGAGGATCCCACGCTGATCAGCTTTGCCTCCCGGGAACTGGAGCGGCTGGGCCTGGCTGATGCGGACGGTGTCGTGGACGGCGTCGTGATCCGGCAGCCCAAAGCTTATCCTGTCTACGATGGCGATTATCGTGCCAGCCTGACTCGCATTCAGGAATACCTCGCTGCTTTTTCCAACCTGCAGACCGTTGGCCGTAACGGAATGCACCGCTACAACAATCAGGATCATTCCATGCTCACTGGAATCCTGGCGGTCCGCAACCTCAGCGGCGAGAGGCACGATCTGTGGGATGTCAACACGGAGCGATCGTATTACGAGCAGCTCACGAAAACTTCCCAATGACAGAGCGCTCACAAGCTTCCAATCCGTCGAGGTCGCGTTCCTGGTATCTCGATCCACTGGTGGCGTCTCAGAAAAAGGAAGAGTTCCAACGCCTGATCATAGCCTGGAGCCAGGGTTCGAATCTGAGAGCGGTTCTCAAAACCGACCTCTTCGAGGAAGCCAACGGAGAGGACCAGCTGCTTTCCGATTCGTTTCGGCAGGTGCCGGTGGTGGTAGGGATTGATATTGATGAAGGGGCAGTGCGGGGTGCCTGCCTGAGATCCGCAGGTTCGGGATTTCTTGCCCTGGTCGGCGACGTTCGCAATCTACCCTTTCAGGACGGTTGTCTCGACTACATCATCTCCACCTCGACCCTGGACCATTTTGAGGATTCGCGGGACATCGAGCGGTCGCTGCGTGAGCTGGCCCGCATTCTCAGGGGAGGTGGACGGATCCTGGTGGCAATGGATAACCCCTGGAATCCCCTCTACCCCGTCCTGCGCTTGGTGAGTAAGACGCCTCTCTTTCCCTTTCGACTGGGCCGGACACTTTCCCGGACTCAGCTCGAGAACTGCCTCTCGCAGTGTGAGCTGGTCGTGCTCGGGAGAGAAACTGTGATCCACAACCCCCGCTTGATCTCAACGCTCCTTTTTCTGCTGCTGCGAAGACTCCTGGGCCGGTTTTCGGACAGGCCCATCGGGTGGCTGCTGGGGGTCTTCGGGTGGATGCGCCATCTGCCGAGCCGCCATCTCACCGGCTGCTTCGTAGCTGTATGTGCTCAAAAGCCCTCCGGCGGCTGACCTGATCCCAGACCGGTCTGCAAAACGTGATCGTATTTATGAAGCGCTGTACTATAAGATTGCGCCTTACCTCCTGGGATTGACGCCTGATGAGTGAGATCAGCCAAAAGGCCCCGCAGCTGGATTTTATCAGGGCCAAGATCGAGAACGATATCAAGACCGGCAAGTTTGGCGGCCGTGTGGCAACTCGCTTTCCTCCGGAGCCGAACGGTTGTCTTCATATCGGCCACGCCAAGTCCATCGGCCTGAATTTTGGAGTGGCCGAAGAGTACGGAGGAACCTGCAACCTTCGCTTCGATGACACCAACCCGATTACGGAGGAGGTCGAGTATCAGGAGACAATCAAGGACGATGTTCAGTGGCTGGGGTTCGACTGGGAAGACCGTCTCTACCACGCCTCGGATTACTTCCAGAGGCTGTACGAGTTTGCGGAGGAGCTGATTGAGAGGGGTCTTGCCTATGTCGACAGTCTGGATCCAAAGCTGGTCCGGGAATACCGTGGCACTCTGACCGAGCCCGGTCGCAACAGTCCCGATCGTGACCGGTCGATTGAGGAGAATCTGGACCTTTTCCGGAGAATGCGCTGTGCGGAGTTCCCGGCGGGTGCGTATGTGCTGAGGGCCAGGATCGACATGGCTTCGCCCAATCTGAATATGCGTGATCCGACCATCTATCGAATCAAGCATGCTTCTCATCACCGGACCGGTGATGAGTGGTTCATCTACCCGATGTACGATTTCGCCCACGGTCTATCCGACGCCCTGGAGGGCATCACTCACTCGCTTTGTACGCTTGAGTTTGAAGACCATCGGCCCCTCTATGACTGGTTTCTGGACAATCTGGAGGTCCCTTACCGTCCCCGGCAGACCGAGTTTGCACGACTCAATCTGTCCTATACGATTCTAAGCAAGCGGAAACTGAGACTCCTGGTGGAAGAGGGGGTTGTCCAGGGCTGGGATGACCCCAGAATGCCCACCCTGAGCGGACTACGGCGAAGGGGGTACACGCCCGAGGCCATTCGCGACTTCTGTGACCAGATCGGCGTGGCCAAGAAGGATGCCATCATCGACGTAGCCCGGCTCGAGTTCAGCCTGCGACAGCACCTGAACCGGATGGCCCCGCGCCGGATGGCAGTTTTGAACCCGCTGAGAGTTGTGATTGAGAATTATCCGGCAGACGGAGAGGAGGAGCTCGACGCCGTCAACAATCCCGAGGACCCATCTGCGGGGTCCCGGAAAGTTCCTTTTTCGAGGGTTCTATACATTGAGCGCGACGACTTCATGGAAGACCCGCCGAAAAGGTTCTTTCGGCTTGCTCCCGGGAGAGAAGTTCGTCTCCGCTACGCCTACTTCATTACCTGCCGCCAGGTGGTGAAGGACGCCTCGGGAAATCCCCTGGAACTGCGCTGTACCTACGACCCGGAGACCAGAGGTGGAAGTGCCCCCGATGACCGCAAGGTGAAGGCGACTCTGCACTGGGTCTCAGCCGCCCATGCAGTCGAAGCCGAAGTTCGACTCTACGATCGACTCTTCTTGCATGAGAGCCCGCTCTCTTTTGAGGACTTCCGGGAAGCGCTGAATCCCGACTCGCTGGAGGTTCTGACGGCGTGTAAACTGGAGCCAGGTCTGGCGGCCGCAGAGCCGGGATTCCGCTGCCAGTTTGAGCGCCTCGGCTATTTTTGTGCAGACCGGGATTCGAGTCCGAACGGTCTCGTCCTGAACCGGACCATCACCCTGCGTGACACCTGGGCCAGGATTCAACGCCAGATGCAGGCCGGGGGGCGAGGGAAATGAACAGAGACGAGCCCCTGGATGACCGTTCAAGTCAGAGTGGGAGGAGGCTCAGGGCTGCGGCCGGGAATTTAAACGTTCTCCGCCCTGAGCCCCCTCCCACTCTCAGGACGTTCCGGGGCGCCTCAGGATGGACCCGTCGCCGTTTTTTGAATCTGGCGGTGGCCGCTGCGGGCACTCCCGCGCTGCTGACCCGCTGCCGATCCAGTCAGAGCCCTTCCGTTCTGCGAGCCAGGGCCGGCTTCGAACTGGAAGAGATCACCGTCGCCCAACTCCAGGAGGCCATGAGATCGGGTCGGCTCAGTTCACACTCGATCACACAGATGTACCTGAATCGGATCCAGGAGTTGGACCGTAGAGGGCCCGGGCTGAGGGCCATAATCGAAGTGAACCCTGACGCTCTGAGTGAAGCGGAGCGACTTGACGAGGAGCGCCGGGAAGGGCATGTTCGGGGTCCGCTGCACGGCATTCCGGTAGTGCTCAAGGACAATATCGACAGCGCCGACCGAATGACCACCACAGCCGGCTCTCTGGCCCTGGAAGGCTCTATCGCCGTGCGTGACTCCCAGGTCGCCTCCCGGCTTCGTGAAGCCGGGGCCGTGCTGCTGGCCAAAGGGAATCTGAGCGAGTGGGCGAACTTTCGCTCGACCCGGTCCTCCAGCGGCTGGAGTGGGCGCGGGGGACAGTGCCGCAACCCGTACGATCTGAGCCGCAACCCGTGTGGGTCCAGTTCCGGGTCGGCGGTCTCCGTCTCAGCCAATCTGGTGCCCCTTTCCATCGGTACCGAAACCAACGGGTCGATCGTCTGCCCTGCCGGCGTCTGTGGAATTGTGGGGATCAAGCCCACCGTCGGTCTGGTGGGGCGATCCGGAATCATCCCTATTTCTCATACTCAGGACAGCGCCGGACCCATGGCCAGGACCGTGGCCGATGCGGCCCTTCTGCTGGGAGCCCTCACCGGCATCGACCCGCGGGACTCCGTGACCCAGGGGAGCCGCGGGAAGTCTTACGGCGACTACACCCCGTTTCTGGACTGGAGAGGTCTGAAAGGGGCTCGAATCGGAGTGGTTCGCCAGTTCTTCGGGTCTCACCCCGCCGTACACGAAAGCATGGAACGATCGCTGGATCTGCTGCAGCGGGAAGGCGCTGAACTGATCGACGGTGTGGAATTGCCAGGACGACGCCAGACCGGGCACGCCCCCCTGACTCTCATGCTCTTCGAATTCAAGGCAGGCCTGAATGCCTATCTGTCCAATCTCGGTCCTTCGGCTCCGCTCAAGAGCCTGGAGGAGATCATTGCCTTCAATGAGGAGCACAAGGCTGTGGAGATGCCCTACTTTGGTCAGGAGTTGTTCATCCAGGCTCAGGAGAAAGGACCTCTCACGGATCCAGAGTATCTCGAGGCCCTCGAGACAACCCTGCGCCTCTCGCGAGAAGAGGGGATTGACAAGGTGATGGATGAGCACGACCTGGACGCCCTGGTCGCCCCTACGGGTGGTCCAGCCTGGAAGACCGATCTCCTCAATGGAGATCCCTCTGGCGGAGGGAGTTCGAGTCCGGCCGCGCGGGCCGGATACCCCAACATTACTGTTCCCGCTGGAAACGTGCGAGGGTTGCCGATCGGGATCTCCTTCTTCGGGAGAGCCTGGAGCGAGCCGCGACTGCTTCGGATCGCTTACGCATTTGAGCAGTCAGCCCACGCCCGCATCGTGCCCCGCTTCCGGGACAGCATTCTGTAGGAGGCCCCTCCCACTCTCTTGACGTTCCTGGTCAGGAAAGTGGGAGGCAGAGCTCTGGGGCGCTCCCGGGAGGATTTAAACGGTCGCCGCCCCAGAGCCCTGCCCCCCCCTTCCTGGTCCTCAATGAGACACAAGGAACAAGAACGAAGAACGAGGAACTACATCTCCCCCAGACAGCAATCCAGCACTTCCAGGGCGTAGTCAACGTCGGCTGCCGTTAGACACAGAGGCGGTTTGAGCCGGAGCACATTCCCGTAGAGCCCCCCTTTGCCGAAAAGAACCTGCCGGCGGCAGGTGAGATCGAGCAGCTCCAGAGTCTCCCTGCTGGCCGGTTCTCTGGAGACCCGGTCCCGGACCAGCTCCACGCCCAGCATCAGGCCCTTTCCCCGGACATCTCCAATGAGTGGATGCCTCGACTCAAGAGCTTGCAGGCCCCTCTTCAGTCTCTCACCCTGTTGGCGTGCATTCTCCACCAGGTTCTCCTGATCGATCACGTCCAGCACGGCACTGCCTGCCGCCATTGAGACCGGATTGCCCCCGAACGTGTTGAAGTGAAGTTTTTGAGCCAGTTTCTCGGCGATCTCACGGCGCGTCGTGACAGCTCCCAGGGGCATGCCGTTTCCGAAGGCCTTGGCCATGGTGACGATGTCGGGCTCCACGTCGAAATGCTCAAAGCCCCAGTACTTGCCGGTACGGCCAAAACCGGTTTGGACTTCATCGGCAATGCACAGGCCCCCGTGCCGCCGGACCAGGTCGTAAGCTTCCCGAAGGTAGTTCGGAGCCCCGTGAGTCACCCCTCCCACACCCTGGATTGGTTCTGCCAGGAAGCCGGCAATCTGTCCGGAAGTCGAGCTCAGAATGACCTGCTCCATGTCCTGGACACTTTTCTCGGCGATTTCCTCCGCAGTTCCGTTGAAGGGGCTCCGGTAGGGGTCGGGACAGATCGTATGGTAGATGCAGGTGCCCTGGGCGGAGGGATATTTCCAGGTGTACACACCCGTGAGGCCCATGCTACCGAAGGATCCACCGTGATATCCGCTTCGGACCGCAACGACGTCTAGACAACCCGTGTAGAGCCGGGCCAGGTGGACGGCGAGATCATTGGCTTCGCTGCCGCTGTTCGTGAAGTAGGTGACCTCCAGGTCGCCGGGCAGCCTGGCGGCAAGCTTAGCGGCCAGTTCGGAGAAGTTGGGATGTAGATAGATGGTGGAAGCATGCTGCAGTCGCTGCAACTGGCGGTTCACTCGTTCTGTGACTTGCGGTTGGCAGTGCCCGCACGAAACCGTGGAAATGCCGGCCAGCATGTCCAGATAGCGGCGTCCCGTTTCATCGAAGAGGTACTGGAGGTGCCCTTCCACGATCATGAGAGGTTCGCTGTAAAGGGTGAAGATGGCAGGATTGCAGAAGCGCTGTCGATCGATCAGAACCTGCTGCCGCGAGGGGCCGTCGTAAACGGTGGGCCGGTAGTCGAAGGGCGGAAGTTCGGCTGCCAGCCGGGTTGAACTCTGGGTCATTCCAATCACTCTCTTCCGTGCACAGGATAACTCGGGATCACCTCTAGTGTACTGTCCGGGAAGTTCGCGGTGTTAATTCGGGATGGATTTTCGTCGCCAGCTAGCGACGCAGGCAGACCGGGAGTCTTTCGAGGAAGCGCAACAAAGCTTGTCGGCGAAAAGACACCCGAAGTAGCGGCGTGAACTTTCCGGACAGTGCACTAGCGTAAAAGGGCAGGTGCCACGAGTCGCCCGCGACGTTGACTTCACTCGGACCGATGAAGTATATCTCGACCTTTCCAGCCACTCCTGCCGCTGGGCCTGCGTAAGAGCGATTGACACTCTGCGAATCCCTGTGCTAATTGTGAGTGCTTTGCCAGATGGAGGAACCATGCCACCCCGTGATCGACACCTCTTTACTTCAGAATCGGTGACCGAAGGGCACCCGGACAAGATTGCCGATCAGATTTCTGACGCAGTCCTGGATGCCATGATCGAACAAGATCCCCGGGCCCGCGTCGCCTGCGAGACAATGGTCACAACTGGTCTTGTTGTTGTGGCCGGCGAAATCACGACGGAGTGCTATGTCGACATTCCGCGTTTGGTCAGAGAAACCATTCAAGGAGTTGGATACACGCGGGCCAAGTTCGGGTTTGATCACGAGACCTGCGGTGTCATCTGTTCCCTCGACAAGCAGTCTCCTGATATCGCCATGGGCGTCGATACCGGAGGAGCAGGCGATCAGGGGATGATGTTCGGCTTTGCGTGCCGTGACACGTCCCAGCTGATGCCGATGCCGATCCAGCTGGCGCATGATCTGACCCGCCAGCTGAGCCGCTGCCGGAAGGATGGCGTTCTGAACTGGCTGCGGCCCGACGGGAAGTCTCAGGTGACCGTGGAGTACGACGGGTTTGTTCCCCTAAGAGTCGATGCGGTGGTCATTTCCACTCAGCACAGTGATGCGGTGTCGAACGATCAGATCCATGCAGGAATCCGCCGGGAGGTGATTACGCCCGTGGTCCCTGCCGATCTGATGGATGACGAGACCGAGATCTATGTCAACCCGACCGGCCGCTTCGTGAGGGGAGGTCCACAGGGTGATTGCGGGCTGACCGGACGCAAGATTATCGTCGACACCTACGGCGGCATGGGGCGTCACGGCGGAGGGGCGTTTTCAGGGAAAGACCCCTCCAAGGTGGATCGATCGGCCAGCTATATGGCCCGCTACATTGCCAAGAATCTGGTGGCGTCAGGGCTGGCGGACCGCATGGAGATCCAGCTCGCCTACGCGATCGGCGTGGCCGAGCCCGTGTCTGTGATGCTGGATAGTTTTGGTACCGCCAGAGTGGATGAGGCGCGCATCGTGGAACTCATTCGCGAACACTTCCAGCTCACGCCCAACGGCATCATCGAGTCCCTGGATCTGCGCCGGCCGATCTACCTCAGGACGGCAGCCTACGGTCACTTCGGACGTGAAGAAGATGGCTTTACCTGGGAAAAAACCGACCAGGCCGACGTGCTCAGAAAAGAGGCGGGAATCGCTGCCGAAGACGTCCAGCCAGTCGGATAGAAGTGCGAAGGCTAAAAAGGGGACAGTTTACTCTGTCCCCTTTTTCCTCTGCGACTGCCGCCCCTGATCTTTCCTCGGAATCGACAAGAAACTAGACTTCCGCGGCCGGTTTGGAGAAAAAGGGGACAGAGTAGACTGTCCCCTTTTTTTATAGCTGATATCATCAGGCCATGCACTACAGGCATCCGGGCATGGTCACGATGGGGTCCCGGCTGACCCCCGCCGTCAAGTACATCATCCTGGCCTGTGTCGGAATCTACTTTCTCTCTGCCCTGGGAGACCGCGGGGAGATGATCGATTTTCTTGGCCTGACCCCCCACTCGGTGTTCACCAAGCTTTTCATCTGGCAACCTCTTACGTATCTCTTCTTTCACGCCGGCTTTTTTCACATCTTCTGGAACATGTTCGCACTCTGGATGTTCGGTTCCGAGCTGGAGCGCTACCTGGGATCCCGTGAGTTTGTCCGCTTCTTTTTCATCACCGGCGCCGGGGCGGGTCTGGTTTCGATTCTGGTGCATCCCATGTCTCCGATCCCCACCATTGGGGCCAGCGGCTCGATTTATGGAGTCCTTCTGGCCTACGGGATGCTTTTTCCGGAACGGATGGTCTACCTCTATTTCCTGTTTCCGATCAAAGTAAAGTATTTCATCTTGTTTTTGTTCGTGGTGGCCTTCCTCTCCGCTTTTGGGAGCAGTGGAACCGGGATCGACCACTTTGCTCATCTGGGAGGAGGACTCTTCGCCTTTCTTTACCTCAAGGGCTTTCTCTCCTGGAAGAAGATCCGTGAGAGCTACTATCGCTGGCGCCTAAAGCGCCTGCGTCGGAAATTCAAGGTCTACGAGAACGAACGCCGCAAGCAGGACGACGATTTCTGGATTAACTGAATTCCGTTCCACGTTTCACGTTCCACGTTTCACGTTGCGCGCTCATTGGCATTCGCGCCTCTGCCCGCTCGGCGACTCTCAGCCCCCTTCCACGTATTGAACTCGTGGAACGTGAAACGTGGAGAGCGTAGCGATCTGTTAAGATACCGCGGAGGATTCTGTCGAAATGCAACTGTCTCAGATCGGCAATCGCTGGAAACTGATGTCCGGTTATGTGACCGGCCAGCCGGATCTGAGCGCTTACCCCATCACGCTCATCGTTGAGAACACGGCCAAGTGTAATTTCAAGTGTCCCATGTGCCCCCGCGAGTTCGGGTACTATCCTCCCGAAGACTTCGACTTCAATCTGTTCAGGACCATCATCGACGAAATCAAGGGTCAGACCGAACTCGTCTTCCCCTGGGGCGGGGGGGAGCCTCTGATGAATCCGGAACTGTCGAAGATGATCCGGTATTGCAAGGACGCTGGAATCTATACGGTGGTCTCGACGAATGCCAGCCTGCTGAATGAGGCCTGGAGCCGGGAGCTGATCGAAGCCGGCCTGGACAACATCATCCTGGCCTTCGACGGGACGACTCCCGAGGTCTACGAGAGATATCGAAAGGGTGGTGACTTCTACGAAGTCAAGTCCAACATCCACCTGTTCCTGCGCGTGAAGGAAGCCATGAAGTCGGATATCTTTACAGTGCTGCAGATGGTTCGGCTTCCCTACAATCAGCACCAGGTTAGCGACTTTCACAGGATGTGGTCGATTCCGGGCGTGGACGAGGTTCGGGTCAAGGAAGACGAGATCGTCATTCCAGAAGTCGCCCTTGAGGAGCGGATTCACCATGAACGCAGGCGCCATCCTTGTTATCAACTGTGGCAAGGTCCAGCCACAATCAACTACAAGGGTGATTTTTTCCCCTGCTGTCACACCTGGCGCTCAGAGCCAATCGGAAACGTGAATCAGGAGTCGGTCTACGACCTGTGGAACTCCGAAAAGATGCAGAAAATGAGAGCAGCACATCTGCGAGGAGATCTGACCGACTACCCTGACTGCATGGACTGTCATGCGCCCAACCCCAGGGTGCCGGTGATCCTGGGGAGCTTTCTCGTAGACATGTTCAAGGTCCGAAAATGGATTCCAAAGTTGGAAAAGATGGCCGTTTTCTACAAGATTCCTCTTTTTGTCGATCGTTGAGTGAAAAGATATGAACATCCTATTGGTGCGCGGTAAGCCGACCTTCATGGATATGATCGTGGGAATCCCGATCGGACTGGTGTATATCGCCCCCATTGCACAGAGGAAGGGGCATCACGTAGAGATTCTGGATCTGGCCCTGGAAGAGAATCCTCAAGACGCCCTGCATTCCAGGCTGCAGGAGCGACACTGGGACGTGGCCGGTTTTACCTGCATGACCGCAGAGTTCGAAGGGGCTGAAATCGCCGCTCGTCAAGTCAAGACCTTCGATCCCTCCATTAGAACCATCTTCGGGGGCCAGCATCCGACCATTGTTACGGAAGAGGTTTTGAACACGGACTGCTGCGACTTCGTGTGCATGGGCGAGGGAGAAGAGACGTTTGGAGAGTTTCTGGATGTTCTGGAGGCCGGAGGAGACCCTTCAGCGGTTACCGGGCTGGCCTTCAAGAACCAGGATCGAGACCCTCGACTCAATCTCCCCAGGCACCCGATCTGGGAGGTGGACGAAATCCCGCTTCCTGCTTATGAACTGTTGGAGCTGGATCGCTATGCGACAGCTGAATCGGCCCGCTACACACCGAAATACAAGCGGGCGATTCAGATCTTCACGAGTCGGGGCTGTCCCTGGCACTGCACGTATTGCCACGACTTGTTTGGCAAGAAGTTCCGGGCCAGGTCACCCGAACACGTTCTCAGAGAAATGAGAATGCTCTACTACGATTACAACATCCAGGAGTTTATGGTTGAGGACGATATCTTCAATTTCGATATGGATCGAGCCAAACGGATTTGTGACCTGATCGTGGAAGAGAAGATGGAGGTGGCTCTTCAGTTTGGAAACGGCATCCGGCTGGAACGTATCGACGAGGAGTTGGTGCGGAAGCTTGCCGCGGCCGGAACCCACCACGTTTCCATTGCCATCGAATCAGCCAGCCCCCGTGTGCAGCGCCTGAGCAAGAAGTATCTCAAGCTCCACATGGTAAATGAGGTGGTGGGCTGGATGCGGAATTACAAAATCAATACCCTGGGCTTCTTCATGATCGGCTTTCCCACGGAAACGGTTGAAGAAATCAAGATGACGATTCGATATGCCTGCCAGACGGATCTGGCTGAGGCTCTTTTCAGTATCGTGATCCCCTATTCCGGGACCGAATTGAGCCGCCAGATCGCGGACCTGGGCATGGTGGACCCGGAACGCAAGACCGATCACCTCCACGAAGTTGCCAAGATCAAGACTCCCGATTTTGACTTCGGTACGCTGAGGAGACTCCAGCGAATCGCTTATCTCAAGTTCTTCCTCACCCGCTTTCGCTTTATCCGAATTGCGCCCAAGTTCTTTAGTTTTCGATCGAGCAAGCGCTACTTGAGGGCGGTTGAGCGCAATTTTCTCCCCGAGTCTCTGACCGGTGCCCAGTCGCGAGCCAATTAGTGAACCGAAACGGCTGATGTATTCATATCCCGATTTCCCCGATCACGTTTACGTCGAGTTGACCAACATCTGCAACGCGCGCTGCACGATTTGCGCGACGCCGCAAATGAAGCGCCCCCGCCAGATCATGCCCTTCTCGCTGTTTCGCCAGATCGTGGATGAATGCGGCCAGCGCAGCGCACGCAAGATACTGCCTTTTCTGCATGGCGAATCGCTGTTGGTTCCAGGGGTGCTCGACTACTTCCGCTACGTTCGTGAAGCGGCTCCACGGACTCATCTGAATCTGACTTCGAACGGTTCCAAACTGACCCCGGAGATCAGTGAGCAGATTCTCCAGGAAGATTTGATCGACAGCCTGATCTTGTCCATTGACGGGGGGGACAAGAAGACCTTCGAGGCGATTCGCCTCAATCTCAACTACGATGAAGTCAGGAACAATGTGCTCCACTTCATTCGTCGTCGCAACGAACTGGGCCGAAAGAAACCCAGGGTTTCGATTGCCATGGTGACAGTCGAGGAGAATCAGCACAGCATTCAGCAGTTGAGGGATGCCTGGAAAGAAGCCGACGAAGTGCGGCTGTCCGTCTATTTTAACTGGGCCGGACAGCTGGCCAATTCTGAGCGAACTCCCAATAAGATCAATTACTGCGAGCGGCTGCAGCACTACATCACCATTCTGGCCGACGGGCGGGTCGCCATGTGCTGCTTTGATTCCGAGGCCGAGCATACAGTCGGTGACATCACTCGCCAGAGCATCTACCAGGTCTGGCACTCGGAGGCATTTGACGAGAAGCGGCGCCAGCTCTTTGAAAGAGACTTTGACAACCTGTCCATCTGTGCCCAGTGCGATTACGTGAACCACCCCAACTGGGTGACCCCGTTTGCTCGAGTACGACCCTATCTGGCACGAAGTTTTCCGCGCCTGGTGGGGGTTGCTGAGGGGGCCTACAAGACATGGCTGATGCGTAGTCTGAGAACCAGGCGAGGCAAGAAAGAAGAAGGGAATGCAACGGCAAGACCCCTCCACAACTCAAGCTGACTTTCCCTGGGAAAACCCCCGCCAGGGAGACTTCGGAAAGATCCTGCTCCTCTATCCGATAACGGGAATGGACCTGGCCGGTGTCAATGTCGGTTTGCCTCTCTCCTGTCTCTACCTCGGTACTGTGCTCGAGAAGGTGGGTTATCGGGTCGAAATCCTGGACGAACGTTTGACGAACACGTTCGGACAGGATGTAGCAGACTCCATTGGACGGGAACGGCCGATCCTGGTCGGTATTTCGTCTATGACGGGAATCCAGGTCCAGGGGGGTCTCCTGGGAGCCAGGGCGGTGCGTTCGGTGGAGCCCTCGGTCCCGATTGTGTGGGGAGGCGTTCACCCTTCACTCTGCCCCGATTCAACTCTCAAGGACGAACTCTGCGATATGGTTGTCTGCGGGGAAGGGGAGATAACGCTCATTGAACTGGCCGACTGCCTGAGGTCCGGGGGCGATCTCTCCAACCTCCAGGGAATTGGCTACAAGCGTAACGGGGACCCCCGCTTCACTCCACCTCGTCCCATGATCGAGGATCTGGATCGCATTCCACGTCCCGACTACGAGATGGTCGACATGCAGCACTATTTCACGACCGCTCCCACAACCGCGGAACGCCAGCTGCAGGTCGTCACCAGTCGCGGATGCCCGTACGATTGCGAGTTCTGTTACAACCTCAAGTTCAATGAACGGCGATTTCGCCATCAATCGGCCCGGCGCACCGTTTCTGATATGACCTATCTGGTGGAGCAGTTCGGTGTCCGAGCCATTTTCGTGGAGGATGATTATTTCTTTGGAAATCCCCGCCGGGTGGAAGAGATTTGCAATCTGCTCCTCGAGAAAGAGCTGGATCTGCTCATCCAGGTCCCCTGTCGTATCGATTACCTGGATCGCCAGACGCCGGAAATGCTGGCCAAGCTCTACAGCGCCGGGTTCAAGGAACTGTGGATTGGAATCGAATCGGGCTCAGAGGAGCGCCTCAAGGAGATCATGAAGCGAAACACTCTGGACCAGGTGCGAGAAGTGAACCAGCTTCTGGCTCAGTCCGATGTCTACGCCAAGTTTGGCTTCATGGCTGGTTTCCCCAATGAGGAACGGGAGGAGACACTGGAAACGATCGATTTCATGTTCGAGCTGGCGGCCAACAATCCCAACGCAGGCCTGGCGCCGGTCGCCATTTATACTCCCTATCCGGGGACGACCCTCTACGACAAGGCAAAACTGGTCTACGGTATGGAGTTTCCCGATACCCTGGAAGGCTGGAGCCACTTTCATTTCGCGCAAAACAACAATCCGTTTCTGAGTGACCAGCAGAAAAAGTTCATCAGCAAAGTGAATGTGATGAGTCGATTTTTCGAGCGTAGAGCCTTCGAGCGCTTCAGTCAGAACCGGTTCAAACCCGTCCTCATGTTCCTCTTTGATTCTTACTATCGGTACCTGCGCTTGCGCCTCCGCTGGCGCTTTTTCGGGCTGATGCCCGAGATTCCCATCATCCGCCTGCTGGAAAGGGTCTATCTGAAGGTTGCCCACCGCTCTCAGGTGTCGAGGCTGAGAATGGGTTCTGGGTTCTAGGTTCTGGGTTCTGGATTTTCCCAACGGAGCTTTTCGTAGATTTGAGCAACTTTGGCGTTCATGAAGATGAGCCATGAGGCCTTCCAGTTTCCAGGCGACGCAGGACTTTCCGCGGGAAGAACTGGGGCTTGCAGATCCAGATTCGGGTGCTGCCGTCTCGATCCCTTCCAACATCGCTGTAGTAGCGCTTCAACATGCTTTGACTAATCCCAGAACCCATCCATGAAACCCGAACACCTGGTGAAGCGAGCAGTCGCAAGAAAGGCAGCTGGCTTTGTTCAGTCAGGTAGCATCATCGGTCTCGGAAGTGGCTCTACGGCCCGTGAGGCGATTCTCGCCATCGGCGAGCGTCTGGCCTCGGGAGAGCTGCACGAGGTTAGGGGAGTCGCTACCTCCTTTCAAGCCGCGCTGGAGTCCCGGAAGGCCGGCATTCCACTTCTCGATGCTGCTCAGGTTGAGGCAGTGGATGTCACCATTGACGGGGCCGATGAAGTCTCGCCGGGGAAGTGCGTGATCAAGGGCGGGGGCGCAGCCCACGTTCTGGAAAAGATTGTGGCTGGTCTGGCAAAGAAGTTCATTGTGATCGTGGAGGCCACGAAAGTCAGCCCACAGGCAGGACGCCTGGCCCCGGTGCCGGTGGCGGTGCTGACGCAAGCATGCCCTCTGGTGCTGGGCAGGCTGGAAGCACTGGGAGGCAACCCGGAAGTTCGTCTGGCTCAGCGAAAGGCGGGACCAGTGATTACCGATCAGGGACATCAGATCATTGACGTCTGGTTCGCTGACATCAGCGATCCAGCTCAACTCGAGCAGCAGATCAATCTGATTCCCGGGGTTGTCGACAACGGTCTTTTTGTGGGGGTAGCGGACCTGGTTCTGGTCGGAGAACTGAAGAACGGGGAACCTGTCGTTTACGAGTTTTCCGGGTGAAAGTACTCACTTCCATAAATACGATGATGTTTGTTGGGAGCGCGACGGAGACCAGATTGAGGCGAGACGACGAGTCGATGCGAAGCCATCGGCGAGGAGGAGCAACAAAGAGATGGGCCCGTCCCGCCCCAACCCTGCGGGCGGATGGGGGTTGCGGTCGATCTCTTTGTCGTTCGTCGTCAACGATGCTTCTGCATCGCCTCCTCCTCTCTTCGCAACCTCACCTCGCAAGACCCATCCGCAAACATCATCGTACTTATGGAAGGGAGTACTAAGGTCGGTTGATGGCATCAATCAACTGGCGCAGCCGGCTGAACCCTCTCTGATCGAATGCAAAGACCAGCCGCGACAAATCCTTGATCTCGGGTTCGTCCCCTTCTTCCGGAAACGGTTCGCACCTCTCTATCGTACCCTCCACAACGATGTCCCCGAACTCCGCGTTGAGTCGGCCCAGGTGCGGATCCGATACCGGCCTTCGCATCCTGAGAACGAGTTTCTGACGACGGTGAACGTAGCGCAGAGAGTGATAGCATCGATAGAACCCAACGATCTCATTGACGGCTTCTGAGACGGAGTCCGAAAGCTTGAGCAGAGATCGATCTGCGGCAGACACGAAATCGCCTTTCACAAGCTGGCCTTCAGTGAAATGCAGCCAATCCTTCCAGTAAGAACTCCCCGGCTCTTCCAGCAGCACGATCGGGCACGGGTTGTCCTTTCCCGTCTGGACCAGCGTCAGCGACTCGAAGCACTCATCCTGGGTACCCATGCCCCCTGGAAAAACCACAATCGCATCCGTCTCTTTCACGAAGAAGAGCTTGCGAGTGAAAAAGTACTTGAAGTTGATGAGCTTGCTGTCCCCATCGATGTACTGGTTGGCCGTCTGCTCGAAAGGGAGCAGAATGTTCAAGCCAAAACTCTGTGACCTTCCAGCGCCGCGATTTCCCGCCGACATGATGCCCGGGCCGGCACCGGTGATGACCATCCAGCCCTGGCGGACAATCACCCGGGCGAAGTCCGCCGCCATCCGGTAGTTGGGATGCTCCGGTGAAGTCCGGGCCGAACCGAAGACAGAGACCTTGGGGATCCCGCGGTAGCCGTCAAAAACCCGAAAGGCATGGCGCAACTCCTTGACCGCGGTTCGAAGGATTTTCAGGTCTCCGCGCCTGGCGTCCTGCTCAGCCAGCTTCACGACCGTCACCAACATTTCCCGGAGTAGATCCTTGTGCTCATAGTCGGGAAGACTCTCCAGCAACTGCTGGATCAGCTCTCTGTGAGTCGGAGTCTGGACATCATAACCAAGCTCGGTAGCGTCCAGTTCGGGGTGCAGCCGGGGCATAGAGGTCTCAGTATACAATAAGGTTATGCCCGCTAATCTGACCCCTCAATACAAGGAAGCGGAGGAGGTTTTCCGCCAGGCCCGGACCCCGCAGGAGAAGCTGGCCGCCCTGGAGGAAATGCTTCGGGTCATTCCCAAACACAAGGGGACCGAGAAGCTGCAGGCCGATCTGCGAAAGCGCCTCTCCAAGTTGAAGAAGAGGGCGACGGCCAAGCCCTCCCGAAGCCTTCACCGTCCTTTTTATCAGATTGACAGGGAAGGAGCGGGTCGAGTGGTCGTGTGCGGCCCCCCGAACTCGGGTAAGTCGACGCTCGTGGACTGTCTGACCGGAGCCCGGCCGGAGGTGGCCGACTATCCATTCACAACCCGAATGCCTCTGGCCGGGATGATGGACGTTGAGGACATCCAGATCCAGTTGATCGATACGCCCCCCCTGACCCCGGCGTCACTGGACGGGTGGCTGCTTCGGATGATGGCACAGTGTGACGTTCTTCTCCTGGTATTCGATGTCAACGACCCGGAACTGCTGGAGCAGACTGATTTCCTCCTGGGACTACTGTCTGACCGGGAGATCCCGAAAGAAGATGGCCCGAAACTCGTCGCCCTGGTCGGCAAGATGGACCACCCCGGAGCTAATCAGAACCTGCAGATCTGGGAAGAGTTGTTTTCAGAACGCCTTCACGTCCAGCCTTTCTCAGCCCGAGCTCCGGGAACGGTTGAAGAATTGAGAGGACAACTGTTCCGGTTGCTGGATGTGGTGAGGGTGTATACCAAGCGTCCCGGGCACTCTGTCGAAGCCGACTCGGCTCCTTACCTGCTGAAGAAGGGAGCAACCGTAATCGATGCTGCAGGCAGCGTGCACAAGGATTTTGCCAGCAGTTTCCGGTTTGCCCGGATCTGGCGGTCACCGGACCGGAACGGGCAGATGATTGATCGACACGAACCGGTACAAGACGGAGATTTGCTCGAGATTCATACTTCATGAGTTTCACGTTCCACGAGATGCACTAGCCGCTGATTAGTTTCCGGTGAGCTGGGAAAATGGCCGAGCGACGAAGCTCGTCACTGAGCCGGCAGTACAACAGGTAGGTCTCCTCGTATTTTTCACGGTTTGCCGGGTTCGAGCGGCATTCCTTGTCGGGATCCAGCTCGAAGGAGTCGTTCACGAGATGCCGGATTGAACCCCCGCGGACGCACCATCCCGCCTGCAGAGCGGCTCCAAAGGCGGGTCCTTCCTCAACCACGGGGGCCACGACGGTTGTGCCAAAGACGTCGGCCACGACCTGACGCCAGGCCGGGCTCCTGGATCCGCCGCCAATCAGGCAGATTCGTTCAGCAGAGATTCCCAGTTCTCGAAGCCGATCGAAGCCGTACCGAAGCCCGAAGGTGACGCCCTCGACCGCTGCCCTGGCGAGATGCTGCGGAGTGGCGGTTGAGCTCCTCAGGACCTACGACTGTCCCGGTACCCTCGGGAGTGTTGGGCATTCGCTCTCCTTCCAGGTAGGGAAGCAGAATCAATCCGTCCGACCCGGGAGGAGCCGAGTTCAGATGGGTCTCGAATTCCTCGAACGAGCAATCCAGGATACCGGCACGGACGGCCTCGGTGGCCACCGTGACATTCATGGTGCACCCCAGGGGAAGCCAGCCACCCGTGCTTCCGCAAAAAGCCGCTATCTCCCCTTCCGGATCGATCACCGGCGTCTGGGAATGCGCAAAAAGAGTACCGGAGGTTCCCAGGCTTACCGTGACCATTCCCTCCTGGACGTTGCCCGATCCGATGGCTCCCATCATGTTGTCACCGCCGCCGGAGCTGACCAGGACTCGGGGAGACATTCCCCACTTCCGGGCCAGGTCAGGGCGCAGGCTGCCGGCGGGCCGATGAGACTCCACGAGTCGAGGCAGGCAAGAGCCCAGGTCTGTGTCGGCGTCGATCCAGTTCAAAGCAAGCCTCCGACCACTCGCGTCGGCGCACGTTGAAGTACCCGGTTCCAGAGGCATCTCCAAACTCTGCCACGAGTTCCCCTGTCAGAAAGAAGTTCAGGTAGTCGTGGGGCAGGAGGATGTGGCGAAGTCGCGCGTAGTTCCGGGATTCCGTCTGTTTCAACCAGAGAATCTTCGAGGCCGTGTATCCGGGGGGCAGGAGATTACCGACCTCCTCGTGGTACGCCTGGGGGCCCCCGGCCGCGGCCATGATCTGCTCACATTGCTCGGCTGTACTCGTATCATTCCAAAGCTTGGCGGGGCGGATCACCTCATGTTCTTTGTCCAGCGCAACGAACCCGTGCTGCTGCCCGGACACGCCCATTCCTTTGACCCGAGAGAAATCCAGACCCTGTCCCTGAAGCGCTGCCACGCAGTTTTCCAGCGCATCGATCCAGATTCGTGGATGCTGCTCTTTGTGACCCGGGGGAAGACCCTCGATGAGGTCGTATGAGTGGCTGGCAGCCGAGATTTTGTTCGCTTCACTGTCCCAGGCGATCGCCTTCAGTCCCTGGGTCCCGCAGTCTATGCCCAGTAATAACATTCATGCCCCTCGATCCGATCAGCGTCCCTCAAACCAGCTGGAAACGAGTATATCGAGATGATAGTGTGACCCGTCCGTTTCAGGCAATCCATTTTCGTGGAATGCCTAAACTGTTTAGAAACAGACAGATAGGAGAGGCAAATCGGGCTGCGCACATTTTCCTGGATCGCTGGATCTGGATCCAGAGCCTGAACCCTCCAATCGGAAGTAATCTAACTCTCTTGATTCCAACGGTTTAGCCATGATAACCAGATGTGTCGGCACCGGAATTGCCCCGGTCGGAGCCCAGAAGCTGGTATTCTCTGGCGGCCAGCTTCCAAATCTGTCGAGCTGCTCCTCGAGAGGGAGAAGGAGCGAGGAGATTCTTCGCAACCATCTCACACTCAAAGAAATGGTCGCCGAGTTCGAACTAGGAACACCAGTGACTGCGCAGCGGTCCGCAGGCTGCAGAGGAGTGTGCTACCCTGCGTCTCGAGAGAGGCGGTGCTTCCCGCCGACATACCGGGAGTTCTTACGATGAAGGTTTATCTGCAGCTGCTGGACAAGATTCTCCACAGCGGAACTCAGAAGGAAGATCGTACCGGGACCGGAATCAGAAGCATCTTTGGATACCAGATGCGTTTTGATCTGGAACGTGGTTTTCCCCTTGTGACGACCAAGAAACTTCACGCGAAATCGATTATTCACGAGTTGCTCTGGTTTCTGGCAGGGGACACGAACATCCGTTACTTGAATGAGAATGGAGTTCGAATCTGGGACGACTGGGCGGATGAGAAGGGTGAACTGGGGCCTGTTTACGGCCATCAGTGGTGTTCCTGGCCGACTCCCGACGGAGGCAGCATAGATCAGATCTCCAGAGTTATCGAGCAGATTCGGACCCATCCCGACTCACGGCGGCTCGTCGTCAGTGCCTGGAACGTGGCCGACGTCGAGAACATGGCTTTGCCCCCCTGTCATACCCTCTTTCAGTTTCTACGTGAACAAAGGCAGACTTTCCTGCCAGCTGTACCAGAGGAGCGCCGATGTGTTCCTGGGAGTGCCCTTCAACATCGCTTCCTACTCCCTGCTCACGCACATGTTTGCTCAGGTGTGCGGATTGAAGGTGGGTGAGTTCGTGCACACGTTCGGAGACGCTCATCTCTATTCAAATCACGTGGAGCAGGCCCGGGAACAACTGAGTCGAGAACCCAGAGAGCTGCCGCACATGCTTCTCAACCCGGACGTGGAGTCGATCTTTGACTTTCGATTTGAAGATTTCACCCTGATCAGCTACGATCCTCACCCCCACATTAAGGCCCCCATTGCGGTCTAGCAGTCCGTGGGGAAAGTCGCGCGCCGTCGCGCGCCAGCAAGCGCTCGGAATGATCTCTCTGATTGCGGCAGTTTCAGAAAACGGAGTCATCGGGAGCGACAACCATCTTCCCTGGAGGCTTTCCTCGGACCTGCAGCGTTTTAAGGCACTTACGATGGGGCATCACCTGATTGTGGGACGCAAGACTTTTCAATCGATCGGTCGAGCGCTGCCAGGCCGACAGTTGGTCGTGCTCAGCCGGGACGCTGCTTACCGCCCATCGGGGGTCCAGGTTGCCAGATCCCTTCCCGAAGCACTGGATCTCGTCTCAGGGGACAACGAGGCCTTCATCGGAGGCGGTTCGGAGCTGTTCAAAGAGGCTCTCGAACACGAGCACGTGGATCGTCTCTACCTGACGATCGTCCACGCTGAAGTTCAGGGCGACTCATTTTTCCCGGACATTGATTCCGCTGAGTGGGAAACCAGAAGCAGCGAGCTTCACCCTCTCGACGAGAAGAATGAATACCCGTTTACTTTTCAAGTGCTGGATCGAAGTGCTGGAAACAGGGCCTGAAAGCGCCAGGGGCCGGGTTGCCCCGGCCCCTGAGCGTGGTGGATTGAGGATGGAAACGGTGATGGAAAATCAGCCCTCGTCATTCCCGTCGGGACGGTCACTCCCGTCGCGACGGTCCCGCGGGGGCCGACAGCGGTCCCGACGAGTACAGAATCGATGTTTGATCGTCAGCCATTCCTCCAGCTGCTCCGGCTCCAGGATCGCCTCGAAGTCTTCGTCGAACGAGCGAAGCGTGGCGCAAATCGTCACCTGCAGATCCTTGATGGCAAGGATCCCGCGGCCAATCGTGCAGGGATCCGGGTCCTCGGAGCCGAACTCTGCTCTCAGCTCGAGAGCCAACGCCATGGAGCTCTTCTCGAAGTGGACCCACTGCCGCGGCAATCTCCTCTGCCAGTGCAGCCACCAAGGCCAGTTGATCGTCGTTCGACTCCAGAACCCGGATCAGAACCCACCCGGGGGGGATCACTGGGCAACAGCGGTCCCGCAGTTGGATGGCGTCGTCAGCCTCGGTGGCAAGCCCCTGGCGGCTACCCGTTTTGTCCGACCCAGGCCTGCCCGGCCTTTGAGCAGCCAGAGAGGTAGTCATCAGAACAATAGTCAAAAGGGATAAAAACAGGTTTCGTTTCATGTCTTGAGTCTCTCCTTTACTGTGTTTCTATTGCACAGTACGGATCGGACGCCTGAGTGTTTCGAGGAGGCGCTCGCTGCGCTCGCGCTGCTTCGGGTTCCGAGTTCCGAGTTCCGAGTTCCACGTTGACGCGCTCACGAAAGTGGGAGACATTTGAGCTGATAAGTCAAGAGAGTTTGACTCCTTTTTTCTGAAAGTTATCCACAAGCCGGTTGTATCAGAGCCACAAGAGGAGAGTTGCTCCGCTTAAGACTCTGGCAGTAGAGTTCCTCGTCATAGTGGACTCGATCTATCCAGCAACGGAAGAGAATACGAATCCATTTGTAAGCTAAGGATCGAACGGCGGCGTGGTGCTTGAGACCGCGCTGACGTTGCTGCAGATAGTAAGCATGAGCCCAGGGCGACTGCGGAATCGAGCAGGCCGCAAACTCATGGAAGGTTTGGCGAACAAACTTGGGGCAGCCTCGGCGCCAAACCACCTGAGAACTTCGTCCACTGTTTCGTGTTACGGGAGCGATGCCGCTCCATTTTTGAACCTCTTCAGCATCCTCAAAGCGACTGCGATCGGACCCGAAGGCCACCAACAAGCGAGGAGCCAGAGCCGGCCCGGCTCCGCTGAAGCTTGCAAACAGAGCGGCATCTTCATGCTGGGCGAAGAGCTTGACAATGTGCTTGTCGTAGCGTTTGATCGCAGCCAGCAGAACCTTTAGCTGCTCGACCAGGGCCAGCAACTTGAGTGACCCGGCCTGGATGAGAGCTTCATCCTGGGTCAGCGGGTAACTGGCACGGATCTGTTCGAGCAATGCTTGTACCTTCGTCTCGGCACAGCGTACTCGATGTCGGGCAAAGCAGCGACGCAGCACATCGATTCGCACTTTGCGAGCTTGCTCCAAGGTGGGCCAGCGGCTCAAAAACTCCAGGGCCAGGGGGCCATCCAAGTCTGCAAACCACTGCCAGGACTGGGGATAGTAGCTCTTCAAGACCTGGCCCAGTTGCTGCATCAGTCGTTTGCGTTGCTCCACCCACTGGCGTCGCCCCTCCACCAACAGCCCCAGCTGCCGTGTCTGGGTCGCCTCCGGTCTCCAACAACGCAATCGATCCCGGTGTCCGTACACCAGCTCCAGCAACAACCCTGCATCACCCGCATCGTCCTTTTTACCCGACGGTGAAAAAGCCTCTCGGTAGCTGGAAACCATGCGGGGATTCACCGGGTACAGGTGCAGGAAGTCATAGCACATCAGCGCCGCCATCAACCCTCCCCGCTTTTGCTCCAGGGCAATCACCACTGGGCGACCCCCAAAACGGGCTCTTAGCTGGCGCACCCATTCGTGCAACTCTTCCGGGTCTTGCCGCACCTGATACCTCTCTACTTCCCGACTGCCGGCTGCCTGCAGTCGGATCTCGTGTTGATCTTCGGCCCAATCCAATCCCACCCAAGCTGCGATCTCTTCATTGGCTAACATGACGCCACTCCTTCCTGTGCAGCACCCGCTTGCCCAGACCTTGCGCAACCCTTATAGTGGAGTCCTCGAGGGACAGCATCTAGAGTATGCGTTTGCTGTCTGTGCACCGTGGCGTTCGAAAGTCTCCCACCAAGCGTCTCGTGCGCTGGGGCCTTAAATTCGTAACGCCACGGTGCGCGTGCTGCACAGAGGCAATCTAATCCTCGATCGCCCCTGGCACCAACTTTTTCCCACAATCCAGAAAAGAAAAAAGAAGCAAAAAAGAAAATCGCTACTATTCCTAATCCATCATCGGAAAATAGATCGTTAGTAACTATAAGGGGCCTCAGCCAGCGACCGCCCGACGTGATGTTCAAAAGCCCCGGTCGCCGCCCAAGGCGCCTCCCACACTCCGCTTGGAACGTGGAACTATCTTCTCCGCCTCGCCTGATCCACCATGTTGAGGGCCGGGAAATAGCCTGCCTTGGCCGCCTTGTTGATCAGAGGCCAGGCCGTCTCCACCTTCCTGAGACGGAGCCTGCAGACGCCCAGGTTGTAGAGAAGCTGGGGAGTGTCATCGCCAAGGGAGAGGGCCTTTTCAAAAGGGAATTATAAGTAAAGGTTGACGCATCTTGCCGCCTAGCGGACCGTACGAAAAATAAATAAAAACAAACAAAGAAACAATTTTTTGTTTACATCTACCCCTATTGGTCCTTTTGGATTATCATTGCGTCGTGGGAAGGAGCAACGGGGTACAACGGCAAACGGACCCCTGACCACAGTCTTGGAGAAGTATCTAAACATCCCAGACGCCACTCCCGATAAGCTTGTCCAGGCCGTGATCCAGCACAATAGAAACTGGAAAGTTCCGAAGTAGACCCACACAAAGGAGGAATGAAATGAGCCAGTTTCAACTACCGATGACTGCGGCTGTACTCCTATACAGAGATAAGGAGACATTTGTCGCTCACGCTTTGGAGTTTGACATTTGTGCCGTTGAAAATTCCGAGAAAGAGGCTGTTGACAAGCTCAAGCGTTGCATGAAACGACATATCGAATTTGCCCTCGGAAATGGTTGGAGAGATAGCATCCTGTCTCCTGCGCCACCTGAATTTTGGGAAATGGCAATGAACGTTGTTGACAGTAATCATCTTTCTCTAGGATCTGTTTTGATAGACCCAGAGAAAGCCAGAAAGCTAACTGCTGGCAAAAGTACAGAAGCGCAACCAGATTATGGAATGGTCTCCGCTGTTCTTCTAGCGCCTTATTGTCGTGAACGTCAACAAGATCATCTCGCATCTCTCTAACTTTGAAGTTGCCCACCAGAAAGAAGATGAGGATTCCTGCGTGGTTCACTACTTCTACCGGATTTTGCCCAAGGCGGTGCTAGGTGGACATACGGTTGTGGGGCATTTGGAGACTAGGGCCGGAGAAACTGAGATTCCGACCAAGGAAGCGGAAGCCCTCTACCGAAGGCTTTGGCTCTTTCAGGAATATCCAGAAGTCTAGGGGAATTAAAAATAAAGGTAGACGGATCGTCCATTACGGCTCTCCCTGAGACATGAGGCAACAATATTGTTGCCAAAGGAGCATGTTTTCAGATAATATTTGGGAAGAATTGAAAGGAGACAAGCCCTTATGACTAACTGGCTCTCGGTGGTTAGCATCATTGTGGCCGTTATTGGTTCTAGCATGTGGACCAATAATAGTTTCAACACTAGATTTGATGGTCTTCACAGAGACTTCACCCAACTTTCTGAACGGGTCGCCAGGATAGAAGGGGCGTTGTTCAATCAGATACCGGGGCTAGGGACATCCCGAAACAACCTTTCCATACCCAAGGTCGAACCAGCCATCCCCGCATCCATCGATGGAGTGCAAAAGGATTACACCACCATGAGACCACCGATGTTAGACCCCAAACGAGACCTCAAAGGCGCAACCCCTGAGAAGCTGGCGAAGGCCTTGTTTCGTCGCTCAGTCCCGAGCAAACCGGCTAAGTCCGTTGTCAGCGATCAGGTCGCGGTAGAGAAGGTTACGACCAACAAGACGGGCAACCGTGTCCCGCATCTGCCACAAGCGTTCCTGAGTCCCGCATGTTGTGCTTTCCGGCGAACTCCTGGACGTAGCGGTTCAGGTGCTTGGGTGACAGCTTGTGGAAGGTGCCTTTGTGCGCCCGTTTCAACGTCGCCCAGAAGCTCTCCACCCCGTTCGTGTGCGCCATGTCGTTAACGTACTCGGAGACGCTGTGCCGGACTGACTCATGGGGGAACGGCAAGCTATCATAGGCGGTTGCGTCGTCCGTGTAGACCTGGGCTCCTGGCAGGGTGTTATCCTTCACGAATCCCTGCAAGCTCTCCGAGTCCACTCGCTGTGTGACCTTGGCCCGGACTTGTTTGGTGGCCCGATCCTTGATTCCGACAACGGCGGTTTTTCCAACAGGACCACGGCCCGTATCGGCCAGTGCCTTGCGGCGACTGTTGCTCATGTTTCGACGGCGGCCTCCGAAATACGATTCGTCAACTTCCACCGGCCCTGCAAAGTTACCGTTAGGCTCGTCACTCCAGGCTTCTCTGATCCGATGAAGCATGAACCAGGCCGTAGGCTGAGACACCTTGATATCCCGGTGGAGCTTCATTACTGGAGACCGACTTGAGGCTAGTCAGGCAAAGGTAGATGGCAACGGCCCACTTGCGAAGGGGAACCTTGGAATTTGCCATGGACGTTCCGGTTTTGATGCTGAAATAGCTTCGGCAATCCGAGCACCAATATGGCATTTTCTTATGGGTGGCTGGCTGAGTTCTGGTGCTCCCGCACTTCCCGCAGCATCGACCGTTCGGCCAAAGTACGTCCTCAAACCATTTGGAAGCGGCCTTCTCAGATGGAAACATCTCAAAGAGTTCAATAAGGGAAAGCCCTTCTCGGTGGGATCGTCCTGGTGCTTTCTTCATCATAGGAATATCATACAGCGTCAACCAGGGTCTGTCAACCTTTACTTATAATTCCCTTTCAAAAGCCCTCTCAGCCTCGGGGTGACGGTCCAGGTGGCTCAGGCAGAGGCCGAACTGGTGGAAGGACTGAGCGCAAGGCTGATTCTTGATCAGGGTCTGCCACTCGGCAGCGGACAGGTCGTACTTCTGCTGGAGATAGAGAACCGATGCCAGATTCACACGTGCCCAGTCGGCCCAGGGCTGGATCTTCAGCGCCCTGCGATACTGAGTGACAGCCTGGTCCAGCTGGCCCAGCTTCTGGTGGCAGTATCCCAGGTTGAACAGGTAGTCAGCCTGGGCACCGGCCGTCTCGATCAGCGACTCGTAACTACCGATGGCATCCCGCCACCTCCCCTGGCCCTGAAGGGCCTGGGCTTTCTCAAACTGAACTTCCGACGCCTGAGAGTAAATCTCGCTCCTGGCAGGAAAGACTCGGGCAGCCGTCGCCAGCTTCTCGAGGGCGTCTTCGTGCTCGCCCAGTTCACTCAGGCAGTAGGCAACCAGCTGCAGGAGGCCGGGCAGCAGGGGATTGTCGGCTCGAACCCGCTCGAAATGAGAGAGGGCCGTGCGGAACTCCCTGTCTTGCATTGCCTGGTAGCCGCGCAGCAGTTCGAGGTTCTCGTCCTGGGCACCACCTGCTTCCAGCGTCGACAGAGCCAGGTCGACCGAACCTTGAGAGAGACGGATGCGGGCGCTTTCCGAGACAGCCACCGCCTGAGTCGGGTGTTCGCTCAAGATCTCGGAGTACAACTGCAGCGCTGCGTCATTCTCGCTCTGGCGCGAATGGAGAGCCGCCAGATATAACCTGGCAGTCGTGAATTCGGCCGCAACCTGCAGCGCCTCCCGCAGGAGCCTGTGCGTCTGATCGAGGCGCCCCCGGCCGGCTTCGCGAAGAGCCTCCAGGTAGAGGTCAAAGGCGAGTTGGTGCTTCACCCACTCTTCTTCTTCCCTGGCGGCCTCCTCGTTTCGACCGACCTGTTTGTAGAACAGGTGCAGAGTCCGATGACCCAGGGGATTCTCAGAGTCCAGACGGACCCCCTGCTCCGCCAGCTCAATCGCTCTTTCTCGGTTCCCCTCCTGCCACTCCTGGCGGCTCAGAACACTCAGGGTCGCGATATCTGTGGGATCCAGGCTGAAGGCCATCCGCAGCTGCCGCCTGGACTCGTCGGCCTTGCCTTGAAGGCGCAGGAGCAGGGCGTAAAGGCGCCGGTAAGGAACGCTCAGGGGTGCCTGTTCCACGGCTCGGCGAGCCTGTATGAGAGCTTCCTGATCCTGCCCCTGAGCGAAGAGCGTAAACGCCAGCCGATGGCGTGTATCCGCGTCCGAGGAGCGCTGGTTCAGGGCTCGCTCGAAAAAGCCGACCGCC
Source organism: Acidobacteriota bacterium (assembly GCA_965205345.1). GTDB lineage: Bacteria > Acidobacteriota > UBA6911 > RPQK01 > CBDAPI01 > CBDAPI01. Next base: position 312,039 of record CBDBGQ010000056.1, on the reverse strand, counting down.
TCCGACAGGGCTCCCTGCCGGAGTTGTGCCTCTGCACGTCCCTGAAGAGCCCGGCGATCCAGCGGGCGAATGGCCAGCGCACGAGAGAGAAGCTCATCACCGGCCTCCAGGTTTCCCGTCATGATCAACAGTAGACCGAGCTGGATCAACACGTCGGGATGGTGAGGAAAGGCCTGGAGTCCCTTGTCCAGGATCTCCATAGCCTGGTCTCTCATGGCGCGCGACCATGGCACTGGCCTGCTTCAGGTAATCTTCCGGGGCCTGGGCCACGACGACAACCAGCGTCGCGGCTGCAACCGAGCTCTGAATGATTCTGCCAGAGAAGGTCATCAATCCTAATAGCTTGGCTGCTCGAATCCTCGCTCGTCAACTCACTGATGCGTTCCACGTTCCACGTTCCACGTTGTACGTGCCGACCCGTCGGCATCCATCCCTGATCCATGCCATCGTAGGGGCCGGTCTTGTGCCGCCGGAAAAAAGGGGACAGTCTACTTTTTTCCGGCGTGGCTGACCTTTGTGCTCCTGAAGTTTCCAGCATCGGAAAGAAAGTAGACTGTCCCCTTTCTTTCCGACCACAAGGATCGCCCCTACGCTCCTTGTCACCCTACCCGGGCACGATCTACAGAACAGTGAAGCGTGAGCTCGGCGGGTAGAAGTCGGTCACCGCCGATTTCGGCGCCACAGCAGGAGGAGCGAGAGGTGTACTGGCTGGAGGTTCTGTTTCGATTTGAAGGAACCGTGGATCGGCGAACCTATGCCGCAGTGGGAGTCTGCGGATTCCTGCTCAAGCATCTGGTGGATCGGGGTGTAGCCGGCTACCTGTTCGAGCACAACTGGGACATCTTCAGCTACTGGCACTCACCATTCCGTCCCACGGTTCCTTTTTCTTCCTTGATTGGCGATACGAGATTCGCGGCCACCATGCTGGCCATCGCACTGCCTTTCATCTGGGTGGGCCTGGTGCTGACCGTGAAGCGTCTCTGCTCTCTGGGACAGCCGGCCTGGCTGGCCATGCTGTTTTTTGTTCCTGTGGTGAATCTCCTCTTTTTCTTGTTGCTGTCTGTGCTCCCCACTTCAGAGGAGCAGAAACCGGGCCCTGACCGGTCTGAGGGGAGAGTGCTGGACCGTTGGATTCCCCATCATCCCCTGGGGAGTGCCGCTCTGGGAGTGGTCTTGACTCTGCTCTTCCTGTTTCCCACAGTTTGGCTGGCGACTACGGTTGCGATGGCCTATGGCTGGAGTCTTTTTGTAGGAGCTCCCTTTTGCGTCGGGTTCTTCGCGACCCTGATCTACAGCTTCCATCAATATCGTTCGCCGGGTTCCTGCACTTTTGTTGCCACTCTCTCCCTGCTCTGCGGATGTGTGCTGCTCCTGGCGCTCGCGTTCGAAGGAATTGTGTGCATCATTATGGCGTTTCCCCTGGCCTGGATTCTGGCCGTCTGCGGTGCGGTGCTGGGCTATGCGATTCAGCGCCACGCTCGACGTTTCTCCCTCACCGCACAGGTGGTCCCGCTGGCGGCGCTGCTGTGCGTTACATCTCTGCTGGAGAACCGGCTCAACCCGAGCCCTCCTGTCTTCAGCGTGGTGTCGGAAATGATGGTGAATGCCCCCCCGGATCGAGTCTGGCCCCAGGTCATTTCCTTCGCTGAGCTGGGCCCTCCTGTGCACTGGCTCTTCAGGATCGGGATCGCCTACCCGCTGCGGGCGGAGATTCATGGAAGCGGCCCTGGAGCCGTGCGACACTGTGTTTTTTCCACCGGGGCCTTTGTGGAGCCCATCCAGATCTGGGATGCCCCTCGACACTTGAAGTTTTCGGTTGCCGAGAACCCTCCTCCCATGGAGGAATGGACACCTTACCGGAGCGTTCAGCCCCCTCATCTGGACGGTTTTCTGAAATCCGAAGCCGGTGAGTTCTGGCTGGAGCCCCTGCCGGAAGGACGAACTCTGCTTCGAGGGACGACGTGGTATCATCACCGGATGTGGCCTGCCGCCTACTGGAAGTGGTGGTCTGACTTCATCATTCACCGCATTCACTTGCGTGTGCTTGCTCACATCAAGAAGCGTGCCGAAGAATGATCTTTTCATCAACCGCCGCCATGGGCAGAGCCAGGATTAATCGACTCTTTCGCGGACTTGTTTCAGGTTCTGCTGATACCTGTCCAGCCTGCGGCTCAGAGTTTCGCTGCGGTGTGTCTCTCAAAGGGTGCTGGTGCAGGGACGTAGAGTTGCCAGCGGCCGCTTTCGAGCTGGCTAAAGCCCGCTATGAGAAGTGTCTGTGCCGTGCCTGCCTGGAGAAGCTGGCCGAAGAATCCCGGGCCGCCCGGACGGCTGAGGGCTGATGGGCTGACCAGTTCACAGGGGTTGATGGTTTAAGGTTCGTGGAACGTGGAGAGCTACCATCAGAAGGTGTGTAAATAGCATAGGCGGTGAGTATCCTTCCGGGTTGATTTAAAACCCAGGGCCGAAAGGCCCGCAACGGAAGGAGTACACACCGCATGAGCAAGCAGAACATTGAGGAAAGTGTCGAGTCAAGAGTTTGTTTCGAGGAGCTGGAAGATTGGGTGCGGGAGAAGATCCAAGGCTGGGTTCAAGAGCTGCTGGAGGAGGAAGTCACGGAGTTATTAGGGCGGCGTAAGAGTGAGCGGCGAAGGGCCGTGGACGCTCCGTCGGGCTATGGCAATGGATATGGGAAGCCGAGGCATCTGACGCTGAGCTCGGGGACGATCCAGGTTCGAAGGCCTCGAGTGCGGGATCTAGAGGAACACTTTGAAAGTCGGGTGTTGCCCCTGTTTGCCAAGCGGACGCGGCAGGTTCGAGAACTGATCCCTGAGCTGTACTTGCATGGTCTGGCGCTGGGGGATTTTGATCTGGCTCTGAGAGGGCTTTTAGGGGAAAAGGCGCACCTGTCGTCCTCCACGGTGGCCAGATTGAAAGAGTAGTGGCAGGCCGAATGGGAGGTCTGGCAGAGTCGACCCTTAAATGATCTGGAAGTGGTGTATTTATGGGTAGATGGAATCTACGTCAAGGCGGGTCTGGAGAAGGAAAAGGCAGTCCTGCTGGTGGTGCAGGCCGCCTTAAGTGACGGAAGCAAAGCCGTGGTGTCGGTCACGAGCGGCTATCGGGAATCGACCCAGAGCTGGTCGGAAGTACTGCGCGACTTGAAGCGCCGGGGGATGGGCTGTCCACGGCTGGTGATCGGAGACGGCCACCTGGGCATCTGGGGAGCTTTGCGCAACGTCTATCCCCAGGCCGAGGAGCAGCGCTGCTGGAATCATCGGATCGTCAACCTGCTGACCAAGCTCCCTAAGCGAGTGTACAAGCCGGCCTTGCTGATCCTGCGGCAGATCCCTTACGCCGAGACTCGAGAAGAAGCACAACGACTCAAGAAGGTTTTTCAGCACTGGTGCCGGCAGCGAGGGCTGACTCTGGCGGCTGAGCTAATCGAGCAGGACTGGGACCGGATGGTGACCTTTTACCTGCTATCCAAAGAAGCAGTGGCAGCATCTGCGAACCACCAATCCAGTGGAGTCACCGTTTGCCGCTCTTCGGCTGCGAACGGACGCGGCCAAGCGATTCAAGAAAGTGGAAAACGCCCAGGCGGTGATCTGGAAGATGCTGCTGGTGGCGGAGCAGCGATTCCGCCGGTTGAAGGCACCGGAGCTGATGAAAGACGTCTACCAGGGCGCCAAATATGTCAATGGAGTCCCGGTCAACCAAGTCCCGGAGGAGAAAGCCGCCTGATGTTTTTCCACACCTATTGACAAGAGCTCGAACGTGGAACTACACGAGCGCTAGCGAGTGCCCCTAGAACCTAGAACCCAAATAGAGTTCTTGCCAGGCGTCTTCGAATTCATCCCCCTTCGACCAGACCGGGAGTGTGTCTGCGTCTGCCAGTGATCTTGCGCTGGCGACAAAGGCCTGGCTGAACTTGAGAAGGTATTCATAGTCGAAGTCATCGTCCGCTTCATCACTGGGACGATGGTAGTGTTTCATGGTTTCCTCATCCAGGGTCCGAAAGCCCGGACTGAAGGTCAGGGCCGGAATTCCCTTTCGAGCAAAGGCCACGTTGTCGGAGCGGTAGAAGAGGTCTCGATTTTCGGCCGGATCCGGTATGGTTTCCAGGCCAAACCGGGAGCAGGCTTTCTCAAACAGAGCCCTGTCGGAAATGCGGCGGAGTCCAAAGATCGTGACCACTCCTGTGTCGCTGAAACCGGCTGCGTCGGTGTTCAGGACGAACCTCTTCTCTTGCAGGGGAACCACCGGGTTCTCGACATAGTACGAGCTGCCGAGAAGCCCCTGTTCCTCTCCGGTCATCGCGATCAAGAGGACAGACCTCCGGGGTGGCTGCATCGCCAGTGACCTGGCTGCCGCCAGCAGAGCTACGACACCCATTCCATTGTCACGAGCTCCGTTAAAGATCGTATCCCCCGAGCCATCTCCCCTTAGATTTGGGTCTGTTCCCATGTGATCATAATGAGCGGTCAGCACCACATACTCATCACCTAAGCGGGGATCCCTGCCCTGGATCATCCCAATGACATTGGAAGCTGCCAGCGGATCCGCCTGAAACGGCGGGACATCGAGCTTCAGCCTCTCCCACTGCGGCGGATCGCCGAGCGGAATTCGCACAAGGGCATGAAAAATGTCGTCTTGTGCTCCCTCAATGGTCTCCTGGAGTACGAATCGGGGGCGGGTCAGTAAGCGGACAACCCGCCTCCACTGGTTCCCGGGCAGGATCTCCACGATGGCGGCCGCACCACGCTCGGAGGCTAGTCTTCGTTTCTGTGTCGACCAGAGGCGTTTTTGACCGCCTTGACCCGATCTGGACATTCTCTCGGGAGCTCCGAATCTGACGAGGACGATCTTCCCTTCGACGTCCAAATCGGCATAATCATCGACGTCGCTTGCTTCATCTACAAGTCCGTAGGCTGCGGATACGACTGGAGCCTCCAGCTCGGCTGTCCCTGCCAGGAGCACGAAATCTGAGCCGATGTGGAATTCTTTTCTGTGTGTGGTGATAGTGCCTTTGGTGGGAGGATTCTGGAGAAAGAGCGGAACCGGCTGCAGGAATCCTTTGAGATCCCCGGCCGGTTTGAGTCCCCACCTCCTGAAGTGCTCAGCAAGATAGCGGGCAGCGACTGCATTTCCCGTGCTCCCGGCTCGGCGGCCCTCCAACTCGTCGGAGGCGATGAAGCGAAGATGGGCCTCCAGTCCTTCCGAAGTCAGACTGTCCTCGGGCAGCGTCTGCGCACTCCCGCCCCCCGCCCCGACTGTCAAAGCCAACAGGACTGGAATCAAAATTCTCATCGATAGAAAATACCATCACGGTTTCCACAGGGGAACTCCAGATCTGTCGCTCCTCCAGGGGGAATGGGCTTTGCACCCCGGAGGGGAGCGAAAGAGACGAGTACAGGCCGTGAGGCCCCGGTTGACAGTTGTCGTGGTCAACGTTACATTTCAGTAGCGATGAGTAAGGCCGGCCGGGAGCCAGTTTCTACCGACTCAGTCCTGACCACAACCTCTTTTCCCGCTTCCAGAAAAGTGTGGCTGTCGGGGACGTTGTCCGATGTCCGGGTGCCCTGCCGGGAAGTTCGTTTGAGCGACTCCAGCCGCTTCCTGCTCTACGACACTTCGGGACCCTACACGGATTGGGAGCAGGAAATCGATGTGGCCAGGGGGATCAGATCAATTCGGACCGGCTGGATCACTTCCCGGGAGGACACGGACTCACTGGCTAACTTCACCTCCGAGTTTACACGTCGACGCAATCGGGACTCGAAACTGAGGGCGATACGGTTTCTCGGCCCCTCCAGACCCAGGCGGGCCAGAGCCGGAGCGAACGTGACCCAGTTCCATTACGCGCGCCAGGGGATCATCACGCCCGAGATGGAGTTCGTGGCCCTGCGCGAGAATCTGGCCCGGGAAAGGGAACGTTCCAGGGGCAGGGAAGCGGGCCCGAAGAGCCATTCGGGAAACCCTTTTTCCGCCTCGATACCGTCGGAAGTGACTCCCGAGTTTGTACGCAGCGAAGTAGCGGCGGGCCGGGCGATCATTCCCGCCAACATCAATCACCCGGAATTGGAGCCGATGATCATCGGACGCAATTTCCTGGTCAAAATCAACGCCAATCTTGGGAACTCTGCCGTTGTCTCTTCCATCGAAGAGGAAGTCGAGAAGATGATCTGGGCGATTCGCTGGGGTGCCGACACCGTGATGGATCTTTCGACTGGGGATCACATCCATGAGACCCGCGAGTGGATCATTCGAAACTCTCCGGTTCCCATCGGAACGGTCCCCATCTATCAGGCTCTCGAGAAAGTCGATGGTGTGGCTGAGGATCTCAGCTGGAGCGTCTTTCGAGATACTCTGGTCGAGCAGGCCGAGCAGGGGGTCGACTACTTCACGATCCACGCCGGTGTGCGGCTTTCCTACGTTCCACTGACCGCTGATCGCGTCACTGGCATCGTCTCGCGGGGCGGCTCCATCATGGCCGTGTGGTGCCTCGCCCACCATGAAGAGAACTTTCTCTACACCCACTTCGCAGAGATCTGCGACATCATGCAGGCCTACGATGTGTCTTTCAGTCTGGGAGACGGTCTGCGTCCCGGATGTATAGCTGACGCCAACGACGAGGCTCAGTTCGCCGAACTGGACACCCTTGGCGAATTGACTGAAATCGCCTGGGAACATGATGTTCAGACCATGATCGAGGGTCCCGGCCACGTCCCCATCCAGCTGATCAAAGAGAATATGGAGCGCCAGTTGGAAGTTTGCCGGGAGGCTCCCTTCTATACGCTGGGGCCACTGACGACAGACATCGCGCCGGGATATGACCACATTACTTCGGCGATCGGTGCGGCCATGATCGGCTGGTACGGCTGCGCAATGCTTTGCTACGTGACTCCGAAAGAGCATCTGGGCCTGCCCAACAGGCAGGATGTGCGGGATGGTGTCATTGCCTACCGGATTGCTGCCCACGCAGCCGATCTGGCCAAGGGTCACCCCTCTGCACAGGCCCGCGATGATGTTCTCTCAAAGGCAAGATTCGAGTTCCGCTGGGAAGACCAGTTCCATCTATCTCTCGACCCCGAGACGGCTCGCGATTTCCACGACCAGACACTGCCGGCTGCCGGGGCCAAGGTGGCCCATTTCTGCTCGATGTGCGGCCCCAAATTCTGTTCCATGCAGATTACCCAGGAGCTGAGGGAGTACGCCCGAAAGCATAGAGTGAATGAGGGAGAGGCAAGGGAATTGGGACTGCACGCCAAGTCGCAGGAGTTCCTGCAAAAGGGAGCCGAGATTTACCAGTCTGAGTAGTAACGCGACCCGTGGGACTTCCACCACGGGCTGCCAGACTTCCCAGTCCGCATGGACTTGAGCATCATCATCATTAACTGGAATGCAGCCTCTCACTTGAGTCGCTGCCTTGATTCGGTCTCCGCTCTGATCGGAGTAGTGGATGAGATCGTGGTGGCCGATAATCACTCCAGTGATGCCAGCCGCCAGAAGGTTGGAAGGGTTCCGGGCATTCGCCTGATTGGGAATCAGACCAACCGCGGGTTCGGAACTGCAGCCAATCAGGCCGTTGCAAGCACGAACAGTCGCTTCGTTCTCCTGCTCAACTCCGATACCCTGGTCTTGCCGGGCAGTGCCAGGCGACTCCACGAATCGATGCTGAGCGAACCAGGCTCCGCCATTGCCTGCGGTCCCTTGTTCGGTGAAGACGGAACTCCACAGACCGGCTTTCAGTTTCGAGAGCTTCCGACTTTTTCCTCCGTCTTGACCGACGTGCTTGGGTTGGAAGAGCTTCTGGCGGTCATCTCAAAGAAACCCCCTCCGCAAATGAAATCAGGATGGCTTCCTTCCTCACTCCAACCGGCGGCAGCCTACTGGATGATTCGTCGTCGGGCCTGGGACGAGTTGGGGGGATTCGATGAGCGGTTTTGGCCGGCCTGGTTCGAAGATGTCGATTTCTGCAAGAGGCTGGAGTCCAGTCGATGGCAGGTCCTTTTCAACGAGAACGCCCGCGCCGTTCATATCGGGGGGGTTTCGGTTCCTCACCTGGGATACCGTCGGTTTACACGAGTTTTCTATAGCAATCTGCTCCGATACCTGAAGAAACATCACCCTTACCGGTTCCTCCTGCTCTGGTTTCCGATTCAGTTCGGAAGTCTGACCCGGCAGTACTTGCGGCCCCCACTGAAGGCTGCGTCAGGCTGGTGAGAGAAAAGCGCTTGCTCGTCAGCCTGGTCACCTGGAATGACGAGCTCTTCCTGGCCGGGTGTCTGGAGGCACTGGCCCGACAGACCGTGCCCGTAACCGTCAGGATTCATGACAATGCCTCTACGGACGGAACCCTGGAGATCGCTCGTGGATGCGGGGCTGACGTCAGGCTCAACTCAACCAACCGTGGTTACGCCGCGGGTCACAATCTGAATCTCAGGACTCGTGGTTTTGACTACGCCCTTCTTCTCAATGCCGACGTGAAGCTCGCGCCTGACTACATTCGAAACCTCCTGGCCGAGATGGAATCCTGGAGAGAAGTTGGAATGGCCGGTGGCAAGCTGCTGCGGATGGACCCGAAGGGCCGGAGAACCCTTCACCAGGGAGTTCCTGTTCTTGACAGCACCGGTATCTACTTCACTCCCTCCCAGAGGCACTTTGACCGGGGCAGCGGCCTCCCGGACCGCGGCCAGTACGACGTTCCTCAATTCGTGTTCGGTGTGACGGGAGCCGCAGTTCTGTGCCGCAGAAGCCTGGTGGATGATCTCGAGGAGCGTTCCGGCGAGTTTCTGGATGAAGACTTCTTTGCTTATCGTGAGGATGCGGAGCTGGCGTGGAGAGCGCAGATAGCGGGCTGGAAAGCTCTTTACGTGCCCGCCGCAGTGGCCTGTCACCATCGCCATGTTCTTCCAGGCCGGCGCAGGAATCTCAATCCCCTGATCAACTATCATTCTGTCAAGAACCGCTACCTCATGCGTATGAAGAACATGGGACCCGCTGTGTGGCGGCGCTGCTTCCCCTATGCATGGCTAAGAGACCTCGGCATTCTGATTTACCTGCTTCTCTTTGAGTGGAACTCGGTTCCAGCTTTGCGGGAGGCCTGGAGGGCCCGCGGCCGCTTCCGAGCCAAGAGAGCGAGGCTGGAATCCAGCCGGCGAGTCAGCGATGCCGACATCGCGAGGTGGTTCTCATTCACTCCCCAGGCCCGGGAACTCTACAATGGATCGGGCAGCGGCGGGGGAATCGAACCGTGACGATGAAGATGCAGGAACATCTCGGCACACAGTGACAGGCGCCGTCCTCACAGTTGACGGCGGCCTGACGATTCACACTCTTTGAGTTTCACGTTCCACGTTCGCGTTGCGTTGCGCGTTGCGCGTTGCGCGTTGCGCGAACTTTTGCGACGCTTTTCCGCTCTCTGGCGTTCCTTGACACCTCAACGACAGAACGGCAAGGCGTAAGCCTGCCACTACAATAACGAGCCAGAGCCAGTGACAACAGGACTCTATACGCTCACAATAGGGTCATGAAGCAGGCAGTGGTGCTGGCTGCGGGCAGCGCGGCTGGGCTCCTGGGATTTGAGGTGGCTGGTGCGGCTTAGTTTTCTGTGCGGCCTTATTCTGCTGAACGCCCTCGGCCTGGCAGCAGAGGGGCAGCTCCAGCTGCCTACGCCCCGGGAAGCCTACGCCAGCTACGATCCCCAAACAGAAGCCCTCCTGCTCATGAGCGAGATCTCGCAGGAGCTTGAAGCCAGAGATCGACTGGAGGCGATCCAGCTTCTAACCGCCTTTCGCACAGGACAATTCGAGACGGCGTCGTTGGAACAAGTCCGGCGCTTGATGGGTGCTGTCAATTGGGAAAAATACCGGGGTCGGATCCTCAGGTTGGTGATCTACCAGTCCGGCATCCTGGAGGCCTTCTCCGAGAGTTCAAAGAAATGGCTGCCTCTGGTCCACGATTTCCTGCTTTTCTTCCTCAATGAGCTTTCCAAGGAACGCCTGATCGATCGGATCGTGGCTCAGCTCCAGGTAAAGGCAGAAGATCGAGGACGCCGGCTCATCGCCCTGGCCGATCGGGCGCCGTCGCTGCAGAAGATCGGGCAGATCATGGCCCGCCATCCCCAGCTTCCCGCCGACATGCGCCGCGCACTACAGACCTTCGAGAACAGCATTTCCACGACCCGGCGAGACGAGCTGGTTGAGTTCATTCAGGATGACGTGGGCAGTGAGGAGATCTCTCGCTACCAGATGGAGTTTGACCAGGAGGTTTTGGCAGAAGCCAGCGTCGGAGCCGTCATTCGCGTAGAACTGGTTCTGCCGCAGGAGAGCGCTCCCCGTATGGCGGTTTGCAAGGTTCTCAAGCCCTATGCAGTCGACGCCCTGCGGGAAGAACTGGTGATTTTGGACGGGATGGTCAACTATTTCGAGGAACACGGAAGCTTCTACCAATTGGGACAGATGCCCTTGTCGCGCATGTTCGACGAGGCCCGAAAAGCTCTGAGCAAGGAGATTGAGGTCGTAGAGGAGCAGAAAAACCTGGCTCGGGCCGCCGAATACTACCGGAATAGTCGGAAGGTGAAGATTCCCGAGATCTATCCGATGTCAACCCCTAACGTGACCTTCATGGAATACATCGATGGCGGAAAGATTGTCGATGCCCTTCCCGACGATCAAAAAGCGCGCTCACTTCTAGCGAACCGGCTGGATGACACTCTCACCTGGGATGTCATCTTCTCGAGACAGGAGGAGGCGGTGTTTCACGGCGATCCTCACGCTGGAAACGTCTTTTTCTTGCGCAACGAGCCCGGTCGCATTGCGCTGCTCGACTGGGGTCTGTGCGGGATCCTGCCCCGGGGCCAAAGAGACCAGCTTATCCAGCTGTTGCTGGGCATTTACCTCAAGAACAAAAAGAGAGTCCGAAATAACGCCTTCTCTCTTCTGGAAGAAGGCTCCCAAGCCTCTCCAGAGGACCACGCCAGAATTCAGGCAATCGCTCTCAACGTCATGGATGAGTCGAGGGCCACCCGGAAAGATCTATTCCTGATCATGAACGAGATGGTCGCGCGACTGACCAAGGCCGGCTACAGCCTGGAGTTCAACCTGGTTCTATTTGTCAAGGCCAGGTGACGATTCTCGGGATTCTCAAGGAGCTCGACCCGAAGATGAAGCGCGGTTCTCGTGCCTTTCGCCAGGTAAGTGGCCGAGTCTTCAAGGAAATCCCCAAGAGACTGCTCAACACGGTCTACTTCCCGGGCTGGACCTCCCGCGACTATCCCAGCATGATCTCCAACGAGGATCTGCGCGACGTGCAGTTCCGGATCATTGGGCGAGCCTTTAAGAAGCTTGGCTCGGGATTCAAGGGAGGCAGCAGCTCATCCGTTCCCAGTGATGAGTCCTCGGAATCAAGCCCCCCATCCCGTTGATTCGATTGCCGACAACTGGCTTCAAATGCTGTAAAGCCGCCCGACAGCCGACTCAAACACGGGGCAAGGTCCCCGGACCCGCTTCGTGGCGAACGGGTCTTGCAACCTGCCGCTGAATATCGGAACCTTATTTCTATGCTCGTGTACCTCGGCATTTTCCTGATTGCCTTTTCGACGCTTGCCCTCGAAGTCACATTGACGCGACTGTTAAGCGTGATCACGTGGTACCACCTGGCATTCTTCGCTATCGCAACCGCGATGTTGGGAATGACCGCTGGAGCCGCGACCGTGTATCTCAAACCGGAGCGCTTCACGGGTGAGAACCTCAATTCTGAAGTGGCAAAGGCGTGCCTCTTGTATGCGGCGATCACGCCGGTCTCGCTGATTGTTCTCTGTCTCACGCCGCTCACACTCACCCTAACGATCATGTCCCTGTTCGCGCTTATCATGGCGACGATCGCCTGCATGCTCCCCTTTTTCTTTTCGGGCATCGTGATCGCGGCAGTGCTGACGAAGTCTGACAGGCCGATCGGGAAACTATATGCGGCAGATCTCATCGGTGCCTCCCTGGGCTGTCTGCTTGTACTTGGCGGCCTCGAAGTCATCGACGCCCCAAGTCTCGTTCTGCTCTGCGCGGCGATAGGTGCGCTTGCTGGACTTAGTTTTGGCGCCAGTAGCCCCGGCTATGGGTACCGTGGCAAGACTCAGGCCCTATTGGTTTTTCTAGCGCTCGCCGTCATTGTGAATGCCTCCACGGTGTTTGGGATTGCGCCGTTCGTCGTGAAGGGAAGGATTGCAAGGCCGGCGTATACTCTGCTTGAGAGGTGGAACTCCTATTCCCGCGTGGTGGTTTTCAAGCAAACAACGGGCCCGCCTCAGTACTGGGGCCCGAGTCCGCTTGCGCCAGCGGACAGTGTGGTTCAGTACAACATGAAGATCGATGGCGTATCGAGCACCTCGGTAAGGCGATTTACCTCGATGGCGGACCTCAAGCACCTCAAGTACGACGTTACCAATTTCGTCCATTATCTGCGGCCGACTGGCAACGTCTGTGTGATCGGCGTGGGCGGGGGGCGTGACATCCAGAGTGCGATTCTCTTCGGGCATGAAAAGGTGACGGGGGTTGAACTCAACCCGATCTTCGTCGATCTTCTGCGGGGGGAGTTCCGGGAGTTCGCTGGAATTGCCGATCGATCCGGCGTCTCTCTGATCGTCGCGGAGGCACGGAGTTTTCTATCCAGGAACTCTGACCGGTACGCTGTGGTTCAGATGTCGCTTGTCGACACTTGGGCGGCAACCGGGGTTGGTGCTTTTTCACTGTCCGAGAACGCCCTCTATACGACCGAAGCGTGGCAGGTCTTCATCAATCGTCTCGGTGACAGAGGGATCTTTACAGTCTCACGGTGGTACAACCCAGAAAATCTCGGGGAGACTGGTCGGAGCCTGAGTCTGGCGGTTAACGCTCTGCTTGAGCTCGGGGTCTCGACCCCGTCAAGTCATATCGCGATGGTGACGAGCCAAAACATTTCGACGCTACTCATTGGGCGGGAGGCGTTCTCTGCAGGCGACGTGGCAGCCTTGCGCAAGGTTTGTGCAGATCTGCGCTACACACCGGCCGTCATCCCCGGCCAAGCGCCGAGGGACCCCATACTCCGGCAGATTGTCGCTGCCGATTCAGTGGAGTCTTTGCGGGCAGCCGTTGCAGAGAGCCCGTACAATTACACACCGCCCACGGACGAAAGCCCGTACTTCTTCAATATGCTTCGACTACGCCATTTCTGGACGGCGGTCAAGTCGAATCCCGGTGTCATACGCGGCAACCTCATAGCCACACTGACATTGCTGGGCCTGATCGTCTCACTCGTTATTGTCACGATGGTAACCGTGGTGGTTCCGCTCCTGTGGCGTGAGCGCCTCAGCAATACGGCTAACCGGGCCAAGTTTTACTGGTCAAGAGGATTGTATTTTTCGCTGATCGGAGCGGGTTTCATGTTTATCGAGATCGGCCTCATTCAACGGCTCTCCGTATTCCTGGGCCATCCCGTCTATGCCCTGAGCATTCTTCTCTTCACTATCATCGCGAGCACCGGAATAGGCAGCTTCCTGAGCGAGCGCTTGCCGCTCGCTCGATCGCCAGGCGTGTTCGCCTATCCAGTGGCGACGATCCTGGCAATTCTCGCCGTCCAGATCGCTATCCCCAAAATGATGTCGGTGATGGTAGCAGATGGAATGCCGGCCAAAATCGGAGCCTCGATGCTCGTGATCTTTCCGTTGGGTGTCCTCCTGGGATTCTTCTTCCCGACCGGCATGCGGCTGGTGAGGGCTTGCGGGGATTTAGAAACGCCATGGTACTGGGCTCTCAATGGGATCTTCGGTGTTCTGGCTTCTGCTCTTGCCGTGTTCTTTGCGATATTCTCTGGAATTTCAACGAATTTTTACGTTGGGGCGATATGTTACGGTGCGGTACTAGCTTGCCTCGTTCAGATCCATACGGCGAGCAAACGGGAGCGCGTCTCCCAAGCCTGGGATCGTTGGAGAAGCTGTTGACCCTGATATCGGACTCGGCAAGGGAAAATCAATAGATGCAGAGAGTTTCCTGGGGAAGGATTTCAACGTGTGCCCAGGTATCGCCTCCGTCCAGAGATCGGTAGACTCCGATTCCAGGAGAGATATTCCCACGCGGCTGACTCGACCCGGTGCCAACGTACGCGACGTTCGGATCCGAGTCGGCCACTGCTATCTACTCCCCGTTTCAACACGAGACAACTCTCTGGCAAGCAAGTAGTAATCAAATCCTTTGCTGGTCCGAGGAACCCACTGGTAGGACCGGATAAACTGGATGAACTTATCCATCTCAAATGCTTCGAGTTGACGGTCCAAGAGGATGTGTCCACTCACAAATCCCTTAGTGGCAATCACAGATCCTCGCCTTGCCATGGCGAGTTCGATTTCAGAACGCAGTGCATCGAGTATCGCCTCTGTTTTCATCTCAGCACCAGGCGCAAAAGGTTGGACACCAACGACCCTGGTGTTCAGAAAGTACTGAAGATAGTGGATCTCGGAACCCTGTCCAGTGACCAGGATTAAGTCCTGAGATTTGACTGCATCAGCCAGTGTCTTGGCGAACTCCATGAACTGGTTGACACGACTCGCTTCTCGATAACGGCCTAGCCCCCCTAGAGACAACTGTCCACAGAGAACAATCGTTAGGAAGGCAAGAACAGTCTTCCCGCGGGCAGCCTCAAGCAGACAGCCTCCCAGTAGTAACAGCCCTGGTAGCACCGGAATCCAGAACTCCAGATTGCTTGGATACCACCAGAAAACGAACGCCAGGTGAGCCACTAGCCATCCCACCAATAAGGGAGAACAATCTCGGGCTGCGATACTTGGCCACACTACTTCGCCACGATGCCTCAACAAAGCCCTGGCTGCCAGAATGACTAGCGCCAGGACACTGACAACACTGAATAGTAGGATAACGTGTTCAACTCCAGAAGCGGCCTCTGCAAAAGTGACCTGCCCCCGAAATAGCGCACGGAGGTGGCCAACCGGCAGCACACTATTGAAGAAACCAAATACAAATCTGATCGGACTCTCGAGCGAAAGATGACCCCAGTAACCTGTATGCGCATATGCAGTTGCAAATCTCCAAACGGAGCCGAACGTCATCCTCGATGTCATCAGCCAGTCTGCAACCCAGTAACAGAGACCGACAATCAGGACAGGAAGCACAGTATTGAGCCAAAACAATTGCTCCCGAATCCATCGGGAACCACCTCTCATTCCAGTGTGAACGAACATGCCCACAACAAAAAACACCGCTGTCTGATGCATCAGCATGGCTAGCGAAATCGGAATCCACGCAAGCTTGCTTTCCCTTAACACCAGCAAGAGGGAAACCAGAAGGCAAAGGACCGTGAGGTGATAAACCTCGTTCTGGGTACTGTAGGCCCAGAAACTGTTTGAGAAGGCAAAAACACCGGTCAAGACGAGACCGAGGGGATGCGACCGGATCAAGCGGCGGGCCACGAGATAGAAGATCCCAACAGCAATTGTGGAGGTTGCAACGTTCAAATATTGCAAGAGATGCAGGGCTCTATGATTGGCAATGTGGGAATCTGTAAGCCCCAGGAATAAGCGGCCCAGAACGTTGTAGAGAAGATGGTGTGGGTGGAGAAGACGTTGCCAGGGACCTCTCACAATCGAAACTGCGTGGTCTATTGAGTCCGATGTCAGGAAGTCTGATACTGAGTTCCCGTAGATCAACCCCGAGACAGCCGAGACCACGCAAGCCATGGCTAGCCCGGATTATGCATGAGATCTGAATCCGAGTGAGATTTGGGCCCAGAAAAAAGGCCGTAGCTCTCTGATATAAAAGGGTTTACATAAACAACGACCCTAAACAGGAGCTACGGCAATGTTGAAAGCAGTCTGCCAGAATACCCTGCTATTTCACAGCCACCGAAAGATCACGGCGCGTTTTGATGGGGGGAGTCTGACTTCCGACGCAGGATGGTTGTTGTTTGGATCGCTGGATCGGCAACATCGGTTGTGCGAGGGCTTCAGTTCGTGTATTTCGGAAAGCCGGGACCGACGCTACGTTCGTCATGACCTGTTGAAGTTGATTCGACAACGAGTCTTGCAGATCGTGGCCGGCTACGAAGACTGTAATGACGCCGATACGCTGCGCTCCGATCCGATGCTCAAGACAGTCTGTGATCAGTTGCCCGAGAGCGATCCCGATTTGGCCACCCAGCCGACTTTCTCCCGTTTGGAGAACTCCGTCACCAAGAAGGATCTGATGCGTCTGAGCCAGTGGCTGCTAGGCCGTTATGTGCGCTCCTGAAGAAGAGACGTCCCAGCAAGATCATCCTGGATCTGGACAGTACCGACGACCACACTCACGGTCAGCAGGAGTTCTCCTTCTACCATGGGTATTACCGAAACCACATTCTGCATCCTTTGCTGATCTTCGATGCCGACACGGGCGACCTGGTGTGTGTCGTGTTGAGACCTGGCAACAAGGGGGCTGCCTCTCACATCGTGCCCATTCTGAAGCGAGTCGTGGAGGCCATCCGACAAGGAGTGGGGACGGATGTCGAGATTGAGATTCGGGCCGACAGCGGCTTTGCCACGCCTCGGCTCTACGAGTTCTGTGAAGGTGAAGAGAATCAACTCCAATATGTCATTGGGTTAAGTCGAAACCCTCGCCTGCAGCGAGTGGTCGAGCCGCTGCTGGATTCGACTCGGCTGCAGTTCGTTGAGCTGGAGGAAAAACAGCGTCAGTTTGACGAGTTTCTTTATCGAGCCAAGAGCTGGGATCGATCCCGTCGCGTCATTGTCAAAGTGGAGGTCGATCAGCGCGGGATCAATCGTCGCTTTGTGGTCACCAACCGGGACGATCTCTGCTCCCAATCACTTTATGACCACTATACAAACCGAGGGCAGACCGAGAACTTCATCAAGGCCTTCAAGAATCATCTGAGCATGGACCGACTCAGCTGTCATCGATTCCTGGCCAATCAGTTTCGACTCCTCCTGCATGCACTGGCTTACCAGATGTTCGTGCGCCTCCGCGACTATCTGCACGGGACTCCCTGGCACAAGCTCGAAATCGAAACCTTACGTCGTCGTGTCCTCAAGATCGGGGCCCGCATCCGACAAACCACTCGACGCATCTGGGTCCATCTTTCCTCAGCCTTTCCCGAACAACCCCTCTTCCACCTCGTCTTGAGTCGCCTCAACTCCAGCTAGCTTCTCCCAGTTCCCCAAAAAACCGCTTCCGATACTCATCCAGGCCCAGATCTGTCTGAAATTCACTCCCCCAACCACTCAAACGCCTCCCCAACCGATATTCTTCGCAAATCCGCCTGTCACACCTGCCCGCTTCCGAGTTGGGCCACTTCTCGACTCGTTTTTCAACACCGGACTACGGTTTTTGCATAATCCGGGCTAGCTTGTTTTTTTTGATCGGGCTATACATGATCACAGTGTCCCCACGGGAAGACAGGTGTCGGGGTCTGCAGCTCCAGTCTCAGCCCAAAAAGAGAGCCAGGCCACCGATCCAGGCAGCAAGTCGTCCGCCCGTGAGTTCCTCCCAGTCTATTCGATCCATCGTTGGCCAACTCGCCGAAGGCCGTTTTGGCTTCGCTGCCTCCGGCGGGGGAGTCGAGGGCCGCAGCGGGTCACTTGAAACCGTCTCCTCTCTCTCCCTTGAGACCGCCGTCTGCGGCTTCTCCAGCGGCATGACCGCAATGAGCAAAGCGAATAATTTATAATTAACCGAAGGTTTTCCCGCACTTCCCGAAGAAGAGTTCGATCAGAAGTTCCTGGTAATCGTCCGTCAATTCGGGCGGGGGGCTGGCCAGGTAGGAGGACAGGATCTGACGGGCTTCATCCACGTCGGCGATTCCCTCCAGGAGAACGAAGACCGTCCTCAGATAGCGGTCTAATTCCCGGTAGTCTTCTTCAGTGACTTGCATTCCCGTTCACCTTCATCCTGGCGCGGAAGTTGACAGGAAGGGGTAGAGGGCCAGATTCGGGTCGGCCTGCAAGTCCCAGTCATCCTTCTGGCCGGTCCGGAGCCTCAACACTCCAGCCGCTGCGATCATGGCGGCATTGTCGGTGGTCAGCTCGGGGCTCGGGTAGTAGACCCGGATCCCCTTCTCTTCGAAGTGCTTCTGAACCCGTCGCCGGAGCTCCGAATTGCAGGAGACTCCTCCGGAAAGCTGAATGGAACCGACCTGTCTGCCTGAAAGGCCCTGGTCCAGTCGATCAATCAACTGGTCCACGATGCTCTTCTGATAACTGGCCAGCAGGTCGAGGATCTGAGAGGGAACCTGTTTGGGATCGTGGGCAGCCCCTCGTTGCACAGGGGGGATCCCCTGCTGTCCCACGTAGCGGACGGCCGCCGACTTGAGGCCGCTGAAGCTGAAGGCAATTTTGCCACTTTTAATCCTGGGAAGAGAGAAGGACACAGCAAGTGCATTTCCGAATTCGGACAGGCGGTCGATGACCGGTCCACCTGGATAGCCCAGACCCAGTAGTTTTGCCAGTTTGTCGAGAGCCTCGCCGGCTGCATCGTCCAGAGTCTGAGCGAGTTGCTCGGCCTGAGTCGGAGAGGTCATGTAATAGAGTGAGGTATGGCCTCCCGAAACGACCAGGGCGAGGGCAGGGAATTCAGCAACTGGATTCTCCAGAAGGACGGAGGCAATGTGACCCTGCAGGTGGTTGACCCCTACGTAGGGTATGCCAAGAGAAAAGGCCAGACCTTTTGCGTACGTGAGTCCCACCAGGAGGGCTCCAACCAGGCCGGGGCCCTGAGTGACAGCGATGGCATCCAGGGACTGGAAGGTCAAGCCCGCCCTGGCCAGCGCCTGGGCCACCACCTGACAGATATTGTCAATGTGTTCGCGGCTGGCCAATTCAGGCACCACACCGCCGAAGTCACGGTGAGTCGAGACTTGCGAGGCCACAACACTGGAGAGAAGCCGGTCGCCGTTCTCCAGGACGGCGGCAGCAGTCTCATCGCAGCTTGATTCGAGTCCGAGAGTGATCATCCCGGCTGCTTCCGGGCCTTCTCGAAGAGCCCGGCGATGGCCTCTCGGTAGGGCGCGCGAGCAACTCCCATTTCGGTAATGATGGCTGTCACCAGATGATTGGGGGTGACGTCAAAAGCCGGGTTTTCAACCCTGGTGACTTTCGGAGCCAGCCGATTTCCCTTGATCTCCGTGACTTCACGGGTGTCTCGAAATTCGATCGGAATACGGTCTCCGGAGGGGCAGTCACGGTCGATCGTGGAAAGAGGCGCGGCAACGTAAAACGGGATCTGGTGCTGCCTGGCGAGAACAGCTACCGTGTAGGTACCGATCTTGTTGGCCACGTCACCATTTGCAGCGATGCGGTCAGCGCCCACGACAACGGCGTGAACCTCTCCGGCCTTCATGAAATATCCGGCCATGCTGTCGGTGATCAAGGTGCAGGGAATCTCCTCCTTCATCATTTCCCAGGCCGTCAAACGGGCCCCTTGCAGGAAGGGGCGCGTCTCGTCCGCAAATACATGAATACTCTTCCCATGTTCGACGGCTGATCGAATGACCCCGAGAGCTGTTCCATGACCGGCCGTGGCCAGGGCACCGGCATTGCAGTGGGTCAGAACACTCATATCCGACTTCAGTAATTCCTGCCCGTGCTCTCCCATCCGTCGATTGATCTGGATATCTTCTTCGTGCATCAGAACGACCTCATCGCGGAGCCCGCTCTTGAGATCTTCCAGAGTACCGTGCTTGTGCTTTGCATAGACTTCCCGCATGCGTCCGACCGCCCAGAAGAGGTTCTGGGCCGTGGGACGGGTGTCATGGATCACCCGGCAGATGCGTTCGAACTCCTGTTCCAGGTTTTCCTTGCTCAGCAGGTTCTTGACTCCAAGGGCGATCCCCATGGCGGCGGCCACTCCAATGGCCGGGGCCCCCCGGATCACCATGTCGACTATGGCTTCAGCAACTTCTTCGACCTCCCGGTAGGTGTTGTAAACCTCCTCAGTAGGAAGCAGCCGCTGATCGATCATCACTACGCCTGCCTCTGTCCATTCAATCGTCTTAATCATGTGTCGAACAGTACACCACTCCCGTGGCCGTGTCTTCAAAATTTGAAAAAATGACAGTACACTAGGCTGTTCACAATTGATCAATTCTGCTAAAATATTCGCATTATTTCGAAACCGAGTACTTGCGCTTCATGACATCAAACGTGATCACGTCAGCAGACAGGCTGTCCGGCCGAGAGCGCTCCGAGAGCAAACTGAGCAAATGGATCGCCCGGGCGGCAATGGCCAGTGTCATGTGTTCTGTGGTGAGTGTCGCCGGAAGTGGAATCTTCCTGGGGGCCGCAATTTCTCTGTGGCTTTTTCAGGTTCTTACCACAGGGCGGCTTCAGCTTCGGATTCCCCCGTTCGGGAAGGTCCTGCTCCTTTTTATGGCCATGGTCATGGTTTCGATCGTGTTTTCAACAGATCCGATCTTCAGCTTGCTCTATGTGAAGAAATTCATCCGTTTTGCTCTGGTGATTTTCATCTTTACCTACTTCACCCGTGACCAGGTTGCGTGGACCCTCAAGGGCACTTTACTCCTGATCGCCCTCAGTGCATTGCTGGGGATCGTTCAGTTCTACTGGCTTTTTGATGTTGATCTCCTGAACCGAATCCGCGGTTTCATGAGTCACTGGATGACCTTCTCCGGCCAGCTCATGATGGGGATCATTGCCCTGTCGGGGCTCCTCCTGGCGCCTTTGACCTTCGGAGATGGGGACCCACCAGATTCCCGGGAAAAGGACCTGGCCGGGCCTTCCCGGTGGTTCTGGGCCGGGGTGCTCGTGCTGCTGGGCGGAGCTCTCCTTCTGACCTTTACTCGCAATGCCTGGCTGGGTACCCTGTCCGGCCTTTTCTGCTGGCTACTCATACTGAAGCGAAGATGGGTCATCCCGCTGGCAATGGTTCTCCTGGCGTTCTTCTTTCTTCTTCCGGGGTCGTTTCAAACCCGTGTTCTGGATGGTTTCAACCCCAGTGACACCACCACTCGAACTCGGATCGAACTGCTCGTAACGGGAGGTCGGATGCTGGCAGATCATCCCCTCACCGGCGTGGGGCCCCGCATGGTGCCGCGGCTGGCGGACGAGTACCGAAGTCATCAGGAGTTCCCCGATTGGCTCTACCAGCATCTGCACAATTCCCCTCTCCAGATTGGCGCCGAAATGGGCGTGATCACTTTGATGGTGTGGTTCTCGATCTGGCTTTTTCTTCTCCGCGACTACTGGCGTATGGCCAGGGAAGGGGGAAGTCCGGGATCTCCGGACCTGATGTCACGCTATCTCTGTTACAACGGGATGTGCATCGTGGTTGCTTTTCTGGGAGCGGGTCTGCTGGAATACAACTTCGGTGATTCGGAACTGGTTACGCTTCTAATGTTTTTCGTAACGGCGCCCTATGTCCACTCGGACGGGTTCCAGGCGGCCACTTGATATTGCCATCCTGGGGACCCGAGGTATTCCTGCAAACTACGGCGGCTTTGAGACTTTCGCAGAAGAGCTGTCGGTACGGCTGGTGCGGAGGGGCCATCGCGTCTGTGTTTACGGCAGGCGGCATTTCGTGAATCCTCGCCTGGCCCTGTACCGAGGAGTGGAGATCCGCGTCCTTCCCTGTGTTCGGACCAAGTACCTGGAGACGATTTCGCACACGGCCGTGAGTGCGGTCCGGGCTCTTTTCGACTCCCATGACATCGTTCTGATCTGCAACTCCGCGAACGCGGGTCTTTGCTGGCTGCCTGCTCTGGCAGGGCAGGAAGTCGTTTTGAATCTGGACGGCATTGAGAGAATGAGACGGAAGTGGGGCCCGATCGGACGCTCCTTTTACCGCCTGGCTGAGTTTCTGGCGATCGAGGTTCCCAGTGTGGCCGTGAGCGATGCCCGCACGATTCAGGCCTACTACGAGCGCGAGTATGGGGTGAAGACGCCCTTTATCGCCTACGGGGCCGACACCGAACCCGTGAAGAGTCGGCAGACCCTGGAGCGGCTGGGGATTCTCCCGGATCGTTTCATTCTCTACGTGTCGCGTCTCGAACCTGAGAACAATGCGCACCAGGTGATGGAGGCCTATCTCAAAGCCGGTGTTCCCGATCCCCTCGTCATCGTGGGAGACGCCCCCTACAGTCGTCGCTACATCGGAGATCTGAGCGAGCTTGCCAGGCAGGGAAACATCCTGATGCCCGGGGCGATTTATGGAAATGGCTATCGTGAACTGCTCTCACACTGCCGCTGCTACGTGCATGCAACGGAGGTGGGGGGAACTCACCCGGCTCTCATCGAGGCGATGGGAGTGGGCTGCCTGGTGGTTTCCAATGACACTCCCGAGAACCGAGAGGTAGTTGCCGACACCGGTCTGCTTTATCCCTTCAATAACGTGGATCGACTGGCTGCTCTTCTGGGAAAGATCTGGCAAGATGGCAGTGAGTATCAGCCCTTGCGAAATCGAGCCAGAGAACGCATTCGTCGTCACTACGACTGGGAGAAGGTCACCGACTCCTATCAGGATCTTTTCTATGAAGTTCTTACCTAAGACGGTCCTCGATGCCCTGACCATCGCCGCCAGCTTTCTGATCAAGCTTTTCTTCCAGCATCGCCTGATTGCCAGCTTCATCAAGCGAGACCTGAGCACTCGCTACCTGGGTTCAACTCTGGGCGTGCTCTGGGCCGTGATTCATCCCCTGGTGCTTCTCATCAGCTATACCTTCATCTTTGCGATTCTGTTCCGTCCTGGTCTCGCCGGGGGCCTCTACAGCGAACACTTCGTCCTTTATCTGTTCGCGGGTCTCTTACCCTGGCTCTACTTCCAGGATACGGTCCAGCGCTCTGCGACGACGCTGATCGAGCACAGTAATCTCATTCGCCGGACTGTTTTCCCTTCAGAAATACTTCCGGTTGTCATCGCAGGATCGAACATCGTCACGCATTTGATCGGCGTAGGCCTCCTGCTGGTCGTACTGGTTTTCTTCCACGGTCTCAGCTGGCACCTTTTGTTGATCCCCTTTTTTCTGGTTCTACTGGTGGCTTGGAGCCTGGGGCTCGCCTGGCTGATGGCGGCTCTGACGGTCTTCCTGAGGGACACCAGCCAGTTTCTCATCGTAGTGCTCATCCTCTGGTTCTGGTTCACGCCCATTTTCTATCGGATCGAACATGTTGAGGAACGACTTCCATGGCTGGCCTACTTTCTGAAGCTCAACCCCATGACCTACGTGGTCAAGAGCTACCAGGACCTGCTGGTCGGTCATCAGTCGCCCGAGCTGTGGATGCCGTTGGCTCTGACTGGATTTGCGGTCGCCAGCCTGATTGTAGGGGGTATCGTATTCCGAGTTTTGAAGAGGGAGTTTGTGGATGTCCTCTAGCCATGTGATCCAACTTCAGCATGTCTCGAAGAAGTACCCGATTTACGAGACTTCCTCCTCCAGGTTCCTCGAAATCCTGTCCTTTCGAAAATGGAAACTCCACCGGGATTTCTGGGCTCTTCGTGACATCGATCTGGAGATTCCCAGGGGTGCAGTTCTGGGGGTCCTGGGGCAAAATGGATCGGGCAAGAGCACCCTTCTGCAGGTTCTGGCCGGAATCCTGAGGCCGACCACAGGTAGCTGCCATGTTCAGGGTTCGGTTGCCGCTATTCTCGAACTGGGTGCGGGATTCAACCCTGAATTCAGCGGAAGGGAGAACATCTTTATCAATGCTGCCGTGCTGGGACTGTCACATCGACAGACCCAGGACAAAATGGACCAGATTCTGGATTTCGCGGAGATCGGAGAGTTCATCGATCAACCTGTCAAGACCTATTCCAGTGGAATGTTCGTGAGGCTGGCCTTTGCGGTTGCCGTGCATGTAGACCCTGAGATACTGCTGGTCGATGAAGCTCTAGCGGTGGGAGATCTGGTTTTTCAGCACCGCTGCATCCACCGGATGCGCCAGCTCAGAGATGCTGGAAAAACCATCGTTCTGGTGACTCACGATCTTCAGGCGGTGACCAGTTACTGCTCGAGAGCCATACTTCTGGAGGGCGGCCGGAAGCTGCATGAGGGAACTCCCGAGACCGTGGTCCAGCGCTACCAGGCGCTGGTTGCCAGGCGCGAGGCGCAGCTTGCCGACGGGCCGGTGCAGAATGCAGCTTCACCCGGCACCCGCCTTCCTGTGGTCCGGACCATCCCCTACATTCACAACCGCTATGGTGAGGGGGCCGCGGAGATCATTGGAATCATTCTTCTGTCTTCGGATGGTGAGGTCTTGAACTCGGTTCCAGCGGGCGGGGAATGCAGTCTCCTGGTGTCGGTCCGCTTCAAGCAGAAGGTCACGGACCCGATCGTCGGCTTTACGGTACGGGACCGCCTGGGTAACGAATTAACTTCCTCCAATACCTCCTACGAAGGAATCCACCTGCCTGAGGCCCAGGCAGATCAGATCTCTACGGTAGCGTTTCGATTTCGGGTGCCACCGCTGCGGCCCGGCAGCTACACGATCTCTCCGGCAGTTTCCAGGGGAGACATCTGGGAGCACACGGTTGAGGACTGGATCGACAACGCCTACATCTTTAACTTGCTCGACACGGGCCTTGTCTACGGACAGATGCGCTGGCCGGTCGACATCGACTTTCAGGTCTCGATCGAACCGAACTGAAAGCCGGGCAGAGGAATTCCGAGTGGTAAAGCCGAATGATGTCTGATCCCGCCAAAGCAATCCCGCCCTTCTACAAGAACTGGCGTTGTGTGCTGGGTCTTTCGGTCGTCATGGGCGTGAACGTCATCTGGGAAATACTCAATGAGGTTCCAGCCATCTGGGACATGGCCTACCACCAGCTCATGGGTATTTCCTATCTCGAAGCCCTGCGCCAGGGGACTCTCATCTCGGAATTTGCCACGCTCTCACCCTCCTATCCGCCTCTCTACTACCTCCACGAAGCCGGAGTCTACCTGTTACTGCCCGAATCCGACTTCAGGACTCTGATCGTCAACTTCCCCTACATCCTCCTGACCGCCTACGCAACCTACAGGATATCGGGTACTTTCCTGTCGGCATCCACGGCGGGTTGGGCCTCAGTGCTCGTTCTCCTCTTTCCAGCCATGGCGATGGTCCACCGGGAAGCCCTGCTGGATGGAGCCCTGGCGGCCTGGGTAACCACAGGTGCCTGGCTCATCCTGCGAAGCCGCTGGTTTACCCACATCGGGTGGACTCTTCTATTCGGTCTGGTATGTGGGCTGGGGGCGATGACCAAGTGGACCTTTCCCATGTATCTGGTGATTCCAGTCCTGTTCGGCCTCATCGCATCGAAACAGCCTCTGCGCTCGCTGCGAAATCTGGTGGTAGCCGGCCTTTTGGCCCTGACTGTGATGGTGCCTTACTACCTTCAGAACCTGGCATCCATGGTCTCCCGCTATCCCACGACCGATCGGCCGGCCTGATTCCCTGGCGTCCTTACCCCAGACACGGGGAGCCGGGGTTGGACAACATCTGGGGCTGGATCTACTATCCGCGCGTGCTGGCAAGCTACTTTCTGTATCTGCCCCTGACCGTGCTGTTTGGGGTTGGCCTGGTCGGGAATGCGTTCCACGTTCCACGTTTCACGTTCCACGTTTCTGGAGGCGGGACGGATTCCGCTGCTGGCAGAGTTCACCTCTTTCTGTGGAGCTGGCTTCTGGGTGGGCTGGTGCTGCTGATTTTCCTGACACCCAAAGATCCGAGATTCGCCCTGCCTGTTGTGCCGCCCGTGGCCATGCTGCTTCTCCATTTCTGGGAAAGCAGGCCTCGCCTGATCCACTTGATGCTGGCGATTGCTCTGATCCAGTTCTTGACCTTTTCGTTGCCCCTTTTTGGGCCTGTCAAGATTGCCCTTTTCGAAATGAAGGGAGATCGCGATTTCCAGAGCCTGCAGAGGGAGTGGGTTCTCTATGCCAACCATTATTTTCGCCTGGGAGGCCCGCCCCTGACCGAGAGCTGGAAGCTGGCTGAGATTGTTGCCGCTGTCCCCGAGAGTGCCCACGTAGCAGTACTTCCCACCCTGCCGAGGTTTCATGCCGGAGCGCTGCAGCTGGAGGCGGCTGTGATGGGACGGACGATCAGCTTCTTCGACTTCAACGAAGGGCCCTATCGAAACCCGCTGGAGACGTCTGACTTCATCCTGGCCAAAACCGGATATCAGGGTATTTCCTTCATTACCGAGCACAATCCTCAGGTCATGTTGAGGCTGAGCGAGGAGGGCTGGCAGCTTCTCAGCGATTGGGAGCTACCGGACGGAGAGAAAGCCCAGCTCTGGAAGAGTCCTCCAAGGTAGCCCTCCGTGGTCCGGTCTCAGAGTGGGAGGAGCCTCAGGGCTGCGACCGGGAGGATTTAAACGGTCGCCTCCCCGAGGCCCCTCCCACTCTTCGCCACCATGTGATGTTTCCTGGCGTTGGAGGACCCTCCGCGGTCCGATTAGATCCCCGCTTCCATGCGGCGATGCAATCAGGCCTTTCAAGATGCGCTCCGTACAAGTAATCTAGACCCTATGAAAATCAAATCCGATCCCTCTGCGAGTAATGCCTCAGAGATGAAAACTCAGATCGATCGCCTGGCTGCAGAAATCGAAGACAGGGTGATCGAATGGCGGCGCGATTTTCATCAGCATCCGGAGCTCTCGAATCGCGAGTTTCGGACCTCTGAGAGAGTCGCCGGCTATATGAAAGAGCTGGGCCTGGAGGTGGAGACCGGAATAGCCCACACGGGCGTGGTCGCCCTCCTGGAAGGCTCCTCGCCTGGACCGGTCGTGGCTTTGCGCGCCGATATGGACGCCCTGCCGGTCACTGAGCGAACCGACGTTCCCTTTGCCTCCAGGCTTCGGTCGACCTATGAAGGCCAGGAGGTCGGCGTGATGCACGCCTCTGGTCACGATACCCATATGGCGATGTTGATGGGGGCAGCCACCGTTCTGACACGCTTGCGGGACCAGCTGTCCGGCACGGTGAAGCTGATTTTTCAGCCCGCTGAGGAGGGTACTCCCCGGGGAGAAGAGGGCGGAGCCGAGCTCATGGTCCACCAGGGAGTCCTGCGAGATCCCAACGTGGACGTTATTTTCGGCATCCACGTCAAGAGCGAATTGGACGTCGACACCATTGAATACACTCCGGGGCCGGCTCTGGCCAGCTCCGACGACTTGCGGATTCTGATCAAGGGAGAACAGACCCATGGCGCCAGTCCCTGGGAAGGGGCCGACGCGATCACTGCTGCTGCTCATGTGATAGCGGGACTGCAGACTGTGGTGAGCCGGCGGGTCGAACTGACCCGGGGCCCGGCTGTTATCTCGATCGGAAAGATCCAGGGCGGCGTCAGGACGAATATTCTCCCGGAAGAAGTGGAGATGGTGGGGACGATTCGAACCTTTGACCCGGGGATGCGCGAGAAGATTCACCGCGAGGTTCGAAAGGTTGCAACGCGCATTGCGGAGAGCATGTCCACGGTCGCCGAAGTCGAGATCGAGACGGGCTACCCCGTCACCTACAACGACCTGCAATTAACAAGCTGGGCAGTTCCCCGTTTGGAGGCCTTGGCCGGGCGGGATCGCGTGAACACCATGGATGCCATCACGGGAGCAGAGGATTTTTCCTTTTTCCAACAGAAAGTCCCGGGTTTCTTTTTCTTCCTGGGCGGGAAGCCGAAAGGCGTCCTCTCATCCGAAGCGGCTCCCCACCACGCTCCCGACTTCTACATCGATGAGAGCGGGTTGAAACTGGGGGTCCGGGCACTGAGCACCCTGGCGGTGGACTATCTCGTCTTAGGCGTTTCAGATGAGAGGCAGGAGCGATAGCGACTGCGTCGTCATCATGAAGCAACATGTTCGTTTGAGGCCGCAGGTTCCCCCAGTGCTGCGGCTGGGATTGTCCACCCGGGGGAACACACACCTGAGTTCCTCAGATGTTGGGCTGGCGATGGATCGCGGGATCAATTATCTCAACTGGTGTGGGTACGAGGATGGATTGAGCCGTGCAGTCGCCCGGCTTTCTCGAGAGGAGCGAGAGAAAGTGGTTGTGGCCTGCCAGTTCTCGGCCCGCTCAGCTGCCACTGCAGAGCGTGAGCTTGCCGAAGTGCTGCAGACTCTCGATACGGATTATCTGGATATTCCAACGTTTTACTATGTGGAGTCCGAGCCGGAATGGGAGGAGATCTGTTCCCCGGGTGGTTCTCTGGAAACCCTGACTCGGGCAAAAGAGGAGGGCCGCATCCGGATGGTCGGATTGACCTCTCACCAGAGGCACCTGGCTGCCCGGTGGGCGAGAAGCGGCTTACTCGACCTGCTGATGATTCGCTACAACGCTGCCCACCGGGGTGCCGAAGAAGATGTCTTCCCGGTTACCCGGCAACTGGACATTCCGGTGGTGGCCTTCACCTGCCTGCGCTGGCGTCATCTGCTCGAGCCCCTGCCGGGCGACAGCGCCGATCCGGTGCCCCCCGCAACGGAGTGGTATCGATTTGCCCTGGCTAACCCGGCAGTGGGAGTTGCTCTGATGGCTCCCAATGGAAGAGAGGAACTCCTCCAGGACCTGAGTCTGCTCGACGACTGGCGAGCGCCTGATCCCCAGACACTGGCCAGGCTTCGAGTCCGCGGTGACCGGATCCGGGACCTGGCGGGGACCTTTCCCTGAGGCGGTGCGTTCCACGTTCCACGGTCCGCGTTTCACGTTCCACGCGTCCTTCCACGGCAATCCGGCGGTGTAGCCGACGAATGTCCTCGGCCCAGTCGTGGAACGTGGAACCTGGAACTTGGAACTCCGGCCGGGTTGACAAGCTGGGGAGACGATCACTAGACTCGCGCCAGATTCCACACTTGGAGAAACTCTTGTCAAGTTCCCAAGCTGCGCCCGGTAGCAGCAGAGAAGAAGTGATCAAGGGGCTTGGTCTGAAGGCTGGCGCCAAGGTCGTAGGGATCGCCGCTGCGTCCGCTTTCAACGAGTATGTCCCCCCGGGACACAGGCCGGAGGACTTTCTTGCGGGAGCGAAAAGCGTGATCGTTGCCGGGGACACGGGACCCACAGCGGGAGCCTGGCGTAGTCCAGACCACCGTCTGATGGAGATCACTGGATACGATTTTAGGGAGAATGTAGCGGTGCATGTAATGGCCGACTACATCGAAAGGGAACTTGGCTATTACGCCGTGCAGGGGCCCTCTCTTCCGACGACGGGCCACACCCCTCCCATGAGCATGATGCTGGCGGCCGTACTGTCAGGCTTGGGAACTCGGAGTCTGGCCGCCAACATCATTCTGAATCCCGAGTACGGAATGCTCTATTACGCCGCGCTGGTCACCACTCTTCCTCTCACTCCTGACCATCGACAGGAGGAAGATGCCTGTCCCGCTCCTTCCTGCGTGGTGATGTACAAAAAGCTGGGGACGACTCCCTGCATGCGTGCCTGTCCGGCAGCAGAGGGCGGCTGCCTGGACGGAGAGATTGGCGACGACGGTCGCATCAAGCACTCCTACTACCATCGGGAGCGCTGCCACACGCGCGCCATGACCTATGGCATCGGAAGTGTTCAGAAGGCCCTGGTCGACATTATCAACGAAGACGATCCCGAAGCTCGGAAGACGATGATTTATTCGGATTTCTTTACCGACGCGGTGGGAGGGCTGAGTTATTACAAAGACAGCGTGGCTCAGTGCTTTGAATGCATTCGGGTCTGCCCGGTTGGAAAAACCCACCGGATCAACAAGAAGTAAGATAATGACGGGTCGGACTGGAGGATCACTCCGTGAGTGATGAGCAGGACAGCAAGTTCTTCAGCCAGTGCAAAATGGAGATTGTCGAGTTCACGCAGCGTATCGGTGCGCTCATCTGCGGAGTGGCTGATGCTGAGGCGTTTACCGAGGCGCCGGAAGGCTACCGCCCGGAGGACCTTTTGCCCGGAGCCCGGTCGGTGGTGGTGATCGGTGGCAGCCCGCCCCGGGCAGGGGACTGGATCAGCCCGGCCCCCGAGTTGCAGGAGACGATGGGGATCGGGGATCGCGTCAACGGCATGGGCCGGAAAATGGCCAGGTACATTGAGAATGAGCTGGGTTACTATGCGCTTTTCGTCCCTCCCGGCCTGAATCGCGGCAATCGTCCCTTCCTCAGCATCATGTATGCAGCCGAGTTGGCCGGTTGTGGAAGCCGTAGCCTGGCGGGACCGATTCTGCATCCCGACTACGGGATGCTGTACTACACCGCTGTGATCACCACTCTGCCCTTCCCGCCGGACCAGAGGCTGCAGGACCAGGTTTGTCCCTCTCCATCCTGCATCGAGATGTGGCAAGAGGAGAAGACGGTCCCTTGTATCCGTGTCTGTCCGGCCAGCGATGGCGGGTGTCTGGATGGTAAAGTCGTCGAGGACCGGTATCGGGACCGAACCTATGATGCTCACCGTTGTGCCACCCGCGTATACGGCCACTGGATACCCCGGTTTCAGAAAACACTGGAGCAGGCCCTCAAGATAGACGACAAAGAAGCCCGTAAGATGATCCTCTACGGAACTGCATTTACGCGGACTCTCTGGGCTATCACTTACTCCTCCAGCAATCAGGCCCAGTGCTTTGAGTGTATGCGAGTCTGTCCGGTGGGCCTCGAGTACCGCACCAAGAAGTGAGAGGACCCAATGACTTTCTTCTATGTAGATCCTGAGACCTACCAGAAGTACCGGGAACGGGTTCTGGAACTCAGCAACTCCATTCAGGTAGACCAGAACGAACATCTTCCCGCCAGTGAGCGAAGACGAGGACTTTCAGATCGCGAGATTGCCGCTCGGCTCGAACTCGAAGAGCGTCTCGTGACAGAGATTCGATGTGTTGCCGAGCGGGACTATTACCCGCTGGATGAATGGGAGAAGGCCATCGAGTTCAAGCGCAAGGCCTGCCGCGACTACGTTGAGAAGAAAATCGGATTGAAGAGAAGAAACTCGGATTGAAGCGACGCGAAGGTGAGTAGGCTGTTCTATTCAGAAGCCAGCCTGGCCGTGATCAGGTCGCGGAGGACATTCTTCCGGACTTTGCGAGCAGCGTTGAGGGGAAGCTCGTCAATCAACTCCAGCCTCTCGGGCCATTTGTACTTGGCGAGTTCCTTCTGGGCCAGGAGCTCCAGGATCTCGTCCAGAGTGGGCTGAGGTCCTGTCTCCGGGACCACAAAAAGACACCCTCTTTCCCCCAGGCGCTCGTCCGGCATGGCTACCAGAGCACAGTCGCGAATCCCGGGATGAGTGTAAGCAATGTCCTCGATTTCTTTGGGAGCAATGGGCACGCCGCCGCGCTTGATCAGATCCTTGATCCGGCCTGTGATGCGAACTCGATCATCCCCGTCGATCACCGCCTCGTCTCCGGTCTTGAAGAAACCGTTAGCGGTGAAGCTCTCCTCCATGACCCGGGGGTTCTTGATGTACTCCCGAAAGAGCCAGGGGCCACGAATCACCAGTTCTCCAGGCTGACCCCGTTCCAGTTCTGATCCGTCCGGACCGATGATCTTCATTTCCCACCCAGGGTGAAAGCTCCCGACGGTGTTGGCGATCACCTCCAGGTCGTCGTCCAGTCGAGTCACGGTCCCCCGGTAGGTTTCGGTCATTCCCCAGAGCATGACCGGGGTACAGTCAAAGAGGTCGCACATCTTGTAAACGAGAGCCGGAGGGTGCGGGGCGCCTGCCAGCATGAACTGCCGAAGCGATCCAAAGTCGGTTGACTCTGCCTGTGGATGGTTGACGAGCATGGTCGCGATGGCCGGGACCCCAAAGACATGACTCACTTTCTCGCGTTTGATCATCTCAAAAAAGCCCTGCGGCTCAAATGTCTCCATCAGAACCTGCTTGGCACCCGCCACGATTCCAATCATGATCGTCCAGGCGCCGTAGGCGAAGGAGTAAGCGGAGGCACTGAGAAGCACATCACTCGACCCGATCTCGAGGAGCTGTGTGAGGTTCAGGGAGTTGCTGACGGGGCCGTCGTGAGCGTGTACTACCCCTTTGGGAGTTCCTGATGTCCCCGATGTAAAGGTAAGGATCAACAGGTCGTCGGGGTCTGGCCTGAAAGCTCGAAGGTTCGCGTCGGCGTCAGTATCCAGGAGAGATTCGAAGCTGGCTTCTCCCGGTCCGGCCTCCCCTCTCACAGCGACGGTCAGGGCCAGGTCCGGCAACTCTTCCCGGATCTGATCCAGCATGTGCCGGTAATCGAAGCCGCCGAATTCGGGTACATAAAAGAACGCCCTCGATTGGGCAAATCCGAGGGCGTACTGGATCTCGTGAGCGCGACTTGCGGTGTGTTGAGAGTTGAATATCGCCCCCACTTTGCTGGTCGCCAGAAACAGGCATACATCCTCCCAGATATTGGGCAACTGGCAGGAGACAACGTCTCCATTCTTGATCCCGCGTTGAACCAGGGCTGTGGCCAGCTGGTCGGAAAGCTGGTCGAGCCGCGCAAAGGAGAGACGCTGAGTGCCGTCAACGATCGCTGTTCTGCCGGGTGAGTCCTTGACCCACCGATCCAGCTCTCCCGGCAGGGTCAGACTGTGAAGTGCCTTGAAAGAATTGTTCATCTCGGGTCTTTTCTGCCGGTCTGCCTCAACCTTAGTCGACACCAGGGGGGACAGTCCACTCTGTTTTTCACGGGGTTGGAGAATCAGGAAGCAGAGTAGACTGTCCTCAAACTTTCGGTTAGATTGATTCTTCATGACCTTTGTCATCACCGACCCCTGCATCGGGACAAAGGACGCCAGTTGCGTGCAAGTCTGTCCGGTGGACTGTATCCATCCTCTGCCAGCGGCCGAAGACTTTGGAGAGGCGAAACAGCTTTACATCGATCCGGCCGAGTGCATCGATTGCGACGCCTGCGTTCCCGTCTGCCCTGTAGAAGCCATCTTTCCGGACGATGAGGTTCCCGAGCAGTGGACTGAATACATCGACATTAACGCCCGCTACTTTGAGTGAGAGGGAGTTCGAATTGAATTGGAAAACAATTGAGGTGGAGTTTCTGGATGGCGGGGTGGTGCTGGTCACTCTGAACCGGCCCGACGTATTGAACGCAGTCGATGAGACCATGCGTGGCGAGTTCACCTCCCTGATCCCGGTCCTCCAGGAAGAAGAAGTGCGCGCCGTCGTTTTCTCTGGGGCGGGTCGGGCCTTTTGCGCCGGCGTCGACATCAGTCGCTTCGAGCAGGACTGGTCCAACCGCTACTTCGCAGGAGAAAACTATGATCTTCTGGATTTCTTTGACGCCCTGGAAAACCTCCCCAAACCTGTTTTTGCAGCGATCAATGGAGCCGCCACCGGCGCCGGCATCCTTCTTGCACTTGCCTGCGATATCCGTGTCGCATCAGAGGCGGCGCGTGTCGGATTCCGGGAGCATCGGCTGGGCCTGGTGCCCGGGCTGGGCGGGAGCGTCCGGCTGGTCCGGTTGTTGGGGCTCGCTCGCGCCAAGGAAATCTACTTCCAGGAGGAGTTGGTGCCGGCAAAGGAGCTCCATCGCCTGGGGCTGGTGGCAAGAGTCACCACTCCGGAGACGCTGATTCCCGAAACGCTGCACTGGGCACGAGAGCTGGCGGCCCGGGCGCCCTTGGCTCTGGCCCGGGCCAAGCTGCTTTTCAATGGAGTTGCCGAGCGGACCCATCAAGAGGCGATCGAGGCGGAAAACGAGGCTCTGGAGGCGTCGGTTCGGAGCGAAGATCACAAGGAGGGAATCGCCGCTTTCCGCGAGCGAAGAAGACCGGTTTTTAGAGGCAGATGAGAAGTACTCGTGACCCTCTGCACTAGCCTCCCTGGAAAACCGCCTTGCGCTTCTCCGCGAAAGCACTCACTCCTTCCAGGGCATCCTGGGTGTTGAAAAGGGAAGCCATCAGATCTGCCTCCACAGCCAACCCGTCGCGCAGGCTCATGGACCCGGTGGCGTGAACCAACTGTTTCATGGCGCTAATGGCCATGGTGGGTCCGGCTGCCAGCCCTTCGGCGAAGGCCTCGGTGCTTCCGATGAGCTGATCAGCCGGGAAGAGCCGATTCACGAATCCCAGTTCCAGAGCCTCAGCCGGGCTCACGATCCGGCCCGTGATCATCATCTCGAGTGCCCGGCTCGGTCCGATGAGCCGCGGCAGTCGCTGAGTTCCTCCGTTTCCGGGCAAGAGACCCAAAGTGACCTCGGGCAGACCCAGTTTGTAGTCGCCTTCCGCCGCGAAGCGGAGATCGCAGGCAAGACCGATTTCCAGGCCGCCCCCCAGGGCATATCCGTTGATGGCAGCGATGAAGATCTTTGAACTGGCCGGCATCCGGTCCAGGGTTGCATGGCCTTTACGGATCATTTCGATATTGGCCGTTGCGTCGTTGGCGGCGAAGGCCTTGATGTCTGCCCCTGCACAGAAGAATTTCTCCGAAGCGCTCTTCAAGATCACGACCCGCACTTCGGGATTCTCCTCAGCTTCATCTATGGCTCGTCGCAGGTCGCCCAGGAAACCGACTTCGTAGCTGTTCGCCGGAGGGCGATCGAGGGTGATGATGCCAACACGGTTCGAGGCCGCGAACGTCACAACAGGGTCTGTCATCGAGGGGTCCTCCTTATTTCGAAGTTCATTGCTTAACACCGGACGGGAAGCGTGTCAATCGAGGGAGCCCGGCCACTTGTGAATGGTAGTGTACTGTCCGGGAAGTTCGCGTCGTTAATTCGGGATGGATTTTCGTCGTCAGTGAGGCGCGCGACGCAGCAATGCCGGGAGTATTTCGAGATAGCGCAACAAAGCTGTCGGCGAAAAGACGCCCGAAGTAGCTGCGTGAACTTTCCGGACAGTGCAGTAGGTACCGAAATGTCAAAGAATGGCAAAGGCGATCTGAGTATGGTAAATGGTTCACGGCTCTATTCGATTTGCGATCAGCATGAAGCTCGAGTTATCCGGAAACTACAACGTAAGTGAAGTTCTGTTCCACAATCTCGAGGTGGGTCGGGAGGACAAGACTTGTCTGACGGTCGGCCATGAAAGTACCACCTATGGTGAGCTGGCCGGTCTTGCCGGTCGAGTCGGTAACGCCTTGAGATCCCTAGCCCGCATAGATCACCGATTTGGAAATGAAGGTGATTTTGGCAGGCCGGAACGGTTTTCTGAGAGTTTCGCTATCGATCCGGTCCAGGTCGAGTGATGCGGTGGTGTGGAGGGTCGTGAATGGAGCGTTTTTCGGGTTCGGAAGAGCGTGACGGAATGCATTCAGGCAGAGCTCGGCCTGAGCGATGGAACGATTTCGTTTTTGGGGGCGTTTGATCGGGACAGACCTCAGCAGCGCAGAGGAATGGCCTGGAGGTTTCGAACGACGGCAGCGAAGACCTCGCTGTAGGGATAGGCTTCCGACATGGAGATCCAGACGTGGCGGACCGTGAGGCGGACCTGGGCGCCGATCTTCAGGAGCTTCAAGCGAATCGTCTGACACTGAGCGCGAGCCAGGGGGGTCTGCTTCAGTCCGAGACGACGCAAGGCGTGCATGAGCATGTAGGCGGCGGAGGACAGATACAGCCGGAGTTGATTGGCGCGCATCGTTGCCGCGCTGGTCCGGTCGGCGAACAGATCCAACTGCTGTTCTTTTATGCGGTTCTCCATGTCGCCCCGCGCACAGTAGAAGTCTTCGTAGAGCGGCGCGGGCCCCCAGGCGTTCCGGCGACAGGGAGGTGACGACGAATCGGGGATTGGCGCCTTTCTCCAGGAACTCGGCCTTGCCGACGACGCGTCGCTCCGAGGTCCAACTGTGGCGAGTCCGGTAGCGGAAATCCTTGAACACCCGCGCCGGTGTCCCGGTGGCGTTGAACTCGGCTTCGGCCTGAGTCATCGCTTCGGCGCTCTCTGACTTGAGCCGATCATTGTTGGCCAACCCCATCACGTAATCCACGTGATGGTCTTCACACCAGCGGAGCAAGTCATCCCGGCAAAAGCCCGAGTCGGCCCGGATGACGATCGAGACCTCCGGCCAGCTCTGCCGAATCCGGCCGACGATCCGTTCCAGTTCCTCCACCGATCCCGCGGCCCCATCGATATTGGAACACCGCAACCGGGCGCACAGCAGATGCTCCCCCGAGAAGATGTACAGCGGGAGATAACAGTAGTGGCGGTAGTAAGCGTGAAAGAACCGGCCTTCCTGCTGGCCATGGATCGGGTCGTCGGTCGCATCCAGATCCAGCACGATCTCCTCGGGCGCCGATTCGTGGGACTCCACGAAGGCATCCACCATCCAGCCGTCGATCCGGTCCGGGTCCATCGCGATCTTCTTGTACCGCTCCTGCTCATCGACCTCGGCGCCGGTCAACTCCAACCGGTTCAGCGTACACCTGCCCGCCAGCGCCTTCCCCCGATCTGAGGCCTGCCGCCGCCGCTCCCCCAACGGATCGGCCTTATTCACCGCCACCGCCAGCATCGGATCGGTGCGCAACTGATCATGATCGTTCAGATCCTCGTACCCCAGACAGAGTCCGTAGATGCGCTGCCCCAACAACTCCTCCACCGTGTGTTCGATCAACCGCGCATCCCGATGATCCCTGAAACACTCAGCCAGTCCGGCGATCAGACCCGTCCCCCTCTCGACCTCTCGCAACAGCAGCACCCCTGCATCGGAGGTGATCTTTCCACCGTCGAACCGCGCCTTCACTTTGCGTTGAGATAGTTGGTGAAATTCGAACCTGACTTGTTTACACTCTGTTCTCATAAGGGCCGCCTCCGTTTGCGTGTGAAACTGTTCATTCAAAACGCTTTATACCAAACAGGGCGGCCTTTTCAGATCCCATCGGTGAGAAATGGCGGCTAGAGGGCCAATTTTTGCGATCGGGATTCCGAGACCTGTTTTTTATAAAAACCGCCTCCGGAGAAAGAAGGCGGGCTAGAGAAGCTTCATGAGCTCCTCACGGGTTAAGTCCGCTTGTTTAAGAATGCTGGTGAAGGGTTTTAGCCGATTCCATGCACAGGTCAATTTCCATAACAGACATGCCCTGCGCAACCGAAGGGTCCGGGATCCCATACAAAGATCGGGCCTGGGCCCGATACTATTCCGGCAATAGCAGACCCCTTTATAGAGACAATGCCACCTGCCGGAAATATTGGCGAAATGTCTACGAACCCCCACAATGTATCATGGAGAACGGCAGCACGGCTCGATAGATCCGTTGCCGGGCCCGAGGGAGACCCATCACACACGAGTATTTTTGTACTGAGCGAATGAAGATTCCCGACGTGCTCTTCATCGAGAGACTCGACGTGTGAGGTTGAGAAGACTTCTCCACAGCCTGCACCGGGATAACACCAGAACTCGTGCCACACGTCCACATTTAGTATGGTTGCAGCACTCAGTGGCTGGCTGCTGAAGCCAAGTAGCAAAACAATTGCCAGAAGTATACTTCTCATTGGTTGGTTCCTTTCGTGGCTTTTTCCTGATCGAACAGTTCCCCGCAGACCATGGACTCTTCTAGGGACGGATCGTCCCTCGGGACGTTTGAGACCATTCTGACATGCTTGGCCCCCCACGCCCGGATGTGGGACACAAGGGTCTCGACGTCTCCGCCCGAGTCTTCGAAGTCAGGCAGCCAACTTTGAAACTCCAAGCGTACATCGAGGACCAGCTGGCGTCGAAAGTCTCCCCAGTCGCGCCCCAAGGCTCCGGGATCGTCCTTAATAAGGGCCAGCTGTTCCTCAGCTGACAAAAACTTTCTGCCAAATATGAGCCGTATCCTCCGTTCCAAGTCGAGTAAGTAGTGTAACTTTTTTTCTGTAATTTCTGGTCAGGCCTTGGGTCGGAAAGACAGAGGTCTGGGACAGGATTCTCCAAAAACAGAAACGAGAATCTGGCAAGGAGAATCAAATGAACCCAGATCTGGAAAAGAGAGTACCACGGGAGATCCTGGCGGAGTTGATCGAGGAAGGAACAGAAGCCTTTCGAGGAATCCTGGAGAAGTTGTTCAACGTGGCGATGCAGTTGGAAAGAAGCGAGTTTCTGGGAGCGGAAGCGTACGAGAGAACAGCCAGTCGGCGAGGCTATCGAAACGGATTCAAAGGCAAGCGGATTCAGACTCGAGTGGGAGAGCTGCACTTGGAGATTCCACAGGTGCGTGGGTTGAGGTTTTATCCCAAGTCGCTGGAGAGGGGTTGCCGTTCGGAGAAGGCCCTGAAGCTGGCCATTGCCGAGATGTATGTGATGGGCGTCTCGACGAGGAAAGTCACCGAGATCACGGAGCAGCTGTGTGGGTTGGAGATCTCGGCCACCCAGGTCTCGAGAGTGGCCGGGATGCTGGACGAAGAGCTGGAAGAGTTTCGAAGCCGGGAGCTGGGAGAGTATCCGATCGTGTATCTG
Organism: Acidobacteriota bacterium; assembly: GCA_965205345.1. GTDB lineage: Bacteria > Acidobacteriota > UBA6911 > RPQK01 > CBDAPI01 > CBDAPI01. Next base: position 273,749 of record CBDBGQ010000056.1, on the reverse strand, counting down.
GATGCCCACTACGAGAAGGTTCGAAGAGGCGGCAGGGTGCAGGACGTGGCCATCCTGAAAGCCATAGGAGTCAATCGTTTCGGGACGCGAGAGGTGTTGGGTCTGAGCGCCAAGATCAGCGAAGCGGAGGTGCATTGGCGAGGGTTTCTGGGAGATCTGCACAAGCGTGGACTGAGAGGGGTCGAGCTGTTGGTCAGTGACGATCACGAAGGACTGAAGGCGGCCAGGCGGGCAGTTTATCCGTCGGTGCCCTGGAACCGTTGTCAGTTTCACCTGAGCAAAAACGCCCAACAATATGCTCGCCGCAAAGAGGACAAGCCCCGCATCGCCCAGGCCATGCGGGACATTTTCGATGCCCCGTCTCGAGAGGATGCCGAGGAGCTCAAGGGTAAAGTCGTCAAGAAGTTCGAAAAGATTGCACCGGAGTTCGTGAGCTGGCTGGAAGACAACCTGGATGAAGGGCTGACAGTGTTTGATTTTCCGAGGAGCTGGTGGCGAAGGATCCGAACCATCAACAGGGGTGTACCGTTCTTTCTGTAATTTGAGGAAGGTGAGCTAAAAGGATCAGAGGTCTGGGGCAGGATTTCTCCAAAAACTCAAGACAAGAGCAAGGAGGATCCGAATGACCCCAGACCCAGAACAGAGGCTACCACGAGAATTGTTGAAAGAACTGATCGAAGAAGGCAGCGACGCGTTTCGAGGAGTGTTGGAGAAACTGCTCAACACCGCCATGCAGATGGAACGAGAAGAGTTTCTGGGAGCTCGACGCTGGGAGCGGAGCGAGCAGCGTCGAGACCACGCCAACGGGTACAAGGCCAAGACGCTGTCAACTCGAGTGGGACAGCTTCAAATCCGGATTCCACAAGTACGTCACCTGGACTTCTATCCCCGATCCCTGGAGCGAGGGTGCCGCTCGGAGAAAGCCCTGAAGCTGGCCATCGCCGAGATGTACGTGATGGGCGTGTCGACGCGCAAGGTCACTGAGATTACCGAGCAGCTGTGCGGCACCGAGATCTCCGCCAGCCAGGTCTCAAGAATCTCCAAGCTGCTGGACGACGAACTCGAGCAGTTTCGCAACCGCCCTTTGGGCAGCTATCCAGTTGTGTACCTGGATGCCCACTACGAGAAGGTCCGTCGCCAGGGCAGCATTCAGGATGTGGCCGTCTTGAAAGCGACCGGAGTCAACTGCTGGGGCAAGCGGGAGGTGATTGGGGTCAGCTGCCGACTCAGCGAGGCGGAGGTCCACTGGCGAGAGTTTCTGCAGCAGCTTCAAAAGCGTGGTCTGGAGGGTGTGCAGCTGATTGTCAGCGATGACCACTCAGGACTACGAGCTGCCAGAAGAGCTGTCTTTCCTTCAGTGCCCTGGCAACGCTGTCAGTTTCACCTGAGCCAGAATGCTCAGCGATACGCCCGCCGATCCGACCAACGTGCCGCCATCGCCACTGACATTCGAGACATCTTCAATGCCCCGTCTGGAGGCGAAGCTGAGGCGATGCTTCGGGCCAGAGTCGAGCAATACTACGACCGCAACCCGGAGCTGGCCGATTGGATGGAGACCAATCTGCCGGAAGGCTTTACGGTCTTTCGTTTTGCACGTTCTACCTGGCGGCGCATTCGCACCAACAACGGGCTGGAGAACCTAAACCGTCAGATTCGCCGGCGTACCCGGGTCGTCGGTATCTTTCCAAACACCGAGTCCGCACTACGACTCATCACCGCTGTCGTCGAGGAGATTCACGAAGACTGGCTGATCGGGAAACAGTACCTCAGCCTGGTCGATTTCAAACCACAGGAGAATCCGATCTCAGATCACTCTCAGTCAAATTACAGAAAAACAGTTGCTTAGCCAGATTTCACTGTTTCTTGTTACCTCTGAACATTATCTTCAGTAACCAACAACGGCTCCAGAAAATTCGAGACTTTCGTAAAAACTAGCAAATTTCTATTTCCTAACGCAGATTCAGAAGGCCGGAAGGAACTCGGAGGCGGGAGCATTTGATCGTGTTCTGGAATTCTCCATTACAGATCATCCTAGTTTATTGTTGACGGATGCGCGCGAAAGAACTTTTGGCGAGGCTCGATCGGACATTTCGAAATGTCCGTCGAGACATCCGGATAGGGTTGCGCTGTCGCTTTGAAATTGTAAGAGAGCGGTATCAAGAGGCGCTGTCCCTGTCGAAGCGCATTCAGGACAAGACCACGTTCTTCTACAAGAAGATTAGACTGGATGCGTTGGAGGGGGAACTTGGAATTTCTGCATTGAAAGACGACATTCGAACTGCATATGAGGCTGAGATGGTTGGTCTTGAGCAGGAGCTTATGGATGTTACAGCAGATAGATTTCTTCCGGGAAGAGATTGAGGCCAAGATTCGAGGACCGCGACGTCCACGTCCACGTCCTGGGCGGCCCGGGCAAGAGCAAATTCAAATCCGGATCCGCTCCACCTCATCCAAACTAACCTCATCCCCGCTGTGATCGTAGAGCATGGTCGTCCGCGGGCTCTCGTGCGCTGCGAGCGCCTGAGCATTCTCAAGGGTCCCACCATTTTTCAGGTAGGCAGTAATGCCTGTTGCTCGCATGGTGTGGCACGAGGTCGAGGAGGGGAGTCCAGCCTGGCGAGCTCTCCATTTAATCATCTGCCAAATGTCCTGCCGCGCCATCGGTGTATCGGTCAGTCGAAGCCGTCGATCGACAGTCCGAAATAGGGGAGTCTTCTTGAGCTTCCGATCGGCCTGCAGGCCAGAGACGGCCAGGTAAGCATCCATATAAGCTTCGGCATTGTGGTGAGCGGGCACCTGGTGGGATTTGCCGCCTTTCTCGTGCAGGCGAAACCACCAGCGCTTACCACTTTGGTAGTAGTCCTCTACGCGCATGGCAGTTACAGCTCCCACGCGGGCGAAGGTGTAGCACATGATGCCGACGATGGCTCGATCTCTCAAGCCCACAATATGGTCAAGGGGGATAGAGTCGAGGAGTTTCCGCGCTTGCTCGGGCATCAAAACCGGGGTCTTGCCACGCCTGACCACGTGCTTGGGCCCCCGGACAACCGCGGCTGGGTTGATTGGTACGATCTGACCGATGACCAGCCAATCAAAGAGCATCCGGATGGCAGCCAGGTGCTGCTTGACTGTCGGCTTTGAGCCAGGGTGGTTTTCGATATAGGCGGCAACCACAACCGGCTCGATACTGTGAAGCTGAAAGTGGTTGGTCTCACACCACGCGAAAAACTGCGACTGTATCCCGTCAGCAGCAATGAGACACATTGAGCCTGTGGTCTTAGAGACAGTTTTGAAGGGAACTTGACAGCCTCTGTCGGGGTGTCGATGCTGGCCGTGGCGTAACACAAGAGGAGAAACCACCATGGCCACAGACGTCGTTAAACAGATTCGTAGAAGGACCCGCCGGAAGTTTTCCGCCGATGAGAAGATCCGGATCGTCCTGAAGGGACTTCGGGGCGAAATCCCGATCACCGAGCTGTGTCGACAACAAGGCATTCAGCCATCGATCTATTACAAATGGTCGAAAGCCTTTCTGGATGCCGGCAAGAACGGGTTGACTCGGGACACGCACCGGGATGCCACATCCCAGGAAGTGCGACGGCTGAAGGAAGAAAACGAGGCACTCAAAAGGGCAGTGGCTGAGACGGTGCTGGACAATCAGCGCCTGAAAAAAGTTTGGGCCTGTAAAGCGAAGAAGGTATCAGCGAATGGCTGCCGAATACAAACTGGAAGTCTTGCGGGCCGTTGAGGGCTCCGTTGTGCCGGTGACACAAGTGTTGGCTCAGCTTCAGATACCCCGCTCGAGCTATTACCGGTGGCGAGCGAACTTTCGTAGACGGGGTCTGCTGGGCTTGCGAGATCGTCCCTCTTCCCAGAGCCGGGTCTGGAACCAGATACTGCCTGAGGAGCGAGACAAGACGCTAGAAATTGCGCTGTTGTATCCGGAGTGGTCGCCGAGAGAAGTCAGCTGCCATATTACGGACCACTGCGGGTTTACGATCTCCGAGTCCTCGGTTTATCGGATCTTGAAAGTCGAAGGGCTGATCCGGGAAGTCCAGCAGAAGACGTTTCCAGCGGGAGCGGAATATCGAGTCAAAACCACTTGGCCAAACCAGCAATGGCAGACCGACGCGACGTATCTATTGATCAAGAACTGGGGTTGGTACTACCTGATCTCGGTACTGGACGACTTCAGTCGAAAGATCCTGGCCTGGCGGCTGCAATCGGCCATGACGGCCGGTGACTTCTCCGAAGTTGTGGAGGCGGCTTGCCAGGCAACGGGTGTTGGCCAGATGGAGAGTCAGAAGAGGCCGCGTCTGGTAACCGATCACGGCTCGGCTCTCATCTCCAGGGACTTCGGCTACGATCTAGAGGTCAAGGGACTGGGCCACATTCTGGCCTCGCCCTATCACCCGCAGACGAACGGAAAGATCGAACGCTACCATCGCTCTTGCAAGGAGCGAATCAATCTGCTGGTGTGGGAAAGCCCGGAGGAGCTCGAGCGGAAGATCGGGGCGTTCATCAAGTACTACAACAGCCGGCGCTATCACGAAGCACTCGGCAACGTGACACCCGATGATGTTTACTTTGGAAGAAGAGATTCGATCCAAACCAGAAGGAGGAGATTGAAGGGAGTAACGCTCGCCCATCGGCGAGTGATCAATGCTAATCTAGCCAGACCAGCAGCGGCCCCAAGTGTCTCTTAGACAACGGGCCATTTTGTCCCATTTGCGCTGACGACATACACCGAAGGTGCTGGATGCGAAACGGCAGAACGGCTTCCTCGACCTGGCCGATGTCCGAGGGCAGATCTCGGCCAAACGGGCCCTGGAAGTGGCCTGTGCAGGGGGGCACAACATCCTGATGATCGGGGCCCCGAGGCAGGGAAGACAATGCTTGCAAGGAGGATTCCGACTATCCTGCCGCGGATGAGATGCCAATCTACGGCAAGGATAGACATCTCCACACCCGAGTTAAAGTAGTGTAACTTTTTTTCTGTAATTTCTGGTCAGGCCTTGGGTCGGAAAGACAGAGGTCTGGGACAGGATTCTCCAAAAACAGAAACGAGAATCTGGCAAGGAGAATCAAATGAACCCAGATCTGGAAAAGAGAGTACCACGGGAGATCCTGGCGGAGTTGATCGAGGAAGGAACAGAAGCCTTTCGAGGAATCCTGGAGAAGTTGTTCAACGTGGCGATGCAGTTGGAAAGAAGCGAGTTTCTGGGAGCGGAAGCGTACGAGAGAACAGCCAGTCGGCGAGGCTATCGAAACGGATTCAAAGGCAAGCGGATTCAGACTCGAGTGGGAGAGCTGCACTTGGAGATTCCACAGGTGCGTGGGTTGAGGTTTTATCCCAAGTCGCTGGAGAGGGGTTGCCGTTCGGAGAAGGCCCTGAAGCTGGCCATTGCCGAGATGTATGTGATGGGCGTCTCGACGAGGAAAGTCACCGAGATCACGGAGCAGCTGTGTGGGTTGGAGATCTCGGCCACCCAGGTCTCGAGAGTGGCCGGGATGCTGGACGAAGAGCTGGAAGAGTTTCGAAGCCGGGAGCTGGGAGAGTATCCGATCGTGTATCTGGATGCCCACTACGAGAAGGTTCGAAGAGGCGGCAGGGTGCAGGACGTGGCCATCCTGAAAGCCATAGGAGTCAATCGTTTCGGGACGCGAGAGGTGTTGGGTCTGAGCGCCAAGATCAGCGAAGCGGAGGTGCATTGGCGAGGGTTTCTGGGAGATCTGCACAAGCGTGGACTGAGAGGGGTCGAGCTGTTGGTCAGTGACGATCACGAAGGACTGAAGGCGGCCAGGCGGGCAGTTTATCCGTCGGTGCCCTGGAACCGTTGTCAGTTTCACCTGAGCAAAAACGCCCAACAATATGCTCGCCGCAAAGAGGACAAGCCCCGCATCGCCCAGGCCATGCGGGACATTTTCGATGCCCCGTCTCGAGAGGATGCCGAGGAGCTCAAGGGTAAAGTCGTCAAGAAGTTCGAAAAGATTGCACCGGAGTTCGTGAGCTGGCTGGAAGACAACCTGGATGAAGGGCTGACAGTGTTTGATTTTCCGAGGAGCTGGTGGCGAAGGATCCGAACCATCAACGGACTGGAGAGACTGCACCGGGAGATCCGGAGACGAACCCGGGTGGTGGGAATCTTTCCCCACGAAGCATCGGCGCTGCGGCTCATCTCGGCTGTGCTTGCAGAGATACACGAGGAGTGGTTAACCGGCCGGCAATACCTGAACCTGGCCGGCTGGAAAAAACAAGTGGAGCAATTCTTCCCTACAGGCCCTAGAGGAAATTACAGAAAAACGGTTGCTTAACCCGAGTTAATCGCGACAAACGACCACGTTGAGCCGGCTTCCAGCCCTCTACAATCTTCACTTGCCGGCCGATCAGTTCATACACGCTGACCCTGAGGCACAGGATCCGATCAACTGAACGCTGCTTGAGATCCTCCCTCAGAGCAGGGGATACGACCAGGGACGGCTCCAAACCGACCCCACGAGCAGAATTGTGAAACCGAACCAGCTGATTTAGAGCGGCCGTCGAAAGCTCCCTGACAAATGACAGATCAAAACAAACCACCCTCGGTCCTCTCCGGGCCAACAACTCTCGACACACTGCCTCAATCACCTTGGCCATCTGATCGGTGACCACCTCCTGTTTCCAGGCCATGACAACTATGCCTGGAACCAACTCGACCAACTGAAAGCAATCCTCCGCCCTCAGTGTCTCGGCCGGGGCACTCTCGTTTGACCCGGCCTCTCGGGGCACCTCCTCTAACCTCTCGAGTTGGGAGAATTCGTCAACCCCCGCGGGAGCTTCGGTCTTATCCTCTGCGTCCGGTACTCCCGAAACCGGTTCAGACCCGGTTCCTGAGACGTCCCCTCCGTGCAGCTTCATCTCTGCCCTCGCCATTTCCCGTCTCAGCCTGGCCACTCGATAGGACCCCTTTTGACCACCCCGCTTCCCCGCCGGATTCAATGCTTTGCCGGGTACCAGCTCTATGACTTCTCCTGCCATCTCAATCCTTCAAGACCGCGGCGAACAGTCACTTTGGTGGAGAAACACCCAGGTTTTGTACCCTCTCAAGATGTTTTGTGGCCAGGGTGAATGTTTTGTCCCGATCCTCCGCCTCTACGAACTCTCCTTTGCTCTCATATAGGTCGTGTAAGTTCAATCTGTACAATCACTTAAGTTCGTGCTCTTTGAAAGGAAGTTGCTGATTCCGAAAACCACAAAATCGCTATTTGATGACACTTTTTTTTTGCCCTTCCTCCTTGGCACAATGGCACAATTTGAGAATCGCCAAAAGGTAAGTATGGTGGACTTCCGACCGCCCTCATCAGCTGCACAATTGCTCCACCGACTCCCGCAACTTGCCGGCGTCAATGTGCACGTAAATCTTCGTCGTGTTCAGCGACTCATGCCCCAGCAGAGCATTGATGTGCTCAATCGGCTGGCCCTTCAGATGCAAATGAGTCGCAAACGTGTGCCTCAGCAGGTGAGGGCTCATCCTCTTCGAAAGCTCCACTCGCCGATTCAGCTGATTGCAGACATTGTTCACATCGAACTTCGAAAGCGGCTTCAAGGTCCGCAACGAGATGAACACATGCTGCGCCGGACACTCTGGACGGAACCTGGCGTAACCCTCATAAGCTCGAAACGCATGTGCCGGGAAGGGAACCAGCCTTTCCTTGTCGCCTTTGCCGAAGACGTGGAGATAGATCTCATTCTCCGCCACCTTCTCGATGTGTTCGAACCGCATGTCCACGAGCTCGGCTCGCCTCAACCCGAGATAGTAGAGAACCGATACCATCGCGTGGACTTGTTTCCCCCGCATCGTGCAGGTCCTCCGCAGTGATCCGGTGTAGGTCAGCAGCTTTCGGATATCGTCAAAGGTGAGAAACTTCGGGATCCGCCTCGGGACTTTCTGCTTCCGAATCCCCAGCACCGGAGACGTGGTCATCAACCGATGATGCACCGCCCAGACAAAGAAGGAGTTCAGGGCGTAGATCTTCCGGTTGATCGTCGTCGCCTTCAGGCCCCGCTCCGACAGCTGGACCTGGAAGGTCTCGACATCTTCACGCTTACAAAGCAAGAGCGAGGATACCTGCCCCTCGGTCGGGCCGGCATGGGAGTCCATGGGGACGGACTCAGAATCGGCGTTGCCTCGTTTCTTAAGCCAGGCCTGAAAGTGCCCGAGGTCCCTCAGGTACTCCTGCAGCGTGCTGTCGGGATAGCCAAGCAGATGAGGGGCATTCTTGCGATAACCCCCGAGCGGATCTTCTAACCATTCTTCTCTCATGCCCTCCAGTAAATCCGACGGGAGCCACCAAACCAATGCCGACAATGACCCACGCCAACTCGAAACAAGGCATGTTGATACACAACGGGAAGTCCTTGAGGACCCGGTCATGGCAGGGAGATAGAGATATTGCCAGGGCCCGCACCTGTGCACCTTTCCAGGTTTCAAGCGGGTTTCAAGGCTCCAAATATCCCAAATCCGTTCCGACCCTGCACCCAAAGGCCAAAATCGTAAGTTGCCTGGAATCAATAAGTAAGAAAATCGGCGTTTCGTAAGCCACTGGAAACAAAGAGATTCCAACCCGAACCCAACCGCACCCACAGTCGCACTCTAAGCAAGACTCTCTATATCTATATATTTATTAACAATTTAGAAGAATTAGAAGAAGAAGAAAGAAGAGCAGAGTGCGACTGGTGCGACTCTTTAGAAATATTACTTTCGTATGTGGCCGGTGATGGGCAGTGAGAAAAAAGCGTCAAGAGTTTTGACAGAAAAGCTGCATTCCGTCACCGATCGGTCTTCTCAGCGGAAAGGGCTCATGTTCGGTCACGCTGAGGCTTTCGACCTAGAGAATGCGCATCACTTGGCGATACCAGGGCCACGGAGAGATCTCCAGAAGTGCGGACGAGTTCTTTGAGACGGTGGTCATAGCAACGCTGTGGTCGGAATGTGGCGGACATGCTCCCGATCATGACGAACGCGTAGAGAAGTTCAAACTGATGGTAGAGGCAGCAGCACACGTGACGCTATTGTGAGATTGTCGAGAACTCGTACGTCGAAGTACAGAATGTCGATGGAGACAGCTCCGCAAGATTCGTGGGAGTTACGCCGCGCTCTACCAGTCTTTCGACCCTTCTGCGGAGCATCTACGAGGAAATCATCGGCAAGAGTCACGACGCGGATGATCCGGGTGCAGATGTCGCAATCGACACTGCGCTCAAGAGAGCCCTCGCTTTTCCCCGGCAACGCCGGCTTGTCGTGCTGTTGGACGCGGTGGACCAGCTTCCGGACGGCGAGTGCTCTGGGCAGGCCAGAGACTGGAGCTGTCCGTGAAAGCAAAGCCCAGCGAAGAAGCCGTCGTCCAGGGCACAGTGATCGCAACAGTCAAGGGAGAGTTTGGCAGGCCTTTCACGACAGCGCACGCGAAGCCTGTTGCCGCGAGTCTGTCGTCCCGAGTCCTGCTCCCGGGTCTTGACCGCCTCGGAGCTCTGCGAGCCCTTTCCATTGTCAATCCTTCGCCTGATGAGGATGCGCAGGTCCATGTGGAGGACGAGATTGAATGGTACTCGGACTGCCCAAAGACTATCGTCGTCCCTGCACGCCATCGAGTGAGTCAGTTCGTAGAAGGAGAACTATGCGGCAACTCTCTACCGCCTGGAAATAGTATTCCTCCAAGAGCGACTTTCCTTCTCATTACGAGTGACATCCCGGTTGCCGTTGCAGCTCTTGAATTCTTCCCCTCGAATGGCGCGTTCGCGATCCTCCCCGTCGAATCTTCGGAGAATTGAGCTGCTGAGGATCTGGTTGAGAACCTGAGCTTCGCGCCACAGGTTCATCTCGAGTCGCGCGTCAAGGCTCTCCCACCCGCCCCCGTTTGCTGGGTTATAATCTGTTACATCCGTAGGACCAAGAAGCAGATCATGCGCCACCTGTTCTTTCTATTCCCTTTTCTCTTGGCTCCTCTTGCCCCACTCCATTCCGCACAGGAACCACCCGACGCCGCTGTCATTGCCGAGATTCGCTCGGACGCCGAGCGGGGCGACGCCGACGCCCAAATCAACCTTGGCGTTCTCTACGAAAAAGGTGACGGCGTTGTGCAGGATTACGTCGAGGCCCGGAACTGGTATCTCAAAGCCGCCGAGCGGGGCGACATCGATGCCCAATTCAACCTGGGCCTTCTCTACGCCACGGGCCAGGGCGTTCCGCAGGATTACGTGGAGGCGCGGAACTGGTGGCTCAAAGCCGCCGATCAGGGCGACATCGACGCCCAATTCAACCTGGGCCTTCTCTACGCCACGGCCCAAGGGATTCCGCAGGATTACGTGGAGGCCCGGAACTGGTGGCTCAAAGCCGCCGAGCAGGGCTACGTCGACGCCCAATTCAACCTTGGCCTTCTCTACTCTGGCGGCCACGGCGTTGCGCAGAATTGGAAATGGTCTCCCAAAGCCGTCGAGCATGGCGACGCCACGGGACAAGGCATTCCGCAGGATTACACCATGGCCTACGTCTGGTTATACATCGCCGCAGCACAGGGCAGCGCCGACGCAAAGAAAGCCGGAGAGGCTGTTGCTGCCAAGCTCAACGCTGCTTCGCTTGCCGAGGCGCAGAAACTTTTCAAGGAGTACTTCAAACGCTACGTCGAGCCGTTCCAGTAGAGGTATGCACCGAAGCCCTTCTATATGTTCCCTGATCCGGCTCCGGCGCTCCCCCGTCCTGGAAGTTTCTTGGCGATGGATGGCGCCTCTCGGGAAGGGTTGTCGGAATGACAAGGGAAAAGTAAACCCACCCTGTTGAGCAGGTCGTTGTTCTGGTGTGAGGGAATTGTCTTCTCCGGTTCTTAGAGACTGAGAGAGGGGACGCAGGGAGGGCGAGCAGCCGCCGATCAGAGGCCTTTGACCGAGCAGTTCATTCAGGGTGTAGATGCTCGCGGTCCTTGGAAGATTTGGTCGTCTCTTCGTTAGTTTAGTCTGACAACTTTGGCCGGTTCCGAAGTTACCGCCCGATGCAGTTCCGCGGCCCACCTCTCAAGGGCCTGACGCATCTCCGGCAGCTTCTGCCAGCGGTTGTAAACACTCGTCACCTGACGATCCGCCCAGGTATGATTCAGGATCTTGGCAATAATCACGTCATCGATACCTCGACGACTCATCCACGTTGCGGCAGTCCTTCGCAGATCGTGAGGTCGAAACTGAAAACCGGTGGCCTTCTGGAGACGCACGTTGGCTTTGCCAAGCCACTGGATGTGCCTATTGCCGACGGGAGAAGGAAACACCCAGACCGGGTCCTCGTTCTCCTCTCTCAGCCTCTCCAGAATCGCCCGGACGGCACGGGATAACGGAACCTTGTGCTCTTGTCCGTTTTTCGCCTTCTCGCCCGGAATGGTCCAAATGTCTCCCTCTAGTTCCGACCACCGCATCGCCTTGACTTCGCCGCCTCGCTGAGCCGTCAAGAGGGTCAGTCGGTAGATGCTCGCGACAGGTTCCTCGATGCTCTCCAGCTCCTTCCAGAGCTTCTTCAGCTCAACTCTGGTCAGAACTCGATCCCGGCTTTTCTCTTTCCCGCCAGGGCGATCGACATTTCGGCAGGGATTGACAAACTCGTCTGGCAGATAGCTTTTCTTGATCCCGAAATTGAAGATTACAGAAACGAGGGCGCGGGTTCGGTTGGCTGCCACCGGGGCACCACGGGCCACGATGGAGTCCAGGAGCCTGACAACATCTGCTCGACGAATCGACCTGATGTCCCGCTTCTTCCATGCAGGAAGCAGGTCGACGTCGAGGATCCGTTTGTCTTCAGCCTGGCTCTTGGGTTTCTTGAACCTCGCGGCGTGGTTCCTTAGATACAGGGCCGCCAGCTCACCAAAGGTGAGAACTTGACGGGCACGCTCCTTTTCCTTTCTCCGTTCCTCGGCGGGATCCTCACCGAGCGCAACCCGCGCTGCCTCTTTCCCGGCCCGACGTCTGGCTTCGGCCAGGCTGACTGCCGGATAGAGTCCCAGGTTATAGCGTCTTTGCTTACCTCCAAGGTTTCTGTAGACATAGCTGAACCCTTTCCTCCCGGAGGAGCCGACGCGCAGCCACAGCGAGCCAATCCCTCCGAATCTGAGATCCAGGATTCCCGGCGGCCGTCTTCAGCCGCGACGTGCCTTACGAACTGGTCACAAAGTGTCCTTCTTTCGCCCACCTAAAACTCGGTGCCTCCACTCTTATGGGTAGCATATGGGTAGCAGAAAACACGGTTTACCCCATGAGACATGGTGATCCATTACGGGACAAAAAATGCCCGCAAGATGATGAAACAATTCAACTTACAGTCTGATTAGGTGGCAGGATGATACATGGTGAGACACGACTTGAGCCGAATCGCACTCAGGAGGTCGAGGGTTCGAATCCCTTCGTCTCCACCAATCTTTCCTTTTTGTTTTCAATCACTTATACATATTCTCCTCTTGGTTAGCTATTCAAGTGGACTCCAGGTTGGAAAACTCCCAAATGGTTGCCATAGTTTACTTTTCTTCTTTCGAATTTGAGGGTGGTAAGCTCATGTTTGTAAGTCGAAAGCATGGCGAACTACACAATGATGAAGGCACTGGTTAAGAAGAAAAGGGGTGTACCGTTCTTTCTGTAATTTGAGGAAGGTGAGCTAAAAGGATCAGAGGTCTGGGGCAGGATTTCTCCAAAAACTCAAGACAAGAGCAAGGAGGATCCGAATGACCCCAGACCCAGAACAGAGGCTACCACGAGAATTGTTGAAAGAACTGATCGAAGAAGGCAGCGACGCGTTTCGAGGAGTGTTGGAGAAACTGCTCAACACCGCCATGCAGATGGAACGAGAAGAGTTTCTGGGAGCTCGACGCTGGGAGCGGAGCGAGCAGCGTCGAGACCACGCCAACGGGTACAAGGCCAAGACGCTGTCAACTCGAGTGGGACAGCTTCAAATCCGGATTCCACAAGTACGTCACCTGGACTTCTATCCCCGATCCCTGGAGCGAGGGTGCCGCTCGGAGAAAGCCCTGAAGCTGGCCATCGCCGAGATGTACGTGATGGGCGTGTCGACGCGCAAGGTCACTGAGATTACCGAGCAGCTGTGCGGCACCGAGATCTCCGCCAGCCAGGTCTCAAGAATCTCCAAGCTGCTGGACGACGAACTCGAGCAGTTTCGCAACCGCCCTTTGGGCAGCTATCCAGTTGTGTACCTGGATGCCCACTACGAGAAGGTCCGTCGCCAGGGCAGCATTCAGGATGTGGCCGTCTTGAAAGCGACCGGAGTCAACTGCTGGGGCAAGCGGGAGGTGATTGGGGTCAGCTGCCGACTCAGCGAGGCGGAGGTCCACTGGCGAGAGTTTCTGCAGCAGCTTCAAAAGCGTGGTCTGGAGGGTGTGCAGCTGATTGTCAGCGATGACCACTCAGGACTACGAGCTGCCAGAAGAGCTGTCTTTCCTTCAGTGCCCTGGCAACGCTGTCAGTTTCACCTGAGCCAGAATGCTCAGCGATACGCCCGCCGATCCGACCAACGTGCCGCCATCGCCACTGACATTCGAGACATCTTCAATGCCCCGTCTGGAGGCGAAGCTGAGGCGATGCTTCGGGCCAGAGTCGAGCAATACTACGACCGCAACCCGGAGCTGGCCGATTGGATGGAGACCAATCTGCCGGAAGGCTTTACGGTCTTTCGTTTTGCACGTTCTACCTGGCGGCGCATTCGCACCAACAACGGGCTGGAGAACCTAAACCGTCAGATTCGCCGGCGTACCCGGGTCGTCGGTATCTTTCCAAACACCGAGTCCGCACTACGACTCATCACCGCTGTCGTCGAGGAGATTCACGAAGACTGGCTGATCGGGAAACAGTACCTCAGCCTGGTCGATTTCAAACCACAGGAGAATCCGATCTCAGATCACTCTCAGTCAAATTACAGAAAAACAGTTGCTTAGCCTGCGGTACTTGGTGATGAACCCAAAGCCGGTCTTTGGGCATGCTTACGATTAGAGGCATTTTCGGCCGCGAAATGTATGAAACCTGGTACAAAATGACGGTGATGGTGGAGGGCGGCTTGGACATCCGACCGGTCATCACCCACCGGTTCCACTACTCGGAATTCGAGAGGGGCTTTCAGGCCCTGTTGTCGGCCACTCGGGCAAAGTTATCCTCTACTGGGCGAACCCGCCGACAGAGGAGCCTAGTGCAGCCCGCCACAAGTCTTGACCCAGGTTCAGGCGCCCCTCCTCGCCGCTGGCGTTGTTGCGTGATGGGCGCCGTCTACCCGCCGCCGCCCGTCTCGCTCGCCCTTCGGGTTTCGGGCGCCGGGGGTGCAGATACAAGGCGACCCGACCTGGGGCGCTCAGAACAAGGCACTCAAGGAATCCTGTACTTTTACGGAAAGCTCGAGACCAACGCTACATCGCCGAAACAACGACCATGTTGAAGCATTCCAGATCCAGCGCAACCGACCCGTCTTGCAGATCGTGGCCGGCTACGAAGATCTGTAACGGTTGCCGATACGCTAGAAAGCTCAAGGTATCCGATGGGTCAGGAGACAGTCTGTGATCAGTTGCCAGAGAGCGATCCCGATTTGGCCACCCAGCCAAAAAGGAGTCTTGTAAGCTCCTCGCCTGGAGAACTCCGTCAGCGGGCAAGAAGGGATCTGATGCGTCTGAAACACGGTGGCTTTGCTGAGGAACCGTTATGTGCGCTCCCTGACAGCAAGACCGACTGATCCCAGCATGAGAATCATCCTGGATCTGGACAGTAGGCATGACGACCACACTCACGGCCAAACAGGACCCGTTCTCCTTCACATCTGGAAGCCAGCTTCCCTCAAAAAGCGGTGTCATCACCCGAGCCACTGCCGCGGGATCGTCTGGACGGTGTGCAGATCCCTGCAGGACGTTGGCAGTCGTGATGATGACAAGAGAGGAGGTGACTGCAAAAGGTAGAAACATTCCGGCGCCCAGATCGAAGCGCGCCAATCCCAAGTGCTGCCGTGCCCATCCTCGAGCTCGAAGCGTGATTGGAAATAGAAAGGTCATGTTGATACCGACGGCACAGCCCAATGCTCCGAGAACCATGGTTCGATCGGTTGAACTGCTGGGAAAGTCGCCCGGAACAAGACCCGCGAAGACCTCTCCCCACCGAATGCCTGTTTTCACAGCCACAAGTGCAAGACACAAGACCATGAAGAAGACAATACTCTTCAGGATTGTCTCGTAGAGTCGGACACCGGCACGCTGCCTGCCTCCGTACATCCAGGTCAGAGGAACAGTGCCCACAAGAATGATCCCCCCGATCATCCACTTGGCAGAAAGAAGCTGACTCTCGTCGGTCACCACTCCTGCCAATTGAACAAGATCAGCCAGACAGGCTGCCGCTACAGAGTACTGATTCATGCACCAGAACATCGAAGACACAATGGCCGCGACTGCCCAGGTCAGCGCCAAAGCGGGATGAACGTATTTGCCCATGGCTCGATAGATGGATTCCTCGCGATAGAGCGCGGGTCGGGCGATGGCGGCGAACATGACTACGCCCATGAGCATACCCAGGATGTTGACCCACAGCATGCGATAGCCGAATTGCCATCCCAAGTAAAAGGATGTGGTAGCCGTGCTGGCCCCCAGAGTGATCGCCCCTTGAATCCAGCCGGGTCCCGACAGTCGCCCATAACCCAGCAGCCGTCTCGGCCAGGGTCGGGTATTTACCTCTTCCAGAACCTCGAGTTCTGTCTCAGGTGCGGACTGTTGTTGAGTGGCCATTTCCATCAAGATCTTGAGTCGAGCCGAACCAGGTGTCAACACTGCCTCGACGAGTCCTGACCATCAATCGCTCACGTTGCTCGCGATCAATGGACTCTGGCCCCGCATCCTGGCTAGTCCACGACCGACCACCACTCAGTAGCTTTTTGTGAACTCAGCGTCCGGTAAGCACCAGGACTTCTACACTCGGTTGCCAACTGTGATTTTCTGGTCGACTCGGCTCGGATCTCGTGACTGGCTGCTCTGCCGCCCAGGACTTCCAGCTCAGACATCGGGCGGAGGACACGCAATCTATGGGGTCGACCGATCCAGACATCGGTCACTCCAGGGCTGTAGTTGGCCCCCACCATCTGTGCATCGTGAAGCCACGAGCCGGTACCAACCAGCAACGACAACTCAGGAAGCTGAAGGCTAAGCAACTGTTTTTCTGTAATTTGACTGAGAGTGATCTGAGATCGGATTCTCCTGTGGTTTGAAATCGACCAGGCTGAGGTACTGTTTCCCGATCAGCCAGTCTTCGTGAATCTCCTCGACGACAGCGGTGATGAGTCGTAGTGCGGACTCGGTGTTTGGAAAGATACCGACGACCCGGGTACGCCGGCGAATCTGACGGTTTAGGTTCTCCAGCCCGTTGTTGGTGCGAATGCGCCGCCAGGTAGAACGTGCAAAACGAAAGACCGTAAAGCCTTCCGGCAGATTGGTCTCCATCCAATCGGCCAGCTCCGGGTTGCGGTCGTAGTATTGCTCGACTCTGGCCCGAAGCATCGCCTCAGCTTCGCCTCCAGACGGGGCATTGAAGATGTCTCGAATGTCAGTGGCGATGGCGGCACGTTGGTCGGATCGGCGGGCGTATCGCTGAGCATTCTGGCTCAGGTGAAACTGACAGCGTTGCCAGGGCACTGAAGGAAAGACAGCTCTTCTGGCAGCTCGTAGTCCTGAGTGGTCATCGCTGACAATCAGCTGCACACCCTCCAGACCACGCTTTTGAAGCTGCTGCAGAAACTCTCGCCAGTGGACCTCCGCCTCGCTGAGTCGGCAGCTGACCCCAATCACCTCCCGCTTGCCCCAGCAGTTGACTCCGGTCGCTTTCAAGACGGCCACATCCTGAATGCTGCCCTGGCGACGGACCTTCTCGTAGTGGGCATCCAGGTACACAACTGGATAGCTGCCCAAAGGGCGGTTGCGAAACTGCTCGAGTTCGTCGTCCAGCAGCTTGGAGATTCTTGAGACCTGGCTGGCGGAGATCTCGGTGCCGCACAGCTGCTCGGTAATCTCAGTGACCTTGCGCGTCGACACGCCCATCACGTACATCTCGGCGATGGCCAGCTTCAGGGCTTTCTCCGAGCGGCACCCTCGCTCCAGGGATCGGGGATAGAAGTCCAGGTGACGTACTTGTGGAATCCGGATTTGAAGCTGTCCCACTCGAGTTGACAGCGTCTTGGCCTTGTACCCGTTGGCGTGGTCTCGACGCTGCTCGCTCCGCTCCCAGCGTCGAGCTCCCAGAAACTCTTCTCGTTCCATCTGCATGGCGGTGTTGAGCAGTTTCTCCAACACTCCTCGAAACGCGTCGCTGCCTTCTTCGATCAGTTCTTTCAACAATTCTCGTGGTAGCCTCTGTTCTGGGTCTGGGGTCATTCGGATCCTCCTTGCTCTTGTCTTGAGTTTTTGGAGAATCCTGTCCCAGACCTCTGTCGTTCCGACCCAAGGCCTGACCAGAAATTACAGAAAAAAAGTTACACTACTTCGTTATATTCCGCCCAGTTGATCACCCGATACTGCGCCTTATCAAACTTGTGCCGTCGGGCTGCGTTGAACTTATGTGGCATCTAGGTTATCCCCGGTGTTGAAAAACACGATGATAAGGCATCCTTCGGGATGATCCATGCAACAAGGTCCTTCCGCTCCCAGAAACTCGCTTCTTTCCAACTGCATCGCCACGTTGAACAACTTCTCCAGGATTCCTCGAAAGGCTTCTGTTCCTTCCTCGATCAACTCCGCCAGGATCTCCCGTGGTACTCTCTTTTCCAGATCTGGGTTCATTTGATTCTCCTTGCCAGATTCTCGTTTCTGTTTTTGGAGAATCCTGTCCCAGACCTCTGTCTTTCCGACCCAAGGCCTGACCAGAAATTACAGAAAAAAAGTTACACTACTCTGTGGACCACCTGCGTTGGGACCTAAAGCAGGTTTTCCGATTTGCGACAGCAGAGGGCCTGCTTGAAAGAAACCCTGCAGATCTGCTCTTCACTCCCAGGAACGCCAAGAGATCGCACCGACTACACATGACCAGCCACGAAGTAGCCAGCATGATCTCGGTCCTGGACACCAGAGAACGGCTGATCACCGAATTGGCGGTCATTGTCGGGATGCGGCCGGGCGAAATCTTCGCTCTCCAATGGCAGCACGTCATGCCGGAGGGCCTCCGTATCAGACAGCGCGTGTACCGGGGCCAGATTGACACCCCCAAGACGCGCCAGTCGCATAGAGATGTGGCTCTATCTGGGGATTTTCTCGATCAGCTCGGTCACTGGAGAGAATCCGCAGCGGACACGAGTCCGACCGCATGGGTTTTTCCCTCTGAGAACCCTGCTACTTCCATGTCTCGCGACAACTGTCTGAGAAGGGACATCCGGCCCAAACTCAAACCTCTCGGTCTGGGTTGGGTCAACTTCCAGGTGATGCGACGCACCCATTCGTCGCTTATGAGAGAGCTGGGCGCGGACCCGAAACTCGTCGCCCTCTGTGCCAATAATGGTGAGACACTTCTTCCCGGCTAAATTAGAGTAGAGGGCGAGAAGCTGGATTACAGAATGATAGAAAACAGAAGCGACAAGAAACTGAGGATTTTGGAAACCTCGGAGCGGAGGGGAGAGGTCTCCAAAATCGCTGCGGGACGGACCGAGCCCGAGAAGGCGTTGCCGCGACCCGACCCGGAAGTTCCTGCCAAGGCAACCCGTCGCCGGTTTTCAGCCCGCTATAAGCTCCGGGTCCTGGAGCAGGCCGATGGCTGCGAAGAGTCGGGCGAAGTGGGAGCATTACTGCGCCGAGAAGGACTTTACTGGTCGAATCTGCAGACCTGGCGACGCCAACGCGAGCACGGAACGCTGCAGGCATTGACCCCTCGCAAGCGGGGACGAAAGGCAAAGCCGGTCAATCCTCTGGATCATCAACTGAGGCAAGTGGAGGCTGAGAATCGGAAGCTGAAACGCAAGCTCGAGAAGTTTGAAGCCATGCTGGATCTCCAAAAAAAAGTCTCGCAACTGTTGGGAATCTCTCTGGCGAGCAGCGAAGAGAACGGAGACGAGAGCTGATGGACGAAGCTTTGCGATTCTCACAATCCCACGGAGTCCGTGCCGGCTGTCAGGCTCTGGATCTGCCGCCATCGAGTCTGTATCGGGAGAAACTTCGGCGCGAACGGCCGGCGCTGGATCCTCGGCCTCGGGCCGCATCCCCACGCGCCTTGAGCCCGCCCGAAAGGGAAGCCGTTGTGGAGGTCCTGCACAGCCGACAGTTTATCGACAAAGCTCCTGCCGCCGTATGGGCGGAGCTGCTGGACGAAGGGCGATACTTGTGCTCGATTCGAACCATGTACCGCATTCTGGCCAAACGTCTGGAAGTTAGAGAACGCCGTCGCCAGCGCCGCCATCCCCAATACTCCAAGCCGGAACTTCTGGCCACCGGCCCGAACCAATGCTGGTCGTGGGACATCACCAAGCTGAAGGGGCCCGTCAAATGGAGCTATTACTACCTCTACGTGATCCTGGACATCTTCAGCCGCTATGTGGTGGGCTGGATGGTGGCCACCCAGGAAAGCTCCCGCCTGGCCAAGGTCTTGATCGCCCAGAGCTACTCCAAGCAGGAGATCGTAGCGGGTGGTCTCACCCTGCATGCCGATCGTGGCTCGTCGATGAGTTCCAAAGCACTGGCCTTGCTACTGGCCGATCTGGGAGTCACCAAGTCTCACTCTCGGCCTCATGTCTGTGACGACAATCCCTACTCGGAATCCCAATTCAAGACCCTCAAGTACCGTCCCGAATTCCCGGCTCGTTTCGGCACCATTCAGCAAGCCAGAGACTTCTGTCGGGATTTCTTCGATTGGTATAACCGCGACCATCGCCATTCGGGTATCGGCCTGCACACTCCCGCGGATGTGCACTACCTCACCGCCATCACCACCCGTCGCGATCGATCCCAAACATTGGAGGCCGCCCATGCACTCTTCCCGGAGAGATTTCCCAACGGCAAACCCGTTCCTCCTCCTCTTCCCGAGGCGGTCTGGATCAACCCTCCCGAAAAGGAGAACTTTTGAGATGAAACTACAGTAATTTATTCACCAAAGTGTCTCAAAGTTGTTGACACGTTCCGCCAATCAGTTTCGACTCCTCCTGCATGCACTGGCTTACCAGATGTTCGTGCGCCTCCGCGACTATCTGCACGGGACTCCCTGGCACAAGCTCGAAATCGAAACCTTACGTCGTCGTGTCCTCAAGATCGGGGCCCGCATCCGACAAACCACTCGACGCATCTGGGTCCATCTTTCCTCAGCCTTTCCCGAACAACCCCTCTTCCACCTCGTCTTGAGTCGCCTCAACTCCAGCTAGCTTCTCCCAGTTCCCCAAAAAACCGCTTCCGATACTCATCCAGGCCCAGATCTGTCTGAAATTCACTCCCCCAACCACTCAAACGCCTCCCCAACCGATATTCTTCGCAAATCCGCCTGTCACACCTGCCCGCTTCCGAGTTGGGCCACTTCTCGACTCGTTTTTCAACACCGGACTACGGTTTTTGCATAATCCGGGCTAGTGACAAGAGCTCGTCTTGGTACCCCGTTGGTACCAGATTGGTACCGTTAAGAATCGGGTTTCTGGAAGTTCTGTTTTCTCAGTTAGATACGATCGACAGGATAGACACGGTTAGACGCTAAATTCTTTATTTTCAATCGATTGTCAGTTTCCCAAGCTGGACGTCGCGGGTTCGATTCCCGTCTCCCGCTCCACAATAAGTCCTTACTTTATAGATATTTAGGCGATGTTGGACAACGGCCTGGAACGCGCCCAGAAGTGACTGGGTGCGCCCAGGGTGCGGAAAGTGGAGAAACTTACCCCGCATTCACCATGTAGGATCCAAGAATTGTTTTCCTAAACCGATGTAAACTAGCGAGAGAGCTAGGCGCACACTATCTGGAGGAAGGAAAACGATGGCAAGTCTTAGCGAGCGCATGATTGGGTCGGCCAAACTCGATGTGCACACCTACGAGGAAGTGGAAGCTGACACGAATGCCACTGGCCAGGCCTTGATGGTGGTGGTCCTCTCCAGCATCGCCCAGGGCATCGGCACCTTGACCTTGGGAGGTCTTTGGGGCCTGCTCGCTGGCACCGTTAGCGCACTGGTTGGTTGGTTCATCTGGGCCTTTCTTGTGTACCTTATCGGAACCAAGCTTCTTCCCGAGCCCAATACCCGTTCGGACGTGCCCGAGCTCTTGCGCACCACAGGCTTCTCGGCCTCTCCGGGTCTGCTGCGAGTGCTGGGCCTGGTCCCACTGCTCGGGGGCTTGATCATGTTTGCAGTGAACATCTGGATGCTGGTTGCCATGGTGATCGCGGTCCGCCAGGCACTCGACTACGAGAGCACAGGTCGCGCCGTTGGGGTCTGCGTGATCGGCTGGTTCGCCCAAGTTGTAATCATTGTGACTCTGATGCTGGCGGTGGGTGTTCGCCCCACTTGATCGATCCTCCATAAGGACTTCTTCAAGCAATCCGGAAGAGATTGAGGTCACAGGGGACGGGGAGGATTCGGCCTTCCTACTCTTCGTTCACGGCTCTGATGCCAGGCCCAGAACCATCCAGACTCGGCAGCGTATTCATTGCTTCTCGATGCGCTCCGGGCACCAGATGCCCGTAGACATCCACAGTCATCTTGATACTGGAATGCCCGAGCTGCTCCTTGATGTAAGCCAGTGGGTGCCCAGCCTGGATGAGCAGACTTGCGAACGTGTGGCGCAGGTCATGAAACCGGATGCGCCGGAGCCCAGCTTTTTCCAGACAGCTGTAGAAGTAGCGATCTTTCATGTTGTACGGGTCCATGAAATTGCCGTTTGTGGCGCAGAAAACCCACTTAGGAATAGAGTTCTCGCCCTTGGCAAGCCACTGCTCCCTCCGCTTCTGCTTGAGCGCCTTGAGCATGTCTAACAGCGCGTCCGACATGTCAATGCGGCGTATCTTGCTGTTCTTTGTGGGGTTGATGCGCCGCCGGACTATGTTCCCCTCTGTGCCAATAATGGTGAGACACTTCTTCCCGGCTAAATTAGAGTAGAGGGCGAGAAGCTGGATTACAGAATGATAGAAAACAGAAGCGACAAGAAACTGAGGATTTTGGAAACCTCGGAGCGGAGGGGAGAGGTCTCCAAAATCGCTGCGGGACGGACCGAGCCCGAGAAGGCGTTGCCGCGACCCGACCCGGAAGTTCCTGCCAAGGCAACCCGTCGCCGGTTTTCAGCCCGCTATAAGCTCCGGGTCCTGGAGCAGGCCGATGGCTGCGAAGAGTCGGGCGAAGTGGGAGCATTACTGCGCCGAGAAGGACTTTACTGGTCGAATCTGCAGACCTGGCGACGCCAACGCGAGCACGGAACGCTGCAGGCATTGACCCCTCGCAAGCGGGGACGAAAGGCAAAGCCGGTCAATCCTCTGGATCATCAACTGAGGCAAGTGGAGGCTGAGAATCGGAAGCTGAAACGCAAGCTCGAGAAGTTTGAAGCCATGCTGGATCTCCAAAAAAAAGTCTCGCAACTGTTGGGAATCTCTCTGGCGAGCAGCGAAGAGAACGGAGACGAGAGCTGATGGACGAAGCTTTGCGATTCTCACAATCCCACGGAGTCCGTGCCGGCTGTCAGGCTCTGGATCTGCCGCCATCGAGTCTGTATCGGGAGAAACTTCGGCGCGAACGGCCGGCGCTGGATCCTCGGCCTCGGGCCGCATCCCCACGCGCCTTGAGCCCGCCCGAAAGGGAAGCCGTTGTGGAGGTCCTGCACAGCCGACAGTTTATCGACAAAGCTCCTGCCGCCGTATGGGCGGAGCTGCTGGACGAAGGGCGATACTTGTGCTCGATTCGAACCATGTACCGCATTCTGGCCAAACGTCTGGAAGTTAGAGAACGCCGTCGCCAGCGCCGCCATCCCCAATACTCCAAGCCGGAACTTCTGGCCACCGGCCCGAACCAATGCTGGTCGTGGGACATCACCAAGCTGAAGGGGCCCGTCAAATGGAGCTATTACTACCTCTACGTGATCCTGGACATCTTCAGCCGCTATGTGGTGGGCTGGATGGTGGCCACCCAGGAAAGCTCCCGCCTGGCCAAGGTCTTGATCGCCCAGAGCTACTCCAAGCAGGAGATCGTAGCGGGTGGTCTCACCCTGCATGCCGATCGTGGCTCGTCGATGAGTTCCAAAGCACTGGCCTTGCTACTGGCCGATCTGGGAGTCACCAAGTCTCACTCTCGGCCTCATGTCTGTGACGACAATCCCTACTCGGAATCCCAATTCAAGACCCTCAAGTACCGTCCCGAATTCCCGGCTCGTTTCGGCACCATTCAGCAAGCCAGAGACTTCTGTCGGGATTTCTTCGATTGGTATAACCGCGACCATCGCCATTCGGGTATCGGCCTGCACACTCCCGCGGATGTGCACTACCTCACCGCCATCACCACCCGTCGCGATCGATCCCAAACATTGGAGGCCGCCCATGCACTCTTCCCGGAGAGATTTCCCAACGGCAAACCCGTTCCTCCTCCTCTTCCCGAGGCGGTCTGGATCAACCCTCCCGAAAAGGAGAACTTTTGAGATGAAACTACAGTAATTTATTCACCAAAGTGTCTCAAAGTTGTTGACACGTTCCGTTCCGCCTGACGGTGATGAACTTCCCGAAGAAGTCCACATCTGCCCACTGCAGGCCCACAAGCTCCCCCGTTCGCATTCCAGTGTGAATTCCACAAAGGAAGACAGGGTACTGGGTTAAGCAACCGTTTTTCTGTAATTTCCTCTAGGGCCTGTAGGGAAGGATTGCTCCACTTGTTTTTTCCAGCCGGCCAGGTTCAGGTATTGCCGGCCGGTTAACCACTCCTCGTGTATCTCTGCAAGCACAGCCGAGATGAGCCGCAGCGCCGATGCTTCGTGGGGAAAGATTCCCACCACCCGGGTTCGTCTCCGGATCTCCCGGTGCAGTCTCTCCAGTCCGTTGATGGTTCGGATCCTTCGCCACCAGCTCCTCGGAAAATCAAACACTGTCAGCCCTTCATCCAGGTTGTCTTCCAGCCAGCTCACGAACTCCGGTGCAATCTTTTCGAACTTCTTGACGACTTTACCCTTGAGCTCCTCGGCATCCTCTCGAGACGGGGCATCGAAAATGTCCCGCATGGCCTGGGCGATGCGGGGCTTGTCCTCTTTGCGGCGAGCATATTGTTGGGCGTTTTTGCTCAGGTGAAACTGACAACGGTTCCAGGGCACCGACGGATAAACTGCCCGCCTGGCCGCCTTCAGTCCTTCGTGATCGTCACTGACCAACAGCTCGACCCCTCTCAGTCCACGCTTGTGCAGATCTCCCAGAAACCCTCGCCAATGCACCTCCGCTTCGCTGATCTTGGCGCTCAGACCCAACACCTCTCGCGTCCCGAAACGATTGACTCCTATGGCTTTCAGGATGGCCACGTCCTGCACCCTGCCGCCTCTTCGAACCTTCTCGTAGTGGGCATCCAGATACACGATCGGATACTCTCCCAGCTCCCGGCTTCGAAACTCTTCCAGCTCTTCGTCCAGCATCCCGGCCACTCTCGAGACCTGGGTGGCCGAGATCTCCAACCCACACAGCTGCTCCGTGATCTCGGTGACTTTCCTCGTCGAGACGCCCATCACATACATCTCGGCAATGGCCAGCTTCAGGGCCTTCTCCGAACGGCAACCCCTCTCCAGCGACTTGGGATAAAACCTCAACCCACGCACCTGTGGAATCTCCAAGTGCAGCTCTCCCACTCGAGTCTGAATCCGCTTGCCTTTGAATCCGTTTCGATAGCCTCGCCGACTGGCTGTTCTCTCGTACGCTTCCGCTCCCAGAAACTCGCTTCTTTCCAACTGCATCGCCACGTTGAACAACTTCTCCAGGATTCCTCGAAAGGCTTCTGTTCCTTCCTCGATCAACTCCGCCAGGATCTCCCGTGGTACTCTCTTTTCCAGATCTGGGTTCATTTGATTCTCCTTGCCAGATTCTCGTTTCTGTTTTTGGAGAATCCTGTCCCAGACCTCTGTCTTTCCGACCCAAGGCCTGACCAGAAATTACAGAAAAAAAGTTACACTACTCGAGCGACGGTGACACGGTTCGAGGTCCGTTATGCGATCGACCCGGTCAACCCGTTTAACTTCGTCCCGGACGGCAAAGGCCTCTTTCAAAGCTGGGGGTGTCAGACGCTCGACTGTCCTTATATCGACGGAGAAAACGGTTTTATCATCACTGAGGACGGCTTCGGCGCCTTTCAGCAGGTGCAGCAGTTCGACCGGGACCTCCGCGATCTCTTTGGAGGAATTTTCCACTACCGTTATTTCGAGACCGACATCGAGTCCTCCGGGAACGCCCTTTTCTGTGGGAAGACCCCGAGTTCGCCCCAGCCCACCTGATGCTGGCCGTGAGCGGTCGAAAAAAGGAACTGGACGATCTCCCGGCGAGCGACGGTGACACGGTTCGAGGTCCGTTATGCGATCGACCCGGTCAACCCGTTTAACTTCGTCCCGGACGGCAAAGGCCTCTTTCAAAGCTGGGGGTGTCAGACGCTCGACTGTCCTTATATCGACGGAGAAAACGGTTTTATCATCACTGAGGACGGCTTCGGCGCCTTTCAGCAGGTGCAGCAGTTCGACCAGGATCTCCGCGATCTCTTTGGAGGAATTTTCCACTACCGTTATTTCGAGACCGACATCGAGTCGCAGGCCATCAACGGCGATCTCTGCCCCAGCCTGATTGTTCCCGCAACCGGCTGGACGCTGGGGGGCAGTTACGACGGCGAGGCCGTGCAGAAGGTCCGGTTATCACTCTGGTTCGACGCCTGGCCGGACGCAGAGCAGGAATCCATCTGGACGACAGGAAGAGCCCTGGTGAAGGGCCTGGCCCCGGCAGAAGACGACGCCGGGCCCGTCTCAAAAGACTTCGACCGTGACGGCAGACTCGAGCCACTGCTGGATTCGGTCAGCCCCACCTGGCGGCTGGTGTGGAACGAGCAGGAAGCTCCCGGCAGCCAAGACCTGCTGGTCACGCGAGAGGCCCGCGGATTCCGGGTGGAGAGCCTCGGCGCAGGGATGCTGACCGCCCATCGCCCTCTCGATGATAAGGAAAGTGACTGCGGACTGGTCGATGCCCGATTCGAACTCGTGGCCACGCCAATGCTTCCCGTCCCTCTTTCTGAAAAGCCTGGTTTCCTCCGACGGCGCAGCAACGAGACACCTTGAGCCTCCATGTTTTGACCTTTGGACTTCGAATCCATAGGTCGCAGTTCGACTCCCAGACGCACTCACGAATTGGAGTTTCGGAACGCCCCGAGAGGCGCTCAAGTAAGAGTTGAGTGAGCCGAGTTAGACATGGATTTCTCTGACAGTTTTGGCATCACTTTGGCATCATTAAGAACCGCGTTTTTGCAAATCTTGTTGATTCAGTTAGATACCATTAACTGGATTGGACGCCATAGACGCTAAATTCTTTATTTTCGATCGATTGTTAGTTTTCCAAGCTGGACGTCGCGGGTTCGATTCCCGTCTCCAGCTCCAGATAAACCCTTTAATAAGAATAACTTATCTGGTTATTACTTGCGGCAGCGCTTTTGATCCACCACGAAGACATACAACCCTTCCTCGGAAAGCACATACTCGACGAGCACGGCGCCTCTCGGCATAGAAGAAGGCCTCGCTAGGTTGTGCGGGACCCAGTATTCCGATGAGTCAATCGTAGATGCGTGTCTTGTCTTCCAGGAACGAGGCTTTATGCAGCTCGACGCTCAGGTGGCCGGCCGTGGCCTTCGATAGTGGTGCTCTCTTATCCGGTGACGACCCGTTGGATTCTCAAGTCGCCCATTTCTCTGCGAGCCATTCGCATGTCGTAGTCGGCCTGCAGCTGGACCCAGAAATCGTCCGAGTGTCCCAAGGCGCGGGCGATCCGGATTCCGGTTTCCGGCGTAATGCGGCGCCTTCCCCGGACGATCTCACTGATTCTGGTCTGCTGCACACAGATCGCCTTTGCGAGCTGGTACTGTGTGACCCCAAGGGGCTCGAGGTAGTCCTCGAGTAGCATGACTCCCGGGTGATCGAGCGGAATAAGTGTCTCTCCCATGTTCATCTCTCTCCTTATCGGTCCTCTCTCTTGCGGCTGAAGCACTCGTTCAGTGGTAATCCGTTATTCCGACGTCAAACATGTCTCCGGATTCAAACGCAAAGCAAACTCGCCACTGGTTGTTGATCCTTATCGACCATTGTCCCTGGCGATCTCCCTTGAGTTTCTCAAGAGCAAGGGCCGGCGAGTTCAGGTCGCCAAGCGACCTGGTCTTGTCAAGATATCGCAGACAACGAAGTGCTCTAGACTGAATGTCAGCAGGAAACCGCTTCGAAAAGCGCTCGTTGAAGATCTTCTCGGTCTCTTTGTCTGCAAAAGGCCGTATCACAATACAATACTATTTCTATACAATACTATTGTCAAGGAGAATATCCGCGTAAGTCATTACCTCTGCCAGTAACCCAAGGCTCCCAAGCACACATCCGCACCGGCCAGGGCTGGTTGCTCGTCTCGGTGGTGATTGATCTGTTTTCGCGCTTGGTGGTCGGCTGCCTGGGTCTGGGCGCCCGGTGGCGTTGTTGCTAGGAGGTCGGCGAGTTGCCAAGTTCGTCCAAGTGCCGGGCGATCAACATTTTGATTAGGGACTGACGGGGCACACCGAGCCTCGAGGCCTCGCGATCGAGTGACTCGATCATCCAAATGGGGAAGTCGACGTTCACCCGACGCTGCTGATGGCGAGGGCGCCGCGCTTTCGACAGATCGAGATACTTGGTGATGTCTTCGCCGGCGTCGAACTCCTTGTCAAGCTGACTCGCTTTAGCCCTCATATAGTTCCACCTCCTCTCTCCGAGATCGGCGAACCGAGATAATCCGGACGTGGTCACCCCGATGAGTGATAACTCCGGACCAGTGCAGATCTTCAATCTTTCCGATGATCAGGGCCCTCGGCTCGTCGGTCGTTCTGGCCGGGATTACAATCACATCTGGATCGTTCCACAGGCTTTGGGCCTCGACAAAATCGATTCCGTGTTTTTTCTTGTTCGAGCGACTCTTGCGAGCATCGAACTCGAACTTCATGGTATAATAAATATACCTCTGAGATACAGTTGTCAAGAACTGAAGCGGTAGGTCCCGTGCACAGAGAGAAACTGCTCATTGGAGCTAACTCGGTGCCGGGCTGTGATCGAGTTGCTGGGGCCGCGGCGAAAACTCTCTTCAGTTTCGGGGAACGTCATCGAGTTCTGTCAGGAAGCTCTCACCAAGACCCGCAGCTCGTTGCTCATACCAGACTGCCGCCTCTTCGATGTCCGACTGCGCCTCGACACGGACATTGAAGGCCAGCGGCATTCTTTGGCTTCTTGCAGGCGGCGCTCGAGACGCTCTCGGACCTTATCCCACGATTCCACGTCATGGGGATTCTCAGCGTGGGACTGGACACGCTCTTCGAGAACGTCCTGGTCCAACCCGAGACCGGAACATTGCCAGGATCGGCGGCAATCCGGTCCCAAGTTACCGCGCGCCCGGCAAGGGAAAGGTAGAGCACGACCGGAATGTCCCAGCCCGCCAGGATTTCAAGGTCATCCACCAACCCGCCGTCGTCGGGAATGCCAACAAGAAAATCCTTGCCGGAAACGGAATCTCGAAGCCGAAATAAGTGCAGGTGGCAATCCAGCCAACCCATGGCGTCTTGAATCGCGACGTGAAGATCCCAAAACGTGTAGGTGCAGGGCACCTGGACCCTGCGCCAAATTGGTGGACTAATTCCCTTGAGCGTGACTTTGACCTGAAGAGCGTGGTCAAAGCGATTCTCCATGTCACAGTCCGGAATCTATTCCTTTGCTATTGATACCCCACTCCGTAACTACACAATCAGGCACCGCCTCAATCTTGCTCGGGTCGTAGTTGTTCCCGCACCCTTGCGGCCTGTGCCTCTTCGAGCGTCCTGAATTTGAAAACGCCAGGAGTGTAGTTGAGTTTCGAGATGAGCCGATAACGGCGACAGTGACGGACAAAACGATCAAAGGCGGACTCTCCAACTACCCGAATCGGTGCTCTATTCATTTCGTTGATCGAGCGGAATTTCTGAACGGGCATTGGTTAGTCATCCTCCTGCAATTTGAATCGCTCGCGCAAAGCGGCCGCGTCTTCCCGATCGAGCGGCCGAAGGGTCCCTTTCTTCAGCAGATAGAGCGCTTTCGGCGTGGCAACGTGCACCCGGATACCCTCAATTTCCTTGATCTCCGAATCCACACTGTGGAAATCGGCAGCCTCTCCTAATCGAGTCATGAGGTCGAAGAACAGGTCCCCACTGGGTGGATAGTATCGAACAGCGGGATAGTCCCCCAGCAAGTCCTCTGCCCGGATCTCCTCAATACTCGGATCACTGCCGTAAGCCGATCGTAAGGCCCTTCGGACTCGTTCGACATTCGCCGCGGTAGCGTTGATCATCAGGTCGACGTCCTCTGTCGCTCGGACCAAACCGTGAAAGCCCATAGCCGTCGCGCCGATCAGAACATACTCCAATTTCTCCGATTCGAAGGCTTTGAGAACCCGCAATAATTCATCCCGATCCACGCTCGCATCATACCTCACGAAGACGGGATCTGTGTTCCTGTTCTTTTAGACTCAAAGTCTGGTTGGTCAGCCCGACGGAGTGGAGGCAAAGGTGTCGTGGGAGCAGTTCAGGCGCATAAATCAAGGTCGTTCGATAGTTCTGCTTTGGCATCACTTTGGCATCATTAAGAACTGCCTTTTTGCAAATCTTGTTGATTCAGTTAGATACGATTGACTGGATTGGACGCGATAGACGCTAAATTCTTTATTTTCGATCGATTGTTAGTTTCCCAAGCTGGACGTCGCGGGTTCGATTCCCGTCTCCCACTCCAATGTTTTCAATGGTTTACGGTCATTGGAGCAGTGTCGGCAATTCCTTCGAGGCTCCGTTAAGAACGAGCTGCAGGCGGTTAACCGCGTCACAGCGGGCTCTCAGCGAAGTCATCGTGTACACATTAAGGTTTACGTCGAGGGAATGGCCGAGCTGGTCAGCGACGAGTTTCGGGTCCGCGCCCAGCTCTCTCATAAGCGACGAATGGGTGCGTCGCATCACCTGGAAGTTGACCCAACCCAGACCGAGAGGTTTGAGTTTGGGCCGGATGTCCCTTCTCAGACAGTTGTCGCGAGACATGGAAGTAGCAGGGTTCTCAGAGGGAAAAACCCATGCGGTCGGACTCGTGTCCGCTGCGGATTCTCTCCAGTGACCGAGCTGATCGAGAAGATCCCCAGATAGAGCCACATCTCTATGCGACTGGCGCGTCTTGGGGGTGTCAATCTGGCCCCGGTACACGCGCTGTCTGATACGGAGGCCCTCCGGCATGACGTGCTGCCATTGGAGAGCGAAGATTTCGCCCGGCCGCATCCCGACAATGACCGCCAATTCGGTGATCAGCCGTTCTCTGGTGTCCAGGACCGAGATCATGCTGGCTACTTCGTGGCTGGTCATGTGTAGTCGGTGCGATCTCTTGGCGTTCCTGGGAGTGAAGAGCAGATCTGCAGGGTTTCTTTCAAGCAGGCCCTCTGCTGTCGCAAATCGGAAAACCTGCTTTAGGTCCCAACGCAGGTGGTCCACAGTGCTAGTTGAAAGGCCCTGATCGGCTTTCTCGTCGAGGAAGTCCTGCAACTGGGTTCGCGTGAAGGTCGTCAGATGACGCTCTTTATAGCGGTTGCCCAGGTGATGTCTGATTCGTTCCTCTGTTGTTGACGCCGTAGATTCTTTCCACTTTCGTCGATAAAAGGGAAGGAATAACATGTCAACAAATTCTCCGAACCTGGTCGGAGTGCTTTGCAGCTTCGCCTGGTTGAGCGGAGCTAGTTTGGCGGCAAGAGCGATCTGGGCTTGCGCTCTGGGCTTGCGCTCTGGACATGCCTTGAGCGTAGCCGAGCGTCTCTTTCCTTCTTCGACCGTTTTCCCACCATTGGGCAACCCAGGATCGACCTACCTTTCTGGAGCTACCATCAGAAGGTGTGTAAATAGCATAGGCGGTGAGTATCCTTCCGGGTTGATTTAAAACCCAGGGCCGAAAGGCCCGCAACGGAAGGAGTACACACCGCATGAGCAAGCAGAACATTGAGGAAAGTGTCGAGTCAAGAGTTTGTTTCGAGGAGCTGGAAGATTGGGTGCGGGAGAAGATCCAAGGCTGGGTTCAAGAGCTGCTGGAGGAGGAAGTCACGGAGTTATTAGGGCGGCGTAAGAGTGAGCGGCGAAGGGCCGTGGACGCTCCGTCGGGCTATCGCAATGGATATGGGAAGCCGAGGCATCTGACGCTGAGCTCGGGGACGATCCAGGTTCGAAGGCCTCGAGTGCGGGATCTAGAGGAACACTTTGAAAGTCGGGTGTTGCCCCTGTTTGCCAAGCGGACGCGGCAGGTTCGAGAACTGATCCCTGAGCTGTACTTGCATGGTCTGGCGCTGGGGGATTTTGATCTGGCTCTGAGAGGGCTTTTAGGGGAAAGGGCGCACCTGTCGTCCTCCACGGTGGCCAGATTGAAAGAGAAGTGGCAGGCCGAATGGGAGGTCTGGCAGAGTCGACCCTTGAATGATCTGGAAGTGGTGTATTTATGGGTAGATGGAATCTACGTCAAGGCGGGTCTGGAGAAGGAAAAGGCAGTCCTGCTGGTGGTGCTGGCCGCCTTAAGTGACGGAAGCAAAGCCGTGGTGTCGGTCACGAGCGGCTATCGGGAATCGACCCAGAGCTGGTCGGAAGTACTGCGCGACTTGAAGCGCCGGGGGATGGGCTGTCCACGGCTGGTGATCGGAGACGGCCACCTGGGCATCTGGGGAGCTTTGCGCAACGTCTATCCCCAGGCCGAGGAGCAGCGCTGCTGGAATCATCGGATCGTCAACCTGCTGACCAAGCTCCCTAAGCGAGTGCACAAGCCGGCCTTGCTGATCCTGCGGCAGATCCCTTACGCCGAGACTCGAGAAGAAGCACAACGACTCAAGAAGGTTTTTCAGCACTGGTGCCGGCAGCGAGGGCTGACTCTGGCGGCTGAGCTAATCGAGCAGGACTGGGACCGGATGGTGACCTTTTACAACTATCCAAAGAAGCAGTGGCAGCATCTGCGAACCACCAATCCAGTGGAGTCACCGTTTGCCGCTCTTCGGCTGCGAACGGACGCGGCCAAGCGATTCAAGAAAGTGGAAAACGCCCAGGCGGTGATCTGGAAGATGCTGCTGGTGGCGGAGCAGCGATTCCGCCGGTTGAAGGCACCGGAGCTGATGAAAGACGTCTACCAGGGCGCCAAATATGTCAATGGAGTCCCGGTCAACCAAGTCCCGGAGGAGAAAGCCGCCTGATGTTTTTCCACACCTAGTGACAAGAGCTCGCGGAAGGGAGTGAAATCCCAAGGCCCCAGGGCTCTGTTCTCGCTCTCGGGATAGCAAGAAACGACAGTACGCTTGCAGGCTACCCGCACTGAACCCGCTCACCAATTCACGGGCACATGAGGTCTTTGGTAGGCACACCTTTTGTTGGCCCATCTTGACCCTCATTTCACTACTTGCTACCCTTAGCTTGAAAAGCAAATTTCTATCTCCCTGGCCCACTACACCCACCAATCAGCGAACTCGATTGTGCGTTCTTTCGATGGCTAAAGTAGTGAACATCTGGAAGCAAAGCACAGAAAACGGACTTATACTGGAAACCAGATAATCCAATAGTTAGGCCCTCTTCAAGAAGAGTATGAGGTTGTCGTATGAGCGAAAATATGAACGCGCTTCAGTACACACAAGAGCTGGTAAAGTTCCCCACTGTCAGCAACGTATCTAATGCCTCCATTTGCGACTATCTGGAGGACATCCTGAAAAGGCTCGGTTTCACCACCGAACGGATCGAATACACCGACTCCGCAGGCGTCAACAAAGTCAACATCATCGGTAAGAAGGGCAGTGGAAGCGGGGGAATGGCCTATTTCGCCCACACCGACGTCGTTCCTGCCGATCCCTGGTTCAGCAGCGAACATGGACCCTTCGAGCCCACCGTCAGAGGTGCCAAACTGTATGGCCGCGGGAGTTGTGACATGAGAGGATCGATCGCCTCGATGCTGGCAGCCACCGAGCAGGCCGCTGGAACCGAGCTGAGAGAACCACTTTATATAGCGCTCACTGCGGACGAGGAGATCGGCTACCGCGGAGCGGAACAGGTGGCTCGGCGATCCAAGTTCTTCCAGGAGATTGTCCAGGGGGAGTCGAACGGGATCGTCGGAGAGCCGACTATGCTCAACGTCGTTCACGCTCACAAGGGCACCTATGGATTCAAGGCGACCTCACACGGCAAAGCGGCACATTCCAGCACCAACGAGGGAATCAACGCTAACCTCACCATGATCCCTTTTCTCAGCGAGATGAAGAGAATTCACGACGAGACCCTGGAGGATCCTGCGTGGCAGCATCCGGCCTTCGATCCATCGGGGATCAGCTGGAATATCGGGATCAACGATCACACCAAGGTCTTGAACATGACGGCGGCCCAGAGCATCTGCACGGTATACTTCCGTCCGGCACCCGGTCACGATGCGGAAGCCTTGATCGAGCGGTCCCGGAAGGCCGCCGCGCAGTGCGGCATCGATTTCGAAGTGCTCTGGGCGGGACAACCCTTGTATATGGATCCTGAATCGGACTTCGTCCGTGAGGTCCTGGCGTTGTCTGGAAACGAAAAGGCTCAAACCGTCTCCTACGGAACCGACGGGGCCGTGCTGACGGAGATGAAAAAGTTGGTGGTATTGGGCCCCGGAGACATCGCTCAGGCGCACACTCAAGATGAATGGATTCTCTTGGATCAGCTCGAGAAAGGGACACAACTCTACGCCAAGTTGATTCGTCATTGGTGCGCCTGAAGGATCTTCTGGATGCGTCTTCCCTTGAATCAAAACCACAACTCTGAGGATTAGTCATGACTACGACCACCCATCAAGAACTCCTATCACGAGATCAGGCCCACCTGATCCACCCCCTTCACAATCCCGGCCTTCACCAGCAGGCACATATCTGGACTCGGGGAGAGGGAGCGGTTCTCACCGACACCGAGGGAAGTCAATACATCGATGGCCTCTCCGGACTCTGGAACGTGGTTGCCGGTCACGGCCGCACCGAGCTGGCCGAGGCAGCCGCACGCCAGATGGACACCCTGGGCTACTGCTCTGGATACGCCGGCAGCTCGAACCCTGCCGCGATCGAATTGGCGGAGAGGTTGGCAGGGCTGACCTATCCATCGATCACTCGCTTCTTCTTTACCTCCGGGGGAGGAGAGTCGACGGAAACTAATATCAAGACGGCACGTTATTACTGGAAACTCAAGGGCCAGCCGGACAAGACTAAAGTGATCTCACGGCAGTGGGGATACCACGGAGTCACGCTTGCTGCCATGAGTGCCACCGGAATCACGGCGTATTGGCCCATGTTCGAGCCTCGCGTGCCCGGCTTTGTACACATCCCCTCCCCCTACCCCTATCGCTATGAATCTGCGGGGGATCAGACTCAGGGGGTAGCGGCGGCCAACGAGCTGGAACAGGCGATTCTGCGCGAGGGGCCCGAGACAGTTGCCATGTTCTTGGCGGAGCCGGTTCAGGGAGCCGGCGGAGTGATCGTCCCCCAACCGGACTATTTTCCTCGCATCCGAGAAATCTGCGACAAGTACGACGTGCTCCTCGTCTCGGACGAGGTGATTACGGGGTTTGGACGCACCGGTAGAATGTTCGGACTGGACCACTGGGGCGTCGAGCCCGACATGATCCAGTTTGCCAAGGCGATTACGTCCGGTTACTTCCCGCTCGGCGGGACTGGAGTCAACGAAGAAATTGCCCAGGTGCTGGACACCGGAGAGATGGTCTGGATGCATGCCTTCACCTACAGTGCACATCCGGTTGGCTGCGCCGTGGCTTTACGCAACCTGGACATCATCGAAAGGGAGAACTTCCCGGATCAGGCAGCGGACAAAGGAACCTATCTCTTGGAGCGGCTGCAGTCGGCTCTAGGCGACCACCCCCACGTGGGTGAGGTGAGAGGGCTGGGTCTCATGCTCGCCGTGGAGCTGGTGGAGAACAAGGAAACCAAAGCTGAGTTTCCGGCCCAGGATCAGATCGGACTCAAGGTCCACGCTGCCACCCAGAAACGTGGACTCTTCAGCCGCCTGCGGGGCGACGTCTTTCTGCTGGCCCCTCCAATCGTAATCAGTAGAGAGCAGTTAGACCACACCGTGGAGATCATGACCGAATCAATCGAGGAGGTCTTATAATCAACCCAAGCGGACCTATCCGACCTCCAGGGCGCAAGATTCGTAACCCGTCCTATCCGAAAACTCGGCCGAGATCGTTCCGGGACTGACTCCGTCATGGCTCTCGGGTCAAATCAGCTCGAGAGGCGTGTAGCCGTCGAGATCCTGAACCATCGAACTCCTCGATCAGCTCGTTTCCCAGGCCCTGGTGGTTTCGCTCATGGTGATAATGCAGACAGGAACTCCTGGATGGCTTTTCGCAACCGCCGCTCCCCGAAGATGATCATCCGTCCTAGATACGATAGACAGGATAGACTGAGTTAGACGCTAAATCCTTTATTTTCGATCGATAGCTAACTTCCCAAGCTGGACGTCGCGGGTTCGATTCCCGTCTCCCGCTCCAATGTTTTCAATGAATTACGGTGTGACCGGTCGAGGATCGAGTTTGGACCTATCCCGTGATGTCATTCTCCGAGCGCGAACGTGAAGAGCGAGTCACCGGAACCTACGGTCACGTACTGCTTCCCGTCGATCGAGAATGTGATGGGAGAGTTGGCGACCTTTCCGCCCAAGCGGACGTGCCAGAGAAGCTTTCCGTTGGTCGCGTCAATGGCGAAGAAGAACCCTTCCCTGCTCCCCGAGAACAGGATGTCGGTCGACGTGGCCAGTAAACCGC
The DNA here is from genome assembly GCA_965205345.1 of Acidobacteriota bacterium. GTDB lineage: Bacteria > Acidobacteriota > UBA6911 > RPQK01 > CBDAPI01 > CBDAPI01. The sequence continues at coordinate 237,739 of CBDBGQ010000056.1, read as the reverse complement.
TTTCGGAGATGCCCTGGGTCTTGAACTCCCAATCCCAGTTCCCGGTGTTCGGATCCATGGCGCGGATGGCTCCGTAGCCGGGATCCTTCTCTTCCATCTGATTGGGAAAGACTCGTGCAACGGCGCTGCCGTCATAGCGGTTACCTTCGGTGTAGGCGGGTTCGCCGGTGTAGTAGAGGCCCCAGTAGTCGACCCAGGTGGTGATGTAGAAGCGCTTCGTGCGCGGACTGTAGACAGGAGCGTACCAGTTGGTTGAACCCTGAACGCTGGGGTAGACGAGAGTGCCTTCCTCGGTCGGGTTCATGCCTTCGATGCGGATCGGCCGGCCTTTTTCGTCAAGACCTTCGGCCCAGGTCTGCTTGGTGAACGACTTGCCGAGGAGGAACTCGCCGTCGGTGCGATCCAGAACGTAGAAGAATCCGTTGCGATTTCCCCACAGCATCACCTTGCGGGGTTCGCCCTTGAACTTGATGTCAGCGAGGACGGGAATCTGAACCGCATCCCAGTCCCAGGTATCGTGCGGCGTGAACTGGAAATGCCATTGGAGTTTGCCGGTGTCCGGATTGAGAGCGATCACGGAATCGGTGTAGAGGTTGTCGCCGGGGCGGACATCGCTATTCCAATCGGGACTCGGATTCCCGATGCCCCAGTAGAGAAGGTTCAGTTCGGGATCGAAGGAGCCGGTGAGCCAGGCGGAGCCGCCACCCGTCTTCCAGGCGTCGTTCTCCCAGGTCTCGTGGCCGGGTTCGCCGGGACCGGGGATGGTGTTGAAGCGCCACACTCTCTCGCCGGTCTTCGCGTCGTAGGCGTCGAGGAAGCCCCGGATGCCGTATTCTCCACCTGCCGGGCCGATGATGATCTTGTCCTTGACGGCAAGCGGCGCCATCGCCAGCGCGTAGCCCTTGGAATTGTCGATGATCTTCTTCTTCCGGACCAGGCGTCCGGTCTTCGCATCGATTGCGAGCAGGTAGCCGTCGAGGGTACCGGTGTAAACGAGATCATCGAGAATGGCCACGCCGCGATTCACACGGCCGCAACAGACATTCACTCGGGCCGGCAACTTGTGCTCGAATTTCCAGAATTCCCGTCCGGTGCGGGCATCGATGGCGGCTACGTTGTTGGGGCCCTCGGTGATGTACATGACTCCATCGACGACGAGAGGAGTGGCCTGCCAGGGGTGCGTTGAGGAACCCTGATAAACCCACTTCAATTTCATCTGATCCACATTCTCGCGAGTGATTTGATCAAGTTCTCGATAGTGGCGACCGTGGTAGGCTCCGGAATAGGTGAGCCAGTTTTCCTGCTCCTGGTCCGCCCCGAGAATGCGTTCGTAGGAAACCTGCGCCGCCACCGGAGAGGCCACGAGGAGAGCTAGCGTCAAACCGACGTGTAGTTTCACTGCTCTTCTCCCGGGACCTGACTGCGGAGGTAGGCGATGATATCGTTCAATTCCTTTTCCGTCAGACTGTTCTCGAAGGAAGGCATCGGCGATTCCCTCACGAGTGAATATTCTTTTAGGGCCGTCTTATCGAGCGAGATGAGGTGTTCCTTCGTGTCGAGAATCTGGACCGAGAAGGAATCTTCATTCAGCCGGACTCCCTCGATGACTATGCCATCCGGTGTCACCGCACGGACCCGGTAGTGGCGTGGACTAACGATCTCACTGGGACGCTTTATGGAAAGACGCAACTCATCCGCTGGCGTCGATGCCGCAACGTCGACTAGATCCGGGCCGCTGCGTCCGCCTTCGTTTCCAATCCGGTGACAGCGAATACATGCCCCGCGAAACAGAGACTCTCCCGCCGCTACGTCACCGTCCACCGAATCCCCAGCACGGCCGCCGATCGAACGCACGAAGGAGACCAACTCCCAGGCTTGCCTCTCGGTGAAGGAGAAGGCGGGCATTGATGTACCCGCAATTCCGGTGATGAGAATGTCGAAGATTTCCGCATCGGACGAGACGTGCTGAAGAGCGCGCAGGAGTCCTGGTGCAAGCCCGATCACTCCCTTGCCGTCCTGACCGTGGCAGTTCGAACAGAGCGGACGGTAAAGGCGCTTGCCCATGGCGACATCCGCTGGTGAAGTGTAGGGATTCCGTCGAGCGCGCTCCTGCGCCTCCAGCGGCGCAATGAGTAGCATAAGGAACGATAGCAGCCCAGTGACTCCGTATCGATTGCACAGGTTCAGCATAGGGGTACGTGTCTCCGCCAGGGTCCCAGTGTTTCCTGGTGATGTAGTTTACATGAGTCGACCGTCCGGTCGCCAAAGGGTCCTTCACGCCCCCGGGTCTCGCCAAATGCTCAACCTGGACTCGTTTCAGGGCGTAAGGTCAGTGGCGAACTGACCCGGACGGGTTTGGCGATCCCGATGCCCGCGCGAGAGGCCCGTTTCGGAGGAGAAGTTAGCATCGAATTGGTTAGTCCCTACTGGATCTACAACCTTGCATTTCTGGTACAATAGTCCGTAATTGGAATGATGGAGGACGGGGTTGTTTACCGGAGGTCTGGCGCTTCTTCGGAAGACCAGCCTCAATAGAGCATCTTTTTTTTCTATCCTCCCTGAATACGAATGGCCGGAACGGGCTCACGGAAGAGACCGGACACCCGGCAAGCGGTCGGCCATGGCAGCTCCGGTCCGCCGCAGCTCATCCCGGGTCGCCTGGCGGAAGCGCAAGAGCGTGGCACGATGATTCACGTCCAACGCTAAATTGGTCAACTCCTCCGGATCGTTCTCCAGATCGTACAGCTCTTCGATCTCATTCTCGACCAGCGTCTGAATGTACTTGTAACGGCCCTGGCGCAGAGAAATCCACCAGGGGATGTCGCCGTCCGGAATCTGGGGTGTCGCGTAGAGGCTGGCATCGGTGGGAATCACATCCGTATCGGACCCGTAGTCATCGCCCGTCATGACCATGAGGACCGGATGGGGCCAGTCACTCCGGGGATCGTGCAGCAGCGGCGTAAGGTCCTGCCCGTGCATTTTCCAGGGCAACTCGATCCCGGCGAAGTGAAAGAAGGTGGGGACGAGGTCTTGCCCTCCGATCGGAGCCAGGACCACACCCCCTTCTGGAATGGTTCCCGGCATGCTGATGATGAGCGGGCCCCGAATGGTAGCGTCGTAGGGGGCGATCTTTGTCCGGAACCCGTGCTGCCCCCAGGCAAATCCCTGATCCGCCGTGTAGACCACCAAGGTGTTCTCGAGCTGCCCCGTCTCCTCGAGCAACCGGATCAACCGCCCGACTCCTTCGTCAATGGCCCGGACACACTGATGATACTGTCGAACCCAATCGGTGAGCGTCTTCTCGCTCTGGGACGGATTCGCCGACTTCAGAACCGGCCGACCGCTGCTACCTCGGACCCAGAATTCGATCTCCTGCATGTAGGCCGGCTTGCCGGGGCGCGGAGGATAAATGTCCGCCGGAGTCGAAATCGAGACGTCCGGGTAGCCCTCCAGATGCCGGTCTGCCGGAGTGAAGGGATCGTGAGAGGCGCCGTAGCAGAGCCACAGGTACCAGGGCTTGTCCGGGTCACGATGCTCTCCACGAATGAACTCTTCGGCCCAGCGCGTGTAGTTATCGGTGGAGTATTCCTTGATCCGCCTTGTCTCACCCCCATTGAAGGTGATGAGCTGATCGTAGTAATAATGGGTGGCATTGTCGGTGAACTTGGGTCGGTTCCAGACAATCTGGAAGTCCCAGTCACGCCCGAATCCGGTATCTGTTCCGGTATGCCATTTCCCGATCTGACCCGTGAAATATCCGTGCTCGCGGAAGACTTTGGGCCAGAACGGGCATTGCTCGGGATCGTACGTGCTTCCCGGGTAGGGGCCTTCCATCTTCATCGACTGGACCCCATGGGACAGGAGGCCCGTGAGCAGGGTTGCTCGCGACGGCATACACCAGGTCCCGATATAGGCGGAGGCAAATCGAACCCCCCGTTCCGCCAGCCGGTCGACGTTCGGCGTCCGGGCCCAGGCATAGGCTTCCGGATAACAGCTGACGGTGCGATGCGATTGATCATCCGTATAGATGAAGAGAATATTCGGACGCTTTGCCGCCTCCCCCGCCGAGGACGCCGGCCCATCGGCGGACGACGAAGCGCCGGCCCACAACGGAGCCATTAACACCAATAAGACCATCAAGACAAACCAGGCGAGGAAGGCGAGCGGGATGTTCAGTATTGAAGAGCGCATAGGTTTCATATCGTACCCCCGATCTGATCCAGACACTGTGAGATTTTTTCGCCTGGTTGCAGGTTAATCGTCTGTATCTCAACTTCATTGCCCTGGCGACTGAAAAAGTGAAGATCCACCTCGGCGGGATCGTTCCCGGGAGGATTCAGGAGTGCCACGCCGGTCTTTACGGAGGGTTGCACCAAGCCGAAAATCGCAGCCGCAGTGACTATGGGGACGAGCAGGCACACTGGGACGACACATCCTACAACCAACGGCGAACCCGCGCCCTGTATGCCAGGTAGCCATCACCGAACTTGCGCTCCAGATAGCGCTCTTCGCGCGAGATGACTCCCCATGTAAGTAGAAGGGCAGAACCCATGGCAAGCACCAAGAACCAGAGACTGTTGGCCCAAACACCTAGGCCAAGCTGGAGGCGGAACGTGTCAACAACTTTGAGACACTTTGGTGAATAAATTACTGTAGTTTCATCTCAAAAGTTCTCCTTTTCGGGAGGGTTGATCCAGACCGCCTCGGGAAGAGGAGGAGGAACGGGTTTGCCGTTGGGAAATCTCTCCGGGAAGAGTGCATGGGCGGCCTCCAATGTTTGGGATCGATCGCGACGGGTGGTGATGGCGGTGAGGTAGTGCACATCCGCGGGAGTGTGCAGGCCGATACCCGAATGGCGATGGTCGCGGTTATACCAATCGAAGAAATCCCGACAGAAGTCTCTGGCTTGCTGAATGGTGCCGAAACGAGCCGGGAATTCGGGACGGTACTTGAGGGTCTTGAATTGGGATTCCGAGTAGGGATTGTCGTCACAGACATGAGGCCGAGAGTGAGACTTGGTGACTCCCAGATCGGCCAGTAGCAAGGCCAGTGCTTTGGAACTCATCGACGAGCCACGATCGGCATGCAGGGTGAGACCACCCGCTACGATCTCCTGCTTGGAGTAGCTCTGGGCGATCAAGACCTTGGCCAGGCGGGAGCTTTCCTGGGTGGCCACCATCCAGCCCACCACATAGCGGCTGAAGATGTCCAGGATCACGTAGAGGTAGTAATAGCTCCATTTGACGGGCCCCTTCAGCTTGGTGATGTCCCACGACCAGCATTGGTTCGGGCCGGTGGCCAGAAGTTCCGGCTTGGAGTATTGGGGATGGCGGCGCTGGCGACGGCGTTCTCTAACTTCCAGACGTTTGGCCAGAATGCGGTACATGGTTCGAATCGAGCACAAGTATCGCCCTTCGTCCAGCAGCTCCGCCCATACGGCGGCAGGAGCTTTGTCGATAAACTGTCGGCTGTGCAGGACCTCCACAACGGCTTCCCTTTCGGGCGGGCTCAAGGCGCGTGGGGATGCGGCCCGAGGCCGAGGATCCAGCGCCGGCCGTTCGCGCCGAAGTTTCTCCCGATACAGACTCGATGGCGGCAGATCCAGAGCCTGACAGCCGGCACGGACTCCGTGGGATTGTGAGAATCGCAAAGCTTCGTCCATCAGCTCTCGTCTCCGTTCTCTTCGCTGCTCGCCAGAGAGATTCCCAACAGTTGCGAGACTTTTTTTTGGAGATCCAGCATGGCTTCAAACTTCTCGAGCTTGCGTTTCAGCTTCCGATTCTCAGCCTCCACTTGCCTCAGTTGATGATCCAGAGGATTGACCGGCTTTGCCTTTCGTCCCCGCTTGCGAGGGGTCAATGCCTGCAGCGTTCCGTGCTCGCGTTGGCGTCGCCAGGTCTGCAGATTCGACCAGTAAAGTCCTTCTCGGCGCAGTAATGCTCCCACTTCGCCCGACTCTTCGCAGCCATCGGCCTGCTCCAGGACCCGGAGCTTATAGCGGGCTGAAAACCGGCGACGGGTTGCCTTGGCAGGAACTTCCGGGTCGGGTCGCGGCAACGCCTTCTCGGGCTCGGTCCGTCCCGCAGCGATTTTGGAGACCTCTCCCCTCCGCTCCGAGGTTTCCAAAATCCTCAGTTTCTTGTCGCTTCTGTTTTCTATCATTCTGTAATCCAGCTTCTCGCCCTCTACTCTAATTTAGCCGGGAAGAAGTGTCTCACCATTATTGGCACAGAGGGAGCGAAACTCTCCAGGGATTTGTCCTGGATCACTCACGGCCTGGAGCTAAGCTCTACACTGACGACGCAACCGCCTATGAGTCACTTCCCAACCATGAATCCGTCAAGGTCTCCAGGAGTACGTCAAAGGCGGAACGTGTCAACAACTTTGAGACACTTTGGTGAATAAATTACTGTAGTTTCATCTCAAAAGTTCTCCTTTTCGGGAGGGTTGATCCAGACCGCCTCGGGAAGAGGAGGAGGAACGGGTTTGCCGTTGGGAAATCTCTCCGGGAAGAGTGCATGGGCGGCCTCCAATGTTTGGGATCGATCGCGACGGGTGGTGATGGCGGTGAGGTAGTGCACATCCGCGGGAGTGTGCAGGCCGATACCCGAATGGCGATGGTCGCGGTTATACCAATCGAAGAAATCCCGACAGAAGTCTCTGGCTTGCTGAATGGTGCCGAAACGAGCCGGGAATTCGGGACGGTACTTGAGGGTCTTGAATTGGGATTCCGAGTAGGGATTGTCGTCACAGACATGAGGCCGAGAGTGAGACTTGGTGACTCCCAGATCGGCCAGTAGCAAGGCCAGTGCTTTGGAACTCATCGACGAGCCACGATCGGCATGCAGGGTGAGACCACCCGCTACGATCTCCTGCTTGGAGTAGCTCTGGGCGATCAAGACCTTGGCCAGGCGGGAGCTTTCCTGGGTGGCCACCATCCAGCCCACCACATAGCGGCTGAAGATGTCCAGGATCACGTAGAGGTAGTAATAGCTCCATTTGACGGGCCCCTTCAGCTTGGTGATGTCCCACGACCAGCATTGGTTCGGGCCGGTGGCCAGAAGTTCCGGCTTGGAGTATTGGGGATGGCGGCGCTGGCGACGGCGTTCTCTAACTTCCAGACGTTTGGCCAGAATGCGGTACATGGTTCGAATCGAGCACAAGTATCGCCCTTCGTCCAGCAGCTCCGCCCATACGGCGGCAGGAGCTTTGTCGATAAACTGTCGGCTGTGCAGGACCTCCACAACGGCTTCCCTTTCGGGCGGGCTCAAGGCGCGTGGGGATGCGGCCCGAGGCCGAGGATCCAGCGCCGGCCGTTCGCGCCGAAGTTTCTCCCGATACAGACTCGATGGCGGCAGATCCAGAGCCTGACAGCCGGCACGGACTCCGTGGGATTGTGAGAATCGCAAAGCTTCGTCCATCAGCTCTCGTCTCCGTTCTCTTCGCTGCTCGCCAGAGAGATTCCCAACAGTTGCGAGACTTTTTTTTGGAGATCCAGCATGGCTTCAAACTTCTCGAGCTTGCGTTTCAGCTTCCGATTCTCAGCCTCCACTTGCCTCAGTTGATGATCCAGAGGATTGACCGGCTTTGCCTTTCGTCCCCGCTTGCGAGGGGTCAATGCCTGCAGCGTTCCGTGCTCGCGTTGGCGTCGCCAGGTCTGCAGATTCGACCAGTAAAGTCCTTCTCGGCGCAGTAATGCTCCCACTTCGCCCGACTCTTCGCAGCCATCGGCCTGCTCCAGGACCCGGAGCTTATAGCGGGCTGAAAACCGGCGACGGGTTGCCTTGGCAGGAACTTCCGGGTCGGGTCGCGGCAACGCCTTCTCGGGCTCGGTCCGTCCCGCAGCGATTTTGGAGACCTCTCCCCTCCGCTCCGAGGTTTCCAAAATCCTCAGTTTCTTGTCGCTTCTGTTTTCTATCATTCTGTAATCCAGCTTCTCGCCCTCTACTCTAATTTAGCCGGGAAGAAGTGTCTCACCATTATTGGCACAGAGGGAGGCGACTGTCACACAAATGGCGTAGAGTCGTTTTGGAGCATGCTCAAACGGGCGCACATGGGCACCTTTCACCGCTTGTCCCCCAAGCACCTGCACCGATACCTGGATGAGTTTGTAGGCCGCCACTCCATGAGGGAGCTAGGCACCCCCAAGCAAATGGGCCTAGTAGTGCAGATGATGGCTGGCAAAAGGCTCCGCTATAAGGACCTGGTAGCATGAGCACAAACGGGTCTTACCGTTCCATCAGTAGCGTTTGGACAGGGAGGGACGTAGGCCTCATTGAGGAAATGTTGCAGTTCTACCCTGTAATCCCCCGGATCCGATTCTCGATGTTACGTACAATGCGGGCCGATTTTGGAACGGTTCAAATCGCCATGTCGTTTCGATGGACATTGACCCTCGGCACAAGCCTGACATTGTTGCAGATAATCGCGAAATGCCTGGTGTGAAATCCAGATCATTTGCCGTGGTCGTATATGATCCGCCGCACGTTGGTCCGCAAGGTCGAGACAAAAGCAAGAAGCGGTTCGACGTTGACTTTGGAGCCACAGTGGAATGCGGCAAGCAACACGATTGGAGCCTTAGCTATCTCTACCCTCCATTCTTGAAGCAGGCTAAGAGAGTGCTTAAACCGGACGGGATTCTGCTTGCAAAGATCACAGACATGGTGAACAATCATCGGTCCCGCTGGGCGCACTGCGAATTTATGCGGATGGCTGAAGAAGCGGGGTTTAGCGTGTGCGACCTAATTGTAAAAGTCAGGAACGGACCAATGACTTCTACAAAGTGGAAGATTGCTCACCATGCCCGCAAGCGTCACTGTTTTTGGGTTGTCTGCCGAAATAGCAACCGGTGCGAGAGGCGGCTTGGTTCAAACCTTAAGAGGAAATAACTCATCCCATCGGCTAACTCTATGCGTTCCCGGTCTGCCAACACCTGGGGCCTTGCTACCGAATCCACTGTCGTTCCATTCTGGTCTGTAATGAGCCATGAGCGCGAACTCAGATGCGAAGACCCACCATTCACTCACGAAGGTAAGGTAGCGGCACCCCATGTCATCAAGCTGTATATTCTGGCGCTTGGCAATCTTGAGTCTGCGTTCGGAGAGACGCGCTCTCAGGGTGCGCTTGCTCTTAGTCGTTCCTTTGGATGCCTTGCCGATATAGACAAGCTGCCCCTTGAAGTACAGGGCGTAGATGCCGCTCTCTTGTGGCCCAACCCCTTTTATGAGGGGAAGCATGGGGCCTGACTCCAATTTTTCTACAACCTGCGACTGGATGCCTCTATCAAGGTCGAAATCGAAGCGATGGGGATCTTTGTTCGCTGGCACGACTAGGGCATTGTAACTGACATCCCAGAGGGAGAAATCGATGAGCAGAAAGAAAAACAAGCCCAAGACCATCGAACTGGTCAAGTCATCCTACAACCCCACCAAGGCTGAGATGGATAAATATATTGCCTTAGACGTTACAGGCGATACGGTCCTGGAGAGAATGGGAAATCTTACCCGCGCAGTGACGCGGCCAGTGAAAATCCGTTGGATCGGACGGCCCCGCTCCCGTAGATGAAGCAGGGCTTTGGTCACTATTCGATATAATCCCCATGCTAAACCGTCCGCAGGGACTGGCCTTTGATCGCTTCGACAACCTGTTCATAGCAGACCGGGAGAACAGTCGGGTTCGGCGGGTCGATAGCACCACCGAGATCATTACGACGGTGGCCGGGGATCCAGCAGACGGAGTCGGCCTGGCCCGACCCCGAGACGTGGCTATCGACTTCGATGGGAACCTTCTCATTTCGGACGTTGGGGTGGACCAGATTCTGAAACTGGACCTCCAGGACGGAAGCGTTGAACTCGTAGCCGGGATCGGAAGCCCCGGCTTTTCAGGAGATGACGGTCCCGCCATCGATGCCGAACTGAATGGGCCCAGCAGCCTGGCCCTCGACGCAGCCGGCAATATTCTGGTAGCCGACTTGTTGAACAGCCGTATCCGAGAGATTAACAGTCTCACCAGTGTCATAACGACTCTGGGCGGCACGGGCCTGGCGACCATTGAGGGAGACGGTGGCCCCGCCACCGTGGCAGCCTTTTACCTGCCCGAGGGAATCGTCCTCGACTCTCTGGACAATCTGCTCGTCGCAGACCGGGGCAACTCGAGGATTCGTATGGTGGATGGCGGGTCCGGCATCATTGACACCATCGTCGGCAGTGGAGTGTTTGGCTTTTCCGGGGACGGAGGACCCGCGGTCGAGGCCACCCTGGCTTCACCACGGGGGGTGGCCCTGGACGGCGCAGGCCGAATCCTGATCGCCGATTTTTTTAACAACCGTATCCGCCAGGTGGATAGAGAGGGGATCATATCGACATTGGCCGGGAGAGATCCCCTGCCCCCGCCGGAGCCGCCGGACACGTCCTGCCCTCCTGCTTCGGCGGACGACCCGATAGGGGATGGAGGGCCGGCGGAAGACGCCCTCCTCTGTAGACCCTTCTCAGTTGTCGTCGACGCCGACGGAGTGGTTTACTTTTCGGATGCGAACAATCAGCGTATTCGACGGATCGATCCGCAGACCGGACTGATCGACACGATTGCCGGAACCGGAGAACCGGGCTTCTCGGGTGACGGTGGGCTCGCCACCGAAGCAATGCTCAACTCCCCGAGAGGGCTGGCACTGGGGCCGGCAAGCGGCTTGTTTGCCGGAGGCCTTTATGTGGCCGACGGTAATAACCACCACGTTCGTCGAATCGATCTGGACTCTTTGACAATCACCTCGGTGGTCGGAACCGCTGAAGAGGGAATCCCGGTGCCGGGCTTTGGCGGCGATGGCGAACCCGCAACCCAGGCCTTCCTGGACCGTCCCCGTCAGATCGCCTTCGACGCAACCGGCAATCTCTACATCTCCGATACCGGCAACCGGCGCATCCGACGAGTGGAGGCAGAAAGCGGTGTGATTTCAACAGTCGTCGGTACCGGAGAGACTGGCTTCTCAGGAGATGGCGGCCCGGCACTGGAAGCGGTCATCGGTTTCCCTTCTGGCCTGGGCTTCGACAGCTTTGGGAACCTCTACTTTTCCCAGGTCCGGAACGGTCGAGTGCGAATGGTGCGTGCTCCATTCTGAGAGCCACAATTCTTACATCTCTGCGTCATGTCGCTTTTACCGTTCTTCCCGGTTGTCGCGAAAGCTCACGCCGCCGATCTCGAACGTCCTCTCAATAATCGTGAAGGAGATCCCAACCTCCTCGATTGCAGGGCGTTTTGCACCTTCAACAGTAAGAACGTCCGGTGAGATGGTCGAGATCGAGGAGACTCGACCCCGTTCGATCGTGATGGTGTAGTACTGCTGCTCCATCCCGCTAGGAGTCGGCCTGTAGAATCGGAAAATAGCATCGATCACTTGGTTCTGGGCGAGGGCTTGCGCCAGAAGGGGACTGCTCCTGTCGATTCTCTTCGTGAACACGATGGGCCCGTACTGCCGGCGCCCGGTCATCATGCCGGTGGCGCTGTCCAGTGGAACTTGAACATCCCGGTAGAATTATCAAGCGTTTTTTTCATGAGCGGATCTCGTAGTCGCGGTTCTCAGTGAGCATTTTCCACAACACTCGAACCAGATGACGGGCCAGGGATCGGATAGCTTGGTTGTGTTTCTTGCCTTCGGCTCTCTTCTTGTCGTAGTAGGTCTGTGACTGGGGAACCTCGCGCAGATGCCGCGCCACAGCCGCCATCATGGCCTGGCGAGTGCGGTGGTTCACATGACGGGTTCGTCGAGTTCCTTCCGTGGAGCTTGAGGAGTTGTCCAAAGTGGCCATCCCCAGGTACAGCGCCAGGCTCGCTTCGCCGGCAAAGCGCTCCAGTGTGCCGATCTCACCCGCCAGCTCTGCGCTGCAGATGATTCCAAAGCCGGGGATACTACCGATCCTTTGGGCCATTTTGGAGCTCTGAGTCAGGGGCTCGATGGCTTGCTCCAACTGGCCAATCTGCTCGAGCAATCCCAGCATCCGTCGGGCATCGTTGTGGATCATCTCCCCCACCCACAGCACCTCCGCTGAAAAGCAAGCGTCTTTCTGCCAGCTTTGGATGATGTCAGCGTAAAACGAACCGATCCCTTTGATCTTCAATACACTGTTGCGCCGTAGCCGGCTCAGCTGTCTCAGATTCTTTCGGGCCGTCATAAAACTCAAGAACCAGCGGTTGTCGATCGACCCGGTCAGGTCTGCCAACTCGGGACAGACCGCCTGCAGGTCGGCCTTCAAGCGATTGCCCAAGCGCACCTTCTCGACCACCAACTGCCGGCGCCGTCGTGTCAATCGTTTCAGCTGTCGGTTTTCTTCCGGGACCGGCTTGACCTCCTGGATCACGTTCTTGGCCCGCGCTAACGTGTCTCCCAGCTGAAACAGCTCCAGCATCTTATCGGTGTCAATGTGGTCGTTTTTGGCCGGGGCGGGAAAAATCTCTTTGAAGCGAGCCAGCTTCAGGTTATTGACATTCAACAACCTGTAGCCCCGTTGCTGAATCTGCTGATCCAAGGGCCGGGCCCAACCGTTGTAGCCTTCCATGGCCACCTCCACAGGTCGCTCCAGACGCTGGCGGTGCAGCTCCACTCGACGGAAAAAATGCTCAAAACCTTTCTGGTTGTGAGCAATACTAAACCTTTCCAGAACCTGGCCTTCCGACAGGCCAACTCCCACCCAGTGACTTTTGCTGCCCACATCAATAGCTACTCGAATCGTTGATTTTGTCATTTGCCTCCTTTCCTCATTGCTTTTGAAAGACTGGGGCTCATCCAAAAACACACGTCTACCATTGAAGCCACTTCGGCACCATCCCGGAAGCAATCTTTGGATGAAGAAACGGGGAACGAGGCGGCAGTTCAAGTTGAGTCACTCCTCACGGACTGACAGAGCAAGCCACACCTCGTTCTCCCGACTCCAGCTTAGCTTTTTTCCGAAACCTGGACCAGCCCATCCGTTCCCGCGGGCACACTCCGTCCGCACAACCCTGCTGGATAGATTCTTCTTAAATCCTATTTCTCTCAGAATGCTATGGTAGACAGAGTCATTGAAGGACAGGCATTCAATGGTGTCCGCCCGTTCCATGTTCCTGACGCGGGAATAGCCCTTTATGTCGTTTCCGTCGATCTGGAGCGTGAGATACACGGGCTGTGCACCGAATGCAACGCTGCCCACAAACAAGATAGTCGTGACAATTAGTAGCGGTCTAGCCATTTCTCCTCCTCCTCAACTTATTCAACCGACATTCGTGATATGAACTTTGGATATGAGTCCCACAAGTCTACTCGTGATGAACGGTTAATTCAAAAGGTAGCCTGGCAAAGCAGGGGAATGGGTCAAGGGATTGCCCCGCAAGTGCCTCCTGCTGGCGATAGTCAAGGGCGTACCCGGGCTTTGAAGCATCACTGTCTTGTGGCATAAGTAAAGGGCGCTCCTGAAGAAGACTTTTAGCATGTGGATGAAGCCCGTTACCGTTTCTGCGGTCTTTTGCTTATCAATGGCATTAGCGACCGGAGCTCCTGGGAAGCAGGGGCCGCCCCCAACCGACAAACCGAATGAACCTGGGTCAGAGACTTCATCCAGTCAAGGACCGGCCAGCCCCGAGCAACCTACACCAGGTCCGAATCAGGGCCAGGCCCGGTCACCGGTCGTGGAGACGGTCTCCCAGGTTTTCCTCTTTGACTGGACGCTGCGGGCGACATTCGGGAGCAACCTGATTCAAGACCTGCCTCTGCGGGGCTTCAGGACCTTCGACCAGCTGGCCTTGACTTCCCCCGGCGTTTTCCCGGTTCCCTTTACGAGGGGTACGGGACCGGCCGTTGGATTGGGGGTCGGGGCTGCCGGCCAGTTCTCCGTGAACGGCTTTCGTGGAAGGAGTAACAACTTCACGGTGGACGGATCGGACAACAACGACGTAGACATCGGGATGCGCCGCCAGGGCTTCGTCTCCCTCATCCCCCAGAGCATCGAGAGCATCGAGAACTTCCAGATCCAGACGGCCGGCTATGCGCCCGAATTCGTTGGCGGCGCCGGCTCGATGGTCAATGCCGTCTCCCGCTCGGGCACCAGTCAACTCCACGGAACGCTCTACGGCATGTTCACCCACGACGCCCTGAGCGCTCGAAACGTATTTGATCACGCATTCACAGAGACCCGAAATGCCGGGGGCGCTGGAGGGAGGCAGCTACCCCGGTGAGAACCATCGAGCGTCGCGCCTGGGCGGCGTCCTGGGAGGCGCTCTGGTTGAAAGTGAGCTGTTCTATTTCCTTTCTTACGAATATCAGAACTATGGGGGGAGCCGTCTGGGCCACTTCGCAGTGCCGGCTGAAAGCGAGCGGGGATTGAGGGTCAATCCGGAGCTGGACCTGGATGGGGATGGGATGCCGGACGGAGTTGTTCCCATCAGTGACCTGGCCCGTTTTTTCGAGGAGAGGTCCATCCCCTATTCTGCGGCCGCAGGTGAAGGCGTCTTCAGTCTCTATCCCCTGCCCAATAATGGGCAGGGACCGTTCGGCACCAACACGTATTCCCAGGTGAGACCGAACCGTGGCAGTGGGCACATGCTCTCGGCGAAAATCGATTGGGAAATCTCAACACAAGACACATTCACGGCGAGGCACAACTTCACAGACGACGAATCGGTGATTCCCTTCACCGGGGATTCGATCAACTCCTCCCTTGGCACAGATACCAGAACTCAGAATATGTCGACCTACCTGAATACCGTCAGGACCTCCTTCGCCAACCTGGCGCGATTCTCCTATGGAAGGACTCGACTCGGCTTTCCACCCGACAGGGGCAGCCCGCTTCTGTTTGGGTCTCCACCGTCCGGGGACCTGCCTCCCGAGGTGTCGCAAGTGATCGAGACGCCCTATGGCCTTTTCGGTCCGTTCGGAGCGACAGGCCCCGTGGGACAGGTCGGCATACTTCCCTACAGCTCAGTGGGCATCGATGTTTTCAATTTTCCCCAGGGTCGGGTCGACAACACCTTTCAGCTGGCCGATAATCTGATCTGGATCAGGGGAAACCACAATCTGCAGTTTGGCTTTGACATTCGCCATTACCAGCTCACCAGCTTTGCGGATCGCAACAGCCGACCAGCCTTTGTTTTCGGGTCCGGGCTTGTCGCACCCGCCTGTGCCGCCAACCCGGGCTGCCCGTTCGCCACTGAAGACGGGCTCCTGAGAGGCACAGACCTGGCATCTCTGGGAGCTCCCGCGGGTGTGCTGCAGTCACTGTCGACAGGCCCCGTTGCCGACACCACGATCGGACTTCGATTCACCCACTACGACTTCTTCGTCCAGGACGAGTGGAGAGTGCTCCCCAACCTGACCGTCAATTTGGGACTGCGCTACGAACTGGGTACCGTGCCACAGGAGCACAACCGGCGCATCGAGGAAATATTTGGGCTCACCTCGGATCAGTTCCCACATCTGGACCCGGCCGACTTCTCGGGAGCAGACGCTCAGGTTGTGACCCTGGGCAATACCAGCTTCGACGCGGCGTTCGCCGGCTGGCAGGACTTCCTGGGCGGTAGAGAACGAATCTATCAACCGGACCGCAATAACCTGGCACCGCGGATCGGCTTTGCCTGGGATCCGTTTGGAAATGGCAAGACGGCGATTCGGGCTGGTTACGGAATCTTCTTTGATTCCAATCTGGGTGCTGTCACAAGCCAATCTCGTAACGTCTTCCCCACTTTTGTTCCGGTCAACCTCGATCCAAACTTCAACCCGCCTACGGGCGAGGTCCTCAACAGTCCCATTTTTCTGGTCTTCACTCCCACGGATGAACCGCTCGTGCGACCCGGAACCCTCAACTCTTACAACCTCTCCGGGGATGCATTTGCGACCGGACTCGGTACCCTCTTCGCTCAGGCGCCGCCCCTTCCCGGGGGCAGCCTGAGTAGCAACGGACTGGCTTTTACGCTCCCCGAGGATGTGCTCGAAACTCCCTACGGCCAGCATTGGCTTATCGCCCTGCAACGCGACATGCGCAGTTTTCTGCTGTCGGTCAATTACGTTGGAACGCGCGGTCTGCATCTCCCCCGTTTCACGACTCCCAACCTTGGCGTTGTCACGACCCCGGTCCTCATTTTTCCGCTCCCCGGAGTCCGGCCACTGGTTGTTCTGGACTTACCTCCGGGAGCAACGTCGACTTCTTTTGGGCGCCCCCAGACGAATCTGGGAGCCTTTACGGTTTTTGAGAATTCCGCTTCTTCCAGAGCGTTGTTGCATGGATCGGGGCGGAGATGGAATTCGCCCTTTCCCAAGCGGTAGCGTCAGGCGATACGTTCGAACACAGGCCGTCCGAGTGCGGTCATTGTGTTCAGGACTTTCTGGCCGACCTGGATCTCCGTGATCTGCCTGGAGAAGCTGCGGGATCTGAGTCTGGGGCCGATGACGCTCTTCCACCGGCCGATCTGCGTTTCTATCCGGCTGCGCTGGTTGTACCCTGTGGCCGCCTGCCAGGCCATGCGGCCGTTGCTGCGGATCTGGGCAATATGGCGATCCCGAACGGTTGGATCCCGCGCCGATTGCGGTCGGATCACTGCGTTCTTCGGCGGCGGTATAACCACATCCAGAGTCTCCCCATACCGTTCCCTCAGCAGATCCCGTGTGGACGCTCCATCATAGGCGCCGTCCGCCAGAAAGCCCGTGACCGGGGCATCGAGTTGATCCAGGAGCCCGGGTAAGGCGGTGCTGTCTCCAACGTCATCGTGAGTCAGATTGGCGCAAACAATCGCACCGCTATGGAGGTCCAGTCCGAGGTGGAGTTTGCGCCAGCGGCGGCGTATTCCCCTGGTTTTATGCTTCTGCGCGAGCCATTCTCCCTCGCCGAAGATCTTGAGGCCGGTACTGTCCACCACCAGATGGACAGGCACAGACCCGGCTTGCCTCATCACCTGCGCGATGCTCAAGCCGTTTGCGCGACGCGACAGTGTGGAGAAGTCCGGCACCCGTATATCCAGCCCCATGAGCGTGCCAATGGAACCCATCAGCCCCTGCGTTTGTCGCAACCCAAGCCGATACGCCGTGCGCAGCGTCAGGCATGTCTCGATCGCCAGATCCGAGTATCTCCGCTGGCCACCCCGTGACGGGCGGCGCGGCGCGCGCCACACACTTGGAGCCTCATCACTGACCCAAATCGTCAGATCACCCCGCTGGCGCAGGCTCTCGTTATATTCCGCCCAGTTGATCACCCGATACTGCGCCTTATCAAACTTGTGCCGTCGGGCTGCGTTGAACTTATGTGGCATCTAGGTTATCCCCGGTGTTGAAAAACACGATGATAAGGCATCCTTCGGGATGATCCATGCAACAAGGTCCCTTCAGAGCGCCTTCACAGCGACGCGAGCAGGGAAGGTCGGTCATGTCCAGGTCCAGCACCGTGAAACGACCCCAGCGAATGCGCCTCAAAGCCCGACTGTGCTGGGACAACAAGTTGACGATGTTTTGGCGCAGCTGCTTGAGACTCCGTTCCTCGAAGGCGTCCAGGGTCTGGGACATCAGGCTCTGGTCCGCCAGGCTCGATCGACCCAGGGCCAATGTCAGTCCCCGGTCGTAGCGCATCCGAACGTCGATCTGCCCGAGGCTCTCGACACCCGTCATCAGGCAGGCCAGTAGATCCTCGAGCTTGGAGCGAGGTGTTCTTCGCACCGTCTTCAGATTCAGCGGAATGTGGTTGAGAACGCGCAGCAACTGGCATCTTTTCAACCAGTCCCAAAGTAGCGCCACACCAGCATATTCGGTGTTGTAGGCAGAGAAACATTCGGGAAAACTCGACATGGCAGATTCCTCCTTTTTGGCGATTTAGCTGTGCCAAAAAGTCTAGAATCGGAGCCTGTCTTTCCCTATAATCCTTTGATTATTAGCGATTTAAGGCGAGAATCGAGTCATTTACAAAGTGGACCCTTTTTGTACAAAAACTAGGTAGCTATAGCTAACGCTTTATCGTTCTGGGCATTTCCCCGCAGAGCGGCTCACTGCCCGCGATTGGAGGGGGCCATGGCCTCGAGGATGTCCCGGCAGCCTGTCGTCATCAAATCCACATCGGTCGAGATGGAGACCAGTCGGAACCCGAGTTCGATCATGCGGCGGGCATAAGGGGCTGCGCCATTGTGGATCCCGGCCACCACTCCCTGCGCGTTTGCTGCCTGGACGACTCGATCGATCGCCTCCAGAAACACTTTCTCCTCCTGGTCGAATCTGGGCGTCAACCCCAGGGCAAAAGAAAGATCGGATGGTCCTACATAGACCGCATCCAGACCGGGCACGGCCACAATCTCTTCCAGATTGTCCAGCCCACTCCGGGTCTCGATCATGGCCAGCGTGAGAACCGTCTCATT
This sequence comes from Acidobacteriota bacterium, assembly GCA_965205345.1. Classification (GTDB taxonomy): domain Bacteria; phylum Acidobacteriota; class UBA6911; order RPQK01; family CBDAPI01; genus CBDAPI01. Next base: position 219,388 of record CBDBGQ010000056.1, on the reverse strand, counting down.
GGCGTGCTCGAGATAGTCCGCTCCCCCGTAGAGACGGGCCCGGAAAGGGCCGCAGCTTCGATTCCCCTGGGGCGGGTAGCGGCAGGCTGCCACGAATCTTTTGGCTTCCTCGGCGCTGTCGATCATGGGACAAATAATGCCGTAGGCCCCCGCATCCAGCATCTTGCCGACCATCCCGGGGTCCATCCCGGGAACTCGAACCAGAGGAGTCGTTTCGGTGGTGGAGATGGCCGTCAGCATGTGGGTGGCCGCCCGTTCATCGATGGCCCCGTGCTGCATGTCAACAAAGAGGAAGTCCCAGCCCTGGTGAGCCAGCACCTCAGCCGAGTAGGCACTCGGGGTCAACAGCAGGAGACCGGTCGCCGTACGGTCCTCCCTCCAGATGCGGCGCAACCTGTTTTCGCGCATGGATTATGCAGATTCCTCCCCCAGCTCCTTCAACAACTCCTGCAAGGCCTCTTCCGGCATCGCGTAGCTATGATCTGCGTCGGGAAAGACACCCTCGATGACCTCTTGGCGATAGGTCTTGACGGCTTCCAGCATAAGGGGCCCGATCTTTGCGTATTGCTTGACATACTTGGGCACAAAACGGTCGAAAAGGCCCACCAAATCGTAGATCAGGAGAGTTTGTCCGTCACAGTGGGGTCCGGAACCGATTCCAATGGTGGGAATTTGAACTCGCTCCGTAATGAGCCTGGCAACCGGGGCGGGAACCGCCTCCAGGCTCAGGCAGAAAAGCCCGGCATCTTCCAAGGCCAGCCCATCATCAATGAGTGCCCTGGCGCTGGCAACGTCTTTGCCCTGAATACGATAACCACCAAACTTCGAGATGTGTTGTGGTGTTAAGCCGATATGACCCATCACCGGAACGCCAGCGTCTACAATGGCCTTCACCGTATCGGCCATTTCACGGCCTCCCTCGATCTTGACCACATCCATGCTGCCCTCTTTGAGGAAACGTCCAGCATTGCGAATGGCTTCTTTCACATCCACCTGGTAGGACATAAACGGCATGTCGCCCACCAGAAGAGGATGCCTGGCACCACGGGCCACACCTTCGCAGTGGTGCAGAACCTCCTCCATGGTGACCGACACGGTATGGTCGCGACCCAAAATGACCATGCCCAATGAGTCGCCCACCAACAGAACATCAATGCCTGCCTCATCTGCAATCTTTCCCGTGGCATAGTCAAAGGCGGTCAGCATGGTGATCTTCTCACCTTCATCTCTTTTTCGCTGTAGATCCAGAACCGTCACCTTCTTCCGCTCCATGGCTTCTCCTTCTTCCTACTCGTTTACGAAATTCAGCCACCCGTGGCGATCTTCTACTTCACCCCGCACGATACCAAAAAAGGCAGTTTGCAAGGCTTCTGTGATTGGACCTCGCTCACCCTCACCCACGGGATGTCGGTCCACGGAACGAATCGGCGTGATCTCTGCTGCAGTGCCCGTCATGAACACTTCGTCGGACAAATAGAGCATTTCACGGGCCAGGAGTTCTTCGCGAACCTCATAACCCAACTCAACCGCCAGAGTCATCACACTGGCGCGCGTAATCCCGGGCAGCAGCGAAGCCCCCAGTGGGGCTGTGTAGATCAAACCGTCGCGGACAAGGAACAAATTCTCCCCCGGTCCTTCACTGACGTGACCGTAGACATCGAGCATGACCGCTTCGGCGAAACCGCTGGTCTGAGCCTCGCGGGCTGCCAATTGGGAGCTGATGTAATGCCCGCCGAGCTTGGCCATCAGGGGAAGCGTACCCGGGGCCGGTCTCCGCCAGCTACTCACCGCTACGTCCACACCCTGTCCGTGGGCCTCCGACCCGTAGTAGGCCTCTCGCTCCCAGCTGGCTACCACGACCTCGATGCGGTTTTCCTCCGTCAAGAACAAGTCCATTTCCCCATACCCGCCAAAGATAATAGGCCGGATATAGCACGACTTGTGTTGATTGGTTCTCACGGTTTCTCGAACGGCTTCTTTGAACTCGTGTTTGGAGTAAGGCACTTCAATGTAGAGAACCTTACAGGAGTTGTACAATCGATCGACGTGAGCTTCCAAACGAAAGATGGCGGGTCCACGCCCGGTCGAATAGGCTCGCATACCCTCATAGGCACTGGAACCAAAGTGGATGGCATGGGAGAGCACATGAACTTGTGCTTCGTCCCAGGGTACCAGCTTGCCGTTCATCCAAATCCACTCCGCTTTAGGAATTGCCATTGATCTACCTCTTGTAATGGGTTCTAGGTTCTGGGTAATGGGTAATGGGTAATGGGTAATGGGTAATGGGTAATCTAGGTTCTGGGTTGTGGGTTGTGGAATCTCTGAGTTGGGACAGGGAGCCTCAGGACCGCAACCTCACTACACCTCCGCGTGGGTATCGGGGGGCCAGACCCGCGGATAATGCGGGCAGCCGTCCAGAGGATCACCGTCATGGAGCCCCGGGTTCCTGGCGTTGATGGCCAGTTCGCCCTGCACTACTTTGTAACGAGCGTCGGCTCCGGCCCAGTGAGTAATCAGAACCCGTCGCCGCTCCTTGCTGCGGCTGTTCCCCGGTGCGCCATGGATCATCATGGCGTGCAGAATCAGACAGTCCCCCGGCTCCAGGTCGTAGGACACGACCTCGTAATCCTGGCGGTTCGATTCGATGTCGGGAATCAGGGGAAGTCCGGTTCCCTCAAAGGGTTGCCTGGTCGTGAAATGGAACGGGTTGTAGGTCTCCCCTCGGTGAGCGCCACGGATCACTTCCAATGAGTTGTGTGCCGAGACTGCATCGAAAGGCGTCCACAGGGTGATGATCTGCCACCCCTGAACCGCCCAGTAGGGCTGGTCCTGGTGCCAGGGAGTCCGCTGCAGCGTGCCCGGCTCCTTGACAATCAGGTGGTCGTAGAAAAGGTTGATGTGGGGGGATCGCGTGAGTCGGGCTGCTATGGCAGAAGCCGGCGAATGAAAAACGAAGTTACGGAATTCCGGGATCCGTTCCCAGCAGGCGTGATCGCCCCAGGAGCGTCCCGCTTCCTCCGGCTTCGTGTAGACCTGGGCCAGCGGACCGGGGTTGGCGGCTGCCTTTTCGACGGCTTCCCCCATGTACTCCATCCAGTCCGTGTGAAATACGCCGCGCAGGCAGACAAAGCCGTCCTTTTCATACTGCTCGACATGACGGTCCGTGATTTCCGTCTGGGGTTCGGAAGGTAGCTTGAACGACATTCCAGACCTCCTCCTAAGAGATCAATGTATTCAGGACGGGATCAATGTATCCAAATCTCAGTTCGGTGTCGAGTGGGATGTTCATGATAGAGCCGCCTGCGGTGAATCGATTGCAGCCGAGGCAAGTTTTGAATGTGGGCGGTCCCTTGGGGCGCCACGGTCCGGGGTTCGTAGGGCACGGTTATCAACCGTGCCGAGCTGAGCATACCGCCAAATCCCCTCCATCCCGGCAATCGTTGCCAGCTTGCAACGTTCGGCACGCCAGGTTGGCGTGCCCTACACCCACATCAAACAGAAGGGCTTCGCGGCAGGGATACTCTGCCTCGGAAAGCCCCCTCTTCATTGTTGAACGCAAGGCAAAACTTCATTGTTGAACAGGAGACAGAATACTCCTTGACAGCCGAAAACGCTGCCTTATAAGATTTGGAGCCACGGATTCATTTAACTTGGGATGAGGCCAGCTTCGAGGAAGCGCGTCGCGGGTTTGCCGCATTCGGTGCCGACTGAGTGTAGCAGTAGCGCGTCGTATCGAGGCACCTTGTCATCCGTTGGGAAGAAAAAGGTATGCGGATCAGTTTAAAGTTCACCTACCTTTTGCCTGTTTCCCTGCTGGTCATCAGCACAGGCCTGGCCCAGGATTCTGGAATTCAGGGCGTGGTCACGGACGCCAGCCAGGCAGTCGTGCCCGGTGCGGAAGTGACTGTGACCTATCCGGCAACCGGAGCTTCCAGAACGGCCGTCTCCAACGACGTGGGTTTTTACTCGGTGCCCTTGCTAAGAGTAGGCACTTACCGGGTCAACTGTAGTTTGAGCGGCTTTTCTACCCAGGAGACCGAGATCAGACTCCAGGTCGGTCAGATCGCCCGGGTCGATTTCGAGCTGGAGGTCGGCCAGGTGGCGCAGGTGGTCGAAGTCTCCGCCGAGGCCGCCCAGTTGCAGTCCAAGACGACCGATGTGGGGCAGGTCATCGACGAAAGACGTGTCAGGGAGCTACCTCTGAACGGGCGGAATTACCTGAGCCTTGCGCTGCTGAGCGCCGGGGTGGTGCGTGCGGGCGCTGCCGGCCGCGGGCACCGGGGATCGGATGAAGGCGCCTTCCAGGCAGCCGGTATCCACATCGCTCAGAACAATATTCTGTTGGACGGAGTGGACAACAGCGCTCGGATCTCCACCATATTTCAATCCCCCCTGACCTTCCAGGTCCAGGCAGTCAAGCCGTCGATCGACGCCGTTGCGGAATTCAAGGTGATTACCAACAACATGTCGTCCGAATACGGATACCGGATGGGGGCCAAAGTTATCGTTTCGACCAAGTCGGGCACCAACGCATTTCATGGCACGCTTTTCGAATTTCACCGCAACAACGCGATGGGAGCCAATAACTTCTTCTTTAACCGGCTTGGCCAGGAAACGCCCCAGTTCATCCGCAACCAGTTCGGTGGAACCGTGGGTGGGCCGATCGTCCGCAACAAGACCTTCTTCTTCTTCAGTTATGAAGGCATCCGACTTCGCAAAGCCGCGACGAGTGCCATCCAGACGGTTCCCAGCCAGGAAGTGAGAAACGGCAACTTCTCCCTGCAGCCGAGTATTCGCAACACGATTTTTGATCCGCTCACAACCGTGGGTGAGGGAGCGGCTGCTGTACGGCAACAATTCCCCAACAACACGATTCCGCAGAGCCGCTTCGATCCCGTTGGCGCACAATTCCTCGGCTTTTACCCGCTCCCCAATATTCCAGGCCTGGAGAATTCTCCCAATAACTACTTCGCCTCCCCTGGCGCCACAAACGACTCCGACGGGTACGACATCCGCGTCGACCACAACATCAACGATGCTCACCGCATCTTTGGTCGCTTCTCTTACAGAGAGCAGGCGGCAATCGATCCTCCACGTCTCCCGGCGCCGGCCTTTGGAGGCGGGGGACTGCTGACGGCCCTGGAGGCCCAGAACATTGCCTTCAATTACAACGCGACCATCAGCCCCACCATGCTCAACGAATTTCGCTTCGGCTTTAGCCGCTTACCCAGCGCCTTTGATCTGGTCGATCCTAGCGCTCCCAGCAACCAGAGTATCGGGCTGACTGGACTGCCGGAACCGGGTGAACCTGGCACTGCTTTGTATCGTGTCGATGGCTTTACCAATATAGGCCCTCCTGGTGATACTCCAAAAGTGGATAATCTGAGGGGTTATCACCTCTCGGAGAATGTCCTGTGGGACCGGGGCAATCACAGCCTCAAGTTTGGCTTTGAATATCGGCAGATGCGCATCGAGCGGCAACCGGCCGGCTGGCGCCGTGGCTGGGGAAGGTTCCAGGGTCGGTATACAGCTGAGTTTCCCAATGTAGGCTCCAGCCGGGCGACTACGGGCAATGGGGCGGCGGATTTGCTCCTGGGCTGGGGTGCCGCCGAAGTGGTGGGCACACCCACAGGCGAAACCAGCCTCGTCCCCTACTACGGCTTTTATGTCCAGGACGACTGGCGGATTACACCCAAGCTGACGCTCAACCTGGGCCTTCGCTATGAGCTCTTCGACGGTCCCTATTACCCGGGTGGGGCCGCGGAGCAGCCCCAAATCGCACGGCTGAGCTGGACCGGCGACATCACCAATGAGACCCTGGACCAGTTGCCGATCGAGTTCACCGGATACACGTTCCCGAGTGGCGGCGGCGATTGCGGTTGTGATAGAGATACCAACAATTTCGCTCCCCGAATCGGTTTCGCCTATCGCGTCACGAACACGACGGTCATCCGCGCCGGTGGAGGTCTCTATTACGGGGAAGCCGATTCTGCCGGCTTTGAAGCCGGGCGCTATCAGGAAGGTCCTCCCAATGCCGTCATTGAGCAATTCAATCCCGGAAGCCAAGTGGAGCCTGCCTTCATCTTGTCCACGGGGATGTCACCCCTCCTGCCACCTGACCCGACCGTTTTACCGCGAGGGACCATCGTCCGGGTCAACCAGAAATTCCTGCCCCAGATGTATACCGGCCAGTGGTTTCTGGATGTTCAACACCAATTACCCTGGAATGTCCTGCTGACGACCGGTTACACCGGCAGTTCGAGCTCGCACCTGTCCTGGTGGCGATTCGTAAGCCACCCGCTCACTCCCCACGAAAGCCTTCCATCCGGCCGGAGAAGGCGCACCTCAGAGAATCTAAGCAACATCAACCTCAATTATGTCAGCAACCTTCTCAACGCCAATTACAATGCCTTCACCTTCCGCACCGAAAAGCGCTTCAGTGATGGCCTGACCTTTCTCAGTTCTTTCACCTGGTCGAAGATCATCGACTACGGGCATGAAATTGCTCTCAACGGGACTGAAGGTAGTGGGAAAAGTTCGAATTTCGTGAGGGACCTCTTCCGAAATCGCGGACGATCCATCCTGGACCGGACCCTGAATTACAACTTCAGCTTCCTGTGGGAGATTCCGGCCGGGCCGGGCCGGGGACGATTCGAATCCGGGCCTGCCAGCTGGGTCCTGGGTGGATGGCAGCTGGGCGGAATTATGTCACTGCTTTCCGGAGTTCCTCTGGATAGCGCCTTTCGCCCCGACACCATCAACCTCGGAGGCCGCTTCCGCGGGGACCTGGTGGGAAATCCGAATCTTCCGGAATCCCAGCGCACCGTGGACCGCTGGTTCAATACCGACGCCTTCGCGGCGCCTGTGCCGCTTGAGTTTGGAAATGCCGGCCGCGCCATAATCGACGGTGCGGGGTGGAAGAACTTTGATTTCACCGCCTCCAAGAACTTCTATCTGCCCTGGGAAGACCAGTATGTGCAGTTCCGGTTCGAGTCGTTCAATTTCACCAACACCCCGCACTTTGGTTCACCCAACCTCACCGTGGGCAGCACGACTGCAGGAGTCATTACCAATGCGGCCGATGCAAGGACTATCCAGTTTGCTTTGAAATACGTTTTCTGAGTCAGGCGAACTCAGAATCCTCCCACAAAGCGTCTGGATCCAAGAAGAGCCGCTCCCCGCGAGCGGCTCTTCTGTTTGTGAGGGCTGGTAACGGGTATCCCGTAGGGCACGGTTATCAACCGTGCCGATCTGAACACAGGGGCATGTTGCATCTATTTCCAGTCATTGTTGCCAGCCTGCAACGTTCGGCACGCCAGGTTGGCGTGCCCTACAACCCAGAATCGGTGCTTCCTCAGGTAGACTGTGTTTGAGCACCTGCCACCTGATTCAAAACAGAATGCGTAAGAAGTGCCGCCGAAAGACAAAACCACAAATCTTGACGGCTTACCCCCTGATTTTCCTGCTGCTCGGATTTCAAGCTCGAGACCTGGTCGGGTCATCCAATTCCTCCTTCTCCTTCGTGGACGTGACCGCACAAGCCGGCATCAGGTTCCTCCACCAGAACTCACCTACTCCCAAAAAGTACGTCGTCGAAACCATGGGGTCGGGCTGCGCCTTCCTGGACTTTGACGCAGACGGCCACCTGGATATTTTTCTCGTCAACGGCGGCTGGACTCCCGGGACCGACAAGAGTCTCTCCTTCGATCACGCACTGTATAAAAACCGGGGAGACGGCACCTTCCAGGAGGTGACCTCAAAGGCGGGAATTGAGTCCAACCAGTATTACGGAATGGGAGTGGCCGTCGGAGATTACGACAACGATGGTTTTGACGATCTCTTTCTCACCCATTTTGGCGGTCCGGACATCCTCTATCACAACAATGGGAACGGCACCTTTAGCAATGCTACCCGGGTGACGAGGGTAGGGGGAGATGGTCGATGGAGTACCAGTGCCGCCTTCCTCGACTATGACCATGACGGCGATCTGGACCTCTACGTGGCCAGTTACCTCGACCATTCCTTTGAGAACAACAAGATCTGTGGTTATGAACCGATCTTGACCCACTGTGCGCCGGAGGCCTACAACGGCGTCTCCGACGTCTTGTATCGAAACAATGGCGACGGCACCTTCACCGACGTCGCTCAGGAAGCCGGCATCGCTCTACCTGCAGGCAAGGGGTTGGGAGTGGTACCAGTGGATTACAATCGAGATGGCCTGGTTGATATTTACGTGGCCAACGACCAGGTCGACAATTTTCTCTTCCAGAACCAGGGAGACGGAACTTTTTCCGAGATGGGATTATTGTCGGGAACTGCTCTTGACGAGAACGGGGACCCTCAGTCGGGCATGGGAACCGTGGCCGGCGACTATGACAGGGACGGATTTCTGGATATCGCGGTCACCAATCTGGATCTGGAATACCTGGCTCTTTACAGGAACCGCGGCGACGGTTTCTTCGAAGACATGAGCTCCCGTACCGGCATCCTGCTTCCCACCCGGCCGTTTGTCGGATTTGGCCTGGCCATGATGGATGTGGACAACGATACAGATCTGGATCTCTTGGTCGCCAATGGGCACATCCTGGACAACGCAAGCACAGTTCGTGCAGATGCGACATACCGACAACCGAAACTTCTCCTGGAGAACGTGGGTGCCCGCTTCCAGGACGTCACTTCTGAGCGCGGAGAGGCCTTGAGGATTCCTCAGGTCAGCCGGGGTCTGGCCTGGGGGGATTACGACAATGACGGAGACCTGGATGTGCTGATCAGCAATTGTGGCGGAAGCCCGGTGCTGCTGCGCAACGAGGGGGGCGACCGAAATCCCTGGCTGGCATTGAGACTGGTGGGCAAGAAATCCAACCGAAACGGATTCGGGGCCCTGGTGGAGCTCAAAGCCGGCCGGAAACGCCTGCTAGTCCAGGTCACCTCGGCCGGAAGCTACCTCTCGGCAAGCGACTATCGGGCTCATTTTGGCCTGGGAAACTACCAGGGTCCCCTGGAGGTGACCGTTTCCTGGCCCAGCGGAATCCGGGACTTACTCAGCGACATTCAGCCCCGGCAACTGGTCATCCTGGAAGAAGGAAGTACCCTACACTGAGGCGATGTGGCGATGGGATGGGATTGGTAGGGGCGACCCTGGTTGTCGGAAAAGCCTCACTCATCAGGTCATGTGTCTCCAGCTAAGGATCGTTGACGTGGCGGGAAGCAGAGAGACAAAATAGCGCAGATGGACTTGCTGCGAAGGCCTCTGGCTCTGAGCCGGGTCCTGGTCCCACTCTTGCTTCCTTTGTGCTCGATCCTGACTGGACCAGCGCCCGCCAAGATTCAAGAAGAGAAAAAGGCACATTTACAGATCATTACGCTGCGCACTCGCCAGGAACAGGATGAAGTTTTCTCTAGACTGGAAGCTGGAGCCAGCTTTTCCGAAATGGCCAGGCGGCACTCAACCCACCCTACAGGACGATCAGGAGGGTACCTCGGAGAGATTCAAGTTGGTCATCTTTCGCAACCATTGAGAGATCTGGTGGAGGCGATGGAGGAGGGATCGCTGGCCCGGCTGGTTGACCCTGGCCTGGGATATGCAATTATCCTCGAGTTGAACCCGGAGCAGGCCCGATCCGCAGCCGCCCAGCAATCCCTGGGCCGCGCAATCCGGCTGCTCCAAGAAGGGTCAATCGATCAAGCTCTACTGGAATTGAATCAGGTCTCACTCGATCCGGCCTCTGCTCGCGCTCACCTGCTGCTGGGCTGGGTTCAGCGTCGTCATGGATCCCCTTACCGAATCCAGCAATCGCAAACCGCTTTTCAGGAGGCCCTGCGGCTCGACCCCACGTCCAGTTGGACGAGACTCCACCTGGCTCTGCTCTATCTAGAGTCTGGCCAGCTCGAAGAAGCCTCGGCGGTGCTGAAAACGCCGACAAAAGCCATCTCTGAAAGTCCAGTCGTGCTGGCACTCAGAGGAGAGGTGGCTCGAAGGCTCGGCCATTCAAAGGAAGCCGAAAAAGTCCTTGGCCGAGCCCTCCAACTGGCACCTGAACTGGCGGCAGCACGTGCCTATCTGGGATTTCTCTATCTGGATTCGAACCGGCTTGAGGAGGCCGTGCAAGAGATCGAAGCTGCGCTCCAGAATACTTCTGGCCGGTCCGACCTCCACTTAAAGGCGGCCGGGGTGTCGCTGCAAGAGGGCGGCCAGGTTTCCGGGCCGGAAGCTTTCAGACTGGATCCGCCCTACGCAGAAGCAAGGCTCTCGCTGGCCAGAGCTTACCGGCTTCTGGGCAAGCCGCAAGAAGCTGTGGATCAACTGCGCCTGCTGAAGCCCTTTCTAATCACCCTGCCCGCGCGTTCTGTCAGGGACTCCACATTGAGGAAGTGGCTGCAGGAGATGTCATTCCAGGCAGGGCTCAGCTACGAGGCTTTGGACGCGCCCACAGATGCGATACGCTTCTATCACGAGGCCCTCCAAATCCATGAAGAACACCCAGCATCGCGCCGTCGGCTGGCGAATCTTCTGTATGAAAGGGGCTTCTACACGGACTCGCTAGTACAGGCTGCACAGGCCGAAGCCCGGGGGGCACCGATGGGAGATTCACCACTGGGAAGGCGAATCGCGGAGGTGAAGAAGTCCAAAATCCCTTTTCCGACCCCGCCCGGCTCCGAAACGTCCGTCCTATCCAGGTTTCGGGGTCTGGCCTACCAGTTGCGCAATAGTCTCAATGAGTACTACGGATCTCTGCAAATCCCCCTCTTGCAGAACCTGCTGAAGCTACCCGGCTTGAGCCGCGAACAAAGCACAGATCTGCATGGAAACCTCAGTCAACAGCTGCTCAAGATGGGTGAGATTGAAAGAGCCATTCACCATCTCGACCTCGCCCTTGTCCAGTCTCAATCTGCGGAGGTGTATTTCAGGCGCGGAGTCACTTTCCTTCGCCAGTCGGAGGTCAAGAACTGCCTTGGGAGGCATAACGCAGACAGCTGTCTCTTGCCCCTGCAGGGAGGTGGTCTGCACGAGACACGCCGACCCGCCGAGAACGCTCGGAAGAACTTTGAAAGATTCCTCGAGCTCGAGCCGGACTCACTGACGGGTCGCTGGCTTCTGAATCTGACCAGCATGGCCCTGGGCGACTACCCGGATGGGGTTGCAGAGAAATACCTGATTCCTCCCACAGCTTTTGAGTCCGACTATTCCATCGGTCGCTTTCCGGACATCGCTCCGCAACTAGGGCTCGACACCTTCAACCTTTCTGGTGGCTCCATCGTCGACGATTTTGACAATGACGGGTTTCTCGACATCATGACCTCGACCTCCGATCCGGACGGCCCTCTCAAGTTTTACCAGAACCTCGGCAACGGGCGTTTTGAGGACGCTTCTTCGTATTCCGGTGTGGACCAGCAGCTTGGAGGGCTGAACAGCATTGCTGCTGATTATGACAATGACGGGGACCTGGATGTGCTGGTTTTGCGGGGCGCCTGGTTGTTCGATCAAGGAAAAATCACGAACTCGCTGCTCCGTAACAACGGCGACCGGACATTCAGTGACGTGACCCGGACTGCCGGTCTGGCAGAGCCGGCTCTACCCACTCAGGCCGCAGTCTGGGGCGATTTCGACAACGATGGAGATCTCGATCTGTACGTTGCCAATGAAGATCGGTCGGAGGACCCCACCTCAGCAGAAGCTTATCCCTCTCAACTGTTTCGCAACAACGGAGATGGCACTTTCACCGACATCGCCAGGGCCGCAGGAGTGACCAACTATGGTTACGCTAAAGGGGTTACTAGCGGAGATTTCGACAATGACGGCGACCTGGACCTCTACGTGTCCAACGTAGGGCCCAATCGACTCTATCGGAACGAAGGGAACGGAACCTTCGTCGACATGGCTGAGGAACTGGGAGTGATTGAGCCAGTCGGGCGAAGTTTTGCTCCCTGGTTTTTCGATTACAACAACGATGGCTGGCTGGATCTGTTTGTCTCTGCCTACGACGCTGCCATAGAGAATGTGGCAAGAGACTACCTGGGCCTTCCCCACGGTGCCACCCGGCCCCGACTGTACCGGAATGATGGTGGAAAGTTCACGGAGGTGGGCAGGGAGCTCGGGCTCGACCACCCCTACCTCCCGATGGGAGCTAACTTCGGGGATCTCGATCACGACGGATATCTGGATATCTATCTGGGCACCGGAGACCCCTTTTTTGAGACCCTGATGCCAAATGTGATGCTTCGAAACGATAGCGGAAAGAGATTCCAGAACGTGACCACGTCGGGAGGCTTCGGGCACTTGCAGAAAGGACATGGCATCAGCTTCGCCGACATCGACAACGACGGCGACCAGGACATATACCACCAGCTGGGAGGCTTCTACCCGGGAGACAAGTATAGCAATGCCTTGTTTCAGAATCCGGGTCACCAGAATCGTTTTCTTTACCTCAAGCTGGTTGGATCGGTAAGCAACCGAGCGGCTGTTGGGGCACGGATCAAACTGGTTCTAGAGACGTCAGCAGGTGTTCGGGAAGTACATCGTGCCGTGGGTTCTGTGAGCAGCTTTGGAGGATCACCCCTGCGCCAGGAAATCGGCCTGGGGAAGGCGAATAGAATCCGAAGACTGGAAGTCTGGTGGCCCACCTCAGGAAGACGACAGGCGTTTGTGGACGTCCCGCTTGATCAGTTCGTGCAGATCATCGAGACGGAGAACCATTTTCAGATTCTGCCACTGGTTCCGATCCGCCTGGGGCGCTGAGGGACAGGCTCACGGCACGCAGCCGGGACCCGCACTCTGCCGACTTGAAGCAGTGATCTCAGCCGCCATCCGCACAGCCTTTTCCAGCCCCTGGGCTCCCGCCCACCGCTCTGAACGCACTCTCGGCACGCCAGATTGGCGTGCCCTACAACACCCGGACCAATGCCGCCTTAGTAGCCGCCTCAGAATCGGTGCTTCCTCAGGTAGACTGTGTTTGAGCAGCTGCCACCTGCTTCAAAACAGAATGAGTAAGAAGCGCCGCCGAAAGACAAAACCACAAATCGCAAAGAAAGCTACATCTACGTCGATCTCGACTGCACCCTCGCGATGGCGGCTCTGGGTCTTTCGTCTGGTCGCTGTCATTGGCGTCCCCGCCCTGTTTCTTGTCCTGGTCGAGTCGGGGTTGAGGATCGCCGATTACGGAACCCCCACCAGTTTCACCATCGACAGTGAAATCAAGGGGAAGCCGGTCAGAGTAGACAATCGCAGGTTCTCCTGGCAGTTTTTTCCCCGCAGGATAGCCCGACCCTCAGAACCACTGGTCATTGCAAAGGACAAACCTGCCAATACCTACCGGATTTTCGTCCTGGGAGCTTCGGCGGCGAAGGGAGATCCGGATGCCGCTTTCAGTTTTGGGCGCATTCTCGAGTTCATGCTGAAGGATAAGTACCCGGGGGTTCGCTTCGAAGTCTATAACACAGCCATCACCGCCATTAATTCCCATGTGGTGCTGGAGATTGCCAGGGACTGTGCCCAATGGGACAGCGATCTCTTTATCGTCTATCTGGGGAACAATGAAGTTGTGGGACCCTTTGGAGCGGGAACCGTGTTCGCCCCCATGGCTTCCAGCCTGTTTACGATCAGGGCCGCGACCCGGGTGGGGCAACTGAGAATCGGTCAACTGCTCAAGAACGTTATGCGGCTGGCGGGTCAGGAAGAGGAAGGTCCCAAGACCTGGCAGGGGATTGAAATGTTCCTGGACAACCAGGTCCGTCATGATGATCCGGGGATGGAAACGGTTTACAGCCATTTCAGAGACAACCTGGAGGAACTCTGCGGGATTGCCCAAGAGACCGGCACCCCAATGATCTTGAGCAACGTGGGAGTGAATCTAAGAGACTGTGCTCCACTGGCTTCCCTGCACCGCACTGAACTCACTGCAGGCGATCAAAAAGCCTGGGGAACCCATCACCAGGCCGGTATTCGATACGAGACCGCCCAAAAGTTTGCCGACGCGATCGAAAAATATCTGGAAGCGGAACGAATCGATAACCAGTATGCCGATCTGCACTACCGTCTGGGCAAAGCTTACTGGAAGACGGGCAACTTTGAGGAAGCCAGGAAAAGATTCGCCAGAGCCTTAGAACTGGACACCCTTCGCTTTCGCGCCGACAGGCAAATCAACCTGATCATCGAGGAAACGGCTATGGCGGAGGGTGCCGCCAACGGGGTTCATTTTGTTGATGCAATCAAGGCTCTTGAAGCCAACAGCCCTCACAACACTCCCGGGCGGGAACTCTTCTTTGAGCATGTTCACCTGAACTTTAGCGGTAACTATATTCTGGCCAAGACAGTATTTGGTAAGGTAGCAGAGCTGTTACAGCCCTGGATCAGGAAGAAGGAGGATACGCAGAGGGATCTCCTGACGGAAGCCGGCTCCATCGATCGCATGGTTTATACCACTTATGACCGTTATCACTCCGAAAGCGACATGCTGAGCAGGATACAGCAGCCTCCCTTTAGCAACCGATTGGATAATCAGAAACAACAGGAACACATTCAGAACAAGGTGGAACTCCTCACGCTGTATACGGAACCTGAAGAGCGGGGGCGATCCATGGCTCAGTATCAACACGCAGTTCGGGAAGATCCGCTGGACTGGCGTTTTCACTACAATTTCGCACGCCTCCTGGATGCCTACGATCAACAGGAAGAACGGGTCAGGGAGCTGACTTCGCTCTTGAGCAATGTTCCTCACTATCCGCTGGCCTGGATGCAACGGGGGGATGCTCTCTCAGAATTGGAGGATTACCGGGAGGCCATCACCTCTTACGAAATGGCTCTGCAACAGCAGCCGGACAACACTGCAGCCCATGTCGATATCGGCATTGCCTATGAGAGATTAGGAAACCTTCTCGCCGCCCGGGAGCACTTTGATATTGCCATTGAAGACAATCCTCATGACTTCCCGCTGTTTGTCAAACTGGCCCAACACAAGTCCTCCCTTGGAAAATATGAAGATGCCCTTGGGTATTATCGGCAAGCTTTGAGAATTGATTCCCGGGCCGGTGACGTCATCGACAACATGGCTCTTGTTTACTTCAAACTTGGCCAGTTCGAAAAAGCAGCTGCGCACTATCGGGAAGCACTGGAATTTGTCTCTGATCAATCAGGTACATACAACAATCTGGGCAACGTTTTTGTTTCGATGGGGCAACAGGAGGAATCTATCGAAAATTTCTCAAAGGCTCTGCAGCTCTCACCAGAAAACGCACTGATTCGGGCCAATCTGGCCAACGCCCAGACAAGACAAGGACAGTTTTCGGAAGCCGTAGCGAATTATGAAGTCATTCTGGAGGCTAATCCCACAAATACTGATGCCCGTTTTGGCCTGGCCAGCGCGCTGATGGAGATGTCGCTTTTCCGAGAAGCGGCTGAACATCTGACTTTGATTCTGGAAAAGGACCCGGAACACCCGGGTTTGGAGAGCACGCTGGGGCTTGCCTTAGCCAGAAATGGAGAAAACCAGAAGGCTATCCCATTCTTCTTGAAGGCAATTGAAAAGGAACCGGACCATTCGTCTCTATACCTGAATCTGGGAAATACGTATCTGGGAATTGGCCAGGTTGAGAAAGCTGTCGAAGAATACGAAAAGGTTCTGCACTACGACCCCGAGAACCTGCAGGTCCACCATAATCTGGCTTATAGTTACCTGGAACTGGAAGATTGGGAAAACGCGATATCTCATTTTCACAAGTACCTGCAGATCAATCCGGACGATGCAAGAGCCCGGGATCAACTTGCCATGGCGCGGAGAAAATCAGGCAAGAAGTAGTCATCTGCAAACCCGGGAAACGTCTCATGCCGCGCCTGGTTCTGCCCAGCCTTGTACTCTTTCTCTTCGCCCAGACGGGGCTGGGGGCGGGGCTCGTGCAGACCCCTCCTGGCGACCTCCCCGGTGCCCACTCGCGAAGGCCCTGCGGGACCTCTGGTCAACGGCCTCCCAGCTCGAGGATTGACCAGAAGAAGTTCCAGCAGTCCTTACGGCTGCTCCAGGATCGTCTTCGCTCGGACTCACGAGATCCGGGGTCTCATTACCAGCTGGGGCTTCTCTATGAGAGCCAGAGTGACTTCCTGAAAGCAATCGGGGAGTACCGGGAGGCTGTTCGCCTGGACAGGAGCGCAAAGGAGCCCGCCCTGGCTCTGGCCTCGATTTTCTTTCACTGCGGGCAAAACAAAGAGGCTGTGGAAGTGCTCGAGGCCTCGCTCAAAACGAATCCGAAGTCACTTCCCGCCATTCGGCTTCTGTGCCGGGTGTATCTAGAAGAGGGCAAAGTTGATCAGGCGTTGAGTCTAGCCCGGAAAAACGTGCTTCTGGAGCCGAGTGACGGCTACGGGCATTACCTTCTGGGACTGAGCTATAAGGAGCTGGGCCACTTCGAGAAAGCAAAAAGTGGATTAGAGCAAGCTGTGGAGCTGGCCCCGTCGTTCTCAGATGCCTACTTTCAACTAGGTTTACTTTACAGGCTTGATGAAAAGACATTTCCCCAGGCCACCGAGAATTTGAAGGAGGCTATTGAGCAGAGTTTGACCCGGCCGGATGTTTACAAAGAACTGGGCTTTGTGCTCCTCAAACAGGGACGGTATCAAGAGGCCGTTTTGCAGTTGAAGCTGGCCTTGAAAGACAACCCGGACTTCAAGGAACCCTACTATCTGTTGGCTGATGCCTACCGAAAGCTGGGAATGAAACAGGAAGCCGCTTCGGCCCTGGAACGCTTTCAATCCCTGAGGTCGGCGGCCCGGGAAGCGCGGAATGCGGCTCAAGAACAACAGGATAGGGCTCAGGCGTATTACCAGGAGGGAGAAGACAGTCTCTTCCAGGACCAGCCCGGGAAAGGGTTAAGCAACCGTTTTTCTGTAATTTCCTCTAGCAGCCCGTGGTGAAAGTCGAGGATAAGGGGTCACACAGCGACACTAGACTGACCCCATGGCAATGGGGAAAAAGAAACGTCGACAGCAAGAAGACCTGTGGGTCGCCACCAGTGAGCTGCCCCGCACCGCCGGCCATCCCTTCTACGAAAGACTGAATGGCCTTTTCAACGAACACGGCTTTGACGACTTCGTGGAGGGACTGTGTGCGAAGTTCTATGCAGACAAGATGGGGCGACCGAGCCTGGCTCCGGGAGTGTACTTTCGGCTGCTGCTGGTGGGGTATTTCGAAGGGATCGGATCGGAACGAGGAATAGCCTGGAGAGCAGCTGATTCTCTGGCACTGCGAGAGTTTCTGGGATTGAAACTGAGCGAGTCGCCGTCTGATCACTCCACGATCTCCCGAACCCGACGACTGATCGATGTGGCTACCCACGAAGCAGTCTTTGACTGGGTACTGAAGCGGATCGGGGCGAGCGGCCTGCTGCGGGGCAAGACGATCGGCATCGATGCCACTACGCTGGAAGCGAATGCAGCGCTGCGCAGCATCGTGCGCCGGGACAGCGAGCAGGGGTATGAAGAGTTTTTGATGGAGCTGGCGAAAGCCTCCGGGATTGAGACGCCGCGACGGGAAGATCTGGCCAAACTGGACCGCAAGCGCACGGGCAAAGGATCGAACCGGGTTTGGAAGCACCCGCATGATGCGGATGCGCGGATTACCAGAATGAAGGACGGGCGGACGCACCTGGCGCACAAGGCGGAGCATGCAGTGGATCTGGAGACCGGAGCGATTGTCTCGGTGACGGTACAGGGAGCCGATCAAGGGGACACGCAGACCATGGTGAAGACCCTGACGGAAGCGGCCGAGAAGGTGGAACAAGCGCTGCCGGAGGGACGAGGCATCGAAGAGGTGGTGGCCGACAAGGGGTATCACAGCACGCAGCGGATGGTGGACCTGGATGCGGTGGGACTGCGCAGCTATGTGAGCGAACCGAGGCGAGGGAAGCGACGCTGGCGAGGAGACCGGCAGGGGCAGGAAGCGGTGTATGCGAATCGGCGGCGCATCCGGGGAGAGCGAGGGCAGCGGCTGCTGCGGCAACGAGGAGAGCAGCTGGAGCGACCCTGTGCGCATCTGTACGGGAGCGGAGGGATGAGACGGCTGCATGTACGGGGACATGAGAATGTGTTGAAGCGACTGCTGATCCAGGTGAGCGCCTTCAATCTGGGGATGCTGATGCGTCAGAGCCTGGGTGTGGGAACGCCGCGGGGTCTGCAGGGGCGGATTTGCGCCCTGATGCTACTGATTTTGTCGCTGTTCAAGCGTCTTAAGGGCCTGTTCGGACTGATTCCGGCTGCTTGGCCCGAAAAACCCAACTCAGCGACCCCTTCGCTGCTTCCACCCGTGGGTACCACCTGAGCTCAGAAAACGTACTTCCACCACGGGCTGCTAGGGCCTGTAGGGAAGAATTGCTCCACTTGTTTTTTCCAGCCGGCCAGGTTCAGGTATTGCCGGCCGGTTAACCACTCCTCGTGTATCTCTGCAAGCACAGCCGAGATGAGCCGCAGCGCCGATGCTTCGTGGGGAAAGATTCCCACCACCCGGGTTCGTCTCCGGATCTCCCGGTGCAGTCTCTCCAGTCCGTTGATGGTTCGGATCCTTCGCCACCAGCTCCTCGGAAAATCAAACACTGTCAGCCCTTCATCCAGGTTGTCTTCCAGCCAGCTCACGAACTCCGGTGCAATCTTTTCGAACTTCTTGACGACTTTACCCTTGAGCTCCTCGGCATCCTCTCGAGACGGGGCATCGAAAATGTCCCGCATGGCCTGGGCGATGCGGGGCTTGTCCTCTTTGCGGCGAGCATATTGTTGGGCGTTTTTGCTCAGGTGAAACTGACAACGGTTCCAGGGCACCGACGGATAAACTGCCCGCCTGGCCGCCTTCAGTCCTTCGTGATCGTCACTGACCAACAGCTCGACCCCTCTCAGTCCACGCTTGTGCAGATCTCCCAGAAACCCTCGCCAATGCACCTCCGCTTCGCTGATCTTGGCGCTCAGACCCAACACCTCTCGCGTCCCGAAACGATTGACTCCTATGGCTTTCAGGATGGCCACGTCCTGCACCCTGCCGCCTCTTCGAACCTTCTCGTAGTGGGCATCCAGATACACGATCGGATACTCTCCCAGCTCCCGGCTTCGAAACTCTTCCAGCTCTTCGTCCAGCATCCCGGCCACTCTCGAGACCTGGGTGGCCGAGATCTCCAACCCACACAGCTGCTCCGTGATCTCGGTGACTTTCCTCGTCGAGACGCCCATCACATACATCTCGGCAATGGCCAGCTTCAGGGCCTTCTCCGAACGGCAACCCCTCTCCAGCGACTTGGGATAAAACCTCAACCCACGCACCTGTGGAATCTCCAAGTGCAGCTCTCCCACTCGAGTCTGAATCCGCTTGCCTTTGAATCCGTTTCGATAGCCTCGCCGACTGGCTGTTCTCTCGTACGCTTCCGCTCCCAGAAACTCGCTTCTTTCCAACTGCATCGCCACGTTGAACAACTTCTCCAGGATTCCTCGAAAGGCTTCTGTTCCTTCCTCGATCAACTCCGCCAGGATCTCCCGTGGTACTCTCTTTTCCAGATCTGGGTTCATTTGATTCTCCTTGCCAGATTCTCGTTTCTGTTTTTGGAGAATCCTGTCCCAGACCTCTGTCTTTCCGACCCAAGGCCTGACCAGAAATTACAGAAAAAAAGTTACACTACTGGTGGAGTTTGCGCCAGCGGCGGCGTATTCCCCTGGTTTTATGCTTCTGCGCGAGCCATTCCCCTTCGCCGAAGATCTTGAGGCCGGTACTGTCCACCACCAGATGGACAGGCACAGACCCGGCTTGCCTCATCACCTGCGCGATGCTCAAGCCGTTTGCGCGACGCGACAGTGTGGAGAAGTCCGGCACCCGTATATCCAGCCCCATGAGCGTGCCAATGGAACCCATCAGCCCCTGCGTTTGTCGCAACCCAAGCCGATACGCCGTGCGCAGCGTCAGGCATGTCTCGATAGCCAGATCCGAGTATCTCCGCTGGCCACCCCGTGACGTGCGGCGCGGCGCGCGCCACACACTTTGAGCCTCATCACTGACCCAAATCGTCAGATCACCCCGCTGGCGCAGGCTCTCGTTATATTCCGCCCAGTTGATCACCCGATACTGCGCCTTATCAAACTTGTGCCGTCGGGCTGCGTTGAACTTATGTGGCATCTAGGTTATCCCCGGTGTTGAAAAACACGATGATAAGGCATCCTTCGGGATGATCCATGCAACAAGGTCCTAGGAGAGCAGGTCCCTCAGTGCTCCTTCCAGCTCCGGGAACTTGAACTGATACCCGCTGGCCAGGACGCGTTGTGGCAACACTTTCTGGCCGTTCAAGAGAAGCTCCTGCGCCATCTCTCCCAGCAGCAGCTTCAGCACCAGACCCGGGACCGGAAGAATGGAAGGCCGGCCCAGTACCCTGCCCAGGGTCTTCGAAAACTCGGAGTTGGTGACGGGCCCGGGCGCGGTCGCATTGACGGGCCCCTGTAACCCGTCGCTGTTCAGGAGGTGTCTGATCAAGCCGACTTCATCATCGATGTGAATCCAGGACATCCACTGTTTTCCCGATCCCAGAGCCCCTCCAACGAACATTCTGAACGGCAGCAGCATCTTGGCCAGGGCACCTCCACTGGGAGAAAGGACGATGCCCGTCCGGAGCAGCACCGTTCGGATCCCAAGAGCCTCAGCGGCCAGTGCTTCCTCCTCCCAGGCCTGGCAGACATCTCCCAGAAACCCGCCGCCGCGCTCACTTGATTCATCCAACGGCTCATCCCCACGGGAGCCGTAGAACCCGATGGCCGAGCCGCTGACCAGAAGCCCGGGAGGCCGTGAGCTGCGGCCAAGGGCCTCCACCAGGTTCCTCGTCCCCTCGGCCCGACTCTCGCGAATGGCCTTCTTTCGACTCGAGGACCAGCGCCCGGCCGCAATGCCTTCTCCCAGCAGATGCACGACCGCATCCACTCCGTCCAGTGAGCCGACCGGAGGTGGGCCGGCCACAGCATCCCACTCGATGACCCGGGCGCCCGGAAACAAAGACTGGGCGCTGCGCGTGTTTCGAGCGAACAAGACGAGATCCTTTCCTTCCCGCTGGAGCCGGGGGCAAAGGCTCTTTCCAATAAGGCCGGTCGCGCCGGTAATGGCAATTGTCATGGCTCACTCCTTCTGGTTACTGGTGAGGGTACAGGTTCAAGGTTGAAAGTTGAAGGTTGAAGGTTGGGAACCCCAAACTCGTGGAACGTGGAACGCGCACGACTTTGGATCTGTGACCGCAAACATGCGATGATCCCAGGTAGGAGTTAGCAATGCCCAGCTTCAACGTCTCGACAGCCTGGAAGGAAGCCCGGACAATCGTCTGGTCACATCGCCGGAGTCTGGTCGTCGGCCTCTTCCTGACCCTGATCAGCCGCCTCGCCGGCCTCATTCTTCCGGGCATCACGAAGTTCCTGATCGACGACGTGCTGGTGCAGAAGCGTTCCGAACTTCTCCCCTGGCTGGCCGCTGTGGCTTTCGGCGCCACCCTCATCCAGGCAATCACTGGTTTCCTGCTGGCCAAATTTCTGGGTATTGCTGCCTGGCGGACCATCACCGACCTGCGCATGCGGGTTCAGCAGCACGTCATGCGTCTCCCCGTGTCTTATTTCGAAGCCCATAAGAGCGGAGAGCTGATCCAGCGAATCATGTCCGACGCCGAGGGTATCCGCAACCTGGTCGGGACCGGGCTGGTACAGCTTTTCGGCGGGTTTCTTACCGCAACAGCGGCGTTTGCCATCCTCTTTTACCTGAACTGGCGACTGACTCTGTCGATTTCCGTCATTCTGTTGGCGTTTCTGGTCATGATGGTCGTTGGTTTCCGCAGGCTGCGGCCCATCTTTCGAGCCCGCCAGAAGATCCTCGCTGAGGTGAGCGGACGCCTGGGAGAGGCTCTCGGCGGAATCCGCGTCGTCAAAGCGTTCACCTCGGAGGAAGAAGAGGACCGGATCTTCGAGGAAGGAGCTAACCGCCTCTTCGACAACGTTCGCGGCTCCATTACCGGTGTCACTTTCTTTTCTTCCCTGGCGACCGTGGTAATCGGGTGCATGGGTGTAGTGATGATCCTGGTCGGCGGAGGCGCCATTATCCGGGATGAGATGACCCTCGGCGAGCTCGTCATGTACCTGGCTTTCACTGCCCTGATGGCTTCTCCCCTCATTCAGATGTCAGCCATCGGAACGCAACTGGGACAGGCATTCGCTGGCCTGGACCGCATGCGCGGAATACTGGCTCAGACTCGAGAGGACGAAGCTGAGTCCCCCAAGCCCGGAATTGGGCGCATCCAGGGACGAGTCGAGTTCAGGAATGTCTCCTTTTCCTACGAACCGGGCCAGGCTGTTCTGCAGGATGTGTCGTTTGAGGTGAAGCCCGGAACCACCATTGCTCTGGTCGGGTCAAGCGGTTCCGGGAAGACAACCCTGGTGGGCCTGATCCTCCGCTTTCACCGCCCTTCGGATGGGGAAATCTACGTTGACGGCAAGAATGTCGACTCGGTCAGCATCTCGAGCGTTCGGGAGCAGATCGGTGTGGTCCTGCAGGAGAGTTTTCTCTTCGACGGAACCATCGAGGAGAACATTCGCTACAGCTGTCCCGGAGCTACCCTGGATGATGTCACCCGTGTGAGCAGGATCGCCCACGCCGATGAGTTCATCGATACATTTCCCGACGGCTATGACACCGTGATCGGCGAAAGGGGAGTCAAACTCTCGGGCGGACAGAAACAGCGGGTTACCATTGCCCGCGCCATCCTGGCCGATCCGCGGATCCTGATTCTGGATGAGGCGACCTCGAGCCTGGACAGCGAAAGTGAAGGGTTCATCCAGGAAGGGCTTCGAGCGCTTCGAAAGGATCGCACGAGCTTTGTCATCGCTCATCGTCTTTCTACCATTCAAAGTGCCGACGAGATCTTTGTCGTGGAAGACGGCCGGATCGTTGAGAGAGGTACTCATCCCGAGCTGCTGGCCCTGGATGGCCGCTACCATGAGCTTTATACCAGGCAGAACAGGCTGGCCATGGATCTGTTCGTCAATCCTGGAGAGGTGGCGAAAGAGGAATCGGAAGAGGATGAGCACAAGCCGGCTTCCAGGACTTCCAGCGTGGGAGTCCAGTCCCTGATGAGAAGGCGGGACTGACTCTCCCAGTTCCACGTTTCACGTTCCACGTTCCACGTCTTTCGCTCCTGGAACTTCTCCCCTTAGAATCACGTCCAGGACACTCAAGTCGAGATTTCCACCCGAGACGACGCACACCACCTTCCCTCCCCCGGCCTGTCCACTCAGAGCGGCGGCAACGGGAACGGCCCCGGCACCTTCCGCCAGCACCCTTGCCCGGTCGACCAGAAGGCCGATCGTGCGGGCGACTGCCTCCACTTCCACAACCAGAGATCCGGCCAGCAGCCGGCTGGCCAGAGGCCACATCTCATCCAGCAGTCCGGCCGTGCCGATCCCGTCAACAAAGCTCCGCTGGTAATCGATTCTCACCGGCTTCCCGGCCGCCAGTGAGGCCGCCAGAGGGGCTCCGGTGGATACCTCGGCAGCAAAGACCTTCACTTCGGGTCGTTGTGAATGGATCGCCGAAGCAATTCCACAGCTCAGCCCTCCACCACCATAGGGCACCACGACGGTATCCAGGTCGGGAAGATCCTCGAGAATCTCCAATCCAACCGTACCGTTGCCTGCAATCATGGCGGGATTGCTGACCGGATGAATGAAAACGAGATCGGCCAGTGGTTCGTAGCGATGATCCACAATCACCTGCCACCACTCTTCGAAAGGCACCTGAAGGATCCCGCCGCCGAGGCGCTCGATGGCTTCCAGTTTCGTCTGTGGAGCTCCCTCCGGCACGACAACTGAACAGGGAACGCCCAGGTGGCGGGCGCCCCAGGCAACGCCCTGAGCCATGTTCCCGGCACTGGCCGTATAGACTCCTAGGGAGAGCGCCTCCCGATCCACAACGGCCATGGCGTTAAAGGCGCCCCGGATCTTGAAAGAGCCGATCGGCTGCAGGTTCTCCAGTTTCAGGTAAATGCGAGCCGGTCCCTCCGGGTCGGTCAACTCGATCAGGGGTGTACGAAGCGCAATCCCCTGAATCCTTTCCCTGGCGGCTTCGATCTCGGACAGCAGGATGGGGCCGAGTTTGATCTTGGAGGGGGATCGATTCGTTTTCATTTCGGAACCTCATGTTAATGCTCTCTGACCTGAAAACGGTAGCGTTTTTGAAAGCCAACTCGAGTGTTCTGGCAGTGGCCATGCTGTTTTTCGCGTCAGGGGTGAGGGGTAGGGTACGGTACCGCAACACAGGGAAAATTTGTGACCGGCAGAAAAGTCGGTCCAGCATTGATCTGGGAAGGCCATTCTTAGAGGGTGCTCGGGACTGACGGCTGGAGAAGCTCTTATGCGAGGTTTTGTCGTCTCTTTCAGCTCCGCGTCAAGTGTCATCCGGAGAAGGACTCGGGCCTCTGAATCAAAACCCGGCAAGAGTCTCATCGACCCGGCCTGGTTGAACCACAATGCCTGGATCCTGCTTGCGGCCAGGAGAAGAAGCCTGTCCAGCCAGGAAGAAGTGGCTGGGCCTGTTCAAACCACTCTGGCCGCAGGATAGAGGAGGAATCACTCCCTCCGCCTGGCTGTCCGTCCCCCGATTCTCGTCCCGATCCCCAGGTATTTCGGGTCCCAGTACCTAACGAGGCTTCGCCTCAGACCGACGAGCAATGTACTCAGGTGCTCAGCCAGGTCAGCACCACCCCGCACACAGATGCACTTCCTTGACACCTGCACAACAGAACGGCAAGGCGTCAGCGTGCCGTCAAACACCAGGGACGGTGCGCTTACGCCACACCGTTCTGTAACTTGACTCCAAAGTAAAGATGAACTCGGCTCAAGTAATCTAGAACCTAGAACCTGGAACCCACTAGAATAATCAGGCCTGTGCCGGAGTGGCGGAATTGGCAGACGCACCAGACTCAAAATCTGGCGAGATTAACTTCTCGTGGGGGTTCGACTCCCCCCTCCGGTACCAATGGTTTCAATGGTTTAGCGCGTCCACACGCATTCGCTCCCTCCAATGCTCTCTGTCCTCCGTCCAGTTTTCGTCCACCTCTAATCTCGCGAGCCTCCGCGGCGCGCACGGATTCGAAGGCGTGTTCTTGTCCCGGCGCCGCGTGCTAAAGAAGCACCATACGCATGCCGGTACACAGGCTGGCTCGCGAAGGCATTGCGGCCTGTGCGATGTGATCTTCTCGGATGTCAGCTGCGCTTCAGCCCGTCGCGCCAGGCAATAGCTTCGAGTTCGACCCGGACTGCGTCCTCGACGGCAATCACGGGTCGCGCCTGGCATTCGAAAGCCGGGTAGGTCGAGCAGAACTTGTGAACGGCCAACGGATCGTCGCAGTCCACTAACATGTGCCCACCCCACTCGCCGACTCGCACTACGAAGAATTCGATCTTGAAATTGGCGGGCGCCTTCCATTGACCGAACACCTCAAGTATCCGCTTCTGGGCATTCTCGTACTCTGCAGGCGAACCTTGCGGGCGTTCGAACCAGCTGATCATGTACTTCATCGCTATCCTCCTAATTGTTTTGGTCCTGGGGACGATTGCTCTTTGGACGGGCTAACGTCTCGGTTCACCGGCGCGCCGTGGCGCGTCCGCGTGCAACCGCTTGTTCGGCCGTTACTTCCTGAGTTTCCAGAACCTTGCAAAGTCTGTCCTCGGCTTTTCCCTCCCAATGAGGAATCTCCCGCTTTCCTCGAGGGGAAAGTTTGTACACACCAAATGACTCTCTCTCAAACCAGCCGTACACGTCCCTGTACAAGATATCCCTGGCTTTCGGCTCCCGGAGAGTTTCGGCTATGCATGAAGCCTTTGTCGGTCCGTCCTTGTCGAGGAACCGGCCAATTGCCACTGCTCTCTGTCGGTAGGCGGTCATGATGCCCTTTCTCTTCTCTGTCCCGCCGAGGTTCGGGTCGCCTACCCGTCTCATGAACTCACCAAGCAAACGCTCCTGGCGGCGCTTTGACTTGCGAGGCTTATACTCACCGGGATCGAGAAGCACCTCTACGCTCCCGGTCTCCAGGTCCGGATCGACCGCCACCAGACCCAAGCCAAGCATCCTGAGTAGCTTGATGATCTGCCTCCGTCGTCTGTTCAGAATTCCACATCGTCTAGGGATGCCGATGTACACTTTCGGAGTCAGGGAAAGTCTTTCAACAGCCTGAAGGACCACGTTGAGATTGAAAGAGAGCTTGAGTTCAACGACGACTGGAACTTCCTCACCGCGCACTGCCAGGACATCACAGTTCTGGACCTCCCCCTTCACCTCATAATTCTGAGATTCCAGGAACCGTTTTAGGGGAAGGTAGAGATCCGATTCCTTCATGCCTATTCCTCATACGCCGAACTATTAATTATCCGGTTTCCAAATAAGTCCGCCCTTGAAGCTTTGCTCAACCAGAATAGAGCCCGTGGTGCCGGTCTTGGGTGATGCCTTGACCACGATGCCTTTCAGCAGCGGTTCACCCTCTCCCCTCTTGAGAATGAACCCCTCGGCCGTCCCCTCGGTCGGCGTTGGTAACCTGGACTCCTGTTCGCGAACAGCTTGCGGGGGAGGCTCTTCAGTACACGCAGCAGCTCCAATCAAAACGACCGCACATATCCTCAACCGCCACATCGACACGTCTCCTATCCAGAGCACAATGAGGGTTGTATCCGGACTGAAGTTGAGAAAGCAAGTTTCCTCCTTCCAGATGCAACCCGGGCCAATAACACCGGGGGAGTATCTGGCCCCGCACCCGGGTCAAGGGGGCATGGGATGAATGAGGGCCAAACGGCGGCTTTACTTCCCTGAAGACCGCTGGCGCGGGTCGTCTGCGGGGTTGACATACGTCAGGGCGAAAGGACCCGGGCCCGAAATCTGAACCGTTGTCGCCGTCGTCGCCATTGCGAAATGCCGCATCTCAGCAGGCAGGAACACGTAGCTCCCAGCCGGGAGCTCCTTCATCGTCGCCTTGTTGAACGTTTCGCCGATGCCGATGGCAAACGTGCCCGAAATCACCGTCACGTGCTCGTCCGTCGGGTGCCAGTGCGCTGCAACCTTGTAACCTGCCGGCATCTTGAGGCGCACCACGAAGATGCCGGCTTTACCCGGGTCCCCAGAAACCACCGTGAAGGAGGCACCCTTCTCAAAAACGGGTGGTGGTTCGCCCCACTTCAACTCAGCTGCGGTCACCACGATTTGTGACGGCGCCTTGGCCTGCTGGGCCACAGCAGCTCCAACCATGAGCATAAGGGCCACGGCGACACCCGCCAGAATCCTTCGCATTTAACACCTCCTTTAAATACTGACGGAAGCCAGAAAAATCTGAATCATGGACTAGCGGGGAGACCTGCGAGTTACCGAAGTAGTGGCTTCAGTCAGGCCGCTCATTTGAGCTCTATCTGGATCACCTCGTTGTGCTGGTCGCCCACGTTCTGACTGGCATGACTTTCAGGGTCGTTCCAGGTCACTTTCCCAGCTTCCGTCTCCATCTCTCTGGTGGTGCCATCTGGAAGGGTGAATTTCACGCGACCGCCACTAAGGAGTATGGATATGCTTGCCGGGTGTTCGTGCATCGGGGTTTTCTCACCCGGACCTACGTTCCAGCGCAGCACCCTGACGTAGTCATTTTCGAACTCGACCTTGCACTGGTTGGCGGCAACCTTGGCCGGATCTTGGGCTCCGAGGGAAACTGCGAAAAGTAGTAGCGGCATTCCAGCCAAAAAGACTCGTGTTTTACGCATTTGTTGTGCTCCCTTTTTCGATTTCAACGCTTATAGCACTCTGAAGTCTGGGAGGGAGCTACCATCAGAAGGTGTGTAAATAGCATAGGCGGTGAGTATCCTTCCGGGTTGATTTAAAACCCAGGGCCGAAAGGCCCGCAACGGAAGGAGTACACACCGCATGAGCAAGCAGAACATTGAGGAAAGTGTCGAGTCAAGAGTTTGTTTCGAGGAGCTGGAAGATTGGGTGCGGGAGAAGATCCAAGGCTGGGTTCAAGAGCTGCTGGAGGAGGAAGTCACGGAGTTATTAGGGCGGCGTAAGAGTGAGCGGCGAAGGGCCGTGGACGCTCCGTCGGGCTATGGCAATGGATATGGGAAGCCGAGGCATCTGACGCTGAGCTCGGGGACGATCCAGGTTCGAAGGCCTCGAGTGCGGGATCTAGAGGAACACTTTGAAAGTCGGGTGTTGCCCCTGTTTGCCAAGCGGACGCGGCAGGTTCGAGAACTGATCCCTGAGCTGTACTTGCATGGTCTGGCGCTGGGGGATTTTGATCTGGCTCTGAGAGGGCTTTTAGGGGAAAAGGCGCACCTGTCGTCCTCCACGGTGGCCAGATTGAAAGAGCAGTGGCAGGCCGAATGGGAGGTCTGGCAGAGTCGACCCTTGAATGATCTGGAAGTGGTGTATTTATGGGTAGATGGAATCTACGTCAAGGCGGGTCTGGAGAAGGAAAAGGCAGTCCTGCTGGTGGTGCAGGCCGCCTTAAGTGACGGAAGCAAAGCCGTGGTGTCGGTCACGAGCGGCTATCGGGAATCGACCCAGAGCTGGTCGGAAGTACTGCGCGACTTGAAGCGCCGGGGGATGGGCTGTCCACGGCTGGTGATCGGAGACGGCCACCTGGGCATCTGGGGAGCTTTGCGCAACGTCTATCCCCAGGCCGAGGAGCAGCGCTGCTGGAATCATCGGATCGTCAACCTGCTGACCAAGCTCCCTAAGCGAGTGCACAAGCCGGCCTTGCTGATCCTGCGGCAGATCCCTTACGCCGAGACTCGAGAAGAAGCACAACGACTCAAGAAGGTTTTTCAGCACTGGTGCCGGCAGCGAGGGCTGACTCTGGCGGCTGAGCTAATCGAGCAGGACTGGGACCGGATGGTGACCTTTTACCTGCTATCCAAAGAAGCAGTGGCAGCATCTGCGAACCACCAATCCAGTGGAGTCACCGTTTGCCGCTCTTCGGCTGCGAACGGACGCGGCCAAGCGATTCAAGAAAGTGGACAACGCCCAGGCGGTGATCTGGAAGATGCTGCTGGTGGCGGAGCAGCGATTCCGCCGGTTGAAGGCACCGGAGCTGATGAAAGACGTCTACCAGGGCGCCAAATATGTCAATGGAGTCCCGGTCAACCAAGTCCCGGAGGAGAAAGCCGCCTGATGTTTTTCCACACCTATTGACAAGAGCTCCTGGGAGGCAAGGGAAGGGTTTATCCCATTAATAGAATTGGGGGACGCGGGTTTTCCACGTCTGACGGTCTGACCTGTCATATGTTGGGGTCATCCCGGGGACAGCGAAACCCCTCCCTGGGTGTGATCCATGCTCTGGCCTCAGTGCTGGAAGTGAGGATGGCGGATCTGGTGCAGGGGTAGTAGGGCTCCGAGCCCAGCCCTTGAAATCAATCGTCAATCCCAACACCCACGATTTGAAACCGGTCACTGGTCCTGGCCCAAGCGAGCGTCAAGTGCGGGAAGAGCACCTGAATATATACAGGAGCCGCCGGGAGAGGGGATGGAAGAGTTCTGCCGGGATCCTCAGCGGCAACCAGGCCCTCGCCGAGATAGCGCCTCAGGTAGGGCTCGACCTGCCAGTAGTGCTCATCGCCCAGTGTGCCCCGTTCTCCCAGTGCTTGCAGGACCCGGCGTCTCCGTTCTGCTGAAGACGCGGCCATGGCTGCAAAGTCGGTTTCCGATTCGGGCTCCTGAGGTTCCTCGATCCGAATGGATTCCAATTCCTCCCATGCCTGGCAGGCGACCCAGTCAATCAAATGGGCAGTCCAGAGCTGGAAATCCTGGGACGATCCCGCCGCCTCTGGTATGTGCACACGGAGAATGCGTTCAAGCGTGTCTCCTGAAATGAATGGTAGGAAGCGATCCGGACCCTGGCGAATGTCGGGCAGAACCCTGAAGAAAGAGTCCAACTCACTCTGCAACGCTCTGTCGAGCGATCGACCTTCCGGATCATAAGGAGTTTTTCCCCGAAGCTCTCGAACAACCAGTGCCTCCTCGCCACTGAAACGCAAGTGAAACAACCCCTGCTGGGGTCCGAGCAGGGTCAGGGAGACAAACGCCCCAGTCACGCTGTCCGGAAGGAGCTTTTCACGCCTGATAGTGATGATGGGGTTCGGATCTCCGACCTTCAGCTGGTGAGCCAGGAACAGATCGCGGCCACATTCGAGATCGAAACGGTAAATAGAGGTCGTGAATCCGGTCATACCGAACCGCAACTCAGCTGGGCCAGTCTCCAGATTCGTCAGACTGAAGCGTCCCCGATGTCCAGCCGCACTGATCCGCTTGTAGCTTCCGTCGAGGAGTTTGTAGACAATTCTCACTCCTGGGAGGACGGCATCCGACTGGTCGTAAACGACTCCTGTCACTGCCGCGCGTGGAGCAGTCTCGGCACAAGAAGGATCGTGGAATTGTCCGTGCTCTGGATAAAGCTCGACTTGCCCAATCTGCTCGATGACCGCCTCTTCGATCTCGATGCCAGCCCTCTCCAGATACTCAAGGACGGCAGCCTCAGCAGCATCCCGAATATCTGCCGGGCTCTGAGGAGCTACAGAGTTAGCGAAACCTTCGGTGAGGAGGCTGCACAGAAGCAAGATGGTAACGATTAGCCTGGCCTGTTGGGTCCAAGTCTGTTCTTTGAACATCGGGTGAAACCTCCCTCTGGACTATGGTTTGCAGCTCCTACACGCATTTTCCGTGCCAGTCTGAATCGTCTCTTTCAGCACCGATCAGAGGCAGTGCCGCAGGGAAATCGTGACACTGGGTGCAGCCAGAAACCTTGCTATACTGACGAGCGCTAATCACTGCCAACACGACTCGCAGCCGTGACCAGGGACTTCACCTTTGATGGACGGATCCGAAGCGTAGGTCATGCCCTGCGTGGGGTCGCCCTGATGCTGCACACTCAGCACAATGCCTGGATCCATTGGGCAGCGACCGTGCTCGTCATCGTCGCGGGTTTGGCTCTCCAGATTGAGGCAGCCGGGTGGCTGTGGATTGTGCTGGCTATCGTTGCCGTTTGGACAGCAGAAGCCCTCAATACTGCACTGGAGTTGCTTGCCGATGTGGCCTCTCCCGAGTTTCATCCCCTGGTCAAGCAGGCCAAGGACGTTGCAGCCGGAGCAGTCCTGATCGCTGCTCCGGGATCCGTCATGGTTGGATTGCTGATCCTTGGTCCTCCACTCGTGGAACTCGTTTGGCGACCATTGAAGATTCAGATCAGATGCTTATCACGGGGCCAGATTGCACCCAAGGACGGTCAGGAATCGCGGCCGCCATGTCGAAAAGCTTGGTCGACCTCTATCTGGAAGCCACTAGTCGAACTCTTTCACGTCTCGAACACCACCATTTGGTGCCCTTTGACGACTGGAACGACGAAACGAACATATCCTTCAACATAATCGAACGCCAAGTTCTGTCGTTGCGGCGCTAAATACGACTGCCGAGGACGCTGTGCCATGCGAAGAGCCACTTTCAGCTCCATCAGAGGGATGACATCCTCCACGACATCGAGCTGTCCACCTCGCCGCTCGGGCACATAGTGCAGCAGGTGGACGATTAGCCGTCCCCCCTGTTCCGTCACAGTGATTTCTGCCGTCGAGGGTCCCTCGGTTTTAATGAGAGGATTCTTGACAAGCCGTCTGATGCAGTTGCCAACCAGCTGTCGGTAGAACTTGTAACCGAACTGTGTATACATTCGGAAAATCGGTACCGCAATATAGATGACGTTGCTTCGTGCCGCGACTGCGACGTAGTCGGTCGCTGTGGAAAAGGGCGTTTGCTCTACCTGGAAGTGCGAGTGGTCACGATCAAAGTAGGAACTCCAAATCCGCCCCAATATGGTAGTCCCCTGTCGGGCTTTTACGGCGCAACCCTTCTCGTACGCTACGTGCACCATATCGGGAAGCCCCTGGTTCAGACCTTTCAGAACTTCGAGGTACTGCACCTCGTGTTTCCAGGGCCCTTCATACTCGATGCCGATCTCGGGTAACGCGAACTGCCGACCTTTCTCGTCTAGACCTGATTCGTGGCTGAGGATTACTTTTCCCCCACCGGTCAGATAGTCCTTCAGCTTTTTGCGGAGACTATTGTCGAGCCGAACGCTATCGGGGAAAAGGATCAGTTTGTACCTGGCGAAATCGGATTCGCGGTCGAGCATGTCGAACTGATGATGCAACTGCGACAGCATCCGCGCGGCCCCGAGATCGGACCCACTTGACCGAGGGCCGGCATCGACCGTCAGGAACGCAATCTCAGTGACTGTCCGGGCACCCGTGCACCACGGCTCTTTTTTCGCTACACTACGATAGGTTCGGCCAATGCGCTCGTAGGTAACTCTGTTCGGTCGGCCACTCGGATGAAGATGATCGCCAATGGCGCACTTCATACCCTGAGCCAGCATGCTGAAGCATTCGTAATCGAGAGCAGCCTGGTTGCGGACCGAACCAAAATCCCCCCAACTGCGATGAAAGGCGCCGGTCATCCCCATGCAATCCAGCCCCAGGTTGCGCAAATAACGCGAAGCCACAGGGAAATAGGCATAGCCCCAGCTTCCGCCTGGAAGGGCCTCGATCTCGATGTGCGTGTAGTGCTTCAGCACTGAACGGATGAATTCTGGCGAGTTGCGGTGTAAGCTGATCGGCCCGTTGAAATAGACGCTCGCCTTCGGCTTGTGCTGGCGCACGATGTCCCCGAGTCGATCCATCGCCCCCCGCAGAACCATCCGGGCATGCTCGAGCCGATCTTCTTTCTTGGTTGAGTCCAGCCCCAGTTTCTCTCGTTCCCTCATGCAGGAGGAGCCGCAGCAACCAAAGTCACGGTAGAGGTAGTTGTCGTAGAAGATTCCGTCAACGTCGTAACCTTTCAGGACTTCTTCCGCCTGAGCGATTAAGTAGTCCAAGTAGGGCGTATTGATGCAGACCCTGCCAAGCATCGGGGTCAGCGGCCCAGTGATTCCACGATGCCCATCCTCACGGCCTTCTGCATCCAGCACGCGCCAATTACCATGGCGCTGCCAAATGTGCTGGTCGTACATGGTACTGAGGTAGACGGAGACGCGGATCCCCACCTTATGGCACGCCTCGATCGTCTCTCCCAGAAGATCGAATTGGAGGCCCGGATGGCGAACTCCTACTTTCGTGGGGTAATACGACATCCCCTGATGGCACTTCGCGAAGACAGTGATGGAGTTGACGGCCGCCTCTTTCAAGACCCGGACAAACTCATCGGCCGTGAAGTCTTCTCCGACGCTCGGAATACCCGGCGAAGTGTGGAAGTCCAGATGGATATGCCGAAAAGGTAGTTGAAGTCGGTCGCGGGAATTCGCTGGCAGTCCCGGGGCAGCGGAGATCGGACTTGCCTCCTCCTGCGCGCCCCAAAGCCTCGCCAGTCCTGACATGCCCAATCCGCATGCCAATCTCCATAGCAAAGTACGCCGCGATATGATCGAAAAAGAACTGTCTCTCATGGGTCGCCTTCCGCTGATCATGACTAGCGGGACACCTGGGTTGACGTTCATGTTCGCTATCCGGCACTAGGCCCTTCGCAACCGAGAATCGGTACGCATTCTGTCCCTAAAACAGGTGGCGAGGAGCCTAGGAAGAGAAAGCCGTAGAAATAGACCAGGTCTGACAGATCAATTTCGCTGTCCCCGTTTGAGTCCAGCAGGCTTATGTTGCTGGGGTCGCTGCTTGAGGTGTCTCCACACACACCCACAGCCTTGCTCAATTGGACCGTCCGCGTCAAGGACATTCAGCCGGGCAGCAGCGGTTCTAATCCGAGGTACTCAACCGACGTTGGTGGCACGCTCTTTTTCTCAGCCGACGACGGCATCAGTGGAGTAGAACTCTGGAAGAGCGATGGCACCGAGGCCGGCACCGTACGCAGGACATTGTTCCAGGCACCCGCACGCTGGAGAGGGGGACGAGTACGGCCTGACCGACCCTCCGAACCCGGACGAAATATTGGCCGTCCCGTTGCAACCAGGCGATGCTCTGGTGTTTCACTGCGAGTTATTCCACTACACGCCACCAAACAGGACATCGCGCCGTCGTCGCGCGGTCCAGTATCACTACATGGCCGCCGATGTCGAGAAGACAGAGAATCAATTCTCGTTCGAGCCAGAGCTCTATTTTGAGTAACCAGGGAGTATTTCGGTTGTCAGCGACCCACGTCCCTGGGAACCCTCATCAGCCACTCAAGAGCATAAGTGGTCAGCGGGGCACATTCCCTATTCTTTGCCTCCTGGTCCTGTTCGGGGGAGTCGTACGGCTTCGAATCCCGCCCTGGGCACAGCTTCCGCGATGGGGGAGAGTGTTGGAGCCACCATAATCACGACCTTCTGAGAGCTAGCAAGTAGAAATCCTTCTCATCGGAGTAGTCGACCACCTTGAGTGGGATTCCACGTATAAGTACATGCAACTGTTCTTTATTAGGAAGAAGATGGGGCGTACGCCGAGGATCACCGCGATTGAGTTCAGCGACAAAACGCGAGCCTAGGGGATGGCTTATACAGATTCGTCCACCCGTTCGTAGCATACCAGTGACTTTCTGCAACGTCGCTCGCTGGTCCCACACGTTGCCGAACATCGCGTTGAGGAATACGACATCGAAGCGGCCCAGGCTTTCCGGTAGATCGATGACGTCTCCCAACCAGAAAGTGACCCCGTCATGCTGTTCCTGGGCCTTAGCGAGCATCGCTGGGCTCAGATCGCATCCTACAACCTCGTCAATTCCGCACTGCCGAATGTGGGGAATGAGGACACCTGTGCCAGTTCCAACGTCGAGCACGCGCTCGCCCCTGGAAAGTGCTGCCATAGCTACGATACGCTCCAGGCGTTCTTCGACCTCGTCAGGTATGGGCTTACAGAACTCGTGGGCCTCCCCAGCAAAAGTCTCCTTCTGGTAATTGTTATGGCTGGAACGATTCTCTGACATCCCCACGTACTCTCAGTTGGACAGCCGGCATTTGAGCACGACGTCCCCTAACTAGAACGGCGAGAGAGAGGCCGATCCCGGACAATCGCTTTCCCGCCAGTGCCTGGGCGACTCTGCGCATGACTGTTGTCTTGCCGACACCGGGGTCAAGTCCGATTTCTGCTGTAAACTCGATTTCAGCAAAACCGTGTTTAAAAGGGCGAGCGAGGATTCTAACTTCGACATAAGTGGACCTGATATTTGTTGACACGTCGCTCGCTCGATCGGAAGAAAAAACCGCCTCGTTGACCCACGCTGCTTGGCCCGTCCGGAATCGTCTAGCTGGAGACAATGTTGCCAATCGTCTAGTGGTCCGTGGGGACGAGGCGTTTGAGTTCTTCGAACCAGTTCTGGACGAGCCGGATGCGAGTGGGAAAAAACTCTTCTATGAGGGCTGTCCGAGCGGCCTCATCCGGGGGTTTCATCAGCAGGAAACGCCCATCCGGCGCCACATCGTAAGAGCGAACCGGATCCGTGCCTATGTATAGGCCTTCAAAGAGCTTCACCGGCAGGTCTGCCTTCAGGCGCATGCCGGCCACATCGACTCTCACCGAATAGAACGCTCCTCCCCGCCGGAAGAAGATCTCCTGCCCGTCCCGCGACCAGGCCGGGCTCAGTCCGCCCTGCGTTGAGATCTGAACTGCAGTTCCGGGCCCCCGGTCGTAGGGCCGAACGTAGATCTCGTTACGCCCCGCCGTGGGCTCGTAACGCCTCGACTCATTCGAGCAGTACACGATCCACCGACCGTCGGGCGAAAACTCCGGCCACGCCTCCCAAAACCTCGTCTGCAGGAAGGGCTCTACTTTTCCCTCTCGTGACAGGATCTTGATATCGAAACCGCTACCCTCCTCCGTTGATATGAAAGCCAGGCGCTCCCCGTCCGGGGACCACGAACTGGCCCGCCGCCACTCAAGCGAAGCATTCTCCAGCCTTTCAACCTCCCCAGGCCCGGAATTGACTTTCTTGATGTAGAGATGGACAGGGCCCTCTCGATCCGAGTCGACCGTAAAATACTCCGGTCCAGGCCCCCAGATCGCCCTCGTGTGGTTCCCCTCAAACGTCTGCCGGCGCAGCGTCTGCCGATCCAGATCAAAGAGCCAGACATCCCTGGGAGGGTATTGGTGGTTGAGAAGGATCTGCCGCCCATCAGACGAAACATGCCCTGCGAGATAGGTCCTCGGGTCCACGCCCAGGGGCTCCTCGCGCCCCTGGCGATCGACCCACACGGGTGTGAATTTCCGCTCCGGAAACACCGATCCCGGCACGTATGCCAGCATGCCGGTTTGGGAAAAGCTGAACTGGGCAACTCCCGTCTCCCTAAGTACGTGACCACTGTAAATCGAATGGTTGATCCCATCGAGTACCGGCACTGCGGGACCGTTGACTTCCAGCCTCACCAGATCAAAAGGAACCGCCAGCAGTCGTCCTTCGCGGGCAAACACCAAATGCCCCGTGGGGATATAGCGAGCATCTGAGCCTCCCTCGATGAGAAGTTTGCGCTCACTCGTCTCGAGCGAGTGGGCAAAGATCTGAGCCCGCTTCCAGTCCAAATTTAGATACTTATGACGCGTCGCGGTAAAGAGGACAGCCTTTCCGTTAGGTAGGATGTGCGGGAGTCGATGGCTGATCTCACCAGCCCCTTCGTCCAGGCTGGTGATCTCTTCGGGCTTGCCTCCAGAGGACGAGATGCGAAACAGGCCAGAAAACCCAGCGGCAAAGATGATCGTGCCATCCGGTCCCCAGCTAGCACCGTAGGAAGCATCACACTTGCACAGCTCGACAGGGTCACCGCCGGCCAGATTCACCTTCTTGAGTCCCTCCGAATTTCCGAAACCCAGCCAGTTTCCATCGGGAGAGAAAAAGGGTTGTGCGGCATCCTCCGTACCGGGGATGGGCCGGGCCTGCCACTGATCCAGCCGGCGCAGGTAGATTCTCGTCTTCGGAATGGCGTAGGGAGAGGCAACGGTTCCCGAGACAAAGGCCAGCTGTGTGCCGTCCGGAGAAAGCGCCACAGCCTGACGATAATAGGAGGCCAGCCTCTCTCCCTCCGGCAGCACAATCTCATGGTGCAGGGAGACCGTGTCGGATCCCGGTACAGCAGTGGGTTTCAAATACCAGACGACCGCTGCCGTCACTGCCACAGCGCTCACGATTAGCCCCAAGACCCACAGCAGGGAAACGCTCTTCCTTATAGACACCGGCAGTGGGCTCACCACGTGCAGGGCTGGTTCTTGGATCACTCTTGCCGGAAGCTGTACAGGAGATCTTCCTTCTTCTTCCAGCAACTCCACCAGGCTCTCTCTGACTTCCCCGATCGAACCCTGACGCCTCTCCGGCTCCTTGGCCAGCATCCTGGCCAGCAGCGCCTCCAGTCCTTCCGGTGTCCCTTCTGTGTATTCTTGTATCGGTGGTACCTCCGCCATCTGGATCGCTGCCGCTGTCTCCATCGGCAAAGTCTTCCGAAAAGGCGTCACTCCCGTCAGCATCTCGTACAGGACCACTCCGAAGGAGAAGATGTCACTGCGCGGATCCACCTTCCTGCCCGTCACCTGCTCGGGTGACATGTAGGGAATCGTCCCTTCCGTTGATACGTCCCGGGACAGTGTTTCCGTATACTCCTGCTCCTCTCCCTCCAGCAGCGGTACCCACTTCGCCAACCCGAAGTCCGTGATCTTTACATGCCCCTGTTCCGTCAGCATGATGTTGGCCGGCTTCAGATCCCGGTGGATGATGTCGCGACTGTGTGCCTCCTCCAGAGCCTCGGCCATCTCCACTCCAATCTCCAGAGTGTCTCTGAGTGAAAGAGGAGATCCCGACAGCTTCTCCTTCAGAGTCTGCCCCTGGACATACTCCATGGAGATGAAGTCTTTCCCCTCCAGCTCTCCCACCGTGTAGATCTTGCAGATGAAGGGATGATCCAGGGCCGCTGCTGCCCGGGCCTCTCGGAGCAGTCGTCTCCGAAAGCCCTCATCCTCCTGTTTGTCCCTGGAAACGAACTTCAAGGCCACTTTTCTTCGCAGCAGACTGTCTTCTCCCAGGTAGACTTCTCCCATGGCTCCCTGGCCCAGTTTCTTCACGATCTGATAACGGGAGACATCCGGCTCCGGCTTCTTGACTTCGGGAATCAAACGATAACCTCGCCGCGGAATCGTCTGGATGACCTCCCCCTGGTCTGGTCCACCATCAAAGGCCTTGCGCAGGGCTGAGATGGCATTGATCAGAACCTGATCGCTGACAAAGGCATCCGGCCACACGGCCTGGATAATGCGCTCTTTGGATAAGACCTCATCCGCATGCTCGGCCAGGTAGACCAGCACTTCCATGGCCTTCAGCCCAACGGAGCTTTCTTTCTCGTGTCCTACAATGCGGTTGAGGTGGGTCTGGATGAGCCAGTCGCCAACCTGGAAGTCTCCCTCCAACGGAATGCTCCTTCACACTGATGATTGAGCGGAAAAAACCGGGATTCAGGTTAGCACACACCGGGGGAAGGAGGGAGATAGGGGTTTCGCCGAGTTCAAGGGAGCCGGGAGCGTGAGCGACCGGAGAACCGGGGATCTCCCCTCCCTCACGAGTCGAGCAGCCCCGGGCGTACATCTCAACTGCCAGCCGCTCCAAGGCTTCGCTCCGGCCCTTCAAGAGTCCTCTGAGCTCCTTCAGTGAACTGGCGTCCACGTCTCGAACCTGCGGTGAAGAGTATCTGACCTCTCCTTCACTGGTCTTGACTCGGCCTCGGCGGTAGCCGTTGCGATAACCGGTCGTTCCAGTTCCGTGGCGGTAGTAGTCTCGGCCCAGAAGATCTCGGACCGCCCCTTCCAGAGCCTCTTCAATCATGCCTTGAACTGCCAGACGAATCAGCTCGCTCAAGGGGTCGTCACTTCCGGTTCCCTTGGCCAATACGTCCGTAATCGTCTGTCGTGTTCGCTGCGATGCCGGTACTCTCTTCATGGGTTTGAGCCTCCTTTCTTTCTTCAAATGCCTGCCCGACATTACTTGGTCGGACTGGCTCAACCACTTCACCGAATTTACAGCAATTTTAGGACGTCACCGACACCGGGCACCCCGGTCAGGAGGAGTTTAGGCCTCGGAGCCATCCACTGATT
Source organism: Acidobacteriota bacterium (assembly GCA_965205345.1). Lineage (GTDB taxonomy): Bacteria > Acidobacteriota > UBA6911 > RPQK01 > CBDAPI01 > CBDAPI01. The sequence continues at coordinate 180,291 of CBDBGQ010000056.1, read as the reverse complement.
GTAAAGAGTGGCGGGCGCTATTGTGTTTGCCCTCCGGCCCACAGTTCTACTTAGAATCCCTACGCTTCCCGAAGCGAACCCCTGGCGGCAACCAGATTGTAAAGCCACCCGAAGACGAGTCCGGCAACAAAACCATCGACCAGGCCATAGAGCGTGCCGATGATCACTTCGCCCAATGAGGGTGCTGCCTGGTAGCCCGGATAGAGCGAAGCGACAGCCTCTACCCCGGATTATGCATGAGATCTGAATCCGAGTGAGATTTGGGCCCAGGAAAAAGGCCGTAGCTCTCTGATATAAAAGGGTTTACATAAACAACGACCCTAAACAGGAGCTACGGCAATGTTGAAAGCAGTCTGCCAGAATACCCTGCTATTTCACAGCCACAGAAAGATCACGGCGCGTTTTGATGGGGGGAGTCTGACTTCCGACGCAGGATGGTTGTTGTTTGGATCGCTGGATCGGCAACATCGGTTGTGCGAGGGCTTCAGTTCGTGTATTTCGGAAAGCCGGGACCGACGCTACGTTCGTCATGACCTGTTGAAGTAGTGTAACTTTTTTTCTGTAATTTCTGGTCAGGCCTTGGGTCGGAAAGACAGAGGTCTGGGACAGGATTCTCCAAAAACAGAAACGAGAATCTGGCAAGGAGAATCAAATGAACCCAGATCTGGAAAAGAGAGTACCACGGGAGATCCTGGCGGAGTTGATCGAGGAAGGAACAGAAGCCTTTCGAGGAATCCTGGAGAAGTTGTTCAACGTGGCGATGCAGTTGGAAAGAAGCGAGTTTCTGGGAGCGGAAGCGTACGAGAGAACAGCCAGTCGGCGAGGCTATCGAAACGGATTCAAAGGCAAGCGGATTCAGACTCGAGTGGGAGAGCTGCACTTGGAGATTCCACAGGTGCGTGGGTTGAGGTTTTATCCCAAGTCGCTGGAGAGGGGTTGCCGTTCGGAGAAGGCCCTGAAGCTGGCCATTGCCGAGATGTATGTGATGGGCGTCTCGACGAGGAAAGTCACCGAGATCACGGAGCAGCTGTGTGGGTTGGAGATCTCGGCCACCCAGGTCTCGAGAGTGGCCGGGATGCTGGACGAAGAGCTGGAAGAGTTTCGGAGCCGGGAGCTGGGAGAGTATCCGATCGTGTATCTGGATGCCCACTACGAGAAGGTTCGAAGAGGCGGCAGGGTGCAGGACGTGGCCATCCTGAAAGCCATAGGAGTCAATCGTTTCGGGACGCGAGAGGTGTTGGGTCTGAGCGCCAAGATCAGCGAAGCGGAGGTGCATTGGCGAGGGTTTCTGGGAGATCTGCACAAGCGTGGACTGAGAGGGGTCGAGCTGTTGGTCAGTGACGATCACGAAGGACTGAAGGCGGCCAGGCGGGCAGTTTATCCGTCGGTGCCCTGGAACCGTTGTCAGTTTCACCTGAGTAAAAACGCCCAACAATATGCTCGCCGCAAAGAGGACAAGCCCCGCATCGCCCAGGCCATGCGGGACATTTTCGATGCCCCGTCTCGAGAGGATGCCGAGGAGCTCAAGGGTAAAGTCGTCAAGAAGTTCGAAAAGATTGCACCGGAGTTCGTGAGCTGGCTGGAAGACAACCTGGATGAAGGGCTGACAGTGTTTGATTTTCCGAGGAGCTGGTGGCGAAGGATCCGAACCATCAACGGACTGGAGAGACTGCACCGGGAGATCCGGAGACGAACCCGGGTGGTGGGAATCTTTCCCCACGAAGCATCGGCGCTGCGGCTCATCTCGGCTGTGCTTGCAGAGATACACGAGGAGTGGTTAACCGGCCGGCAGATACCTGAACCTGGCCGGCTGGAAAAAACAAGTGGAGCAATTCTTCCCTACAGGCCCTAGAGGAAATTACAGAAAAACGGTTGCTTAACCCCTGTTGAAGTTGATTCGACAACGAGTCTTGCAGATCGTGGCCGGCTACGAAGACTGTAATGACGCCGATACGCTGCGCTCCGATCCGATGCTCAAGACAGTCTGTGATCAGTTGCCCGAGAGCGATCCCGATTTGGCCACACCAGCCGACTTTCTCCCGTTTGGAGAACTCCGTCACCAAGAAGGATCTGATGCATCTGAGCCAGTGGCTGCTAGGCCGTTATGTGCGCTCCCTGAAGAAGAGACGTCCCAGCAAGATCATCCTGGATCTGGACAGTACCGACGACCACACTCACGGTCAGCAGGAGTTCTCCTTCTACCATGGGTATTACCGAAACCACATTCTGCATCCTTTGCTGATCTTCGATGCCGACACGGGGCGACCTGGTGTGTGTCGTGTTGAGACCTGGCAACAAGGAGGGGTGTACCGTTCTTTCTGTAATTTGAGGAAGGTGAGCTAAAAGGATCAGAGGTCTGGGGCAGGATTTCTCCAAAAACTCAAGACAAGAGCAAGGAGGATCCGAATGACCCCAGACCCAGAACAGAGGCTACCACGAGAATTGTTGAAAGAACTGATCGAAGAAGGCAGCGACGCGTTTCGAGGAGTGTTGGAGAAACTGCTCAACACCGCCATGCAGATGGAACGAGAAGAGTTTCTGGGAGCTCGACGCTGGGAGCGGAGCGAGCAGCGTCGAGACCACGCCAACGGGTACAAGGCCAAGACGCTGTCAACTCGAGTGGGACAGCTTCAAATCCGGATTCCACAAGTACGTCACCTGGACTTCTATCCCCGATCCCTGGAGCGAGGGTGCCGCTCGGAGAAAGCCCTGAAGCTGGCCATCGCCGAGATGTACGTGATGGGCGTGTCGACGCGCAAGGTCACTGAGATTACCGAGCAGCTGTGCGGCACCGAGATCTCCGCCAGCCAGGTCTCAAGAATCTCCAAGCTGCTGGACGACGAACTCGAGCAGTTTCGCAACCGCCCTTTGGGCAGCTATCCAGTTGTGTACCTGGATGCCCACTACGAGAAGGTCCGTCGCCAGGGCAGCATTCAGGATGTGGCCGTCTTGAAAGCGACCGGAGTCAACTGCTGGGGCAAGCGGGAGGTGATTGGGGTCAGCTGCCGACTCAGCGAGGCGGAGGTCCACTGGCGAGAGTTTCTGCAGCAGCTTCAAAAGCGTGGTCTGGAGGGTGTGCAGCTGATTGTCAGCGATGACCACTCAGGACTACGAGCTGCCAGAAGAGCTGTCTTTCCTTCAGTGCCCTGGCAACGCTGTCAGTTTCACCTGAGCCAGAATGCTCAGCGATACGCCCGCCGATCCGACCAACGTGCCGCCATCGCCACTGACATTCGAGACATCTTCAATGCCCCGTCTGGAGGCGAAGCTGAGGCGATGCTTCGGGCCAGAGTCGAGCAATACTACGACCGCAACCCGGAGCTGGCCGATTGGATGGAGACCAATCTGCCGGAAGGCTTTACGGTCTTTCGTTTTGCACGTTCTACCTGGCGGCGCATTCGCACCAACAACGGGCTGGAGAACCTAAACCGTCAGATTCGCCGGCGTACCCGGGTCGTCGGTATCTTTCCAAACACCGAGTCCGCACTACGACTCATCACCGCTGTCGTCGAGGAGATTCACGAAGACTGGCTGATCGGGAAACAGTACCTCAGCCTGGTCGATTTCAAACCACAGGAGAATCCGATCTCAGATCACTCTCAGTCAAATTACAGAAAAACAGTTGCTTAGCCCAACAAGGGGGCTGCCTCTCACATCGTGCCCATTCTGAAGCGAGTCGTGGAGGCCATCCGACAAGGAGTGGGGACGGATGTCGAGATTGAGATTCGGGCCGACAGCGGCTTTGCCACGCCTCGGCTCTACGAGTTCTGTGAAGGTGAAGAGAATCAACTCCAATATGTCATTGGGTTAAGTCGAAACCCTCGCCTGCAGCGAGTGGTCGAGCCGCTGCTGGATTCGACTCGGCTGCAGTTCGTTGAGCTGGAGGAAAAACAGCGTCAGTTTGACGAGTTTCTTTATCGAGCCAAGAGCTGGGATCGATCCCGTCGCGTCATTGTCAAAGTGGAGGTCGATCAGCGCGGGATCAATCGTCGCTTTGTGGTCACCAACCGGGACGATCTCTGCTCCCAATCACTTTATGACCACTATACAAACCGAGGGCAGACCGAGAACTTCATCAAGGCCTTCAAGAATCATCTGAGCATGGACCGACTCAGCTGTCATCGATTCCTGGCCAATCAGTTTCGACTCCTCCTGCATGCACTGGCTTACCAGATGTTCGTGCGCCTCCGCGACTATCTGCACGGGACTCCCTGGCACAAGCTCGAAATCGAAACCTTACGTCGTCGTGTCCTCAAGATCGGGGCCCGCATCCGACAAACCACTCGACGCATCTGGGTCCATCTTTCCTCAGCCTTTCCCGAACAACCCCTCTTCCACCTCGTCTTGAGTCGCCTCAACTCCAGCTAGCTTCTCCCAGTTCCCCAAAAAACCGCTTCCGATACTCATCCAGGCCCAGATCTGTCTGAAATTCACTCCCCCAACCACTCAAACGCCTCCCCAACCGATATTCTTCGCAAATCCGCCTGTCACACCTGCCCGCTTCCGAGTTGGGCCACTTCTCGACTCGTTTTTCAACAGCGGACTACGGTTCTTGCATAATCCGGGCTAAGAAAGCGACTCCATAGGTGGTCCAGATCAGGTTCGCCAAGCCGGTTAACAGGATACTCCCGCCCCAGCAGATCGCAGTGGTAAATGCTAATGCTTTGATGTTGAACCGCATAACAACCTCCTTACTGCCATTGTAGTCAACAACGACAAAGAGAGCCTCAAGTCGAATTGGCTTGCCCCAGTATTCGAGTCTGTTGCTGTGAACTGTTCGCCGAGACCCGAGCTGGCAAAATCCCTTTCCCAACAACTGTTACAATCCCCAGAGCGAACCACTGGTGCCCTGCCAATGTGGCCGCCGCTGCGCCCCATTGGTGGAAGCCCTGGAGACTCCGTATGAGTAAGCCTCGAATTGAAATCGAATACTGCACGGGTTGCCGCTGGCTCTGCGGGCCGCCTGGATGACCCAGGAACTCCTGACGACGTTTTTCCCTTCTTTCCTTTTTTCAGAGCCCGCTCTCCACATAGATCAGCAGAATCGAGAGCAGCGCCAGTACGTACATCGTGGGTTTGACTTCCCGCGCCCGTCCCGCCAGCAGGAACAGTACCGCATGGGCCACAAAACCCCACAGCAGACCGGCTGTAATGGAGAAGGTCAGTGGAATGAGGATGATGATCAGGAAAGGGGGCAGCGCTTCTTCCAGAGCTCCCCGCGCCGACGTGACGCCACTTCGGAACATGACGAGTCCCACCATGACGAGAACCGGAGCAGTGGCGAACACCGGGATGGCTTCGGCCAGTGGCGCGACGAAGAGAAACGGGAAGAAGCAGAGACCGGCAACGACAGAAGTGAGTCCCGTCCTCCCACCCACCGAGATTCCCGCCACACTCTCCACATAAGTCGTGGCCGGAGAAGTCCCAACCAGACCCGATGCGATAGTGGCCACAGAGTCCACAATCAGAGCCTTTTTCAGCCTCAGGGGATTCCCCTCCTCATCCACCAGGCCGGCTGCCTGAGCGACGCCGACAAAGGAGGCCAAAGAGTCGAAGAGATCGGTAAAAAGCAGCGCAATGGCGGCGGGGATCAGGGCGATCTGGAGGGCTTCGAGGGGGCGGACCTCCAGAAAGGCAGTTGAGAAATCAGGTGGGCTCAGCAGACGGTCGGGCAGCGCAACCAGCCCCAGCAACCAGGCGGCCCCACTGATGGCGAGAATCGACGCCAGAAAAGCCACCGGTCTGTACCGGTTCCACATCACACTGATCATGGCCAGGCCGGACATTGCCAGGACAGTCGACATTCCAATGTCACCCAGCCTGACAAGAGTCGATGGGTCGGCTGCCACGAGGCCGGCGTTCTTCAGCCCCAGAAAGGTCAATAGAAGCCCGATTCCTGCGGCCGTGGCCTCCCTCAAGTGGGGAGGAATTGCCTCGATCATGAGAGCTCGAACCGGCGTTATGGAAAGTGCCAGGAAGGCGACGCCCGTCCAGAACACCAGACCCAGTGCCACCTGCCAGGGAATCTCCCGATCTGCAATCAGCGTGTAAGCGACGAACGCGTTGAGTCCCATTCCGGGAGCCAGCGCGTAGGGCAGACGAGCGTAGACTCCCATGAGTATGGTCGCGAGACCGGAGATGAGTACCGTAGCCGTGAGGGCGCCCGAAAAAGGGATTCCCGATCCATCTGCCGACAAAATGGCCGGATTGACGAAGATCACATAGGCCATGGTGAGGAAAGTCGTAACGCCGGCCACGGCCTCGCGATAAAGGACACGAGCTTCCACGTTCATTCCTTATAGGCAGCAGGACTGACCCTTTTCGATTTGCCCCCCCGGAACGGATCCTTGAACCGGCAGCCGAATGAATCCCCTGAACTTCCTCCACAATCAACTCTTCCACCTTGTCCCACACATCCGAGTCGAGTCCCATCTTGGTGTGGGCCACCCGGAACAGTTTCTTGAACCAGTGCACCCCGGAGGTATCGATCTTTTTTTTCTTGTAGTTGAACTGGAAGTTGCCGATGATCTCGGTTTTCTGAAGATCCTCTGCCCGCACCCCGGACTGACCGCGTATCACCCAGCCGTTTGACTGGTAGAGATTGGCTGCCCTGCGAACATTGGGTGGAATCTTCTTGTCATTCCGGCCTACACTGTCGATCTGGACCGTGAGAAGCACGGGAATGTCCTCCCTGCTCAATTGGCGGGCCAGCTTGACCACGGCAGCGCCTCCAAAACTCTGCCCGTACACGACCAGCCGGACATTCTCTTTCTCCTGCTGGCTGAGGACCCCATCCTGGTTCACATCAAAAGCCGCCACGACCAGCTGGAGAGCCAGCCCGCGCTTCTCATTTTCAACCGTTTCTACCTGGATTGGCAGGTTGCGGCTGCGCAGCTTCAGGGCAAGCTTGCGAACTCCCTGGCGATCGTCGTCCCAGGAATCCCGACCTCCCATGAAGCCCAGCACGAGAGTGTGAGAGGCATCAACGGGAGTCGAGATGGTGAAATCCTGATAGCGCTGCCCGTGCAAGACAAGGCAGCCCGAGACCGGCAGGACGATCAGCAGGACGAGAACATCAGGTCGTTTTGCCTTTAATTCCACTTGTGGTCGGGTCTATAACCCACTGACTTCAGCTTGTTTCAGGCGGTGGAGGCCGTCTCAAGGCAACGGATCGTCGAGTCGGGCCGTCACCCAGTCCAGTATCACGCGATTATAATCCTCCCCGTTCCGGGAGTGGTCTCCGCCGAGAGTCGCCACGTCGAAGCTGGTGGGTGAATGCCGGTCGCAGCGGGAATTGGGAAGCTCTGGATCGTCCACACAAACGCGTCTCCATCGGGAAGTACCGCCCGGGTTGTACTTGTCAATGGCCCCGGCCAGAGCCTGGTTCATGAGCCAGCTTGCCTCTCCGGTCAGCTCCTCTCCTGTCGAATTCCGGAGGGTCATCATCTTTTGCCCGCACATCCCGGGATCATCGCGGGACCAAATCAGGAACACTGGCGTTTTCACCAGTCCTCGCGAGACCGCGACTTCGGGCAGGTTCTCAGGTCGTGCGTAGAACCCCATTCGGTCCATAAAAAGGGTATGGTCCGTCGGCGTAGGTATGTTTCGCTGGCCCCGGCACCCCGAGTCCATCAAGGGCAGCAGATAGCCATTCATCACCCAGCTGTCAGAAATCGCTCCGCTGAGTCTTTGACCCTGGCGGCCCAGAGCTATGGTCAAAGTCATGGTGCCGATGGAGCCGGCGCTTTGGCCGTGAACGAACACGTGTCCGGAATTCAGTCGTTCTCGTGCAAAAGCCAGTGCGGAGAGGTTCGCAGGCAGGCCGTCAACACGGCGTTTCTTCCCGTTCTCATCGGGATTGTGGGGGTTGTAGGGGTCGACCTGCCCGACGCCACTGTAGAAATCGTGATCGCACAGGGAAGGGACCAGAAAACGGAACCCGGCTGAGTGGCCCCGCACATACTCGAGCAGGCCGGGGCGCCGGAAGTGATACTTGGGCACCTTGAAGGACTCTTCATCCAGCATCCGAACCCAGCGGGGCGGACTGTAAGTTCCATCCGGCAACCAGGTTCCCCCGCCTTCCCCGTGTAGGTGCATCCACAGCGGTCTCCGTTCGGAAAGAGGAGTGTCCTCGCGATAGGCCAGGAGGAAGGTCTGGTAGCCGTTGACTCCGCACGTATAGGCCTGGTTGCGGTAGAACTCATAGTTCCAGCCGTCGTCGGCCTCGGAGGCAATCAGTTGAATCCGCTCTGTTGTAAAGGGAGGGGCTCCCGGATCCTCTCCAGCGAGAGCTGTGGTCGGTCCCATCAATAGTGTAAGAGCAGCTATGGACGGTATTCGCATCCGACACCTCCCAGGATCAGTTATTCACTATAGTGCACTGCAGTATTGAACGGCTGCAGGCTGTATAGCAGCGCGCTTAACAAAAGCCCTCTGCCGAGTAGTGTAACTTTTTTTCTGTAATTTCTGGTCAGGCCTTGGGTCGGAAAGACAGAGGTCTGGGACAGGATTCTCCAAAAACAGAAACGAGAATCTGGCAAGGAGAATCAAATGAACCCAGATCTGGAAAAGAGAGTACCACGGGAGATCCTGGCGGAGTTGATCGAGGAAGGAACAGAAGCCTTTCGAGGAATCCTGGAGAAGTTGTTCAACGTGGCGATGCAGTTGGAAAGAAGCGAGTTTCTGGGAGCGGAAGCGTACGAGAGAACAGCCAGTCGGCGAGGCTATCGAAACGGATTCAAAGGCAAGCGGATTCAGACTCGAGTGGGAGAGCTGCACTTGGAGATTCCACAGGTGCGTGGGTTGAGGTTTTATCCCAAGTCGCTGGAGAGGGGTTGCCGTTCGGAGAAGGCCCTGAAGCTGGCCATTGCCGAGATGTATGTGATGGGCGTCTCGACGAGGAAAGTCACCGAGATCACGGAGCAGCTGTGTGGGTTGGAGATCTCGGCCACCCAGGTCTCGAGAGTGGCCGGGATGCTGGACGAAGAGCTGGAAGAGTTTCGAAGCCGGGAGCTGGGAGAGTATCCGATCGTGTATCTGGATGCCCACTACGAGAAGGTTCGAAGAGGCGGCAGGGTGCAGGACGTGGCCATCCTGAAAGCCATAGGAGTCAATCGTTTCGGGACGCGAGAGGTGTTGGGTCTGAGCGCCAAGATCAGCGAAGCGGAGGTGCATTGGCGAGGGTTTCTGGGAGATCTGCACAAGCGTGGACTGAGAGGGGTCGAGCTGTTGGTCAGTGACGATCACGAAGGACTGAAGGCGGCCAGGCGGGCAGTTTATCCGTCGGTGCCCTGGAACCGTTGTCAGTTTCACCTGAGCAAAAACGCCCAACAATATGCTCGCCGCAAAGAGGACAAGCCCCGCATCGCCCAGGCCATGCGGGACATTTTCGATGCCCCGTCTCGAGAGGATGCCGAGGAGCTCAAGGGTAAAGTCGTCAAGAAGTTCGAAAAGATTGCACCGGAGTTCGTGAGCTGGCTGGAAGACAACCTGGATGAAGGGCTGACAGTGTTTGATTTTCCGAGGAGCTGGTGGCGAAGGATCCGAACCATCAACGGACTGGAGAGACTGCACCGGGAGATCCGGAGACGAACCCGGGTGGTGGGAATCTTTCCCCACGAAGCATCGGCGCTGCGGCTCATCTCGGCTGTGCTTGCAGAGATACACGAGGAGTGGTTAACCGGCCGGCAATACCTGAACCTGGCCGGCTGGAAAAAACAAGTGGAGCGGTTGCTTATTCTTCCCTACAGGCCCTAGAGGAAATTACAGAAAAACGGTTGCTTAACCCTCTGCCGAACACTCCTCTTAGGGTGCCCAATCCTCGCACTTTATCTAGTTCGGACGTTGTGTATTATGGAGGCTTCAGTATAGCAAGCGGCAGAAACTCAGCCCAGCGGCCTTCCCGGGGGCACTGGATGTCTAGAGGCGGACGAGAAATTTCTTCTCACCAGGCCGGAGCGCCTGGGGAGCCGTGCTATAATCCGCCATCATCCGCACGCCCTGGAGCGCTTTCCATGAGAACGGCTTCGACTCAAGAGGTGACTCAGCTACTGCTGGCCTGGCGGGAGGGAGACGAAGAGGCGCTGCAGCAACTCGTGCCGGTGGTGTATCAAGAGTTACGGCGGCTGGCGCACCGCTACATGGCGGGTGAGCGCCGGGAACTCACCCTGCAAACCACGGCGTCTGAAGAACTCAAACGCCTGGTGCCAACCAACTGAGCCAGGACAATGAACACTCAAGTCCATCGCACTCTTGGAGCTATTGTTAAGCAGACGGACCAGTTAGCAGCGCTACGCAAAAGTGACCTGCGCTTCGGCGATCGGGTGGTCGTCACCACTTGCAACTCCACCTACTCCATCTATGTACTCAAGAACGGGCAGTATACGATTTCAGGGGGATGGGTGGATCAAGAAGGCCTCTCCCCACTGAGGACCCACATCAATGGCTGTACCTGGGGTGGATCGGCCATCCAGGTGGACATCGTGGCTGCCTGTGGACTGCACCTGGAGTTTGGCAATCGAGTCGTGACCAGCAGGATACGCCGCTTCAACCTAGTTCGTTTCCGTAATCAATCCGTGAACTGAACATGATCGGCCAGTCCATCGCTCACTACAAGATTACGCAGAAGCTCGGTCAGGGAGGCATGGGCGAGGTCTATGAGGCGAAGAGCACAAAGCTCAAGCGCGACGTGGCCCTGAAGATCCTGCCCGACAGCTTCGCCCGCGATCCGCAGAGGATGGGGGCGCTTCAAGCGGGAAGCCGGTAAGCACTGACCGGCCAAAGGAAACAGCTAGTCAAATGAAAGCAATGGTGCTCAAGGAGATCGTTTCCCTCGAGGAGGTCGAGACTCCTCTGCAATTGGCAGATTTACCGGTGCCCGATCCGAAACCTGGAGAAGTCTTGGTACGAGTCGCTGCCTGCGGAGTCTGCCACACCGAGCTGGACGAAATCGAAGGAAGAACCGCACCCGACAGGTTGCCCGTAGTGCTCGGCCACGAAGTCGTGGGTAGGGTAGAGAGACTGGGTCAATCGGTAACGAAGTTTCAAGAGGGAAACCGAGTCGGGATCGGATGGATCCACTCCTCATCAGGTGGCCCTGATGAGAATCTCAGCCCGGAGTTTAGAGCGACCGGCAGGGATGTAAACGGTGGCTATGCCGAATACATGACCGTTCCTGAGAACTATGCCTACATTGTTCCCGACGTCTTCTCCGACGAACATGCCGCCCCGCTCTTGTGTGCTGGGGCAGTCGGGTATCGAGCACTGAAGCTAACCAATCTCCAGAATGGGGAACTCCTGGGGCTGACCGGGTTTGGGGGTTCCGCCCACCTGGTACTTCAAATAGTCCGATTCAGGTTTCCCGAAACGAAGGTCTATGTATTTGCCAGAGACTCTACCGCCAGAGAGTTCGCAAAGCAACTTGGGGCCACCTGGGCGGGTGACACGGCGGATCGGTCTCCTGAGCAACTTCACGCGATCATCGATACGACTCCAGCCTGGAGGCCGGTTGTTGAAGCGCTGAGCAACTTGCGCCCGGGAGGCCGCCTCGTCATTAACGCCATCAGAAAGGAAGACTTGGATCAGAAAGTTCTCCTCAATTTGAGCTATCACGAACACTTGTGGCTGGAGAAAGAGATCAAGACGGTAGCCAACGTCACCCATTATGATATCGAGGAGTTTCTACTGTTTGCCGCGCAGATTCCCATCGAGCCGACAGTACAACTCTATCCTCTCGAGGAGGCCAACAAGGCCTTGATTGAACTCAAGCGGGGAGGGGGGAGAGGGGCCAAAGTCTTAGTCATGATTTGAAGGGAGGCTTGGCGGCACTGAAAGGAGACGCAGTGGATCCGGGTTAGGCCCCGTGCCCTTGATGGCACCACGTCGTTGCTCTACTCGATGCGCTGCAGCGTCATCGATGGTGCGAGTTCGTCAGGCGGGGACGAAACCCCGTCGGCAGCCACCACGCTCTGCACCGTCAGGGTCAGCACGTCACCCTTCTGGCCAGTCTTCCGCAGTTGAAAATCCATCGTCGAGTGTCCGCCGATGAACTCGGGACTCTTGGCGACCATCGGCCGGAAGGTGATAGTGGAGCCGCTGACCTCATAGGTCCCCGTGTTGACGATGATCGTGTCGTACTGGACGACCTTCTCTTCCGACGTCGGGGCGAAGCCAGCCGCGGACAGCGGACGCGGGTCCGCCCCAAGCGAGTAGACAGCACTGTAGTGCCCCTCCGTGAAGATGAAGAGCCCAGGCTGGGAGGGATCAATCGTCGCACCGCCGTCACCAGAAATCGAGGTCATCGACCACACGCCGTGCAGCGGGTTGGCCGGTGCGCTTGGCTCGGCCGGGGCCGGGGCCGGTGCCTGACCGCAGGACGCGGTGGTCAAGAGAACGACGAGCGCGACGGCAGCGGGCACAACGCGCGACCGGAGTCGCATGACAACAATCCTTCTTTTGAGACGGCAGAACCGCTCTCTACACATCGCTACAAAGCAGCGTCCCGGGCGTCCTGCGCCCGTAGGTTCCAGCCGTTCCCACCCCTTCGGGCTGAGGCGGCAGTGAAACACAGGGACCTCCTTTCTGTTTGTCGGCCTAAACAGTGAAACTACTGCTCAGGATAGTATCCCGGTTGCCTCATAAGACACCAGCAGAAATAGCCGAAAGGCCTCTGCAATTAGCCTGCTGGCAACGAGTGCCGTTGGCTTCCCGGCACGAAGAGTAGGCATCTGCCGTATACGGCTCCAGGGAGACCCCTATGAATCGAACTAAGACCCGGGCAAGCCCCGTTTAGCCGATGAGAACGGCCGTCGCGGACTACGCGCCGGACTCCGGGACCGGAATGGAGGCAGAACCGTAAACCTTGCCTGCTTTCACTGTCGCCACCGGCACCAGTTTGCGGTGCCCAATGCGCTTCTGTTCTAGCGCATCGAAGAACTCGAAGTCACCTTCTATCAGCGAGAAAACAGCGACATCGGCCTCGGCTCCCTCACGGAGTGACCCCAACCCCTTGGGAAATCCGAACGCGTTGGCTGCGTTCGTAGCAGCACGCTGAATCACCTCTTCCAGTGTCAAACCCAGGTGCAGGAATTTCGACAGAGTGGTTGCCAGGTCGAACACAGGACCGTGCACGTTGTAGTGATGCAAGTCGCTGGAAATCGTGCCGGGGATGACGCCCTGCTGGAACGCCCCTTCACAGACGTCGAAGGAGAAACTTCCCGCACCGTGTCCCACGTCCAGGTGGACCCCTCTCTTGAGGGCACTGCGAACCTCGGGCAACACCCGGCCCTTGGGATCGAGAATGCCTCTTTCGCGTCCGTGAAACGTGTGCGTGAGCACGTCGCCCTTTCCCATCCCATTCAAGATGTCTTGCAGGGACGAGTGCGTGTCGCCGATATGCACCATCACCGGCAGCTTGACCGCGGCGGCCGCCTCTTTGGCCATGCCCAGGATTTTCAAGTCATTCTCACCGGCAATGTTCTTCGAGAGTCGAACCTTCAAACCCAGAATGACGTCGCGATTTTGCTCGATGGTGCGGATGGCCAGTTTCGGATTGGCGTATTCCAGCCTCAACAACTCGCCAAACGGATTGTCCATCGAGAGGGTGGACTGGCCCACCACAGACAAGTTCAACAGAGCAAAGACGCGGGTATCGACGACGTTGATCACGTACTTCCGAAAGCCGGGAAACGTGTGCGCCCCGGATGAGCCGGCATCGAGTACCGTAGTAACGCCCTTGGCAATGCAGTTCGGGTCAGCTGGGAGACCCAGCGGCGTTACGCCGTCGTACACATGCACGTGGACGTCGATGAGCCCCGGAGTCACAATCTTGCCGCGTGCATCGAGTACCTGTCGCGCATCAGACGCAGAGAGGTTCTCCGCCACCCGAGCCACGCGACGACCGGAAATCCCGATGTCTTTAACAGCTGAGAGTTGTTGGGACGGGTCGACGACCCTGCCTCCTTTGACCAACAAGTCGTAGCGCGACTCGTTCTGGCTTTCAGCACCCAGCAAACCCTGCCAATTTTCAGCCAGGCTGCACACCAGCGAACCAACAATCGCCTGCCGGCAGATCTCTCGCCGAGTCGGATGGTCCCTGATCCATTGTCCGTGCGTGTCGTGCGTCATCTTCCCGCCTCCTCGAGTGTGTGTCGCCAGGCCCCTTTTTGCCACTTTTCGGCTCTGAGTTCTAGTCTACATGGGTAGGTGAGAAAAGGAATCTCATTTCCCTCGTAGGATGCTACGACAGAAAGTCTCGGAGCATACTGCGGAACATTCAGAAACTCCCAACAACGATCGCGCCGATCTTGACCCGGCAGCAGGCGGAGGCTTTCAGGGTAGACATTCGAATGGGTACCTTCGCAGTGAAAATCCGGGACGTGCGTCCTTTTGCTGATATTGTGAGAGGGGAATTGTGAAGTACGAGATTGACAGGCATTCGGGAAGCGGCAGCACCTTCGCAGGGATCGTGTTTCTACTGGTTCTGGGGTCGTGTGGCGCCCCCGGGCCGGCCGATGACTACCTGTCCTCTGAATTGCGCGCTCGTGTGGTGCAACTCAAGCAGGAGGCTGCCACCTCTCCCACCACTGCTGAGAACCTGCAGGCCCGGACGGACGTCGTTTGGGACTGGGCCAACGCCTATTCGTTCACGGGAGGGCCCATTCCCGTCGAACTGCCCCTGGATGTGACCTCCATCCGGATGTCGCAAAATGCAGTCACAAATTGGCGGCAGTCCGCGACCGATGGGTCTGAACCTCCTGTTAAGTGGCTGCAGCAGATGGGCTATTACATTGAGGAGTTCACCCTCAAGGACGAGCATCCCGAGGAGATCGGTGAGTTGCGTGTCGCCTCTGAAGCGCCACTGGTAGCAGGTAAATGGGCCACCGTAGAGCAAACCTATACGCTTGGCTCCAGGCCCATGCAGCCCGGCGGAGGATTCATGGTGGCCAAACAGCTCTCCCTGGGTCCGGATCCTCTTCAGAATGAGGACCCGGCCGCCGACTGGTATGTCTCGATCCGCTCCTCGAATCCCCGGGCGCAATTCCAGCGCTTTACTCGAGCACTGCCCGGGATGCACGGGGGCCGCTCCAAGAACGAAACTCCCACCTTTATTCTGGAAGGCACTTCGCTGCAGCCGGGAGAGACCGTGACGGTCACTTACGGAGACACCTCGGGAGGGTCTCCAGGGTTCCGGGTCCAGCCTGCAACCACCGACGAGCTTCTGTTTACCCTCTATATCGACCTGTTCGGGAATGGCAATTTCCTCACTCCTGTATGGCCAAGCCTGCCGGTCATTGGAGCCGAAGTCCACTCCGTTCAAGGCTTTGTCCCTTCCATTGTCGGAGTCGGAGAGCCTTTCGAGGTTTCAGTGCGCAGCGAGGATCGCTATCTGAACCGGGCCGGCGGATCCCTGCCAGAGTATCAGGTCTTTTTGAACGACGAGCCTTTCGGAAACATTCCGGCCAGCGACGAGGCGATCCATCTGCTGGAGGGGATTACCCTCGATTCCCCCGGTGTGTACCGCTTCCGCTTTGAGTCGACGGATGGAAGCATCCGGGGTTCGAGCGATCCGATCTGGGTCCGGGAGGAGATAGAAAACCGGGTGTACTGGGGCGAGACTCATGGTCACACGGGGTTTGCCGAAGGACAGGGCTCGGCCGAAGAGTTTTTCCGCTTCGGGCTGGAAGACTCGCGGCTGGACTTTCTCTGTCTATCCGAACATGACATCTGGCTGGATGCCTTCGAGTGGCAAGCCCTCAAGGATCTGGTCATCAAGTATCATCAGCCCGGGAGGTTCATCCCTTATCTTGGATACGAATGGACGTTGGACATCAGCCGCGGCGGTCACCACAACATTCTGTTTCGAACTCCGGATGGCAGGGATATGGTCGCTGCCCAGGACGCCAACCGGCTTCCGTTGGTCTACGCCGGCCTGCATCAGGCCAACGATCCCGAGGATGTGCTCATTATTCCTCACGCCCACCAGTCCGGAAACTGGGCGCAAAACGATCCGGAGCTGGAGAAGCTGGTCGAGATCTATTCCCAGCACGGCAGCTTCGAGTGGTTTGGAAACATGTATCTGCAGCGCGGGCATGAAGTCGGTTTCATCGCCGCTTCAGACACGCATCAAGCCAAACCGGGCTACAACAACGCCATGTTCCATCCCTCCCCGAATGGCCAGTTCTCCGGTCTGGCGGCCATCCTGGCACCCAGTAAGACCAACGACGCGATCTTCGATGCCATGCGCGGTCTGTCCGCCTATGCCACTTCCGGCCAGCGGATCATTCTGGACGCAAATCTCAACGGTGCCGGGATGGGCACACGGCAACCCTTTACTCGGGAACGAGTGCTGGCATGTCGGGTGATGGGTACCTCACCCTTCGATCAGATCGAAGTCATCCGGAATGGGGAGGTCGTGTACGGCCAGGATTTCCTTTCCAGGCCCCTTACATCTCAGATGTGGGTTCAGGTGGCATTCGAATCCTCCTCAGACGTTTTCGGGGAAGAACCGGACAACCCGAGACCCGTTCGTCAGTGGATCGGAACCCTGGATGTCAGCGGTGCCCGGATCCGCTCTGTTCAGACCCCCGGTTTCGACAATCGACACTTTGAATTTGCCATCATCGACGAGGATAAGCCCAATCGGATCCGCTTTCACAGCGAAACCCGTGGTCGGCGGGACGTCATGCTGGTCGAGCTGGACGGAGCCGGGGGGAGCACGGTGTTCCGGTTTCAGCTGGAAGCGCGTATGGAGCTCAAGTACTCACGTCCCGTGAAGCGCCAGCCGGCTCAAATCCCGGCTGCCGATGTGCGACTCCGGCTGGGGGATCTCCACGGCAACCGGATCTCTCACGAGTTTCAAGTGGGCGAACACGTTGACGCCATCCACCTTCAGGCCGTGGATCCCGCCGGGCCCCTGGACCAGACGTTTCAGTTCACCGATCTGGAATCTCCCGGCCAGGGCGACTATTACTATGTTCGTGTCACCCAGCTGGATGGCGGCCGGGCCTGGTCCAGCCCCTTCTGGGTGGGTAAGAAAGCGGAGAATTGATGAAGTTTCAGCTATCGTTGTGCCTGCCTGGTGTCCGACGCGATGCGGCATTTTTGAGAATGACCGCAGTGAATCCAAACCCTTGAACCTTTGGCAATCAGCGAGCCCATACATGAGTATCTTGATCGTGCAGCAACCCGATGTCCCGCCCCTCCTCCCGATGTCCGAATGCATCGAAATCATGGAAGACGCACTGAAGACGCTCGCCAGAGGCAATACTCTGATGCCGCTTCGCGGTCACCTCTGGCTTCCGGAGAATGTTGGAGAGCTCTGCATGATGCCGGCATACCTTGGCCATATCGGGGTGTTGGGGTTGAAGGTCATCACCTACTTCCCGGGGAATTGGGGAACAGAGTTCGACACCCACCAAGGAGGCGTCATGCTTTATGAAGAGAAGCATGGCTGCCTGCTGGCGATCATAGACGCTTCGGAAATCACGGCGATCCGCACTGCTGCCGTCACTGCGGTCGCCACCCGGGCATTGGCACGAGAGGATGCCAGCGATCTGGCGATTCTTGGGTCGGGAACTCAAGCGCGCGTTCACCTCGAATCGATGCTGCTGGCACGAAGCATCCACAGCGTTCGAGTGTGGAGCATCCCGTTGGAGCAAGCTGCGGAATTCGCCGAGGTGAATTCAAAACGTCACGGCATCCCGGTGCAGGCGATGTCGACTGCAGCCGAATGCGTCGACGGTGCCGACATCATCTGTACCAATACCTCGGCAAAAGAACCGGTACTCAAAGGGGATTGGATTTCACCGGGCACCCACGTGAACGCCGTGGGCTCAACCATCCCCCACACCCGCGAGTTGGATACCCGGGCTGTCTTGATCTCGAAGATGTTTTGCGATCGCAGGGAATCCTGTCTCAAAGAGGCGGGTGATTTTCTCTTCCCGAAAAAGGAAGGCGCCATCGGTGATGATCACATTCAGGGAGAAATCGGCGATATTCTGATTGGAAAAATCAAGGGGAGAGAATCCGATAGCGAAATAACCATGTTCAAATCCCTTGGTCTCGCCATCGAGGACGTGGCTGCAGCCTACCACGTTTACAAGAAGGCGAAAGAGCAGGGCGTAGGCACCTGGGTGGATCTGGGCGGGAAAAGACACACAGCCGGTTGAGACAGCGCACAGGCACACCAGCGGTGATAGAGAGAATTTCACGGAAGCGGTTCATCCACAATTCCATGAAGTCGTTGGGGGCCGGGATGCCTCCAGTGAGATCTAAGGGGAAATCGAGGGGAGTAGTACACGTCGGATACCCGACTCGACAGGAGCGCCCGGGTTTGTGTCTTGTCAGACGATCGGTCCGCGCCCAGGGCGTGGTAGCCATCGAGATACCTGTGAGCAGTAGGCTTCGTACTGACTTCCGAACTCCGCTCGGAGGTGGCGTTCTTCGTAGAGCACGATGAAGAGGTGGAAGCATGTTCCCACAACCAGAGCATAGAGAGCCAAGTTTGCGGCTCCGAACGACCTTGTTGCATGGATCATCCCGAAGGATGCCTTATCATCGTGTTTTTCAACACCGGGGATAACCTAGATGCCACATAAGTTCAACGCAGCCCGACGGCACAAGTTTGATAAGGCGCAGTATCGGGTGATCAACTGGGCGGAATATAACGAGAGCCTGCGCCAGCGGGGTGATCTGACGATTTGGGTCAGTGATGAGGCTCAAAGTGTGTGGCGCGCGCCGCGCCGCACGTCACGGGGTGGCCAGCGGAGATACTCGGATCTGGCTATCGAGACATGCCTGACGCTGCGCACGGCGTATCGGCTTGGGTTGCGACAAACGCAGGGGCTGATGGGTTCCATTGGCACGCTCATGGGGCTGGATATACGGGTGCCGGACTTCTCCACACTGTCGCGTCGCGCAAACGGCTTGAGCATCGCGCAGGTGATGAGGCAAGCCGGGTCTGTGCCTGTCCATCTGGTGGTGGACAGTAC
Source organism: Acidobacteriota bacterium (assembly GCA_965205345.1). Lineage (GTDB taxonomy): Bacteria > Acidobacteriota > UBA6911 > RPQK01 > CBDAPI01 > CBDAPI01. The sequence goes on along the minus strand of CBDBGQ010000056.1, from coordinate 161,302 downwards.
CGGCCTCAAGATCTTCGGCGAAGGGGAATGGCTCGCGCAGAAGCATAAAACCAGGGGAATACGCCGCCGCTGGCGCAAACTCCACCTCGGACTGGACCTCCATAGCGGTGCGATTGTTTGCGCCAATCTGACTCACGATGACGTTGGAGACAGCACCGCCTTACCCGGGCTCCTGGATCAACTCGATGCCCCGGTCACGGGCTTTCTGGCGGACGGCGCCTATGATGGAGCGTCCACACGGGATCTGCTGAGGGAACGGTATGGGGAGACCCTGGATGTGGTTATACCGCCGCCAAAGAACGCAGTGATCCGACCGCAATCGGCGCGGGATCCAACCGTTCGGGATCGCCATATTGCCCAGATCCGCAGCAACGGCCGCATGGCCTGGCAGGCGGCCACAGGGTACAACCAGCGCAGCCGGATAGAAACGCAGATCGGCCGGTGGAAGAGCGTCATCGGCCCCAGACTCAGATCCCGCAGCTTCTCCAGGCAGATCACGGAGATCCAGGTCGGCCAGAAAGTCCTGAACACAATGACCGCACTCGGACGGCCTGTGTTCGAACGTATCGCCTGACGCTACCGCTTGGGAAAGGGCGAATTCCATCTCCGCCCCGATCCATGCAACAACGCTTCCCACAACGAACGTTCCTCGGGCCGTCTGGGGTTCCACCAGAACTCGGTGCGGTCGGCTACAGAAGAACTCACGCGGGCCTCGCCACGCTCGTCTTTGTAGATCAACTGGACATGAGCGTTGAAGAGCCGCCTCATCTGGTTGCGCAGCCGGATGTGCTTTCCGCCACTGCTACTGTAGACACCCAGCTCCCGCATGAAGTCCGAGAGCGAATCCCCTAGAATTAACTCGCGGGATTGAGTGCGCACGGCCTCCGTGGTGACCCAGGCCAGCAACAGGCGCGGCAGGTTGCCGTAGGGCAGCTTGTTGTTGAACCCGGAGGTCATCACCAGTGTGTACGGACCGTTATGGCGAACGTACCTCAACCGGTTGCCGGGATTGCTGCGGGGCAACGAACACAACGCCATCGTTCGCGCCATGAAGCCTAGATCGGGGTCCGCTTCACTGGCCGAGACAAGCTGGTTCACCTGATCGGCCTGGGTGAAGCGATGCAACGCCTGGGGCGAAGCGTCGCGGATCTTTTGCACCGGCACCAACCCGTCTTGTTTACGCTGCATAGATTAGCTCCATCCTCTCACATCCCTCGGACAAGACCACGGCCGACTCCAAACAAATCTACACGCGTTTAATGGTATACTTTCTTACGCGCACAACATGATAATATTATACGAGTATGCGCATCATCACCTTTGTCACGCAGAAAGGGGGCAGTGGTAAGACCACGCTCGCCCTATCCTGTGCGGTTGCCGCCGAAGAACACGGCGCAAGGGCTTTAGTTTTGGATATGGACCCTCAGAGGACTGCCGAAGCTTGGTATCAAACCCGTGAAGCGACTAAGCCGAAATTGGCGACAGTCACGGCAGCCGAACTCCCCGACGCCATCACCGGTGGACGGCAGCGCTTTGATGTAGTCCTGATCGATACCCCCGGCCGCGATGAGCCGAGTACGGCTGCGGCCATCCGTCATGCGGATATATGTCTGATCCCATGTCGGCCGACTCCAGCGGACATGAAGGCTACACCAACAACGGTAGCCACCATCAAACGGCTCGACAAATTGAGTGCTTTCGTCCTGAGTCAGACCCCGCCACGCGGATACCGGATCCGGGAAGCGGCCAAAGGACTGAGTGTGCTGGGAATGGTGGCCCCCGTGCATATCGTGTCTCGCAATGCCTATCAGGACGCCCACGGAATGGGCTTAGCCGTCACCGAGTTCCAGACGGATGGGAAAGCGGCCGCGGAGATCCGGGAATTGTGGCAATGGATTGCCAAGAAGTTGGAGAAATTGACCAATGAGCAAGAAACGAACGTCGCTTGAAGCGGTGCTGGGAGAGGATCCTTCCGTTGTCGAGCCTGAGTCCACGCGGCAGGACGGCCCGCCGAACAATCTGGCAAAGACTTCAGGCAAGCGCCCGGGCATCAAGCAACAGACCGCCTACCTCGTTTTGCCGGTCTATGAGCAGATGCGCCGCTTGGCCTTCGAAGAAAATACCAAGATGCACACTCTGTTGATGGAAGGCCTCGATCGGGTATTCAAGGACCGTGGACTCCCATCGATAGCAGAACTAACGGACAAGGAGCATTGATAAGCGTATAACATTAAAACTTTAACATCCTATACGCGTATACACCCTAAGTATGGTCGATATCGATCCTTGCTTTTTCAATGGTATCCTTCCCTGGCGGGCCGCGCCGACAGCTTTCATCTAGACGTAGAATAGGGTGCTTTGTGGGTGTCTTTTCTGATCGCACCGTGTCAACCCTATGTTTCATCAACAACACATTCACAGGCATTGTCACGTTAAGTGCTCTAATCTCGATCCTGGTGATTTCGGTGTAGCCTTTTGGGATGGACACCATCTCCTTCAAACGTCACCGCTTTCCACCGGAAATCATTGGACGCGCCGTTTGGCTCTATGCCAGGTTCACTCTGAGCTATCGGGATGTGGAGAGCTTCAATGGAAAACTCCGGGATGAACTGCTGAATGTGGAGATCTTCGACACGCTGTGGGAGGCGAAGGTATTGGCCGAGAGATGGCGCAGGGAGTACACAACCAGCGTCGGCCTCACAGCGCCTTGGCCTATCGGCCTCCGGCGCCAGAGGCCCAACTCCCCAGGTCGCAGGCACTGGACCCGATCCCTTGGAGTGGACTTCAAATGGTCCCGGGTCTAACTTAGAGGGTGGACTCGTTCGTGGGGGCAGGTCACCCCCTCGGATCCTAACTGGATATTGGACCGACCAGTCGGATCCGCATGGGAGAATAAGCCATGCAGCGTAAACAGGATGGGGTGAATATTCATCAGAGAGAAGCCTTCTCCGGACTGAACGGACCGGTGAAGACACTCGCCAAGTCCTCACTCCCTAAGTCGCACCCTGTATTAGGAGGAATTACGAGATGAAACTCATTGAGGCCCAAGTCGAGAACTTCAAGTGTGTTGAAGACTCCAAGGCTTTTCGGATCGACCAAGTGACCTGTCTGATTGGCAAAAATGAGGCTGGTAAAACTGCTCTCCTGGAGGCTCTCTACAAACTGAATCCTGTTGATAAGGAGAAGGCCAATTTCGTTGAAGGGGAGTATCCGCGGCGGCATCTGGCAACTAACCGCCAGCGACGACTGGGGCGGGAACTGGAGAACGTCCTAACAACCACCTGGGAGCTTGATGATGCGGATGTAGCCTTTCTGGAAAAATTGGTTGGCGTTGGTAACGTCAAAAAACACCCAGTGACTGTAACCAAGGGCTACGGTAACAAACAGTGCTGGACGATATCGGGAATTAACGAGCGGGCGATCGTCAAGAGTGCGCTTATGGAAGCCAAGCTAAACGTCTCCGAAAGGGCCCCGCTTGAGAAGGCCGCTTCAGTGAGCATGTTGGTCGAAATCATCACAGGGATGGACTCACCTACCCCTAAACACACTTCCCTGCTAGAAGACATGCAGACTCGGTTCCCAGACGGAGATGTTTGGGCAGCGATAGGGAAATCGCTGGCTACGCGACTTCCCTTCTTCGTCTACTTCGACGTCTACGACCAACTCCCCGGGCGGGTGGCACTAACAGATCTGAAGAGTCGAAAAGAGGCTAATGACTTGAAGTTCTCCGACAAGATTTTCCTTGCACTCCTTGACATGACAAGCACCAGTTTGGAGGAAATTGAGGACATCAGTGAGCTGGAAAAACTGATCATGGAACTTGAGTCCGTAGAGGCAAGCCTGACAGACAAAATCAAGGAGTATTGGACGCAGAACAAGAACCTAGAAGTGAATTTCCGGTACGACCTCGCCAAACCGGGCGACCCTCCACCTATGGACGAAGGCTTTATCTTCAGCACACGCATCAAGAACACGCGGCATCGGGCTACAGTGAACTTCGACGAACGCAGCATGGGCTTCATCTGGTTCTTCTCGTTCCTGGTTTGGTTTTCCCAAGTGAAGGCCCACTACGGTGACAACCTCTTCTTGCTGCTCGATGAGCCTGGCCTCTCCCTTCACGGCAAGGCACAGCAGGATCTTCTCCGATACGTCAACACGGAGCTCAGACCCGAGTACCAAGTGATTTACAGCGCACATTCCCCGTTCATGATCGACGTGGAAAACATCTTCTCGCTACGCACTGTCGAAGATGTGGTGGAGGTCCAGAAGACGGAAGGTGAAAGCGTAGAGCGTATTCTCGGGACCAAGGTTGGCGAACGAATTCTAAGCAGAGACAACGATACACTATTTCCACTTCAGGGCGTCGTTGGGTTTGATATCACGCAAACCCTTTGCGTGGGGCCGTACGTTGTTGTCGTCGAAGGACCGACGGAACGGGTTGTGTTCGACTGGTTCTCTCGGCAACTGTCCAAGCTCCACAGAGAAGCGCTGGATTTGAGGTGGGCGGTCTGCCCAGCCCAAGGAGCCACAAAGATCACGAGCTTCGTGACCTTGTTTGCGGGCCGAGGCCTCAAGGTCGCCGTTTTCTCGGACTATCACAAGGGACAGAAGAAGCTGATGGACGAACTGGCGGAATCTGATCTAATCGAACCCGATCATCTTCTCAAAACCAGCCTGTACGCCGGTCAGGACGAGGCTGATATCGAGGACGTGATCGGACGGGATATGTATGTGCACTTAGTGAATGGCTGCCTCAAGCTCATAGGACCCCACCTGCTCCCCACCACTAAGCCCAGCAGTGCCCCTGGGCGGGTCGTGAAAGAGGTTGAGGCGCACTGTGCGCTGCTGCCGCCAGGCTTCCCCGAGTTTAGTCACTACGCGCCCGCTGCTTACCTGATGGGGTTGTCCGAGGGGGACGTGAAAGATATTCCGGGCCTTGACCAGGCTTTGGACCGATTTGAGGCCGCTTTCCTAGAACTGAACAGCCTAATTTAAGGGATTGTCGCGTTAATCGAAGTCGGGCCGAATCCGAACGTGTCAGCGTTCCCCCTCTGGTCGGCTTGTTTTCTCTGTTACGGTTCTTGTCTTGGGACGAGGCGACCTGCCTGAACCCGGATTTTGGGGTAGCCTGCAATAACCGGAGTACCCGCGAGGGGCGAGGAAGAGCTACGAGCCCATGCTCGAACTGGCGCGGAAGGCCGGGGATTTAAACTTACAGGCCGCCGCGGAAAAAATCATACGCTAAGGAAGCGGACCCAAGGAAGGTGTGCGGTTGAAGTATACTTCAACCCCACACCTCCAGAGGCGGCGATTCTCCTTGGCGTACGATTTTCCCCGTTTCGTGAGGTGACCCCCATTCCAGCCGCGCTTCTTACTTGGGTTGCGATGCTGTTTCTGTTGTAAGAGGTAACGAACCCGTTTCAGCTGAAGGCCGCACTTCGTGACAAGAACCTATGCATCATCCGGGTTCACGCTACTGGACCCCAACTCACAAAAACCGCCCATCGATACAGCCCGGATGATGCATGATCCAGTAGTGTAACTTTTTTTCTGTAATTTCTGGTCAGGCCTTGGGTCGGAAAGACAGAGGTCTGGGACAGGATTCTCCAAAAACAGAAACGAGAATCTGGCAAGGAGAATCAAATGAACCCAGATCTGGAAAAGAGAGTACCACGGGAGATCCTGGCGGAGTTGATCGAGGAAGGAACAGAAGCCTTTCGAGGAATCCTGGAGAAGTTGTTCAACGTGGCGATGCAGTTGGAAAGAAGCGAGTTTCTGGGAGCGGAAGCGTACGAGAGAACAGCCAGTCGGCGAGGCTATCGAAACGGATTCAAAGGCAAGCGGATTCAGACTCGAGTGGGAGAGCTGCACTTGGAGATTCCACAGGTGCGTGGGTTGAGGTTTTATCCCAAGTCGCTGGAGAGGGGTTGCCGTTCGGAGAAGGCCCTGAAGCTGGCCATTGCCGAGATGTATGTGATGGGCGTCTCGACGAGGAAAGTCACCGAGATCACGGAGCAGCTGTGTGGGTTGGAGATCTCGGCCACCCAGGTCTCGAGAGTGGCCGGGATGCTGGACGAAGAGCTGGAAGAGTTTCGAAGCCGGGAGCTGGGAGAGTATCCGATCGTGTATCTGGATGCCCACTACGAGAAGGTTCGAAGAGGCGGCAGGGTGCAGGACGTGGCCATCCTGAAAGCCATAGGAGTCAATCGTTTCGGGACGCGAGAGGTGTTGGGTCTGAGCGCCAAGATCAGCGAAGCGGAGGTGCATTGGCGAGGGTTTCTGGGAGATCTGCACAAGCGTGGACTGAGAGGGGTCGAGCTGTTGGTCAGTGACGATCACGAAGGACTGAAGGCGGCCAGGCGGGCAGTTTATCCGTCGGTGCCCTGGAACCGTTGTCAGTTTCACCTGAGCAAAAACGCCCAACAATATGCTCGCCGCAAAGAGGACAAGCCCCGCATCGCCCAGGCCATGCGGGACATTTTCGATGCCCCGTCTCGAGAGGATGCCGAGGAGCTCAAGGGTAAAGTCGTCAAGAAGTTCGAAAAGATTGCACCGGAGTTCGTGAGCTGGCTGGAAGACAACCTGGATGAAGGGCTGACAGTGTTTGATTTTCCGAGGAGCTGGTGGCGAAGGATCCGAAACCATCAACGGACTGGAGAGACTGCACCGGGAGATCCGGAGACGAACCCGGGTGGTGGGAATCTTTCCCCACGAAGCATCGGCGCTGCGGCTCATCTCGGCTGTGCTTGCAGAGATACACGAGGAGTGGTTAACCGGCCGGCAATACCTGAACCTGGCCGGCTGGAAAAAACAAGTGGAGCAATTCTTCCCTACAGGCCCTAGCAGCCCGTGGTGAAAGTCGAGGATAAGGGGTCACACAGCGACACTAGACTGACCCCATGGCAATGGGGAAAAAGAAACGTCGACAGCAAGAAGACCTGTGGGTCGCCACCAGTGAGCTGCCCCGCACCGCCGGCCATCCCTTCTACGAAAGACTGAATGGCCTTTTCAACGAACACGGCTTTGACGACTTCGTGGAGGGACTGTGTGCGAAGTTCTATGCAGACAAGATGGGGCGACCGAGCCTGGCTCCGGGAGTGTACTTTCGGCTGCTGCTGGTGGGGTATTTCGAAGGGATCGGATCGGAACGAGGAATAGCCTGGAGAGCAGCTGATTCTCTGCACTGCGAGAGTTTCTGGGATTGAAACTGAGCGAGTCGCCGTCTGATCACTCCACGATCTCCCGAACCCGACGACTGATCGATGTGGCTACCCACGAAGCAGTCTTTGACTGGGTACTGAAGCGGATCGGGGCGAGCGGCCTGCTGCGGGGCAAGACGATCGGCATCGATGCCACTACGCTGGAAGCGAATGCAGCGCTGCGCAGCATCGTGCGCCGGGACAGCGAGCAGGGGTATGAAGAGTTTTTGATGGAGCTGGCGAAAGCCTCCGGGATTGAGACGCCGCGACGGGAAGATCTGGCCAAACTGGACCGCAAGCGCACGGGCAAAGGATCGAACCGGGTTTGGAAGCACCCGCATGATGCGGATGCGCGGATTACCAGAATGAAGGACGGGCGGACGCACCTGGCGCACAAGGCGGAGCATGCAGTGGATCTGGAGACCGGAGCGATTGTCTCGGTGACGGTACAGGGAGCCGATCAAGGGGACACGCAGACCATGGTGAAGACCCTGACGGAAGCGGCCGAGAAGGTGGAACAAGCGCTGCCGGAGGGACGAGGCATCGAAGAGGTGGTGGCCGACAAGGGGTATCACAGCACGCAGCGGATGGTGGACCTGGATGCGGTGGGACTGCGCAGCTATGTGAGCGAACCGAGGCGAGGGAAGCGACGCTGGCGAGGAGACCGGCAGGGGCAGGAAGCGGTGTATGCGAATCGGCGGCGCATCCGGGAGAGCGAGGGCAGCGGCTGCTGCGGCAACGAGGAGAGCAGCTGGAGCGACCCTGTGCGCATCTGTACGGGAGCGGAGGGATGAGACGGCTGCATGTACGGGGACATGAGAATGTGTTGAAGCGACTGCTGATCCAGGTGAGCGCCTTCAATCTGGGGATGCTGATGCGTCAGAGCCTGGGTGTGGGAACGCCGCGGGGTCTGCAGGGGCGGATTTGCGCCCTGATGCTACTGATTTTGTCGCTGTTCAAGCGTCTTAAGGGCCTGTTCGGACTGATTCCGGCTGCTTGGCCCGAAAAACCCAACTCAGCGACCCCTTCGCTGCTTCCACCCGTGGGTACCACCTGAGCTCAGAAACGTACTTCCACCACGGGCTGCTAGAGGAAATTACAGAAAAACGGTTGCTTAACCCATGATCCGGATCGGAAGGCTTTCGTTGGATACGATCTTAAATAGCGTTTTTGAGAGCTTGGCCCGCTGAAAATTTTGCTACCCTTCTCGCCGGAATCCGGATGGGCTGACCGGTTTGAGGGTTCCTTCCCATACGCTCCCCTCGTGTGGAGGCTGAAAAAGTCCCGAACCCGACGAGAGTGACCTTGTCGCCACTCTTGAGAGACCTTGTTGCATGGATCATCCCGAAGGATGCCTTATCATCGTGTTTTTCAACACCGGGGATAACCTAGATGCCACATAAGTTCAACGCAGCCCGACGGCACAAGTTTGATAAGGCGCAGTATCGGGTGATCAACTGGGCGGAATATAACGAGAGCCTGCGCCAGCGGGGTGATCTGACGATTTGGGTCAGTGATGAGGCTCAAAGTGTGTGGCGCGCGCCGCGCCGCACGTCACGGGGTGGCCAGCGGAGATACTCGGATCTGGCTATCGAGACATGCCTGACGCTGCGCACGGCGTATCGGCTTGGGTTGCGACAAACGCAGGGGCTGATGGGTTCCATTGGCACGCTCATGGGGCTGGATATACGGGTGCCGGACTTCTCCACACTGTCGCGTCGCGCAAACGGCTTGAGCATCGCGCAGGTGATGAGGCAAGCCGGGTCTGTGCCTGTCCATCTGGTGGTGGACAGTACCGGCCTCAAGATCTTCGGCGAAGGGGAATGGCTCGCGCAGAAGCATAAAACCAGGGGAATACGCCGCCGCTGGCGCAAACTCCACCTCGGACTGGACCTCCATAGCGGTGCGATTGTTTGCGCCAATCTGACTCACGATGACGTTGGAGACAGCACCGCCTTACCCGGGCTCCTGGATCAACTCGATGCCCCGGTCACGGGCTTTCTGGCGGACGGCGCCTATGATGGAGCGTCCACACGGGATCTGCTGAGGGAACGGTATGGGGAGACCCTGGATGTGGTTATACCGCCGCCAAAGAACGCAGTGATCCGACCGCAATCGGCGCGGGATCCAACCGTTCGGGATCGCCATATTGCCCAGATCCGCAGCAACGGCCGCATGGCCTGGCAGGCGGCCACAGGGTACAACCAGCGCAGCCGGATAGAAACGCAGATCGGCCGGTGGAAGAGCGTCATCGGCCCCAGACTCAGATCCCGCAGCTTCTCCAGGCAGATCACGGAGATCCAGGTCGGCCAGAAAGTCCTGAACACAATGACCGCACTCGGACGGCCTGTGTTCGAACGTATCGCCTGACGCTACCGCTTGGGAAAGGGCGAATTCCATCTCCGCCCAACCCAAGCCGATACGCCGTGCGCAGCGTCAGGCATGTCTCGATAGCCAGATCCGAGTATCTCCGCTGGCCACCCCGTGACGTGCGGCGCGGCGCGCGCCACACACTTTGAGCCTCATCACTGACCCAAATCGTCAGATCACCCCGCTGGCGCAGGCTCTCGTTATATTCCGCCCAGTTGATCACCCGATACTGCGCCTTATCAAACTTGTGCCGTCGGGCTGCGTTGAACTTATGTGGCATCTAGATCCATGCAACAACGCTCTTGCGATCGAGGGTTGAAGCAGGCTGTGTTTTCAGGGGTTTGGGCATGCCATAACGGTATGTCCGAAAACTATACCTTATGGCCATGCCGTGGCAGTCGTTCTCGAGGCCCAAGCCCCGCAGGACTGGCGCTTCTCATAGAGCGGAAGCGGTGTCGGGAATGACTCCAGGAGGGTCACACACGGACCCTTAAAGTAATTTTTCGCACGGCTGCCGCTCGGGGTCCTTGTAGACGGTCAGATTCCAAAGTCGAACGACAGTGACTTTGACAAAGGATGGCAGAGTGAACTGAAGTCTTCCGAACAATTGAAAGAGGTCGCCAATCGTTGGCGCTACCAGAACCGAAACAAAACCGACAGCAGGGGAGAGGGGCTACAGCCCCTCTGAGAGGGTCAAGCCCCCCAACCCCAAAGAAGGGTCTTTCCTAAAGAAGAAGGATCTCCTTTGGTGTTATCACGTTTGAGACTTAAACTTCCCCTATATGACCCTCATCACAGCAACCACGCGTCTGTCCCGCGAGCTCCAGCGCGAATACGACCGGGAGCAGGTGGCGGCTGGTCTTTCGACGTGGCCGACAGCGCACATCCTTCCGTTTCAGGCGTGGCTTGCCGAACTCTGGGATACGTCGGTGTATTCCGGGGAAGTTGGCGGGACCCTACGGTTGCTTCGGCCGTCTGAAGAGCGTGCGATCTGGGAGGACATCATTTGGGTCTATGGAGAGAATCTCCTGCTGGAAGTTCCGGCAACGGCCGAGGCCGCGCTGAAATCGTGGGAGCTGCTCTGTGAATGGAACCTTCCATTGGATGCGCCGGAATGGAACGACTCCACCGACTCGGAAGTGTTTTACCGGTGGGCGCAGGAGTTCCGGCGACGGTCGAGGGAGAACGGGTGGTTGTCGAACGCGGAGTTGCCGGTCTTCATTGCGGACCGTATCAGAGAGGGGGCACTTCCGGTTCCCGAGAAGATTGAGATCGTCGGTTTCCTGGAACTGACGCCGGTCCAAAAGCGACTGTTCGATACGCTGACTGCTCGGGGAACCGAAGTAAAAGAACGGGTGGTTTCACTCGCTCCGGGCGATGCTGTTCGCATCGGTCTGGTCGACACTGACCGAGAGATCCGTGCCGCAGCCGAATGGGCGCAGCAGATTCTGGAGACCGACGCAGAGGCAAGCTCACCGGAGTTCCGAATAGGGATTGTGGTGGCGAATCTCGAACAGTGCCGAGGCTGCGTGGAGCGCATCTTTTCTGAAGCGTTTCATCCCACAAGCCATCTTCGGCCGGATCGGGATACTCACCGCCTGTTCAATATTTCCCTGGGGTTGCCGCTCGGTGAGTACCCGATCATCGCCGCGGCATTTTTGGTCCTCGAAATCCAGCCCCAAAGCATTCCGATGGAAACGCTGGGCCGGTTTCTCCGATCTCCGTTCCTTCGGGGTACGACGTCTGAGTGGACGAGTCGCGCTCTTCTGGACGTCGCGCTACGTTCGTTGAGAGAGCCGGAAGTTTTACTTGAGGACGTACTTGCTTTGGCCGGTCGAGCCGACGCCCCGTACCGCTGTCCGGAGCTTCAGTCGCAACTCATTGCCTGGAGCGAATCCTGGCAGGAGATACAGCCTCACCAGATACCCAGCGATTGGGCGGCATCGCTCTCGGGTCTGCTCGAAGCCATGGGATGGCCAGGCGATGGACCTCTCGATAGTGTTCAGTTCCAGACGATAAAAAAGTGGCACGATCTCCTTTCGGACTTTGCAGGACTAGACAGTGTTCTCGGCAGCATAGGGCTGGAGACGGCCGTCGGGAGGTTGTATCGCCTGGCCTCAACCGTTCAGTTCCAGCCCGAGTCCGACCCGGCACCGGTTCAGATCCTCGGTTTGTTCGAGATTTCCGGCCTGGTCTTTGACCGGCTCTGGATCATGGGTATGCACGATGGGGCGTGGCCACCTCCGTCCAGTCCCGATGCGTTCCTGCCGTTTCGGCTGCAGCGCAAGTTCGATCTACCGCGGTCCTCGCCGGACAGGGAACTGGAATTTTCACACATGCTGAGCACGCTGCTCGTGGCCAGCGCACCTACCGTAGTTGTCAGCTATCCCCAACGTGAAGACGATTCCGATCTGAGAGTCAGTCCGCTCTTCCAGACGCTGCCGGAAGTGGAGGCGGAAGAACTGGGGCTCCGGGGTTCCGATCGTTACATCCATGCGCTCCGGGAGTCTCGCCGTGGCGAGGTTGTGGAGGATCACAACGGGCCCGGGTTGGCGGATGCGTCTGCCATCGGCGGGACGTCGCTGTTCAAGCTCCAGGCGATGTGCCCGTTCAAAGCTTTTGCCGAACTGCGCCTGGGGGCTACGGAGTTGGATGAGGCCGAAACCGGATTGAGCGCGTTGGACCGCGGGCTTCTGATGCACCGGGTGCTCCAGAGGATCTGGGATGTGTTGGGTGCGCATGCCGGTTTGCTTTCGACGGGCGACGAACGGTTGGCTGATATCGTGCGGATGACGGTGGGTGCCGAGCTGCATGATTTGGGAAAGCGTAGAAGGGCGCTGCGTCGGAAGAGGTTCAGGGAGATTGAACAGGAGCGGCTCGAACGCGTGATTGCGGAGTGGTTACAGCTTGAGCGGGAGCGGCAGCCGTTTACCGTGATCCAGCAGGAAACCCGCCGGCAGGTGACGGTGGGCGGGATTGATCTCAGCATCCGGGCCGATCGTATGGACCGTCTCGAAAACGGGGACTCTGTCGTTCTTGACTACAAGACCGGCGAGTGCAGTACTTCGGACTGGTTCGGAGCCCGGCCCAATGATCCTCAGCTTCCCATCTATGCCGTCACGGCCGAAGCTCCTGTCGCCGGCGTGTTCTACGGACGGCTCAAGACCGGGAAGGTGGCATTCCGCGGGGTGACAGATTCTGAAGGCTTGGTTCCGGGCGTCAAACCTTCCCGGAACGCGGTTTCCATCGGCGAGAAGATTGACGACTGGCACGACGTGCTCGATCAGTTGGGGGAGGATTTCCGGGAAGGCCGGGCCGCAGTGGACCCGATGGACCGTCGCAAGACCTGCCGGTACTGCGCGCTGCCGACGCTTTGCCGGATCAACGAGGCTCAGCGTTCCGGGACGGAGCGTTCCTCGGATGCTGCCGGGAGGGACACGGATGCCTGACCGCATTCAGGATCAGGAGCAACGGAGGCAGGCGCTCGATCATTCGCAGTCGTTTATCGTGCAGGCGCCGGCAGGTTCGGGAAAGACCGAGCTCCTGATCCAGCGTTTCCTCACGTTGCTGGGCCTGGTGGATCAGCCCGAGTCGATTGTGGCGATCACGTTCACGCGGAAGGCGGCGGCCCAGATGCGCCACCGGGTGATTGGCGCCCTTCAGAACGCTTCGGAGCCGGCGCCCGAAACCGCGCACGAGAATTTCACCTGGAAGCTGGCGCAGGCGGCGCTGGCGCGGAACGACACGTTCAACTGGCGCCTCCTCGAGCACCCGGGGCGCCTTCGCATCCAGACGATCGATTCATTGTGCGCCACCTTCGTCCGGCAGATGCCCTGGGTCTCGCGCATGGGTGCGCCCCCGCAACCCGAAGACAATGTTGCCCACCTGTACCGTCAGGCGGCGACCGAGACGCTCCAGATGCTGGACTCTCCCCAGACGCGGGATGTGGTTGCCGCGGCGCTCTCAAAACTCCTGTCGCATCTGGACAACAACTTCGGGACCGTCGAAAAGCTCCTCGCGACGATGCTGGCAAGCCGCGACCAGTGGTTGCGCCACGTCGTGGGGAACCCCGAGGTTGAACGGCTGCGCAACGATCTCGAGGATTCTCTTCGGGAAGTCATCGAAGCCGCACTCGGAGAGCTGGCAGCCGTCTTTCCCGAACGCTTCAAGAACGAAACGGTCGAACTGGCGCAGTTTGCTGCCGGGAACCTCTCCCGCGATGGTAAGTCCGGTGACGTCCTGGCATGCGCGGGCCTTCAGGGGTTTCCCGCGGCGTCGGTGGATGCGCTCGAGCAATGGCGGGGACTGGCCGGACTGTTTCTGACGGGGCGGGGCACGCGGCGACAGCGTCTGACCAAGAACGAAGGGTTTCCGGCCACCGACAGAGGCCGGACCGCCAAAGAGCGTCTCAATGCCATCGAGCTCGAAGACACGGTCGTAGAGCGGTTGCACGAGGTGCGCTCGCTCCCGCCCCACCGGTTCGAAGCCGCGCAGTGGGACATGCTGGGTGCGCTGCTGGTGCTTCTTCCCATCGCGGTCGGTCAGCTCCGGTTGGTCTTTCAGCACGAGGACCGCGTGGATTTTACCGAGATCGCGATCGGCGCACGGACCTCGCTAGGCACAGATGCGGAGCCCACGGACTTGGCGTTTGCCATCGACTGCCGGATCCAGCACTTGCTCGTCGATGAGTTTCAGGACACGTCCCAGAGCCAGTACGAGCTTTTGAACCGGCTCGTACGGGAGTGGCAGCCTGGTGATGGACGGACGCTGTTTCTTGTCGGCGACCCGATGCAGTCGATTTACGGTTTTCGTGAGGCGGACGTGGGTCTCTTTCTGCGGGCCCGGACCGAAGGCGTCGGGCCGGTCGCGCTGACCCCGCTCACGCTTTCGGTGAACTTCCGTTCCACTGCGGGGGTCGTGGACTGGGTCAACCGCGTGCTCGGCACAGCGTTTCCATCGGTCGAGAATCGGTTCACCGGCGCGGTGACCTACGAGCCGTCCGTTCCGTTCAAGACGGATTCCGATGAGGACGCCGTGCGTGTGCACGCATTCCTCGCGAGCGATCTGGATCTAGAAGCGGAGCGGGTTCTGGAGATCATCGGGGAGACCCGGACCCAGCATCCGGACGGCACGATTGCCGTGCTGGTCCGATCCCGTTCCCACCTCTTCGGAATTGTTTCGGCCCTGCGGAGAGCCGGGGAGCGGTTTAGCGCCGTCGAGATCGACGCGCTCAGCGAGCGCCCCGTCGTCGGGGATCTCGTCGCGCTCACCCGAGCCCTGTTGCATCCGGCGGACCGGATCGCCTGGCTCTCCCTCCTGCGCGCGCCGTGGTGCGGCCTGACACTGGCGGATATCCACGCTCTCGTCGACGGCGATTTCAACCGGGCGATCTGGGATATTTTGAAGACCGGGGAGTGGCAGACTCGTTTGTCGCCCGATGGCATCAGACGGCTCGAACGTTTGATTCCCGTTCTCTCTGACGCAATTGACCGGCGAGGCACGCTCGCAGTGCCGCGGTGGGTGGAAGGCGTGTGGATCGCGATGGCGGGACCGGCGTGCCTGGAAACCCGGGCCGACCTGGAAGCCGCCGCTGCTTATCTCGATCTGCTCGAACGATCCATGGTCGGTCTCGACATCCGCGATGAACGGAAGTTTGCCGACGACATCGCGCGCCTGTTCGCTCCGTCCGACGTGGAAGCCGGGGACGGGTTGCAGTTGCTGACGGTTCACAAGGCTAAGGGCCTGGAGTTCGACACGGTGATCCTCCCTGGACTCGGTCGCCGGACCCGATCGGACGACCAGCGCCTGCTGATGTGGCTGGAATACATCAGGGATGGGGAACTGCGGCTTCTACTTGCGCCAATCCACAAAGTGGGGGGCGACAAGGATCCCGTCTACGACTACCTGCGTAAGGTCCATGCCACCAAGAGCGGCCAGGAGAGCACGCGCCTCCTGTATGTGGCCGCGACGCGGGCCCGTCGGCGGCTGCATCTTCTGGGGCACACCCGACTCAATCAAGACGAGACAGCGTTCAAAGCGCCGGATCCACGGGCGCTGTTGAGTAAAATTTGGGGTATGGTGGAGGCGGATTTTGTCGAGGCGCTCCGGGGGGTGGACGGGGAAGACGCGCGGCTTCCAAAGGATGCGGAACTTGCGGGCATTCCCTTCAGGCGGCTGAGCCTGGACTGGACGGCTCCCGCCCCACCCGAAGATATCGCTTGGAATGCCGCAAGCCCCTCGGATTCGGAGGAGGTTGGAGTCCACCGGCCCGTCTTTGAATGGGTCAGCGAACTCCAGCGGCGGGTCGGTATTGTGGTGCATCGCATGTTGCAGGAGATGCACGCGCGGGAGGGGTTGACTGTGCGCGAAGACACTCTCCGTGTCGCTCTCCGGTCGGAAGGCCTGGACGGTGAGAAGCTGGATGAAGCTCTCGCCCGCGCCATCGTTGCGCTCGGAAACGCTGCGGCCGACGAGCAGGGACGCTGGATTCTTTCCGGGCATGAAGACGACCAGCGCGAATATGCCTTGTCGACCGTCGTTGAACGGAAGGTCCGGCGTTTCGTCCTGGACCGAACCTTCGTGGATGACGGCGTGCGCTGGATCATCGACTACAAGACCAGCACGCATGAGGGCAGCGGGCGCAATGCGTTTCTCGACAACGAGCAGATGCGGTACCGCGAGCAGATGGAGGGCTACGCGCGCGTCATGCGGTCGCTCGACCCGCGGCCAATCCGTCTGGGTTTGTATTTTCCTCTGGTCCAGGGATGGAGGGAATGGGCGTTCGAGGAAGACGATGGCCCTGTGACGTGGCAATCGTCGACTATCACTGAATAAGGTGCCGTCGCGGTAGGGACGATCCTTTCGGATCGCCCCCCGCACAGATCCCAGCGAGCGGAACTACCGCACTGGGCTCTTACCTCAGGTAATAACGCGCAGTCGCTGTTGCTACCTGCCGTATCCGTTCCAGCGCACTTTGCAAGTCCTCGGTTTCGACGTAGGTGCGGTCTCTTGGCTGTGTCCGCGATTTCCCGCTTGGTGCCCGTTTAGAGTCCTCCATATCGATTCCTCTCCCGGCTCTGTGTCCGGCACTTGTTTTGCTAGGACGAATTCCCTTTGGCCAGGCCGCTTGGCTCCACCCTCTCCGCCGACCGCGGCGCACCGCCGTCTTTGTTCGAGCGCTTCTCAGCTACTATCAGCCTGTCCGACTTCCCGCCTCCGTGCATCGCTGTCGTGCTCCTTTCGGATTCACAGCGCGGACCTTGGGGCCATCCCCCTGGGGTCAGAGGCGGGATCTCCCGGCTCCCGTGTAAGCAACTTCCGTACGTGCACAGGGTCTCGGGACCACGCGGGGGCGGAATCGTTCTCGCGATTAGCGAACGGTTCCATGTTGCCTTCCGATCCTACGACTACGTCGGCCCCCCGAAGTCATTTTCCTTTCGCGGCTCAATACCTGGCCCGCACGTGCCCCTGTCAATGCTTCGCCTGCACTCTTACGAGTACACACGCATGACTCGGGGTCAGCATGGTTCGCTACTCCTTTCCTGTGAGAGACTCTCGCTCTCTGCTACTCACCGGTTTGCGCCGGCGCACCGTAAGGGCCAAAAATAGATTAATGAGGCTCTGTTGCACAAAGGAGCGGTTGCGCAACGGGGCGCCCTTCGACGGTCGGAGCAGCAGCGAGAGGAGTCCCGAACGGGGAAGGAGTGCAAAACCGTGTCAGGGTTCAGATAGATGTGAGGCTGGATAGGGGATAGAAGCTTGGCTCGAGAAGTGTTGGGCGCATCTCGGAATCGAGGCCGTGATCGGCGGCCAGATTCAGTGCCCATACCGCGAGGGAAGGGTTCGCCGCTCTGCGTCCTATGACGGCCACGTTCCGCTTTTGAGTTGCGGCTTGTCCTGGTCAGGCGGGGAGAAATGTCGGTTAATTTCATTGTCTCGGGAGGTTTCTCATGAAAGCACTGGCAATCTTGCTTGCGGCAAGCGCGTTTCAGCCGCAGATTCCGAAGACGTGGACCGAGGCGGCCGTTGCGGCGCTCGAACTGCCGCTCGCGAACCCCAAGTATTCCCCCGTCCACATTTCCGAACAGACTTATTATCGAATTTCCGAGCGCGTCATTTACAAAAGCTATCCGGTTTACCACCCAAGCCGCGAGCCCGCCGGCTACATGGAGTGGCTCAAGAAACAGCAACCCGAGATCGCCTTCGACCCCTCGGAGCTGAAAACGCGCGAGGACTGGATCAAAGCGGGCGAAGTCGTCTTCAACACGCCAACCTCCCACAGCCCCGTTTTCTTCGGCGCTGCCAATCTTCGTGATCCCTCGTTCTACGACGAAACTGGCATGCCGGTCGCAAAGGACGGCACAATTCCGTTCGCGGGCTGGGTAATCCGCCGGGAAGGGGAGGTCGAGCTGGGCTCGATGGGCTGCAATACCTGCCACACGCGCGTCATGACGGACGGCACGATCATTCCCGGAGCGCAGGGAAACAATCCGGGCGATCGCCAGGGAGCCTGGATGCTCCGCCGCGCCGCGCAAGCCGGCGGCGCGGCCCAAGTGCTTGAACGGGTCCGCGGTTTCGCTCGCCAGTTTGAAATGCCATGGTTGTCGGATGACCCCAACCAGCGAGCGCGGACAATGTCGCTCGACGAGCTGATCGCCGTCGGCCAAGCGATTCCGCCGGGCGTGACCGCGCGCAGCAATACCAGCATGTTCGTGCCGCCCCGGATTCCCGACTTGATCGGAGTCAGGGAGCGTCGCTATCTTGACAACACCGGCCTGGTACGTCACGAAAGCATCGGTGATCTAATGCGCTATTCGTCACTCGTGCAGGATATGGGTGGACTCAGCCGCTACGGTGACTCTCAGCCGCCGCGGACCGTGGCCAGCCGCCGCGGGCGCTACAGCGACGAACAGTTGTACGCGTTGGCGCTATACCTTTATTCGCTCCAGCCGCCGCCAAACCCGAACCGGTTTGGCGCTCTCGCGGCGCGAGGGAAGGAGATTTTTGAGCGCGAGCGTTGCGCCAGGTGCCACGAGCCGCCCCTCTACACCAACAACAAGCTGGTCGCCGCCGATGGCTTCGAGCCGCCGCCGGGCCACAAGCAGCGTTTCGATGTCATGGAAGAGCGTGTTGGCACTGACCCACGCTATACCCTGGAAACCCACAAGGGCACGGGGTACTACAAGATCCCGTCGCTGAAAGGAGTGTGGTATCGGGGACCGTTCGAACACAACGGCTCGGTCGCGACCCTGGAAGATTGGTTTGATTCAGGCCGCCTTCGCGACGACTACGTACCCACCGGTTTCAAGGGCTCCGGAGTCGAGGTCCGTGCCGTCAAAGGGCATAAGTTCGGGCTCAATCTCTCCTCCAGCGACAGAGCAGCCTTAATCGCGTTCCTCAAGACCCTGTGAGGCCCGGTCTTCCGGGAGAGCGCAACGGGGGTTCCGACAGTAACGGAGCAAAAGCGCACGCTAAGCGTCGTTTCCCGGACTCCTTAGGGGTCGGAGACTGGGCGCTCGACCCTCGATCTCGAATCGGTACTTACCGTAGGGATTGACGTGCCCGTAGAGGGCAGGCGACAGATGGCCGAGATCGATGTCGCGGCCGATCCTCCCCTCGGCCCGCAGCCGTTCGATGGCGGCGTTCATGTAGACGGTGTTCCAGGTGACGATGGCATTCGTGACCAAGTTTAGGCAGAGGACCTGATTCGTCTGCTGATCTGCTTGACGGCGCGGTACCTTCCCTTCGTGAGCGAAGAATAGGAAGCGGCGCAGTGCGTGGAGGGTAGCCAACTCAGTCTCTGAGAAAATAGATGCCGGCACTGCTGTCTCTTCCGATTGGAGCCGAGGGTTTCCGAGTCTTAGTTTAAGATACCGATTGTGAGACCGCCTAAGGCACGGATTTCGCTCCCTTCTCAGGTGTCACAGAAACGGTCGTTTTGGAGACGCCAGTGCTGATCGGCTACGCGCGGATATCGAAGGCGGACGGTTCCCAGAGCCTCGACCTGCAGAGGGATGCTCTGCGCGAGGCCGGCGTCAGCGACGACGCGATCTACGAGGACCAAGCGTCCGGACAGCGTGAGGACCGCCCGGGGCTCGCCGCCTTCCTCAAGGCGGCGCGGCAGGGAGACGTGATCGTCGTCTGGAGGCTCGATCACCTCGGTCGCAATCTCCGCCATCTCGTCAACCTGGTGCAAGACCTCAACGACAGGGACATCGGGATCCGGGTGCTCGCCGGCCTTTATGGCGACGTGGAAAGAATCCACGCCATCGAGGCCAGCGCCACAATCGTGGCCGGTGAGCTGCGAAGCGGTAGCCTGTAAGCGGCTGACCAGGCGACGACCGGACGATCCGCATACCGCCGGCGACCATGTGCGTATTCCGGGCCAAACCGGCCACTGATTCCGATTGAAACCGGCCACCTGTTCCGAGGCAAACCGGCCGGTGATTCCGGGGCAAAGTAGGCCACTTTGCCGGGCTTTTCCGGAATCGGTGGCCAGTTTCCGGAATGGGTGGCCGGTTTGGCCCGGAATACGCACCATGTAAAGTAAAGCGTGAAGGGGCTGTTCTGTCGCTTGTATTGAAGGCGGTTGCCGGGGTTGGTGCGGGGCAGGGAGCACAGCGCCATGAAACCGAGATCGGGGTCCGCTTCGCTGGCCGAAACAAGCAGGTTCACCTGATCGGCTTGGGTGAAGTGGTGGCGTGCCTGGGACGAAAACTGGAGGGCTTTGTTCTCCGGCCCAGGCGGGCCGGAGAAGACTTCCCTGATGGGAACCACCCCCATGTGAGAAAATGGGTAGATTATGAAACATAACCTCTCCCTATTCCTGGTTCCATTAATCCTGCTGTGCGCCGCCGAGCCGGCTCTCGTTGCCCAGGGAGGCGCCGAACCGCTGTCTTGTGCGGATCGCTCCATCACCGCCAGCGCTGTACGCACACCGGAGAACGTTCAAGCGTTCGTTCAATGCGCCTACGAGTTCGTCCAGGAAGTGGGCTTTGCTGAGGCCCGGCAGGCCTTCCACGAGGATCCGCGTTGGAGAAGCGGCCCAATCTATGTCTTCGTCGACGAAGTGACGACGATGAGATTGGACGCCCGAGCTTTCATCTTCCCGCCCGATCCGTCGCTGGAAGGGCAGCCCTGGGGACCGTTGATCGACGCCTTCGGCGACTACTACGAGGAATTGTATCGCGTCATGAGCGTCGTCGATGAAGGCTGGCTCTACTACGCCTTCCCAAACCCAGCGACCGACAGGGATGAGCCAAAGGCTTCCTACGTCAAGAGCATCGACTGGGAGGGAAACCCGGCCGCGATCGGCGCGGGGATCTACCGCCGCGACCTTCCCGGCACCTGCTGGAGTGAAGAGGTCAACGCCATGGGGCTCGAGGCCGCGCCTTCCAATGAGAGGCTGCAGGAGTTTGTCCGCTGCGCCGCCATGGAGCTGGAATCGCAGGGGTACTTCGCCGTCCGGTCGCTGTCAAGCGATCCACGCTGGAGGAACGGCTCGATCTACCTGTTCGGCCTGGATACCTACGGCAACACGCTGTTCAGCGGCGATCCTTACAGCAGCCAGTGGTGGGGCAGCCTTGCTCCCGAGTTGAACGACTATCTGGACGGACCCTTCGGCGGCCGGGATGTGGTGAGCGTCGGCGATGCTTTTGGTGAAACCTTCCTGTACTACTCGGCGCGCAATCCTGCCACCGGGATGCTGCAGCGCAAGGTGACTTTCGTCAAGAGGGTCGTGGCCTATGGCCTGCCGATCCTGGTCGGCTCCGGCTATTATCTGGACGAGGGTCCGTAGGCCGTGACCTGCCCCCACGAGTGGTACCACCCTCTAAGTTAGACCCGGGACCCTTTGAAGTTCACGCCAAGGGATAGGATCCAGTGCCTGCGACCTGGGGAGTTGGGCCTCTGGCGCCGGAGGCCGATAGGCCAAGGCGCCGTGAGGCCGACGCTGGTTGTACTCCCTGCGCCATCCTAACAGCGAGTGTTCAAAAATACGCACATCCTGGTGATCGTTAACATAACTACTGGCAGGTCATACTGGGAAGCCGCCCGTTTTGCTCTAACTTCAAACTTCCAAAAACCCAAAATTTCAGACGTCCAGACTTTTGAGTGTCGGAAGTGTCGGATATGTTGAGTACACTCGAAAGTTATGGTCATCACTGTGGCCTCCTACAAGGGCGGCGTGGGCAAGTCCACCACTGCCATCCACCTTGCGGCTAAGCAACTGTTTTTCTGTAATTTGACTGAGAGTGATCTGAGATCGGATTCTCCTGTGGTTTGAAATCGACCAGGCTGAGGTACTGTTTCCCGATCAGCCAGTCTTCGTGAATCTCCTCGACGACAGCGGTGATGAGTCGTAGTGCGGACTCGGTGTTTGGAAAGATACCGACGACCCGGGTACGCCGGCGAATCTGACGGTTTAGGTTCTCCAGCCCGTTGTTGGTGCGAATGCGCCGCCAGGTAGAACGTGCAAAACGAAAGACCGTAAAGCCTTCCGGCAGATTGGTCTCCATCCAATCGGCCAGCTCCGGGTTGCGGTCGTAGTATTGCTCGACTCTGGCCCGAAGCATCGCCTCAGCTTCGCCTCCAGACGGGGCATTGAAGATGTCTCGAATGTCAGTGGCGATGGCGGCACGTTGGTCGGATCGGCGGGCGTATCGCTGAGCATTCTGGCTCAGGTGAAACTGACAGCGTTGCCAGGGCACTGAAGGAAAGACAGCTCTTCTGGCAGCTCGTAGTCCTGAGTGGTCATCGCTGACAATCAGCTGCACACCCTCCAGACCACGCTTTTGAAGCTGCTGCAGAAACTCTCGCCAGTGGACCTCCGCCTCGCTGAGTCGGCAGCTGACCCCAATCACCTCCCGCTTGCCCCAGCAGTTGACTCCGGTCGCTTTCAAGACGGCCACATCCTGAATGCTGCCCTGGCGACGGACCTTCTCGTAGTGGGCATCCAGGTACACAACTGGATAGCTGCCCAAAGGGCGGTTGCGAAACTGCTCGAGTTCGTCGTCCAGCAGCTTGGAGATTCTTGAGACCTGGCTGGCGGAGATCTCGGTGCCGCACAGCTGCTCGGTAATCTCAGTGACCTTGCGCGTCGACACGCCCATCACGTACATCTCGGCGATGGCCAGCTTCAGGGCTTTCTCCGAGCGGCACCCTCGCTCCAGGGATCGGGGATAGAAGTCCAGGTGACGTACTTGTGGAATCCGGATTTGAAGCTGTCCCACTCGAGTTGACAGCGTCTTGGCCTTGTACCCGTTGGCGTGGTCTCGACGCTGCTCGCTCCGCTCCCAGCGTCGAGCTCCCAGAAACTCTTCTCGTTCCATCTGCATGGCGGTGTTGAGCAGTTTCTCCAACACTCCTCGAAACGCGTCGCTGCCTTCTTCGATCAGTTCTTTCAACAATTCTCGTGGTAGCCTCTGTTCTGGGTCTGGGGTCATTCGGATCCTCCTTGCTCTTGTCTTGAGTTTTTGGAGAAATCCTGCCCCAGACCTCTGATCCTTTTAGCTCACCTTCCTCAAATTACAGAAAGAACGGTACACCCCTGTGAAGAGAATCAACTCCAATATGTCATTGGGTTAAGTCGAAACCCTCGCCTGCAGCGAGTGGTCGAGCCGCTGCTGGATTCGACTCGGCTGCAGTTCGTTGAGCTGGAGGAAAAACAGCGTCAGTTTGACGAGTTTCTTTATCGAGCCAAGAGCTGGGATCGATCCCGTCGCGTCATTGTCAAAGTGGAGGTCGATCAGCGCGGGATCAATCGTCGCTTTGTGGTCACCAACCGGGACGATCTCTGCTCCCAATCACTTTATGACCACTATACAAACCGAGGGCAGACCGAGAACTTCATCAAGGCCTTCAAGAATCATCTGAGCATGGACCGACTCAGCTGTCATCGATTCCTGGCCAATCAGTTTCGACTCCTCCTGCATGCACTGGCTTACCAGATGTTCGTGCGCCTCCGCGACTATCTGCACGGGACTCCCTGGCACAAGCTCGAAATCGAAACCTTACGTCGTCGTGTCCTCAAGATCGGGGCCCGCATCCGACAAACCACTCGACGCATCTGGGTCCATCTTTCCTCAGCCTTTCCCGAACAACCCCTCTTCCACCTCGTCTTGAGTCGCCTCAACTCCAGCTAGCTTCTCCCAGTTCCCCAAAAAACCGCTTCCGATACTCATCCAGGCCCAGATCTGTCTGAAATTCACTCCCCCAACCACTCAAACGCCTCCCCAACCGATATTCTTCGCAAATCCGCCTGTCACACCTGCCCGCTTCCGAGTTGGGCCACTTCTCGACTCGTTTTTCAACACCGGACTACGGTTTTTGCATAATCCGGGTTAGGGAGCTTGGTCAGCAGGTTGACGATCCGATGATTCCAGCAGCGCTGCTCCTCGGCCTGGGGATAGACGTTGCGCAAAGCTCCCCAGATGCCCAGGTGGCCGTCTCCGATCACCAGCCGTGGACAGCCCATCCCCCGGCGCTTCAAGTCGCGCAGTACTTCCGACCAGCTCTGGGTCGATTCCCGATAGCCGCTCGTGACCGACACCACGGCTTTGCTTCCGTCACTTAAGGCGGCCTGCACCACCAGCAGGACTGCCTTTTCCTTCTCCAGACCCGCCTTGACGTAGATTCCATCTACCCATAAATACACCACTTCCAGATCATTCAAGGGTCGACTCTGCCAGACCTCCCATTCGGCCTGCCACTACTCTTTCAATCTGGCCACCGTGGAGGACGACAGGTGCGCCTTTTCCCCTAAAAGCCCTCTCAGAGCCAGATCAAAATCCCCCAGCGCCAGACCATGCAAGTACAGCTCAGGGATCAGTTCTCGAACCTGCCGCGTCCGCTTGGCAAACAGGGGCAACACCCGACTTTCAAAGTGTTCCTCTAGATCCCGCACTCGAGGCCTTCGAACCTGGATCGTCCCCGAGCTCAGCGTCAGATGCCTCGGCTTCCCATATCCATTGCCATAGCCCGACGGAGCGTCCACGGCCCTTCGCCGCTCACTCTTACGCCGCCCTAATAACTCCGTGACTTCCTCCTCCAGCAGCTCTTGAACCCAGCCTTGGATCTTCTCCCGCACCCAATCTTCCAGCTCCTCTAAACAAACTCTTGACTCGACACTTTCCTCAATGTTCTGCTTGCTCATGCGGTGTGTACTCTTTCCGTTGCGGGCCTTTCGGCCCTGGGTTTTAAATCAACCCGGAAGGATACTCACCGCCTATGCTATTTACACACCTTCTGATGGTAGCTCTTGCCTAACCCGGCTTGAGCAACACGCTCAGAAGTTACGCTACTAGACTTAATGACTGGCGGAATGCCCAAACACGAGAATCCATTGATGGGAAATACACCATGAGCTTTCGGTTTCTGCATACAGGCGACTGGCAACTGGGTATGACCCGCCACTTTTTGTCAGAAGGGGTTCAGGAGAGATTTACCCAATCCCGATTTGATGCTATTCGTGAACTCGGGCGCATTGCCAAAGCAGAAACCTGCCAGTTTATGGTGGTCTCCGGGGATGTATTCGAGTCAAACCTAGTGGATCGTAAGACCGTTTCGCGTGCCCTCGAAGCTCTGAAGGATGTGTCGGTTCCTGTATACCTGCTCCCGGGCAACCATGATCCGCTCAACGCGGCGGCCGTTTTCTACAGTGCAACCTTCCTGGACCGAAAGCCGGCTCAAGTCCATGTGATTGAGGACACTACCCCAATCCCCGTTGAAACGGGCATTGAGATCGTAGGGATACCCTGGACGTCGAAACGTCCCTTACGGGATCTGGTTGCTTTGACCACCGAAACGCTTGAACCCAAAGTCGATGCTCTGCGTGTCTGCGTAGCCCATGGGATGGTGGACACGCTTTCCCCGGATCCAGACAACCCTGCGCTTATTTCCGTTCGCGCGGCTGAGAGCGCGATATCAGAGAACAAGATTCATTACTTGGCGCTCGGAGATCGACTCTCTCTTACCGAAGTTGGCGACAGTGGCCGTATATGGTACCCAGGTGCTCCCGAACCAACGGACTACGACGAAGTGAAGCCTGGATTTGCACTGGTCGTCACGATCAACCTAGAGGGTGTCACCACCAAAGAAGTGGGTGTTGGCAGATGGAAGTTCATCGAGCGTGACGAGGTTGACCTCAATACGAAGGAAGACATTGAGGCCCTTCGTGACTGGCTCGAGAACCTTGGAGATAAGGAACGAACCATTGTCAAATTGCGCTTGATCGGCGCACTCTCGCTGTCGTTCCATCGTGAGCTTGAAGAACTTCTTGCTCATGGTCAGGAGATTCTGGGTGCGATCGAAATGCGAAGAAACAATCTTATAGTCGTTCCGGAGGCGGAACGTGTCAACAACTTTGAGACACTTTGGTGAATAAATTACTGTAGTTTCATCTCAAAAGTTCTCCTTTTCGGGAGGGTTGATCCAGACCGCCTCGGGAAGAGGAGGAGGAACGGGTTTGCCGTTGGGAAATCTCTCCGGGAAGAGTGCATGGGCGGCCTCCAATGTTTGGGATCGATCGCGACGGGTGGTGATGGCGGTGAGGTAGTGCACATCCGCGGGAGTGTGCAGGCCGATACCCGAATGGCGATGGTCGCGGTTATACCAATCGAAGAAATCCCGACAGAAGTCTCTGGCTTGCTGAATGGTGCCGAAACGAGCCGGGAATTCGGGACGGTACTTGAGGGTCTTGAATTGGGATTCCGAGTAGGGATTGTCGTCACAGACATGAGGCCGAGAGTGAGACTTGGTGACTCCCAGATCGGCCAGTAGCAAGGCCAGTGCTTTGGAACTCATCGACGAGCCACGATCGGCATGCAGGGTGAGACCACCCGCTACGATCTCCTGCTTGGAGTAGCTCTGGGCGATCAAGACCTTGGCCAGGCGGGAGCTTTCCTGGGTGGCCACCATCCAGCCCACCACATAGCGGCTGAAGATGTCCAGGATCACGTAGAGGTAGTAATAGCTCCATTTGACGGGCCCCTTCAGCTTGGTGATGTCCCACGACCAGCATTGGTTCGGGCCGGTGGCCAGAAGTTCCGGCTTGGAGTATTGGGGATGGCGGCGCTGGCGACGGCGTTCTCTAACTTCCAGACGTTTGGCCAGAATGCGGTACATGGTTCGAATCGAGCACAAGTATCGCCCTTCGTCCAGCAGCTCCGCCCATACGGCGGCAGGAGCTTTGTCGATAAACTGTCGGCTGTGCAGGACCTCCACAACGGCTTCCCTTTCGGGCGGGCTCAAGGCGCGTGGGGATGCGGCCCGAGGCCGAGGATCCAGCGCCGGCCGTTCGCGCCGAAGTTTCTCCCGATACAGACTCGATGGCGGCAGATCCAGAGCCTGACAGCCGGCACGGACTCCGTGGGATTGTGAGAATCGCAAAGCTTCGTCCATCAGCTCTCGTCTCCGTTCTCTTCGCTGCTCGCCAGAGAGATTCCCAACAGTTGCGAGACTTTTTTTTGGAGATCCAGCATGGCTTCAAACTTCTCGAGCTTGCGTTTCAGCTTCCGATTCTCAGCCTCCACTTGCCTCAGTTGATGATCCAGAGGATTGACCGGCTTTGCCTTTCGTCCCCGCTTGCGAGGGGTCAATGCCTGCAGCGTTCCGTGCTCGCGTTGGCGTCGCCAGGTCTGCAGATTCGACCAGTAAAGTCCTTCTCGGCGCAGTAATGCTCCCACTTCGCCCGACTCTTCGCAGCCATCGGCCTGCTCCAGGACCCGGAGCTTATAGCGGGCTGAAAACCGGCGACGGGTTGCCTTGGCAGGAACTTCCGGGTCGGGTCGCGGCAACGCCTTCTCGGGCTCGGTCCGTCCCGCAGCGATTTTGGAGACCTCTCCCCTCCGCTCCGAGGTTTCCAAAATCCTCAGTTTCTTGTCGCTTCTGTTTTCTATCATTCTGTAATCCAGCTTCTCGCCCTCTACTCTAATTTAGCCGGGAAGAAGTGTCTCACCATTATTGGCACAGAGGGTTTCGAGGAATCCTGGAGAAGTTGTTCAACGTGGCGATGCAGTTGGAAAGAAGCGAGTTTCTGGGAGCGGAAGCGTACGAGAGAACAGCCAGTCGGCGAGGCTATCGAAACGGATTCAAAGGCAAGCGGATTCAGACTCGAGTGGGAGAGCTGCACTTGGAGATTCCACAGGTGCGTGGGTTGAGGTTTTATCCCAAGTCGCTGGAGAGGGGTTGCCGTTCGGAGAAGGCCCTGAAGCTGGCCATTGCCGAGATGTATGTGATGGGCGTCTCGACGAGGAAAGTCACCGAGATCACGGAGCAGCTGTGTGGGTTGGAGATCTCGGCCACCCAGGTCTCGAGAGTGGCCGGGATGCTGGACGAAGAGCTGGAAGAGTTTCGAAGCCGGGAGCTGGGAGAGTATCCGATCGTGTATCTGGATGCCCACTACGAGAAGGTTCGAAGAGGCGGCAGGGTGCAGGACGTGGCCATCCTGAAAGCCATAGGAGTCAATCGTTTCGGGACGCGAGAGGTGTTGGGTCTGAGCGCCAAGATCAGCGAAGCGGAGGTGCATTGGCGAGGGTTTCTGGGAGATCTGCACAAGCGTGGACTGAGAGGGGTCGAGCTGTTGGTCAGTGACGATCACGAAGGACTGAAGGCGGCCAGGCGGGCAGTTTATCCGTCGGTGCCCTGGAACCGTTGTCAGTTTCACCTGAGCAAAAACGCCCAACAATATGCTCGCCGCAAAGAGGACAAGCCCCGCATCGCCCAGGCCATGCGGGACATTTTCGATGCCCCGTCTCGAGAGGATGCCGAGGAGCTCAAGGGTAAAGTCGTCAAGAAGTTCGAAAAGATTGCACCGGAGTTCGTGAGCTGGCTGGAAGACAACCTGGATGAAGGGCTGACAGTGTTTGATTTTCCGAGGAGCTGGTGGCGAAGGATCCGAACCATCAACGGACTGGAGAGACTGCACCGGGAGATCCGGAGACGAACCCGGGTGGTGGGAATCTTTCCCCACGAAGCATCGGCGCTGCGGCTCATCTCGGCTGTGCTTGCAGAGATACACGAGGAGTGGTTAACCGGCCGGCAATACCTGAACCTGGCCGGCTGGAAAAAACAAGTGGAGCAATTCTTCCCTACAGGCCCTAGAGGAAATTACAGAAAAACGGTTGCTTAACCCGCGTTAGTTGCCCCAAATGCAAATGCTATGCGACATGATCACACTTAATCAATGCCCCGGCTCAGCGGTGATTCGTACACGGGGTTCCGACAGTAACGGCGTATTCGCCATCATACGCAGGCGACTACAGGCTGGTCGTGGAAATCAGGATCAATGGCGAACTCGGCAGGTATTCCAGCAATACCATCAGATGGTGAGCAGCAACCATTCTGTACATTCGGACCGGCAACCCGTGGGAGAATGGCTACATCGAAAGCTTCAAGGGAAGGCGCCAAGAACAGCTGTGAAACGTCGAGAGCTTCGACATCTCGGCTTCACTGGGCTTTATCTGGATACGCAATCCAACCAATCCTCCGATGCTCTTGAAGTAAATGATACGACGACATTTTCAGGGTCACCTCACGAAACGGGAACAATTCCTTGTCGGGAAGCCGTTGAAAATGTCACGGGCGGCGGCTTCGAAGGTGGCGTGCGTTCTAACATCGATCGCCCGACAGTCGGGTGATTCGGTGATGGATTCGCAAATAAAATCGTTGGCGAAAGGACTTCCATGGAACGGATTATTGATACTCATGCGGCCCGCGATCCTTATAAGGGGTAGCAAGCAGAAACGTGTAAACGTATACGGTAGCTCCTGCTACGGATCGTGAGTAAACAGAGCCCAGGCCTGGCATCGAGATGGGTTGGTGACTTCGCAGAAGACCCAGAGAGCGAAATTCGAGGCCGTTCGAGGGCCGGACCGAGGGTGTTCGCCGCATCAAATCGCGTATAATTGCGCGGTAGGATGGGAAAAGCGAAAACGAGTGATCGAACCAGGGACGTCCGCTGCGTGGCGAAGCTTCTCCGAGACGGCGGCTACTCCTACGACCAATCCAAGCATCTGATCGCGGAAGCTCGACGGCGGGTCGGGCTGACTCCCTCTCAACCCAAGAAGGGGAGCGTCGAGCGGCTCACGCGCGAAGAGCTCGAGGCCTTCCTCAGGGCTGCTTATGCGAGGAGTGGGATCCGCGGGCTCTTGATCCGCTCGCTTCTGGAAACCGGAAGCCGAGTCGGAGCTTTCTGCCAGCTTTGTGTGGAGGACATTTCCTTCGCCGAACTCGAGATCCGTGTTCGCGACAAAGGCGGCAAGACCCGGGACGTTCCGATCCTCCAGAGCTTGGCCAACGAACTCCGGATCCACCTCGGCGATCGCCTGAGTGGATTCGTCTTCCCGTCTCCTCGAGGAGGTCCGTACTCCAGGCGGAGAGTGCAGCAGATCGTCAAAGAACTCGCTGCGGTGGCGGAGATTCGGAAGCGGGTCTACCCGCACCTGCTTCGCCACACGATTGCACAGCGATTGGCCGACCAGGGAATGCCCGAGAACCTGCTTCAGAAGTTCCTCGGGCACGAGAATCCGCAAACGACCCAGGTCTACTACCAGGTGTCCCGGCCTCAAGTGAAGCGAGCCTTCCGAGAGGCGATGGGGCAAAGGCGGGTGATGGCATCGTGACGGATGGGATCCTTCCGCGCAGAGTTCTTTCTTCGCCAGGCTCAGCCTGAGCCGAAGAGATCACGATGAGCTTCGCGATCTCCGTGTGCCGACCCCAAGCGGCTGGGCTTTGCCCACCCGTTAGCGTTGATCCGGTTGACCGGTCCGTCTCCCACGGCAGAGGCCGATCGAGGTCGCCGAGGATTTGTTGCGGTACGTGTCGCAGCAGCTAGCCCGGATTATGCAAGAACCGTAGTCCGCTGTTGAAAAAAGACCCGAAAAGTGGCCCAAATCGGAAGCGGGCAGGTGTGACAGCCGGATTTGCGAAGAGTCTCGGTTGGCGAGGCGTTTGAAGTGGTTGAGGGGAGTGGATTTCAGACAGATCTGGGCCTGGATGAGTGTCGGAAGCGGTTTTTCGGGGAGCTGGGAGAGGCTAGCCCGGATTATGCACGAACCGTAGTCCGTTGTTGAAAAAAACCAGTAGTGTAAGTTTTTTTCTGTAATTTCTGGTCAGGCCTTGGGTCGGAAAGACAGAGGTCTGGGACAGGATTCTCCAAAACAGAAACTGTTAAATCTGAAAGGAGAATCAATTGAGCCCAGACCTGGAAAAGAGAGTACCACGAGAGATTCTGGAGGAGTTGATCGAGGGGAAGGAACGGAAGCCTTTCGAGGGATCGATCCTCGCTCAGAAGGAATAACTGAGCCGGGTGTAGTAGTAGGCGCCGTTGAAGCCGAATGGCGAGAACTGGCCGTACTGATTGCCGACCGTGTTGGCGCCGAACATGTTCACGTCGGGGTACGTGTTCAGCAGGTTTTCAGCGCCGACCGACAGCGTGACATGCTCTCCGAACGGAATGCCGAGCTCGAGGTCGAGCAGCGCCTTGCCGGAATAGGCCGGGTACAGCCAGGACAAAGCCGGGCCGCCCGGCAGGTCGGACGCATTCCGTCCATCCTCGCTGTCCCAGAACGCGCCGAAGTAGTTCAGGCGTCCCATCAGGCTCCACCGGTCGGCGCGGTGGTTGATGCTGAAGTTCCACCGGGTATTCGGCAGTCCCCGTTCCAGCGTATTGATGCGGAATTCATCGATCACGCTGGATCCGAGGTTTTTGACCTCTGTGTCTGTGTAGTTGAAGATCGCGCTAAACACCGTGCGCCCGACCGTCAGGGTCGAAATCAGGTCGATGCCTTGGGTCGTCGTCGAGAAGTCGTTCAGAAAGAACCGGAACACCGGAAAATTGCGTGCCTCGGGGATCCCTTCCTCGAGCAGCGTCAGGATCTCGTTCTCCGCCAGGCTGATTTCTTGAGACAGGGCGACACGATCGTCGATGTCGATCCGGAAGTAGTCGGCGGTGAAGGTGAACGGGCCCTGCTCGACGACCGCCCCTAGGCTGTAGTTGATTGATTTTTCCGGCTGGAGCTGCCCGCCGCCCCTCGCGATGGCTACCGCGGAGGTGGAGGGAACGACGCCGTTGTTGGTCAACTGCCCGCCGATGAACGCGGTCGTCACGTTGAACGCGTTCTGCTGTCCCGGGGTCGGCGCCCGGAACCCGCTGCTCACGGCGCCGCGCACCGAGAACACCTCGTTGAACTCAAAGCGGCCCGCGATTTTGCCGTTGGTCGTCGAACCGAAATCATCGAAGTGCTCGACCCGGATCGCTGTGTCGATCGTCCACCGGCCGGCCGGGGCGCCAAACTCGATATCACCGTAGACCGCAATGTTGTTGCGGCTCCAGACTCCTGCTGTCGTGTCGGCCCGGTAGCCGTTAAAGCCGTTTGAGCCAGAGCTGAAGCCCTGTGCGGCGTACGGGCCGATCTCCCACGAGGGCCGCCCGCCCGCGCCAATCGTGAACTGCTCTTCGCGCCACTCTGTACCGGCTGCGACATGCACCATGTCATTGATCGCGTACGAGACGTCGAAGTTGAAGTTGATCTCGTCCTGCCGATAGCTGCCGGGCTTAAACGACGTTGGCGTGTCGTAGCCGAGCGACGCGTTGACCGTATCGAAGATGAACTGCTCGACCTCGCTTCTGCCAATGCTGATGCTCGCGTCCCAGACCAGGCCGGAGCTCAGGAAGCCGCGCAGTCCACTGACCCACGAATAGTCGATGAGGTCGCCTCCGAATTGCGGCGTGAAACCGCCGGGGAACCGGCTGTAGAGCGTGAAGCAGTTCGGGTCGGACTCGACCTGCTGAAGGGCGGTCGCATCGGGGACGTTGTTGATGATCGGAATCGGAGGACAGCCGCCGGCGCCCTCAACGCCGGTCTCGGCCCACACCCGGTCGCCAACAAGCAGTGACGGGTTGCCGTCAGCTGTCTCGGGGCCGCGGAAGACCCCGCCGCGGGTATGGGGATTCCGGAAGTAGAACCCGCCGGTCACTTTGCGGCTCGCGAAGTTGGTATGGCCGTAAAACTGCAATCCGTTCTCGAACGGATAGCCGAAGTTGGCAAACAGCTTCAGGTCGTCATCAAGTTTGGGAGATCCCCAGATCTGCGCCGGGTTGCGCAGGTTTGTATTGCCAGCCGCGATGATGGCCTGCGCATCCTCACGCTGAATGCTGCGATTGGTCGGGTTGGCTTGGCCGTACTCCAGGCTGAGGTTCAAGAACCCCTCGGGGCCGAGCGGCAACCCGACATTCCCGGCAAATGCGAACGTCTGCCCATGTCCGCCGATCCCGTTGCAGGAATGCTGGATGTCACCGATAATGCCCGCCCCGCACGTTGATGGGCTGCCCGGGTTCGCATTGCGGTAGACTCCCGTGCGGAACTCCAGGCTGCCGCCCGATCGGGAATCCTTGAGCTGGAAGTTCATGACGCCGGCGATGGCGTCCGAGCCGTATTGCGCCGCCGCCCCGTCGCGCAGCACCTCGGCCTGCCGGATGGCAATCGAGGGGATGACCGAAAGATCCGGTCCCTGCGAGCCGTCCGCAATCCCGTTGCCGAGCCAAGTGATGACCGCCGCGCGGTGGCGGCGCTTGCCGTTGACTAGCAGCAGCGTGTGATCGGGCGCCAGGTTGCGCAGGTTCGCCGGCCGGACGATGGTCGCCGCGTCGCTGATCGGCTGAATGCTCACGCTGAAGGAGGGGACGACAGTCCGCAACTGATTTGCCAGGTCGCTACTGCCCTGGCTGGTGAAGTCCTCAGTCCGGATGACGTCGACCGGCACGGTCGACTTGGTGACCGATCGCGGCTTCGCGCGACTGCCGACGACGACGAGAGTCATGTCTATTGCCTCAAGCTCAAGGACAAAATTCTGCAGAGCCGGTTGGTCGGATCTCAGTTCAACATTGATGTGGGTTCCCGTTTGAAAGCCGGGCATGCTCGCTGTGAGCGTATAAGACCCCGGTTGCAAACCGGTAAGCTGATACTTCCCTGTTTCGCCCGCAAAGACCATCGTCGCCTCGTCGGTCGTTTCGTGGATCGCCGTCACTTCCGCGCTGGGAAGCACTCCGCCGGTGATGTCGGTCACCGTTCCACTCACGGCGACCTCCCCCTGGGCCAAGGCCCCGGTGGATAGGCCGAACAGCAACACAACTCCGGATACGATACGCATGACTCTCGTCCTCTGGATAATCTATTGGTTGATAAAGTAGTTATACAGCCCCCAATGGGCCTGCGCAATCACTGAATTCGAAACCCGAAGCCCTGGCCCGAGCCCCGTCTGTCCAGGTACAGAATGAGGATGGAATCAGGTGCTTCGATCTCAAGTTCAGGCTAGCGGATAGGTTCTCTCGCTCTCCTCGGAGGAATTACCATTTAGAGCAACCAGGACAGTAGAGTGACAACAAGGCAATGCCATGGTGTCGCTTGCCGTTCGGGCCGCCGGGAAGGGCACCGCCAACTCCCAAGGTATCCTGATCGATTTGTGTGCGTCAAGTCAAAAGGGTATTCATGTCTAAGGTCGATGCCGTATAGGTAACTAGTGTACTGTCCGGGAAGTTCGTGTCGTTAATTCGGGATGGATTTTCGTCGTCAGTGAGGCGCGCGACGCAGCAATGCCGGGAGTATTTCGAGGTAGCGCAACAAAGCTGTCGGCGAAAAGACGCCCGAAGTAGCGGCGTGAACTTTCCGGACAGTGCACTAGCCCGCATAGATCACCGATTTGGAAATGAAGGTGATTTTGGCAGGCCGGAACGGTTTTCTGAGAGTTTCGCTATCGATCCGGTCCAGGTCGAGTGATGCGGTGGTGTGGAGGGTCGTGAATGGAGCGTTTTTCGGGTTCGGAAGAGCGTGACGGAATGCATTCAGGCAGAGCTCGGCCTGAGCGATGGAACGATTTCGTTTTTGGGGGCGTTTGATCGGGACAGACCTCAGCAGCGCAGAGGAATGGCCTGGAGGTTTCGAACGACGGCAGCGAAGACCTCGCTGTAGGGATAGGCTTCCGACATGGAGATCCAGACGTGGCGGACCGTGAGGCGGACCTGGGCGCCGATCTTCAGGAGCTTCAAGCGAATCGTCTGACACTGAGCGCGAGCCAGGGGGGTCTGCTTCAGTCCGAGACGACGCAAGGCGTGCATGAGCATGTAGGCGGCGGAGGACAGATACAGCCGGAGTTGATTGGCGCGCATCGTTGCCGCGCTGGTCCGGTCGGCGAACAGATCCAACTGCTGTTCTTTTATGCGGTTCTCCATGTCGCCCCGCGCACAGTAGAAGTCTTCGTAGAGCGGCGCGGGCCCCCAGGCGTTCCGGCGACAGGGAGGTGACGACGAATCGGGGATTGGCGCCTTTCTCCAGGAACTCGGCCTTGCCGACGACGCGTCGCTCCGAGGTCCAACTGTGGCGAGTCCGGTAGCGGAAATCCTTGAACACCCGCGCCGGTGTCCCGGTGGCGTTGAACTCGGCTTCGGCCTGAGTCATCGCTTCGGCGCTCTCTGACTTGAGCCGATCATTGTTGGCCAACCCCATCACGTAATCCACGTGATGGTCTTCACACCAGCGGAGCAAGTCATCCCGGCAAAAGCCCGAGTCGGCCCGGATGACGATCGAGACCTCCGGCCAGCTCTGCCGAATCCGGCCGACGATCCGTTCCAGTTCCTCCACCGATCCCGCGGCCCCATCGATATTGGAACACCGCAACCGGGCGCACAGCAGATGCTCCCCCGAGAAGATGTACAGCGGGAGATAACAGTAGTGGCGGTAGTAAGCGTGAAAGAACCGGCCTTCCTGCTGGCCATGGATCGGGTCGTCGGTCGCATCCAGATCCAGCACGATCTCCTCGGGCGCCGATTCGTGGGACTCCACGAAGGCATCCACCATCCAGCCGTCGATCCGGTCCGGGTCCATCGCGATCTTCTTGTACCGCTCCTGCTCATCGACCTCGGCTCCGGTCAACTCCAACCGGTTCAGCGTACACCTGCCCGCCAGCGCCTTCCCCCGATCTGAGGCCTGCCGCCGCCGCTCCCCCAACGGATCGGCCTTATTCACCGCCACCGCCAGCATCGGATCGGTGCGCAACTGATCATGATCGTTCAGATCCTCGTACCCCAGACAGAGTCCGTAGATGCGCTGCCCCAACAACTCCTCCACCGTGTGTTCGATCAACCGCGCATCCCGATGATCCCTGAAACACTCAGCCAGTCCGGCGATCAGACCCGTCCCCCTCTCGACCTCTCGCAACAGCAGCACCCCTGCATCGGAGGTGATCTTTCCACCGTCGAACCGCGCCTTCACTTTGCGTTGAGATAGTTGGTGAAATTCGAACCTGACTTGTTTACACTCTGTTCTCATAAGGGCCGCCTCCGTTTGCGTGTGAAAATGTTCATTCAAAACGCTTTATACCAAACAGGGCGGCCTTCTAAGGTCCTCATCGGTGATCTATGCGGGCTAGTTCGTTAATCGTGGGGTTCGTTCTTTTGGCGCGCCGCGTCTCGGATCGCCCTCATGCGGTCCAACTCGGCATCCGGCACGTCAGACAAATCCTCGATCCGCTCCGAGATATCCGCCACGCGCTGAATCGGCGGAAAGTGCAAGGCCAGCGCCCGCGCCGCCCGGAGGAAGTCTGGGCCGTCGCCCGACTCCAAGAGCTTCAGCGCCGCCGTAGTGAGCGCCAGCAGGCACGCCCCCCCCCCCCCCCCCCTGGAGACGGGCCCGCTTTCGTCTCCTTCTGGTCGCAGCCCCAGGCCGAATCCCCCTGCCGGGATCCCTGCAATCCGAGTCGAACCCGTCAGAAGGACAAGCTCAGATTGAACCCGCCCCACACCGTGTCGGAGTAAGAACCGGGGGTCCCTTCGGTTCCCCGGTAGACATCCCTCAGATCGAGGAACTGCCCGGCGCGGAATTCACTTAGGAGACTACTGTAAGTCACGAAGCCGACCGCCGACCAGTTGTCGTTGATCGCGATCGGGAGGCTGACAGTGAAACTGGCGTCGTGCGATCCGCCGTCATCAATGCCGTAATAGAAATTCCCGAATCCACCGTTCGCGAAGGCGATCGAACCACCGACATCCAGGCCTGTAAAAACATCGTGGTTGAACCCAAATGAATGACCGGCCGCGATGTTCACATACACGCCGGTGTCGCCATTACCCGCACTGGTCTCATCTACGTCCACGTACAACGTCACGGATGGGTCCAGGGGAACCGAGTCGAAACCCACCGTGCCATAGAGTTCGGTCGTTGTGTCAAAACGGTCCGGGAAGGTGTAGAAGATCACGCCGCCGCCGACCGAGACATCATCAAACGAATGGTCATACGCAAACGTGTAGTCGATCTCAGAAAATCTCCCCTGAAGGCCGTTATTGCCGCTGCCGGTCGCGGCAGGGTTTTCGTTGATGAGCAGTCTTCCCGTTCCCTCGTTCACAGCCATCAGGTCCATCGTTCCCCAAACGTTGAACGAAAAACCGTCGATCGCTATCGTCATGGAAGGTTGCATGCTCCAATCGTTGGTCAGCCGCTGGCCCCGCCAGATGTATTTACTGACGATGGCGAGGTCGCCGCCAAACGAGTATTCCTGTGCCGCCGCGGTTCCGACGAACGATCCGATCACCAACACGAGGACAAGGGTTGCAATAACGATCTTTGAATCCATGGCTTCGTTCGATTTTCTTCTACTTGACTTCATCATGTCCATCGTCCTAAATCCCGGCATGGGTCCAAAAGTATCAATTGTTCGGCCATTATTCCTCCTAGATCGTTAATCGTGGGGTTCGTTCTTTTGGCGCGCCGCGTCTCGGATCGCCCTCATGCGGTCCAACTCGGCATCCGGCACGTCAGACAAATCCTCGATCCGCTCCGAGATATCCGCCACGCGCTGAATCGGCGGAAAGTGACTTGTGCCTGGGGCAGATGGGGATAGCCCGCATAGATCACCGATTTGGAAATGAAGGTGATTTTGGCAGGCTAGGCCGTACCTTGTCAGCGGACATAATGACTATGTGTGGGAGCAGGGCTCATTCGCCGATCCTGCCGTCGGGCTTGAGAACTGGTTCATCCGTGGCGGCTTCTCTGGTGTGACAATCTAGAGGTCACTCCTCCAAATCTCCTCAGGAGCTATCGGATAAGGATTTCCCGATTGGACAGGTGCCTCATCGGCCGGAAACGATGCCCCACATCACTGGCGCCCGTTCATTCAGTTCCTCGAGCCAGCTCTCGATGAAGATGTTGATTTGCTGGACGCTGCAACTCACTGGACCGACTTTTGGCGACTTCAAGGTCCAGCCAGCCACTTCTCTACGACTGTAGTGTCCAGCCTTCGCTAAGCGGCCCTGGTTGGCCCAAGCCAAGTCCGGGTGAGATGCCCCCATCCCTGCAGAAAGCGGGAAGGTGCTTGGTCAACTTTTCATGGTCATCCTAACCGAACCGCTGTTGCCTCACCGACGTTGTTGTACCGGTCTGGCACACAAGTGAGGACGATAATTTGGCATTCTTTCCCCGCCTTGGCGAGAATTGCTCCCATCAATTTAAGCCGTTCGGGGTCTGTATATCCCAGAGCATCATCTAAGATGAGGGGAGCCCCACCGCCCTTTGAGACCGTCATCGCACATGCCAGACGAGATATCAGAGAAAGTTGTTCTTTGGAGCCCCCGCTCAGGGATTCAAAAGGGACATTGGAGCCATCCATCGCCCGACTGGCAATCGACAGGTCCTCAGTAATTTCAACCTCAAAAGAATTGTTGAACACCAAACGTCCAAGCCTCTCGATTTTCTCTTTGAGGGGAGCGACATAGGTACGATGCGCCTTGTCACGTTCCTCGCTTATGGTTACATACAACAGCCGGGCCGCTTGGGCCCTTCGGATCATCGCTCCGTTGTCTTGCGTTGTGTGATCAAGATGACTCTGGGCTGCATGGAGCTTCTCATGCAAACCCTCTTCTCCGAAGACCTTGAGCCGCGTCCGGACTTCTGTATTTTCTTCCTGCGCAGCAGCCCGTTTTTTCTGGGCCGTTTCCAAAGAACCACTCGCCGTTTCCGCCAGAGCCCTTATTCGATCAGGTTCTTTGTCGCTGAGGTCTGCTTCAGCACCCTTTACCGTCGCCGCTTCTGTATGGACAAGCTTCGCGAATTTCGAATGCTCCGATTCAAGGTCGTCATCGGCGGTGATCTTTCGGGCCCGAGCAAGTTTGTCCTCAGCGCGGTTTAGTTCTTCAACCTTGAGGTCAAGTTTCACCCTCACCTGCTGGTGTCGCGCCCTCAGTCCATCACGCACCCTGCGGGCCGCATCCAGTTCCGTTCTGGCTTCTTCCCATACGTTATTGGTCTTTTCAAGATCGCCCTCAGCGCTTCGGAGTTTCTTCTTCGCGGCTTCCAGCGTTGCAGGAAGCTCGGGCTCCCGTATTCGGGCTGCTGGATAAGCAGGGACACTTTTTCCTAGCCCTATGAGTTTTCTTTCCAATTCCTCATAGGTCAGGTCGCGAAGATTCTCATTCTCGATATCCTTTT
The DNA here is from genome assembly GCA_965205345.1 of Acidobacteriota bacterium. Taxonomy (GTDB): domain Bacteria; phylum Acidobacteriota; class UBA6911; order RPQK01; family CBDAPI01; genus CBDAPI01. The sequence goes on along the minus strand of CBDBGQ010000056.1, from coordinate 122,262 downwards.
GTCTTGCTATTGACTTCTGCGCTTCCCGGCGAGCGTCATAGGATTGTCTTGCCTCATCCGCATTACTCACTCCGGCAACATTGCATAGGGCATCGAGCTTCTCAATTGTCTCTTCGACCTTTCTCGACAGATCAGAGGAGCTGGATCCGGCTGTCATTTCCATTTCTAAAGACCCGGGAATTGTCACACGGACCCGATCAGAGACAGATAAGCTGCGCTCCTCATGCTCTGAGATAGTGGTGTGCTCACCATCAAGCTGGAAATCGAAGTCGGCCAGCCCTCTCAGCAAAACAGTCGGCGCACCAGTATCCAGCTTCGCCAGAGCTATAATGAGCGACTGTTCGGCTTTCTGGATTGTTTTCAGAGTCTCTTCGTTTATGCTGTTCCCCGCCAACAACTCATCAGCCGAGGCTGCCTCTTCCCGAGCACGATCTATGCGGTCTTTGCGTTCCTTCATTTGCTCCAGGTAAAGCTTGTTGTTGAAGTAATCCGAATCCGCACGGTGGAGATTAAGAAGTGATTCGGCCTCTTTGCGCCCGGCTTCAGCTTTGGTCGCGTCCGATTGGGTCCCCTCCAGTTCGCTCTCCATATTCTTGACCGAGACGGTTGATGATGTGCTGGATTCGTCGAGTTCCGCATGTGCTTTTCTAGTTTTGGATACCGCATCGAGGAGGTCTTGGCGCACTTCCATGTCTCGTTTCGAGGCATTTTCGGATTTCTGTGCCGACTCCAACTTAAGGCGGGCTGTTTCCAGAGCGGTCTCCAGCGCCATGATTTCACCGAGAGCCTTTTCGTGTCTGGAAACATCCCCCCGGAGATCCTCCTCTTGAATCTTCAAACTCTCCAATTCTCGACCGAGCCCTGCGGCACGCACAATATCTTCCTCAAGGTTCCGAATCTGCCTTTCCAGTGAAGTAACTTCAGTCTCTGCTTTTTCCTGAGCTTCTTGAGCCTCCTGCAATTCCTTTCTTTCGGCGCCCCGCTCCGTGAAATAGCGCCCATACTGCTTCCGCACCATATCGAAGAGACTTTCTTCTCGGGGATCCGCCTGGCGCCCCCCCGCAGCAGCATCGAGAGCAACTGACAATGATGTCTGGTTTGATAAGTCGGCCTGTCGGACTGCTTCACCTTGCTGAATGCAAAGTGCTTTCCACAAGTCAATGTCAATGGTTTCGCGCAAGATTTTTTCGGCGCGTTCATGAGCTTCACGTCCCGTATGGTTTTCTGGTGTGGGAGTTGTGATCGTAAGGGTCGTCTCCGGCTTCTTGTGAAACCTTTTGAAGTATGTAAAGACGTAGGGTCCGCTCTCGGCCTCCAGCTCAATCTCCGGACCCTCTGTGCCAATAATGGTGAGACACTTCTTCCCGGCTAAATTAGAGTAGAGGGCGAGAAGCTGGATTACAGAATGATAGAAAACAGAAGCGACAAGAAACTGAGGATTTTGGAAACCTCGGAGCGGAGGGGAGAGGTCTCCAAAATCGCTGCGGGACGGACCGAGCCCGAGAAGGCGTTGCCGCGACCCGACCCGGAAGTTCCTGCCAAGGCAACCCGTCGCCGGTTTTCAGCCCGCTATAAGCTCCGGGTCCTGGAGCAGGCCGATGGCTGCGAAGAGTCGGGCGAAGTGGGAGCATTACTGCGCCGAGAAGGACTTTACTGGTCGAATCTGCAGACCTGGCGACGCCAACGCGAGCACGGAACGCTGCAGGCATTGACCCCTCGCAAGCGGGGACGAAAGGCAAAGCCGGTCAATCCTCTGGATCATCAACTGAGGCAAGTGGAGGCTGAGAATCGGAAGCTGAAACGCAAGCTCGAGAAGTTTGAAGCCATGCTGGATCTCCAAAAAAAAGTCTCGCAACTGTTGGGAATCTCTCTGGCGAGCAGCGAAGAGAACGGAGACGAGAGCTGATGGACGAAGCTTTGCGATTCTCACAATCCCACGGAGTCCGTGCCGGCTGTCAGGCTCTGGATCTGCCGCCATCGAGTCTGTATCGGGAGAAACTTCGGCGCGAACGGCCGGCGCTGGATCCTCGGCCTCGGGCCGCATCCCCACGCGCCTTGAGCCCGCCCGAAAGGGAAGCCGTTGTGGAGGTCCTGCACAGCCGACAGTTTATCGACAAAGCTCCTGCCGCCGTATGGGCGGAGCTGCTGGACGAAGGGCGATACTTGTGCTCGATTCGAACCATGTACCGCATTCTGGCCAAACGTCTGGAAGTTAGAGAACGCCGTCGCCAGCGCCGCCATCCCCAATACTCCAAGCCGGAACTTCTGGCCACCGGCCCGAACCAATGCTGGTCGTGGGACATCACCAAGCTGAAGGGGCCCGTCAAATGGAGCTATTACTACCTCTACGTGATCCTGGACATCTTCAGCCGCTATGTGGTGGGCTGGATGGTGGCCACCCAGGAAAGCTCCCGCCTGGCCAAGGTCTTGATCGCCCAGAGCTACTCCAAGCAGGAGATCGTAGCGGGTGGTCTCACCCTGCATGCCGATCGTGGCTCGTCGATGAGTTCCAAAGCACTGGCCTTGCTACTGGCCGATCTGGGAGTCACCAAGTCTCACTCTCGGCCTCATGTCTGTGACGACAATCCCTACTCGGAATCCCAATTCAAGACCCTCAAGTACCGTCCCGAATTCCCGGCTCGTTTCGGCACCATTCAGCAAGCCAGAGACTTCTGTCGGGATTTCTTCGATTGGTATAACCGCGACCATCGCCATTCGGGTATCGGCCTGCACACTCCCGCGGATGTGCACTACCTCACCGCCATCACCACCCGTCGCGATCGATCCCAAACATTGGAGGCCGCCCATGCACTCTTCCCGGAGAGATTTCCCAACGGCAAACCCGTTCCTCCTCCTCTTCCCGAGGCGGTCTGGATCAACCCTCCCGAAAAGGAGAACTTTTGAGATGAAACTACAGTAATTTATTCACCAAAGTGTCTCAAAGTTGTTGACACGTTCCGAAAGGCTTCTGTTCCTTCCTCGATCAACTCCGCCAGGATCTCCCGTGGTACTCTCTTTTCCAGATCTGGGTTCATTTGATTCTCCTTGCCAGATTCTCGTTTCTGTTTTTGGAGAATCCTGTCCCAGACCTCTGTCTTTCCGACCCAAGGCCTGACCAGAAATTACAGAAAAAAAGTTACACTATTCTAACGCGCCGTTATTACGCCAGCATCAGACGCTCGCCCTTGGGTTCCGGTATTGGATCGCCAAACTCCTTGGCTGTATCAATCCAAAGATCCATCGCTTGGTTGACGTTCATGAGAGCGGCTTCCTGCGTGTCGCCATGAGCCATACATCCGGGAAGTTCCGGCACTTCAGCCACGAAAGCACGGTCTGCATCGCTCCAATAGAGAATAATCTCGTACTTGTACATCACTCGTCCTCCTCCAGTTTATGCTTCAGGATAACTCGACGAACCTGCCGCACCTGATAGGGTTTCGTATGGCTATCGTCGTATTGCAGAGTGATTCTCTCGGCGACGCCGTCCCTTCTGAATATGTGATGGCTTCCCCGTATCCGCTCGGTGAAACCCAGACCCCGGAGCAGACCACACAAGCTATCGAAGCGGATATTGGCATCCGAGCGACCACCGAGAATCCTCTGCAGAAGCTGCTTGTGTCGGCTCATGCGTAAACTCTGTCCAGACCGCCGTGCTTACAGGCTCCGGATGTGCTCCCGCGAGGTTTGTTTTGGCGACGTCGTCCTCGAGCCCGGAACGTGTCAACAACTTTGAGACACTTTGGTGAATAAATTACTGTAGTTTCATCTCAAAAGTTCTCCTTTTCGGGAGGGTTGATCCAGACCGCCTCGGGAAGAGGAGGAGGAACGGGTTTGCCGTTGGGAAATCTCTCCGGGAAGAGTGCATGGGCGGCCTCCAATGTTTGGGATCGATCGCGACGGGTGGTGATGGCGGTGAGGTAGTGCACATCCGCGGGAGTGTGCAGGCCGATACCCGAATGGCGATGGTCGCGGTTATACCAATCGAAGAAATCCCGACAGAAGTCTCTGGCTTGCTGAATGGTGCCGAAACGAGCCGGGAATTCGGGACGGTACTTGAGGGTCTTGAATTGGGATTCCGAGTAGGGATTGTCGTCACAGACATGAGGCCGAGAGTGAGACTTGGTGACTCCCAGATCGGCCAGTAGCAAGGCCAGTGCTTTGGAACTCATCGACGAGCCACGATCGGCATGCAGGGTGAGACCACCCGCTATCTCCTGCTTGGAGTAGCTCTGGGCGATCAAGACCTTGGCCAGGCGGGAGCTTTCCTGGGTGGCCACCATCCAGCCCACCACATAGCGGCTGAAGATGTCCAGGATCACGTAGAGGTAGTAATAGCTCCATTTGACGGGCCCCTTCAGCTTGGTGATGTCCCACGACCAGCATTGGTTCGGGCCGGTGGCCAGAAGTTCCGGCTTGGAGTATTGGGGATGGCGGCGCTGGCGACGGCGTTCTCTAACTTCCAGACGTTTGGCCAGAATGCGGTACATGGTTCGAATCGAGCACAAGTATCGCCCTTCGTCCAGCAGCTCCGCCCATACGGCGGCAGGAGCTTTGTCGATAAACTGTCGGCTGTGCAGGACCTCCACAACGGCTTCCCTTTCGGGCGGGCTCAAGGCGCGTGGGGATGCGGCCCGAGGCCGAGGATCCAGCGCCGGCCGTTCGCGCCGAAGTTTCTCCCGATACAGACTCGATGGCGGCAGATCCAGAGCCTGACAGCCGGCACGGACTCCGTGGGATTGTGAGAATCGCAAAGCTTCGTCCATCAGCTCTCGTCTCCGTTCTCTTCGCTGCTCGCCAGAGAGATTCCCAACAGTTGCGAGACTTTTTTTTGGAGATCCAGCATGGCTTCAAACTTCTCGAGCTTGCGTTTCAGCTTCCGATTCTCAGCCTCCACTTGCCTCAGTTGATGATCCAGAGGATTGACCGGCTTTGCCTTTCGTCCCCGCTTGCGAGGGGTCAATGCCTGCAGCGTTCCGTGCTCGCGTTGGCGTCGCCAGGTCTGCAGATTCGACCAGTAAAGTCCTTCTCGGCGCAGTAATGCTCCCACTTCGCCCGACTCTTCGCAGCCATCGGCCTGCTCCAGGACCCGGAGCTTATAGCGGGCTGAAAACCGGCGACGGGTTGCCTTGGCAGGAACTTCCGGGTCGGGTCGCGGCAACGCCTTCTCGGGCTCGGTCCGTCCCGCAGCGATTTTGGAGACCTCTCCCCTCCGCTCCGAGGTTTCCAAAATCCTCAGTTTCTTGTCGCTTCTGTTTTCTATCATTCTGTAATCCAGCTTCTCGCCCTCTACTCTAATTTAGCCGGGAAGAAGTGTCTCACCATTATTGGCACAGAGGGCTATTCGGTGAAGGCCTCGGGGAATAGGTCTTTCAGATGGTCGACATTGGCGGAGACAACGTCGACCGAGCGTGTCTCCGCATCGTTAGTGGCGAGCTTCTTCATCTCTTCAGACTGTCTCCTCGGTTTCGACGTGGTTCTATTCCCTGCCTTTATCGAGCGCCCCGCGAAGCATTTCCCAAGTTGCGCCCTCTTGCATCAAGGGCAAAAGAGCAATCCAGCTATACCCATAAACTGTGATGTGTATATATGATTTCATATACTCAAATATATAAAAGGCACATATTAACGACGGTCTAACCATCTCTGCAAAACCTTGACAACTGCACGGTGTGTATCTTTGCGGATGAGTGCGCTTATTTGCTTGTAATCGGGGTTGCTGCGCTTGCCGTTACGAGGTCGGCCACGAGCACTAACGGTGTGGCTGTAGTCATCTTCGGCAGGCACGCGGCTGGTTTCATCGGTGGGAATTGGCTCGTCAGCCTGGCGGGCTTTCATCAAACCTGCAAATCGATTGAGCTTAGACATGACTCGTGATCTCCTTTCCAAGCGCCTCATATGCGGCCCAGGCCCGCGCAGCGCGGCGGTCCTTGACGGCATGAACCAAAACACCTTCACCAGCAGCCTTGTCAAAGCATTTGAGGCGAGGAATACTGGCCGCGAATATTGGTATCCCCTGCCGCACTAGCGCCGCTCTGAGGTCAGCACCGTCGGTTTCTGGAGGTGGCGGCACCTTGGTCAGCAGAACCCGGTATTTGTCTGCGGCAAGCACTTTAAGGATGTTCAGGGTGCGCTTCAGCGCCCGCGTTTCGAGCCCGGCTGGAACAGTCGTGATTACAAGTAGGTCACAGCCGCGAGCTAGCTGTTCAAGCTCGTCTCTATCGGGCTGAGCTTCAGTGTCGATTACGACATGTTCAAAGTTTCGGGCCTCGTAAGTCCCTTCGGCTACGTTCGCAATCTTAAACGGCAGCCCCTGTCCTCCGTCTTCTGCCCAATCACTGGCGCTACGGTTAGTGGTATCACCATCAATCAGCAGAGTCGGGCCGAGCTTCTGAAGGTAAGCGGCCAGATGAACGGCGGTGGTGGTTTTCCCTACTCCACCTTTGTCCGCGGCTACTGTGATGTACATTGGAGCTACCCGTTAATTACATGTATTCGAGTATTCGTAAATATATAATTTCATATATTCATAATTTTGTCAATGGCTCGGGCCTGTCGCACTCCGCCCTCGCTTCGGCCATCTCCTTCGAGGCTCGACTCACCTCCACCCGCTGCCAGCGCAATGCTGGGCGCGAGAGTGCTGGTCAGCGCTAGCCTCGGAGAGGATCTCTTCTCTCCAGAGCGCATCAGCGCTCATCTCCTGTGGTTGCTAGTTTGGGTTTGTTGCGGGGCCGGTTTATCCACAGAGTAGTCGCTCCTCCTACGTGTAGTCTTCTACTTGTTCTTTAACTACTTGTATCGGGGTCCCGTATATGCCAAGAGCCGGACGTTTCATGGGTCCCGTTTATGCCTGGAAAGTCCCCTAGATCACGGTTTTCTGTGGATGAATCCGCGGCCAAACCGCCCCAGGAATCCCCAGGGGACGGTTTCCAGCGGATTAAGACACCTACCTTTTGAGCCGATGGGGAATGGCAACCGGGACGGGGCACCTGGAACCGGACCGTTATGGTCCGGAAAGTGGAAAGCAGGGCAAAGGTCATTGCAGAATGGATTCTTGCCGAAGTGAACGATACTGGGCCCACAAGCTTCATTTCAGCAGGAAGCCTCGCAAAGGCGTTGTCAACTTAACGGCATGAGCTGAAACTGCTCCACGAAAGCTCCATCCTTTCAGCAGGCACACGTCACCTGCCGCCAACGATCCACGGCTCGCTCTCGAAATATCCGATGGTGAGTTGCTCGCATGAGATAGCGACCGTACCGGAACAAATTTTGAACTGCAGCATGGACAGCGAGGAAGCGCTGCACTTGTTCGACTGACTTGAATCGTCGCATCTGGCGTTCCTGTTGGCGTGTCGGCTGATGGGACACTTCAGCATGGTTGTTCTCGTATTGATCTGTGTTGTGGATCACTGACGGAAAGACCTCTCGATGGGCAGCCCCGTAGCTGCGAAGCTTGTCGGTTACGAGTCGTCGCGGTACCCAGCCTTGACCTTTCAACAATTTGCGGAAGAAGCGCTTAGCCGCTCGACGGTCTCGGCGGCGCTGGACCAGGATGTCGATCGTATCGCCGTCCTGATCCACAGCTCGCCACAGGTAGTGGCGCTGACCTTGGATCGTGATGAAGAGTTCATCCAGGTACCAGGTGTCGCCCAAACGACCCTGCCTTCGTTTCAGGGGTCGAGCGTATCCCGGGCTGAATTTGCGACACCACTGCCGAATCGACTCGTAGGAGACAATGACACCGCGCTCAGCCAGCAGATCCTCGATGTCGCGGAAGCTGAGGGTGAACCGGTGATACAGCCACACGGCGTGGCTGATAATCAAGGGTGGAAAGCGGTGGCCGTGGTAGTTCGGTTGACTGTTCATCGCGGCATTGTGCCCGACCTCAACTTGACAATGCCGTCCGGACAGCGTGAGGACCGCCCGGGGCTCGCCGCCTTCCTCAAGGCGGCGCGGCAGGGAGACGTGATCGTCGTCTGGAAAGGTCCCTTTCGGCCCGGCAAGCCCGGCCCAACCCCCCTTTTTCCCTCGTAAACAGCTATCCCCTTCGGATCGGCCCGGAGCGGTCCAGGGCGCGAAGCGGCAGAGCGGACCCTTGACGGCGAGGACCGATCTGGAATCATGCGACGCGAGGTAAAAGGGAAACCCGCTACCGGTTCTACAAGGGAGGTAGTACCAGACCCCCTCGCCGCCGTAGAATCTATCTCGTGAGAGCAAGATGAAATCGAAAATATCCATCTGGGATTGCCGAAGAGCGATTGAGATTGCTGGCGGCATCCCTCTGACAATTCGTGGCGATCTCTTCGTTGGGCCTGGATCTCACCCCGTGGCCCGCTGGATCTCTGAGACGGTGCTCATCACCCAACTCGAAGTCAAACAGGGTAGATGGGTCATCGGGAATATAGGGTTTACGCGCTACGGGCAGGAACACCTCACCAAGCTGGCGCGAGACATCATTGCGGACGACGATCGCTTATATGCCGCGCAACAATCGGACTCCGACCCCTAGAAGCCCCAGAAAACACCAATCGACCTCGGCCCACAAGGGTTAGGGTAGGCTCGCAGACCCGATCTTCCTAACCCCAGCGGCATTTCTCGAATCTAAGGGCAAGGCTCACATGCCCTTTCCCTCGTACCAGCCATCCCCTTCGGATCGGCCCAGAGCGGTCAAGGGCGCGAAGCGGCGGAGCGGACCCCGATAGTACCTTTAGACCTTGGCTCGCCATATGCGAGAGAATGCATCGGCGTGAGCACCGCGTTCCGTTATGTTGTGTGGACGCGCGATGGAGATTCTAGACGCGCGTCGAAAATTGGTCGTAACTTATTGATTATAAAGAGACTTTATTTCTTGTTATGTGTTATGTTGCCCCCATATCAGCCGTCCAGGATGTCCTTCAACATCTTGTCGGTTCGCGGTTTGTCCGCCCGCGTTATGAACTTTGGAAGGGGTAAACAGGGGGTTGCTTGTAACTTTCTGTAGTTTGAGTTCTGCCCGGCTAAAATATAGAATCTGTTCTCTACCCACGATTTAACCCACGTGACTAATTTCGCTTAGTGCTGACCCAGACAAATCAGTAAGAGGATGTTTTCATTCGCGATGGAGGAGATCGAGGCGGCGGAACGCCTGACCGCCGACGGATCATGGAATCGACACTCGTAGGACCGCAGGACTGAATATGGATTGGTGGATCTGGGTAGTAGCGGGTTTCGCGCTGCTTACGTTGGAGTTGGCGTCTCCGGGTATTTTCTACCTCTTCTTCTTCGGCTGCGGAGCCTTGGCGGTGGGTCTGTTGACCGCTCTCGGGTGGCCAGGGCCGCTCTGGTTGCAAGGAGTGCTTTTCACCTTCCTGTCGCTGTTCTCGGTCTTGTTCTTCCGTCCTCTGCTCATGAAGAAAATGCAGGCCGGCTTAGGCGAGGTAGAAATTGACAGACTTGTTGGCGAGAGGGCCTTGGTGCGAGACGAAATCGTTCCCGGCGGCTGGGGTAAAGCGGAGCTGCGGGGAACGACCTGGAAGGTGAGGAATGCAGGAGCGGCCCCTGTCGGGTCGGGCCAATCGTGCCGCGTTGAAAAAGTCGACGGGCTAACTCTGTGGATTCGAGGCGACTAGCCGAACGGAAAGGAAATCGAAAATGGATATGGGTTTGATCGTTGTGGCCGCGTTGGTCCTGTTGGCTGTTATCATTCTTGCCAAGACAGCCGTGGTCGTTCCACAACAGAGGCAGTATGTTGTCGAGAGGCTTGGAAAGTACGCCGGAACGCTCGATGCCGGGTTCCACATTCTGGTCCCGTTTATCGATTCCATCCGCTACCGCCACTCGCTGAAAGAGTCGGCCCTGGACATCCCGGAACAAATCTGCATCACGAGTGACAACGTGCAAGTGGGGGTGGACGGCGTCCTGTACCTCAAAGTGCTTGACGCACAGCGCGCTTCCTACGGCATCGGGGATTACATGTTTGCGATCACCCAGCTTGCTCAGACGACACTGCGTAGTGAGATCGGAAAGATCGAACTCGATAAAACGTTCGAAGAGCGAGCCCACATCAACAATCAGATCGTAGACGAGCTTGATAAAGCGACAGAGCCATGGGGCGTCAAAGTACTCCGTTACGAGATCAAGAACATCAATCCTCCCCACGACGTGCTCGCGGCCATGGAGAAGCAGATGCGCGCCGAGCGCGAAAAGCGTGCCACGATTCTGGAATCGGAAGGCCGCCGGGATTCGGCTATCAACACGGCCGAGGGAGAGAAGCAGAAAGTCATCAAAGAATCCGAGGCGACAAAGCAGCAACAAATCAATGAAGCGGATGGACAGGGCGCTGCTATCAAGACCGTTGCGGCAGCCACGGCCGAGGGCATTCGCAGTGTGGCCGAAGCAATCGAGGCGCCCGGTGGGTATCAAGCGGTGCAGTTGCGCGTTGCCGAGCAGTATATCGAGAAGCTTGGCATGCTGGCCAAGCAGAACAATACGATGATCCTGCCGGCAAATATGGCTGACGTCTCTTCGATTATCGCCACGGCAATGAGCGTGATCAAACAGACTGGCGGTCCGCAGGACGGAAGCTAGACGCCAAGCCCCCCGGGTCATGCCCGGAAGGGGGTTCTGGTGCAGATAGGATTGTCGGAGCGATAAGATTCAGGAGTGCGCCGCGGCGATGCGGACTATGCTGCCATGACATGACGCCAGGTCACGGCGGGATTCGACTGCAAGGTGATCGGAATTGCGAACTGGCGTTTGTGAATCTTCTGCGCTAGCTCGATGCCGATAATGACACGTCGCGCATTGTAGAACGTCTTGAATCCCAACATCGGGCGCAATCGCCCCTTCTGCTTTCGTGGTTAAGCAACCGTTTTTCTGTAATTTCCTCTAGGGCCTGTAGGGAAGGATTTCTCCACTTGTTTTTTCCAGCCGGCCAGGTTCAGGTATTGCCGGCCGGTTAACCACTCCTCGTGTATCTCCGCAAGCACAGCCGAGATGAGCCGCAGCGCCGATGCTTCGTGGGGAAAGATTCCCACCACCCGGGTTCGTCTCCGGATCTCCCGGTTCAACCTCTCCAGTCCGTTGATGGTTCGGATCCTCTTCCACCAGCTCCTCGGATAATCAAACACCGTCAGCCCTTCATCCAGGTTGTCTTCCAGCCAGCTCACGAACTCCGGTGCAATCTTTTCGAACTTCTTGACGACTTTACCCTTGAGCTCCTCGGCATCCTCTCGAGACGGGGCATCGAAAATGTCCCGCATGGCCTGGGCGATGCGGGGCTTGTCCTCTTTGCGGCGAGCATATTGTTGGGCGTTTTTGCTCAGGTGAAACTGACAACGGTTCCAGGGCACCGACGGATAAACTGCCCGCCTGGCCGCCTTCAGTCCTTCGTGATCGTCACTGACCAACAGCTCGACCCCTCTCAGTCCACGCTTGTGCAGATCTCCCAGAAACCCTCGCCAATGCACCTCCGCTTCGCTGATCTTGGCGCTCAGACCCAACACCTCTCGCGTCCCGAAACGATTGACTCCTATGGCTTTCAGGATGGCCACGTCCTGCACCCTGCCGCCTCTTCGAACCTTCTCGTAGTGGGCATCCAGATACACGATCGGATACTCTCCCAGCTCCCGGCTTCGAAACTCTTCCAGCTCTTCGTCCAGCATCCCGGCCACTCTCGAGACCTGGGTGGCCGAGATCTCCAACCCACACAGCTGCTCCGTGATCTCGGTGACTTTCCTCGTCGAGACGCCCATCACATACATCTCGGCAATGGCCAGCTTCAGGGCCTTCTCCGAACGGCAACCCCTCTCCAGCGACTTGGGATAAAACCTCAACCCACGCACCTGTGGAATCTCCAAGTGCAGCTCTCCCACTCGAGTCTGAATCCGCTTGCCTTTGAATCCGTTTCGATAGCCTCGCCGACTGGCTGTTCTCTCGTACGCTTCCGCTCCCAGAAACTCGCTTCTTTCCAACTGCATCGCCACGTTGAACAACTTCTCCAGGATTCCTCGAAAGGCTTCTGTTCCTTCCTCGATCAACTCCGCCAGGATCTCCCGTGGTACTCTCTTTTCCAGATCTGGGTTCATTTGATTCTCCTTGCCAGATTCTCGTTTCTGTTTTTGGAGAATCCTGTCCCAGACCTCTGTCTTTCCGACCCAAGGCCTGACCAGAAATTACAGAAAAAAAGTTACACTACTGTGCAGGCCGCCTTAAGTGACGGAAGCAAAGCCGTGGTGTCGGTCACGAGCGGCTATCGGGAATCGACCCAGAGCTGGTCGGAAGTACTGCGCGACTTGAAGCGCCGGGGGATGGGCTGTCCACGGCTGGTGATCGGAGACGGCCACCTGGGCATCTGGGGAGCTTTGCGCAACGTCTATCCCCAGGCCGAGGAGCAGCGCTGCTGGAATCATCGGATCGTCAACCTGCTGACCAAGCTCCCTAAGCGAGTGCACAAGCCGGCCTTGCTGATCCTGCGGCAGATCCCTTACGCCGAGACTCGAGAAGAAGCACAACGACTCAAGAAGGTTTTTCAGCACTGGTGCCGGCAGCGAGGGCTGACTCTGGCGGCTGAGCTAATCGAGCAGGACTGGGACCGGATGGTGACCTTTTACCTGCTATCCAAAGAAGCAGTGGCAGCATCTGCGAACCACCAATCCAGTGGAGTCACCGTTTGCCGCTCTTCGGCTGCGAACGGACGCGGCCAAGCGATTCAAGAAAGTGGAAAACGCCCAGGCGGTGATCTGGAAGATGCTGCTGGTGGCGGAGCAGCGATTCCGCCGGTTGAAGGCACCGGAGCTGATGAAAGACGTCTACCAGGGCGCCAAATATGTCAATGGAGTCCCGGTCAACCAAGTCCCGGAGGAGAAAGCCGCCTGATGTTTTTCCACACCTATTGACAAGAGCTCCTGGATCGTTGCGAAATCGCTCGTTTGTGCAACCGCGTCCGGGTGGATTCTCCCCCCGTTACAGTTCTCCCCTGTCCCTCATAAACAGCGAGCCCCCAGGCTCGGCCCGGAGCAGTCCAGGGCGCGGAGCGAGGCGAAGCCGATCCCTTGACGGCGAGGACCGGGCCGTACAATTTCGCGCTCAGGGAAAGGGGGCATGGCCCGCGTTGCGGCGGCGGAGCCGCCTTCGATCCGGGCTTTGGATTGTTTAAATTTGTTTCCACAGGCCAGTCGCTCCTACTACCTGTCTTAATTACTACTTGTCTTCTATATGTATATGTTTCCCCTTAGCATGAACTCTTGGGGGGGCAATGTTTCCCCTTAGCACGAACTCTTGGGGGGGGCAATGTTTCCCCTTAGCCCGTGGAAAAATCCCTCGATCCACGACCAGATGTGGAAAACTTCGCGGGGAGTGCCACCGAACCGTGCTCTAGGATGCCCCAGGAGCGGCTTTGATCGGTAGAGGCACCCTAACCTACCCCCAAGACCAGCAACAAATCAGGAAAGCGCCGCGACGGTCGTTCAGTCGCGTCTTAGGGTGAGATCAAGGCCGGTCCCGGCCCAGGGGTCGGGGGAATGTGCGGGGCAGATGGATAGAGGATCAGGAGACCCCGCGCCGTTCCATAATTCAGGTCCGGCCAGGCCAGCTTGATCTTCGCCAACTCCCGCAGAACCTTGTACCGGAAGTTTTGAACGGTTTGGTTATCGCTGGCTTTGGCCGGGGCCACTCCGAACTGACGGTACACCTGCTTCCAGGTGATCCGTTGCGGATCGCGGAGTGGGAAGGTCCGGTAGACCAACCACAGGTAGAGATCGAGGCCCAACGGAGAGCGTTTGAGCGCCTTGAGGGTGGTGAGATCGAGTGGCACCGGATGGCTCACAATCTCATTGAAGAATGACTCGCTCAGTCTCACCTTGCTCTCCCACAGTCCCGCTTGATCGGGGCGTTTGGGATTCCACCAGAAGTCGGTGAGATCCGCGAGCACGGCGTTGGCGCGGGCTCGCCGGTTGTCATCTTTGTAGATCATCGAGACGCTGCAACTAAACAGCCGCTCCATTTGATTGCGGAGGCGAGCTTGCCCGCGCCCATCGGTACTAGAGATACCGAGCTTCCTCATGAACTCGGAAAGCGAACGACCTAGAACGATATCGCGGCTTTGGGTGCGTACCACTTCGGTACAGAGCCAGGCCAGGATCAAACGTGGGTTGGTTCCGAAGGGGAGCTTGCTGTTAAGGCCAGCGGTCATCCCCAACGTGAAGGGGCCGTTGACACGCTCGTATTGAAGCTGGTTGCCGGGGTTGGAGCGGGGGAGGCTGCACAGCGCCATCGTGCGCCCCAGGAAACCTCTATCCGGTGTTGCTTCGCTGGCCCCGACAAGTCGGTTTACTTGATCGGCAAGGGTGAAACCCCGTTGCGGCGGTCGATCACGGCGGAGCGCTTTGACGGGGCCGGGCAGATCGGCCAAGGCTTCGGCAATGGGAACCAACTCGTCCCGTTTACGCTGCATGGGTTTATTTTCCCATGCGCCTCAGACAAGACAGGGACACCACCACCGTCTATTCCTGGGACATCCTCTCTGGGACTGGCACCACCGGCAAGGTCGTGAAGATGCGGTTACCGGAATCCAGTTCCACGGCCACTCCGGTGAACATCCCTTCCCCTGGCGCGGTGCAGCGCACCGACCCCACAAAATCGAACGTATCGGCCTCGGTAAACATCTCGTTGATGAACCAGGACGACTGCCCGTTGGCCGCTAGAGGGATACTCACGGCGTCGCGCAGCACACCCTCTCGCATCAATTCGCACCGCACGATTTACTTCAAAGAATTCAGCGATGGAGTGTACCGGCTTCGGCGACCGGTCCATTAGAGTCGAAAGTCTCACCACCACGGACACAACGGTCACGACGTTCAGGGTTTGTTTTGAGGCATTGGAGCTGTCCCCCCGAAAAATCCCGTCCACCTTGTACAGCAATGACTTACGCAGATCTTGGGGTGGAGCTCAAGGCCTCGTATCCTGCGGGCCATGAGAGAGATTCGTTGCCTGTTCCAGCTCATCCTCAGGACAGTTTCTGATCTCAGGCAAGCTGCCGGATTCGTCTACATATTTTCTATCGGCGTTCTTCAGCTCACGGACAACTTTGGCGGCGCGAGTCTTGGCGGCAGAGAGTCAGTTGGCCGCGTGCAAGCTCCGGATCGTGGAGAAGGATCGGCCGAGACCCAGATTCACCAGTGCTTTCAGACTTCTTTGGGGGAGAGAATCCCTTATGAATGGGTGATTCAGCCGCTTCGAGAAGCCACGCCCTTCGGTCGTCAGCCCAGATTCTTGTTCCGTGACAATGACGGCGATCATTCAAAATATGTAACCTCCGGCTGAGTCCACGAGTTCCTCAACGGTTGGATGGAGTTTTTCGGGTGGACACCCCGGCTCAGGCATAACGGGCATGTTGATGCTGGGAAAGAAAGAAGGCAGGCAGGAGAGAGTCGACTTGCAGAAGGGCGTCGCGGCTCAGGACGAGTTCCGCGTCTCTGGCCAGCAGGAGGCCCTGTTGTCTCAACTCGCCGAACTGATCGGCGAATTCAACTGCGATGTCGACGCCAAACTTCTCCTCAAAGTAAGCGGGTCGGATATGCCCCAGCTTGAACTGCAGGATGAGCTCACGGATCATCAGCTCCTTCCGATTCGGAGAGAATGCCCTGTAGATTGGCAGCTCTCCAGCCTTCACCCGGGCCAGGTAGTGATCGATGTTTTGCTCGTTCTGCAAATGCGTCCCGTTGATGTGGCCGAAGGAAGACACTCCGATCGATAGCAGGTCCGCGCCCTTCCAGAGGGCATCTCGATAGACGAAGGACGCCCTGGTGTCGCGGCGCACCGCTGTGTACGAGCTGACGACTTCGTAGCCGGTCTTCTCCAGTTCTTTGAAGGCATAGTCGACCCAGCGGCGCTTGGTTGGCCAGTCAGCCACGGGTGCTGTGAGCTTGCCTTCCTCCTTCATACGCTGGAAAATCGTCGTGTTGAAAGGGATTTCCATCTGGTAAACCGTGGCGCTCTCCGGGCGCATGGTGCCCGTCTCCCCGACACAGCGCCGCCAGTTTTCGTCGGTTTCCTCCAGCATGCCTGCAATCAGGTCGACATTGACCTGGGGGAAACTCTGAGCCTGTATCCATTCCCAGGCCTGGTGGATCTCCCTGGTGCCGTGAGCCCTGCCGTTGATGGCCAGAATGCTCTCGTCGAAGTTCTCCACACCCAGACTCAGGCGCGTGATGCCTTGTTTGCGCATGACTTCCACCTTTTTCGCGCTGAGCGTGCCGGGCTCGCATTCCATCGTGATCTCCTTCGACGCGTGCCACGGCAGTCGTTCCTGGATTTTGGTCACAAAACCACTGAACTGATCCGGCGACAGATAGGAAGGAGTACCCCCGCCAAGGTAGACGAAGTGCAGCTTCCGTCCGCCGACGAAGTCATGCTGCATATAAATGTCGAGCTCGGCGATTACAGCGTCGAGGTATTCCTGGATTTCCCTGGACCTCTTTCGGGTATAGACCTTGAAGTAGCAGAAGTGACAGCGTTTCCGGCAGAAGGGGATGTGCACGTACAGACCCAGCGGGTTGCCGGCCCGTGGCGGTCTATCCAGAGCCTCCAGTGCATTACGCACGAATTCCGGCTTCCAGAACGAGTAGGGTGGATAATTCGAGATAAAGTAATTGCCGGCCCGGGTCGCTTCCCGGTGTTTGCCAGTGCTTTCGGCCATCGAGGCGTTCCTGGTGCCTTCTCAGTTTTGCGAACCAGCTACGGTGAAGCCCAAACTGGTCACCTTCCGATCAGAATTCATACCTGGTAAGCAGCCGGTACATTGCTGACCCAGCCAGTATTGGAGCCATCCCATTAGCCCAGACTCCGTTGTATACCGAGAGATTCGTGAGTTCAATCCCAGAGTTGGCGGGTCTCTTCAACGAGACTCCGTCGTGCGGGCTTCACTTTTACAGCAAGTTTACGGACACTACTTTGCTTCGCTAATCAATTCACTCTGGCTAGGTGCAATGCTTACTACCGAGTGATCTCGACAGCCACAATAGAGATATCATCCTTGGGTATCGCCCCGCCGCACCATTCTTCAACACTTCCCAACAGGGAAGAAAGGCTGTCCTTAAGTGAAAGGAATCGCTTCTCCGCAACCGATAAACTGCTCAGCAGGGCAGGAGTGTGTTCTGTTAACTGAACAACTTCATCTTTCCGCGTAAGCAGCAGAATTCCACCCAGTATGTGGGATCCAGGAACGAGCTGTTCTGGGGACACTGTCCACCTCGTCTTTGATTAATTCACCAGAGGGATAGAGTGATTGTACTCGGAGGTCGTTTGCCTTGTCCGCTGCATGAATGAGAAAAGCCAGGATGCCCAGGATGCTAGGTAAAGATCGATGATGACGGAGTCCTTCTTCTGTTCATTTTGGATACCGCCTACCTTATCGTCCTCCAAGCATTAAACTCTAAATTCGCATCTTACTCAGTTCTTGTGGCGCCATCGCTCAATCTCTGGATATTATATAGGGTGCGGTTGCCACAAAGCCCTTACGATGAGATTGGCGGGATCATCGGCTGCGGCGTGCGGGGCTAGCAGCCCGTGGTGAAAGTCGAGGATAAGGGGTCGAGCTCTTGTCAATAGGTGTGGAAAAACATCAGGCGGCTTTCTCCTCCGGGACTTGGTTGACCGGGACTCCATTGACATATTTGGCGCCCTGGTAGACGTCTTTCATCAGCTCCGGTGCCTTCAACCGGCGGAATCGCTGCTCCGCCACCAGCAGCATCTTCCAGATCACCGCCTGGGCGTTTTCCACTTTCTTGAATCGCTTGGCCGCGTCCGTTCGCAGCCGAAGAGCGGCAAACGGTGACTCCACTGGATTGGTGGTTCGCAGATGCTGCCACTGCTTCTTTGGATAGCAGGTAAAAGGTCACCATCCGGTCCCAGTCCTGCTCGATTAGCTCAGCCGCCAGAGTCAGCCCTCGCTGCCGGCACCAGTGCTGAAAAACCTTCTTGAGTCGTTGTGCTTCTTCTCGAGTCTCGGCGTAAGGGATCTGCCGCAGGATCAGCAAGGCCGGCTTGTGCACTCGCTTAGGGAGCTTGGTCAGCAGGTTGACGATCCGATGATTCCAGCAGCGCTGCT
Organism: Acidobacteriota bacterium; assembly: GCA_965205345.1. Lineage (GTDB taxonomy): Bacteria > Acidobacteriota > UBA6911 > RPQK01 > CBDAPI01 > CBDAPI01. The sequence goes on along the minus strand of CBDBGQ010000056.1, from coordinate 104,180 downwards.
CCTCGGCCTGGGGATAGACGTTGCGCAAAGCTCCCCAGATGCCCAGGTGGCCGTCTCCGATCACCAGCCGTGGACAGCCCATCCCCCGGCGCTTCAAGTCGCGCAGTACTTCCGACCAGCTCTGGGTCGATTCCCGATAGCCGCTCGTGACCGACACCACGGCTTTGCTTCCGTCACTTAAGGCGGCCTGCACCACCAGCAGGACTGCCTTTTCCTTCTCCAGACCCGCCTTGACGTAGATTCCATCTACCGACCTTGTTGCATGGATCATCCCGAAGGATGCCTTATCATCGTGTTTTTCAACACTGGGGATAACCTAGATGCCACATAAGTTCAACGCAGCCCGACGGCACAAGTTTGATAAGGCGCAGTATCGGGTGATCAACTGGGCGGAATATAACGAGAGCCTGCGCCAGCGGGGTGATCTGACGATTTGGGTCAGTGATGAGGCTCAAAGTGTGTGGCGCGCGCCGCGCCGCACGTCACGGGGTGGCCAGCGGAGATACTCGGATCTGGCCATCGAGACATGCCTGACGCTGCGCACGGCGTATCGGCTTGGGTTGCGACAAACGCAGGGGCTGATGGGTTCCATTGGCACGCTCATGGGGCTGGATATACGGGTGCCGGACTTCTCCACACTGTCGCGTCGCGCAAACGGCTTGAGCATCGCGCAGGTGATGAGGCAAGCCGGGTCTGTGCCTGTCCATCTGGTGGTGGACAGTACCGGCCTCAAGATCTTCGGCGAAGGGGAATGGCTCGCGCAGAAGCATAAAACCAGGGGAATACGCCGCCGCTGGCGCAAACTCCACCTCGGACTGGACCTCCATAGCGGTGCGATTGTTTGCGCCAATCTGACTCACGATGACGTTGGAGACAGCACCGCCTTACCCGGGCTCCTGGATCAACTCGATGCCCCGGTCACGGGCTTTCTGGCGGACGGCGCCCTATGAGGGGTGTACCGTTCTTTCTGTAATTTGAGGAAGGTGAGCTAAAAGGATCAGAGGTCTGGGGCAGGATTTCTCCAAAAACTCAAGACAAGAGCAAGGAGGATCCGAATGACCCCAGACCCAGAACAGAGGCTACCACGAGAATTGTTGAAAGAACTGATCGAAGAAGGCAGCGACGCGTTTCGAGGAGTGTTGGAGAAACTGCTCAACACCGCCATGCAGATGGAACGAGAAGAGTTTCTGGGAGCTCGACGCTGGGAGCGGAGCGAGCAGCGTCGAGACCACGCCAACGGGTACAAGGCCAAGACGCTGTCAACTCGAGTGGGACAGCTTCAAATCCGGATTCCACAAGTACGTCACCTGGACTTCTATCCCCGATCCCTGGAGCGAGGGTGCCGCTCGGAGAAAGCCCTGAAGCTGGCCATCGCCGAGATGTACGTGATGGGCGTGTCGACGCGCAAGGTCACTGAGATTACCGAGCAGCTGTGCGGCACCGAGATCTCCGCCAGCCAGGTCTCAAGAATCTCCAAGCTGCTGGACGACGAACTCGAGCAGTTTCGCAACCGCCCTTTGGGCAGCTATCCAGTTGTGTACCTAGATGCCCACTACGAGAAGGTCCGTCGCCAGGGCAGCATTCAGGATGTGGCCGTCTTGAAAGCGACCGGAGTCAACTGCTGGGGCAAGCGGGAGGTGATTGGGGTCAGCTGCCGACTCAGCGAGGCGGAGGTCCACTGGCGAGAGTTTCTGCAGCAGCTTCAAAAGCGTGGTCTGGAGGGTGTGCAGCTGATTGTCAGCGATGACCACTCAGGACTACGAGCTGCCAGAAGAGCTGTCTTTCCTTCAGTGCCCTGGCAACGCTGTCAGTTTCACCTGAGCCAGAATGCTCAGCGATACGCCCGCCGATCCGACCAACGTGCCGCCATCGCCACTGACATTCGAGACATCTTCAATGCCCCGTCTGGAGGCGAAGCTGAGGCGATGCTTCGGGCCAGAGTCGAGCAATACTACGACCGCAACCCGGAGCTGGCCGATTGGATGGAGACCAATCTGCCGGAAGGCTTTACGGTCTTTCGTTTTGCACGTTCTACCTGGCGGCGCATTCGCACCAACAACGGGCTGGAGAACCTAAACCGTCAGATTCGCCGGCGTACCCGGGTCGTCGGTATCTTTCCAAACACCGAGTCCGCACTACGACTCATCACCGCTGTCGTCGAGGAGATTCACGAAGACTGGCTGATCGGGAAACAGTACCTCAGCCTGGTCGATTTCAAACCACAGGAGAATCCGATCTCAGATCACTCTCAGTCAAATTACAGAAAAACAGTTGCTTAGCCCGCCTATGATGGAGCGTCCACACGGGATCTGCTGAGGGAACGGTATGGGGAGACCCTGGATGTGGTTATACCGCCGTCAAAGAACGCAGTGATCCGACCGCAATCGGCGCGGGATCCAACCGTTCGGGATCGCCATATTGCCCAGATCCGCAGCAACGGCCGCATGGCCTGGCAGGCGGCCACAGGGTACAACCAGCGCAGCCGGATAGAAACGCAGATCGGCCGGTGGAAGAGCGTCATCGGCCCCAGACTCAGATCCCGCAGCTTCTCCAGGCAGATCACGGAGATCCAGGTCGGCCAGAAAGTCCTGAACACAATGACCGCACTCGGACGGCCTGTGTTCGAACGTATCGCCTGACGCTACCGCTTGGGAAAGGGCGAATTCCATCTCCGCCCCGATCCATGCAACAACGCTATCAACCTTGCGAAAACCTAAGTAGCGTAACTTCTGAGCCTGTTGCCGAGGCCTCGCCGTTGATCGTCCTCGCCAAACTCCAGCATCTTGGGTTTTTGAACGCACTCTATGGCGAGGTGCTGATGGGGCCTGGGCAATCCGGCCTCACAGCGCCTTGCCCTATCGACCGGCGGCGCCAGAGGCCAAACTACCTCGACCTCAGGCACTGAATTCTATCCCTTGGAGTGGACTTCAAATGGTCCTGGGTCTAACTTAGAGGGTGATACCACTCGTGGGAGCAGGTCAGGATGAATTCCCTGTTGAAGACTAGGGGGATGTATACATAAAGAGGATGGTCAGATTGAGCTGAAGCTGCAGGCGTAGATCCATGCTGGAAGAGAGTCACTACTACTTCAACAAGGCGTCCGATTTGCTCAGTCTCTCCGAAAGGGTACGCAAGATCCTGATTACTCCACGCCGGGTGGTCAAAGTAGAGATCGTAATCGAAAGCGACAGCGGTCAATTACTCCACTTTCTCGGGTTTCGGGTGCAGCACAGCAACACGCGCGGACCCTATAAGGGGGGCTTGCGGTATCACCCCACACTAGACGAGAACCATGCGGCGGCTCTGGCCAATCTGATGACCTGGAAGACCGCCATCGCCGATGTGCCGTTCGGGGGTGCTAAGGGGGGGATCGACTGCGACCCGGCGCAGCTCTCGAAGTCCGAACTCGATCGTGTCACTCGTGCCTTTGTGGGTCAGATCAAGGAGGTGATTGGCCCGAACCTGGATGTGCCTGCGCCTGACGTCAACACGAGTTCCGAAGTGATGGCGTGGATCATGGACGAGTATTCGAAGTACCAGGGTTTCTCACCCGGGGTAGTCACGGGGAAGCCGGTTCATCTGTTCGGATCAGCAGGCAGGGAGGAGGCGACCGGGCGTGGCGTCTTGTACGTCCTGGAGGAGGCGCTCGGCGATCACAACCTGCCACTTTCAGGTCGAACTGTCGCGCTACAGGGATTTGGAAACGTGGGTAGTAACGCGGCCCGGCTCATTGCCGAAAAAGGGGGAAGAATCGTGGCCGTGGCTGACCATGCCGGAGCCGTCCACAATATCGATGGGCTCGACGTGCCGGCTCTGGTGGATTGGGTCAAAGAGCATGGAACCGTTCACGGCTTTCCGTTTGGCGATACTTTCGACGGCACTGAGATCATCACTTGGCCGGCGGAGATCCTGATCCCCGCGGCTCTCGAGAACGTGATCACAGCAGACAACGCCAGGGACGTTCAGGCCAAGATTGTGATCGAAGGAGCCAATGGTCCCACTACCCCCCAGGCCCACGAGATTCTTTTGGAGCGCGGCGTCACGGTAATTCCGGATATTCTCGCCAACGCCGGTGGCGTTACTGTCAGCTACTTCGAATGGGCTCAGAACATCCAGCGATTCAGCTGGGAATACGACCGAGTGGTCAAGGAACTCGAGAAAATCATGCGACGCGCCTACCGGGCGGTCCGGAGTCTCGCACAGGAGAAGAACATCGACCTGCGAACAGCGGCTTTTGCACTGGCGATTCAACGAGTGGGCAGGGCGGCTGTCTCTCGCTCAACGATGCGCTTCCACGACTTTTGACGACCAGAGAGAGTTGACCTTGCCCCCAATAAGAGGTCGCCTCACGAAACGAAAAAATCGTACGCTAAGGAGATTCGCCGTGGAGGTGCCGGGTTGAAGTAAACCCTAGCCTATGGGGTTCCGACAGTAACGGAGCAAAAGCGCACGCTAAGCGTCGTTTCCCGGACTCCTTAGGGGTCGGAGACTTGGCGCTCGACCCTTGATCTCGGATCGGTACTTACCGTAGGGATTGACGTGCCCGTAGAGGGCAGGCGACAGATGGCCGAGATCGATGTCGCGGCCGATCCTCCCCTCGGCCCGCAGCCGTTCGATGGCGGCGTTCATGTAGACGGTGTTCCAGGTGACGATGGCATTCGTGACCAAGTTTAGGCAGAGGACCTGATTCGTCTGCTGATCTGCTTGACGGCGCGGTACCTTCCCTTCGTGAGCGAAGAATAGGAAGCGGCGCAGTGCGTGGAGGGCTTCCCCCTTGTTCAGCTGGCGGTGGATTCGACGACGATAATCCGGGTTCTCAATCCACCTTAGGATGAACTGGATCTTGACGAGGCGCCCGAGATCGCGGAGGGCTCGGGACAAGACGTTCTCTCTTGCGCCAGTCTGGAGCTTCGAAATCAGGAGCGATGCGGTCACCCAACCCAACTTGAGTGAGCCGGCCACCCGGAGGAGTTCGTCTCAGTTGTCGAGTAGGGTCTTGCTCCGAACCAATCCCTTCAGCAGAACCGCGACCCCTTCTTTCCGCGGAGGAGCATCGAGACGATACAAGCGCTGAGCGCCCAAGTCCCGGATGCGCGGGGCGAACTGCAGCCCCAGAAGATGAAACAGGGCGAAAACGATCTCGGTGTAGCCAGCGGTGTCCGTCGTGTGCTCGATGATCGGAAGATCGGTCTGGTTATCGAGGATCTCGTCGAGGACATAGGTCGCGTCACGAACCGTAGACGAGATGACCTTCGACCCGTACTGCGAGTACTGGTCCGAGGTCCAGGTGTAGAAAGTGAGGCCCCTTCCGAGGCCGAAATATTTCGGGAGCGCGGTCGCGTTCTCCGCCGAGCCTGGAACGGGGAATCGCTGGCCATCGGAGGAGGAGAGGGTTCCACCGCCCCAGGCCTCGGCAAGAGGCAGCTGGTGCTGGAAGTCCACGAGAGCCGAGAAGGCAGCTTTGAGCGTCTCCTCGCGCAGGTACCAGTCCGTGGTCCATGCGAGCTGGCGGTAGGTCAAATCGGCGATGTCGGCCATCGTCGTGGCCGAAGTTGCAGGCCTGGGCCAGGATCGCCGCGTACACGTGGCGCACCAGATCTGGATTTCGAGATCGAGCCCCACCGGCGTGCCGGAAGAACTGCGTGAACCCGGTCCAGGAGTCGACCTCGATCAGGACTTCCGCCAGCTCCACCCTTGGCAGGCGTTCGGTAACGAGGTCGTTCAGCTGAACGACCTCGTCGGGCAACTCCTCCATTGAAGCGGGCGAGAGCACGATCCGACCCTCCTCCAGGCGCAGGGTCTCCGACTCGGTAATCTCGGTCTCACCGAGATGTTGGATGACTGCCTCCGTCGAGTTGGCGAGTGCTTCGAGGTGCTCTCTGGGTTCCTGCTCGAGACCGAGGATCCGGAGAACCTCGGATCGCCGAGAAGTCCACTGAGAGCTGGGGATGAGGTACGTGGCGGGATCTGCGAAGCGACGACTTCCTTGGAGCCAGATGGCGCCGGAGCGAAGGCCGTCACGGAGTTGGTAGAGAACACAGAGCTCGAAGGACCGGCGATTGACTCGCCCGTCGGATCCCAACAACTGGCCGCGCCACTTGGCGGAGGCGAACTCGAGTCCCGCGTCCTCGGGAACCCGCCGTCGTCGCTTGCGATTCAGCTCTCTCAGAATCTCGACTGCATCGATTAGGGGGTCGTCGGTCTTCAGGCTCTTGTGCGTCCAGCACCCTCAGGACCAGTGGAGCGAATTTCCTGAGATGGCCATAGCGGTTCTCGACGAAGTCGAGATAGGAGCCGTCTCGCGGACGGAGAAGCTGCTCGGTTTCCTCGACCGAGGCCGCGAAGAGTTCGCGGGAAGCGACCTCCTCGAAGATGCGTCGACGCAGCTGCTCGTCCGGGATGTCCGGGTCGAGAACGAGACGTCCCAGACGTGAGAACAAGCGGACCTTCTCGTTGCTGGCCTGAGCGGTCGCGACTCGCCAGGCCTCAAGCTCCCGTCGCGAGCGGGAGTCGGTCTTCTTCAGCGCTCGATTAAAGAGATCGACGATCTCGTCAACGAGGTCAAGCGTGGTCTCGTGAAGCAAGGCCACGAGGATGGGATAACGCCGGCGATCGGGCATCCGCTGGAGGGTCTGACTCGTGGAACGACGACCCACTTGGGCCAAGAACTTTTGGCGATTTGGATTCAAATCGCTGAGATCCCACTCATGGGCTCCCAGCTGGCGGAGAAACGCCAGTTTGGCCACCTCGCTCTTGATGGATCCCAGGGCTCTCGCCAGAAGCACCCTGCCCGAGCCACTTGAGGGTCGACCAGCTGTTCGAGGCCTTGGCCTCAAGCAGACCGTCGAGCTGGGCTCGCCTCTCGGCGCTCAGCAAGGGCTCGACCAGGGTGTACGTTCTCTCCTGTGCGCGACCGCGCGCCGAACTGACAAGTCGTACGATTCGGTCGGGTGCTGGAAAGACGAGCCTCTCGGTGCGCAACCGCTCACGAGCGAGGCGAAAGAGAACCTTCGGAGCATCGTGCTCAAGGGCCCGTTCGACAAGCCAAGCTTCGAGTTCTTCCAAGTCCCGTGACCGGAGCATCGAGAAGCCGAGGTGTTCCCGAACCTCGGTGAAGTGCTGTGAAGCGCGTCTGCTCGCGTCGAGCGTAGGATTGAATCTCGTCCGGGCTGATCTTGAGCTGGTCCGCGACAAAGCAGGCGGCCGATCGCGGAGCTGCGCTCAAATTGCGCGGAACGAAGCCGAGGTAGCGAAGTGCACAAAGCTGAAGCGCGAGCCCCAAGCGGTTTGCTGCCCCCCGCCGGATGGCGACGAGGTCTCGGTCGGCACCCGTCAGCGTGAATGCTCTGATCAGGTCATCGCCCGGGATTTCCTCGGGAAAGCTGGCCAATCTAGCCAACTCAGTCTCTGAGAAAATAGATGCCGGCACTGCTGTCTCTTCCGATTGGAGCCGAGGGTTTCCGAGTCTTAGTTTAAGATACCGAGAGCTACCATCAGAAGGTGTGTAAATAGCATAGGCGGTGAGTATCCTTCCGGGTTGATTTAAAACCCAGGGCCGAAAGGCCCGCAACGGAAGGAGTACACACCGCATGAGCAAGCAGAACATTGAGGAAAGTGTCGAGTCAAGAGTTTGTTTCGAGGAGCTGGAAGATTGGGTGGGGGAGAAGATCCAAGGCTGGGTTCAAGAGCTGCTGGAGGAGGAAGTCACGGAGTTATTAGGGCGGCGTAAGAGTGAGCGGCGAAGGGCCGTGGACGCTCCGTCGGGCTATGGCAATGGATATGGGAAGCCGAGGCATCTGACGCTGAGCTCGGGGACGATCCAGGTTCGAAGGCCTCGAGTGCGGGATCTAGAGGAACACTTTGAAAGTCGGGTGTTGCCCCTGTTTGCCAAGCGGACGCGGCAGGTTCGAGAACTGATCCCTGAGCTGTACTTGCATGGTCTGGCGCTGGGGGATTTTGATCTGGCTCTGAGAGGGCTTTTAGGGGAAAAGGCGCACCTGTCGTCCTCCACGGTGGCCAGATTGAAAGAGCAGTGGCAGGCCGAATGGGAGGTCTGGCAGAGTCGACCCTTGAATGATCTGGAAGTGGTGTATTTATGGGTAGATGGAATCTACGTCAAGGCGGGTCTGGAGAAGGAAAAGGCAGTCCTGCTGGTGGTGCAGGCCGCCTTAAGTGACGGAAGCAAAGCCGTGGTGTCGGTCACGAGCGGCTATCGGGAATCGACCCAGAGCTGGTCGGAAGTACTGCGCGACTTGAAGCGCCGGGGGATGGGCTGTCCACGGCTGGTGATCGGAGACGGCCACCTGGGCATCTGGGGAGCTTTGCGCAACGTCTATCCCCAGGCCGAGGAGCAGCGCTGCTGGAATCATCGGATCGTCAACCTGCTGACCAAGCTCCCTAAGCGAGTGCACAAGCCGGCCTTGCTGATCCTGCGGCAGATCCCTTACGCCGAGACTCGAGAAGAAGCACAACGACTCAAGAAGGTTTTTCAGCACTGGTGCCGGCAGCGAGGGCTGACTCTGGCGGCTGAGCTAATCGAGCAGGACTGGGACCGGATGGTGACCTTTTACCTGCTATCCAAAGAAGCAGTGGCAGCATCTGCGAACCACCAATCCAGTGGAGTCACCGTTTGCCGCTCTTCGGCTGCGAACGGACGCGGCCAAGCGATTCAAGAAAGTGGAAAACGCCCAGGCGGTGATCTGGAAGATGCTGCTGGTGGCGGAGCAGCGATTCCGCCGGTTGAAGGCACCGGAGCTGATGAAAGACGTCTACCAGGGCGCCAAATATGTCAATGGAGTCCCGGTCAACCAAGTCCCGGAGGAGAAAGCCGCCTGATGTTTTTCCACACCTATTGACAAGAGCTCGATACCGATTGTGAGACCGCCTAAGGCACGGATTTCGCTCCCTTCTCAGGTGTCACAGAAACGGTCGTTTTGGAGACGCCAGTGCTGATCGGCTACGCGCGGATATCGAAGGCGGACGGTTCCCAGAGCCTCGACCTGCAGAGGGATGCTCTGCGCGAGGCCGGCGTCAGCGACGACGTGATCTACGAGGACCAAGCGTCCGGACAGCGTGAGGACCGCCCGGGGCTCGCCGCCTTCCTCAAGGCGGCGCGGCAGGGAGACGTGATCGTCGTCTGGAGGCTCGATCGCCTCGGTCGCAATCTCCGCCATCTCGTCAACCTGGTGCAAGACCTCAACGACAGGGACATCGGGATCCGGGTGCTCGCCGGACAAGGGGCCAGCATCGACACGACGACGGCCAGCGGAAAGTTGGTCTTCGCGCTCTTCGCGGCTTTGGCGGAATTCGAACGAGAGCTGATCCGGGAACGGACCCTCGCTGGATTGGCCTCTGCACGAGCCAGGGGCAGGAAGGGAGGGCGCCCTCACGCGCTGAGCAAAGCGCAGGTGCGGCTAGCTCAGGCAGCGATGGCGCAGCGCGACACGAAGGTCAGCGAGCTATGCCTAGAGCTAGGCGTAACCAAGGCGACGATCTACCGCTACGTAGCGCCAGATGGTTCCTTGAGAAACCGAGGGCGACAGATCCTGGCTCGCTAGGCGGTCCCAAGAGCGGCCCTTAACGTGCGATTTTGCTCCGTTACTGTCGGAACACCATCATGTAGAGCGTGAAGGGGCCGTTGTGTCGTTTGTATTTGAAGGCGATTGCCGGGGTTGGTGCGGGGCAATGAGCAGAGCGCCATCGTTCGCGCCATGAAGCCTCTCGCCGGGTCCGCTTCGCTGGCCCCGACAAGCTGGTTCACCTGGTCGGCCTGGGTGAAGTGGTGCCGCGCCTGGGGCGAAGCGTCGCGGATCGCCTTCACCGGCCCGTCCAGGCCGCCGAGGGCTTCACCGATCGGAATCAACTCGCCGCGTTGACGCTGCATTGGCTTATTCTCCCATGTTCCCCAGACAGAAGACAAACACTGTATTTCATCCATGCTACATCAATGGTATGATTTTTCTCATATACTCATTGGAGGACAACATGGGGACTACCCGCAAGACCATCACCGTGACTGAGCAACAAGACAAATGGATCAAGGCGCAAATCAATGGCGGCGACTTCACCAATGACAGCGAATATATCCGCGATTTGATCCGCCGTGATCAAGCCCGCCAGTCCGAGGTTGATGCGATCCGGGTGGAGTTGATCAAGGGCGAAGAAAGCGGGCAACCACAGGCGTTCAACGGCGACCTGTTCAAAGAACAAATGGCCGCCCAACATGCCCGGAAAGTCCGCTGAATATCGATTAGCGCCGGAAGCCAAGCGCGACCTTGAAGCCATCTGGCTCTATACGCTCGAAGAGTGGGGGCTGGAACAGGCCAATCATTATACGGATGAGTTGACGGATATTTTTGCTCAACTCGCTGTTGGTCCGCAACTAGGAACAGCTTGCGACCACATCCGCACAGGCTACCGCCGCCGCAGGGTAGGGCGACACGCGGTCTATTACCGCACGACCGATTACGGAATTGCTGTGATCCGCATATTGCATGATCGGATGTTACCAACACGGCACTTGTAAGTGCGCGGAACGCTCGCCGACCCCTGTTGGTCTTGCTTAGGGGGGCGTGGGAGAATGGGCTGGACGGATTTGGCAGGAAGTGATGTTCTTGTCTTTCGTAGAGTGCAACCTAACCCATCCGTCCAACAAGCGCGAGCCAATCTTCATCCCTGCCAACTGAAGCCTGTCTGCGATGATGTGCTTTCCAAGGTTACGATCGGGGACGCGAGAATGTGTTGAAGCGACTAGACTGGAAGAGCCAATATCGCGTTGCGCTCTCCCGGAAGACCGGGCCTCACAGGGTCTTGAGGAACGCGATTAAGGCTGCTCTGTCGCTGGAGGAGAGATTGAGCCCGAACTTATGCCCTTTGACGGCACGGACCTCGACTCCGGAGCCCTTGAAACCGGTGGGTACGTAGTCGTCGCGAAGGCGGCCTGAATCAAACCAATCTTCCAGGGTCGCGACCGAGCCGTTGTGTTCGAACGGTCCCCGATACCACACTCCTTTCAGCGACGGGATCTTGTAGTACCCCGTGCCCTTGTGGGTTTCCAGGGTATAGCGTGGGTCAGTGCCAACACGCTCTTCCATGACATCGAAACGCTGCTTGTGGCCCGGCGGCGGCTCGAAGCCATCGGCGGCGACCAGCTTGTTGTTGGTGTAGAGGGGCGGCTCGTGGCACCTGGCGCAACGCTCGCGCTCAAAAATCTCCTTCCCTCGCGCCGCGAGAGCGCCAAACCGGTTCGGGTTTGGCGGCGGCTGGAGCGAATAAAGGTATAGCGCCAACGCGTACAACTGTTCGTCGCTGTAGCGCCCGCGGCGGCTGGCCACGGTCCGCGGCGGCTGAGAGTCACCGTAGCGGCTGAGTCCACCCATATCCTGCACGAGTGACGAATAGCGCATTAGATCACCGATGCTTTCGTGACGTACCAGGCCGGTGTTGTCAAGATAGCGACGCTCCCTGACTCCGATCAAGTCGGGAATCCGGGGCGGCACGAACATGCTGGTATTGCTGCGCGCGGTCACGCCCGGCGGAATCGCTTGGCCGACGGCGATCAGCTCGTCGAGCGACATTGTCCGCGCTCGCTGGTTGGGGTCATCCGACAACCATGGCATTTCAAACTGGCGAGCGAAACCGCGGACCCGTTCAAGCACTTGGGCCGCGCCGCCGGCTTGCGCGGCGCGGCGGAGCATCCAGGCTCCCTGGCGATCGCCCGGATTGTTTCCCTGCGCTCCGGGAATGATCGTGCCGTCCGTCATGACGCGCGTGTGGCAGGTATTGCAGCCCATCGAGCCCAGCTCGACCTCCCCTTCCCGGCGGATTACCCAGCCCGCGAACGGAATTGTGCCGTCCTTTGCGACCGGCATGCCAGTTTCGTCGTAGAACGAGGGATCACGAAGATTGGCAGCGCCGAAGAAAACGGGGCTGTGGGAGGTTGGCGTGTTGAAGACGACTTCGCCCGCTTTGATCCAGTCCTCGCGCGTTTTCAGCTCCGAGGGGTCGAAGGCGATCTCGGGTTGCTGTTTCTTGAGCCACTCCATGTAGCCGGCGGGCTCGCGGCTTGGGTGGTAAACCGGATAGCTTTTGTAAATGACGCGCTCGGAAATTCGATAATAAGTCTGTTCGGAAATGTGGACGGGGGAATACTTGGGGTTCGCGAGCGGCAGTTCGAGCGCCGCAACGGCCGCCTCGGTCCACGTCTTCGGAATCTGCGGCTGAAACGCGCTTGCCGCAAGCAAGATTGCCAGTGCTTTCATGAGAAACCTCCCGAGACAATGAAATTAACCGACATTTCTCCCCGCCTGACCAGGACAAGCCGCAACTCAAAAGCGGAACGTGGCCGTCATAGGACGCAGAGCGGCGGGCATTGTCACGTTAATCGTGTTGGGCCGCAAAAGCCCGCATGGATTTCCTTTCAGGCGGCCGCACTCGCACTTTCCCATACATTGAATGCGTCTTTTCGAAATCGTTTGAATGCGAGTCTATTGCATAAATGACGTTGGAGTTAAAAGGTATTGTAAACGGCGGCCTGGATGTTCAGGAAGCGTTGGGCAGTACTCTGTTCCCTGCCGAGTCTGTGCTGACCCGGATCATCGGAGAACAGCGCCGGAAAGCGCGAGAAGCAATCGCCACAAAGGTTGCGGAAGAGCTTCCGCAGCATGTCTCTCAGGCACTCGATCTTCGGCGAACAGACTCGTGGATATTGGCAGGTCTTCGCGAACCTCGCCTACCAGATAGATCCTGATTGTCCGCTCCAATCCTTGGCTGTTGGGCTCGCCCGGCAGCGTGACACATACCGGTTCCCGGACGATACCGGGTTCCATCAGGCGCTCACGGATCACAACCTTTATGGGAAGCGGGTGTGCTTCGAACTGCTTGACCGCCTTGAGAACGACGGCAGCAAGGAGCCCACCGACACCAGCCAACTACTCGATTGAGCACATCATGCCACAGAGCGAGGAGCTGCCGGCGGAGTGGCGCGAGATGCTCGGTGCGGACTGGGTCAACATCCAGCGGCAGTGGATCCATCGCCTCGGTAACCTCACACTGACCGGTTACAACAGCAAGTACTCAGACCGCTCGTTCGCCGAGAAGAAGACCATCAGCGGAGGCTTCGAGGAGAGTTCGGTCCGGCTCAACAAATACGTCCGCGAGCAAACGCAGTGGGCGCCAGCGCAGATGAAACCCCGGGGAGAACTGCTGGCTCAGCAGGCGCTCTCGATCTGGCCGCGGCTCAAGGTCGATGCCGCCCTAGCTAGTCCAGGCCGCCGAGCTTGAGGACATGCGCCAGCGTGCCAAGCGGCGGGATGTCGACAAGGTCCAGATGACAGAGGTGGCCCGTGCGCTCTTCGAACAGATCCGCACGATGGTCCTTGAGATCGACAGCGACGTCATCGAGCTCGCAGAACCGCGCTCAGTCAGCTATCACGGGCCCGATTTTTTTCTCGAGGTCCTGCCCCGCACGAACTGCATCAACCTTCTCCTCGCCCTCGACTTCCACGGCATCGCCGAAGATACCTCACAGCGCAAGTTCTTCATCCACGCCCAGTACGAGGGCGGCGTGAACATCCCAATCTGGAGTGCCGACGATATTGAGATCGCGCGGCCGATCATCCGGCAGGCGCATGCTTTGATCTCTGCATACAAAAGATAGGGTCGAGAGCCTCACCCGTGTGCTTCGTAATCATCAAGTGCGCGTGTAGGGTTTCCTGGCGGGGCAAGCTATGCCGTGGTAGCGACGGCATTCCACGGTGGGGAAGTGCTCGGAACGGCGTCCACCGAGGACGAGGCTTGGGAGATCTGCGATCGGTGGCCCAAGACGGATTGCAAGTGCGGGTGCCGGGGGGCATCATCATCCGCGACGGGCTTCGCCTCAGGCGGGGCAAGCATCCGCAAAGGATGATAGACGACTGACCATCGATCCGGTGATGGGCAAGTCCCCTTGGCTTCAGAAGGGGACGGCGGCGTTCATCTCAATCGTGAAATACTTGAACAACCAGCCCTTCTCTTCGTCATCACTTGTTTCCCAGGCTGCCAGCAACCAAGCATCCTCGGCACGGGAGCCGTTGAACTCCCTGACCCTTTCAGCAAGCCGTTTGGCGATCTCCTTGGAACCGGGCTTAATGTAGCCGCCGAAGATCATCAAGCGAACACCCGCGCGCGCCAGAAGAAGCTTCTCGAAGTCATAGACGATTTCCCCGAAACTTTTCCATTCGCACTCAGCAACCAAGGGCGTGTCGACCAATAGACCGTCGCGCTCGTATTCGAGCCAAGTGATGTCGTAGAGCCATCCTGGCCGGTCGCGGTTCTCGTCGGCCACCTTGGATGCGCCAACTTGGAAGCGGAAGTCCCGACCAATCTCGCACAGTTTAGCCTCGACGACCGGGGTCCATTCCCGATCCCGAGCGTCCGTGTCGAGGGCAAGACTGTCGAGACCATCCCGGACCGCGCGCATGATTTCAAATTTTCCGGGCATCTCGATCTCCAATCCTTCCTGTCCGGTGGCATGAGGGGCGCGGGAATGGCCCACTCCGCATCCGGCAGGTCAAAGGTATGGGTAGGTTGTCGTTGGATACGATCTTAAATGGCGTCTTTGAGAGCCTTGCCCGCTGAGAATTTTACTACCCTTCTCGCCGGAATCTGGATGGGCTGACCGGTTTGAGGGTTCCTTCCCGTACGCTCTCCTCGTGTGGAGGCTGAAAAAGTCCCGAACCCGACGAGAGCGACCTTGTCGCCACTCTTGAGGGACCTTTGCACATTGCTCACAAAAGCGTCCAGAGCTGCCTGAGATTGGGCTTTAGTGATACTCGCATCATTCGCAATTGCCTCAATTAACTCACCTTTGTTCATCTTTGCTCCTCAGGGTTAAACCAACTCAAGCGGCCTCCATCAGCAACTGATAGCGGATTTGGTTGAGGCCCTCTTCAAACTGTGCGGCCCCAATAAGATAATCATCCGGTCTGTCAGGAAGAACCCTATAACCCTGGACGGGATGTGTTTTTGATTCGTGTTTAAGCAAGCAGCTTGTCGATATAAGCCCTCACGTCATCTTGCGTTAATCGAGACGGCGGGTCTTCACCGTTCAGGCCGTCTCCTCCAGTGAGCATCGAAAGAACGGTCTCGCGGTTCCAGTCTTGAGCTTGCCCGTTGTAGATTGCACAGACGAACGGCGGAAGTAGTCCCCGCAGGAGGGACACTCGCTCAGCTAGTCTCTTCTCTTCTTCGGTCATCAATTCGCCTTCCCATTCGTGAAGAGGCCGAGTGCCTTGAGGATTAAGTATCCTGAACCGCCCCGGGTTTCTCGGAGACAGTTTTAGTTGACTCCAGCCACCATGGCCGAAGCCGGTTGATTCAGATAATACATCTGCTCGAGCTCAACGGGTGGAATGTAGCCGATTGGCTCCAGCAATCTCTGCTTGTTATACCAAACAGACCCAATCCAGCGTCGCAAATTCCACCTCTTCCAGACCCCGCCAGGGGCCTTCCTGCCGGATGACGTCCGTCTTAAACAGCCCGATGACCGATTCAGCCAGCGCGTTGTCGTAAGAGTCTCCTTTGCTTCCCACCGAAGGCTCGATGCCGGCCTCTGCCAATCGCTCCGTATAGCGGATCGACAGGTACTGCACTCCCCGGTCGCTGTGATGAATCAGGCCTTCAGTGTCCGAACGAGACCACAGCGCCTGCTCCAGTGCATCCAGGGCAATGTCGGTCTTTAAGGAAGCCGACGCCCTCTACCCGACAATCCTTCTGGAGAAGGCGTCGATGACGAAGGCCACGTAGCCGCGCCTTCTCCAGGTAGCCACGTAGGTCAGGTCGGCAACCCACAGCTGATTCGGACGGGTCGCAGTAAAGTTGCGATCCACCAGATCAGCCGGCCTTGCAGCCGCTTCATCCGGCTGCGTCGTTTTAAACCGGCGGCCTCGAACCACGCCCTGCAGGCCCTTTTCGCGCATTAAACGCTGGACCGTGCAGCGCGCCACTTTAAAACCCTCACGATTCAGCTGCTTCCAGACTTTGCGAACCCCGTAGACCTGGCGGTTCGCACGCCACACCCGATCGATCTCAACTCTAAGCCAGGCATCGCGCTTCGCCCGCGCAGGCAGCAGGGACGGATCTCGTCTTCTGGCTTCCCACTGGTAAAACGTCGACGGGGCGATCGGCAGCACCCCGCAGATCGACTCGACCCCATAGAGCGTTGTTGCATGGATCGGGGCGGAGATGGAATTCGCCCTTTCCCAAGCGGTAGCGTCAGGCGACACGTTCGAACACAGGCCGTCCGAGTGCGGTCATTGTGTTCAGGACTTTCTGGCCGACCTGGATCTCCGTGATCTGCCTGGAGAAGCTGCGGGATCTGAGTCTGGGGCCGATGACGCTCTTCCACCGGCCGATCTGCGTTTCTATCCGGCTGCGCTGGTTGTACCCTGTGGCCGCCTGCCAGGCCATGCGGCCGTTGCTGCGGATCTGGGCAATATGGCGATCCCGAACGGTTGGATCCCGCGCCGATTGCGGTCGGATCACTGCGTTCTTTGGCGGCGGTATAACCACATCCAGGGTCTCCCCATACCGTTCCCTCAGCAGATCCCGTGTGGACGCTCCATCATAGGCGCCGTCCGCCAGAAAGCCCGTGACCGGGGCATCGAGTTGATCCAGGAGCCCGGGTAAGGCGGTGCTGTCTCCAACGTCATCGTGAGTCAGATTGGCGCAAACAATCGCACCGCTATGGAGGTCCAGTCCGAGGTGGAGTTTGCGCCAGCGGCGGCGTATTCCCCTGGTTTTATGCTTCTGCGCGAGCCATTCCCCTTCGCCGAAGATCTTGAGGCCGGTACTGTCCACCACCAGATGGACAGGCACAGACCCGGCTTGCCTCATCACCTGCGCGATGCTCAAGCCGTTTGCGCGACGCGACAGTGTGGAGAAGTCCGGCACCCGTATATCCAGCCCCATGAGCGTGCCAATGGAACCCATCAGCCCCTGCGTTTGTCGCAACCCAAGCCGATACGCCGTGCGCAGCGTCAGGCATGTCTCGATGGCCAGATCCGAGTATCTCCGCTGGCCACCCCGTGACGTGCGGCGCGGCGCGCGCCACACACTTTGAGCCTCATCACTGACCCAAATCGTCAGATCACCCCGCTGGCGCAGGCTCTCGTTATATTCCGCCCAGTTGATCACCCGATACTGCGTCTTATCAAACTTGTGCCGTCGGGCTGCGTTGAAAGACTTATGTGGCATCTAGGTTATCCCCAGTGTTGAAAAACACGATGATAAGGCATCCTTCAAGGATGATCCATGCAACAAGGTCAACCAAGACCGTGATTTCCTTGAGTCTTGCCTTCTCGACCTCGAAGCCTTGGTGGGCGGAAGCCTGAGCAGAAAGCTCCCTGCTGATCACGCCCGTGGTGGTGCAGGGGGATCTTCTACCTGAAGCGCCATTTGCAAACCACCTTCAGAGTCGTCAACCTGGTTGATCGACAGATCACGCTCAGAATCGAGGGGTTGAACGATGACGGAGTGGTGGAGCGGATTTTCTGTCCCGGCCCCGTGGTGGGAGGCCCGGAGCGAACCCTCATGCTGCCCGCCAACGGCGTCGTCAATCTGGGCAGCGGGGGAAATACCTTCAAGCGGCTGGGCGTTGGATCACGTCAGAGGAGCGGCTGACGGAAGAGCGTTCAGGTCACGGCCGAGGTCTCGGTCATCGAGGGAGCTTCGATGCCCTGCCCTACGGTCATCTGCACAAGGCGGCATGCGGACGAGGTCTTCAGTAGTATTCAGTTGAGGGCCGTCGAGCCCGCAAAGCGGTTCCGATCTCAAGCCACCATCGCGTCCCAGCGTGAGAGTGCCTTCGCGATCGTCAACCACGTCGGCGGCCGAGCAGGCTCAGATCCAGATCAGTGGCCCGGGACCGGAACGGCCGGGTATTCGACGCCAACGAACTGACGTTGGCGCCGGGCGCTCGTGTCAGCAAATCTTCTCTGGCAGCTGCTGCATGCTCAACAAGGTCTTTATCGATCGCTCCTGAAGGCCCCGACAACTTTCACGGGTCGCTTGAAATCAGCAGCGACGTTCGTGTGGCTGTAAGCCCTGGAATCCACGTGCTTCTGCCGGAGGGCAAGCTGGTGAATCTGCCGGTGCGGACCGTTCCGGCCCAAGAATCGATTGCCGTCGGGAGTCCGGATAAGAACTCCAAGCTGGGGGAAGGCTATTTCCCCTTCGCGCTTCTGCTTCTCTTTCTTTTTTCTATCAGCCCAGGATTTCTTCATCCTGGCTGATATCAACTTTGCGCTCTTTGGCTGATAGTTTGCGCCTTCTGCGCTTACGTGTGGGTGTCTTTGAAAAACGGTCTTGGGTGTGGATCCACTCGAGTGCTAATTCGGCTTTCACCTCCGCGAGTTCCTCGTCAATGCGCTGTCTCTCTGTTCCAAGCCTTTCTGCTGCAAGTTCCAGTAGTCTTGTTCTGTTTACGGGCATCCAGGACCGTTTCTCCTCATGACGACAGTAATGCCTTCTTCAACCTCGACCTTGGTGGGCGGAAGCTTAGCAGAAAGGCTCCCTGCTGATCGACGACAGGTACTATGCAGGGGGATCACTCTACCTGCACGCCATTTGAAAAACGACCTTCAGATCCGTCAGGACCTGGGTTGATCGACAGATCACGCTCAGAGCCGATCTCGGACTCCTGTTCGATGACCAGTTTGATGGAGCGTGATTTTCTGTCCAGCTGCCCTTGTTGGGATGCCCGGATCAACCCGAAGGCTGCCTTATCAACGGCGTCGTTCAATCTGGGCAGCGGGGGAAATACCTTCAACGATGCCGAGGATCACGTTCAGACGCAGCGGCTGACGGCACAAGGGTTAAGGTCACGGCCGAGGTTCTCGTAATTTCATCTAGGGAGCTTCGGGATGAATTGCCCTCTTGTCATCTGCACAAGCCATCGGCCGAGGTTTCAGTAGTATTCAGCCGAGCCGGTTAAGCCACGCAAAGCGGTATCTCTGCAAGCACAGCCGATCGCGTCCGCAGCGTGAGAGTGCCTTCGTGGGGAAAGATCAACCCGTTCGGCGGCCGAGAGGCTCCCGATGCAGATCCTGGCCCGGGACCGTTGAACGGTTCGGGTATTCGACGCCAACGAGACGTTGGCGCTCGGAAAATCAAACACGTGTCAGCCCTTCTTCTCTGGGCAGTCTGCCAGCCAGCTCAACGAAGGTGCTTTATCGTCGCTCCTGAACGCCCCGACAACTTTCACCCTTGAAATCCTCAGCACGTTCCTGTGGCGAGACGGGGCATCGAAAATGCTTCCCGGATGGCCTGGGCGATGCCGGGCTTGACCTCTTCCTGCCCAAGATATCGATTGGGCGTTTTTACTCAGGTGAAACGATAACGGCTCCAAGCTGGCACCGAAGGCTAAACTGCCCGCTTGGCCGCCTTCTGTTCTCTTTCTTTTTCGTCTATCAGCCAACAGCTCGACCCCTTCAGTCCACGCTGTGCTGATATCACTTTGAAACGCTCTTTGGCTGATAGTTTGCGCCTTCTGCGCTTACGCTGATCTTGGTGTCTCAGTTTTGGTCCTCTCGCGTGTGGAAACTCTCGACTGCTAATGGCTTTCAGGATCCGCGACGTTCCTCGCACCCTGCCGCCTCTGTTCGAACCTTCTCGTAGCTGCAAGTTCCAGATAGTCTTGTTCTGTTTACGGGCATCAGGCTTTCTCCTCAGACGACAGTAATGTTCTTCAAATGAGGTGGCTCTTACCAGCTTCTTCAGCCCAGCACCGACAGGTACTATCGAGATCCTGGTGGCGAGATTCCAACCCAGAAAAACTGCTTCGTGATCTCGGGAGGAAAAAGGGTTGACCTCGTTACGAGCCGATCTCGCCCTGTCAATACCAGTTTGATGGCAATGATGCCAGCTGACCTTGTTGCCTGGATCATCCCGAAGGCATGCCTTATCTCGTGTTTTTCAACGACTTGGGATAAAACCTCAGATGCCACATAAGTTCACCTGCGCGAATCGGCACAAGTGCAGCTCTAAGCAACTCGAGTTTCTGTAATTTCCTCTAGCCTGTAGGGAATCCGTTTCGACTTGCCTTTTCCGAGCCGGCCAGGTCTCAGGTACGCTTGCCGCTCCCAGTTAACCACTCGCTCGTGTATCTCTGCAACTGCATCAGCCGACGATGAGCCGCAGCGCCGAGGCTTCGTCGAAAGGCTTCCCACCTTCCTCGATCAACGTCCGCCGGATCTCCCGGTGCAGTCTCTCCAGTCCAGATCTGGGTTCGGATCCTTGCCACCAGCTCCTCGGAAAATCAGACACTGTCAGCCCTTCATCCAGGTGACCTTGTTGCATGGATCATCCCGAAGGATGCCTTATCATCGTGTTTTTCAACACCGGGGATAACCTAGATGCCACATAAGTTCAACGCAGCCCGACGGCACAAGTTTGATAAGGCGCAGTATCGGGTGATCAACTGGGCGGAATATAACGAGAGCCTGCGCCAGCGGGGTGATCTGACGATTTGGGTCAGTGATGAGGCTCAAAGTGTGTGGCGCGCGCCGCGCCGCACGTCACGGGGTGGCCAGCGGAGATACTCGGATCTGGCTATCGAGACATGCCTGACGCTGCGCACGGCGTATCGGCTTGGGTTGCGACAAACGCAGGGGCTGATGGGTTCCATTGGCACGCTCATGGGGCTGGATATACGGGTGCCGGACTTCTCCACACTGTCGCGTCGCGCAAACGGCTTGAGCATCGCGCAGGTGATGAGGCAAGCCGGGTCTGTGCCTGTCCATCTGGTGGTGGACAGTACCGGCCTCAAGATCTTCGGCGAAGGGGAATGGCTCGCGCAGAAGCATAAAACCAGGGGAATACGCCGCCGCTGGCGCAAACTCCACCTCGGACTGGACCTCCATAGCGGTGCGATTGTTTGCGCCAATCTGACTCACGATGACGTTGGAGACAGCACCGCCTTACCCGGGCTCCTGGATCAACTCGATGCCCCGGTCACGGGCTTTCTGGCGGACGGCGCCTATGATGGAGCGTCCACACGGGATCTGCTGAGGGAACGGTATGGGGAGACCCTGGATGTGGTTATACCGCCGCCAAAGAACGCAGTGATCCGACCGCAATCGGCGCGGGATCCAACCGTTCGGGATCGCCATATTGCCCAGATCCGCAGCAACGGCCGCATGGCCTGGCAGGCGGCCACAGGGTACAACCAGCGCAGCCGGATAGAAACGCAGATCGGCCGGTGGAAGAGCGTCATCGGCCCCAGACTCAGATCCCGCAGCTTCTCCAGGCAGATCACGGAGATCCAGGTCGGCCAGAAAGTCCTGAACACAATGACCGCACTCGGACGGCCTGTGTTCGAACGTATCGCCTGACGCTACCGCTTGGGAAAGGGCGAATTCCATCTCCGCCCCGATCCATGCAACAACGCTATATAAATCATAGATCTGGCTGCCGGGGTGGTAAAAGCCTGCCAGACCAGCTAGCATGCGTGTGCTTTGATCGGGCTCAGCCCGACAGCGGCGATCAACAGGACCTCTTTAGTAATCCTACCAAGGTCGCGCCGCCAACGAATTCCTCTTACCCTTAGCTGTTGTCTGGGTCGGAAACTACGGCCCTGCCGTACAGGATCTGCCTGTGCGCGCACAGCGGAGAGAAAAGTTTTGATATCTAGGTCAGAATCTACTGCTTCGACCGGTTTCGATCGCTTCGAGCTCCATGAAGCCCTCGTTCGCGGCATTCACGCCATTGGTTTCGAGAATCCCTGGCCAATCCAACTCGAGACGATTCCTGCAGGTTGCGCCGGCCGCGATGTGCTGGGTTTGGCACAGACTGGCACCGGCAAGACGGCGGCCTTCGCGCTGGGGCTGCTCGACCGACTCCTCAAGAAGCGTCGCAAGGGCCCACGAGCTCTCGTGCTTGCCCCCACACGCGAGCTCGCCACCCAGATCGCGGCTGAGATCGGCACGCTGTCCAGGTTCACACGGCTGAAGACCGTCACGGTCTATGGTGGCGTTTCGACGCGTAACCAGATCAATTCGTTGCGCCAGAACCCGGAGATCATTGTGGGCTGTCCGGGCCGCGTGCTCGACCTGCTGGGGCAGCGAGTGCTCCGCCTCGGTCAGGTCGAAACGCTCGTACTCGACGAGGCCGACCACATGTTCGACATGGGCTTCTTGCCCGACATTCGCAAAATTCTCGCGGCTATGCCGGAGCGACGGCAGAATCTGCTGTTTTCGGCCACCATGCCAAGGGAGATTCGTCGGCTGGCTTACGGTTTGTTGAGGGATCCCCACGTGGTCGAGCTGGCTGGTCCGGCCCCGGTCGCCACCGTCGATCATGGATTGTACATGGTCGGCGAGACGCAGAAGAGGGACCTGCTTGAACACCTGCTTACGGGCGACGACTGCGACTCGGCCATTGTCTTCACTCGGACGAAGCATCGGGCCCGGCGATTAGCGGAACAGTTGCGCCGTGTTGGACACTGGGCCGTAGGTCTCCAGGGATCCATGTCCCAGGCCCAGCGGGATCGCGCCATGAGCGGCTTCCGCGCCCGTCGCTTCAATATTATTGTGGCCACCGACATCATGGCGCGCGGCATCGACGTCAGCGCTGTTTCCCATGTGATCAACTTCGATGTGCCGAACACTCCGGAAGCCTACATCCACCGAATCGGACGTACGGGTCGCGCGGAACGTCAGGGTATCGCTTGCACTTTCGTAACCGGCATGGATCACGCTTGGGTTCAGGCCACCGAACGCGCGATCGGAGGGCCGATCCCGCGTCGGAAGGTCGAAGGCTTCGAGCCCGACGCCTTTGAAGGGTCCGCCCGTTCTCGCCAAGCCTATGGTCATAACGTGCGTGGTATGCGACCTGGAAAACAAGCGCGGAACAGTCGGCGTAACCCCAATTCCGCTGGCCGCGGGCGTCGCAAGGGCCGGAAGCGGATTGCTTAGCAGGTCTTACTGATACGAGCGAGCGGCTCGGGTCCGAGCCGCTCTTCCCGGTTTTCCACTAACGATTGATCTCAGGGTGTCGCCGAACAGCGAGCTGCGCGTAAGGTCCTCGGCTGGAAGTTTGCGATATATGATTTCGCTCGGTCGTTGCGGGATGTTGGGCCGGTTGTCCAACGACAATTAAAATTCCCGCTTGTGTTGAGAGTTTCCTTCGCCGGCCGGCCTGTGGGAAACGTGGTAAAGGCGCAGGCTTTTCCAGGCAGCGGTGGGAATCCGTGTACTGAAAGGATATGCACGGATGCGACGTTTTCGACAGGCGCGTCGCCATGACTTTTTTCGTCCTTTTCGTTGCTGACGACACGATTGACCCGCGGTCGAAAACATTACTTCTTCATCTCCCACGGGCTGGGGGCTGACTGCACACGCCAAATCATGCCATTGTCGTGCCAACTGAGTCGGCCTCACGACCGCGACAACCACCGATTCACCGACTCCCGGATTCAGCACTCGCCGCGAATCGGTCCACGCTCCCGAAATCGACCCCATTCACTGATTGGTGAAATTTGCGGGCTAGCGGCCTGCCCCGCAGCAACCCCGGCAACTAGAAAGCAGTTTGCCATCGTTGTTCCGCGCGTTCGGGTCTGTGCCCGCTTCCAGCAATGCCGTCACGGCTTCACCAGTGTGGCGGCCCCACCGCAGGGCGATCTCGCGTCGGTCGGTTTCGAGAAAGCGGGCATCGCGAATCAGACGGGGGCGAGAGACGTCGGGATCGGAGATCAGCAGGGTTCTGTCAGGAACAAACGCACGTCTTGACCTAACAGTTTAGTAGCATGGAACGTGACGCATTTCATGTTTCGTATCTGTTATAGGGGTTCCGACAGTAACGGAGCAAAAGCGCACGCTAAGCGTCGTTTCCCGGACTCCTTAGGGGTTGGAGACTTGGCGCTCGACCCTCGATCTCGAATCGGTACTTACCGTTAGGGATTGACGTGCCCGTAGAGGGCAGGCGACAGATGGCCGAGATCGATGTCGCGGCCGATCCTCCCCTCGGCCCGCAGCCGTTCGATGGCGGCGTTCATGTAGGCGGTGTTCCAGGTGACGATGGCATTCGTGACCAAGTTTAGGCAGAGGACCTGATTCGTCTGCTGATCTGCTTGACGGCGCTGTACCTTCCCTTCGTGAGCGAAGAATAGGAAGCGGCGCAGTGCGTGGAGGGCTTCTCTCTTGTTCAGCTGGCGGTGGATTCGACGACGATAATCGGGGTTCTCAATCCACCTTAGGATGAACTGGGTCTTGACGAGGCGCCCGAGATCGCGGAGGGCTCGGGACAAGACGTTCTCTCCTGTGCGCGACCGCGCGCCGAACTGACAAGTCGTACGATTCGGTCGGGTGCTGGAAAGACGAGCCTCTCGGTGCGCAACCGCTCACGAGCGAGGCGAAAGAGAACCTTCGGAGCATCGTGCTCAAGGGCCCGTTCGACAAGCCAAGCTTCGAGTTCTTCCAAGTCCCGTGACCGGAGCATCGAGAAGCCGAGGTGTTCCCGAACCTCGGTGAAGTGCTGTGAAGCGCGTCTGCTCGCGTCGAGCGTAGGATTGAATCTCGTCCGGGCTGATCTTGAGCTGGTCCGCGACAAAGCAGGCGGCCGATCGCGGAGCTGCGCTCAAATTGCGCGGAACGAAGCCGAGGTAGCGAAGTGCACAAAGCTGAAGCGCGAGCCCCAAGCGGTTTGCTGCCCCCCGCCGGATGGCGACGAGGTCTCGGTCGGCACCCGTCAGCGTGAATGCTCTGATCAGGTCATCGCCCGGGATTTCCTCGGGAAAGCTGGCCAACCTAGCCAACTCAGTCTCTGAGAAAATAGATGCCGGCACTGCTGTCTCTTCCGATTGGAGCCGAGGGTTTCCGAGTCTTAGTTTAAGATACCGATTGTGAGACCGCCTAAGGCACGGATTTCGCTCCCTTCTCAGGTGTCACAGAAACGGTCGTTTTGGAGACGCCAGTGCTGATCGGCTACGCGCGGATATCGAAGGCGGACGGTTCCCAGAGCCTCGACCTGCAGAGGGATGCTCTGCGCGAGGCCGGCGTCAGCGACGACGCGATCTACGAGGACCAAGCGTCCGGACAGCGTGAGGACCGCCCGGGGCTCGCCGCCTTCCTCAAGGCGGCGCGGCAGGGAGACGTGATCGTCGTCTGGAGGCTCGATCGCCTCGGTCGCAATCTCCGCCATCTCGTCAACCTGGTGCAGGACCTCAACGACAGGGACATCGGGATCCGGGTGCTCGCCGGACAAGGGGCCAGCATCGACACGACGACGGCCAGCGGAAAGTTGCTCTTCGCGCTCTTCGCGGCTTTGGCGGAATTCGAACGAGAGCTGATCCGGGAACGGACCCTCGCTGGATTGGCCTCTGCACGAGCCAGGGGCAGGAAGGGAGGGCGCCCTCACGCGCTGAGCAAAGCGCAGGTCGCAGGTGCGGCTAGCTCAGGCAGCGATGGCGCAGCGCGACACGAAGGTCAGCGAGCTGTGCCTGGAGCTAGGCGTAACCAAGGCGACGATCTACCGCTACGTAGCGCCAGATGGTTCCTTGAGAAACCGAGGGCGACAGGTCCTGGCTCGCTAGGCGGTCCCAAGAGCGGCCCTTAACGTGCGATTTTGCTCCGTTACTGTCAGAACCCCAAGTACATCAACCAGAAGCAGATGGGGGCTTACTACACGAAGGAGGACATCACCGAGTACATCAGCAAGAACACGGTTCTTCCGTTCCTCTTTGACGATGCCCGATCCACATGCAAGGTCGCGTTCGAGAATCCGAAAGGTCCAACGGTATGGGATCTACTGAGAAACGACCCCGATCGCTACATCTATCCAGCGGTACGACATGGGGCGGGGTAGGGGTGTACCGTTCTTTCTGTAATTTGAGGAAGGTGAGCTAAAAGGATCAGAGGTCTGGGGCAGGATTTCTCCAAAAACTCAAGACAAGAGCAAGGAGGATCCGAATGACCCCAGACCCAGAACAGAGGCTACCACGAGAATTGTTGAAAGAACTGATCGAAGAAGGCAGCGACGCGTTTCGAGGAGTGTTGGAGAAACTGCTCAACACCGCCATGCAGATGGAACGAGAAGAGTTTCTGGGAGCTCGACGCTGGGAGCGGAGCGAGCAGCGTCGAGACCACGCCAACGGGTACAAGGCCAAGACGCTGTCAACTCGAGTGGGACAGCTTCAAATCCGGATTCCACAAGTACGTCACCTGGACTTCTATCCCCGATCCCTGGAGCGAGGGTGCCGCTCGGAGAAAGCCCTGAAGCTGGCCATCGCCGAGATGTACGTGATGGGCGTGTCGACGCGCAAGGTCACTGAGATTACCGAGCAGCTGTGCGGCACCGAGATCTCCGCCAGCCAGGTCTCAAGAATCTCCAAGCTGCTGGACGACGAACTCGAGCAGTTTCGCAACCGCCCTTTGGGCAGCTATCCAGTTGTGTACCTGGATGCCCACTACGAGAAGGTCCGTCGCCAGGGCAGCATTCAGGATGTGGCCGTCTTGAAAGCGACCGGAGTCAACTGCTGGGGCAAGCGGGAGGTGATTGGGGTCAGCTGCCGACTCAGCGAGGCGGAGGTCCACTGGCGAGAGTTTCTGCAGCAGCTTCAAAAGCGTGGTCTGGAGGGTGTGCAGCTGATTGTCAGCGATGACCACTCAGGACTACGAGCTGCCAGAAGAGCTGTCTTTCCTTCAGTGCCCTGGCAACGCTGTCAGTTTCACCTGAGCCAGAATGCTCAGCGATACGCCCGCCGATCCGACCAACGTGCCGCCATCGCCACTGACATTCGAGACATCTTCAATGCCCCGTCTGGAGGCGAAGCTGAGGCGATGCTTCGGGCCAGAGTCGAGCAATACTACGACCGCAACCCGGAGCTGGCCGATTGGATGGAGACCAATCTGCCGGAAGGCTTTACGGTCTTTCGTTTTGCACGTTCTACCTGGCGGCGCATTCGCACCAACAACGGGCTGGAGAACCTAAACCGTCAGATTCGCCGGCGTACCCGGGTCGTCGGTATCTTTCCAAACACCGAGTCCGCACTACGACTCATCACCGCTGTCGTCGAGGAGATTCACGAAGACTGGCTGATCGGGAAACAGTACCTCAGCCTGGTCGATTTCAAACCACAGGAGAATCCGATCTCAGATCACTCTCAGTCAAATTACAGAAAAACAGTTGCTTAGCCGGCGGGGTTGCCGCTCCAAGAGGAGATCGCCATGGGGCTCGATCCGGAGACTCTACACGAGTTGGTCGGCGACGGTCCCGTGGAGACCCTGGAACTACGTAAGGGTTGGAACAAGCTGGCGACTTCTGAGTTCGGCTTACCGACCGAGACTTGGCGCGAAGTGGTCGCGCGCCGAAAGCGTTACGAGGAGATCAAGGCTAAGCTCGCGGGCGGGGAAGTCTGCGAGATCAATGAGCTGATCACTCTGAACCTCGGCATCCGACAGTTCGCGCAGGATGTGATCGAGAATTGCGAAGGGCCGGAACTCCTGCGCGCCTTGTGGAACGCTATCGAGAAGATCACCGTTCTCGACCCGACGTGCGGCTCGGGAGCATTTCTGTTTGCTGCAGTCAATATTCTCGAACCGCTGTATGAAGCCTGTCTTGATCGCATGGAGGCGTTCGTCGAAGACGCTGAGCGTTCCGGCGAGAAAGGTCGGCGAGAGAAGTTCACCGACTTTCGCAGGGTACTGGAGAGGGTCGCCGCACATCCCAACCGCCGGTACTTCGTTTACAAGAGCATCATTCTTAACAATCTCTTCGGCGTAGACATCATGGAGGAAGCGGTCGAGATCTGTAAGCTCCGGCTCTTCCTCAAACTCGCCGCCCAGGTGGATCCCGACGGCTCGTTCGACAACCTTGGCATCGAGCCGTTGCCGGACCTCGACTTCAACATCCGTGCCGGAAACACACTGGTCGGCCCCGCCAATTATGACGAGGTGAAGCGCGCAGCGACGAGCAAGCTCGATTTCGATAATGCGATGGGAAAAATCGCTGTCAAAGCCGCCGACCTCCAGCAGACGTTCGACAAATTCCGCCTGCTCCAAACCGAAGACGACGGCTCAGTGCCTGCCGCCGACAAGCTGGAACTCAAGAAACGGCTGAACGCGCGGCCGCGCGCGCTTTCGAACTCAACCCCGACAACCGCAGTATCCAACATACCCAGGGAGAGATCGCCCGCCGGCAGGCCAATGAAACCGCCGACCCTTTGCGCAAGCGTAGCCTGAGGCGGTTCACTCGGGAGAAGCTTGGTGTGGATGGCTCCCAGCTCAGTGAGTACGACCTCTACACTCGTGCACTCCTTGCCATCGATGAATTAAAGGAGCTTTCAAATTGCCTTGAGATGCCTGACGATAAGCCGCCTCCTAGGGCCTTCATTGAGGCAGTGAAAGACACAGAAACCACTATTCAACGAGGCCTGCAACGCTTCCCAGAAAATTCGCAATTGCTCGCCGCTGAGGCAACATTTAGAGATCACCTTGATCAAACTGATAGGGCACAGCAAGCCCTTGAGCGTGCTTTCAATTTGAACCCAAGGCAAGACTGGCTTGCTGTACGGTTGGCACGGAAATATCAAGCGTCCAGAGATTTTCCTAACAGTATGCGCGTGCTGGATGCCTGCCTCCAGGACAATCCTTCCAGCAAGCTAGCTCATCTCGAAATGGGCCGTATCTTCATCGCGTCTGGGAACAGCGAAGCGGCAATCCAACATCTGATGCGGGGTTTCACCGAGGGCGATAATAATTACGAAGCCCAATTTTTGTATGCCCGTGAGCTATTCCTTCAAGGGCGTTTTGCAGAAGCCGTGAAACTATTTCTGGCTAAGCAACTGTTTTTCTGTAATTTGACTGAGAGTGATCTGAGATCGGATTCTCCTGTGGTTTGAAATCGACCAGGCTGAGGTACTGTTTCCCGATCAGCCAGTCTTCGTGAATCTCCTCGACGACAGCGGTGATGAGTCGTAGTGCGGACTCGGTGTTTGGAAAGATACCGACGACCCGGGTACGCCGGCGAATCTGACGGTTTAGGTTCTCCAGCCCGTTGTTGGTGCGAATGCGCCGCCAGGTAGAACGTGCAAAACGAAAGACCGTAAAGCCTTCCGGCAGATTGGTCTCCATCCAATCGGCCAGCTCCGGGTTGCGGTCGTAGTATTGCTCGACTCTGGCCCGAAGCATCGCCTCAGCTTCGCCTCCAGACGGGGCATTGAAGATGTCTCGAATGTCAGTGGCGATGGCGGCACGTTGGTCGGATCGGCGGGCGTATCGCTGAGCATTCTGGCTCAGGTGAAACTGACAGCGTTGCCAGGGCACTGAAGGAAAGACAGCTCTTCTGGCAGCTCGTAGTCCTGAGTGGTCATCGCTGACAATCAGCTGCACACCCTCCAGACCACGCTTTTGAAGCTGCTGCAGAAACTCTCGCCAGTGGACCTCCGCCTCGCTGAGTCGGCAGCTGACCCCAATCACCTCCCGCTTGCCCCAGCAGTTGACTCCGGTCGCTTTCAAGACGGCCACATCCTGAATGCTGCCCTGGCGACGGACCTTCTCGTAGTGGGCATCTAGGTACACAACTGGATAGCTGCCCAAAGGGCGGTTGCGAAACTGCTCGAGTTCGTCGTCCAGCAGCTTGGAGATTCTTGAGACCTGGCTGGCGGAGATCTCGGTGCCGCACAGCTGCTCGGTAATCTCAGTGACCTTGCGCGTCGACACGCCCATCACGTACATCTCGGCGATGGCCAGCTTCAGGGCTTTCTCCGAGCGGCACCCTCGCTCCAGGGATCGGGGATAGAAGTCCAGGTGACGTACTTGTGGAATCCGGATTTGAAGCTGTCCCACTCGAGTTGACAGCGTCTTGGCCTTGTACCCGTTGGCGTGGTCTCGACGCTGCTCGCTCCGCTCCCAGCGTCGAGCTCCCAGAAACTCTTCTCGTTCCATCTGCATGGCGGTGTTGAGCAGTTTCTCCAACACTCCTCGAAACGCGTCGCTGCCTTCTTCGATCAGTTCTTTCAACAATTCTCGTGGTAGCCTCTGTTCTGGGTCTGGGGTCATTCGGATCCTCCTTGCTCTTGTCTTGAGTTTTTGGAGAAATCCTGCCCCAGACCTCTGATCCTTTTAGCTCACCTTCCTCAAATTACAGAAAGAACGGTACACCCCTCTATTTCTCGCTATTAATGACCGGGCACCCGGTCGCTTCAGGACCCGCGCGGCCGCTAAGGTTGAGGGAGATGGAAAGCCAATGGAATACGGCTGCCGCGTCAGACGTAAAGAGGAGGGTTATGCATTCCTGGAACTGCCCCAGTTTCCGAGTGATGTCTTTGCCTCTCGCGCTGAGAGCGACCCGTCTGAGTGGGAGAAACTATACAGAGGAGCGCAAGCGACATGCGTTCTCGCCTTCAACCGCCGCGGTGCGTGTGCGGTTTCTGTTCGCCTCTGCTCTTGATAGGACCAATCTCGATGCTACGTATCGTGAGTACACAGAGCCCACGCCTAGCATCGAGATGGGTTGCCGACTTCGCAGAAGACCCAGAGAGCGAAATCAGAGGCCTTTCGAGAGCCGGACCGAGGTTGTTCGCCGCATCGTAACGCCTATAATTGCGCGGTAGGATGGGAAAAGCGAAAACCAGTGATCGAACCAGGGACGTCCGCTGCGTGGCGAAGCTTCTCCGAGATGGCGGCCCGGTCGATCTCCTCGCTCATATCAGCCCAATCAGCTGGGACAAACGTTGTGCTCTACAGGGAGTACAAGCTCCGACCAGATCTGGTCGAGACGGGAAACGCCTGCGCTCTACCGTATACGGTTACACGAATCTGCTTGCTACCCCAAGTAGTAGGAGCGACGACTGCTGTGGACAAACCAACCGGAAGCGGAACCCGAAACAAGAAGGCCACAGAGAGAAGAGGTACTCCTTCGCATCATCCCCATGTTTAGGCTAAATGCGTTTTCAGAAAGACGGCAAAAGTCCAGGAAGAAGAGGGCTATTACGGGCAGGGTGTGACAAGGGCACGGCTAGTTCCGTAGCTCACACAAAACATGCGAGTTTCCCCAGAGAATGGAATGGGGAAAGGGTAATTGCTAAGCGATGCAGCTCTACTTCGCTGTTCAGCCGCGCCGCATCGGTTCGATGCTTGCGCCAACACGTATGCAGTCCTCAGTGATGAATTCGGAAGGGTCCTTAACCGCCGGCGGTAGTCCCGGACTAATAACCCGCTGAAGAGACGCCTCCTTCTCCGCAAGCTTCTGGTTAAGGACGAAGAGAAATTCCAGAGTGTTTGCGTCCGCTCTCATCTTGTAGGCTTTTCGAACGGCCGCGTCGAGGCGAGCATGGGCGCGCTTCAAGGGGCTGTCGCCAGGCAGTTCAAGCAAACGGTAAAGCTCTCGCAGTGTGAGGTTGTGGTCTTCCATGAGTTGAGCACGCAGCAAGCGGACATCGACTGCCGCTCGCGCGACTTCGCGCACTTCTGCGAGTGACGGAGCTTGAGGCCACGGAAACGAGTCATACACCGTCGTGCTCGTGTAGCGGAAGTCGCCCTTCAGCGTCGAGCACCGCTCGACAAACCATCGCCAGTGGATGTCTGACTGTAGGATGCCGAAGGAGTAGTCGTCCGCTAACGTAAAAACCTGTAGCGCGTCGTTCGGGTTGACGTTTGCATCGACGAACACAAAAATGGGGCGCTTCGTGACCCGTCCACAGGCCACGTAGCGCAGCAACTCTCGCAGCTTCTTCATCAGCGCTGGCCGAGGGTACGATAGAAGCCACCACTTGTTGAGGAAGTTCTGGTGGTGGTGATTTACGTGGGCATTCTGGTCTTCCGCAATTGCCTCTTTGTTCCGCTTGTGCTCGTCCGCCGCCTTCTTCTGGCGGGCGGGAAGAACAGCTTCTTCGATCCGTGAAAACGCTTCGGCGTATGCCCGTGCCTCCAGCATGGAGCGGGGGTGAAAGTCCATCACATATCGGCCTGGGGCCGGTGGGTTGCTCGACAGAAATTCATCCGCAGTCAGGTAAGGCTTCAAGAAGTCATGGCTCTTTGGATCGGATTTCATCAAGGTTTTTGCCTCTTCCTGTGCCAACAGAAAACCCTTGTGGCCGTGCGTTTGACCTTGATCGCAACTACCGGACTCCTTGTTTGCCCGAAGGGCGTCAGCCGCTGTTACGTCGAAGCGTCCAGAGAGAGCCGCACCGCTCCGGTCCACTTCCGCTACCTCCCACGGGCTATCTAGGTTGTCTCCAAGCTGTCGAAATAGCTTCTTCGGCCTCTGCTCCTCCCCCTTCTTCCAGTTCACGATGGAAACGTGAACCGCGGCATCCCCAGACCAAACCTGGGAGGAGATCGCCTCAGTGATGGTTCCGCCGTTCTCAACGATGTAATCCAGGCCGCCTTCGCGCGAGTAGTTCTGTCTGATTGTGTTGGTACCGACGAGGCCAGCTCGGCAGCCATCTTCCAGTTCGTCGTGGGCTCTGCGAAACCAGTAGACGCAGTAGTCAGCGTGCCCTGGCACCTCTGGGTAGTGATCGCGGACGCGATTTACATACACCCGTCCAAGCTCCTGCTGCATCTTGTTTTTCGACTGGTAGGGCGGATTACCGATGATCGCGGACGCCGCTGGCCACTCTGCGAACAGCGCATCCTCACAGCGGATGTTGTTGTCCAGGTTATCGAGCGGCAGAGGATTCTCGAACTCCAAAGGGAGTTCGCTTCGCTCCGCGAACCAGTTGTCCTGCGTCTCGGCCAGTGCTACGCGTTTGGCCAGCATCAACGTGACCTTGGCCAGCTCTACCCCAAACGGATCAAGGTCAATGCCGTAAAACTGCTTCGTGCTCACCAGAGATGTAGTGCCGACAGTTTTGCGTGCACGACCTGCGAACTTCGTGTGAATCTTGCTCAAGATTTCCATCTCAAGGTTTACGAGTTCGCGATAGGCAACGTAGAGGAAATTGCCGCTGCCGCAGGCCGGATCGAGAACCCGAAACTCTAACAATTCGTTGGCAAGGCTGCGCAGCTCCTTGAGCGTCGAAGCCGCTCCGATCCGCTCCCTCCACGGTCGGATAATCGTCGGATGCACAACCTTCTGAATGTCCGTTTCGCTCGTGAAATACGCCCCGTAAGAATGCCGACGTCCAGCATCCATGCTGCCCTGAAAGAGAGTGCCGAAGATTGGTGGCGCAACCTTATCCCAGTGTTCGGAGGAAGCATCCATCATCAATAGCAGCTCGTCTTTCGCCAACTCGATCGGCTCGATCCTGTCGAACAGACCGCCATTGAAATAAGCGACCTTCTCAAACCGTCCGCCGCGCGCGCGGGTCTCGCTGTTCATTTGGCGGAACAGGCCACCCAAAAGATCGTAGGAACTCTGCTCTCCTGCACAATCATCGAGAAGTTTGCTAAACAGCCCTTTGGGGAGCAAGTCGAAGTCCTCGGAAAACATCGCCACGACGCATTGCAGGATGAACCGCTGCGCTCTTGAGCGATCTTCCCCACGCGCTACAAGCGCGTTGAACACCTGCGCTACCTTTGCTGCTGCTGCTCGGGTAACAGCGACACGGTCGTTGTTGAAGATCGGTTGTCGCTTGTCCGGAAACAGAAAGTTGAGAGCCGTATATCGGTCCTGCAGGTCTTCCAGATCGAGGCGGTCAACAGGCTCGTGAAGTTGGAAGTTGAAGTCGTAGACCCAGAACTCATCGAAGTTGCAGAGAACGACGTACTGGGGCCTATCCGGAGTTGCATTCAGCCAATAGTCGAAAGCCTGCTGATAGTGTTTCTGGAGATTCTCCCCGCGACTCTTCATTTCGAGCAACAGCCGTGGCCGCCAGAGCAAATCGATAAACTTGGTCGCCGTTTCCTTGGGCTTGACCTGACTTTCGAGGCTGGCGCCCGCCTCTTTGTAGCCAGCGTGTCCGAATGCCTGAAAGAGCCGATCGCAGAAGACTTGCGCTTCGCCTTTCTCGTAGCCGGACAGAGAGCGTCCGTATTCGACAAACGCTCGAATGCTCTCCAGGGTCTCGCTCATAGGACGGAAAGGTTACACAGTATCAAGATCTCGGTCGGGTTTTTCTCTGCTTTCATCCTTCCGCGGCGCGGTTGCTTCTTTCTTGGGGCCCCGGCCGCTTTGCAGGCACGGTGAGGCGAGCTAGGTGCTGCTTGTGTTTTCTTATCCTTCATGAACCAATCCCTCTGTGTGCTCGAACTCACCGCCTATCGAACGGTGTGGATCCTCAGGTGAAATCCCTCGCGTTTCTGGAGGTGGCCGATGATCTCAAACAGGTTCCGGGCCTGAGGATTGCCGTTCGTGCCAAACATGCGCATCAGGCTCTTGGGTGATTTTTTGGTCAGTCCTCCGAGTTCCTGAAAGCCGATGGTGGCGTTGATGTAGTCGCGCAGTACCGCCTTACCGGTGTCCACTTCGCCGGAGAGCAAGCATTCAACTCCTTCTTTGAGCAGCTCCTCGCGGAAGGTAGGGTCGCGCTCAATGCGCGCCTGAATGGTTTCCTTGAAGTGTCGTGTTAGGGACATGGTTCTCAAGTCTCCCGTCGCTTGCGTCGCCTATATTCTTGCCAGAGGTCGTGGGCGGTCTTGATATCCTTCTGCTGACGCGTCTTGGTTCCACCACCCAAGAGGATGATCAGGGCATCGCCGTCCCTGCCGAAATAGACCCGGTAGCCGGGGCCAGAGTCTATCCGACATTCGAGGACCCCGGTTCCCACGCCCTTAGTATTGGAAAGGTTGCCTTGCTCCATCCGGACCAGCGCCGTCGCCACCCTGGCCGCAGCTTGCGCGCCAAGGCGGTTGAACCATCTGGCATACGGGCTGCGGCCTTCGGTGTCAAGGTACTCCCTGATTTCAATCATTGCTATCAGGTAACTTATAGGTTACCATTTAATGCGGTTTAGCGGCAAGTGCCGTGTTCGTGAAAGTAGAACCTACTGGCCGATCAAAACCGGCCACCTCCATGGAATTGGGTACCGACCAGGTTCGTGTTTAAATACACGCTAAGGGCTCGGCTTGAGCCCTCGGATCCTCATGAAGCTGTAGAGGGTCGTACGGGACACGCCCGCGAGCTTGGCGATGGCGGTCTTGGAAACTTTTCGCTATTCAATTCTCTATATAGGAGCTCTTGTCAATAGGTGTGGAAAAACATCAGGCGGCTTTCTCCTCCGGGACTTGGTTGACCGGGACTCCATTGACATATTTGGCGCCCTGGTAGACGTCTTTCATCAGCTCCGGTGCCTTCAACCGGCGGAATCGCTGCTCCGCCACCAGCAGCATCTTCCAGATCACCGCCTGGGCGTTTTCCACTTTCTTGAATCGCTTGGCCGCGTCCGTTCGCAGCCGAAGAGCGGCAAACGGTGACTCCACTGGATTGGTGGTTCGCAGATGCTGCCACTGCTTCTTTGGATAGCAGGTAAAAGGTCACCATCCGGTCCCAGTCCTGCTCGATTAGCTCAGCCGCCAGAGTCAGCCCTCGCTGCCGGCACCAGTGCTGAAAAACCTTCTTGAGTCGTTGTGCTTCTTCTCGAGTCTCGGCGTAAGGGATCTGCCGCAGGATCAGCAAGGCCGGCTTGTGCACTCGCTTAGGGAGCTTGGTCAGCAGGTTGACGATCCGATGATTCCAGCAGCGCTGCTCCTCGGCCTGGGGATAGACGTTGCGCAAAGCTCCCCAGATGCCCAGGTGGCCGTCTCCGATCACCAGCCGTGGACAGCCCATCCCCCGGCGCTTCAAGTCGCGCAGTACTTCCGACCAGCTCTGGGTCGATTCCCGATAGCCGCTCGTGACCGACACCACGGCTTTGCTTCCGTCACTTAAGGCGGCCTGCACCACCAGCAGGACTGCCTTTTCCTTCTCCAGACCCGCCTTGACGTAGATTCCATCTACCCATAAATACACCACTTCCAGATCATTCAAGGGTCGACTCTGCCAGACCTCCCATTCGGCCTGCCACTGCTCTTTCAATCTGGCCACCGTGGAGGACGACAGGTGCGCCTTTTCCCCTAAAAGCCCTCTCAGAGCCAGATCAAAATTCCCCAGCGCCAGACCATGCAAGTACAGCTCAGGGATCAGTTCTCGAACCTGCCGCGTCCGCTTGGCAAACAGGGGCAACACCCGACTTTCAAAGTGTTCCTCTAGATCCCGCACTCGAGGCCTTCGAACCTGGATCGTCCCCGAGCTCAGCGTCAGATGCCTCGGCTTCCCATATCCATTGCCATAGCCCGACGGAGCGTCCACGGCCCTTCGCCGCTCACTCTTACGCCGCCCTAATAACTCCGTGACTTCCTCCTCCAGCAGCTCTTGAACCCAGCCTTGGATCTTCTCCCGCACCCAATCTTCCAGCTCCTCGAAACAAACTCTTGACTCGACACTTTCCTCAATGTTCTGCTTGCTCATGCGGTGTGTACTCCTTCCGTTGCGGGCCTTTCGGCCCTGGGTTTTAAATCAACCCGGAAGGATACTCACCGCCTATGCTATTTACACACCTTCTGATGGTAGCTCCACAGTCGTCGTCGCTCCTACTATTTGTTCTTTAACTACTTGTCTTACTACTTGTAAGGGTGACCCGAAAGCGCGTGGAAAACTGCCTAGATTCACACAAGCCTGTGGAAACAGGGGTGCTGACCCCTGTGGAAACAGGGGTTCGTGCAGAAATACACGCTAAGGGTCGCGTATTCTTCCATCTGCCGAGCACACGCACGAAGCCGACCGACGCGAGATCTCGAACCGCTGGTACCGCCGGAAACGAGCTACCATCAGAAGGTGTGTAAATAGCATAGGCGGTGAGTATCCTTCCGGGTTGATTTAAAACCCAGGGCCGAAAGGCCCGCAACGGAAGGAGTACACACCGCATGAGCAAGCAGAACATTGAGGAAAGTGTCGAGTCAAGAGTTTGTTTCGAGGAGCTGGAAGATTGGGTGCGGGAGAAGATCCAAGGCTGGGTTCAAGAGCTGCTGGAGGAGGAAGTCACGGAGTTATTAGGGCGGCGTAAGAGTGAGCGGCGAAGGGCCGTGGACGCTCCGTCGGGCTATGGCAATGGATATGGGAAGCCGAGGCATCTGACGCTGAGCTCGGGGACGATCCAGGTTCGAAGGCCTCGAGTGCGGGATCTAGAGGAACACTTTGAAAGTCGGGTGTTGCCCCTGTTTGCCAAGCGGACGCGGCAGGTTCGAGAACTGATCCCTGAGCTGTACTTGCATGGTCTGGCGCTGGGGAATTTTGATCTGGCTCTGAGAGGGCTTTTAGGGGAAAAGGCGCACCTGTCGTCCTCCACGGTGGCCAGATTGAAAGAGCAGTGGCAGGCCGAATGGGAGGTCTGGCAGAGTCGACCCTTGAATGATCTGGAAGTGGTGTATTTATGGGTAGATGGAATCTACGTCAAGGCGGGTCTGGAGAAGGAAAAGGCAGTCCTGCTGGTGGTGCAGGCCGCCTTAAGTGACGGAAGCAAAGCCGTGGTGTCGGTCACGAGCGGCTATCGGGAATCGACCCAGAGCTGGTCGGAAGTACTGCGCGACTTGAAGCGCCGGGGGATGGGCTGTCCACGGCTGGTGATCGGAGACGGCCACCTGGGCATCTGGGGAGCTTTGCGCAACGTCTATCCCCAGGCCGAGGAGCAGCGCTGCTGGAATCATCGGATCGTCAACCTGCTGACCAAGCTCCCTAAGCGAGTGCACAAGCCGGCCTTGCTGATCCTGCGGCAGATCCCTTACGCCGAGACTCGAGAAGAAGCACAACGACTCAAGAAGGTTTTTCAGCACTGGTGCCGGCAGCGAGGGCTGACTCTGGCGGCTGAGCTAATCGAGCAGGACTGGGACCGGATGGTGACCTTTTACCTGCTATCCAAAGAAGCAGTGGCAGCATCTGCGAACCACCAATCCAGTGGAGTCACCGTTTGCCGCTCTTCGGCTGCGAACGGACGCGGCCAAGCGATTCAAGAAAGTGGAAAACGCCCAGGCGGTGATCTGGAAGATGCTGCTGGTGGCGGAGCAGCGATTCCGCCGGTTGAAGGCACCGGAGCTGATGAAAGACGTCTACCAGGGCGCCAAATATGTCAATGGAGTCCCGGTCAACCAAGTCCCGGAGGAGAAAGCCGCCTGATGTTTTTCCACACCTATTGACAAGAGCTCCTAATCCTACTTTAAAATGTAAATATTCGGTAAACCCATAATCGAGCAATGACCAACGGACGATGCTCTTGAGGACTCAAGTGGAGCGAAGCGATCTTCGGAAGACGGCCCTGAGTTATACTTCCGCACGCTACGTGAGGAGGAGAGGATGAAAGTTCAGAAAAGCGTGATTGTTCCACTCGGGTATGGGAAGTACGTGCGTGCGGACATGGTCGTGCTGCTGGTGCCCATCCTACTTTCCTGGCCATGGGTGATCGAGATTGAAAATGACCTCTACGGCAACTGTACACTGGATCTCCAGCAGTCTTGATTGGGAGTTCTCCGCCCTCAACAAGACTTGCCTGAAGAAGCACCGACGATCCGTCGTCGGATCACGTAGGAGGGAAGGTAAATGGCTTAATATAAAGTACCAAAGTTTCAAACGGGACCTGCTCAAATTCAATCATTTGCGATTAGGCGGATCTGGACGACAAAGACGCATCAATCCTAATGAGGGGAAACCCGCATAAAAGCCTGTACCCTTGCCACGGTGATCGACCAGGCGATTTGGACCGGCAGGATGTTGGGCGTTAGAGTTGCGCGTTGGTCCCCACTTATCATATTGGTATTGGGAGGAAATCAAAATGAAGAATCTTAGTGGACTACTGGTTGTAATTGGTCTCCTGCTGTCGGGTTGCGGTTCGGAGACGACCCCGACAGAGGCACCTCCAGATGTTGATGTGGCTGCTGAGCCGGAACCGTGGAACGATCGTGGAACGATCGAGGTGACCTTGGGAGAGATCCAGGTCTCTGTCAACTATGGTCGCCCGCAACTCCAGGGGAGGGATATGATCTCCCAGTTGCAGGCTGGCCAGGTGTGGCGATTGGGCATGAACGAGGCCACGGCTTTGGAGACCACCGGTGTACTTGCCTTCGGGGCGGCCCTCATCGAGGCTGGCCGTTATTCTCTATGGGCCAAAAAAGTCAGTGCCGACGAGTGGCGTCTGATTTTCAACTCGGAGGCGGACATCTGGGGGACGGCCAGGAAGGCTGAGAACGATCTGGTCGAGGTGCCGCTGGAGATAACGGAAGGTCTGGAAGTGGTCGAAAATTTCACCATCGAGTTGACACCTGTGTCCGAGGATGACGTCGAGATGTCGATGGCTTGGGGGACACTGGGACTAAAGACCACCTTCAGCGGAGGGGCCGCCAAAGGACCCTGAAAGCGCCCGAACCACATCAAGGTAAGGACGACACTGCCAAAACCGACGATGTAGCCGAAGTAGATCAACCCAGTTAAAATCCAGAATTCCACAGGAGATGTGATCGCCGGGCGACTATACGAGTTCGTGACCCCGTAAAGGTTCCTTGAAGAGCTGGGGCGAGATAACGCTGCGGTGGATGAATGTTTACCTCCACCGATTCCTGAAGTCCGAAGATATCCGTTACGGTCTGTGCGGACGACCGTTGCGTAAAGGAGCGGTTGCGCAACAACCCCACGCCCGCCGGGTTTTCAAAGGTCTCTGCTGAAAACAGGGATTCTCACCCCGTGCCACTCGCCCCCTCTCATATATAGCACGATAACATACTTTATCGTGCCTTATAGTGGTTCAGATGCGGTGTTCTAGCAGGACCCGGTCAAAGACACACAGGGATGTTGCCGCAACACACCGATGACAATGACCTCTGGCTCATTTGGACGATTACACGGAATCGATTTCACCAGCCAACTCGCCGAAAAAGCCACGGAAGTATGCCAAGGCATCGTCGTCGTCCTGAAGCAGCTTTTGAACAGCCGACTCATACTTTGACTTTGAAAGGCCAACTTTTCTTGCAATTCGGGTTAAGGCCCCGTGTGGAGGGTAGTGTTTAAGCAGATCTTCGAGGTTGCTAGCTGCAACTAGAACATCGAAGACCTCCTCTTCAGTGGTTCGCAACGCCGCCACATCTACCCGGATTTCTACCGGATGATTGCTCTGGATATCCGTTTGCGTTGGCAATTGAGCAAAAATTGTTTGTCGGACCAATCTTTCAACGACAGTGAAGACCAGATAGTCCTTTTGTGCTTGAATCGCCTGAATTGCATCGGTGATAGCTTGCTCGTATAGTTCATTTGGATCATCTCCGGTGACCTCAGCCTGGCGTGCTGCTACACGTCGGATCATCTCAGGATGGTAGTAGATGGACTCGACTGAGAAATGTGAAAGAGCATGCACACCAAGGTTCCGGAGGCGCTCAATGTCTTCTTCCGAGCGACGATCATTATCGACAATGCCCCAAGCATGCAGCCAATGCATCTCTGCGGCTTCTCTCAAACCGCGCACGGCGTGTTCTACGTCGCGACAGCTGGACTTAGGGATGACTGACACTTGAGGGAACAACAGGCTGTACAGTGGAACATCAAGGCTCTTCTTTGCAGTGCCTTCGACAAAGATAATTTTCTTGCGTGCACCAAGGATGTCGCGCTTTAGCTCATCATCGATCGGAGCTTCCAAGGGCAAAAAGTCACATGTCCAGGATTTGAGCCGAGAATTCTCATATTCACAGGATCGCACTAGCAATGTTTGAGCAACTGGATTGTCTACAGGCAGCATCACTTCATGTGTCGAGACAACAAAAGCGCAGTCCTTCCGTTTCTCAAACAGCAAGGAAAGTAGTGGTGAGATGATCGACCTGTGCAGATGCCGCTCTGGCTCGTCAATCAGAAGCAGGGAGCCCGTTCCCTCTGTGCCAATAATGAGAATTCTCATATTCACAGGATCGCACTAGCAATGTTTGAGCAACTGGATTGTCTACAGGCAGCATCACTTCATGTGTCGAGACAACAAAAGCGCAGTCCTTCCGTTTCTCAAACAGCAAGGAAAGTAGTGGTGAGATGATCGACCTGTGCAGATGCCGCTCTGGCTCGTCAATCAGAAGCAGGGAGCCCGTTTCGGCGGTAAGAATATCAGCTGCGAGAAGAAACGCGTTACGTTCTCCGTCCGAAAGCTCGGCCACACTGTAGGCAGCGCTGCCATTTCGACTAGCCACGACCTTCTGACGCTTCTCAACACTGATTTTAATTGGGAGATTTGAGAGCTGCAAGAGCTCATTTACGGCCTGAATCGGTGAGGGTGATTTAACCTTGTCCTGAGCGGCGGCGATTTCTCCGTCTCGCACTAAATCGGCAATGGTTCGCGCGAGCATGGTATCCGCATCAATCAGGTAGTAGATTGCGGCCCCTGCTCGCTCGGCGGCATATTCCTGTCTCCAGCGGGAGTATTCCTGCTGATCTTGAGACCTTATATTACTCTCAAGGTTTTCTCTTCCGCGCGGGGTCAGGTCGAGTGTGTTGGACGTAAACCACGTCTGGCGATGCGCGGAGATGCGCTTGGCAAATTGGTTGTGGGCGTTGAACAACAGAGAAATCAAGCCGGACTTTCCAGATCCATTAGCTCCCAAGACGAAGAGGATTTCCCCCGTTTCGAGGGTGTGTTCGACGTTTCCATCACCCGATGGAACTTTCAGCTCGAAACGATCGGGCATTATAAGACCTCACCTTCTAGCCCAACGCGAAGCGTCTCGCCGAGTCCGTCGTGCGGTGGACCGAACACGACTACGGACCAAGCCGCTGATCGGGACTGGAGCATGTACCCGTCCCGCTTACTGTTCATGTGGCGATTTTCAGGTCCGTATGACGCGCGAGAACGTCGAAGTCGGCGTCGTTATGAAGGATGGGCGCATTGGCGCGAATGGCGACGGCGCCAATGAGACAATCGATCAACTTGCGGACGGTTTCCCCTTCCCGGCGACAGAGACGATATAGAGCAGCTGCATCGTCGTAGTGCATCGCTCCCGTGGGGAAAATGGTCGCCCGTGCGAGGAGCCGCCGGAGGTGATGCAGATGTCGTTCGTCGCGCGCACCAGCGAGTACTTCCATCCGAACCACATCGCAGATCGCGATCTCGCTTTCGAGCAACGCCTCGACGCGATTGCACGTTGCGGACTCGGTGTCGCGAAGAAATTCGACCCATGCGGACGTATCAATCAGAATCACGTCGAGCGGCTAGTCCGCAACTCGCCTAGGTCCGCCTCCCAACCCGACCCACGCAGATGCCGGGCTTCCTCGACACCAAAGGGTTCCGCCGCCAGGGCGCGAAGCGCAAAGTTGACCGCCGCGCGCTTTGTCGCCAAGTGGTAACGGCGCATGACCTCCGCGCACGCCTTATCGTCGATATTTATATTGGTGCGTGACATACACTTAATATACACCATAATCGGGTGCCTACCAACCTACGAGTAACGCTAGGCGCCGACGCTTTGGGACCGCGTAGCCGAGCAAGTCGCGTTTCCGCGGGTTAAGCAACCGTTTTTCTGTAATTTCCTCTAGGGCCTGTAGGGAAGAATTGCTCCACTTGTTTTTTCCAGCCGGCCAGGTTCAGGTATTGCCGGCCGGTTAACCACTCCTCGTGTATCTCTGCAAGCACAGCCGAGATGAGCCGCAGCGCCGATGCTTCGTGGGGAAAGATTCCCACCACCCGGGTTCGTCTCCGGATCTCCCGGTGCAGTCTCTCCAGTCCGTTGATGGTTCGGATCCTTCGCCACCAGCTCCTCGGAAAATCAAACACTGTCAGCCCTTCATCCAGGTTGTCTTCCAGCCAGCTCACGAACTCCGGTGCAATCTTTTCGAACTTCTTGACGACTTTACCCTTGAGCTCCTCGGCATCCTCTCGAGACGGGGCATCGAAAATGTCCCGCATGGCCTGGGCGATGCGGGGCTTGTCCTCTTTGCGGCGAGCATATTGTTGGGCGTTTTTGCTCAGGTGAAACTGACAACGGTTCCAGGGCACCGACGGATAAACTGCCCGCCTGGCCGCCTTCAGTCCTTCGTGATCGTCACTGACCAACAGCTCGACCCCTCTCAGTCCACGCTTGTGCAGATCTCCCAGAAACCCTCGCCAATGCACCTCCGCTTCGCTGATCTTGGCGCTCAGACCCAACACCTCTCGCGTCCCGAAACGATTGACTCCTATGGCTTTCAGGATGGCCACGTCCTGCACCCTGCCGCCTCTTCGAACCTTCTCGTAGTGGGCATCCAGATACACGATCGGATACTCTCCCAGCTCCCGGCTTCGAAACTCTTCCAGCTCTTCGTCCAGCATCCCGGCCACTCTCGAGACCTGGGTGGCCGAGATCTCCAACCCACACAGCTGCTCCGTGATCTCGGTGACTTTCCTCGTCGAGACGCCCATCACATACATCTCGGCAATGGCCAGCTTCAGGGCCTTCTCCGAACGGCAACCCCTCTCCAGCGACTTGGGATAAAACCTCAACCCACGCACCTGTGGAATCTCCAAGTGCAGCTCTCCCACTCGAGTCTGAATCCGCTTGCCTTTGAATCCGTTTCGATAGCCTCGCCGACTGGCTGTTCTCTCGTACGCTTCCGCTCCCAGAAACTCGCTTCTTTCCAACTGCATCGCCACGTTGAACAACTTCTCCAGGATTCCTCGAAAGGCTTCTGTTCCTTCCTCGAT
Source organism: Acidobacteriota bacterium (assembly GCA_965205345.1). GTDB lineage: Bacteria > Acidobacteriota > UBA6911 > RPQK01 > CBDAPI01 > CBDAPI01. The sequence continues at coordinate 60,598 of CBDBGQ010000056.1, read as the reverse complement.
CAACTCCGCCAGGATCTCCCGTGGTACTCTCTTTTCCAGATCTGGGTTCATTTGATTCTCCTTGCCAGATTCTCGTTTCTGTTTTTGGAGAATCCTGTCCCAGACCTCTGTCTTTCCGACCCAAGGCCTGACCAGAAATTACAGAAAAAAAGTTACACTACTTTTCCGCGCCCGTGGAGGAGCGGCTCATTTCAGGGTAAAACGTGTTAATCGTTGCGGTATGGATGAGGGGTAAACCGCCCCGGCGGCCATCAGTGGCAGGGGTTTGCACAAAGGAGTAGTTTCGCAACAATCCGGCTCCAGACATTACTCCTCCCGGCGGAACAGAACGGAGGAGAGCGGGAGCGAGTGGCCTGGCAGCGGGCGGAGGAGCGCACGCACTGGTCGCGGTATCAGCGGCAGCGGGGGAAGGCGCTCGGGGAGTTGGAGGGCCGGATCAACGCTCGTGAGCTACACGAGCAGATGAACTCCTGTAGCTGCCTGACGTTGATTCTGGCTTGCATCATCTATTGGCAAGCCAAGCAGATCACGCAGACGGTGCCCTCGGGGGCTGTCGCAGAGGAAGGCATCGACGCGACCCTGCTCCAGCACGTCAGCCCGATCGAATGGGCAACGTCATTCTCTACGGCCAGTACGTCCTCGATTCGCGCCCGGGTCCGTTAGCAACCGATTCTTATGTTGTATTTTTACAGCAATCTGGTCGGTACCCCAATCACGCCGGAATGGTGCCCGGTCCCAACCCCGTTTGCGGCAACGTCCGCCACCGCATTTTTCATCCGGTGCGACGCTTTTCGTCTGACAGTTATTGTCCTGATGCCGCGTGCCCGGTTCTGCTTTCGATGGATTTTATGGAAGGACTCACGAGAAACTCGTGCGCTTCTTCGGCATCGCGGCTAGAACCCCATCAAGAAGATCCCGACGCTGGGCTCGAGAACATTCAAGGGGTTCCCTTCGACGCCGCGTATGGAGTGCAGGCGGACATCGAAGCGGATTCCGACGGTTTCGCGCAACATCACGTTCAACCCGCCACCGTAGTTTAAACTGAACTTCGTTCCGAAGCTGGCGGCCCCACCGCCTCCCGCACGAAAGGCGCCCAACCCGGCCGTCGCGTACGGACGGAGTGTGTGACTGCTGGGCAATCCCACCCGCAAATTCGTACTGAAGAGAAAGGCACTGCCGTCGCTGTCAATGAAATTCGGGCTGTACGCAACGGTGTGCTCCAATCCGAGTAGTGCCAAAGGTAGTTCCAAAGGATGATACAGCCTCGCTCCAAAGATTCCGAAGTTCTTGGGGTCGACCCTCGCTTGCCCAACTGCACTGCCCACCCCGCTCACCCCTGAACTCAGCGTGATGGCGCCCGGGTTCTGGAAGCCACCAAAGATCGTAAAGTCCTGAGCACAGAGCGAACCTGCGAAACCCACCAACGCCACAGCCAGAAATCCGAAAAAGTATTTCATTAAAAGAACTATACCCTGCACCCCAGACCGAAACGCTCAAGCCTGGCCCACAGTGCGCCCCTCGATCCTGGTATCGTAGATAACGAAATTCCCCCAGGCCCCGGTTCTGGACCAGGGCCGCTCGGCACGAATCTACGGGTCTGCTCCCCGGCGCCTTCCGGTCCTCGGCGCAATTTCCACAACAGATGCTCCCGTTCACGATTTGGGGGCTTGCCACGCGCTTGAAAGAGCAACTCGTCGAGTGGCATTGTCAGAGGAAACTGGCTTGAGTCGGCGAGATGCGCCTTGTAGTGTCTTCGGATGAAGAACCCCTTTCGCTATTTCAAGACCTCGCCCGAGATCATCCGCCTGGCAGTGATGATGTACGTTCGCTTCCCACTGTCGCTACGCAATGTCGAGGACCTTCTTCACGAGCGTGGGATCGAGGTGAGCCACGAGACGATCCGGTTCTGGTGGAACCGGTTCGGCCCGATCTTCGCCGCCGAGATCCGCAAGAAGCGGATGGATCGAATGCGCGCGTTTTCGGGTTGGCGGTGGCACCTCGATGAGATGTTCGTGAAGATCAACGGCGAAGGCCATTACCTGTGGCGAGCCGTCGACCAGGAAGGCGAGGTGCTTGAGGCCTTTGTCTCGAAGAAGAGAGACCGCGAAGCCGCTTTGAAATTCCTCAGGAAACTAATGAAGCGCTACGGCAGGCCGGATGCGATCATCACTGATCGGCGGAGGTCTTACCGAGCGGCGTTGCGCGAACTGGGCGGATCCGGTCTGCAACAAGCCGGCCGCTGGCTGAACAATCGTGCGGAGAATTCACACCTGCCGTGCCGGCGACAAGAACACGCCATGCTCCGTTTCAGGCGGATGCAAAGCCTCCAGAAATTCGCCACCGTTCATTCTTCCGTTTACAATCACTTCAACCAGGCACGACACCTCTGCTCACGAGACAATTTCAAGCTCAACCGCGCCGCCGCACTCGCCGAGTGGCGTCAGCTCGGGGCGGCCTAATTCCCTGTCGTCGGTGGAGAACTCAGTCCTTGCGACTTTCCTCTGACAGTGCCCCTGGACGAGAAGATGACCGGCCTGGAGAACCACGCCCAGTTCCCGAGAACGGCGATGTGGTCGTGCACCGTCCGGCCTAGGTTGTCCAGATTGTAGCCGCCTTCCAGTAAAGACACGACGCGGCCTTCGCCGTGCCGACTCGCCACCTATGAGCACCGGTCCTTCAAGCAGGGACCAGTTGGTCGTGGGGCTGGCGAAGGGAAGTTCCGATACGGACGTAAAATGCTACAGGAAGGTTTAAAGAAAGCCTTTCACCATCTGCAGTCCAACCAGAAGAACTATCGGTGAGAAATCCATCCTGCCCATGGTCGGGAGAACGCGCCGGATCGGCTGCAACAGCGGTTCGGTAAGGCTGTTGACAAACCGGACAGCCGGATTGTCATATGGGAGTTGGAACCACGAGAGTATGACCGCGACGAAAACGATCAATGAGTAGAGATCGATGATCTTGATCAGAATCATGAGTTTTGTTCATTCATCTGGAATTTTCGATTTGGACTTCTGGCTGCAACAGGATAGTCCCTCTGCTCTCCGGAACACAAGGAATTCACCGCCGGAAATCAGCCCCGGTTGGATCGTCTTGCGCCTGCGGCTCGATCCGGCCGTGCTTGACTTCCGGCGGGCGGAGACGCAACCCGCGAGCGCCCCCTGTCGGATGAACACAAAGAGCCGTATTCACATCTCACAAGGAAGGAGGCGCGATCCGCTCTATGAAGAAGCTCTGTTTCACTCTGGTCCTGCTCTTTGTGGCGACCTTAACCACCGGCGGTTGTGCCGCCAAAATAGGCCTCTCCGATCTCCGCCACTTCGCCGAAGGATTTCGGCGCGCCCAAGAAGATGAAATCCGCCGATGCTGGGTAGCCAGGTGCTGTTGGACCGGCTACTACGGTAGTTGTCTCCAGCACGGACCACTCCCAGGATACAGAACCCTTAAGCATCCGTGTTACTGAAGTTTACGAAGCTCGGATCTCCGCAGGCACTCCTTGAAGTGCAAAGCAGTAGCTGCCCCTTCCATGGGGCCTCTCTCAGACGCATCAGCGCTGCTGCGGGCCGGGAGTATTGGGACGAGAGCAAATGGCCAAAATATTACGATGGGTATTAGTGATTCTATTCGTGTCCCACCCTTCCCTCTAAGCCTGTGGACAAAATCAACCGGAAAACGGGAACCCAGAACGAGATCACGGGCGACGGAGGGCTGACGCCCCTCTAAGAGGAACCAAACCCGAAAACAGACGATCCACTTCACCCCTTTCCCTTGTTGTGGGACGTCTTCTGGATCGGCCCCGGTGCCGTCCAGGGCACGAAACAGGGGTTCCGACAGTAACGGAGCAAAAGCGCACGCTAAGCGTCGTTTCCCGGACTCCTTAGGGGTCGGAGACTTGGCGCTCGACCCTTGATCTCGGATCGGTACTTACCGTAGGGATTGACGTGCCCGTAGAGGGCAGGCGACAGATGGCCGAGATCGATGTCGCGGCCGATCCTCCCCTCGGCCCGCAGCCGTTCGATGGCGGCGTTCATGTAGACGGTGTTCCAGGTGACGATGGCATTCGTGACCAAGTTTAGGCAGAGGACCTGATTCGTCTGCTGATCTGCTTGACGGCGCGGTACCTTCCCTTCGTGAGCGAAGAATAGGAAGCGGCGCAGTGCGTGGAGGGCTTCTCCCTTGTTCAGCTGGCGGTGGATTCGACGACGATAATCCGGGTTCTCAATCCACCTTAGGATGAACTGGATCTTGACGAGGCGCCCGAGATCGCGGAGGGCTCGGGACAAGACGTTCTCTCTTGCGCCAGTCTGGAGCTTCGAAATCAGGAGCGATGCGGTCACCCAACCCAACTTGAGTGAGCCGGCCACCCGGAGGAGTTCGTCCCAGTTGTCGAGTAGGGTCTTGCTCCGAACCAATCCCTTCAGCAGAACCGCGACCCCTTCTTTCCGCGGAGGAGCATCGAGACGATACAAGCGCTGAGCGCCCAAGTCCCGGATGCGCGGGGCGAACTGCCGCCTCAGAAGATGAAACAGGGCGAAGACGATCTCGGTGTAGCCAGCGGTGTCCGTCGTGTGCTTGAGCTGGTCCGCGACAAAGCAGGCGGCCGATCGCGGAGCTGCGCTCAAATTGCGCGGAACGAAGCCGAGGTAGCGAAGTGCACAAAGCTGAAGCGCGAGCCCCAAGCGGTTTGCTGCCCCCCGCCGGATGGCGACGAGGTCTCGGTCGGCACCCGTCAGCGTGAATGCTCTGATCAGGTCATCGCCCGGGATTTCCTCGGGAAAGCTGGCCAACCTAGCCAACTCAGTCTCTGAGAAAATAGATGCCGGCACTGCTGTCTCTTCCGATTGGAGCCGAGGGTTTCCGAGTCTTAGTTTAAGATACCGATTGTGAGACCGCCTAAGGCACGGATTTCGCTCCCTTCTCAGGTGTCACAGAAACGGTCGTTTTGGAGACGCCAGTGCTGATCGGCTACGCGCGGATATCGAAGGCGGACGGTTCCCAGAGCCTCGACCTGCAGAGGGATGCTCTGCGCGAGGCCGGCGTCAGCGACGACGCGATCTACGAGGACCAAGCGTCCGGACAGCGTGAGGACCGCCCGGGGCTCGCCGCCTTCCTCAAGGCGGCGCGGCAGGGAGACGTGATCGTCGTCTGGAGGCTCGATCGCCTCGGTCGCAATCTCCGCCATCTCGTCAACCTGGTGCAAGACCTCAACGACAGGGACATCGGGATCCGGGTGCTCGCCGGACAAGGGGCCAGCATCGACACGACGACGGCCAGCGGAAAGTTGGTCTTCGCGCTCTTCGCGGCTTTGGCGGAATTCGAACGAGAGCTGATCCGGGAACGGACCCTCGCTGGATTGGCCTCTGCACGAGCCAGGGGCAGGAAGGGAGGGCGCCCTCACGCGCTGAGCAAAGCGCAGGTGCGGCTAGCTCAGGCAGCGATGGCGCAGCGCGACACGAAGGTCAGCGAGCTATGCCTAGAGCTAGGCGTAACCAAGGCGACGATCTACCGCTACGTAGCGCCAGATGGTTCCTTGAGAAACCGAGGGCGACAGATCCTGGCTCGCTAGGCGGTCCCAAGAGCGGCCCTTAACGTGCGATTTTGCTCCGTTACTGTCGGAACACCGGGTTGCACAACCGCTCCTTTGCGCAACCCCGTCCACTGATGGGCGTCGGTCGGAACCGTTCGCGGAGGAGAGGTGAGTCGTGGGCATCTTCGAACTTGAGAAAGATTAGATCGTCCAACTGCCGGGGCCATCGTCATCAACCCGGCCGAGAATCTGGTCATCGAGACCCACAGCGCCTAGCCGTAGGCGACTGGCTCATCTTCTCGCAGCACGGGGCGGCCTTCTTCAAGGTGCTGACCCGTCTTCTTCGCCGTAACGCCTGAGTTCTGGCCTCCACCATTGCAACGAGCAGCGCGAACGCCACGCCGATGGCGAGGTTCTCGTTCAGTGGGTTCGCCTGGATGTTGTCGGGATGGCATTATCAACTTGATCGAAGGACGGCGTTGGCCTGTTCAGAGGACGAGAGCCCTGGCGGGACTATAATGTCCCCATGACCAGCTTCCGGATGTCAGTGGCGGTGCTCGCGGTGATGCACGCGGTCTTCGCCGGCTTCACGGCCCTGGTGGGTGCATTCGCGAACGGTGGAGACGTCTGGCAACGGCTGCTAGTGGTCCTCCTGCATCCGCTTGGCGCCGCGGGCGTGCTAGTGCTCGTGTTGCGGCCCCGCCTCGCCACGACGACGACCCTTGCCCTAGCGGCACTCCTGACAGTGAACGTGATCGCCGACCTGGGCCTTGCGCAGCTGATGGCTGCGGGCCGCGTGCGGGGTGATTGGGAACTGGCGCTGGCCTTCTCGGTGGTTCCGGTCATTGGAGTGGTCTACGCGCTGGCGCTGCTGCGCACGGCCCGCGGAACGGTCGGGTAAGGCGCAGTCCGGAAGTGGCAGTCTCAACCGGTTGATGTCGGCGGCGGCGATCCCGCGGCGGCGCCGGGACAATGACGGTGCGCAACCGTTCCTTTGTGCAAGCTGTCCCCGGATGGGCTTCCAAGGGTTTAGGGGTTGCGAAAGCGGACGAGCTTTGGGATCGACTCGTTTTGGGAGGTGTAAGAGAATAAGCAGAATGGATTGGAGGAAGCATGAACGGGGAAATGATTGCCATTCTGGCGGTGGGTGTAACCCCCGGCCCCCCGGCACCCCACTAACGTTTTACCCCAGCATATTCCCCGCCGCCTGTCTCGCGTGCGGTCGGACCCTCCTTGTCCTTCTCGCCGTCTTGCCGCCGCGCGCCAGTTCTGCTCGGCCCAATCGACAATCATCGGGTAATTGTCGTAGTGCACAATATGGGCTAGGCTGAACGTGCCCATGACGCCGTCCGAATCGCTTCACACCGAGGATCTGAACAGGCGGGTCCGGGCCGTGCTGAGTCACGCCGTCGCCGCGCACCGGGGCGAACTTAAGGTCTACGAGAGTCTCCGAAATCTGAACGAAGTGATCGGCACCGAGTACGGCGACCGGGTGCTGTACGAGTTGATACAGAACGCGCACGACGCTCACCGAGCCGAAGACCAGGGGCGAATAGCCGTGAGGCTTGTCGTTCGTTCGGAAGTCGACGGCACCCTGTACGTCGCCAACGGCGGCGGCGGTTTCCGCAGGAAGGACGTCGACGCGATAGTGAACCTCGCGACCACCGCCAAGGAAATCGGCGAGGGGATCGGCAGCAAGGGCCTCGGCTTCAGAAGCATCGAAGCGCTGACCGACGACGTGCGGATATTCTCGCGCAGGGGCAGAAGTGAGTCGGCCCGGTTCGACGGCTACTGCTTCCGGTTCGCCACCGTGGACGAGATCGAGGATCTGCTTCGCGAGGACAGGATCGACGCGGCCATAGCCTGCGAAGTTGCCGGAACGGTCCCGCGCTGGCATTGTCACGTTAAGTGCTCTAATCTCGATCTGGTGATTTCGGTGTAGCCTTTTGGGATGGACACCATCTCCTTCAAACGTCACCGCTTTCCACCGGAAATCATTCGACGCGCCGTTTGGCTCTATGCCAGGTTCACTCTGAGCTATCGGGATGTGGAGGATCTTCTTGCGGAGCGGGGTCTGGATATTTCCTACGAGAGCGTACGGCGCTGGTTCCTCAAGTTTGGTGCGCCGATTGCCCGAAACCTGCGCCACACACGACCCATTCCCAACGGCTATTGGCATCTTGATGAGATGGTCATCGTGATTCGCGGACAGCGTTATTGGTTATGGCGCGCGGTCGACAATGAAGGCGAGGTCCTGGATTTCCTCGTGCAATCGAAGCAGAACGCCCAAGCAGCGTTGAAGTTGATGCGCAAGCTGCTGAAGAAACAAGGCTGGACACCCACCCGGATTACAACCGATAAACTCAGGTCCTATCACGTCGCCATTCGAACCCTCGGCCTGACGGCTCAACACATCGACAATAAGCGTGCGAATAATCGTGCCGAGAATTCGCATCAGCCCGTCCGGCGTCGAGAACGAAAACAGCAGCGTTTCAAATCACCGGGTTCGGCCCAACGCTTCCTGAACATTCAATCCGCCGTTTACAACACCTTTTATGTCCAGCGGCATTTACGCAACAGATTCACGTTCAAACGATTTCGAAAAGACGCATTCAATGTATGGGAAAGTGCGACTGCGGCCGCCTGAAAGGGAATCCATGCGGGCCTTTGCGGCCCAACACGATTAACGTGACAATGCCCGCTTGAGAGCCGTGAGGGTGTTCATGTCGAGCGGTACGGGATGGCGGATGATCTCATTGAAGAAATCCTCGCCGAGCCGGATCTTGCTGTCCCACAGCACCCGCTCATTGGGCCGCTTCGGGTCCCACCAAAAGTCACCCCGGTCAACGACGCGTGAGGCAATGAACTGTTTTCCGTGTTTGTCTTCGTAGCTCAACTCAACGCTGGCGTGAAACAAGCGATCCATCTGATTGCGGAGCCGGGTGTATGCTTTGCCGTCGCTGCTGTAGATGCCGAGTTCCCGCATGAAATCCGACAGCGAGTCCCCTAGAACCAACACGCGGCTTTGAGTGCGCACGGCCTCCGTCGAAATCCACGCCATCAGCAAGCGCGGAAGGTAACCGAAGGGCAGCCTGTAGAGTCCGCCCGCATTCATGACTAAGGTGTAAGGACCGTTGCGCCGGACATACCGAAGCCGGTCTCTGGGGTTGCTGCGAGGCAAGCTGCAGAGCGCCATCGTTCGCGCCATGAAGCCGAGGTCGGGGGCCGCTTCGCTGGCCGCGACAAGTTGGTTCACCTGGTCGGCAACGGTGAAGCCCCGCCGCGCCGGTGGTGGGGTTTCGCGGAGCGCCTTGACCGGCCCGTCCAGATCGGCGATGACTTCATCGACGGGAACCAACCCGTCGCGGTGACGCTGCATGGCTTATTCTCCCATGCGCCTCAGACAAGACAGGGGCAGCTACTTGGTGGGTGCGGCGGTTTGCTTTCGGCTTTATCGCGGCACCACTGAGGGTGTCGCCATCTCCAATCATTGCTGAAGCATCACTGAGAGCTTGGAAATCCTCCAACTGGAACTGTTCTCGATCTTGCTCGCTGCAAAATCAAGAGGATACTTGTTGCCCGACGGCGCGGTGAGCGCACCCTCGGAGCTCACGTTGGTGGGACCACAATTTACGAACCCGCTACCGATATATAGACAACCTTTCTCCGAACCGAATTGTTCGCCAACGGCAAACCGTCCGAATGGTAATCCGGCGTCGGGAGTTCCTTCCGGATACTGCAGGGCGCATTCGCTTCCGGACTGAACCGTGCTCCCAGTAGCGCACACGGTGCTCGTGTCCGCATCGTCATCAGGCAGAAGGAATATCCACTAAACGCCAACTGGTATTCCCGCTCGTTCCGTCGTTGCAACTGAAGGTCGCCGAGCCCGATGTGGCCGTAGCGAACGTCAGTTGGAAGGTACAGCGATCGCCGTCGTCGTAGTTCAACGTGACCGTTCCGGTGTCCGAACCCGTGTTCCGGTAGGTATAGCTTCCGGGGTAGACGTCCGACCCCTCGGTCTCCTTGAAGCGGCCGGGACTGATGAAATCAATGAAATAGTTGGGGACTCCCGATAGCACACGCTTGCCGACGAAGACATCGTTGAATGCATCCTGATCGGCTGGAGCCAGCGATGCGCCGCCGCCGCGCTCGTCTTCCGCTGGCGTGGGCCCCTGTGATAGTCAATAGGGCTCACCGGAAGTGTCGTAAACGCCCGGCCAACTTCCAACTCCAAGACGATCACCGCGATTTGGCCGGCGCGGGCCCGGATGGTGATCTCGCCTTTGAAATCGGCGGTGTCCGCCTCGGGGAAGAACTGCTCAATGAACTCGGCTATCCGACCTCCGGGCTCAATGTGCCGGGTGGCCTCGCCTCCAGGCACCACCAGGCCATCCTCATCCTTGAGCTCCAAGTCGATCGTTTGTGCCGCTAACTCGGTGTTGCGCACCGCCACGCCGCTGCTGAGGTTTCCGGCGCGGCGCACCGGAGCGATGGCCGCCCGCAGTCTCGGGCTGGTGCCCACCCCGGTAATCCCCGTCCCCTGAAAATCAAAGCGCACGACCGCTGAAACCAAGGTGTCCGACGAGACCGTCATCGACCCGGTCAAAACCCCCTCCTCATCGTGTGACAGGGTCAGGGTCCGGCTTCCCAGGGGCGGAAGATCGAACCGGTCCGCGCCAACGCCCAATATCCGGTTCCCATCCAATGCGTTCCCCTCTGGATCCCAGACATCAATCGCCACGGCGGCCGTCTCGGTAGAAGAACGATTGGTGACCACAACATCCGAACTCAAACCGCTGCCGACTCCAAAGTGCGGAATCTGGAGCGTCTGCTCCCGAATCGTCCAGAGCATGTCTTCGAGCATGGCCAGCACAATCGGACCTGGCTCGTGGGCGGCCTGTCCTTTCGGCCGAAACGGGTTCATCAGTTCGTTGGGAGTTCCAGGTGGATAGGCATCATAGTCCAGGTGGGAAACGCTTGAACGCCCATATTCTCCGGGAGCCCAAAGCAGCACGGGGCTGGAACCGCCGTTAGCAGTCAGCGTCTTCAAGCCCAACCAAAAAAGTTTGATCCCGGTGACCGCATCGGTCAGCGCAGTGGATGGGTTGGTGTATTCATCTTCGTCGATCAACCGGTTGATCTCTGTATCGAAAATGGCACGATCGAAGATCGTCGGAATGTTGTCATCGCCAAGTCCATACTCGGCTTCCTCGGTTGATTCGTCGATCCTGAAACTGTCAATAAATCCCAGACCGTGCCCGATCTCATGCAAGGCGACCGAAACGAAATCAAATTGATCCTCTCCAGGCCGTCCGTCCAATCCAAAGTACCAGTCATCGGAACTGGAAAAGGTCGTTTCGATGTCTGGATCATCTGGCTTCCGATCTTCGTCGACCAACTGGCGCACAGATCATGGGTGAACAGAAAAAGGTGGACGGTGCGGCTGCTGCCAGTGCATCCGAGTCAAGTGAATCAAAACTCGCTTCGATTTCGATCGGAACTGTCGTAATCAGCAGAGAGGACCAGATATCTACAGCCCTCTGGAAGGCTGCCTGCGCCTCTGGAGTGAACCCAGTGTAGTTGACGGATATATTGGCCGCAGGAGGGGCCAGGGCGTATTTCCCGGAGGGTGTAGTTCTCGGTGGTCTCCGATCGAGCATTCCACGAATATCATTCATTTCCTCCTGAGTTGCCAGACCACAACTCAACCCGTTTCCATCAGTCAATCGGGTGACGTAAGGCCTGACTGGATCACTCATCTCCGTCCAGTTTTGGGCCGCCAGGAGGCTGAAATTCAACAGGAAATAAGCAACGGGAACGAATATGTACCTTTTAGTCATGTTCCTCCTCATGGGGTCTTCCGAGGCCGGACCACGGCAACCTAGTTGGCCGCCGCCCGGACGGTGATGGCCTCGCGCAATCCTTCCAGCAACCCTTCGAGTTTGGCTTGGCTATGCTCCACCCGCGCCACGCGCTCTGATAGCTGCTTCATGTCCTCTCGCAGCCGCGCCTCCATCCGGGCCATGTCCTCCCGCAGTCCGCGATTGCTGGTCAGGATCACCCCCGCGACTGCGCGACGCCCACGGCCAGCAATGGCAATCAAGACGCTGATTAGCTCGACGCTCATGTTTTCCTCCAATCCGTTCGGCCCATTCTCCCACGCCCCCTGAGCAAAACCAACAGGCGGCGCTGCCGCGCTCTCTGGAAAGATCACAAAACCGAAGCCCTCAGATGCTTTTATCTACAGTGCCGCTGATTCTCCCCAGTAGGCTCAACTGCTCGTTCTTGAACTGTTCGATGACGTGGTGCTTGCGCTTGGCTTCACGGGCGGCTTGATATACAGGGTAGTCTTGAAGTTTGGTCTGAATCATGGCCTTGCGCTGAGCGGCTGACAGCCTAGCGGGTTTGCGAAAAAGGAAGGGGGATCTGTTGCTCAGTCATGTCGTTCCAGAATTTCCGTGACCCTTCAACGGTACACCTTGTCATGGCTTCCGACCCTCACCACGAGCACACGCAAAGCGGCGTCCTCGATGCGGGCGATGACGCGGTAATCGCCTATCCGGTACTTCCAGAACTCGCCCAGCTTAGAACCCTTGAGGGCCTCCCCGATGCTACGCGGATCGTCCAGCGTGGCAACGCGGCTATGCAGAAAGGCAAGGATACGCCGTGCCGTCTGTTGATCGAGCTTGCCCAACTCGCGGACGGCGGCGCGGTCAAGCTCGATCTTCCAGGCCATAGCGTTCCATGACTTCTTCGAGTGGCACGGTCTGAGACTTCCCGGCTCGAATATCGATCAGCCGTTGCTCGGCAAGGTACAAGTCCTCGAGATCGTCCAAATGCTCCTGGATGGCCGCCTGCATGTAGAAGGTCTTGCTGCGCCCGGTGCGGTCGGCCAGCCGATCCAGGCGTTGAAAGATTTCATCAGGTAAGCGAAGGCTTGCGATCTTCATGGCGGTTTCTCCTGGGTACTTGTTGAAATACAAGCATTACATGGGCCTCTCAAGACTTCTAGTTAGCGTCTCGATTGACGACTATTCGACGTTCCGCGCCACGCGATTTTCGGAGCCGGTTTGAGTTGGCCGATTTGGGGCGTTTTTCATGTTCCAAAAGGCCGTATGCTTTTTGTAACAGGGACAAAGGGGGGGTGGAACATAAAAAAGCGTGGGGGTGGAACACGACCACATTCCTTAAACTCTTTTGTTTTCTTGTCTTTGTCTCCTTACAGTCGGCTTCCAGATTGCCGATAGAGCAAAATCCGGGAAGACGATAGCGACCCCCCTCGAAACGGGGGGGCATGCGGCCTCGTGTAGCGGTCATGCGGAACATGCCCCTACACCGGCCCCAGGGGGTCGCTATCGTCGGTATTTATCCCTGCGGTGCGCCGGCGCAAACCGGTGAGTAGCAGAGAGCGAGAGTCTCTCACAGGAAAGGAGTAGCGAACCATGCTGACCCCGAGTCATGCGTGTGTACTCGTAAGAGTGCAGGCGAAGCATTGACAGGGGCACGTGCGGGCCAGGTATTGAGCCGCGAAAGGAAAATGACTTCGGGGGGCCGACGTAGTCGTAGGATCGGAAGGCAACATGGAACCGTTCGCTAATCGCGAGAACGATTCCGCCCCCGCGTGGTCCCGAGACCCTGTGCACGTACGGAAGTTGCTTACACGGGAGCCGGGAGATCCCGCCTCTGACCCCAGGGGGATGGCCCCAAGGTCCGCGCTGTGAATCCGAAAGGAGCACGACAGCGATGCACGGAGGCGGGAAGTCGGACAGGCTGATAGTAGCTGAGAAGCGCTCGAACAAAGACGGCGGTGCGCCGCGGTCGGCGGAGAGGGTGGAGCCAAGCGGCCTGGCCAAAGGGAATTCGTCCTAGCAAAACAAGTGCCGGACACAGAGCCGGGAGAGGAATCGATATGGAGGACTCTAAACGGGCACCAAGCGGGAAATCGCGGACACAGCCAAGAGACCGCACCTACGTCGAAACCGAGGACTTGCAAAGTGCGCTGGAACGGATACGGCAGGTAGCAACAGCGACTGCGCGTTATTACCTGAGGTAAGAGCCCAGTGCGGTAGTTCCGCTCGCTGGGATCTGTGCGGGGGGCGATCCGAAAGGATCGTCCCTACCGCGACGGAAGGCTCGGAAAAGGACCACAACGGCGGTGCTGAGGGGAGGGAGAAAGGCACTGGTGCGGTAGCCCCTTCCCATCGCCTCGCATGATTCCAAATCGGTCCTCGCCGTCAAGGGTCAGCTTCGTCGCTTCGCGCCCTGGACCGCTGCGGGCCGATCTGAAGGGGATGGCTGTTTACGAGGAAAAGGGGGTGGATGGGCCTGGTTGTCGGGTTGCTTCGGGCCGTGTGGACGGGCCGAAAGGGAACCTTTCGGTCATACCAGCCGCCTGAGCCGTAGGAGGCGCGGGAGCGCTCTTGACCTGCCCCTTTGCGGAGGCTATCTCCGGGGTTCTATTTTCAGGTTTCATCCCTTCGAAGGATGGTTTTGATTTTGGTTTTTTGATCCGGTGATTTATTCACAGTCGTCGTCGCTCCTACTACTTGTTCTTTAACTACTTGTTCTTTAACTACTTGTATATATGTGTGCTTTCACCGATAGATTGTGCCGGAGACTGTGCGCTTTCACCGATAGATCGCGGTGGGGAGACTGTGCGCTTTCACCGTGGAAAAATCCCCCGGATCGCAACAACCTGTGGATAAATCCTCCAGACGAATCGCCGGGGAACGCCCCAAGACCACTCTTCAGCGGCGTAGGCACTCCCCTTTTGGCAGACGGCCTCTTCGAAGGGCCGTTAGAGGCGATGCTTGCGGCGTTAGTGGGGATTCTGAGGTTAGTTCACTAACTCCCGCTGCTCTGCCGAAGGGATCGCGGGCTTCGAGGGCAAGAGGAGTAGCGCGCCCTTGGCCGTCCCGTAGTTCAGCCCCGGCCAGGCGAGCTTGATCTTCTTTAGCTCGCGGAGCGCGTTGCGCCGGAACATTTGAACGGTGTTCGCATCGCTGGCCTTGGCCGGGTCCGCTCCGAACTGGCGGTACACCTGCCGCCAGGAGAGGCGCAGCGGGCGAGTGAGTGCAAAGGTGCGGTAGGTCAGCCAGAGGTAAAGATCGAGGCCCAACGAGCAGCGCTTGAGCGCCTTCAGAGTGTTCATGTTCAGCGGCACGGGGCAGCAGATGATCTCTTGAAAGAACGCTTCACCGAGGCGAATCTTGCTCTCCCACAGCGAGGACTGGTTAGGCTGCTTCGGGTCCCACCAGAACTCGTGTTTGTCTGCCACAAACGAACTGACCCGCGCAAAGCCCGCCGGTTCCTCGTAGATCAGTGTGATGCTGGAACCGAAAAGCCGCCTCATCTGGTTCCTCAACCGGGCCCGGTCGCCCCGAGTGCTCCCGCTGCGATCTTCCATTCCTAGCTTCCGCATGAACTCGTAAAGCGAGCGGCCTAGAACGAGCTCGCGCTTTCGCATCCGCACCGCTTCCGTGCATACCCAGGCCAGCAACAGCCGGGGAATGTTGCCGTAGGGCAGCTTGTTGTTGAGCCCTGCGGTCATCCCCAGCTTATACGGGCCGTTGCGCCGGACATACTCTTTCCGGTTGCCGGGATTGGTGCGGGGCAGGCTGCACAGCGCCATCAGTCGCGCCATGAAGCCCAGATCGGGGTCCGCTTCGCGGGCCTCGGCAAGCTGGTTCACTTGATCGGAGAGGGTGAAGTGGTGCAGCGCCTGGGGCGAGGCTTTGCGGATCGTTTTTACAGGACCATCCAGGCCGCCAAAGGCTTCACCGATCAGAACCAAGTCGTCTCGTTTGCGCCCCATAGCTTTTCTCTATTCTCCCATGCGGGGCAGACAGAATGGGGGCGCGTTCAGCGACGCAGAGGGGAAAAGGAGACAAGGGAGAATAAGCTTCAGGACCGCGCTTTTTGGATGAGCGCCGATAGTGAAAGATTGAGCCGTCATCCTTGCCGAGGCTTGGCCGAGGCTCTGGTAGGGTGGGGCCGAGGGCGGAAAGGGAAAACCTCGACCGTTAGCCGCCGATCGGGTTTTTGCGCCCACCCGAAGAAACGACCGAACATTCTCTGTAGATGAGATCGACCCCCCCATGCCGAGTCGCGGTTGTCCCGTCCCGCCGGAAGGGCGGCGATGGGGACCCGCGAAGAGCCACTGCGTCAACGGTTTTGCCGGGGGGCCGGCTGTGGTGTGGTGTTCTGGATCTGCCGCCGTTGTGACCGGGGCCACAGATACTGCGGGGAGCGGAGCCGGCGGAAAGCGCGGCGGCAACAGCTGCGGGATGCCAAACGGAGACACCAGCAAAGCCGAGAGGGACGGCTCGATCACCGCGACCGGCAACAGGCCTACCGGGAACGTTGCCGCCGCCGTGTGACGGATCACCCTTCCCCCGCAGTCTCCGGTTCGGACAGTATCGAAACCGCGGAGCCTTCCCGGTCGTCCCCAAAGATTCCACCGGCTGTGCGGAGGGGGGCCGCTAATGGTCATCTCGCTCAGGTCCGCCCTCACATCGTCCTGCGTCCTTGGATGCTTATTCGCTCAATCCGTCCTATCCGCTCAACTCTCGTTCAAAGTTCAAAGGTTCGACAACGTGAAATACTTGATGGGGTCCAAGGATAAGCAAAAAGAGGAGGAAGTGAATGTGCGCCTCGCCATCACGACGGACGCCGTGCAAGTCCTTCGGCTCCCTTCCCTGGGTTTTCTAAAAACAATTCCCTGTTCCCGAGTCAAGGCCGTCACCTATTCCTTCTCCAAGCATCGCCGCTGGAGAGCCGGCATTGCGGCAGCGGTCGTGGCGAATGTTTTCGCCACCCCTCTTTTTTTCATGTCTGGGAAAAAACACTGGCTCACTATCGAATCCGAACAAGATCACATGACGCTGCGTCTGGATAAGAAAAACTACGAAAAGATTCTTGTTTTATTCGAGATCCAAACCGGGTTGACCATTGATAGAATCTTAGATGATTAAAGGCTGACACTTTGGAAGGCGTATATGGAGACGGGTTTCAAACTGTACCACTACCCTCTTCAAGAAACTCTGGCACGGGTCGCCTGATGGATCTCAGGTACTTCCGAAGGGGATCCGGTCCTGGATCGTCGATCCGACCGGCGATTGCTTTTTCCTCAATCCCTTCTTTCATTTTTTGGGACTCCTACTCAGGGCAGCTTCGTCCCGCGGAAATCGACCCTGTACGGGTGAAGTACACGTACCAGACAAGGACGACGGGCGGGGGGCACCCCTTGCCCCCCCGCCCCCTCGAAAAAGACCCACCCCACCCCCTACCACCCTTTTGTGTGCTGGTCCAGGCCGCCACTGTGGCCCGTTGTCTCAACCCGCAAGCCGTCGAGTTGTCCTCACGTTCGCCCGGCCATCGCGGACAAACGAGCCGTCCTTGGGCCGTCAGCGCCTCCAACTTCCAGGACGAGCCGTAGTCAAAGGCAAGCGCCCCCTCCCATGGGCCGGGATGTTCTCAGCCGGGACCGCCGACGCGCCCAATTTCTGCACCTTCGCCCGCTTTTCGCTGTCAGGCTCCCGCTGACGCACACCTGTCGGCTTTTGAATGGCAGAGATGGGCAGAGGGGGCCGGTTCCGTTCGTTGATTCTGGGACATCCTGCGGGCCGCTTTTCCTGGGTTGAACCAAGTCCAGGACGGATTGATTTTCAGTGAACTCTTGTGATTGGTCATAGCGCCACTCCCTCGGCGCGGCCACGTCCGGCATGAGGCCGCGCCAGTCGGTTGTGTTCATGGCCGCAGATCACCCGTCATGGGAGCCTCGATACCCCCCCACCGGCTCCCAAGGCAGCACCAGGACGAAACCTGCTTGCAGGGCCGGTAAAGCATCCTCCATAGGGCTTTGTGCCGCAATTCGGCGTTGTCTGCGGGGCCAGGGGCCAACGTCACTTGTCGCGGGGTTGGGGCTGCTCCGTTTCCTAGAGGTCTTTTTTTCAAAAAAGACCCTCGCGGGTCAGCCAATCGAGAGCGCCGGCCTGGTCGGTCTTCAATTCCCGTTGAATCAGATCCAGGATGCTACCGCCTTCTTTCGTTTGAGAGTTGTACCAAGTCCCGGCCTTAAGATTGATTCGCAAAGAACCTTCGGGGCCATAGCGCCACTCCTCCCTCGATGTGCGCTTTTGCGGCTCGCCCAAGAGCCGCCGCACGGCCTTCCGCGGCAAGCCACCAGGGGGCCGCTGACGTTTTCGCCGCCGGTCCCGCAGCCTGGGAAGGAACTGGTCTATGGCCTCGCGGACCAGAGAAGCGACGCTTCGCTTTTCCGCATCCGCCTCCGCTTGCAGTTGCCGCACTTGTTCGGACGTGGCAGGGAGTGATAGGCGATTGTCGAACATCCGGGTTCGATAGCGCCGCCTGGGTTTTTTCGGATTTCCCATTTTACGTCCCTCCTGGGGTTGAAAGTGATGCGTTTTAAGACGCTGATTAAGCATTCTATTACACCCTTGACGTTTCTTTTTCTACTTGCGATAATTGGCGAAGTTGATGGTGAACTTCTGCGCATCCGCGATCTGCGAGGTCACCTGCACGGCGAAGTCGGACCGGTACTTGCCGGGAAACATCCGGTCAGCGATCTGGTTGAAGACCTGCGCGAGCTTGGCTGCGTGGTTTTGGCTGACAGCAAAGACGATGGACTTTCCGATCTCGCCGCTGATCGGGTCACGCAGCGCGTTATCAAGGAAGGTTTTGCAGAAAAGCTGGTTGGTGGCCTCAGAGTAAAATCGCTTTTCGAACTCACGTCGCTTGTAGGCTTCCTCCTGATCTTCACCCGTTTCGTCGATGAACGAGACGACAAACCCCTCTTCGGATAGGAGTTGGGTGGTCACATCGGTACGAGCATCGACCACGGTCGGGTTGATCAGGAATCCGTCTTTCACACCATCGAGCAGCGAATAGCGGAAGGTGGGTTGCCCGCTCTCGCATCCAAAGGTGCGATAGGTGTCGAGAAGAAGGCGCCGTTCGATCTCACGTGGGTCACGCACCATGGTGCCGGTCTTGCCGGTGCTCTTCAAGTAGTCACGAGGCGTCGCGGTCAACCCGAGCTTATAGCCCACGAAGAAGTCGAACACTGCACGGGCGTTACCACCGATCGAGCGATGTGCTTCGTCCGAAATCACAAGATCGAAATCCGTGGGCGAGAAGAGCCGCTGATACTTGTTGTTGAACAGTAGGGATTGAACGGTGGTGACGACGATCTCGGCGCGGTTCCAGTCGTTGCGGTTCTCTTTATAGACAACCGTCTGGAAATCCGCCGAAATCAATGCAGTAAAAACCTTATACGCCTGGTCTTCCAATTCCAGCCGGTCGACCAGGAAGAGCACACGGCTGGCATTTCCGGAGCGCAGGAAAAGCTTGATGACGGCCGCAGCGGTGAGCGTCTTTCCGGTGCCTGTCGCCATCTCAAACAAGAAACGGTCTCCTCCGGCCTTTACCGCCCGCTGCAACGCATGGACCGCTCTGAGTTGGTAGGCACGCAGAAAGCGCAAATTGTTGGCCTTAATGAAGCCGGGGCGCTCGGCTTCATTCTTCCACGCAGCTTCAGAGGCATAATGCGGCCGGTGGGTGAGAGCGATGTAATCTTCGCTAACTTGTTCCGTGATCAGGCGCTGCGGGTTGGGCGTGATCTTTCGATAGTCGGATACCGAGGCCGGCGTCGGGAAGGAGGTGATGATATAGGGGTTGCCGCGATCCAGATCCCAGAAGTAATGCAGATTGCCGTTCGACAGGATGACGAAGCGGCAATTCTGGGAGCGGGCGTATTTGCGGGCCTGCTCCTTGCCGACGAGCGGGTTCTTGTCCTCCGACTTGGCTTCCAGGACGATCAGGGGGAACCCCTTGGCGTCGAGGAGTAGGAAGTCGATGAATCCGGGGGAGGTTTTTTCGAAGTCATTGCCCAAAGAGTCCAGGTCAGATGCCTTGATCGTAACGCCCGTCTCAAGGCAAATATTGGCGGGCTTGTTGCCGTCGGCGAAGAAGCGCCAGCCGGCGGCTTCGAGCAACTTGTTGATCTTGATCCGCGCAGTCGCTTCGTTCATGGGGAATCGATCGCTTTGCTGCCGCGGTGAGGCGAGTTCGGTGCCGCTTGTGTCTTCTTATCCTTCATGAACCGAGTCTCCCGTCGCTTGCATTGTGGTGCATACCTCGCATCAAGCTACCCTATGGCGCAATCGGCTGTTCGGTTTGGGGCGGCAGGTTTTCCTTTGTCGGCAGAAGGCGGATCGTGTCGCCCATTTCCTTATCGGCAGAGACAAGATCGAAATGCGCTTGCAGGTTAAGCCAGAATTGCGGGTCGACGCCGAACCAGTGTCCAAAGCGTAGCGCCGTGTCCCCGGTGATCGAGCGTTTGGCGTTGATGATCTGGCTAACACGGTTGGGTGGCACATCGATCTGACGCGCAAATTCCGTGGGCGTAATCCCAAACTCCTTCAATTCGTCCCGTAAAATCTGTCCGGGATGGATAGATCGTTTTAACACGTGCAATGCTCCTTTCATGAGTGATAGTCCACTATCTCGACGTTGCTCGGCCCCGGTTGATTGCTCGGCCACTCGAAACAGATCCGCCATCGCCGGTTGATGCGAATGGAATACTGCCCTTTTCGATCGCCACCGAGGGCTTCCAACCGATTGCTCGGCAACGCCCCCAATGTCTCAAGGGACGGTGCTGCATTCAAGATCGTGAGGCGCTTGGTAGCTTGCTGCTCAAAGCTTTGGAAGCGCCTGACAAGCTTACCAGCGGCAAAGCGCTCTGTGTGCTTATCCCGGTAACCAGCGATCATCACACATAAGATTGTAGTAATTGACGTTGTGCGTCAAGCATACAAAGTAGTGCGGGGGCCTTTGCGCATTCCCCAGTCAGTGTTCGAGGTGTTCCGCAGCGAGGTTCCCGGCACGGGGGATTCATTCTTAAGGGTCGGCAGGGCCTTGATCGCCTCGCTGCGACCTTGTTGCATGGATCATCCCGAAGGATGCCTTATCATCGTGTTTTTCAACACCGGGGATAACCTAGATGCCACATAAGTTCAACGCAGCGCGACGGCACAAGTTTGATAAGGCGCAGTACCGGGTGATCAACTGGGCAGAATATAACGAGAGCCTGCGCCAGCGGGGTGATCTGACGATTTGGGTCAGTGATGAGGCTCAAAGTGTGTGGCGCGCGCCGCGCCGCACGTCACGGGGTGGCCAGCGGAGATACTCGGATCTGGCTATCGAGACATGCCTGACGCTGCGCACGGCGTATCGGCTTGGGTTGCGACAAACGCAGGGGCTGATGGGTTCCATTGGCACGCTCATGGGGCTGGATATACGGGTGCCGGACTTCTCCACACTGTCGCGTCGCGCAAACGGCTTGAGCATCGCGCAGGTGATGAGGCAAGCCGGGTCTGTGCCTGTCCATCTGGTGGTGGACAGTACCGGCCTCAAGATCTTCGGCGAAGGGGAATGGCTCGCGCAGAAGCATAAAACCAGGGGAATACGCCGCCGCTGGCGCAAACTCCACCTCGGACTGGACCTCCATAGCGGTGCGATTGTTTGCGCCAATCTGACTCACGATGACGTTGGAGACAGCACCGCCTTACCCGGGCTCCTGGATCAACTCGATGCCCCGGTCACGGGCTTTCTGGCGGACGGCGCCTATGATGGAGCGTCCACACGGGATCTGCTGAGGGAACGGTATGGGGAGACCCTGGATGTGGTTATACCGCCGCCAAAGAACGCAGTGATCCGACCGCAATCGGCGCGGGATCCAACCGTTCGGGATCGCCATATTGCCCAGATCCGCAGCAACGGCCGCATGGCCTGGCAGGCGGCCACAGGGTACAACCAGCGCAGCCGGATAGAAACGCAGATCGGCCGGTGGAAGAGCGTCATCGGCCCCAGACTCAGATCCCGCAGCTTCTCCAGGCAGATCACGGAGATCCAGGTCGGCCAGAAAGTCCTGAACACAATGACCGCACTCGGACGGCCTGTGTTCGAACGTATCGCCTGACGCTACCGCTTGGGAAAGGGCGAATTCCATCTCCGCCCCGATCCATGCAACAACGCTGTTCAGATCGACGTTGTCCAGTTCAGCCTGCAAATCGACGCTCAAAGGGCTCCGGGCGGTTTTCAATTCCAGGCTGCCGCTGGCCCGCCCATCATGAAGGACCATCTCGATGGGACCAAAGCGGATCATCCCGCCCTCCAGAGTGACCTCACTGTGGATGGGGCCCAGGTGCAGCTTTCCTCGTTCCAGCTCAACCAGGCTCAAATCGCCCCTTCCCGTCAGGCTGCGGAGAGCCGCTGGATACTGGTGCTGTTCGCCCGACTGGGAATGCTCTGCAGGAGAATTCAGATGCGATCTCAGGGCCGCGTAATCGACACCATCCCCGCCCAGACTGAAAGTGAGTCGGGGAGCCTGGAAGTTCCTCAGCTCCCCGCTGAGATGGAACTCCTCCTGGCCGACGGCCACCCCCTCCAGTGTCGTCTCCATTCGATCTGGCTGGAAGGAGGTCTGCACGGATGGGATCCGCTCCTTCCGCCACCCGGCAGCGCAGATGGGAGAGACGCGCTGACCCGTTCAGTTTCCAATCACCCAGGGGTGCCAGCTTCTGACCCTCGGCGACCTGCAAGTCGAAAACTCCCTGCAGCCGGCTCGTTTCTTCCAGCAGCACCAGTTCCAGAGAACCACTCAAGGAGGACACCGAAGCAGGCAGAGCCGAAAACCCCAGGGCCTGCTCCAGATCCTCCGCAGCAACGTCTTCCAAAGACACCCTGGCGGTGAGAGCAAGCCTGCCCTTCGATCCGTTCCAGAGAGGTCCCGGGCGAGCATTGGCTCGCACACGGCCGGCCTCTCCGATTCGAAACTGGACCTCCACGGGAAAAGGGGCACTGGTGCTAAGGTCAGTAAGGGAAGCTTCCAGGCTGGTGAGACGCACCGGATCCTCCCCAAACCGTTGAATCAGAATGGTCCCTTCTCTCAGGTACCAGTCGCGAACCGGAAGCTCCGGGGAGCTTTCGCGAGGTTCTTGTCCCTGCGGGGACGCCGGGCGCTCAGCGGCCGAGGCGAAATTCCACTTCCCGGACTGATTCCGGCGCAGGTAGATGGTGGGCTCCATGACCTGGAATCGCTGGACGGCAGGCTCACTCCCGAACAGGGCTCCAAGGTTCAGATCGGCATCCAGGTACCGGGCGGTGAACAGCAACTCCCCGGACCTTCCGGAAGCTTCTCCAACTTCAACACCGAGCAACCGGAGGCGAGGCGGCAGGAAACCGACTTTGACGCCCTCAATCCGCACCGGCCGGCCCAGCCAGCCGGAAACTTCCTTGAGAAGAACTTCCTGATAACTGGATGCATCGAAGCCGATCCACAGAACCAGAAAGACGACCCCGAGGGTCAGCAGAAGCACGCCCGGCAGCATCGCCAGCCACAGCCATCTGCTCCTGCTTCTCGCCATTGAGAGCCCTGTATCCGAGTATACGCCAACCTCGGCAGTCGGGTTTGGAGTGCGGAAGTTCCTCCCCATGTTACTCTCCGGACTGCGACTGCAAAAAAAGACTATGTTCAACCCGGGCTTGACCGGGCCTTGGCGAGCCAGCATTCTATCGGTTGTGGCAAGTTTAGCGACCCAAAACCGTCCGTCTTGTAGGTTGTCCTGCTTCAGCCACACATCTGCCCATCATCACGCACATCATCCTTCGTCACATGGCGGGGTGGTGTCAATGCGTGTGATCTGAACTAGTCCTAATCCCCAGGCACTGAAACTGCCAGCCTCCTCAAAACCGAGGGGGTTTTGATTTGGGAACGAAGAGTTATGCAGAACAATGGAAAGATCCGCATTGCGGTACAACGGTCAGGGAGGCTTTCAAAAGGGTCGCTCGACTTGCTCTCTCAGATGGGGCTCGATTTCGAAGCCTTCAATCATCACTTGTCCACGAGTTGCCGCAATCTCCCGATCGACATTCTGTTCCTGCGCGACGACGACATCCCGAAGTACGTGCACGACGGAGTCGCCGACCTGGGTATCGTTGGAAGCAACCTTCTTGAAGAACAGGGCCTGCCCCTTCGCGTATTGATGCCGCTTGATTTCGGATACTGCTCTCTCGTCATTGCGGTTCCCGAGCAGTCTGACTATTCGTCGATCGGGCAGCTGCAAGGACACCGTATTGCGACTTCCTATCCCAGAATGCTCTCCCGATATTTGGAGAAGAGCGAGGTCCCTGCGGACATTGTCCGGCTCCGAGGGAGCGTGGAGATTGCACCCGCCCTCGAGATCGCCGATGCGGTGTGTGACTTGGTCTCGACTGGCAGCACCCTCCGCACCCACCGGTTGAGGGTTCTGGAGACGGTTACCCATTGCCATGCCGTGCTGGTCGGAAACTCCCCGGCAAGCCGCGAGAATCAGGAGCTGATCGACAAGCTGCTTGTTCGGGCAGAAGGGGTCCAAGCGGCCAAGCGTTACAAGTACATCATGTTCAACGCTCCGGAGTCCTCTTTGGAGTCGATCCGCCAGCTCCTTCCCGGCTGCAAGGCCCCCACCGTGGTGCCCCTGGCTGAGCCTGGCTACGTAGCCGTCCACTGCATGGTAGAGGAAGAGAAATTTTGGGATGTCGTGGATCAGGTTCGTGCCAATGGAGGGTCAGACATTCTGGTGGCGCCTGTGGAGAAGTTCATCAGATGAAGCTTCTATCACATGCTGACTTAGCCTTTGACGAACTACTAAAAGAGCTCGCCAGGCCCACTGCGTCTCTGACTCCCTACCGGAAAGAGGTCCGGCCGCTCATCGAGCAGGTCCGCAGAGAAGGAGACTCAGCACTGTTTCGTCTCACGCGTCGCTTCGACGGTATCGAGTTGACTCGCATCCGCGTCCCCCGCACACACATCGAGTCGGCCTCGGTCGACCTGTCTCAGGACTGTATCAGCAGCCTCCGCCAGGCAGCCAGCAATATCCGTCGGTTTCACCGCGAGACCGCGAGCCTGCCTTCACCGGTGATCGAAGTTCGGCCAGGTGTCCGTTGCCAGAAGTTAATCCGTCCCCTGAAGAGCGTCGGGCTGTATGTTCCGAGTGGGAGTGCCCCCCTGGTCTCAACCCTGTTGATGCTGGCCATCCCGGCTCAGTTGGCGGGTGTTGTGCGGATCGCTGTCTGCACCCCCCCGGGCCCGGACGCGCAACCGCATCCGGCCATTCTGGCGGCCTGTCACCTTCTCGGTATTGGCGAGGTCTACTCGGTCGGAGGAGCTCAGGCCATTGCAGCCCTCGCCTACGGAACGGAAAGCATCGCGCCGGTGTATAAAATCACCGGCCCCGGAAATGCCTACGTCATGGCTGCCAAGGCAGTGGTTGCTTCGGACCCACAGGGGGCTACTATTGACTTTCTGGCCGGACCGAGCGAGTTAATGATCCTTGCCGACGCATCAGCTTCTGCTCTTTTTGTCGCCGCCGACCTGTTGTCTCAGGCCGAGCACGATCCGCTCTCACGCGTCGTGCTGCTGAGCACGAGCCGGGAACTGATCGCCTCGGTCAGGAAGAGTATCAACCGGCAGCTTAAGGCCTTGCCTCGCCGCGAAATAGCCGAGCATGCTCTGGACAGCAGCTCTCTGGTCTGGGTGGAAGATCTGCAACAGGCAGTCGAACTTGCCAACGCCTGGGCCCCGGAGCACTTGAGCATTCAGATTCGAGAACCGGAAGCTCTCATCGAACAGGTTGCCTGCGCCGGCTCAGTCTTTCTGGGACCCTACGCCCCGGAAACGGTGGGCGACTACTGCTCGGGCGTCAACCACGTACTGCCCACGGGGGGAGCCGCACGGACGAGGGGGGGTGTCAGCGTCGCAACTTTTCAGAAAACCATGACCGTCCAGTGCTTGACTTCTGAGGGGTTGGCGGGCCTGCGCAAGACGGCCACGACCCTCGCTCGCCTGGAAGGTCTGGAAGCGCACGCCAGGGCTGTGGAAGTTCGTTTTGAGGAGGGACCATGAAAGCAGATTGGTTGCCGCTTTCCGAGGCGGCGGCCACCACTAGACCCTATACCTCGGCGCGCTCGCTGCTAAAGGGTGAGGGATGGGTGTTTCTGGATGCCAACGAGTGTCCCTTCACGTGCCCCCTTGACGACCTGGCGATTGCCGGGCTGAACCGTTACCCCGACCCCACGGCAGACCACCTGAGAAGGAATCTGGCCCGTCACTACCTTGTCAGCTCCGAGAGCGTTCTGGTCACCCATGGAAGCGACGAATTAATCGACCTGTGCGTCCGAACTTTCGTCCGAAGAGGCCGTAGTGTGCTGGCTCCCGCACCCACCTATGGGATGTATGCGGTGGCGGCGAGCAGTCACGGACTCGCCTATCGCAGCGTCCCCTTGAATCCACAACTGAACCTGCATATGGGAGCCCTGGCTCGAGAGTTCGAGGGAGCGGACCTGCTCTTCCTGTGCACTCCGAACAATCCTACGGGCACGACCTTGAGTTGCGAAGATGTGGCCGGGATCACGCGAGCATTCCAGGGAGTCGTAGTCGTGGACGAGGCCTACGGTGAGTTTGCGGACGAGGAGGGAATTCGCTCGGCCATCGAGCTGGTGAGGGAAGAGTCGAGGAACCTGATCGTCATGCGCACCTTCAGCAAAGCCTTCGCCGCAGCTGGACTCAGACTCGGCTACGCATTAGCTTCACCGCGGTTGATCAGCTCATTGGTGAAGATGAAGCCTCCCTACAATGTCAGTGCTCCAGCCCAGGCCATAGGGCTCAAGCTGTGGCGCCGGCGCCAACAGATGGTGAGCAATGTCAGGCGCCTGATAGCCGAACGCCACCGGGTGGCGCAGCGGTGTGAGGAGTTGGGGTGTGGAGTGCATTCGAGTGCCGCCAATTTCTTCCTCACGCAGCTCCCTTGCAGCTACAGTGCTGGCCGGGTCTACGCGCGACTGCGCGATGAATTCCAGATCGTGGTCAGACATTTTGACGGCATCAGCCGCCTGCAAGACATGCTGCGTATCTCAATCGGAACACCGGAAGAGAATGACCGCTTACTGTCAGCTCTCCAGAGGTTGCTGTCATGAAGATGGCGTTTCTGGACCGAGACGGCACTCTGATTTGGGAGCCTCCGGAGACCAAACAGGTCGACAGCCTGGAGAAGCTTCGGATTCTGTCTCACGTCGGGTCGGGGCTGCGAACGCTGCGCGAGGAGGGGTTTTCCCTGGTTCTGGTCAGTAACCAGGACGGCCTGGGAACAGACAGCTTCCCCGAGGAGCACTTTCGGGAAGCTCAGGAGGAACTCGAAAGACGGCTGGCCAGGGAGAACATCGCCTTCGATCACGTGCTGGTCTGCCCTCATCAACCTCAGGACGGATGCTCCTGCCGAAAGCCGCAAACCGGTCTCGTCCAACCTCTGCTCGAATCCTGTGAGGTGGATCTGGGGAACTCTTTGATGGTCGGGGATCGTGACAGTGACGCCGAGTTTGCCCGCCGCCTCGGCGTTTCATTTGTAAAGATGACAACCAACGAATCTTTTCCCCGCTTTGCCAGGGCTCACCGCGAAACGACCGAGACCAATATCGAGGTCCTGGTGAATCTGGATGGAACGGGACGAGCAAAGGTGTCCACTGGAATCGGCTTTTTCG
This sequence comes from Acidobacteriota bacterium, assembly GCA_965205345.1. GTDB lineage: Bacteria > Acidobacteriota > UBA6911 > RPQK01 > CBDAPI01 > CBDAPI01. Next base: position 33,477 of record CBDBGQ010000056.1, on the reverse strand, counting down.
ACCACATGCTCGAGCTGCTGGCCCACCACTCGCTGGTCGATCTGAATCTCAATACCAGGGGGGATCTGGACGTGGATGAGCATCACACGGTCGAGGACACCGGCCTGGTGCTGGGACAAGCGATTTCCAGGGCACTGGGCGATCGATCTGGAATCGAACGTTACGGCTTCTGGGTTCCGATGGACGAGGCTCTCGCGGAAGTGGTCATCGACATTTCAGGACGTCCCTGCTTGGTATTTGCGGGCGCCTTCCAACGCGAGTATGTGGGGAAACTTCCTACCGAACTCGTCGCCCATTTTTTTGGGTCGTTTTCACAAGCCCTCGGTTGCAGCCTCCATATGAAGCTGCACCGGGGAAGCAACGAACACCACAAGGTGGAGGCTCTGTTCAAGGGATTGGGGCGCTGCCTGCGTGTTGCCTTGCGGGACTGCCCCCACCAGTCGGCCATTCCTTCGACGAAAGGATTGCTGTGATCGGAGTTCTCTACTACAGAGGAGGCAACGCTCGCAATGTGTTGTGGGCGCTCCAGAGACTGCAAATTCCGGCCCGCAAGGTTGAGCGCCCCCACGATTTGCACCACCTCGCCGGGCTGATCCTACCGGGGGTGGGCGCAGCTCCCGCTGCGATGAACGAACTGGCCCGGGTGGAACTTCTGAGTCCCCTGAAAGAGTGGACTCAGCCGTTTCTGGGGATCTGCCTGGGCATGCAGCTCTTGTTTGAGTCTTCCGAGGAGGGAAACACCAGGTGCCTGGGACTCCTTCCAGGGACGGTCAAAGCACTGCCTCCCGGGGTAGTATGCCCCCACATGGGGTGGAATCGGCTCAGCAACGGTCGCTACGCCTACTTCGTGCACAGCTACGTGTGTCACCCAGCCGATAGTGGGCTGATTACGACGACTACACGCTACGGAGGAGAACTCTGCGCCGGCGTACGTCACGAGCACCTTTTCGGGGTCCAGTGGCATCCCGAAAAATCGGGCGAGGCAGGGGACCTGCTGCTGAAGGGATTTGCCGAGCTATGCAGTTGATTCCGGCCATCGACATCCTGGATGGGAAAGTAGTCAGACTGAGACAGGGGAACTACGACAGGGTGACCGTCTGGAGCGAGGAGCCGGTCAAACTGGCGCTCCAGTACGAGCAACAGGGGGCCACACGGCTTCACCTGGTGAACCTGGACGGGGCTCGCGATCCCCACAACCAGGGTGCCTTTTTGGCTCTGGTACAGGAACTGGCCGCCCGAACGTCCCTGGAGATTCAGACCGGAGGAGGGGTTCGAACACTGCAGGACATTCAGTATCTTCTGGACAGCGGGGTGAGTAAGGTCGTGGTCGGGACTCTATTGTTTCGTGGGATTGAGACCGTGGCCAGCGCAGTGCAGCTGTTCGGGAGTCACCGAATCGCAGGGGCCCTCGATGTTCGAAAAGGTCAGATTCAAGTCGAGGCCTGGGTGAAAAACACCGGGATATCCGTGCGCCAGGCTCTGCAGCAGGCGGCCGGGACAGGCCTGGATGAAGTCCTCATGACAGGGATCGAAAACGACGGCCTCCGGAAAGGCCCCCATCTGGCCCTGTATCGGACAGCCCTCAGGCACAGCTGTGGGCTGAGACTGATAGCCAGCGGTGGAGTGTCCAGTCTGGAGGATCTGAGCCGGCTGCAGCGGCTGGGCTGTCATGCGGCAGTGGTGGGCCGAGCCCTGTTAAGTGGTGAGGTGTCCCTGGCCGAGTGGTCCCCCAGCTCAGATGATGCTTCGGACAACGGAGAGAAGCGCGGCGCTGATCTGGCGGTACGAATCATTCCCTGCTTAGATGTCGACCGCGGGCGAGTGGTCAAAGGAACCAGCTTTCAGAATCTGAGAGATGCTGGGGACCCCGTGGAGCTGGCCCGCCGCTACTGCGCTGAGGGAGCGGACGAACTGGTCTTTCTGGACATTACGGCAACCAGCGACCAGCGTGAAACTGCGTGTGAGCTGGCGAGGGAGGTGGCGCGGGCAGTGAATATCCCCTTTACGGTAGGAGGAGGTGTTCGCAGCGTGCGGGACGGCCGCGCACTCCTCGATGCCGGCGCTGATAAAGTCTCGGTGAACACGGCGGCCCTGGCGCGTCCTGGCCTTCTTTCAGAGATGGCAGAGCTTTTGGGAAGAGCCAACACTGTATGTGCCATCGATGTGAAGAGGCGCCCGGGAGGCTGGACGGCACTAGTGGAAGGAGGAAGAAGGGACACGGGGCGCGATGCCCTTCAGTGGGCTGAGGAAGCGGAGCAACGTGGTGCCGGAGAGATCCTGCTGACCTCGTTTGATCGGGACGGGACATCTCTGGGTTTCGATGTGGAGCTGTTGCACGAGGTCAAGCGCCGAGTCTCGATTCCGGTGATTGCCTCGGGGGGCGCCGGTACTTTGGAGAGCTTTGTCGAGGCGGTCAGGGTAGGACACGCGGACGCACTTCTGGCTGCCAGCGTCTTTCATTTCGGAACCTATTCGATTCGCGAGGTCAAACAGGCCCTCAAAGAGGCCTCGATTGGAGTGAGACTGTGATCGATCATTCAGCCTTGAACTGGGGCAAAGCGAGGAGCGGTCTTTTGCCGGCGGTGGTCCAGGATGAGGATACGGGCCGAGTTCTTATGTTGGCCTACATGAATCAAGAGGCATTGCAACGCACCCTGGAGACTCGCAAGGTCACCTTTTTCAGCCGCAGCCGCGGACAGCTCTGGGAGAAAGGAGAGACGTCCGGAAACACTCTGCAACTGGTTTCCATTGTCGCAGACTGCGACGGTGACGCCATTCTGATCAAAGCGCTTCCCCATGGACCCACCTGCCACAAGGGAACTGTTTCTTGCTTTACGGGCGCCGAGAGTAGCCTGGAATCCCTGGGAGAGTTGGTCCGAATTATCCGGAGTCGAGCCCGAATCTCGGTTCAGGGTTCCTACACGAGGTATCTGCTCGAGCAAGGTCTCCAGCGGCAGGGAGCCAAGCTGCTGGAGGAAGCAGAGGAAGTGTTCCGTGCTGCAGCAGCGGAGGGCCCTCAACGCACCGCCGAGGAGGCTGCCGATCTCATTTACCACCTTCTCGTCCTACTGCAAGGACAGGAGATTGAACTGCGTCAGGTGTGTCAGGTGCTTCGAGCACGAAGGGAATAGTCGTCGCTGGACCAAGTGCTAATCAGCGCGGAGACACGCTCGCAAACATTGGTGTATAATGAGGTGTATGCGAACCAATATCGTTCTCAACGACGATCTCGTTCGGGAAGCCATGCGCTTTAGTCAGGCCAGGTCGAAACGTGAACTCGTTGAAGAAGCGCTGCAGACGTTTGTCGACGTCAAAGCTGACGAACAGCGTCGCATGACCTACCGGGACCGGCTCCATAAGCTCGAAGTGAAGCTGAAGGGGCTGCGCCTGCGGCAGAGTCCGTCAGAGCTGCTTCGGGACGATCGTGATTCGAGATGAAGGGCCTGGTTCTCGACACCAGCGTGGTGGTGGCCTGGTATCTGCCCGAAGTCTTCAGCGAGTCCGCCCGGTCGTGGCAGACTCGCCTGCTGGAGGGACGTATCCGTCTCCTGGTACCGTCGCTGCACTACTGGGAATTCTGTAACGTTCTGCGCACGTATGTCAGCCGAGCGGAATTGGAAGCTTCCCTGGCAACTGAGATATACGATCTGCACCTCGAGGCGCCGCTGGAGGTAGTGGAACCAGATCAAAAGGCCGTTCTGGAGGCCGCGTTGAAGTACCGGGCCACGGCTTATGACGCCGTGTTCATCAGCCTGAGTGAGGACCTGGATCTCCCTCTCCTGACTGCGGAGCGGACCACCACCCCCTGGGTCGTGTCGCTGGGAGACCGGGTCGAAAGCGTGCGTCAGAACCCCTCCCGAGTCGGCCGCCCGCACCATGGTCCTGATCCTGAACTGGTTCAAAGAGCTGAACCAATTCGTCCCGGTGGATTAGATTAGAGGGATGGTTCCACGTTCCACGATTTGGAAACTGTCGGCGCCAAAAGCTGCCCCTTTCTGCTACTTGAGCTGAAGGCAAAGTTGCTCTCTTGGAGCAATGGCAGTGAGCGAAGTGAACCAAACGTCGGCGGCTCAATGTGCATCGACTTCGCCTTGTGACCTTCAAGGCAAGAGTCAAGCAAACTAAGAGACCGCAATGAGCGACGCGAATAATTTGGGATTCCTAGCCCTTCACCTCGTCGAGCAGGGCCAGACACTTGGCTTTGAATTCGGCCGCCGCGCTAGTCGGGTAGACTCCACCCTGTAACGCCACGGGGCAGATCCTTATCTGGATAGCCTCAGGTCAGTTTGCGAAAAGTCATTGCCAAGGCAAAGCAGAGGACGGTCCGAGAGACGTGCCACCGCATAGGTCAGGCAATCGCCGAAATTGAGGGCGGCAGGATGGCGCTTCTTCCCGAAGCGGCGAAAGGCGTCAAGAGCCTCACGCCAGTGTGCTTCTCCAAAAGGAATGACCATCACACCAAAATCTTGCACAAACCGCTCCAGAAGGGCCCGTGCATCCAGGCCAAGACGACCTGTTAACACCATTCCCGTTTCCACCAGGGTAGGGCTGCCAATCGCCACCGAGTCAGCGGCCTCCAACTCTGCCAGCACCTCTTCGTAACCAGGTTCCGCCCGAACAATCGCCACAATCGCAGAACTGTCCAGAATCATACGCCCTCCGGACCGTAGCCCAGGATCTCTTCTTTTTGACGTTTGCTCAGGCGCCTCCCGAGTTCTCGGTGGGGAGCCAACGGCCACACCTCCTCCTCCAGATACCGCATGAAAGAGCTCGTCCGGTTCTTTGCTACGACTCGATGAGAGAGTCTCTCCTTCCTCTCCTGGAGAGCTCTTCGAACCGCCTCGGTCTTAGTCTCCCTCGCTAGCCGGGCCACTTCTTTCGCCAGTTGATCTACCTCTGGATTCTTGATATTCAACGCCATGTCGATCAGTCTAACAAGAAAGGTGGAATTTTTCTAGTATGGTGGAACCACGTGCCGTTGTCCTGAGAGCGCTCTTTGGACAGGAGCCCCGATGGGACGGGTGGGGCGGGTGGGACACGGCCTGGTCGAGCGAGCTGATGGGAGTCGAAGCGCGGGCCACCCAGGTCTCGAGGGTGGCCGGGATGCTGGACGAAGAGCTGGAAGAGTTTCGAAGCCGGGAGCTGGGAGAGTATCCGATCGTGTATCTGGATGCCCACTACGAGAAGGTTCGAAGAGGCGGCAGGGTGCAGGACGTGGCCATCCTGAAAGCCATAGGAGTCAATCGTTTCGGGACGCGGGAGGTGTTGGGTCTGAGCGCCAGGATCAGTGAAGCGGAGGTGCATTGGCGAGGGTTTCTGGGAGATCTGCACAAGCGTGGACTGAGAGGGGTCGAGCTGTTTGTCAGTGACGATCACGAAGGACTGAAGGCGGCCAGGCGGGCAGTTTATCCGTCGGTGCCCTGGAACCGTTATCAGTTTCACCTGAGCAAAAACGCCCAACAATATGCTCGCCGCAAAGAGGACAAGCCCCGCATCGCCCAGGCCATGCGGGACATTTTCGATGCCCCGTCTCGAGAGGATGCCGAGGAGCTCAAGGGTAAAGTCGTCAAGAAGTTCGAAAAGATTGCACCGGAGTTCGTGAGCTGGTTGGAAGACAACCTGGATGAAGGGCTGACAGTGTTTGATTTTCCGAGGAGCTGGTGGCGAAGGATCCGAACCATCAACGGACTGGAGAGACTGCACCGGGAGATCCGGAGACGAACCCGGGTGGTGGGAATCTTTCCCCACGAAGCATCGGCGCTGCGGCTCATCTCGGCTGTGCTTGCAGAGATACACGAGGAGTGGTTAACCGGCCGGCAATACCTGAACCTGGCCGGCTGGAAAAAACAAGTGGAGCAATTCTTCCCTACAGGCCCTAGAGGAAATTACAGAAAAACGGTTGCTTAACCACCGCGAGACGAATTGGAGGATAATCACATCATGAGTTACGTTCACATCGGACTTTACAACGCGCTCCGGGAACTCGGAGCGACCGAGGACACGGCCAGAGCCGCCGTCGCCGATATGCCCATCCCGGAACACTTGGCGACCAAGGAAGACCTGCTGAAAGCCATCGCTAGTCTTGAAGGCAAACTTGCCGACTTGCGCGGCGAGATCAAAGCCAGTTTTGCAGTCCTCAAGTACGCCTACGGGCCGATCATCATCACCTTGCTCGTCAAAATCGCGTTCTTCGACTGATCCTCAGCCGAAAGCGGCGGAACAATCGGCTCCGCCGCTTCACTCCTTTTCTCGGCGTTGGTGCATGAATCGGTGTAAGCGAGCACGCTAGCGGCGGGGGTGGGGTCCAGTCCATCATAGAGATCGGAGGGTAACGTCATGGTCGCAGCGAAGTCGAGCCGAGTCAACCGCCAGTACAAGAAGAAGTACAGAATCCGGAACTGGAGGGAGTACGAGCGTGGCCTCAGGAGCCGCGGCGACGTCACGATCTGGCTGAGCGAGGATGCAATTGCCGCGTGGGTACCACCGAAGAACGGTCTTCGCGGAGGCCAGCGGCTGTACTCGAACCTCGCGGTCCGGACCGCGTTGACGCTGCGGGTCGTCTTCAGCCTGCCGCTCCGCCAGACCGAGGGGTTCCTGGACTCGCTGCTCCGCTTGATGGGCCTCAACCTCAAGGCCCCGGACCACACCACACTCTCGCGCCGGAACCAAATCGTTGCGGTGCCGCCCCTGACCCGATCCTACGACGGCCCGATCGACTTGATCGTCGATTCCACAGGGCTGAAGATTCTGGGTTGCGGCGAATGGAACGCGCACAAGCACAAGGCATCAAAGAAACGCCGGGATTGGCGGAAGCTGCACATCGGGGTGGATGCCGAGGGGTTCATTGTGGCGGCCGAACTCACAGCGAGCAGCCGGGACGACGCCTCCACACTCCCTGCTCTTCTCGACACAATCGAGGTTCCCATCCGGCGTTTCACCGCAGACGGAGCCTACGACCACAGGTCAGTCTACGATCAACTCAGCGCGGCCGGTACAGAGAACGTCGTGATTGTGATTCCCCCTCGTCGCTCTGCGGTGTCGGCGGGGCCAACGGACGGCCCATGGGCGCAGCGTGACACGGCTCTTGAGAGGATTCGCCAGGTCGGGCGACGAGAGTGGCAGAAGGAGTCGGGCTACCGACAGCAGGCGCGCGTTGAAAACAGCTTCTTCCGATACAAGTCCGTGCTCGGAGGCGGATTGAAGGCGAGGCACGGCAAAGCACAAAGGAGAGAAGTTGCGATCGGGTGTCACATCCTCAACCGGATGGCCGAGCTGGGTAGGCCGAAATCCTGCGCTGTGGTGTCCTGAACGAGAAGTTGGAAAAGCGCCCCCACTCGCGCCGCAGTTGAATCATGCAACAGCGCCTCAGAAGGTGTGTAAATAGCATAGGCGGTGAGTATCCTTCCGGGTTGATTTAAAACCCAGGGCCGAAAGGCCCGCAACGGAAGGAGTACACACCGCATGAGCAAGCAGAACATTGAGGAAAGTGTCGAGTCAAGAGTTTGTTTCGAGGAGCTGGAAGATTGGGTGGGGGAGAAGATCCAAGGCTGGGTTCAAGAGCTGCTGGAGGAGGAAGTCACGGAGTTATTAGGGCGGCGTAAGAGTGAGCGGCGAAGGGCCGTGGACGCTCCGTCGGGCTATGGCAATGGATATGGGAAGCCGAGGCATCTGACGCTGAGCTCGGGGACGATCCAGGTTCGAAGGCCTCGAGTGCGGGATCTAGAGGAACACTTTGAAAGTCGGGTGTTGCCCCTGTTTGCCAAGCGGACGCGGCAGGTTCGAGAACTGATCCCTGAGCTGTACTTGCATGGTCTGGCGCTGGGGGATTTTGATCTGGCTCTGAGAGGGCTTTTAGGGGAAAAGGCGCACCTGTCGTCCTCCACGGTGGCCAGATTGAAAGAGCAGTGGCAGGCCGAATGGGAGGTCTGGCAGAGTCGACCCTTGAATGATCTGGAAGTGGTGTATTTATGGGTAGATGGAATCTACGTCAAGGCGGGTCTGGAGAAGGAAAAGGCAGTCCTGCTGGTGGCGGAGCAGCGATTCCGCCGGTTGAAGGCACCGGAGCTGATGAAAGACGTCTACCAGGGCGCCAAAGCGCCGTATGTCAATGGAGTCCCGGTCAACCAAGTCCCGGAGGAGAAAGCCGCCTGATGTTTTTCCACACCTATTGACAAGAGCTCAAGGAATATCCACTAAACGCCAACTGGTATTCCCGCTCGTTCCGTCGTTGCAACTGAAGGTCGCCGAGCCCGATGTGGCCGTAGCGAACGTCAGTTGGAAGGTACAGCGATCGCCGTCGTCGTAGTTCAACGTGACCGTTCCGGTGTCCGAACCCGTGTTCCGGTAGGTATAGCTTCCGGGGTAGACGTCCGACCCCTCGGTCTCCTTGAAGCGGCCGGGACTGATGAAATCAATGAAATAGTTGGGGACTCCCGATAGCACACGCTTGCCGACGAAGACATCGTTGAATGCATCCTGATCGGCTGGAGCCAGCGATGCGCCGCCGCCGCGCTCGTCTTCCGCTGGCGTGGGCCCCCTGTGATAGTCAATAGGGCTCACCGGAAGTGTCGTAAACGCCCGGCCGACTTCCAACTCCAAGAAAGCCGCCTCCAACTCCAAGACGATCACCGCGATTTGGCCGGCGCGGGCCCGGATGGTGATCTCGCCTTTGAAATCGGCGGTGTCCGCCTCGGGGAAGAACTGCTCAATGAACTCGGCTATCCGACCTCCGGGCTCAATGTGCCGGGTGGCCTCGCCTCCAGGCACCACCAGGCCATCCTCATCCTTGAGCTCCAAGTCGATCGTTTGTGCCGCTAACTCGGTGTTGCGCACCGCCACGCCGCTGCTGAGGTTTCCGGCGCGGCGCACCGGAGCGATGGCCGCCCGCAGTCTCGGGCTGGTGCCCACCCCGGTAATCCCCGTCCCCTGAAAATCAAAGCGCACGACCGCTGAAACCAAGGTGTCCGACGAGACCGTCATCGACCCGGTCAAAACCCCCTCCTCATCGTGTGACAGGGTCAGGGTCCGGCTTCCCAGGGGCGGAAGATCGAACCGGTCCGCGCCAACGCCCAATATCCGGTTCCCATCCAATGCGTTCCCCTCTGGATCCCAGACATCAATCGCCACGGCGGCCGTCTCGGTAGAAGAACGATTGGTGACCACAACATCCGAACTCAAACCGCTGCCGACTCCAAAGTGCGGAATCTGGAGCGTCTGCTCCCGAATCGTCCAGAGCATGTCTTCGAGCATGGCCAGCACAATCGGACCTGGCTCGTGGGCGGCCTGTCCTTTCGGCCGAAACGGGTTCATCAGTTCGTTGGGAGTTCCAGGTGGATAGGCATCATAGTCCAGGTGGGAAACGCTTGAACGCCCATATTCTCCGGGAGCCCAAAGCAGCACGGGGCTGGAACCGCCGTTAGCAGTCAGCGTCTTCAAGCCCAACCAAAAAAGTTTGATCCCGGTGACCGCATCGGTCAGCGCAGTGGATGGGTTGGTGTATTCATCTTCGTCGATCAACCGGTTGATCTCTGTATCGAAAATGGCACGATCGAAGATCGTCGGAATGTTGTCATCGCCAAGTCCATACTCGGCTTCCTCGGTTGATTCGTCGATCCTGAAACTGTCAATAAATCCCAGACCGTGCCCGATCTCATGCAAGGCGACCGAAACGAAATCAAATTGATCCTCTCCAGGCCGTCCGTCCAATCCAAAGTACCAGTCATCGGAACTGGAAAAGGTCGTTTCGATGTCTGGATCATCTGGCTTCCGATCTTCGTCGACCAACTGGCGCACAGATCATGGGTGAACAGAAAAAGGTGGACGGTGCGGCTGCTGCCAGTGCATCCGAGTCAAGTGAATCAAAACTCGCTTCGATTTCGATCGGAACTGTCGTAATCAGCAGAGAGGACCAGATATCTACAGCCCTCTGGAAGGCTGCCTGCGCCTCTGGAGTGAACCCAGTGTAGTTGACGGATATATTGGCCGCAGGAGGGGCCAGGGCGTATTTCCCGGAGGGTGTAGTTCTCGGTGGTCTCCGATCGAGCATTCCACGAATATCATTCATTTCCTCCTGAGTTGCCAGACCACAACTCAACCCGTTTCCATCAGTCAATCGGGTGACGTAAGGCCTGACTGGATCACTCATCTCCGTCCAGTTTTGGGCCGTAAGGATGCTGAAATTCAACAGAAGATAAGCAACGGGAACGAATATGTACCTTTTAGTCATGTTCCTCCTCATGGGGTCCTCCGAGGCTGGACAGAACGAAACCTAACCCGCCTTGACCCGCCCGCTGATGGCCTCTCGCAACCCTTCCAGCAGTCCTTCCAGGTGCGCCATGCGCTCGCGCAGTTGAGCAAGCTCGGCGCGAACCTCCGCGATCTCGCCGCGCAGCCCCGCGATCTCGCCGCGCAGCCCCGCGATCTCGCCGCGCAGCCCGCCAATCTGCGCTTGCATGTCCTGGCGCAACCCACGAACACTCGTGAGGATCACCCCCGCGAGCGCGACGCCCACGGCCACAATGGCAATCATTTCCCCGCTCATGTTTTCCTCCAATCCGTTCGGCCCATTCTCCCACGCCCCCTGAGCAAAACCAACAGGCGGCGCTGCCGCGCTCTCTGGAAAGATCACAAAACCGAAGCCCTCAGATGCTTTTATCTACAGTGCCGCTGATTCTCCCCAGTAGGCTCAACTGCTCGTTCTTGAACTGTTCGATGACGTGGTGCTTGCGCTTGGCTTCACGGGCGGCTTGATATACAGGGTAGTCTTGAAGTTTGGTCTGAATCATGGCCTTGCGCTGAGCGGCTGACAGCCTAGCGGGTTTGCGAAAAAGGAAGGGGGATCTGTTGCTCAGTCATGTCGTTCCAGAATTTCCGTGAGTAGTGTAACTTTTTTTCTGTAATTTCTGGTCAGGCCTTGGGTCGGAAAGACAGAGGTCTGGGACAGGATTCTCCAAAAACAGAAACGAGAATCTGGCAAGGAGAATCAAATGAACCCAGATCTGGAAAAGAGAGTACCACGGGAGATCCTGGCGGAGTTGATCGAGGAAGGAACAGAAGCCTTTCGAGGAATCCTGGAGAAGTTGTTCAACGTGGCGATGCAGTTGGAAAGAAGCGAGTTTCTGGGAGCGGAAGCGTACGAGAGAACAGCCAGTCGGCGAGGCTATCGAAACGGATTCAAAGGCAAGCGGAAGACTCGAGTGGGAGAGCTGCACTTGGAGATTCCACAGGTGCGTGGGTTGAGGTTTTATCCCAAGTCGCTGGAGAGGGGTTGCCGTTCGGAGAAGGCCCTGAAGCTGGCCATTGCCGAGATGTATGTGATGGGCGTCTCGACGAGGAAAGTCACCGAGATCACGGAGCAGCTGTGTGGGTTGGAGATCTCGGCCACCCAGGTCTCGAGAGTGGCCGGGATGCTGGACGAAGAGCTGGAAGAGTTTCGAAGCCGGGAGCTGGGAGAGTATCCGATCGTGTATCTGGATGCCCACTACGAGAAGGTTCGAAGAGGCGGCAGGGTGCAGGACGTGGCCATCCTGAAAGCCATAGGAGTCAATCGTTTCGGGACGCGAGAGGTGTTGGGTCTGAGCGCCAAGATCAGCGAAGCGGAGGTGCATTGGCGAGGGTTTCTGGGAGATCTGCACAAGCGTGGACTGAGAGGGGTCGAGCTGTTGGTCAGTGACGATCACGAAGGACTGAAGGCGGCCAGGCGGGCAGTTTATCCGTCGGTGCCCTGGAACCGTTGTCAGTTTCACCTGAGCAAAAACGCCCAACAATATGCTCGCCGCAAAGAGGACAAGCCCCGCATCGCCCAGGCCATGCGGGACATTTTCGATGCCCCGTCTCGAGAGGATGCCGAGGAGCTCAAGGGTAAAGTCGTCAAGAAGTTCGAAAAGATTGCACCGGAGTTCGTGAGCTGGCTGGAAGACAACCTGGATGAAGGGCTGACAGTGTTTGATTTTCCGAGGAGCTGGTGGCGAAGGATCCGAACCATCAACGGACTGGAGAGACTGCACCGGGAGATCCGGAGACGAACCCGGGTGGTGGGAATCTTTCCCCACGAAGCATCGGCGCTGCGGCTCATCTCGGCTGTGCTTGCAGAGATACACGAGGAGTGGTTAACCGGCCGGCAATACCTGAACCTGGCCGGCTGGAAAAAACAAGTGGAGCAATTCTTCCCTACAGGCCCTAGAGGAAATTACAGAAAAACGGTTGCTTAACCTTTCCGTGACCCTTCAACGGTACACCTTGTCATGGCTTCCGACCCTCACCACGAGCACACGCAAAGCGGCGTCCTCGATGCGGGCGATGACGCGGTAATCGCCTATCCGGTACTTCCAGAACTCGCCCAGCTTAGAACCCTTGAGGGCCTCCCCGATGCTACGCGGATCGTCCAGCGTGGCAACGCGGCTATGCAGAAAGGCAAGGATACGCCGTGCCGTCTGTTGATCGAGCTTGCCCAACTCGCGGACGGCGGCGCGGTCAAGCTCGATCTTCCAGGCCATAGCGTTCCATGACTTCTTCGAGTGGCACGGTCTGAGACTTCCCGGCTCGAATATCGATCAGCCGTTGCTCGGCAAGGTACAAGTCCTCGAGATCGTCCAAATGCTCCTGGATGGCCGCCTGCATGTAGAAGGTCTTGCTGCGCCCGGTGCGGTCGGCCAGCCGATCCAGGCGTTGAAAGATTTCATCAGGTAAGCGAAGGCTTGCGATCTTCATGGCGGTTTCTCCTGGGTACTTGTTGAAATACAAGCATTACATGGGCCTCTCAAGACTTCTAGTTAGCGTCTCGATTGACGACTATTCGACGTTCCGCGCCACGCGATTTTCGGAGCCGGTTTGAGTTGGCCGATTTGGGGCGTTTTTCATGTTCCAAAAGGCCGTATGCTTTTTGTAACAGGGACAAAGGGGGGGTGGAACATAAAAAAGCGTGGGGGTGGAACACGACCACATTCCTTAAACTCTTTTGTTTTCTTGTCTTTGTCTCCTTACAGTCGGCTTCCAGATTGCCGATAGAGCAAAATCCGGGAAGACGATAGCGACCCCCCTCGAAACGGGGGGGCATGCGGCCTCGTGTAGCGGTCATGCGGAACATGCCCCTACACCGGCCCCAGGGGGTCGCTATCGTCGGTATTTATCCCTGCGGTGCGCCGGCGCAAACCGGTGAGTAGCAGAGAGCGAGAGTCTCTCACAGGAAAGGAGTAGCGAACCATGCTGACCCCGAGTCATGCGTGTGTACTCGTAAGAGTGCAGGCGAAGCATTGACAGGGGCACGTGCGGGCCAGGTATTGAGCCGCGAAAGGAAAATGACTTCGGGGGGCCGACGTAGTCGTAGGATCGGAAGGCAACATGGAACCGTTCGCTAATCGCGAGAACGATTCCGCCCCCGCGTGGTCCCGAGACCCTGTGCACGTACGGAAGTTGCTTACACGGGAGCCGGGAGATCCCGCCTCTGACCCCAGGGGGATGGCCCCAAGGTCCGCGCTGTGAATCCGAAAGGAGCACGACAGCGATGCACGGAGGCGGGAAGTCGGACAGGCTGATAGTAGCTGAGAAGCGCTCGAACAAAGACGGCGGTGCGCCGCGGTCGGCGGAGAGGGTGGAGCCAAGCGGCCTGGCCAAAGGGAATTCGTCCTAGCAAAACAAGTGCCGGACACAGAGCCGGGAGAGGAATCGATATGGAGGACTCTAAACGGGCACCAAGCGGGAAATCGCGGACACAGCCAAGAGACCGCACCTACGTCGAAACCGAGGACTTGCAAAGTGCGCTGGAACGGATACGGCAGGTAGCCTGCCGGGATAAGGAGCTACGGTTCACGTCGCTCTGGCACCACGTCACTAACATCGATCGATTCCGGCAGGCTTACTTCGGCCTCAAGCGCAATGCCGCACCGGGCGTGGATGGATTGACGTGGCAGCAATACGGAGAGAGCCTCGAGGAGAACCTCCAGGATCTATCCGCAAGGCTCAAACGCGGAGCGTACCGAGCCAAGCCGGTTCGGAGGGCCTATATACCGAAGGCCGATGGGCGGCAGCGTCCGCTCGGAGTGACTGCATTGGAGGATAAGATCGTCCAGCGGTCTACGGTACAGGTATTGAACGCCATCTACGAAACCGACTTTCTCGGCTTCTCGTATGGTTTCCGCCCGGGGCGCAGTCCACACCATGCGTTGGACGCGCTCTATGTCGGAATCATGCGCAAGCGAGTGAACTGGGTGCTGGATGCGGACGTTTGTGGGTTTTTCGATGCCATCGACCACAAATGGCTGTTGAAGTTCATCGAGCACAGAATCGCCGATCCACGTGTTATCCGCCACCTTAAAAAGTGGCTCAAGGCGGGGATCGTGGAGGATGGGAAGCGAACCGAGATCGAATCCGGTACGCCTCAAGGCGGGAGTGTTTCACCCGTGTTGGCTAATGTGTACCTTCATTGATGTGTTCGATCTATGGGCCGACCAATGGAGACGCAGGCACGCTCGTGGCGATGTAATCATCGTCCGGTTTGCCGACGACTTCACAGTGGGTTTCGAGTTTCGTGAAGATGCCGAGCGTTTTCTGGCAGACTTGCGGGACCGGTTCCACACGTTTCACCTGGAACTGCACCCCGACAAAACGCGCTTGATCGAGTTCGGGCGGTACGCCGCTCGGGATCGCAAGCGCCATGGAGAAGGGAAGCCCGAGTCTTTCGACTTCCTGGGTTTTACGCACACGTGCGACAGAACCCGGAACGGGAGATTCATCGTGCTGCGGCAGACCATGCGGAAGCGCATGCAAGCGAAACTGCGCGAGATCGCTCGCGAGCTTCGGTATCGCCTGCATGAACCCGTCCCGGTAGTGGGTCAGTGGTTGCGCAGTGTAGTACAGGGACATTTCCAGTACTATGCCGTACCGCGTAACCATCGCAAGCCGGCCGCTTTCAAGTATCAGGTCTATCGACTCTGGCTGCGTGCGCTAAGGCGTCGTAGCCAGCGTCATCGGATCACTGGAGAGCGGATGAACCGCCTAGCGACAAGATGGCTTCCTGCACTGCGAGTTGTACACCCTTATCCCGAACAGCGACTGCGCGTTATTACCTGAGGTAAGAGCCCAGTGCGGTAGTTCCGCTCGCTGGGATCTGTGCGGGGGGCGATCCGAAAGGATCGTCCCTACCGCGACGGAAGGCTCGGAACAGTCCCCCAGGAGCGGTGCTTTAAGCTCCGCTCCTCCAATCCCTTCTACAGCCGCCCCCCTTTCCCCTCGCCCTGGATGATCCCGGATCGGTCCTCGCCGTCAAGGGTTCGCTTCGCCGCTTCGCGCCCTGGACTGCTCCGGGCCGATCCGAAGAGATGGCTGTTTACGAGGGAAAAAGGGGATGCAGATCAGCCAGTGATTTTGTATCTCATTTGATATCGTTAGGTAGCACCGCACCCCAAACCGGGGCATTCGGGCCGTGGTGACGGGCCGGAAGGGAACCTTTCGGCCATACCAGCCGTCTTGAGCCGTAGCCCAGGGGCGCTGTCACCCGTAGGGCCGGAGCGCAGCGTAGGAGCCGCGCCAGTGGCTTGACTCGCCCCTGGGCTACGGCTATCCGGGGTTTGGTTTTTAGGTTTTATCCCTTCAAGGGATGGTTTTGGTTTTTGATCCGGGGATTTATCCACAGACTCGTCGCTCCTACTACTTGTTCTTTAACTACTTGTTCTTTACTACATGTAGGTGTGTGGTGAATGCTCGTGGAAAAGTCCAGAGATTCACACAAGCCTGTGGAAATAGACGATTTACGCTCTCAGGGCGACTCAAGAAGTGGAGGGGGTGGAGAACTCCAAGCCGGCCCGTTGAGGCCGTCAGGGGCGATCCTAGCGCCAGGAAAGGGCTATTCCACGAGGCCCGGCGGGTCGGATGCCGGAGCGATGGCCGGTGTCGAGGGATGCAGGATCAGGACGCCCGGAGCGGTCGAGTAGTTCAACTCCGGCCAGGCTAGCTTGATCTTCTTCAACTCGCGCAGGCAGGCATTGTCACGTTAAGTGCTCTAATCTCGATCTGGTGATTTTGGTGTAGCCTTTTGGGATGGACACCATCTCCTTCAAACGTCACCGCTTTCCACCGGAAATCATTCGACGCGCCGTTTGGCTCTATGCCAGGTTCACTCTGAGCTATCGGGATGTGGAGGATCTTCTTGCGGAGCGGGGTCTGGATATTTCCTACGAGAGCGTACGGCGCTGGTTCCTCAAGTTTGGTGCGCCGATTGCCCGAAACCTGCGCCACACACGACCCATTCCCAACGGCTATTGGCATCTTGATGAGATGGTCATCGTGATTCGCGGACAGCGTTATTGGTTATGGCGCGCGGTCGACAATGAAGGCGAGGTCCTGGATTTCCTCGTGCAATCGAAGCAGAACGCCCAAGCAGCGTTGAAGTTGATGCGCAAGCTGCTGAAGAAACAAGGCTGGACACCCACCCGGATTACAACCGATAAACTCAGGTCCTATCACGTCGCCATTCGAACCCTCGGCCTGACGGCTCAACACATCGACAATAAGCGTGCGAATAATCGTGCCGAGAATTCGCATCAGCCCGTCCGGCGTCGAGAACGAAAACAGCAGCGTTTCAAATCACCGGGTTCGGCCCAACGCTTCCTGAACATTCAATCCGCCGTTTACAACACCTTTTATGTCCAGCGGCATTTGCGCAACAGATTCACGTTCAAACGATTTCGAAAAGACGCATTCAATGTATGGGAAAGTGCGACTGCGGCCGCCTGAAAGGGAATCCATGCGGGCCTTTGCGGCCCAACACGATTAACGTGACAATGCCAGATCGAGAGATCCATTGACAAAGCCTCGCTAGAGGCGCTTGGCTCTAGGTGGCGATCCGAACCGGAGCGGGTCTGTGTGACCCCATGCAGATAACGTGATCGCGCGCTTCGATCTTGTAAGCATGGCCTGGGTTGAGCAGTACTTCGCCGCCGCGTTGTACTCCCAATACAAGGCACTCTTTTTGTGAAAGATGTGTCTGCAGTTCGGAAAAGTCCCAGTTTTGCATTTGTTCAACCGGTATGATGTAGACCTGTTGACCAAATCTGTTTGACATCAGTTCGTTGACAACCGCCTGCGTTCCAGGATCGCAAACCTCCTGAACTAAAAAGGACGATGCAAGACCGGCCATACAGACCACGCTGTCGCATCCTGATCGGCGCATCAGTGCCACACGCTCAGGATCGAGACATTCGGCGACCGTGAAGACGCTAGGATTGATCGATTCGATGGTAAGCACTGCGGCAAGAGTATGGTCATCGGCTCGCACTTGGTCCACCTCAGAGGCAAGGACGAGGGCATAATGTGCCTTGTCGACGCCTGCACGGCGCAGAACACTTTCCCTCGATGGGTTGCCTTTCACAAAACGGACACCCAATTCCCCCAATTCTGGCGGCAGTTCTTCGAGGCGGTCGTCGACCAACACTATCACGAGGTCTTTGGTCTTAGGGTCCTCCCGCAGCTCCCTGACAATTTCTAGATTCCGGCCTGGGCTCTGAAAATTCACTACGAGTACATGTGATTCAACGCAGAGATCTGTCATGCCTTTCAACTCCTTTGACCGCGACTCAATCAACGTAGTTGCCACCATCGACAGCAGGTAGCCAAGGATGCCAATACCGATAAACATCACTGGAATGGCCACTAAGTAGCGACCGTAGACGGTCGTTGGAAAATAGTCTCCGTATCCCACAGTAGTCATCGTAACGATTGACCACCAAATGGCATCGCTCCAAGAAAGCTCGGGTTCGACAGCTCCCTCAAAAATTTTATAACCGATAGCACCTAGGGCGATCAGGGCGAAAAACCAGATGATCACCTTAAGGATTTTGACGTGGCTTTCCGGCCTGAAACGCCGGAACCATTCCATGAGCAGCTTGAACATGGTTATCGAGTCATTCCTTTACTGGAGAACGCCGAGCCTGCCAATACCACCAAATATAACCTAGTTTGAGTTATGATTGTGATGAGTATGCAAGGTCGTCGTTGAGAACCTGTTTTCCAAGGAGTTGATTCGTTGGAACTAGTGACCCGCGTGATCCACCTCATCGGACCCCAGATTCACGGAACTCGAGCGGGGGAGGCGCCTCGACTAGGCACCGTGGACGCCAGAAGCAGACTCGTGCCCATGGACCAGGGAGACACTAGTCAACAGGCCGCGACAGCTGACCGAGTGCTATTCCAACCTGGAGGTGCCCTCTGGCTCCAACCTTGCCACGGTTCGAAAGGCATGGAAGCGACTGTTGCAGAAATACCACCCGGATCTGCATTCAAAGGATTCCGAGAAACGAATGACCGCCGATGAACTGGCGAAACGGTTAAAAGGTGCTGACGAACAGCTAAGAAAGCGTCTGGAGAGGGCGACAAACAGACAGGAGAAGTAAACATGTCCGAGAACCTAGACTTGGTCAAAGGCTATCTGCTCGACATTGATCTGAACATCGTCAGCGAAGATGAGGCCGAGGAGTTAGTCGTCGTGGAGGATGAGGAGCATGGAATTCGAAACCTGATCATCGATTGCGAGCCACCGATCGTCATCCTTGAACAGCTCATCATGGATGCCCCCGAGGTTCCTGGAGAATTCTTCAAGCGTCTCCTCCAAATGAATCGAACGATGGTCCATGGAGCATTTGTGCTTGACGACGAGGATGGACGCCACGTGATTTTTCGCGATACGTTGCAACTTGAGAAACTGGATCGTAACGAGCTGGAAGGCTCCATTCGGTCGCTGGAGCTTGCCCTGGCCGAAAACGGCGCAGAGCTACTGGAATATATCACCGACAGCCGGAGGGGAGCTGACCAATGAGTTTCTTCCAAAGAGTTTTCAAAAACGTACAGTCCCAGGCACATTCTGTGATGGATCAGCTTGATGACCCGATCAAGCTGAGCGAGCAAGGAATTCGCGACCTGAAGAAAGACCTACAAGGTTCCATGCGGAGTTTGGCTCAAGTTAAAGCGATCACAATTCGTTTTAAAAAGGACTCGGATGACCAAAAAAAGCTTGCGAATGATTACGAGAGAAAAGCCATGCTTCTTCTCCAGAAAATGAAGGGAGGAGATCTGCAAGAAGCTGAAGCGGAACGTCTGGCAACTGAAGCTTTGACCAAGAAGGAAGAGGCGTTACAACGCGCAGGCACCCTCGAGAAGGATTACGAGCAGCAGAAAGCCATGGGGGATCAGCTTCAGGCAAAGGTGCAAACACTGAAGGAAACGATTACCCGCTACGAGACCGAGTTAGTGACCTTGAAAGCACGTGCCAAGACCGCCACGTCCATGCGGAAAATAAACCAGCAGATGTCGAACGTCGATTCCTCCAGTACGATTGCGCTACTGGAAAAGATGAAGGACAAAGTGATCGAGGAGGAGTCACTTGCCGAGGCCTATGGGGAAATGACCGACGCGAGCGTAACCCTTGACGAGGAGATCAACAGAACCCTTGCGGAGACCAGCGCGGCAGAGACCAGCGACTCGCTGGCTGAGCTCAAGAAGAAAATGGGCATCTGAGTTTTACAGCAATCCCCGTCGGAGAGCGGAATTACCGAGCACCGGCACCTAGATCAGCTTATCGATACCGTTGTTGCCCTGAACGTTCCCACCGAATCTTGCTCGTTGATGTTCGCATCACTATCGATTCCCGGCTGTCAACGCCGAACCCGCTTGGGCGGGGATCGCTTGAAGAAAGCCTTCAAAAGGTAGAGCATCATCCAGAATGTCGTTCTTCACACGCCGCCAGTTCCTGCACCTCGCCTCGACCAGCAGCCTTTTGGTGGTCGTCCCTTCGTGCTGGAATGCAGGCACTGTGCCTGCCAGGACCTTCGACATCCCGGGGCGAATCGTGGGAGGAAACCAGCGGGCGGGGCATCTTCTTCGCGAATCCCGCCCCCGCGATCAGTTTTCCGAACCTGAAGCTCATACTTTCGATGTTGCCATCGTCGGGGGAGGCATTTCGGGGCTATGCGCGGCTTGGAAGCTGAAGAAGGCTGGACTGGACAACTTTATCCTGCTGGAAATGGAGCCCTGGCTTGGAGGCACCGCCGCCTCCGGAAGCACAGAGGGCACTGAATTCGCCTGGGGCGCACACTATATCAATGTTCCGCCAGCGGAAGCGGATTGCGTCAAAGAAGTCCTGTCTGACCTCGGGATAATCGAAGGCTACGACGAGGACGGTCGGCCGAGAATTCCCGAAGAACATATCCTGCGATGGCCGACCGACCGTCTCTTCAAGGACGGAAGATGGATCGAGTGGGATTTGCTCGGCGGAGCATCCGCAGGAGAACAGGAAACCATCCTTGCCTTCGAGGACGACATGCTTTCTTGGACTCTTTACCGCGGTTTCGACGGCCAACGCGCATTCGCTCTCCCTCTCAGCTACAGCACCATAGACTCCAGCGTTCGTCAACTAGATGACATTTCGATGGAAACCTATGTCCGCGCCAAAGGATGGAATTCGCCGCGGTTGGATTGGATGATCAATTACGCTTGCCGGGACGATTACGGGGGCACGATGGCAACGGTGTCGGCCTGGGCTGGCATTCACTACTTCGCCTGCCGATACTACGACCAGCGGCTGCGAAATGAGTACCCTTCGGATACCTTGACGTGGCCTGCGGGAAACGGATTTCTCGTACAACGCCTAGCCCAAGACCTGGCAGACTCGCAATACCGACTGCAAAGCGCGGCGCTCCGGATCGACAATGATGATGGCAGCGTCCGAGTCGGATACTTCGATATACTCAGTGAGACATATCGCAGTATTTTGGCCCAAACCGTGATCCATGCCTCCAAGCTTCATACCGCGCCCTTCCTGGTCGATGGATTGCCAGATCCCCAGGTGGCAGCGATCAAATCCTGCGTGTACAGCCCATGGCTGACCGCCAGTATCCACGTGAGCGCGTTGCCCACAAACGCCGAAGTTTCGATCGCATGGGACAATGTACTCTACGATAGCCGCTCCTTAGGCTACGTTGTCGCTGATCACCAAACCCGAAGCGACTATAGAGACAACCCATCGGTCCTAGTTTATTATCTCCCGTTCGTCGAGAACATCGATCTGGCTCGTCAGAGGCTCCTGGAAGAAGAACACCCTTATTGGGTCAACGTGATCATGCAGGACTTGTTGGTGGCCCATCCAGATCTGGAGCGTGTCGTCAGCCACATCGACGTTTATCGGTGGGGTCACGCCATGATCCGACCGAGCCCGGGAGTCATATGGGGACGCGAAAGCTTCATTCGGAGGGAGCCCTTCGGAAACGTGTATTTCGCCTCTTGTGACACGACGGGACTGCCGCTGTTCGAAGAAGCTTGTTTTTCCGGCATTCGGGCTGCCGAACAGGTCCTGGAGCGCCTCGGCAGAACATTCGAATCATCAATCAAGGGTCTATCCGGAGAGGCGGCACCAGTTCAATGAGCTTCAGCAAGGCACCTGATGGCGATCTAGAATTCGATGGTGTCGGGTCCGGCGAGGAAAAGATATCGAGGGTGGGGCTATTCCTGATACTCGCATCGATTTTTGTCGCCGCGGCGTGCGGAATCGTTTACGAGCTACTGGTTGGGAGCGTCTCTTCGTATTTCCTGGGAAACAGTGTCGAACAATACTCGCTGACAATTGGATTCTTTCTTTTCGCGATGGGCCTGGGCTCGTGGATTTCGCGGGCCGTTCATGGAAAATTGATCCGGCGACTGGTGGCGTTGGAATTCTGGCTTGGGTTGTTCGGAGGCCTGACAGTTCCAGTTCTGTACCTAGCCCATGCCTACACAAGTGTTTACAAGTACCTGATGCTCGTCATCATCCTGATCATCGGCACGCTCATCGGGCTGGAGATCCCCCTCCTGACACGAATTCTGCGAAGACATGGATCGTTACGGACGATCCTGTCGAATGTTCTTTCGGTCGATTACGTCGGCGCTCTAACCGCCGCTGTTTTGTTTCCATTTTTTTGTTTGCCGGTTCTCGGAGCGTTTCATACATCATTGGTCGCCGGAGGCCTCAACGTTCTTTCCGGTTCGGCAATTCTTATGGCCGCATGGGCTCAACTGTCGGTCAGGGACCGGGGACAACTCGTAGCTCAGGGCGTCCTCATTTCCATGGTATTGGCTGGGTTCTCAATTGAGGCCCAACCCCTGATGGAGCGGTGGGAAGATTCTCTCTACGAAGGCCAGGTGGTTTTCAGTACGCAGACCGAGTATCAGAAGATTGTGGTTACGCGTTGGAAGAGCGAAACTCAACTCTATTTGAACGAGCATCTGCAGTTCTCGTCAGTCGACGAATACCGGTATCACGAAGCACTGGTTCACCCCGCAATGGCGTTATCGCATAACCGAGCCCGGGTTCTCGTCATCGGCGGCGGGGACGGTCTCGCGGTTCGTGAGATCCTCCGGTATACCGAAGTAGAAAAGATCGAACTCGTGGACCTCGATCCGGCGATGACGACTCTTGCTAGACGCAATCTTTATTTCACGGACCTGAACCAGAACGCCTTGAGCCACTCGCGAGTGAGTGTGACGAACGAGGATGGGTTTGCTTTCCTGCAGAGGGAACACGAACCCTATTCTGTCGTGATAATCGATTTGCCGGATCCACGAGAAGAAGAGATATCAAAACTTTTTTCGGTCGAAGCGTACAGGTTGATTCGGCGGCATCTGGCTCCCGGAGGAGTGGTGGTTACCCAGGCGACAAGCCCCTACTACACGCGCCGAGCCTACTGGTCGATTGGCGAAACAATCAAGGAAGCGGGCCTCGAAGTGCTCTCTTTTCACACCTACGTGCCTTCCTTCGGCGAATGGGGCTTCCACCTCGGATCCGATCAACCGATCGATCCCAGTCACATCGAGTTTTTGCCCGGGCTGCGTTACCTGCACAAGGAGCTCTTCTTGTCCAAGCTGGACTTCGATGCGGACATGTCCCGCGTTGACGTCGAGCCCAACACTTTGGCCCTACCGCGTCTGGCGAGGTATTATCGCGAGGATCTCGCTCGATGGTAGTCCGATGATTTCCGATGGAAAATGAATAATGGTATGGAAAAAATGGTTTGAAGGAGCGTCCGAAGATGAGGAATCCGACTCGATGGTGGACTATAAGCTGCGCGCCATGAAGATCGGATACCTAGTCGACTACGATATGAAGACATGGGAGGTCACAGGGTACAACACCTACGACTATTCCGGATTCGAGACTAAGGAATGGGTAATCGAAACCTCCGACAAGGTCGGCTACCTGGAGCGGGCCGATAGTGCCGGCGAGATTTCCTGGACGCTTACAGAAAGCATTGCTATCAACCAGATCGCCGAGGAGGTCATTGAACACACCATCCGGCATGAAGATCCACCCCAAACCCTGACTCACAAGGGGCGGCGCTATCGACTGATGGAGAGCGGCGCGGGCCTGTTCCATGAAAGCGGCGCGGGCCGGGGAAAAAGCTTTATTAGTTGGACCTACTATGATAGTTCAGGGAAGAAGGTGTTGTTCGCAACGCAGTACGGAGAAAGGGACTTCAAGTTTGTCGCGGGTGAATATGTGCACGAGTATCAATTCATGAACATCCTGCCCGGTGGGAATGCGTAGGCACGACCCGGGTCAAAGAGGCCCCAAGGAGTTGAGAGTGCCCAGGCCGACAAACGAGGAACGCTGGGTCCGGGTGGGCGTGGTTGTGGCCGGGATACTGCTCGGTACCTGGATCATTGCCGGCTTGCTATCGAGGCGCGACCCGCTTCCGAATTTGGTGCAGCAGTTGGCGCAGTATCCCGAGTATTCGATCGTCGTGGACGATGTCGAGGACGGGTTTCTGCGAAACAGCATGACGCTCAAGAGCAGCTTCCAGGTCACCGCGCCCATCGGAGAGAACCCCGACATGGGAACCGCCGCCCAGTTTGATGAACGGCTAGACACGTATTCGATTTCCGACCAGCTGGTCGACCGCTATGAACGATCCATTGGTATGGTCGTGGCTGCCAAGACGGCAGAGGGCACCTTGACCGGCTATGACCAGAGCCACCCTCCCTACTATCAGCATGTGGGCCGTAGCCAATACGGGTACTTTGGGCCCGGCGGATTCTGGATCTTTTACGGGCAGTACGCGTTCATGAGCACCGCGCTCGGGGGTCACCGGATCACTCGGGGGGACTACGACGCTTACACCAGCACAAGGAATCGCGGACGGCCGTATTACGGCCCTCAGACCGGTGGGCGGTCCACTTTCGGTGCGAACGGTACGGCGACGGCCATAACCCGGCCCACTTTCTCTCAGAGGTTTCAGGCCAAACAGGCGCGTTTCCAGGCCAGGGCAACCAGTCGGGCGGCCTCTGGATGGCGCAGCCTGGGGAAATAATCTTCGACTTGACGGCACCATAAGTATTTCATTATGAGCAAACACTCGGTCTTACCCACGAGCGTCTTTCTGTTAGCCGCCCCCCTATTTGCCGAACTGGAATTGACCCTCTCTGCACAAACTCCTACGCCACCGCTGGCTCAGGTTCCTCTCGCAGATAGTCTCCACCTGATTGGCGAATCCTTCATTTATATCCTCGAAGCGTTTGTTCTCTTGTGGATCGCGAAGTTCGCTTATTCTAGGCTATACCGGCGTGTGGAGTTGAATGCCGAGCTCTTCAATCGGGATAACCAGGCACTCGCAATCTCCACGGTTGGCTTTTACTTCGGAATTTTGATCGCTTTCGGCGGTGCGATTTCGGGTGAATCACAGGGCTTGAGAACGGACGCTGTTATGATCGGTGTCTACGGTCTTTCCGCCATTGGGCTCATGCTTCTGGCTAGCGTCATGTGTGAGAAGATCCTTCTACCGACATTCAACAATACCAAAGAGGTTGTCCAGGATCGCAACCTCGGCATCGGGTTCGTCGAGGCCGGCGTATACATCGCCAACGGCCTGATTATTCTCGGTGCCTCCGAGGGCGACGTAGCGGGAACTTCTCCAGTGGCGATCACATTCGGTGCCCTAGGTTCCGGCATACTTGTCCTGTTGGCTTTCTGGCTGCTCGCCCAGGTGGTGTTGATTATTGCCGGACGGTTGTACGAGTTCGTGACCCCGTATAGGTTCCTTGAAGAGCTGGAGCGAGATAACGCTGCGGTGGGTCTGGCGTTCGGAGGAGCGCTCATCGGTATCGGCAATATCATCGGTCTGGCGGCCGGTGGCGATTTCACCGGGTGGACCGATAGCCTCATGCGGTTCGCCATCGATGTGACATTGGGCTTCATAATGTTGTTTTTCGTCCGCAAATTCACCGATATCTTGCTGGCGCCCGGCGTCAAACTTGTCAACGAGCAGACGCAGGAACACCCCAATATTGGTGCCGGCCTCCTTGAAGCGTTCGGCTACATCGGCGCTTCGATCCTGATCGTTTGGACCTTCTAGCAATTCCC
The DNA here is from genome assembly GCA_965205345.1 of Acidobacteriota bacterium. Classification (GTDB taxonomy): domain Bacteria; phylum Acidobacteriota; class UBA6911; order RPQK01; family CBDAPI01; genus CBDAPI01. The sequence continues at coordinate 8,105 of CBDBGQ010000056.1, read as the reverse complement.
ATTTTTCCCCTAGCCCGGATTATGCAAAAACCGTAGTCCGCTGTTGAAAAACGAGTCGAGAAGTGGCCCAACTCGGAAGCGGGCAGGTGTGACAGGCGGATTTGCGAAGAATATCGGTTGGGGAGGCGTTTGAGTGGTTGGGGGAGTGAATTTCAGACAGATCTGGGCCTGGATGAGTATCGGAAGCGGTTTTTTGGGGAACTGGGAGAAGCTAGCTGGAGTTGAGGCGACTCAAGACGAGGTGGAAGAGGGGTTGTTCGGGAAAGGCTGAGGAAAGATGGACCCAGATGCGTCGAGTGGTTTGTCGGATGCGGGCCCCGATCTTGAGGACACGACGACGTAAGGTTTCGATTTCGAGCTTGTGCCAGGGAGTCCCGTGCAGATAGTCGCGGAGGCGCACGAACATCTGGTAAGCCAGTGCATGCAGGAGGAGTCGAAACTGATTGGCCAGGAATCGATGACAGCTGAGTCGGTCCATGCTCAGATGATTCTTGAAGGCCTTGATGAAGTTCTCGGTCTGCCCTCGGTTTGTATAGTGGTCATAAAGTGATTGGGAGCAGAGATCGTCCCGGTTGGTGACCACAAAGCGACGATTGATCCCGCGCTGATCGACCTCCACTTTGACAATGACGCGACGGGATCGATCCCAGCTCTTGGCTCGATAAAGAAACTCGTCAAACTGACGCTGTTTTTCCTCCAGCTCAACGAACTGCAGCCGAGTCGAATCCAGCAGCGGCTCGACCACTCGCTGCAGGCGAGGGTTTCGACTTAACCCAATGACATATTGGAGTTGATTCTCTTCACCTTCACAGAACTCGTAGAGCCGAGGCGTGGCAAAGCCGCTGTCGGCCCGAATCTCAATCTCGACATCCGTCCCCACTCCTTGTCGGATGGCCTCCACGACTCGCTTCAGAATGGGCACGATGTGAGAGGCAGCCCCCTTGTTGCCAGGTCTCAACACGACACACACCAGGTCGCCCGTGTCGGCATCGAAGATCAGCAAAGGATGCAGAATGTGGTTTCGGTAATACCCATGGTAGAAGGAGAACTCCTGCTGACCGTGAGTGTGGTCGTCGGTACTGTCCAGATCCAGGATGATCTTGCTGGGACGTCTCTTCTTCAGGGAGCGCACATAACGGCCTAGCAGCCACTGGCTCAGACGCATCAGATCCTTCTTGGTGACGGAGTTCTCCAAACGGGAGAAAGTCGGCTGGGTGGCCAAATCGGGATCGCTCTCGGGCAACTGATCACAGACTGTCTTGAGCATCGGATCGGAGCGCAGCGTATCGGCGTCATTACAGTCTTCGTAGCCGGCCACGATCTGCAAGACTCGTTGTCGAATCAACTTCAACAGGTCATGACGAACGTAGCGTCGGTCCCGGCTTTCCGAAATACACGAACTGAAGCCCTCGCACAACCGATGTTGCCGATCCAGCGATCCAAACAACAACCATCCTGCGTCGGAAGTCAGACTCCCCCCATCAAAACGCGCCGTGATCTTTCGGTGGCTGTGAAATAGCAGGGTATTCTGGCAGACTGCTTTCAACATTGCCGTAGCTCCTGTTTAGGGTCGTTGTTTATGTAAACCCTTTTATATCAGAGAGCTACGGCCTTTTTTCTGGGCCCAAATCTCACTCGGATTCAGATCTCATGCATAATCCGGGCTAGGGTCTGCTGCAGCTCTGGATCCATCCGCCATTGCAGCATCGAACTTGGTTGGACTCCTTCGGTGGGCTATTGGGGATTTCTGTCTACGGGAATGCTGGCACAAGGAGCGCGTGTCAGCGTCCGTACGTCAACTGCTGCAGGACCTAGTTCTGAAACCAACGCGTCCATGACTGTGGATGGATCGATGCTGCCGCACGCGAAGATGTCTAGTGCGAGGTATTCGTGCTCGGGATAGGTATGAACGGCGGCATGGGATTCCTCCAAAAGGACCATCCCCGTAAATCCCGCGCCGCGCTTGGCGAAGTGATGCTCCACACTCCTGATGGAGTGGAAGCCTGCCTCGGCCAACGCTTCGTTCAGTACCCGCATGATCCAATTTCCATCACGCAGGAGGCCGGGGGACAACCCCGTCATGTCGGCGATCAGATGGTGCCCAATGACTTCTTCAGTCGCTTCTTCAAATTCTGACATCCAATAGTTCATACCACATTTTGGGCGTTGTCACGTTAAGTGCTCTAATCTCGATCTGGTGATTTTGGTGTAGCCTTTTGGGATGGACACCATCTCCTTCAAACGTCACCGCTTTCCACCGGAAATCATTCGACGCGCCGTTTGGCTCTATGCCAGGTTCACTCTGAGCTATCGGGATGTGGAGGATCTTCTTGCGGAGCGGGGTCTGGATATTTCCTACGAGAGCGTACGGCGCTGGTTCCTCAAGTTTGGTGCGCCGATTGCCCGAAACCTGCGCCACACGCGACCCATTCCCAACGGCTATTGGCATCTTGATGAGAGGGTCATCGTGATTCGCGGACAGCGTTATTGGTTATGGCGCGCGGTCGACAATGAAGGCGAGGTCCTGGATTTCCTCGTGCAATCGAAGCAGAACGCCCAAGCAGCGTTGAAGTTGATGCGCAAGCTGCTGAAGAAACAAGGCTGGACACCCACCCGGATTACAACCGATAAACTCAGGTCCTATCACGTCGCCATTCGAACCCTCGGCCTAACGGCTCAACACATCGACGATAGGCGTGCGAATAATCGTGCCGAGAATTCGCATCAGCCCGTCCGGCGTCGAGCTTCGAAAACAGCAGCGTTTCAAATCACCGGGTTCGGCCCAACGCTTCCTGAACATCCAGGCCGCCGTTTACAACACCTTTTATGTCCAGCGGCATTTACGCAACAGATTCACGTTCAAACGATTTCGAAAAGACGCATTCAATGTATGGGAAAGTGCGAGTGCGGCCACCTGAAAGGGAATCCATGCGGGCCTTTGCGGCCCAACACGATTAACGTGACAATGCCCAATCAAGGTGCCGTAGCAGTCGAGCGTCAGGACACGGTAGTCGGTCAGCCGAAGCATGGTTTTACGTTCCTTTCCGCCCGATGATGACCGTCATCCCAGCCTCATGCCAGACGCACTCGGCACCGAAGCCGGCCGACTCGACAGCCGCTAGCTCCTCTTCAAGCGGAAAGTAGGTATCCTCTTCGGCCCATTCCTTGAAGTGCTCGAATACACGCCGTTCTTCGACACCCTGCGCCACCATGTAATCGGCCCACGCGCGCCACGTCGCCTCGCGTGCGACCGGTTCTGCGGGCATCGTCGCGTCCGCGTTGACGAAAACCCCGTCCGGTCCAAGCGCGTCGTGGATGCGGCGGTAAAGCGCGCGCTTCGTGTCAATCGCCGGGATATGGTGCAGGGCCAGCGAAGCTGCTACGCCGTTACAGTGCGGCAACGCTGCGAGAAACGACCGCTCAGAGAATCGAACGCGGCCGGTAAACCGCGCGAGACGCTTCCGGGCATGGGCGAGCATTTCCCGGTCAACGTCGATCAGCTCGACGGTCCCGGTTCCCGCCGTGAGAATCACCTCGGAGAGCGCGCCGGTTCCGCCCCCAAGGTCTAGCACCAAGCCGGAACCGACGGAGGATAGCTCATGGGCCGCTACGTCGAGCATCACCTCGTAACCGGGAATGTACCGGCGAATCGTCTCATCGTAAGCATCGATTTCAATTCGCATGTGTCGGCGCACGGAATGACTCATTTCCTTCCTTTGCTCGGTTGGCCTGATCGGGCCGAGATTTTGTACCAAGTGATGGCATTGGTGCATGAATCGGCGTAAGCGGCCACGCTAGCATCGGCGGAGGGTTCCGGTCCATCATGGAGATCAAGGGGGCAACGTCATGGCCGCAGGGAAGTCGAGCCGAATCAACCGCCAGTACAAGACGAAGTACAGAATCCGGAACTGGAGGGAGTACGAGCGTGGCCTCAGGAGCCGCGGCGACGTCACGATCTGGCTGAGCGAGGATGCGATTGCCGCGTGGATACCACCGAAGAACGGTCTCCGCGGAGGGCAGCGTCGATACTCGAACCTCGCGATCCGGACCGCGTTGACGCTGCGGGTCGTCTTCGGCCTACCGCTTCGCCAGACGGAGGGGTTTCTGGACTCGCTGCTCAGCTTGATGAGCCGCGACCTCAAGGCCCCGGACCACACCACCCTCTCGCGCCGGAACCAAATTGTTGTGGTGCCGCCCCTGACCCGAGCCCACGACGGCCCGATCGACCTGATCGTTGATTCCACAGGGCTCAAGATTCTGGGTCGCGGCGAATGGAACGCGCACAAGCACAAGACATCAAAGAAACGCCGGGATTGGCGGAAGCTGCACATCGGAGTGGATGCGGAGGGGTTCATTGTGGCGGCCGAACTCACAGCGAGCAGCCGGGACGACGCCTCCACACTCCCTGATCTTCTCGCCCCGCTCGAAGTTCCCATCCGGCGTTTCACGGCGGACGGGGCCTACGACCACGGATCGGTCTACGATCGGGCCAGCGCGGCCGGTACAGAGAACGTCGTGATTGTGATTCCCCCTCGTCGCTCTGCGCTGTCGGCGGGGCCCACCGACGGCCCCTGGGCGCAGCGTGAAGCGTCTCTTCAGAGGATTCGCAAGGTCGGGCGACGGGAGTGGCAGAAGGAGTCGGGCTACCGACAGCAGGCGCGCGTTGAGAACAGCTTCTTCCGATACAAGTCCGTGTTCGGAGGCGACCTGAAGGCGAGGCACAGCAAGGCGCAACGCAGAGAAGCCGCGATCGGGTGTCACATCCTCAACCGGATGGCCGAGCTCGGTAGGCCATCGTCGTACGCTCTTGGTAGGTGATGGACCTGTGAGTCGGGTTCGTTGCGGGCCAGTTCCGATTCATGCACCAACGCCCTGTGGAGTGCTAAATCGATACACCCCGCTCAACTAAAATCACGGCCGGGTCCCAGCAGCTCAGTTTGAAGCGAAAATACCAGCGAAGGCAGAGGAGAATGATGTCGTCTTCGAACTAACGTCCGGCAAATAGAGGATTCCGTTCAGTTTTGCGATGCGCCATAGCCCATTAGCGCCAAGTCCCTTCGCTGTCTGCACCGGAACCCCTTCAACATGGTTAGGCCACGACGCTACGCTACTACTTCGGAGAAAGCGATTGTATTTCAACATAGTACACCATATCGGTTAATCGGAAAACACCCTGATTAGGCGTCATTGACGCCGACGCCAATGACGCCTATGCTCTTGCTATGGGCACCCGCCTACAAACCGTCGTAGAGACTCCTGCATATCTCTCGGCGGCCAAGGGTCTTTTGTCTGACAGGGAGCGGAGCGAGGTCGTCAATATGGTGGCCGAGAATCCAGAGATAGGCGTGTCGCTTGGAGGCGGTATCCGAAAAATGAGGATCGCCCGCCCAGGACGCGGCAAAAGCAGCGGGGCACGCGTGGTGTTCTTGTTCTCCGGTGAAAACATTCCTGTGTTTTTGCTCACCGTTTTTGCCAAGAACGAGAAAGCAACTCTCAGCACCGGGGAACGAGTAGTATTGATCAAGGGCGCAAAAGAAATGATTGAAGCTTACAGGAGATGCAAATGAGCAAGGCATACGACAAGGTCATGGCAGGGCTTGGGGATGCCCAAGGCTACTTAAACGGCAAACGTGACGGTTTTGTGGTGCATGAAATTGAGGTGCCCGAGCCCGACATCGTGGCGATCCGAGGCAAGACGGGACTCTCTCAGCTGGCTTTTGCCAAGAGTATCGGCGTTCCGCTTGGCACTCTCAAGAATTGGGAGCAGGGACGGCGCCGGCCAGAGGGGGCGGCACGTGTGCTCCTTGCGTTGATCGAAAAACGTCCGTCGATTGTTCAGGAAGAACTCGGCCGCTAAGGCGCACACAATACGGGTTCGGACAAGATCTAGGGCACTGCTGCTCCGCCGATAGTCTAATGTCGGGCCACACCAAACAGCCTCCCGCCCGCTTGGCGATCTAGACGGCCGCCCCTATTCTACTGAAGTTTCAAGTTCCGCACTTCGGCGGTCGATGAACCGACGGATTTCAGCATTCATCTTCGTACCCGCCACCGTGCACGCGATTTTGAAGCGTCGATGCATGTCTCGCGGCAAGTCTATTGTTAAGCGCGCGGTTTCCACTTGTGGAGAGAAACTTGCCGTTGGAAGAACTGCTGGGAGTCGATTTCGACATCCAGATCATCCAGGCGAACAGCGGCTTCCTCAAACAGCCCTTCCGTTCCATTCGCTTTTCCGCTATTCTTAGCGAAAAGGCTAATTAGCGAACATTCGCTGATTCTAGCCACGGAAGGCCAATGGAAATAGTTGTGATCACTTCCCAGAAAGGGGGTAGCGGTAAAACGACAGTCACCGCGCATCTCGCCGTAGCCGCCGAACGCGTCGGCCACGGCCCCCTCTGTTGTGATCGATACCGACCCCCAGCAAACCCTCGCCACATGGTGGAAGGTACGGGAGGCGGAAGCCCCAAAGCTCGCACCCGTCAGTTTGCGTGAACTTCCTGACAAGCTCGCAGTCCTCGCACAAATGGGATTTACCTACTGCTTCATCGATACGCCCCCGGCCCTGACCGAGCAAAACCGGCAGGTCCTAGGGCTAGCCGATCTGATTCTAATTCCGACGCGCCCGAGCCCGAACGATCTCTGGTCGCTAGGGGCTACCCTTGACCTCGTCAAGCAAGCCGGTACGCCTTTCGTTTTCGTGTTGACCCAGGCCAAGGGCAATGCCCGGATCACCGTGCAGACCCTCGCCGCGCTTTCCGAACACGGCCAAGTCCTCCAGTCCGTCATTCATGACCGCGTCGATTACGCAGCTTCGATGACCGACGGCCGCACAGCCCTTGAGATCAGACCCAGCGGCCCCGCCGCCGCGGAAGTCGCCGCGCTTTGGGGCTTTACCAGAGTCTGCCTGGAAGAATTAGCGAACCTTAGCGAAACAGCGAATACTCAGAAGAGGGTGAAAGACTATGTCTAAAAAGCCACTAGCCATCGATGCCAGCACCGTCCTTGCAACTAAAGAAAAAACTCCTGCGGCCGTTTCGGGGTCGCTCCAGCGCGGACAGACCCCCACCGGGAAGCTTGTCGATCTGAATTTCAAGGTGCCCGCTGAATTCCGGCAGCGCTTCAAACGACTCGCGCTTGACGCACAGCTCAAGAACGTCCAACTTCTCAACCGCGCCGTAGAATCCTATGAACGAGAGCTTGGCGGGAAACAAAAGCGCTAATTCGCTAAGATTAGCGAATTAGCGCAAATATAAGGATGCCTGGACGCCACAAGTTGAACAATCCAAAAATAAATTTCCTTGGCGATCTCGCTGCTAGAAAATATGGACATTCCCCCAAATTGAAGTGGCTCACCAGTTGGGACTTTCGAAGACGAAGCTGTACTATTGATTTCGCGGCAGCAGGGCGGAAAGTTTTCGGCGCCTCAATGCAATTGTTTCACGATCCCCGCTAGCCTGAATATCTCATCAAAGCACGTCAGCGCTCGTTTCCTATGATTGTTTGGGTTTTTGGTCATTTTTCACAGGTTAGCCCTCCTGCTACGTGTAGTCTTCTACTTGTTCTTTAAACTACTTGTATAGAGGTCCTGTTTATGCCAAGGATTGGGTCTGTAGGGGTTCCGTTTATGCCAAGGGTCGGATGTTTCATGGGTTCTGTTTATGCCTGAATAACCCCCCTGGATCATGGTCTTCTGTGGATGAATCCGCGGCCAAGCTGCCATCACCCGCGCCGGAGAGATGGCGGATGTTGAGGGCAAGAGGATCAACACACCCGTGCCCATCGCGTAGTTCAGACCCGGCCAGGCCGTTTTGATCTTCTTCAACTCCCGCAGGCAATCCTTGCGAAAACCCTTGACGGTATAGTGATCCTTCGCCTTGGTGGGGTGCGCTCCGAACTGGCGGTACAACTGCGGCCAGCAGAGCCGTAGCGGGGCGTTTCAATGTGAAAGTCCGATACGTCAACCACAGATAGAGATCCAATCCCAGCGAAGAGCGCTTGAGAGCCTTCAAGATATTCAGATCCAACGGCACGGGGTGGCGGATGATCTCGTGGAAGAACTTCTCGCCCAGTTCGATTTGACTGTCCCACAGCCCCTGCTCGTCGGG